>JBMOKJ010000001.1:0-882548 GCA_049315325.1 Bacteroidales bacterium
TAACAATTTCCCATATCAGCAACATCCTTACGATTAGCCAGATTGCGTGGCCATGCAGATGGAATATCCACTGTTTTAAACAATAATTTGGATAGCGTTATTCCTGTTGAAGACAACAAATGATTTATTTCAATGTCTAGTCCATTATACCCATGAGAAATCGTTTGATTAAAACCATTACTGATTTGCTGATCAGTAGAAGTGGAAAAGGTATGCAAATTATTGTAATGTTGAATTCCGGTATTACAATCGACATAATCATACAGAATCACTGAATTGAAAATCTTCTTCAGAAAAGCAGTATTGCGAATATATTTGTTGGCTCTATTGCTTGGTGGGGTTATGTTTGCCGATACAAAATCATAATCGGGAGATAATAAAGTGTCTAATGCTGCTGCTCCTACATCCAACCCATTCACATCCAACCCGGTAACATCTTTGAAACCGACTACATTGTGATTAATTGTAGATTTATAAAAAGAAACGTCCGGTTCGGCGTATTCGCCTACTCCGGCATCCAGCATTAAGGGCGTGTTATTGGCAAAAAAGCTGAACGCGCCACAATCGTAATGACGATGGAAATAATTTCTATCGGGTAAATGGGTGATAAGATAGGATTCAGCCGGTGTACCATAATTATTCCTGAAAATATAATATCCTATATTCTTTTGAATCAATGAAGGTAAAACAAAACTGGTATCTGCAGCTGCCTGAGCATCTGCAATGACTAATTGATAACTTCGAAAAACACCCTCACCATAATTTTGATTCGAAGTCATTTTCCATATTCCCATCAATTGTTTTGAGAGCACCGGGTCAATGGTAGACATTATTCCTGCTGCCCACGGTAAAAATACAAAATTGTCATCCCCCCATCCAGCATCACCAATTGCTGGGGCATAGCGGAAATTTCCATTCAGAACATCTTTTGAAGATGCTATGAACATAAAGCCTTTTATGACACTTTTAAATTTTGGATGCGATATCAGACCACTCGTATTGCCTAAATAATTTTTTTCTACGAAACTGTATAACAAAAAACATTTGAGGGCTGCTGTACCAACATATCTGGTTGTTTCGGGCCAGGTACCATCCTCTAAAATATATTTGAGGTGCTTTGTTAATTGGTTTTGTACCCAGGCGTAATGATTCGCCGCGTTGGGATTATCGGGAAACATAAAGACACCGGCAAAAGCAACTCCCATAACTTCGTCAAGCGTTCGGTTATTTGTGCTACCATATTTTGCAACTTCGGTATAGGTTGAGTCGCGAAACCGCCAGGCAATGCTGTCACAACTCAGTCGCAACCGGGCAATCTCCTGCGATGAATAGGGCGATGAAGTATTATTAATAACCAAACTGATTGGTATTAGTAGTTCCTGCATCCGGCGGCCCCATTGAAAAGATCCCCAGTAGTCTCCGGCCACCATTCTTGACCTTGCACTTAATACGAGATTATAACAATTCTTTTTTACGTCAGCCAGATCGGTCAAATCGCCATAAAGAGCATATTTTAATCCAGTACCTGAAGCTAATATTTTATAGATTGCCGCATTGGCAGGCAATGCTAACTTTGTCTTTATGGCAGGGATATCGCTATTATTAAACAACATCCAAGGGTGAACTAACCCTTGTTGTTGCCCAAAAATACTACCAATTAAAAGAAATTGGAAAATTAATGGAATAATATGCTTGCTGTTTATCATGGAAAGTTTATTGTTAATACTCGTACCTCATTAATAGAAATCACAATGCAGCAATTAATAATAGAATTTATTTGTTTATATAAGCCTATAGGTAGCAGTAAATCAAGTCCCTCTCTCAATGAGAGAGGGACTTAAATATAGATTAGAGTGCGAATTTAATTTTCTATTAAATAGCAATCAATGCAGAATTATAGCTTTACAATTTTTCTCACAATCATACGATTGTTCAATGAGACCTTCACAAGGTAGGTGCCCGATCCGTTTTTCGTTAAATCGATTATTTGAGAGGCTTGCAGTACTTTACCGGCTTGAACGATTTGACCCATTAAATTGACAATGGCATAATTTGCACCCACGCACTCTCCTCCAATAGTAAAAACTCCTTTACCAATAGTTGGATAAATTTTTGCAGGTAAATCAGAAACCGTCTTTATCGCACTTAAAAAATCAGTATTAACATAAATAGCCTTTTGAGAAGTCTGCAAAATTGCAGCATCTGCATCAGTCATTACACCAGTCGATGTATTGGTCGAACCCCAGTAAATCAATTCAGAAGCTAATCCTTCAAAGTTTCTACTGAAATTACCTGAATGAACAAATATCTGAACTTGAGTGGCATCAAATGGTGTTGTAACTGGAGGGTTTGCGGTAGAGGTCAATATCCCCTTTTTCCCTCTATTAGTAGCTAAAGGAAGACCTAAAGGAGCATAAAATGTTGCACTATCGTTCAACATTTTTACGTGAGTAAAAATTTGAGTACCTGCAGTAAAAGAGCTACTCGATACAGCTTGGGTTGAATAAAATTCATAGAATAAAGAAGATGAGCTAATTCTAACTTGTAATTTCCCAATAGAAGCTGAAGTTGGCTGCGATGTACAAAAAATTGCATTTAAATTTGCTGCATTGCCCTTCTGTTGAGCAACCACAAAGAGATTCATATTATTTACGTTCTGTAAATTTGCATTTGCCCCAACAGGGCCATCATTGGTAAAGTTAGGAACTACGAATCCACTTCCTGCTACGCCAGCATTGACAAAGCGAATAGCAGTCATACCATTAGTAAAAGTCTGTAATACACCTTGTTTCACTAAAATAGGCTCATTGCTCACACCCCATTTAAGAGTTGCAAATGTCCCATTGTATATTGAGTTATTGGTAAAAACAATTGATTTGCCATCATCGCCAATACTTTGAATTGTACCAATGTAATAACCATCAGACGTAACAATAACGTTCCCTGGTTGATAATTGGCACCAACATTGTCGTATATAGTAATAGTTGATCCCGCTTCCAATGTCACGGGATTTGAGATTCTTACCTTTACATTTCCAGTTATAGTAGTGGCTAATTGGCTTGATCCCATCATCATAGTACCTTCTGGGATTCCATTTCCTACTAAGATATTATTAAAAAGCTGCCATTTGCTACTTGCATTGGGATATCCTGCAGTTACAGCGGTAGAGGCTGTACCGCCCGTTGCTCCTACTGATGATGTAGGGATAGTTGCAATTTTAATAGAGTCTTGATTATTAACCGCATCAACCACAGTGACGGTATATTTCTTCACGGCTATGGCTGTGCCTAAAACCGCATTGGTAGATGTATTTTGTACAGCTAATGTACCGACCATCGTTTTACATTTTGTCCCGACTGTTGCAGCATTCCTGCCATTACCACTTTGGTCATACCATTTGGTTACAAAAGCCGTATTCCCTCCAATCCATGTTCCAAGTGTTTTAGTTGTAGCTGCACCACCACCATCTGCAGATACCGGAGAATTGAGTGAAACAATATTGTTGGCATCAAAATATACATCAACCACTGCATTGTTATCTCCACTACGAACTGTCAATGCTGGCCCTGAATAATTATTCGTTAATTTCCGAACAGAGTAGGCAAGAGCAGGGTTACCCACGCTGGTAAGGTTATCCAAATCTAATGCAAGACAAGGATAGATCATAAAAGATGAAATGAGAATTGCGAAGCAAATCTGCAAAGAGCGATTTAAATTTGTAATTGTTTTCATACGTTTTGTTTTTAAAATTATTAACTATTTATTATTCCCAAATTAATTGATTGAATCCTGCTGTTAAAGTAATTGTAAGCATTTTTGTTGTCTCATTATATTCGAAGTTAGGGTTAGTGCGTGCAACAGCACTTCGAATCACCGAATAATTTTTCTTGTCGTTCAATACATCTGAGGCCTCTATTTTTGATTCTGCAAACTCATCTTTCAATTTTGGCATCTCTACAGATGACTTTAACGCCACCAGTTTTGTGGGTTTAGTATCTACTTTAAAACTGACCGTCACAAACTGATTCATATTGTAATCTAAATTTGCTGGACAAACAAGGATAAGCGAAACATTCCATGTTGCAGGTTTGAAGGTGAACGAAGCTCTTTTGTCAACAAGACTTACCACACCCACTACTGATGGGTCATAGCTGACTTCGCTCTCCTTATCTTTACGATTAGTAGTAAGCAATAGCTCACCCTTGTATTTCATCATCGTGCTGTTGAAAGCAGCATAGGTAGTCAATTTCTCTTTTTGTTTAGTTACCACACCAAAAGAGCCATTCATCTCAATGGTTTTATCACTGTTTTTCGCAGATGAAATGACGATCTCTTCTCCATTGGCTTTTAAGATTTTACCTTCTTTACCTAAATTGGTAATACTGTAAGGGTTTGTTCCTTTGTAAGGGATCAGTAGATTAAAGTAGTTGGCATCTTTAGCTTTCTGAGATTGAATCATCAACGAGTAATCCCACCAACGCCATCCTTTCTTAACGGTTTCCTCCTGATTTTTTGCAAGGAAGGGGAAATAATAGGGTGGTACATTTTCAGTCTTATTGGTTATGACCTTCACTGTTGGCAATTGATTCCCCACTGGCACAACATCCAATTTGGCCACGTCGTCGCCAAAAGTATAAGTACCTTCCTGCTTCAACATTTTGCCAATCGGATTGAGGTACCATTCGTAGTTTTGCTCATTTTTGCTGGTCAGTTCATCATAGACTATCGCTATCGAGCTATTTCTCATCCAAACCATGTTGCGCTGGTGTTCTACATCATTATAGGTTGCCGCTTTTGCTGAGATCACAGCTACCGCGCCAACATCACCAAAACCCGTTAAACGAAAATTTGAAGGTGTGATGTTTTTTTGCTCGACTTCATATCGGAACTCCTTGCCGTGCTGTTTCACATGTTCGGCATATTTTCCATCGGTGCGATCGTAACCATAAGGGTTGCCAAGACCAACCGTGCTATGCGATATCGTCGCTTTCCAAAATCCACCATAGGTATCAAAATTGCCATAAACTCCTCGATATCCGCCATCGACAAACATCGGCACCCCTTTGAAATGCATCTCAATCTCCATGCAATCTTCGTGTGCATGACCCGGAATAACCGGTTCACGCTGGTTGGAGCGTTGACCTGCAAAGGTTGCACCATATTTCATCATCATCATATTATCCTCTTTGTCCCAACCCGAACGAAAATAGGCTTGTCCACTGAAGGGGTAATTACTCATCAAATTGGTAGGTTGTTTAGGTTGTATGGCATTATTCAAATAGAGTAGATCAAACGGCGCAAATTGCAAATTTCCATTGACACGTTCCTGAATGGTTTGTGCTGTCCATTTAAACTCGCAATCGTTGAAAAGCGTAGCAGCTTTTTCGAGAATATCGGTACCTGTCCCTAAGCGATGTCCATCGCCAATAATCACCTTGCGTCCATCGGGTGCGGTGAGGTTCATTCGCCAGGTAATGGTACGTTTTAAAGCTAGAGCAAATGCAGGATTCTTGATGTAATCGCCATATCCCATATTTTTCAAAGCATATAGATAGTGCATCAGTCCATCCACCGTTGGGTGCCAATAGTGAACAGAACCTTCGCCATAACCACCATCGATGAAGTTCTCAGAGAGGAAATAGCTCTCTACATCGTACTGCGCCATTGTGTACCAGCCTCTTGCCTCTTTTACATCGGGATAGAGCATCGCAACCACTCCAATCATACAAGCAGGATAAAACTTGATGTTCAAACAAAAATTATCCCGAAGATTCATCAGGTTGTTCTTGTACGAAAGACTCCACAACTCGAGAAATCGAGCACTTTTGCAGATTTCATCTTTAATGACCAGTTTCTCAGCCTCTGAGAAAACTCCTGTTTCTGCCATGAGATCGTAGTTTTGCAAAAATCGGCGCAGCCGCTCTGCCTCATGAATCCCCAAATTGCGCCACGACCCAAGTGCTTTGCGTAACCCAATTTCATACAACATTTTTTCGCGAATTTGCTCAGCCAACTCATCAGTTGGTTGTATGGCGTATACCACTACTTCTGTATCAAAGGCAGGACTATATTTAGTAGTAGCAGCCATTGAAAATAGCTCATCCATCGTATAACGGCTACCCCTGGCAGGTACGGTTTTTCGCCATCGTGATAACTCCTTTGATGTATTGGTTAAAATCAACTCATAGCTTGCTTTGGCTACGGGATCGGTCGAAAGCTGTTGCTTTGCTCGCTGAATATCGGTAGGTGTTAAGAACAATTTCGGACGTGCTTCCTTGTACTCATTGGCCGATATAAAGCCTACTGAGAATATGAAAATGAAAACAAATAATTGCTTCATGATATCTTTATACTTCAATTAAAAAATTGCAATTGTTTTCCTCCTTTAGTCAGTTTCACCCCTTCGGTTGTAAATTCAATGACATCTTTTCTTTTTCCACAAGTGATCTCCATCTTATTTTCACCCATTTTTTTGACGACCAATGGTGCAGTCGCTTTACGATGCGGTTGAAGTACAATCAAAAAGTTCTCGCTAGGCTTCCCTGTAAAGGCGAGGTATTTCTGGATTCTGAAGGGTAAGAAGTCCTTTTCACTGCCTTTTGCTTTGATTCTTTGTCCTGTTCGTTGCTCAATGGCCACTGTATTTTCATCCATCCAATCGCCTATAGCTCCGTCACGCACCGTCTGATCGATTGCTCTTTCGGGCGAAACGACAAAGACATCGAGATTGACACCCCATGGCGTTTCGCAACTCACTGAATTCTCCTTCCAACTGAAATTTTCGGCGGTGGTATGCAACAACCAATAGCTATTGAAACTCGATTTCAACTCGTCCATTACCACAAAGTAATCGGGTTTCACGAACAATACTTTACGCACATTGCGCTCCACCCCTGATGCTTCAGATGCATCTGTTACGGAATAGTCGGCATCGGCGGTGCTTTTCCATGTCAATATATTTCCTGTTACAATCTTTTGTGATTTCGAATTAGGGATATCGTTTGGTTTGTTCGGCTCTTCGAATACTACGGCATTGTGTGAGACAGTCCGTTTGTGCCAAGCTCTATGGCGTGGATCGTTGTAGTTTCCAGACCCTGCATCTAAAGCCAATGGATAGCCATAAGCAAACAGAGAGAAGCTGTTTCGATCGGCATTTTCGTGCCCCGACATGGAGGGCTCACCGCTTTTTTGCAAAAACCAGATCTCATCTTTGGTATTGAATTGATCGCGCATCACCATATACCCTTTTCTTTTACTCATGGTACTGGCCAACGTTTTCGGAGCGGTAGCTTTCAGTGCAGGATCAATGAGCAACGACATGATCCCTTCGCCTAATATAGGACTTCCCGATCGTTGCCATTGCCATACTAGAAGTTCGGCCAATGCAGGGTCAGTCTTTTGATAATGTCTTGCGTAGAAATTAAGTACAAAATACTCTTCTGGTGCCCAAGATGCATCGCCGATAGCAGGCATCAACGAGATGCCATTAGGTATGGTGACCGGTATATTGGCTATCGTAGTCAATGGCGTTGAAAATCTCGTCGCCCAATGGCACATCCTTTTGACTGAAGGATGCTGAAACATATCGATACCGGTGCGATTATATAGCATTTCGAAAAATTGTCCGCAAAGTTTCAGTTCATACATGTGATACCTCGACGATTCGTGCCAGCATCCATCCCATTCACCGGTGGTGAGTTGCCAATTGATCTCATCCATTGCGAATTGCACCCAATCTTTTGCCTGAGGCAATTCGGGGAACGCCAAACCGGTTGCTCCCGCAGCCAAGACGACATCCGACCAAATATTCATGTGTCTGAATCCGATACTTTTTGTGATGCGCGGATGCTTGGCATCTTTTCCAATAGCCAATTCGATGGATTTGACCAAAGAATCCCGGAAGGTGATGCGATCTTTTTCAGTAAACTTTCCAAATGATTGCACCACATCGTATTGATGAATGCATCGCCAAATACCACGCATTCCTACACCATCTGGACCATCTTTCTGCAGGTTCTGGGGATTCCATTTCTTATTGTAGTTTAACCAATAATCGATGAATTTCTTCGTAGCAGTCTGTTTTTCCGCATCGGTGCCACCACTCATCCAAAGACGAACAGGTAGATCCATCTTCGAAGAATAGACCTCGGGCATGAGTTTGAAATTGGCTTTAAGTTGTGTTTCATCCTCCGCTTTCAGTATTAAGCAGGGATATTTATTGATCGGCTTAAATTGCCACTCATTGATCGTTGGCACTTTAAATTCATACTTCAAAGTTTCCTGAGCTTTTACATTCAATCCCGACAACAAGATGAAAGAAAAAACAAACCTAAGGGCAATATTTTTAATGCCAATCATTTATCTGATTATTTTAAACAACAACTAATCTTAAACTGTTGACCACCAACTATAAGCGACCAACTGTCACTGAACTTCTTGATTCAAATGCACCCTTTCTACAGTTGCTTTCACCAATTGGGGATTATTCCCTTTCAACTTCGTGATTTCAATTCCGGCGTCAATTAATATACCCAAACCATGCTTTTCATTTATTCCGCAAGGGCGTTGATAATAATATTGTAAGTCATCATGCACTTCCGTTCCTTCACAAATATTTTTCATATCCCCATCGGCAGTAATCATGTGTTTTTTAAGCCCTTCCCATCCTGTGAGTGCTACTGTAGCATATCGTTTGTCAATCCACCCTTCATTTACCGACTTCGCAATAGCATACACAAACATAGCCGAACTGGAAGATTCCAAATAAGAATCAGACTTATCTAATACTTGATGCCAGACACCCTCCAGACTCTGATATCGGGACAAACCAACAATCTGCTTGTCTAACAAATCAATGATTTGCTGACGTTGAGGATGATCCTTTGGCATATAAGAGAGTAAATTCACTTTAGCTAAAACGATCCAACCATTACAACGTCCCCAATGAGCGACGCTATTTCTTTTCAAATCGGTAAAATAGGCATGATAATAAATCTCCCGGTTTTTATCCCAAAGATAGTTGTCGAAATTGATGCATTGCAAAATAGCATCATTCATATAGCTTTGATCACCGGTGAGGTTTGTCATTCTGGCTAAAAAAGGGACACTCATATAGAGATCATCGCCCCATAAGGTGTTTGCATTTGGGAAATTTCGAACAAAAGTGGCATCGGTATGACGCAACTTTTTCTCTTTCATAAATTTACCCATCGAATTGGCATAAGCCAGATAATCAGCACGTTTATCACCCTTGACGTGTTGATACTCATCAATTGTACTAGAGATCATGGCGCCAAAATCGTCCATCTCCTTCGTGTTGAAAAGTTCTCCCAATGGATATTTCCAGTGGTTTCCATCTCTTTGAGGATTATACCTTTTTTCAAAATATTGATAATTATCAAACCCAAATGCAATGTGTTTGCGTGCAAATTCGAAATAACTTGGATCATTTAAATAATCGCTGAGATGAATCATCGCAATATTGAGCACACCATTGGTATAGTGCCAGTTGCAAAATTTATTTTTAAATTTCAAATCGGCATTGGCTGGAACACCCTTTGTAGAGGAGTACTCTTTTCCGGTTTTTTTGTCAATAAACTTGAGATCAGCCTGTTTCACCAACTTATCAGCAATAATACTCAACACCTGCTTATCTGCTACTTCTTCCATCGTGTTAGAAGCTGCGGGAGTATTGCCTTTCATAGAAACGGTGAAACAACTGCAAATTAGAAGAACTACTACTATCTTATTCATTTTCTTGATGTGAAAATATTACCAGGATACACTATACATCTGATCTATATACTGGCAATTAATTAGTTTATTAATTTCTACTATTTTTTTGAATGGCTACCAGCATACTTGTTCACGCGACAACCTCATGGAGTGAAGATGATAATTGGCTTGCTGCACTACAATCACTTGTCCTACTGTTCGTTTATTTTGCAGAACTTGCGGCAGAAGGTAGTGCACTCTTATTACCAATAACATAGAAGTTATTTCCGAAAGATGGAATGCTCAACCCTTTTGCTGTAACGGTATATGGGTTGCTTCCGTTTGAAGTACCTACTGGAGCAACGGTATATTCTGTTTTGAAGTTACCCAAAAATGATGCAGCACCTGCATTGTATGCTTTTGCAAAGTCGGTACTATTAAATTGGAAGGTGATGTCTGCGGTAGTATTTCCAGTTGAGCTCTTAACCGACCATTCCAAGTTCACGATTTTGGTGGAATCTATTGGGGCATTGGTCAATTTTGGTTTAACGATCACTGTGATATTGGGATTAACTGCACTAGTATTTTTAATAGTTAGTGGTGTATATCCATTCGCTGTTCCTACAGGATAGACTAATTCATTCGAACCTACACCCCTTCTAACAAATGACCCAACTGCCAAAATATAACTAGCACTACTACCGCCTTCTATTGTAGAACCAGGATTCATATATAGGGTTCTTAAAGTACCTGTGCGACCATCAATTGAATTATTGAAGGCAAGCATTCCTCTTGTCAAGGTTAGTTTCCCTGTGATAGTCACATCTCCTCCACCAACAAATACGGCAATTGAGCCAATATTAGTAGAGTTATCAATGGTTACGTTGTTATACGTTCCACCTGAAAGTGACTGGGTTTTTGTACCGTTGAGTACAATATCAAAAGACCATTTTTTTCGATTAGGCAGAGGCACTACATTGGCGACTTTCAACACGCCCTCTCCGATAGATGTGAATGTGCCACCACTTAATTTCAAGGTTCTCACATCCAATGTGTTTCCACTATTAATTCTCAGATACGAAACAATCACTAAAGAGTTGATACCACCAGTCATGGTCACTGAACCTGTTCCAACAACTGCTAAACTAGCGATTGTTTCGGCTTTGACATTGGTAATGGTTATTCCAGCTGCGGCAGATGGAGTAAATACGATAGAATCTGTAGCATCTGGAGTTGTACGTGCTGGACTCCAGTTAGTTGGAACCTGATAATCTGTAGAGGTTGTACCCACCCATTTGTAAGTGGCTCCTACTGCATTTGCTGCCATAAAAGCAGACATTAAAAAGAAAATAAGAACAAGTTGTTTTAATGTAGATTTCATAATGTTTATAAATAATATGTCAATAGAATTATTAGTTTGTTATGGTAAATGTTAATCGCCTCTCTAATTGTTTCGAATCATATTTAGTAAGATTCTTGCCGAGAAAAACCAGTTCGTAAGTACCCGGAGTTTTGTAAATATATTGGTATACTTCAGTTCTTTTAATGTCCACCCATTTAACCGGAAGAGCCAAGCTCGGAGTGCAATTTATTGGAGTTAGTGCTTTGGTTATGATCCAATCTTCATTAATGGCTGATTTTGCCGCACCACCAGTGGCAGTTAATGCAGTAGAACTGATTGTCCATTTAACAGCTGTATTTAATGAATCCACATAAGTCCACCCAGCAGTACTCAGATTTACGATGGGGAAAGAATCATTCTCTGCTGATTTTACATAAAGGTTAAAACTTCGAATAATCCACGTATTTTGCCTGACTGTGGCATTATAAGAATCCTTTTTCCGAAAAGCCACATATACATTATTGTATGCTTTTACATAATCGCTTATATTAACAGCTCCTGACAATGTATTGTCAGCTCCGGTTGATAAAATTGCTCTGCTAGATATATCAGTCCAAACTCCATTCCTCAAATTTGTCTTATTAAACACCTGTTTCCCACTTGTAAAGTCGGGTTTGTAGTCAGTCGAAATCATTAGTTTGAGCGAATCGTTTAGCAAAGATCCCTGCAAATATGAACTGAAGCGTATAAATGTCTGCCCCGTCAAGGTGTCTCGATCTTTATATTTATAATTATAACCGCTTATGCCCGGATAAAAATTAATAAAATCAGGATTCCCACTAATATGAAACGTAATAGTATCACCTACCCGATAAGTAGTTTTATCGGTAGTTACGTCAAAAGAGACCTCAGGCACATCCGTATATACACAACTATGTAAACAAATGCCAATTAGCAATAATACAAATATTTTTTTCATACGTTTATTTTTCAATTAGTTGTCGTAAGAAACTCGCAATACACAGTTTTTATTAGTTTAAACAACAGTTTTAATGCTTGTTTCATGTGAATTATCTATTTCTAAAATTATCAATCATCTTAGTACCCCACATTTTGGAGCATTAACGTATTATTGGTCATTTCACTCAAAGGAATAGGTAGCAAAACATTTTTATCAGAGATATTATCGCTTAGATTTGTAACAACGGCAGGGGGAGTCGGAGCCGTTAAGTCCGTTTTAAAAGCTTTAACCGAGCTCACAAAAATACCCCATCGGATTAAATCATGGGTTCTTACCCCTTCAAAACAGAGTTCCCTGAGTCGTTCATCCATAATCATGCTTCTGAATGCTGCCTTATCGGGTGTTGTGGAAAGTGTAAATACTGATGCTCCTGACCTTGCCCTAACCAGATTTACGGCATTAAAAGCATCTGTAGTAGGACCATTAATCTCATTTTCGGCCTCAGCAAACATCAATAATACATCGGCATATCTGATTAATGGGAAATTAATTCCGGTCTGAAACTTAATTTTTGGTGATACGGGTTCATATTCCCTGCGGTATTTACCTGGATTTCTCTCTCCCCACACAAATGATGTACTTGTAAAATTAGATCTGCTGGTAGTACTTGTTGTTGTAGTTCCGGTTGTTGTAGTAACGGTTTTAAAAGTATAGGTTGCAAAATTCCAGTCACGCCTTTTATCATTTGGATCATTATAAGTGTTCCACAACTTTTTTGTTCCGGCAACAATGTTGGCACAATATCCGGTATCTACATTTGAACAATTTATCCCCATTCTATAACCTAATGCACCAAAATTTGCAGCAGTCGCACCGGTTGGGTTTATTTTAAATTCTATTTCAAAGATAGATTCTTTGGGATCGTATTTGTCTTGTGCCAGATTGATAAACATTTGCTTGTAATCCGGATTTAAAATGTGCAAATTCGAACTCATCACTTTATATGCCCAATTTTTCGCATCAACAAATTTTGTAGCATCATTGATAGGATACCCTGCCATTTTTAAATTAACTTTTGCTAATAATGCCTGTGCTGCACTTTTGGAAGGCTTTCCGCTCCCGGTTGTGCCTAGTTTATCCATTGTCGGCAAATCGGCCTCCGCCTCTGTAAGGTCCTTTATTATTTGTGCATAAACTTCAGGCAGTGCATTTCTAGCTATTCTCACATCAATGTATGAATTTACCGGTTTCAAACGAATGGGAACCCCTCCAAAACGATCGGCAAGCACTGAGTAAATAAGTCCTCTCACAAATTTAGCCTGTGCTACGGCTGACACTTTCACCAAGCTATCTGCAGGTGATGTCGCCATAGCTTCTATGATTGAATTTGCCCTGTCTACTCCTGTATAGCAGCTATTCCAAAGACTTGTAACACTTCCATCAGCACTTATTTCATTATGGGTATAGGGATAATAGCCTGCAGTTGAAGAAGTGCAATAGGCTTCATCATTCCCTATTTCAGTATACAAAAATAAATTAGAGCCATACATCCCACCGCTAGCTAGCATATTATACATCCCATTCAATGCCAGATTGATTTGTGCTGGAGTATTATACATATCTTCGAACATTACAATACCCTGCGGTTTTATATTCAGACTGTCATCGCAGGATTGAAATAATGCGAAAGAACAGGAAATGAATAGTATATAAAGTAGTTTTTTCATACAACAATTATTTTAAATAATTATAAAGTCAATTTAACCCCAATCGTTACAATTCTAGCTAAAGGATAAGCTGAGTAATCATATCCCGGAGACAGAGCTGCCGCTGTAGTGACAGTAGATACATCTGGATTGCCTCCGCTATATTTTGTCATCGTGAACAGGTTTTGAGCTGAAACGAAAACTCCCACCGATGTCAGAGATAATTTTTTTGCAAGTTTTCCCGGAAGATTATAACCCAATTGTACTGTTTTTAGACGTAAATAAGAACCGTCTTCAATTATCCTCGTAGAAGGCATACTGACATTATTTGCTCCATTATTTACACTTACAATAGGCATACTTGCATTCGGATTGTCGGGCGTCCAACGGTTGCTTAGTGCAGCTGTTGCATACTGATTACTATTAAAAGAATATTTGAATTGCTCCATGTACAACCGGTTAGCATTCATTATGTTATTCCCATACGACCATTGAAAGAATACATTTAAAGAAAAACCTCGATAACTGAAATTATTCCCAAATCCTCCGACATGAAGGGGATTCCCATTCCCTATCACTGTTTGATCTTTAACATCAACCACTCCATCACCATTCAAATCTTTATATTTTGCATTGCCCGGTTGTATTGCAGTTCTTAAAGCACCATTAGTTGGTATCTCAGGTTTTAATACGTATGAACCGTTTTTATTATCAATAAAATCATTCAATTGATATAAACCATCATAAATGTATCCATACATCATCCCCATTTGACCCCCTTTTTTGCTGATATAACTCCCAACCATCAATGCTTCCTGTCCAAATGCTAAATCAATAATTTTATTTCTATTGAAAGCTATATTGAAGTTAGTTGTCCAACTGAAATCCTTGGTTTTAATGTTAGTGGTATTAACGGTAAACTCTAAACCGGAATTTTGAACTGAACCAATGTTTACCATTGATGACGGAAAACCTGAAGAGCCTGGCAGTGAAACATTCAACAATAAATCATTGGTTAATTTGTTGTAATAATCGACTACGAAGCCTACTCTCCCTTTAAACAGAAGAACATCTAATCCTATATTAGTTTGACTTGTAGTTTCCCATTTAAGATTATCATTTTCAATCGAGGTTCTGTATGCACCGGGCACTAAAACAGACCCAAAAGAATAATACCCGTTTTGAACCTGAGTACCTGATATGTATGAAAAATCAGAGACGCGGTTATTTCCGGTCAGCCCATAACTCAACCGTAATTTAGCATCCGAAACAACCGGAACAGCTTTCATAAATGGTTCACTTGAAATACGCCATGAGAGTGCTGCTGATGGGAAATAACCCCATCTGTTTCCTGCTGCAAACTTTGAGCTACCATCCGCACGATAAGACATAGTCAGATAATATTTTGAATTATAATCATACATCAAACGTCCGAAATAGGAAATAAGAAGGTTTTGTGATGTAGAAGATACCGCTGTAGTCAATACTCCTTGATTTAGTGCATAAATTCCCAACGCCTCGTTCGAGATATTATTGGCAGCATAACCATTTGCATTAGTTTGGGTATTTTGCTCAGAAGTTCCTCCCAACAAAGTAATATTGTGATTCTTGAAAAATTTATTTTTATAAGTTAGAGTACCTTCAATACCAGTAATATCTACAGTGGCGTTATTAATGCTCCCATTAGGCCCGTAAGTCCCCTGCGGGGTTCTTCTGTCTCCAAAGCGGGTATTGCTATTATAAAACAGATTAGTTTGTGTACCATTTTCAGTAAAACTTCCATTGATATTCAGCTTCAACTCTTTCAAAATACTATAATTGATAGTTGATACTGCAAGTATAGATTTCTGTAAGCGCTGATTTAAAGTATTCTTAACTGTTTGAACCGGATTGTAACGATAATCGACGGTTGGATCGATAGTAGGATCCAATCCGTAATCCATCAAATCAATGTCATCTGATCCTGAAACAGGCCGATAAGTCCAAACATCTGAAAATAAAGCCATTGATGGATTACCGGCTGTACTACCTGTAAAATAATCTCTTGCCACAACACCAAAGGTTTCTGTATTGGCATAATTTAAGTTGGCAGATATTGTCAGTTTATTGTCAATTTTTTGGGATATATTAAATCGTCCCTGGTATCGTTTAAATCCGGAATTTATTATAATACCTTTTTGATCAGTATACGAACCCGAAAGTGAGTAGTTTGTGCCTCCATTATCACCCCGAATTGTCAAATTCATGTTATTATATAAAGCATTCTGGCATAAAACATCTGACCAGTTAATACTTTTAACATCTTTATAACTATCAAGTGTTCTTCCATTTTGAAAATAGTATGTAGCGGTTCTGGCAGGATCTAATTTGTTATTCAATTCTACGAATTGATATGCCGAAAGTAATTGTTGAGTTTTATTATTGCTGGCCTGACCAACATTAAAATCTATACTAATTAATGGTTTTCCCTTGATCCCTTTTTTGGTAGTAATCTGTATAACTCCATTTGCTGCACGCGAGCCATAAATGGCAGTGGCAGAAGCATCTTTCAACACATCCATCGACTCAATGTCCGAAGGATTAATAGAGTTACTGTTGATATTTTCTACTGCTACTCCATCAATCACATATAAAGGTGTATTATCCTGAGTAAGAGAGCTATTTCCTCTGATCACAATATTGGGCATTTCACCCGGCTGTCCGTCCACAGACACAACCTGAACCCCTGCTACCCGTCCTGCAAGCGCCTCATCGAAGCTTTTCACGGGTGCTTTTTGCATATCAGATATATTTACACTGGAAACAGCGCCTGTAAGGTCTTTTTTGCGAACTGAACCATAACCTATAACTACGGTCTCATTGAGATTTTTAGAATCTAAGACTAATGAAATTGTAGCATTATTCGCTTGTGAGGCTGAAATTTCTTTCTTTTCATACCCTAAATATGAGAAAATAATCGTTTTACTAGAATTGGTTTTCAAGTTATAGCTACCTTTCAAATCAGTAACTGTCCCAACCTTTTCCCCTTTAACTTGCACATACACACCAGGCAATGATGCTCCAGATTCATCAACAACTTTTCCAACAACTTTAATTTCCGAATTCTGAGCATAGTTACCTTGAATTAGAAAGCAAAAAAACAAGATAATAGAAATAGGAAGAATAGATTTTTTCCTCCGCTTTTGTGTTTTAAATAGGTTCATACTACTTTTTTAAGGTTGACAATAAAGTAATTCCAAAACAAACTCAGCCATTTGACACATTCAAATTTCATCGGCTAAAGTAATATTGATTGGTGTAACTATATTTCGAAATCGTACAAAATATATTCTGTTTTTGTACAAAACAATCAAACCGCAATTCTAGCTCATCAATTCCATAAACGAGAACACTACTACCCCGAATTGCAGGATCAAAACTACTCACAATATCAATAACCTCCAAAATATCAAGGACTTGAGTCGCATTATTGTAGTCTATTGAAAACTGGATTTAGTAACTTTGACGGGATAGAAAGTTAAGGGTAAAAACGTAACTTTGTAATATGATAAACTTAAGAAATCAGTACAGCCGTGATTTCAAGGCAAATGTGGTTAAATTGAGTAATGAACGCATCAATGTATCAGAGCTTGCCCGAGAGTTGGGGCTAAAAGCGAGTCTTCTTTACCGCTAGCGATTAGAACTAGAGAAAAAAGGTCGGAAAGTTTTCCAGGCAATGGTAAGCAATACGTTACCTCTGAGCAAGAAGAGTTGATAACTCTGCGCAAAGAGCTCAAGCGTAAGGATATGGAGCTTGAGATATTTAAAAAAGCAGTAAGCATCATCTCCAAGAGCAACTTTTGATCTATAAATTTGTAGATTACCATCGGAGGCAATGACCAGTTGAGTTGATGTGTAACATATTAGAGATTTCGGCCTCGGGCTACTATCATTATCGCAAACATGGTGAGGGTAAGCGAGAGCAGAAAAAACAATCACTACGCTATCAAATAACGGAAGTCTACTTTCAAACGCATCAGAGCTATGGTAGTCCTAGAAAAACCAAAGAGTTAACTCAGTTGGGATATCCGGTCTCATCGGTCACCGTGGCAAAGCGAATGAAAGAGATTGGATTGAGAAACAAGCTAAGTAAAAATTCAAGATCACTACAGACTCAAAACACAAAGAACCAATAGCTGAAAACATAATAGATAGAAACTTTACAGCTCAAGAATCTGGTCAAAAATGCGTCTCAGATATTACCTACATTCAAACGATAGAAGGATTTATCTATTTTACAACGGTGATTGATTTATTTGACAAAAAAGTGGTTGGTTGGAGCCTCAGTGATGGTATGAAGACGAGTGATACAGTATTGCCAGCATTCAAAATGGCTTGCACAAACAGATTGCTAAAACAAGGAATGATATTTCATTCTGATAGAGGAGTCCAATATTGCTGCAAAGAAACAGTCAATTACATTAAATCCTATAAATTCATACAAAGTATGTTTAGAACAGGGAATTGCTGGGATAATGCTGTGGCTGAAAGTTTCTTTAAATCTTTCAAATCAGAACTGATATATGGAAACAAACTAAAACCGAAAGAACAAATGAAGTTGGATGTTTTTGAATACATCGAATGCTGGTATAATAAATCAAGAAGGCATTCGGCTCTTCAAAATCAAACAATTGATGAATTTAATAACAATAAACCAAATCTTAATAAATCTGTCGCTTAACTTTTTATCCAACTTTTATTTGGAAGTCCAGTCAAAAAAATTAAAATTTAAAGGTCCACTTTATATCTTAACTTACCGTCCAGTTTTTTGGGAGCATCATACTTCGGAATAATTCCGTAATTCACTACAATATTATTGTTGTAGATAGATTGCTTTTTTGTACTTTTGAAAAAATATAATTTAAAACTATGCAGAAACTGTTGTATTCCAGGATTTTAATTATAACGATAGCTTATCTATTCTCTATTATAACTATTTCAGGTCAAAACATCCGCAATATTAATGTAGATAATGGTTTAAGTAACAATCAGACTTATAGTATTGCACAGGATTGGAAAGGATTTATTTGGGTTACCAATAAAAAAGGAGTTGATCGGTTTGATGGTGTAAATGTAGTGAATTACAGCCTGCCAGTTAAGATCAATGCATTTATGACTACCATTGTTTTGACCGACAGAAAAAAGAATCTATGGGCCTATACTTTTCAGGGAGATATTTTTTATTTTTCATACATAGAAAATCGATTTGTTCATTATATCAAAACGGACAAACAGATTCATTATGTTAGTTTTGATGAATCGAATAAACTATGGATTGCAACCGAAAACGGATTCTTATCCTGCGAAAATAATCAAACCAAATTACGTTTAGAAAAGACGTTTTATACCATTTATCCTATTCAGCATAATACGTTGTTATTGGCTGATAAATATAAGGTGTATAAATATGATACAAAAACAAATGCGCTCACCTTTCTGACGGAATTGAATTGTTACGGACTAAACAGGAAGTTGCACAATATTATTTCTTTGTATTTCGATCCTCAAAATCAAGACATTTGGATTGGGACAGTGAGTTTTGGATTGTTTAATTATAATCTAAAAACCAGTCAATTAATAGATGTTTCAAGTAAGAATACAGAGTTTCCACTTATCCCAATTCGTAAAATAATCCCATTCAATTCCAACTCAATTTGTTTCTCTACCGATGGTTCAGGAATTTTCTTTTTGGATAAAAATAATTTTAAAATAACCAAGCAGATTAAAGAAGACGCCAATGAGTTTAACACAATCAAAGGCAATGGCGTATTTGATCTATACAAAGACGATGATGATGTTTTATATTCAGTCTCTTATACTGGTGGTATAAGTATAATCAATAATCAGAAAAGCAATTTCAACATCATTCGACAGGAAAAGAATAATTCCAATTCTTTAAGTAATGATGTTGTAAGTTCAATTATCGAAGACAGGGATGGTGATCTCTGGTTTACCACTCCTAATGGTGTGAATTTATGGGAAAGACAAATAAATAGATGGAGGCTTTTCAAATACAGTATTCATGATCAGCAATTGAATATGTTTTTGACGCTGACGGAAGATAAACATAGTGGTAATATCCTTGCAGGTTCTTTCTCAAGAGGCATAATGATCATCAATAAACAAAAAGGAGTTGTGGGTTATCTTTCTCCTAAAGACTTCCAAAAGGAGATTGGTACAAATTTTATTGCCAAAATTTATGTTGACGAAAACGGAAATATTTGGTCCGGTGGATATTTTGGTGAATTATCCTGTTATCAGGTACAGAAGCAAGATTTCTACTATTTTGACATTAAATCAGCGGAAGCCATAGAGCCATTGACGGCAGATTTAATTTTGGTAGCAACATCTGAAGATGGGGTGTTTACAGTAAATAAAAACAATTTTCAAACTCAAAGGGTTTACTTATTTCAAGGAGCAAAAAAGAAGGATCAACACAGAGTAAGGGCAATTGCTAAAAACAAATCGACCAATGAAGTTTGGTGTGGCACCGATGGAGAAGGATTGGTATGCTGGAATTTTAAAAACGGTAAATTATCTTACATTAGTGAAAAAGATGGATTGCCATCAAACTACATACAGTCTTTGGTATTTGATAATAAGGGATTATTATGGGGTGGGTCAGATAATGGTTTGTTTTGCCTAAATACAAAGAATCATGATGTAATTACTTACACCAAAAAAGATGGATTAACTGACAATTCTTTTCTTAGACAATCCTGTGTATTGACACGAAACAATGAACTATTGTTTGGAACTAATAGCGGCGTAAATAGATTCACTACTGATGTATCGACTACCGGCTCAAAGGATATAAGATTGTATATTGATGTATTTAGTATTTTCAATCAACCCGTTGTTGCAAATCAAGAGAATTCACCAATAAGCGATGATATTGATAATACGCATAAAATAGAATTAAAATGGAATCAAAACTCATTTTCATTCAGTTTTGGATGTGTGGATCTTCAAAATATAAAACAAATCCAATACAAATGGAAGCTTCAGGGCTTGGAGGATGCATGGAATAATTCTTTGGTTAGAACCAATGCAAACTACACCAATATTGCGCCTGGAAATTATGAATTCATACTTCAGGCCATCAACAAACCTGATAAGAAGGTATTGGCTGAAAAGAGAATCAATGTAGTTGTTACCCCACCTTTTTGGGCAACTTTTTGGGCTCGAATTATTTTCTTCTTGATAATTGTCGTAAGCGCAAGGGGAATATATCTTTATTACAAGAAAAAAAAGATTCAAAGTTATTCAGATGAGAAAGTAGATTTTTTCACGAGAACTGCCCATGATATTAAAACACCATTGTCACTGGTTATGGCACCAATCAACGAATTGCGAAAATCGTCGGATTTTAATGACAAAGACAAATACCTGATTAATCTGGCTGTTTCAAACATTGAAAAACTAACCACAATAGTTAATCAGTTAATGGATTTTCAGAAGTCCGATTCCTTAAAAAGTCAATTGGTTGTGTCTCAATTTAATGTTATAGAATTGATTCGAAATAAAGTAGAGGTATTTTCCCTTCTTGCAAAAAAGCAGGATATTGACATCGTTTTTGCTCCGGAAATAAACGAGTTGTTTGAGTGGATGGACGTAGAAAAATTTGAGAGAATACTTGACAATCTGATATCGAATGCCATAAAATATACAGGACCTGGCGGAAATGTAATGATTAACATTAAAACCAATCAAGATAAATGGAAAATCGCAATTAAAGATTCAGGTATAGGCATATCAATAAAAGACCAATCAAAACTGTTTAAACATTTTTATCGGGCAGAGAATGCCGTTAATTCAAAAATTTCAGGTTCGGGTGTTGGCTTATTATTGACGAAAAATTATGTTGCACTGCACAATGGAAAAATAGAGTTTAAGAGCGCACCAAATGTTGGAACCGAGTTTGTCCTTACATTTAACCATGGCAAAAATCATTATGGTAAGAAAGTATTTGTTTCTGAAAATGATTTAAGCAAATCTCAGGCAGCTTCACCTTTGTTACAGCAAAAACATTTCCATAAAATAGAGAAGGATTTCTCCAGCCATAAAATCAGGTTGATGCTGATAGAGGATAATGAAGAGCTACTCAATTTCATGCAAGTTGCATTATCTGAGCTTTTTACTGTTCGGACGGCATGTAATGGAAAAGATGCCTTGGATATGATGAGTGATTATGATCCAGATTTAGTTGTTTCGGATGTTCAAATGCCTGAGATGGATGGTCTGACGTTCTCTGCGAAATTGAAATCCAATTTCGAAACATCTCATATCCCGATTATTTTATTATCAGCACTGACTCAGAAGGATCAGATTATCAGTGGAATCGAAAGCGGTGTTGACGATTACATTACCAAGCCATTTGATATGGATTTACTGATTGCCAAAATTCAAACAATACTTAGAAACAGGCAATTAGTCAGGGAGCGGTTTATTGATAAAATAACCCAAAATGTCGATGTAAAGGCTGAAATTTCGAATGAAAGAGATCGGGAGTTTATCGAAAAGGTATTGCAGTATATTCAGAATAACTTAGAGCAATCCAATTTAAATAAGAACACCTTGGCACGTGAGATGGCTGTAAGTCAAACGCTCCTTTTCTCCAAGCTGAAACATCTAACAGGCGAAGCTCCAAGCGATTTAATACGAATAATCCGGCTTAAACGGGCGATGGAGTTGTTGCAAACGACCAATCATTCAATTCTGGATATAGCTATGATGACCGGATTCAACGACTCAAAATATTTCAGCACAGTATTCAAAAAACATTATGGGAAGTCGCCAAGCGAAGTGAACAAATGATTATACAGCCCTGTATATCAATTTATTATTCTATTTTGTAAACAAAAAAAGGTTTGATTTCAAACCTTTTTTTGTTTACAATCAAACCATCCCAATCTCGTATTGAACTTATTTTTGCACTGGTGAAAATGATATGCTCTTTCATTTTATCACTGGCTATACATCATTTATTTTAATTCAATTTGAAGAAATAAGTTTTGTATTGTAGTCATTACCATGTGACGCGAACTATTAGAAATTACCATAGAAAAATATATACAGATAGTGGATATGAAAATCAGATTGTCAATTGCAATTTTATTGGTTTGTTTTTTATTTCAAACAACAATATTCGCAAAAGATTTGAGTATGAATCAGATTGTGAATAGCTCACTCGTGTTTGCACAAAAACAAAGTCTTCGAATGGCTATGAAATACGAGAAGCAAAATCTACTATTGCCCCGTTCATTCGAACACAATAAAATGACAGTTTCAAATGCCAAATGGTGGACGAGCGGCTTCTTTCCAGGAACACTGTGGTATTTATATGAGAACTCAAAAAATGATAGTCTTCTGAAATATGCCAAAATGTACACCAGCCGTATTGAAGGCGAAAAATATACAACCGACAATCATGATATTGGGTTTATGCTTTTTTGCAGTTTTGGCAATGGCTATCGTCTGCTGGGTGATGCTAATTATAAATCTACACTGTTGCAAGGAGCAAAGTCATTGTCAACTCGTTTTAGCCCTAAAGTTGGACTGATTCGCTCATGGGATTTCAACAAAGAGCTTTGGCAATACCCCGTAATCATTGACAATATGATGAATCTTGAACTACTGATGTGGGCAGGTAAAACTTCGAATAACCCCGAATTTACCAAAATCGCGATATCTCATGCCAATAAAACAATGGTAAATCATTATCGCAAAGACATGAGTTGCTATCATTTGGTTTCGTACGATACAATCACCGGCAAAGCAGCAATCAAACAGACCAATCAGGGATGTTCCGACGAATCAGCTTGGGCAAGAGGACAAAGTTGGGGGTTATACGGTTTCACCATGATGTATCGGTTTACGCACGATAAACGTTATTTGGAACAAGCAACCAAAATTGCAAACTTTCTTATTAATCACCCCCGAATGCCCAAAGATATCATTCCCTATTGGGACTACGATGCACCCAAAATACCCGATTCGCCAAGAGATGCCTCCTCGGCAGCTATCATGGCATCAGCTCTCATCGAGTTAAGCGGCTTTGTGGATGCACAACTCGGAAATAAATACATGAGTATTGCCGAAAAGCAAATTCGTGCAATGTCATCACCTGCATACACAGCTAGATTGGGAGAAAATGGAGATTTTATCTTAAAACACTCCGTTGGAAATATCCCTGCCAAAAGCGAAATAGACACACCGCTTACTTATGCCGATTATTACTATGTAGAAGCACTCTTGCGCTGGAAAAAGAAATCAGAAACCAAATAAATCTCTTCACTATGATAACTAAAATAAGAACTGTACTTTTTATCGTTCTGACAGCAAGTTCGTTGCAATTACTGAATGCTCAAAAAAGTATTTTTCCGGCGGGATCGAAAATTTGCTTTGTGGGGAACAGTATTACAAATAACGGTGAGTTTCATCATAATATCCTATTGTATCATTTAACGCGCTATCCGTCAGCACCAGTTACATTTTACAACTGCGGTATTTCTGGTAATACTGCATCAGATGTTTTGGCCCGCATGGATAAAGATGTTCTGAATTTAAAACCGAATTACGCTGTTTTGATGATTGGCATGAACGATGTGCGACGTGGTCTTTATGGCGTAAATGCCTCTACAGATGAGGATACATTGCAGATGCGGAAGGAAGCACTTGTAGCATACAAAGGAAAAGTGGAAAAGTTAATCAAAATATTTTTGCAAAATAAAATTGAATTGCTACTTGAAACACCTTCAATTTATGACCAAACATCAAAATCGAAAACTCCTAGAGCATTTGGAGTAAATGATGCTTTGGGCGAATGTGCTCTGTTTATCAAAGAAATGGCAGGGAAATACAATTTAAAAGTCGTTGATTACTGGTCGTTTATGAATGCGATAAATACCAAAGAGCAACAAGCAAATCCAGCCTTTACCTTGACGAGTCAAGACAGGGTACATCCGCAAGCAACAGGTCATTTGGTTATGGCTTCTCAGTTCTTAAAGT
This sequence comes from Bacteroidales bacterium, assembly GCA_049315325.1. Taxonomy (GTDB): domain Bacteria; phylum Bacteroidota; class Bacteroidia; order Bacteroidales; family UBA7332; genus CAXXIC01. The sequence goes on from JBMOKJ010000001.1 coordinate 24,774, forward strand.
CGATGGGAGCATCCTCTTTGATTTCCAATATATCGATAGAAAATAACCTCAAAAGCAGTCAAAAATCAAGTCAGAATTGTAAGATTCTTTCACTCAATAAAAATCCTAAGAGACTTACATTTGAAGTAAAAGAGCATGCACTGCCTTTCCCTGTAGCTGAGAACCAAAAAACAGGTGCCAAATTAGTTGATCTGGATAATCAACTAAATAGCCAATTGTTATCTGTGAAAGGTTTAAGCAACGGTAGTTATGAACTGAGAATTGATTCACAGAAAATAGCAACATTTACCAATGTAGATTTAGCTAAAGGCGTTAACCTCGCTGTGTATATTCAAACACCTCAATACCAGCAAGCCATGGAGGTTAAAAGACAATTGCTCCAATTAAGAGATTTAGAGTCAAAATTACGAGGTATCAAGTTCATTGAATACAACACCTATTTTCAACTTTGTGGTTCTAAAACAGAACTCAGTGAGCTAAAGGAATGTATTGCTCCTATTTTTAAAGAGAAAACAAATGCATACACTTTGACTCAATTGGATAACTACTTTGTATTTAAACCTCAGGAAGAAAGCATAAAAAACAAGATGGATGAGATGAGATTGAAAATAAATGAACTGGTGCAGCCAATACCTCACAAATACGAAGTAATTCAGCTATAAATCAGTTTTTTTGAAGATAATTTGTTTGATTTCAAACTAAAATTGTTTCAAATCGAACCAAAAACCAGTTACTCTGCATCTAGATTTGCACATAATATTTTTTATCTAAATATCAATTTTACAAACTTTTAAAAACTAGTATCTTATGAAAACAAAATCAATTACCCATTTCAAACGAAACTTGTTTCGTGTAATTTTCGTGCTATCGTTTGTAGGAATACCAGCCATGTTGTCGGCTGCGAGTGTATCACTTATAGCTGCACATGACGGTGACTGGAGTAACCCTGCAAACTGGACAGGTGGAACAGGTGTTCCTACTGCATCCGACGTTGTGTTCATTCCAATAGCCAGCAACGCCTTACCAATGACCATAAAGAGCGGTACTGCTGCTGCATGTTATCAACTTTACGTTACTCAGACGAGTCTTATCATTGAATCGGGTGGCTCGCTTACAGTCAACCAAAATACTTTAACGCCCAATCTTTTTCAATATCCGATAAAATTAAATTCAGGTACATTAGTTAACAATGGAACCCTGAATATAACCGGTAATACTACTGCTGCTAATTTTACCTCGCAAACCAATTATTACCTAGTTGACTTAGAAAATGACGCAACTACACTAAATAACTCTGTTTTTGAGAATGGAAGTACAGGGACATTGAATATGGATATTTCAGGATTCAAAGGATCTACTGTAAACACTACTTACACTCCTACATTGTTTTATTTTAACCAACTTGCATCAACAGGAGCAACTCCAACGGTAAAATTGAATGGAACGGTAAATGTATCTATGAAAAGCTATGCGGTAGCTAGTGCCTCTGTAATTGGTTATCAGAGTAGAATATTCCACATGGGTAATATTGTGAATTCGAAAATTGATGGAACTGTGACATTGGGTTCTACAGGAACTCCTCTTGTTGATGTATTGGCGTTAACTAATGTTTCAGCGGGTACTATTACGATCCCTGCAACAGCCAACATTACATTCAATTTGGAATGTTCGGGAGCAACAGGTCACTTAGGACAAGGGGTATCTTATACCGGAACAATCAACAACGGTGGGATACTTACCTTTAATGCTCCTTCTGCAAATGGAGTGAGTCAGATGTTTTTTGGGCTCAGAGGATTAACAAACTCGGGAACTTTTAATATCACAGGTAAACTCCTCAACAGAGGTTTAATGATGGATAAAACAGGGACTTCTTCAGCCCCTGCATTCATCAATAACAGCGGAACTTTAAATATAAACACTACTTCCGGTGGAGATTATGCAGGTATTGGTGGTTATGCCGGATCTTACAGTAAAACTACATTTCCAGCAGCAGGAGCAGCAACAAAAGGTGTGTTTCAGATAACCAATACCGGAACAATCAATATTTATTCGGCAACTCACACGCTAACAGTGCCCAGACCAACTCTTTCCTTTATGATTGGAAATAACAATTCGAACTCATGGATAAAGAATTCGGGTACAATCAACGTGAATGACCCGATTGCCAGTTCAATTACATGGCCTCTAAAAGGGGATGGTACAACTGTTAATGGTACGACTTATGGAACTAATAATTACTACAGCGCAGTGCCAACAACCACTGCTACATGGTACAATAGTGGAACAGTTAATTTCGATGTTGCAGCAAATACAAACCCTGCAACTCTCGTCTGCAATACAGCACCGGATGGAGCAACTGGAAATGTTAATGTCAACTTTGCAGCTGTAACTTTTAAAAATTATGATTTAGCAGGAACGACAGGTGGCACAGTAAAAGGTCGTGGTACATTTTTAACCGGTTCTTTTGATAATACTACACTTGGTACAGTTTCACCTGGCAGTGGAATCACTACGCTTGATTTTGGTGGAGGTAATACTACCAGCACTACTCAGGTAGGTACAGCTAATATTGGTCAGTTTGATATTCAGGGTGCAGCAGTTACACTCACTGGCAATGTAGCTCTTGATGCACTCACTTCATCTACAGCAGGCTCAACTTATGATCAGATAATTAATTCTACAGCCAGTGGAACATTAAATGTAGCTGCCGCAAAAGTAAATCTTTCTACACCACAAGGATCATCGGCTGGTGATTATCCGTTATTTAATGCATCTGGTGCTTCAGGCGCTTTAGCAGGTACGTTGGCTTTTTCGACAGCTCCTATTCTTCCAGATTCAGGCGGATGGTATGTTTCCTCTTTTGCCAGCCCAAGTGTGATCTTCTCCAGTTCAATCACTACTTCAGCAATTAAAGCAATCTATTGTGATGAAAGAAGAGTGTCGGTTGTTAACAATATGGTGTTTGTGAAAAATGCTGCTCACAAAATCTCTATTTACACTGTGACAGGTAAACTCCAAAAATCAATAGCGAACACAAACGAAAATCTTTCAATTGCTTTATCTAGTGGCCTTTACTTGATTACAGTTGATGGAAAGAGCTACAAAGTAATTATTAAATAATTTACATCTTGAGTCTGAGGAGGAATGATTTATTTCTCCTCAGAATTTTTGATATGCTATTTTAAAACCATAAACAATATACAATATGAAATCTAGATTATTTATTTTTGCCCTATTGAGCATCATCCCATTTATTTCTTATGCTCAGGAACCACTATTAAATGAAACATTTGAAAAATTTGAAGTCTCTTCATTTCAGCAATTTGTAGAGATTCCGTCTGGCCTAAAATGGGTGGGGAATGGAGCTTCTGTTGCTATAGTAGCAAACCCTAATAAAAGTGGAATCAACACAAGTAACCTGGTAATGCAACTAAAAAGAGAAGCAAATCCTGGAATTGTTGAAGGTGCAGAGGGAAATTTAAGACCTGATGGCAACGGATACAAAGGTTGTTTGACCTATTCGTATGGATTAAATTTGGATGATAATCTCTGTGTAATTGAAGTAAAAGTTTTGACTAAAATATCAGGCAAAGTGGGGATTCGTATCTATCCAGACATTAGCAAAAAAACATATTCAGAAATTGTTGTGAAAACTAAAGCTTCTGATGAGTGGCAGTTGGTTCGATTTGATTTTACTGGAAAGATTCCAAGTGATATTAGCAACTCAAAGTTTTTGTTTGAAATCGATAAAATATTAACGGCTGAGTCACAATCAACTGAAATGACAATGTGTATTGATGACATAAAATTGATTGCCAAGTAATTATAAAATCAATCATTACCTTGTGCGATCTGAAAATGGTTGCAAATAGAACATTGGGATAAAGCAGGTAGGCTCGAAAAAAGTATCAATTCATGCCTAATTTGCTTTTTCCCATTGGGCTTTTAAGCAGAATCTTTAATGCAATTAGCACACATGAAAAACTCACTTCTGATTTTCATCCTATTGATGGTATTTACTTCTGCCACTGTAACTCTCACAATGGCACAGACCACTTATCCTTTGACTGGGCATCCTAGGTTGTTTTTTCTAGCGAGTGACACTGCCGTTTTGAGAACGAAGCTGAACTCTACACCAGTTTTGAAAAATGTGCATGACCAAATCATCATCGAGAGCGACAGAATGCTGGGTTTACCCGTTCTGAAGAGAGTGTTGATTGTCAGTCGGATGCTTGATGTTTCGAGAGAAGCATTGCATCGAATTTGTTTTTTGAGCTACTCTTACCGAATGACTGGAAATATCAAGTACGCCCAACGTGCTGAGGCCGAAATGCTTTCTGAGGCAGCTTTTACCGACTGGAATCCATCTCATTTTCTGGATGTAGGCGAAATGACACTTGCCATGGCCATTGGTTACGACTGGTTGTACAGTTATTTGAGTACTACTTCACGAACAAAGATTGCCACTGCAATAAAATCAAAGGGTATCGAAAAATCGGCTGGCCAAGCTTTTCTGACAGCTGACAACAATTGGAATCAGGTGTGCAATGCTGGAATTTCGGCAGGTATAGCAGCGGTTTATGACGAAAATCCGACCTATTATCAACCGTTGATTGATCGGGGAGTGAATTCGATAAAAACCAATGCGATGACTGTTTATAGCAATAATGGTACATTTCCAGAAGGCTATAGTTATTGGGAATATGGTACCACCTTCAACTGTCTGTTTATCGATTTATTGCAGCGCATGTGGAATACCGATCGTGGATTACTTGCCGTAAATGGTTTTTTGAGCACTGTGAATTTTGTGACTCACATGCAAGGCAATAGTACAAAGCAAATTGTGAACGGGACGCTGAGAACTCTCATCCCACAGCCGTTCAATTTTGCCGATTGCGGTGCAGGAGTTAGCGTTTTACCAGCAATGTTTTGGTTGGCGGATCGTGCTGGAAACACAAACTGTTTGTACGGCGAAATACAAAAACTAAATTCGATACTCAGTACCACTCCGGCCAATATAGCCAGTAACCGTCTTTTGCCATTTCTACTGATTTGGAGTATGAAATTATCGCTTACGAACTTATTGGCTCCAGTAGAAACAACCTACCTTGCACAGGGTAAAAGCGCGGTGACTGCTATGCGAACAGGGTGGGGAACTAATGATATCTACTTGGCCATGAAAGGAGGAACATCTTCTCAGTACCATGCCCACATGGATGTCGGTTCGTTTGTGATGGAAGCCAACGATGTTCGTTGGGCCGTAGATTTGGGCATGAGCGAATATAACGCCATTGAAAGCAACGGTGTCGATTTGTGGAATTTGACCCAAACTTCTCCACGTTGGGATGTTTTTCGGATCAATTGCAAGGCGCATAACACGCTTACTCTCAATGAGAATAAGCAGCTGGTTGCTGGAAGTGCGCTGATGGAGAATTTTGTGAACACCACCAATCTGAAATCGGTGCAAATGAATCTTGCCCCACTCTACCAGAACGATGTAACTGTTTGCCGCAGAACCGGAGCGATTGTTTCTAATCGTTACGTCGAAATAAAAGATTCGATAAAAGCTAAAACCACCCCACTTACTATTCGATGGAACCTTGCAACGCAAGCCGTTCCTCAGAAAATCAGCAATAAAATTATTAAACTTTACCAGGCAGGTAAAATACTTTATCTACTATTCGACGGAACGGATAATGTTGAGGCCAAAGCTTGGGGCACAAAACCTGCTAACGATTACGAAGAGCTAAATACAGACTATTACTTTACTGGTTTCGAGTTTAAAGTAGCTGCAAATGCAACACAAACGGTTTCGGTTAAAATGGTTCCTGCAGGCGATCCAATTCTCAACGGCCTCGATTTAAGTGTCATAAATATCCCATTGAATGAAGATTTTGAAACATTTTCTGTCGGCTCTTCATCCAATGGATTTGTAAGTTGGAAAATGAATCCTGCAATTGATGGTGCGCTTAAAGCTCTTTATGGAGAAGTGGTTGCTAATCCTTTTAAAAGCGGGATTAACACCAGTAACAACGTTTTTCAGATTAAGCGCCAAGAAGACAGCGTGTACATCACCTCCGCCAACGCAAACTCGGTCACCTATCGCGGTTCTCAGGCATATGGGTACGATTTGCGCCTGAATACTGCATCTGTGGTTGAGTTCAAATACTATAAGGATACACTAGGGAAAATTGGCGTTCGTGTGTATGATGGAAACGGCAATGTAGTAACGGTCGATTTTACAGATCCTAATGAGAAAACAGCTAATTACTCGACTGCAAAATGGCGAACCGCGCAGTTTGCTGTTGGTCGTCAGAATTTATCTAATTTCAGTTTTACACCATCTGGATATTTGCTCATTTCGCCAGAACGCGAGTTTATAGAAGCATCACAGGAAAAGGAATTGACCATTTATGTTGACGATGTAAAAATGCTTCCGCTGCCAACTTCTTCGTTGATTACAAAGAATAACAGGTCTATTACTGCATTTTATGATCCTTCATCCGATCGCATCTGTGTCAGGAATTTGCCTGAAAACACCCGACAGGTGAAGATGTTTAACCTAACTGGACAATTGCTTGAGGATGTGTTGGTATCAGGAGATGTAGTTCTGCTAAACTGCAGACAAAATGCCGGAAGGGTAAATATTATTCAGGTGATTGACCAAAATGGTACCGCTTTTGCAATTAAGGTTGCTAAATGAACTATTTTTGCAAGACGGATCAAAAGAAAGTGAGTAACTATTAGCTTAAATACAATTATTAATTCATGAAAAATACACTACTTTTTTTCTGTCTGATCGTGGTAATTGCTTCTGCCAGAGTCACTAACACAATGGCTCAAACCACTTACCCTTTATCTGGGCATCCAAAGCTGTTTTTCCTAGCGTCTGACACAGCAGTTTTGAGAGCGAAGTTGAACTCTACTCCAGTATTGAAGCAGGTTCATGACCTGACTATAGCCGAGTGCGATAAAATGCTTACCCTACCTGTTCAGAAGCGTGTTTTATTAGGGAAACGATTATTAGTTGTTTCTCGTGAAGCAGTTCGAAGAATAAGCTTTTTGAGTTATGCCTATCGAATGACCTTAAATAATAAGTATGCTGTAAGAGCAGAATCGGAAATGACCGCTATGGCAAATTTTTCGGACTGGAACCCTTCTCATTTTCTAGATGTTGCCGAAATGACTATGGCGATGGCCATTGGATACGATTGGCTATATTCCTATTTAAGTACCACTTCGCGAACTAAAATTGCTACTGCTATTAAACAAAAGGGTATTGAACAGACAACAGGAACAAAGGCCAATCAATCATGGCTAACGTCAAAAGATAACTGGAATCAGGTTTGCAACAGTGGAATCTCTGCTGGAGTTGCAGCTGTGTATGACGAAAATCCAACCTATTATCAACCTTTAATTAATAGAGCGGTAAAAGCCATTCGAATTCCAATGGCAAACTATAAAGATAATGGATCTTATCCTGAAGGAATGGGGTATTGGGATTATGGAACAACATATAATGCTCTTTTTATAGATTTACTTCAAAAAACGTGGGGAACCGATAGTAGCCTTATTTCGACCCCAGGTTTTCTTACTACAGTCAATTTTGTTTGCCATATGCAAGGAACAGGCACAAAACAATTGAATAGCTCAGGTGGCTTAAGTGCTGTAAGTCCGCAAGTTTTCAATTTTGCGGATTGTGGTAATGTGGGTGCTTTACCTGCAATGTATTGGTTGGCCGATCGTAAAGGTGATTCCTCCGTGTTGTACAACGAACTTCAAAAACTCACTTTTTCGTTAGCGAACAGTCCATCCACTTTGACTAACAACCGTTTTCTTCCCTTTCTTCTTATATGGAGTACGAATTTAACTTTGAATAATTTGCCTGGACCTACCGAATTGACCTACGTTGGTCAGGGTAATAGTGCTGTGGGTGCATTGCGAACTGGCTGGGGTGCCAACGATATTTATTTAGCAGTAAAGGGTGGCACTTCAACACAAGGCCATTCCCACATGGATGTTGGCTCATTTGTAATGGATGCTATGGATGTAAGATGGGCAATGGATTATGGAGCTAGTGATTACAACAATCTGGAGACTAATGGTGTAGATTTATGGAATATGACCCAAACTTCTGAAAGATGGGATGTGTTCCGAATCAACAATAAGGCTCATAACACGTTAACTATTAACGGAAAGAGTCAATTAATCGCTGGTAAAGCGACAATAGACAACCTTGTTAATACAAGCAATCTCAAATCCGTTGAAATGAATCTAACTTCATTGTATAAAATGGATGTAACCAATTGCAAACGAACCGCCTCTATTGTTTCGAACCGCTATGTAGAAATAAAAGACGATGTAACAGCAAGTGCAACTCCATTGACTATTCGCTGGAATATACTTACTCAGGCATTACCTCAGAAAATAAGCAATAAAATTATCCGGCTCACTCAATCTACAAAAATACTTTACTTAGTTTTTGAAGGTACTGAAAATGTAACTGCCAAATCTTGGTCAACCAGACCTTCAACTACTTTCGAAGAACAAAACAACGATACCTATTTTGCAGGATTTGAATATACAGTTGCTGCTAGTGCGAAACAAATCGTTACGGTTAAACTCGTTCCTGCTGGCGACCCTATTCTAAGCGGTTTAGACCTCACTATGCCGGGCGTTAAGATGAATGAAACATTTGAAACTTACAATTTGGGTGAGCCAACTAATGGTTTTTTGAAATGGGAAATGAATCCCTCTTCATCTTGGACAATCAAAGCAATACTGGGAGAAATTGCGACCAATCCATTCAAAGCAGGGATCAACACGAGCGATAAAGTGCTAAAAATAACTAGACAAGAAGATTCTACTTATGTAACTTCAGCAAATGCAGCGTCTCAAACTTTCCGAGGTGTTCAGGCTTATAATTATGATCTAAGTCTAAACACGAACTCTATTCTTGAATTCAAATATTACAAAAATGCCCCTGGCAAAATTGGCGTTCGTATTTATGATGGTATCGGCAATGTGGCAATGGTCGATTATACCGATCCTAATGAGCAAACAGCTAATTACTCTACTGCCCAATGGCGTACTGTGCAGTTTGCAGTTGGTAAGCAGAATATATCAAAATTCAGTTACTCGCCTTCGGGATATTTATTGATTACTCCTGAACGCGAGGTTACAGAAGCTGCTCAGGAAAAGGAATTGATCATGTATGTTGATGATGTGAAACTGCTTCCGCTGCCAACTTCATTGCCTATTGTAAAGACCGACAACTCAATTACGGCCTATTATGATCCGTCATCCAATCGCATTTGTGTCAGGAATTTACCTGAAAACACAAAGCAGGTAAAATTGTACAACATAACAGGGCAATTGATTGATAATGTATTGGTAGCGGGTGATGTTGCATTGCTAGACTGTAGACAAAATGCAGGGAGGTTTTATCTCGTTCAAGCAGTAAATCAAAACGGCTCAGCCATTGCAATTAAGGTGGCGAAATGATTATGAAAATTAGTGAATAGCTTTATGAAATTACCGCATAATTGTTTGCCGATTTTTGCGATAAGATAAATATGAAAAACATGAAAACAGTTACCAAGTTTAAAATAGTGCTCATTTTGAGTTTGGTTTTAGTTACTTCCAGCCTTATAGCACAGACAACCAACCTTTCTGATTTTGTTTCAAAACATGATTTGATATGGAACAATACCGTTGATAGCAGTTTTTACAATGGTGCCTTTATCGGCGATGGTGTTCAAGGTGCAATGATTACACAAGATGGTAAAAATCCAAACGGTTTGTGCATGTTATTAGGCCACTACAAGGCCTACTCAAACCATCCGGTTACTAATTTGGACTATGCCAATCAAAGGGTTTATGCTGGAAACATCATTATTGCTCCAATCGGTAAAACCACAACACAAACCATGCGTCTGAATATATGGGATGGTGAAGCTTCTGGGACAATAACTACTGATAAAGGAACGATCACCTGGAGTGCGATTGATGATCGTAAAAATCTGGTTTTTATCGTTAAACTTATTGGTCAAAGTGCCGAATTAACTGCAAAATTAGCTGTTCGTGAAGAATGGGGAGTTTCGCCGGCAATCTGGCTAGCCAATAAACAACCTTCAGATTATCCGAATGATATACCACCCAAACCAGTACTTAGTAAACAAGGTGATATCGACATTGTCACCAATAAAATGCAATCCAAAGGCGCCCATGTCGTTGCTTCCAAAATAGTTAAGGAGGCGGATGGCACTCAAATACTTTATGTTGCAATAGGGGCCGACGATAATGCGAATACCACAACAGCAGCCACCAATGCCATGAATGATGCGATTGCACGCATTCAAAAATCGGTTACTGAAGGGCATGTTGCCATAATAACTCGTCACCGCGACTGGTGGCACAATTATTATAAAACCAGTTATGTGGAAATTAAAGAAGATGCTGCTTGGGAAAAGTATTGGTGGTTGCAAATTTACAAGTTTGCCTGTGCCTCTTCTGAGACTTCAAGCTTCATCATCGACACTCAGGGACCGTGGATATACAAAAGTAAATGGGCCGCAATATGGTGGAATCTTAATGTGCAACTATCCTACACTCCTATGTATAGTGCCAATAAGCTAGGTGTTGGAAAATCGTTTATCAACGGAATGGACCGATTATATAAATCGGGTGCTCTTGCCACAAATGCAAATGGTGTAGGAATTGACATTGGCAGAATGAGCACTTACGATGGGTTGGGCAGCTGGGGCGATGAATATGGCAATATGCCTTGGTTACTGCATTGTTACTGGAAATACTGGAAATATTCAGCAAACGATACCATTGGAAAAGCACTCTATCCGATGCTAAAAGACAATGCAAAATTTTTGATGGCAAACTTGGAAAAACAAACCGATGGCAAATATCACGTTTTAGCTTCCCGTTCGCCCGAGTACACCGATGACTTACATAAAGATGCAAATTATGCGTTGATGGGACTCAAATGGGAACTGCAAACCTTGTTGGAGATGGATACCAAATTTGGAATGAATGATCCAATGAGAAGTACTTGGTTAGATAGGCTAACTAATCTAGTTAGCTATCCAACAGATATCAATGGATTAAGGGTTAATATCGATCAGGGATTCGATATAGGTCACAGACATTATTCACATTTGCTCTCAATTTATCCCTATCACACATTGTATCAAGAGCAAGGAGCAGATGAAAAATCTTTAATCACTACTTCGCTCGACCGCTGGTACAATCTTGCCAGCGCAAGTGGTGCAGCAGGTTATACATATACCGGAAGTTGTGCTATGTATGCCACTTTAGGGAATGGTGATAAAGCTATAGCTGCACTCGACAGAATGAAAACAAGTATGATTCAGCCAAATACCATGTATAAAGAAGGCGGTGGCGCGGTTGTAGAAACACCGCTATCGGCTGTCGAAAGTATTGACTATATGTTGCTACAAAGCTGGAACGGGTTGATTCGTATTTTCCCGGCTGTGCCAGCACGTTGGCAAAACATTTCATTCAAAGATTTAAGAACCGAAGGAGCTTTTCTTGTTTCGGCTTCGTACAACAATTCGGTGATCAGTGGAGTTTCAATTACCAGTTTAAAAGGATTGAACTGTAGAATTTTAAATCCATGGAAAGGCAAAGGATTGATTGTGAAAGATGAAACCGGAGCTATGCAAGCAGTTACCAGTATTGACGACAAATTTACATTTGCCACACAAGCTGGGAAAATATATTACATAAAAGCAGGAAATCCAATCGCTATAAAATCGGGGCAAATTACCACCAATCCAGCATCGATTAAAATAAAGCTGACTACGCCAATTATCGCTCAAACAAATTATAGTGGAATTACCCTTAAGAAAAATGGCACTACAGCATTGACCATACAACAAATACTCTATACCCCGATCGACTCTACGCTAGAGCTTAAACTAACAAGCAATATTATAGCAACCGACGTAGTAAAATTATTTTACTCCAATGGGAATATCATGTCGAAAGACAGTGTGATGCTTCAAAACATCACCGACAGATTGATTGATAATCTTTTGCCAGGTGCTGCTCCGCGATTGCTTTCGGCCATAACAAATTTAGAAGGCACTGAAATAGCACTTTCTTTCAACAAAAAAATGCAACTACCATCTATCAGTTCATTTGTTTTGAAAGACAGTTTGACAAATACCGCTTTTACAATAACTGGAGTAAGTTTAAAAAGTGGCGATTCAACTACTGTTGTCATCAAAATGGGCAAGATACTCACTTTGCCAAACATCGTCAATTTGTCTTACAATGGCGTTGATGTACAGAGTAAAGATTTGGGTAAATTGCTGCCAATCACTGCCTTTCATGTAGAAAACATTTCTCGTGGAACTGCGCCAGTTATAATATCGGGACTTCTCTATAATAATGCTAGTTCAATTCAAATTAAGTTCAACAAAACAATAGTAAATCCGCAAGATCAGTTGGCATATTTTAAAGTAAAAATAAATGGTGTGGCTCTTCCAGTGAACAATATCACCAGTTTACTTAACACGGTAAGTCTAAATTTGTCAAATCCCATAAGATATGGCGATGTCATTCAGGTTAACTTTGCAGGGGGAATTTTGACTTCATCAGACAATGGCCAATTGTCTCAAATAAGCGATTACAGCATCACCAATAATTTGGTAGCGCCAGTATATTCGGCTGTTCCAGGAAAAATTGAGGGAGAATCATATTATGCTATGTCTGGCATTAGTACCGAAACAACTACAGATACCGGTGGAGGGAAAAACATAGGTTCAATAAATGCAAATGATTGGACAGAGTATGCTATTAATGTGGCCAAAGATACCGTCTACAGAGCAACATTCCGATTAGCTGTAGCCACAGGTTGCAATTTTTCGGTGCTGTTAGACGAAGTAAAAATTACAGACATGACAGCCGCAAAAACAGGGGGTTACCAGACATTCAGTTCATTTACCAAAGATATTCCGTTAAAAGCAGGTAAGCACTATTTGAGAATATTGTTTACCTCAGCGGGGTTCAATTTTAACTGGGTTCAATTCGACATAATATCACCAACAGGAATTGCAGTAACGAAAGAAGCACCACTCAAAGTATATCCAAATCCGCTAAAAAATGAATTCTTTATAGAAAACACGGAACAGGAATATACCCAATTAGAAATCAAAAATCTTATTAGCGAAAGTGTGTTATCCAGAAATATTGAACCAGAACAGCTCAATAAGATAGCAGTTTCATTGCCTTCCGGTTTATATATTCTGACAGTAAGCAACGCTACAAAAAAACAATCTACGAAGATAATTGTAAAATAAATGCTTTTAAAATGTCATTCAATATCGTGGATTCTGTTAATGATATATCGCATATATTTAGTACTATATCTGTATGACTAGCGGTAAGTATGATTAATATAAAAAAAACATCAAAGGAAATACAATAGTCAGATTATCAACTTTGTAGATAAATTGTCAAGAATAAAGCAGATGCTATTTTGTCTGTAATCAAACTAAAAATGTCCAGTATTCAACCTCTTCGAAAAAGCAATCTCCTATTTTTGTCATATAATCTAACCCAACTCTATTGATCTCAAATGAAAGCACGATATAGCATTCGAGTGACGTATTTCTCAAAATCGACGCGAGCGTGAAAAACTACTAAATTGAATTATAAATGAAATTAAAATGTATTCTTTTTTTATGCTTAATGATTTTTGCACTCAATGGATATTCTCAACATGAAATCCCTGCAGATTGTATTGAAAAAGGAACTTTATTATCAAAGCAAATTGCCAAAAATCTAAAATTAGACAAAAAGCAAACGCAATATTTAACGGATAATCTTATTAAGCGGGAAACGAACAATTATTTCAAATTAAGAGGACTGAAGAACTCGCAACTTCGAAGTAAAATATACCATCAAAATTTTGCGGAATACGTTGCCTGCCTGAAAAAAGAATTTCCGGATGTGTTGGTTGGCAAGATAATAAACATTGAAAAAGAGTGCCAGCATTATTCTGCAGAAACTTAAGAAGAAAATGTGTTCTGTCGATATAAATTATTTTAGCAAATTAAGTAATATAAATGCCATGATTTTGAATAAAAGAGGTATTGTAGTTATCCTTATTATGTTTCAGACTATTATGTTGTTTGGTCAAATCAAACGCGACATTCTAGGTTCAAAATATTCAGAAACGGAATTGAAAGCAATCTTGAGAGATCCTCAAAAATGGTATTCTGAAGCCATTTATCCATCAAAAGATTATTCCCTTAAATATTCTGCTCAGCAAAAAAAAGATATTATTCGTAAAGCAGAAAAATATCTTAATTATAAATGGCCTGCTGTATTGGCAAGCTCTTACCTTGCATTCGAAGCCGTAGGAAATCGTGATTCGATGGAAAGAATCTACTTTGAGAGAAGCAAAGGTTTGGATGCTTTAGTTGAGGCTGAATTGGTAGAGGCAAAAGGTAGATTTTTATCCAGCATTATCAATGGTGTCTGGTCTGCTTGCGAGGAATCTTTTTGGGGTATATCTGCACACCTCGACATGCAAAAACGACCTGGTTCACTGCCTGATGTTAATGAACCTATTATCGATTTGTTTGCTGCCGAAAAGGCGCAAAAACTATCACGTATCCATTATCTTTTTCGCGCTAAATTTGATTCTATTAGTCCGTTAATCAGCGATCGGATTAGGATAGAGATGAAAAGGAGGATTTTTGAACCTTACTATACCCGCAACGATTTTCGCTGGTTTGGTTTCGATGATAAATTTGTCAATAACTGGAATCCTTGGATTAATTGCAATATATTGAGTGCAGTGTTACTCATGGAAGAAAACCCCGATTTAAGAGCAAAAGCGGCATATAAAGCTATGCGCTCAATGGATAAATATATCAATTATGTGAAAGCAGATGGCTGGTGTGATGAAGGCCCGAGTTATTGGGGTGTTGCTGGGGTAAAGCTGTTTTCTGCTCTGGATTTATTGTATCAATCAAGTAATGGGAAAATTAATATTTTTCAAAATGAAATAATCAAGAACCTAGGAAAGTATATTTACCATGCCTATATAGGGAATGATTATTATGTAAATTTTGCTGATGCGGCCTGCAAGAATACCTTCGATCCCGAACTTCTTTTCAAGTGGGGGGAAGTCTCTTCAGACAAAAATATGATGGGATTTGCCTCTTTCTTAGCCCATAAATCTGGTAGTGTTGCGAATAAAAAAATAGACGAATATCCTGCATGGGAACCTTTGATGTCCAGTTTCTGGTTCCCTGAAAACCAAATTGCAGGTGGTCATGATAATGATAAAACAAGCAAGGGCTTTTACATGGTTGCAAAAGGAGGTCATAATGCTGAGAGTCACAATCACAATGACGTAGGTACATGCATTGTGCATTATAACAATCAACCTATACTAATTGATGCCGGTAAGTTATTTTATACCAAATATTCATTTGGCCCTAAACGATATACATACTGGCCAACCCGCTCGAATTATCACAACGTGCCTACAATTAATGGTGTGGAACAACACGATGGTAGAGAATATGCCGCGCAAAATGTAAAATTCAGTTCAAATGATAAACAGCTGCAATTTTCACTGGACATCTCTAAAGCTTATCCTAAAGAGGCTCATGTTGATTTTTGGGACAGAACCTATACTCTGAAAAGAGGTAAGGCATTGATGATTGATGATCAATATAAATTGTCAAAAGTAGTTGGTGATAATTATTTGAATTTTCTCACTTGCTGCAAAGCGTCTGTAATTAAATCGGGAATTGTATGTTTGAAATCAGATTCAACGACCATTCATATACTTTTCAATCCCCAAACATTAGAGCCGATTATTGAAGAGTTTGATACAAACGACAGAACCGTTGAGGTTTCATGGGGAAAGCGTCTAACTCATTTGAGATTTAAAGTGTTGTCGCAAAATGTACAGAATCAAACAAACCTGACATTCAAAGGTGTTGATTAGCTGTGGTTGAATTATGAATGTTACCCACAATATACTTTATAAACTACATGAAAAATTCTTGATTATGAAATTATAAAAATCTATTATTCAACGTATTAAATATATTCTTTATTAATCTGATGTTGATACATAAATATTAACTGTAAAACTTAAATTGTCCTATGAATCTTATTAGAAAAACACGAGCAAAAGCTCTCTTATTAGCTTCTTTTTTGCTGACACCCTTGTTTATTTCAGCTCAAAATCAGAATTTACCCATTGCAAAAGGGGAATTTGCCCCTACGGATCAATCATTAAGCAAATATGAATATCCAGCATGGTTTCGTGATGCTAAGTTTGGTATTTGGGCTCATTGGGGTCCTCAGGCTGTTCCTCGCGAAGGTGATTGGTATGCACGTTGGTTGTATGTTAGTAAAGGATTTGACAACAAAGTAGATCAGAGAGGAGTCGAAAAAGAAGATTCGAGACAATACATAGATCACCTCAAGAGATATGGTCATCCTTCGGTAAAAGGCTATAAAGATATCATTCCGTTGTGGAAAGCAGAGCGATGGAATCCAGAAGAATTGATGAAGCTTTACAAGAAAACCGGTGCTAAATATTTTGTCAGTATGGGTACTCATCACGACAACTTCTTTCTCTGGAATTCAAAAATACATCGATGGAATGCAGTCAATATGGGGCCACAAAAGGATGTTGTAGGAATATGGCAAAAGGCTGCTCAAAAAGAGGGACTTCGATTTGGCGTTTCGGAGCATTTGGCAGCAAGTTATACCTGGTATCAAAGTGCTCATAGTGCAGATAAATTTGGTTCGATGAAGGGTATTCCTTATGATGGCAATGACCCTCAATACCAAGATCTTTATCATGGTAAGGCCGATTCTACCGATATCGGCTGGATGACTAAAAACCCGATTTGGCAAAAGCAATGGTTCGAAAGAATCAAAGAGTTGGTAGATATGTACCATCCCGATTTGCTCTATTCCGATT
Organism: Bacteroidales bacterium; assembly: GCA_049315325.1. Lineage (GTDB taxonomy): Bacteria > Bacteroidota > Bacteroidia > Bacteroidales > UBA7332 > CAXXIC01. The sequence goes on from JBMOKJ010000001.1 coordinate 41,773, forward strand.
GTGCGTTGCCTTTTGGCAATAATGTTGGTCGCAGTTTGATTGCTCATTATTACAATACGAATAAAGAATTCAATAAAGGAAAACTAACTGCGGTGTATAATTGTAAAGAGAGTTCGAAAAGTCGCTTTGTGCAAGACGTAGAGCGTGGAGTGATGGATTCAATTAGCGAATTCCCATGGCAAACAGATACTTCTATTGGCGATTGGTTCTATCGGACAGGTCAAAAATACATGACTTCAACGGAGGTAATTCAAATGTTGATAGATATTGTAAGTAAAAATGGTAACTTGTTACTGAACGTTGTTCAAACACCCGAGGGCGACCTCGAGCCAGATGTGATAGCGATTCTTTCTGGTATTGGAAATTGGATTGGTGTAAATGGCGAAGGTATTTATGGCTCACGACCTTGGAAGGCATATGGCGAAGGCCCATCGACAGTTGAGCAACAAGAAAAAGGTCGTTTCGGTGGCTTGAAAGATACACGTGCTTATAAGGAAGGAGATGTGCGGTACACTACGAAGAATGGTTATTTGTATGCTTTCTATATGGTGAATCCTACAAAAGCAATTCATCTAAAAAAACTAGGTTTAGCCTCAGTGAAGGGATCAAAAATCTCATCGGTTACACTTTTGGGTAGCACAGAAAAACTAAAATGGAGCCAAAACAGTGACGAATTGTTGATCCAAAAACCAGAAACACGGCCAAAATCGGAGGTTATCACATTTAGAATAAAATTAGGCTTATAGGTCGGAAATAAAACTAAAATACTTTGTCAGACAGTTGCCATTTTAAGCATATCGAATGCAACTGTCGGCATAAGTAGCTTTAAGCCATTAACCAAACTAATACATGATAAAATGAAAATATACAATGCTAATTTGATTACACATTGGAAGACATGTCTTTACTTGATTATTCTTCTATTTTCTCCAACTATTTTCTCTCAAACTTATAAATCGGCGAATTCAGGTAAAGAAATAACTGTCGCTGGAACTGTCGTTGATGAAAAAGGAGAGGCTTTAACAGGTGCTTCGATATATGTAGATGGCTCTAATAAAGGGACAATTACAGATATTAGAGGTGAATTTAAAATCAATGCCAAATCGAATGCAACGTTAGTAATAACTTATATCGGTTATAATAAACTTACACTTCCTGTCAATGGGAAAACAAACGTAAAAATTACATTGGTAGAGATTACAAAGAAACTTGATGAGGTAGTTGTGGTTGGTTATGGTCAGCAACGGAGGAAAGATGTTACTGGATCATTGGGGACAGTAGAGATAGCAGATATGAATAAGGCTCCAGTTCCAAACTTTACTGATGCATTGAGTGGTCGTGTTGCTGGGGTGGTAGTAACTTCTCCCGATGGACAGCCAGGTTCTACACCCAACATCGTAATTCGTGGTAACGGTTCCATAACACAGGACAATAGTCCGCTTTGGGTTGTGGATGGTTTTCCGATTGAAAACTACAACAACAACGCTGTCAATCCAAACGACATTGAGTCTATCGATATTCTAAAAGATGCATCTGCTACCGCTATTTATGGAGCAAGAGGTGCTAATGGAGTGATTATTGTGACAACAAAAAAAGGGAAACTAGGTGACCCTACTATCAGTTTTAACTCCTCGATAAGCCAGCTTCAACTTACTCGGAAAATGCAAATTATGGATGGACAACAATATTTGCAGTATCAGATAGATCGTGATTTGCTTAGCAAAAACTATGCAAAAGATCAATCTACTGGAACAATTATTAATCCAGTAATCACAAATACCGAATACCTTTATTTAAGAAATACAGCAAATGGGCTAAGTGATTATTATGGTAGAGGAGTCGATTTGCAAGATCACATGTTTCGTCCTGCATTTGCACAAAATCATGATTTGAGTATTAGTGGTGGAAGTACTACTACCAAGTACTATATCTCAGGCAATTATATGAACCAGGAGGGAATCATGATCAATACAGGCTACAAACGAATACAGGGGAAAGTAGTGTTAGACCAAAATATTGGTAAATATGTAAGGATTGGCATTAATGTCAACTACAGCCATATGAATCAAAGCGGCAATTCTCCGTTAGCAATCAACTTCCCAGGCTATTGGACTTCAAGTCAGTCTCCCTTTACAATGTTATGGGGTGCAAGGCCTGTAACACCAATCAGAGCAGACGGTACAAGTTTTGATATCATCAACGACTTTCAGGATGCTGCCTTTGTAAGTGGAAATGGAGCAAGCTCATTTCTTATAAATCCGGTTGTCAATCAACGAGAAACATTGAATGAAAGATTAACCGACAACCTCACGGCGAATAGTTATGTAAATATCGCTTTTACCCCCGCGCTTTCTCTTCGCTCCACCTTGGGCTATGTGTCGAATAGTGCAGAGAATGACATTTATTACAATACGAGGACCGCACAAGGAAGTCCGCTTACAGCGAATGGATCGGTCAAAGGGAATAACGGTTCAATCTACAACTTAATTTCTTCGACATGGTCGAACGAAAATATACTGACCTATAATAAGTCTATAAATAAACGTCATAATATCAACTTCACAGGGTTGATAAGCGAACAATCCGGAGCTGTCAGATCCAACGGTTATAGTGCAGTTCTGTGTCCGAACCCAAATCTCGGTATCAGTGGTCTCGACGAAGGAACTCCTTCATTTGCGCCTTCTACATCAACGAACTACACATTGGCTTCATTCATGGGTAGAATCAATTATAACTATAATTCTCGATATTATATTACAATTTCGAACAGGTCAGATGGATCTTCAAAATTCGCAAAGGAAAACCATTGGGCGAATTTCTCTTCTGGAGCTCTCAAATGGAGTTTTGCCAATGAGAGATTCATGAAGAAATTCAAAAAAACCATTTCTAGTGGTTCGGTACGCTACAGCCTCGGACAAACAGGGAATAACCGTGTAAATGACTTTGCAAGCTATTCGATGCTTACGATTGGTGCAATGGTGGCTCCATACACCTTCAACAATACCATTCCTACTCAGGGAATTCCTACAGTGGCAGGCAATCCGAACTTGAAATGGGAAACTACTACCCAGTCAAATATCGGAGTTGATCTCGGGTTGTTTAAAGATCGTATCTTGATTGTGGCAGATTTCTATGTAAAAACGACAGACAATCTTCTTTTGAATAAATCAGCAAGTCCAACATCGGGATATTCGACTGTGATGGCCAATATTGGAAGTCTCGAAAATAGAGGAGTGGAATTTAGTTTAAATACAGTGAATTTTAGAAGCAGAAATTTTGAATGGACCTCAACATTCAATATCTCGATGAATAGAAATAAAGTGTTGTCTTTAGGGGAAGGGCAAGTATCTATGCTAAATACAACTGGTTTTGATACTAACTTTGCTTCTTCGCCATCTTATATTTCCAAAGTGGGGCAACCGGTGGGACAAATTTATGGACTAGTTTGGGAAGGGAATTATCAGAACAGCGACTTCAATTATTTGACCTCAGTGAATCCTTCGGCAGCTAATGCAGGACTAAACGGCAGTCACTGGTTACTAAAAGACGATGTACCTACAAACGGAAGTGCCAGAGCTTCTATTCAGCCAGGCGACATAAAATTCAAAGATTTGAATGGCGACGGCATCATCGACAGTAACGACCTAACAGTTATAGGAAGAGGTACTCCAATCCATACAGGTGGTTTTGGGAATAACTTTAGATTGTATAACTTCGACCTGAATGTCTTCTTCCAATGGAGCTATGGGAATAATATTCAAAATGCTAACAGAATTATTTTCGAGGGTAATACAATTAACCAGTCATACTTAAACCAATTTGCAAGTTATTCTGATCGTTGGACTCCAACAAATACCGAAAGTGCCAATTTCCGTTTATTTGGTCAAGGACCGAACGGTTATTACTCTTCACGCACCGTGGAAGATGGTTCCTTTTTGAGACTCAAAACGTTATCATTAGGTTATAACTTACCTCAAAAACTAATAAAAAAATTGTCTATCAAAGAGTTTCGTGTGTCTGTATCGGGACAGAATTTGCTAACATTCACCAATTATACAGGATTTGACCCAGAGGTGAGTAGTTACAATAGCGTGTTAACGCCAGGTTTTGACTGGAGTGGATATCCAAAAGGAAGAACTTTTGCCGCAGGGGTTAACTTGAAATTCTAATTTTAAAACCATTATAAAACACTATTAGACAATGAAATCAATAAATATAAGATTACAAAAAGCAAAAAAGATAGCACTCTTGATATTGGTGGCTATCCAACTGTCGGCTTGCGAGAGTTTTCTTGATACAACTCCGACCGACTTTTCATCGCCAAACACCTTTTACTCAACCCAATCGCAGTTGACCAATGCACTTGTGGGCATCTATGCACCATTATTGACTTCTGAAGTATATGGATTAGCAATACCAGCATTGCAATCAGGCATCACCGATGAGGCTTTTTATAGTGAGACTCAGATGACACCAAACAACGATGTGGCTTTACACACGCAATCCTATACCAGCTATTTGCCAAATAAATTCTGGCAACAGTGTTACATAGGAATTGAAAGGGCAAATCAATTGATGGAAAATATAGGCAACGCTAAAAATGTTGATACAACTTTTGTAAAGGCAGCCTATAGTGAAGCAAAATTTCTGCGCGCCTATTACCATTTTTTATTGGTACAGAACTACGGCGATATTCCATTAAAATTGTCTGCTACTACCGATGCAACGAAAACGAACGTGCCTCGCTCCCCATCTGTTGTTGTTTACAACCAGATAATTAAAGATATGACTGAAGCAGAGATTGGTCTTCCAACTTATCAAAGCAATATTTATTCCAATGCGTCTAGCCGCATCACTAAGACTTCAGCCCAAGGAATTCTTGCCCGAGTATGTTTGTATATGGCTGGATATCCTGTGATGGATGAAATGAAGTATTCAGATGCTATATTTTGGGCAAAAAAAGTGAAGGATTCGGCACTACATTCGTTATTTACCAGAGCCGACACGTTATCAAATGTGACAAATTTGATAGGGGTAAAACTCTCTTACGATTCTGCTGCTGTAACATCAAAAAACCCAGGCTACAAAAACAACGGTTATTCTCAATTATTTGTCAATATGGCATCTAATGTATATTCAACCAAAGAGTCGATGTGGGAGATTGATGCTAGTATCCTTTCAAGCACAGTTTATGCGTACAATTCTCTTCTTGGTGCTCAGTGTGGCTTAGTGATTAATCCCACCGTTGGTCATCCTATAATGGGAAGGTCTATTGCATGGGATTTTGTTCATCAATATTTTTTCGACTCATTCGCCAAAGGTGATTTGCGACGCGATTGGGCGATTGCACCGTATGTGTGGAATTACAATACAACCACAACCGCTTGTACCAAAGGGTATTACCCAGCAGGCCAATCACTTGGTCGAGCAATTGGTAAATGGCGTAGGGAATATGAGCCTATGGGAAGTGGATTTACCACAAAACCAGCGTGGAATACTCAAATCAATTTTCCTGTAATCCGCTATTCGGATGTCTTGCTGATGCTTTGTGAAGCAGAATTTAAAGTAAATGGAGCTACTGAAACTGCGTTGGATGCAATCAACCAGGTACGCAGACGGGCATTTGGATTTGATCCATTATCCCCCAATGTGAAAGTAGATTTGACAGCTTCTACATTGACTCTGGATGAAATACAAAAGGAACGTTCACGTGAACTCTGTTTTGAAGGTCTGAGAAGAGCCGATTTAATTCGCTGGGGTATTTATATGCAACGGATGCAGGATGTTATTAATTATGATAAAGTTAAAGGTTTTCCTGACGGCAACAGAAATATAGCCGTAATGTCGCCTAATAATGCAATCACTGCAGGAAATAAAATTCTATTATGGCCTATTCCCTCTAGTGAAGTGTTAGTAAATCAGTCAATTACACAAAACCCTGGTTATTAAGGTGTAGTTGCTGACGTGTAGTAATGATAAAGAATTTATTCTCTTTAAATCGATAAAAAATAGAATATGAGAAAAATTAAATTAGCAATACTCCCTATATTGGGAGTGATTTGGTTCAGTTCCTGCAATAAGGAGATAGAACCAAATGAGTTGAGCTTTGAAGTAAAAGTATATAACAATGCCCAACTTGAGAAAGACACTTTTCGTGTAAATGACACTCTTAATTTTAAGTTCATGGGTGATCCTGATTATATTACATTTTATTCGGGAGAGACAGGACGCGATTATCAGTATGTCAACAGAACTTCTCATAAGAATTACCTAGATACACTTACTTTTGATTCAAAAATGGATACAGTAGGAGGAGCGGGTAACAGTTCGATGAAATTGTATATTTCAACCAACTTTAAAGAATATACCCAATTCAATACTCAGGATTCTTTGAATGTGTTGGCTGCTAACTGGAAAGAGATTACAAACAGAGCCAATTGGGCAACATCCACCACTGCTGTAAATTCCGGTAAAATATCCCTAAATTCTGAAGCTCAGAACGATAGTTTAGTGTGGTTTGCATTTAGATATCAAGGTTCTGCTGGAGTGCCTCAATCGTCGTGGTCTATCACAAATATATCATTGAAGCATACTTCTGGTAATACAGTCTATACAATATTGACACCCGCAACTATTACTCCAGTCACCTTCCCCGTTTATACGTTAAGTCCAGGGTGGGGAGCAGTGGATTTGAAACCAAGAATTATCTGGCCGAGGGGCTGGGCTCATTTCAACGGAACAGCTCTTTCTCATACAGGAGGTCAATGGCTTAAACCACCAACTGGGCAGAGTTTTGCATCGAATGGTTCGACAAATAGATTGGCTATAACTGGATGCTTTAAAAACCCGGGAAGTGCAACGAATATGGATGCTTGGGTTATCGCAGGTCCGATTGATCTATCAAGAGTATTTCCTGATTATGGCGTTCAGATTAAAAACTTTTCGGAGAATGCAATGACAATGAGCAAAGGTTTTTATGCATCATTATCAGCAAACTACACCTATAAGTTTTCAAAAGCGGGAACATATACAGTTGTTTTCGAGGCGAAAAATGCAACCAAAGATGGACAAGCAAAAACAACTAGAACTCTTCGTATAGTCGTTAAATAAGGACAACAGAGCACGAATAGGCTTTAGTTAAAATTTAAATGGAATTTTGACTAAAGCCTATAGTATTCTCGATCCTTTTTTAGAGGAAACTAGCAACAATTGATCCCCTGATAATGAGTAAAATTACACCAAGACAATGAACGTAAAGGTCGAATGTTTTTAATTTTGCACCATTCAAATAGGTGCTAGATTGAGCCATCGAAAGAGTAAAACATCCAACTAACCTTTTTTCTATGAATTCAAAAAATACCCTTTTTCTTACTCTTGTAGTTTTTGTATTCTCGCTTTCGTCTCAAGCAGCTACTAAAGTGACGACTGCCGGCATCGATTGGGCTAAATTTTTGGCGCAACACGATATGTATTGGACCAGCATATTAGCTGATTCGACTACCACTACCGACACTAAAAAAAATGGTTATTACAGCGGGGCATTGATGGGGAATGGACTTATTGGCACCAATTTCTACAAACTCACCGATAAAGTGTACCGTCTCAATGCTAGTCGAAGTGACATCAGTGAAATACGGACATCGGGCGATAAAATGTATGGTTCGGCTCGGTTGCCCGTAGGCTATTTTACACTTTCGGTAAAGGGCAATGTAACGGCTGAAAACATGCGCCTCTCTCTCTACAATGCGATAACATCAGGAACCATTACCACCGATCAGGGAAAAGTTTGTTTCAGAACCTATGTTCATTCACAAAAAAACTATATCGTTTTCAATACCGATGCCGTAGGGTTTGACACCGCCTTCACCTGGACTTTTGTGCCTTACAAAGCCGTCAGCCCACGGTATATCAATAAAAAAACCTCGCCAAACGGCTATCTAGATGCAAATGGGAACGCTAATCCGGTAGCAACTACAGTTGTCGATGGCGATTGCAACCTCACCATTCAAAAACTGGTGACGAGTCTGAACGGAGCCGTAGGCAAAGTGTATGTGGTAGCGTGGAAACAGGTGAAAACGGGGTCGAAACGTAGTATCATTGCCACCATATCTCAACAAAGCACCGAACAGGCAGCCATCGATTCGGCAAAAGCTACCATTGCTCAGGCATTTGCATTGGACGATGCGACGCTTGAAAACAGCCACAAAGCGTGGTGGCACGACCTCTATCCAAAAAGTTTTGTAGCCTTTCCCAACACTAAATATGAATCTTTTTATTGGGCGCAGCTCTATAAATTTGCGTGTGCTTCACACAGTAGTAAGCCCATCGTCGATTTGCAAGGCCCTTGGCCGGTTTTCAACACACCGTGGCCACTCGTTTGGATGAACCTTAATCTGCAATTAACCTATTCGTGGCAGGTAAAAGCAAATCAGGGCGACTTGACCAAGCCTCTTTGGGAATCATTAAATTCTAATATTAATTATTTGCGCCGAAACGTAACGGATATTCGACCACCTTCGTATGCGTACGACCAAAGCACCTGGACGGATGCCCTCTGCCTTTATCGGTTTTCTGGATATAATTTATACGCTCCGCTCAACCCAGCTGATGCTAGCGCGAACGTATATGAAGTAGGTAATTTGACGTGGACGCTCTTCTACTATTGGCAATATTGCGCCAGTCATGCTGATACTACTGAGATGAAAACTCGCTTCTTTCCAATGCTCAAACAGGCTATAAATCTCTATTTTTACATTCGCACCGGAAAAGATGCCAATGGGAAATGGAATCTACCACCAACAGGTTCGCCTGAATATCAGAGCACCAGCATAGGTCCAAATGCTAATTACGATCTTGCCATCCTGCGCTGGGGACTAACTACTCTGCTTGACGTTAACAACACCTACAACCTGAATGATGCAAAGCAGGCAGATTGGAAGGATTTTCTGGATAATCTGGCAGACTATCCGGTGGATAATTTAGGATATATGGTCAGCTCTACGGTTTCGTTTACCAACAACACGCACCGCCACTATTCACACCTGTTTATGATCTATCCTTTTCATTTGGTGGATTGGGCAAATACGGCACAAAATACCATCATGACGACCAGTGTCAACAACTGGAAAGGGTCAAACGGATATAGTTATACCGGAAAGGCTGCCATGCTGGCAAGCAAAGGAGATGGAAACGGAGCATTAACTGCAATGAATTCATTCCTAAGCTCTGCTGCAAGGGCGAATACACTTTATGGAGAAAGCGGACCCTGTTTCGAAACACCCATGGCGGCCAATTCTACGTTGCATGAATTTTATTTGCAAGATTGGGGAACTAAGATCCGGGTATTTCCGGCAATGCCCACCAGTTGGGCAGATGCCTCCTTTATCAATCTTCGTGCAAATGGTGCATTCTTGATCAGTGCTACTCGCAAGACGAGTAGAACCGTTTTCATTCAGGTAGAGAGCGAGGCTGGAGGATTGTGTCGTCTGCAAACGGGCATGACCTCTGCCAATTTGGTGGTAAAAGCACTGGATGGTACGAACGCAACTTATCAGTTGGTCGATGCAGCAAAAGGGGTAATCGAGGTGATGATGAAAGCGGGCGATCTGTTTCAAGTCACCGACAAAACGCTCACAGTGGTCTATCCCGCACCCATTACACACCCGGCTGCTGAGAAGAATTTTTACGGTGTAAATAAAGGTCCCAATCCGATAGAAGGCATTGTGCTCAATTTTCAATCACTCACACTCACTGAGAGCGTACCATCCGCGACGTTACAGACAAGTCTGCTTCCTACAGGAGTAGCTGCTGCGCCACTCAATTGGAAAAGTACCAACGAAAACATCGTAAAGGTGAATAATGGATTGGTAATATCCGTAGCATCCGGCAATGCTCAAGTGATCGTCTCTTCCTTGGATGGCTATGCTTCAGACACGTGCAACGTGCAAGTCAAGGGTGTCATTTCTGGCATTGATTCGAAGGAGATTGAAAAGAGTAACGTTTATCCTTTGGTGACCGACAGTTACATTCACATTTTCTCACCCACCGCAAACCATTTCAATGTAGTAGATAGTCGTGGGAGCATTTTAAAATCCGAGAATATGGATGCAGGCGAAACAAAGACAATCAGTCTCTCCAATTGCGGTAAAGGGTTGTACCTCGTTGTGTTGGGTAATAAGTCATTTAAAGTAATGCGAAAGTAAGATGACCACTATTTCAATGTAAACTATAATTTAACTGCTAAAAATAGATTCAAAAATGAATAAGTATATTGCTATTGTATGTTTTCTGTTTATTGCAATTTGTATAAATCTAAAAGGACAAAATAGAGAGATTAGAATTGACTATACAAAAGAAGTTGGTCGATTTAATCTCAAGTTTAAAGAGTGTATAGGCGCTGGTAGAGCAAATGAAGGTTTAAGAGCCGATTGGCAAAAGCAATTAGCCCTTGTCAAAAAAGAGTGTGGATTCAAATACATTCGCATGCATGGTTTATTGACTGATGATATGGGGGTTTATAAAGAAGATAAAAATGGGAATCCTGAATATAATTATCAATACATTGATGCATTATACGATTATCTATTAGAAATTGGGATCAAACCTTTTGTTGAATTAAGCTTTATGCCTACTGCTCTCGCTAGTGGTAAAAAGACGGTCTTTTGGTGGAAAGCAAATGTTACGCCACCCAAAGATTACAACAAATGGGAGGATTTGATCCGTAATTTGGTTCAGCATTGGACTGACAGATATGGTAAAGAAGAGGTGAAAACATGGTATTTTGAAGTGTGGAATGAACCAAACCATCCAAGTTTTTGGACAGGAACGCAGGAGGAGTATTTTAAACTTTATAAGTATTCGGTACAAGCAGTAAAAAGTGTAAATCCCGAATATAGAGTTGGAGGTCCGGCTACTGCTGGGTCTGGCTGGGTTCCCGAAATGATTAAGTATTGCGAAGCCAACACGGTTCCCATCGATTTTATTTCTACGCATAACTATGGCGTGAAAAAAGGATTTCTTGACGAATTTGGAAATGCAGGAACTCATCTTAATAAAGAAGAGTCGGCTGTGAGCGGTGCTGTTATTAATTCAAGAAAGCAGATTGAAAGTTCAACTAAACCCAAACTCGAATTGCATTATACCGAATGGAGTTCATCATACACACCAAGTGACCCTTTTCACGATACTTATATGCAAGCCCCATACATTTTGGAGAAGCTAAAACAAGTAGGTGGTGCTGCCAATTCAATGTCATATTGGGTATTTACTGATATTTTTGAAGAAGTGGGTATAAGATTTACACCATTTCACGGAGGCTTTGGATTGTTGAACTACCAAGGCATTAAAAAACCGACATACTTTGCATACAACTATTTGAATAAACTGGGACAAACCGAATTAGTTAACGCTGATAAATCATCATGGGCTTGTAAATCAAACAAAGGAGATTTTAATATTTTATTGTGGGACTACACATACACGCTTCCGAATGATTCGGCTATAAATCAACAGTATTATGTGAAAAATCTGCCTTCGAACCCGAAAGGAAATGTGACCATAGAGATAAAAAATCTTCCTATAGGGAATTACAAACTGAATGTTTATAAAATAGGGTATAAATGCAATGATGCTTACACCAATTATTTTTTGATGGGCAAGCCAAAACAATTAACAAGGCAACAAGTAGAAACATTAAAACAACAGAGTACCGGACAACCCGTTTTATCAGAAAATATTGTAATCAACAAATCACAATCTCTAAAAAAAGAAATATCAATCAATGAAAATGATGTTTTCCTTTTAGATTTTGAAAAAGCGAAGAAGTGATTTTGAGATTAATGCATTGAAATGTAATGCAATTATTCGCATATTATTTGGACGGATTAGCATATCAGTAGAAACAAAACGCTCAATGAAAAAACTATTCTTGGCGCTCGTCATGATGAGCTCAATGTCGCTAATGTCACAAACGGGTACCTCTAAAATTACGGTACGCACCGATTTGGCTAAAAATACAATCAACAAAGAGATTTACGGTCAATTTGCAGAACATTTAGGAACATGTATTTACGGCGGAATTTGGGTAGGCGAAAACTCTTCCATTCCCAATACCAAAGGATATCGAAACGATGTGCTCAGCGCTTTGAAAGAGTTGCATATTCCTGTTTTGCGCTGGCCGGGTGGTTGTTTTGCCGACGAATACCATTGGATGGATGGCATTGGACAGCGAGAAAATCGCCCTAAGATTGTCAACAACAATTGGGGTGGCGTGATTGAGGACAACAGTTTTGGAACGAACGAGTTTTTCAATCTGTGTGAACTGTTGGGTGCTGAACCATACTTGAGTGGAAACGTAGGTAGTGGTACTGTAGAAGAGCTTGCAAAATGGGTAGAATACATTACGTCAGCGGGAGATAGTCCGATGGCTAGAATGCGCCGTCAGAACGGTCGCGAAAAACCGTGGCATTTGAAATATCTCGGTGTTGGAAACGAAAGTTGGGGGTGTGGAGGACACATGACGCCAGCCTATTATTCAGATTTGTATCGCCGTTATTCTACTTATTGCCGCGAATACGATGGGAATAAGCTTTGCAAGATTGCGAGTGGTGCGGGCGACTATGACTATAATTGGACAGAAACATTAATGACTAATGCCGCGGGACTAATGAATGGAATTTCGTTGCACTATTACACTGTAAAGGGTTGGAAAGGAAGCAAAGGTTCTGCCACAAAATTCGATAAAGAAGATTACTTATGGACGATGGGCAAATGCCTTGAAATCGAAGATGTGTTGAAAAAACACATTGCCATTATGGATAATATTGACCCAAAGAAAAAAGTGGGTTTGATGGTTGACGAATGGGGTACTTGGTGGGATCAAGAACCCGGCGTAAATTCGGCGCTTTATCAACAAAACTCTATGCGTGATGCCTTTGTAGCAGCACTTTCGCTCAATATTTTTAATAACTATACCGAACGTGTAAAAATGACCAACATCGCTCAAATAGTTAATGTATTGCAAGCAATGATTTTGACCAAAGATGCGAAAATGGTGCTAACGCCAACCTACCACGTATTCAACATGTATAAAGTGCACATGGGAGCTACCAATATTCCGCTAGAGATTCAGAGTGATTCGTTGAGTTCGTCTAAACGAAAATTTGCGAGCATCAACGCTTCGGCTTCGAAAGATACTGCTGATAACATCCACATCACATTGGCCAACATTGATCCAGATAAAGAGCAAAAAATAGAGATTGTCCTACCAGTACAAAAAGTCGCTAAAGTAGTGGGAACTATATTGACCGCTAAAACGATCGACACATACAATACTTTCGAAAATCCAAATGTTGTGACACCAACAGTTTTTAATGGTGCTAAATTGACCAAAACAGGATTGTCGATAACGGTGCCAGCGAAAGCGATCATTGCACTCGAATTATAAAAAGAAAATTGAGGAATTCAAATTTGAAAATCAGGAAATATAGACCACGTAAAACAATGACAATCAGTCTCTACAATTCCGGTAAAGTCTATGTCTCGTTGTGGTGTGCGATAACACGCTTAAAGTAATACGGAACTAGTAGATTTCAACTTTGAAAAAAGCTACTGATCAGAGAAATTTGAATCTGCATTTTCCCAATTTTATAGCTTATTGTAGTAAGGCTATAGAGCTTTAGGATTGGGCAATTTATTTTTCTTTGAGAAGTAAGTTTGGCATATATGCCATTGTTTTTGTGTTTAGGTTTAATATATATGTGTTTATAGTGTGTGTTTATAGTGTGTGTTAAACCGTCTTGCATGTGAATGTAGGGCGGTTTCTTCTTTGTCCTTATCTTATAAGAGCTGGCTTTATAAGCAAATTGAAAAGCCTATATCAATCTCTTAATATGTCTCTCGAAAATATTTGTGGTTACCTGCTCGCCTACGACTAATCTATGCTTTTCGAGAGCATCGAGGTATTCTGATCCAAAAAGTGCAGCAACCTTGTAACCAACATGGATGAGCTGACGAAAATCTGGATTGTAATCTGCATGACCAGGTATATGACGTAAGCTGTTAGCAAATTTAGCTGAAGACCATTCTGCAACCTCTTCTTTTGTAGGCAAATTATCACGTCTAATATCAATAACTGTTGCATAGGGCGCAGAAAGTTCATCAATTTTGGACAAGGCTTTGTAGTAAATATTCTTCGCTAATTGCAAAGCTTCACCACCTGCTAAAGCCAAACCTATCACCTCTTCCAACCATGTTGTTCCTGCTGTTTTCACGTGGATTCCTTTGTCGTATTTCTTAATTAATTCGCCCATAATCGGATAGATAGTGAATTTATCGCTACCGGAGTGAATACTCAATTTCAGATTCGATGGTAATCCAAACTCTTTAATTGCAAAGTCAATAACCAACAAGTCCTGTTCGAATTCTACTCTGAAAAGGTCAACATCCCCAACGTAATCTACTCCTTTATTGAATCTTCCAGTAAATTTGGGCGCTATAGTTTGTGCTGGGAGGTTGAAGTGATGAAGTGCGCTTAGGATAAAGAACATTTCAACAGGCGATTGAGCATCCGATACTTCATCCATCGACACCTCTGGAATAAATGTGCCTATACCTTTTTTCGAAGCGATATGATTGTAGATATTAGCTGCCTCTTTTGTTGCAAATAAAAATTTCTTTGCAATTGCGGTCAAGGATTCTTTTGTAATCTCAAAAGGTTTATCTATACCTGGAATCTCTAGTTTCCCAATGTATTTTTCATTCTTCTTTACAAACGCCTCTATTTCCTCAGCATTCGCCTCTTTTCCAATATAGTCGGCTACATCGATGGTGAAAAAGTCAGAATGATCAATAAACCAATCTACATTCGACATATTTATGTGATCGGCATCAACATAATAATCGCCTTTCCACCCTAAAGCTTTTACTGCTGCATCGGCTTCTAATCGAGTATCTGAAGGCTGTGAGCCTACTGTGGTGTGTTCACGATTCGATTTATTCCAAACAGGAATAAACTCAACGCCCAACTGTTTTGATTGAATTAAAGCTAGCAACTGCGCTTCACCTTGATGGGCGAATCGATCGCCAAGTCCAAAAGAAAATTTACCTAAAGTTTTCATTATTAAAAAATTATAGTCGTTCAAAAAAATTTAATTTACAATATATACAGTCTCTATATCTTAGTAATATTCCAATTGAATATATTTGTATCATTCATTTTATTACATGGCCAATTAATAAATTTCATTTGCATTTAACAGAAGAGCTGATGTGGAAGTATATAATGATCTAGTTTTAAAAATTTATGGTGATGCAGTAAATCAACTGATTGTGCAGAAAAACATCAGAAAGATCAAATAGTATAATTTCTTCATGTTTATAGGTTTTGAAAAGCAACAACCAAAAACTTTGCAAAGTTATGTACTTTCATTCATTTAATGGTTTAAATTTCAATCAAAATAGTTTCAAATCAGATAATAACGCAGTTTGTCTCTTCCTAAAATAGCGTTACACTAAAAAGAAACGTTATAAAAGAAGAGACATTACCGGAATACAAAGGAATACTGTCAGAAAGAGAAATAATGAAACAGCCGCATTAGAAATCGTTTCAAAGCAGTGTGGCGAAGCGATGTTATTTCAATTTAATTATGGAATCAGAAAAGAATTGCGCCGATAATTTCTGGTACAATTATAATGAGTAGGTTTTGCTAGAACAAAAAATGATTTGATGAGTAATACATACTCCCAAAATTCAAATGGAAATTAACTTTTCTCTTCACATTTAATCCTGCATTTAAGAAGAAGTCCTTTTCTTATTTATGAACAATCACCAATACTGAAGGCGTTCTTTTTATCCATTCCGAATGAGTATCAACAACCCATTTCCAACCATCGTTGCTCACAATCCAAAGGTCACGTTTTTCTATCTCTTCAATATTGAACTTATCGGAGTTTGTCAATTCTATTCGCGCTAATTCTTGTTCAGAAAATGCCAATTTAGATTTTAAGCTATCTGATAACAGACAAACTGTTACTTCAAAATTCAGTTTGTCTACAATTTTCCGAATATAATCAAGTAAATACAGCTCATTTTCGTCTCGTAAAGAGACAAATATACGTTCAGTCTTCGCTAGTTTTTTATCAATGAAAACGCCTATAGAGACCTCGCTTTTTGAGAGAATAAGACGAGTGCGGGCATCAAATGGAGAATCTTCAAACTCTAGATCACGCCCTATGACTTTATTTATTAAACGGTTTGGATGTACAATTCGAGTGGTAAAGTCGAGCACCTTGCCTAAGAAGCTACCTTCGTAAACCGACTGGCCAACACCAATTAGCAAAAGATCGAAATCTCCTTTATTGGCAACTTCTGCAATGTCACTCTCTATCTCGTTCGACTCCTTAAACAACGTTGTAATCTTTCTATTCAAATCGAAAGACTCTTCGACGACTTGGGCAAAAGCAGTTTTCTCGTACTCTTCAATATTAATTGGGCTCAACTCATTGGTTGGCGATAAATGCAATGTTGTAACTGCCGTTGAAGATTTATCTTCTGGTATCAGAGCATGTGCTAACCTTAGCAGCGAACGACCCCTTTGTGGATTGCCAAACGAAACTAACACCTTAAATTTTGGATGATTTGGCTGTTTTACTTCCAAATTATCCTCCTTTGATTTGAAGAAAAAATCGATAATGTTCAAGGCAGGGCCAGTCATAAAAGTCGTAAAAAGAGCCATAATAACTAACATGGCAAACATTGTTGGAGTCAAGACCCCAAGATCATAACCTATGTTCAGAACAACTAATTCGACCAATCCACGTGTATTCATCAAAGCTCCGATGTAGAGGCTATCGCGCCAATTCTGACCAATGTATTTTGCGGCTAATGCGCTACCCAAGAATTTCCCTGTGATTGCAACTAAAACAATCAAACCTGTAATTTCCCATAACTCCGAGTCATTAATCAACCCAATTTGCGTACGCAAACCTGTGAAAACAAAGAAAAGCGGCAGGAGCAAAACGAGCGAAACATCTTCAACCTTTTCAATAAATATTGCTCTAAATTTAAGGTCAGATGGCATAATAGCACCTGCCATAAACGCTCCGAAAAGGGCATGAATGCCAATCAACTCTGTGCAATACGCAGAAATCATAAGCGTTAAAAAGAAAATACCAACCACTGGTTTGGTCAAGCTTTCGCGCGACGTATGCACCTCTCCAACTCGCTTGAGGAAAGGTTTTACCAAATAAATCATCGCCAACACATATAGTGAAGCGAACAAAATGGTGTAGAGTGAACTGACAAACGAACCTGCTTTCACAATAGCAATAACGGCAGCCAAAAGACTCCAAGCAGTAATATCGTCTACTGCTGCGCAAGTGATAACAACTGTTCCCAGTTTTGTTTTGTGAATTCCACGCTCTTGTACAATTCTTGCCAACACAGGAAAAGCTGTAATGCTCATTGCTATTCCAATAAATAGGCCAAACGACAAGAAACTGATTCCAACTGGCGCATAAATCGTGTAAATGTAGTTTGCCAACAACATACCCAAAGCAAATGGTACTATTATACTAGCATGACTAATCACGATAGCATCTTGTTTTTTCCCTTTCAAAGCATTCAAGTCGAGTTCCATCCCGACCATAAACATAAACAGGATAAGACCGATTTGACTCAAAAACTGAAGATTGGCAAACGATTGAACAGGGAAAAAAGTAGTCGAAAATTCGGGAAAATAAGTGCCAATAAGTGATGGCCCTAATACAATACCAGCAATAATTTCTCCTATTACAGAAGGTTGTCCTATTTTTCGACAAACCCAGCCAAACAATCTCGCTGTTAATACTATAATCACAATCTGTGAGAGTAATAATGCCAACGGATGTTCAAAATTTGTGCTCAGGCTATTCCAAAATTGCATAAAATGCCCATTTGTCGCTTCAGGTACTACTATAATGCGTCCAATTTGCATACCTTCACCCGACTTCACTGTGAAGTAAATGAGTGCCGAGAATATTGCAATGGTAATACTATAAAATGATAAGCCTTTGAACTGCTTCATAGTGAAAACTATTTCGAAATAAAACTGCTGCAAAGTTAGGATAAATTCTATTTCTTAAAACTGATTATTCCTAAAATTATTTCGTCTCGAAAAGTCAAAATATATCACAATGATGGAAGTCATTTGTAATCATTCCAAATTTCATTCTTTTGCTTTTCATATTGTTATATGCTCTAAATTTGTATTTATAAAAATCACAAACCAAAACAGACAAAACGTGAAACAAGATACCATCAAAATATCCGTTCAGAAAACGATTCTGGCAATTGGCGCGATTCTACTAATTGGTAAATTCATTGCATTTTTTATCACCAACTCTGTTGGTATTCTGACTGATGCGATGGAGAGCATTGTCAATGTGGCAGCTGGTATCATTAGTTTGGTTAGCCTCTACATTTCAAGTAAGCCAAAAGACGAGGATCACCCTTTTGGTCACGGAAAAATTGAGCAAATATCGGCGTCGATCGAAGCCTTACTCATAATGCTTGCCGGTGGTTTGATTATTTACGAAGGCATCAAACGAATTGTTCATCCATCCACCATCGAATACAATATTATCGGACTCATCATTGTGGCAGGAGCTGGATTAGTGAACTATCTATTAGGCTATTACAGCATTAGAGTTGGCAAAAAACATCGGTCAATGGCACTAATTGCTGGTGGAAAACATTTGCAATCAGACACTTATTCGTCAATCGGATTGGTGTTAGGTTTGGTGCTTTTGTATGTCACCAAAATCGGATGGATTGACAGTGCTTTGGCATTTATTTTTGGAGCAATCATCTTCTTCACAGGTGTGGGAATCATCCGCAGCACCATCGAAAATCTGATGGACAAAACCGATCAACGCATCTTAGATATGATTCTCGATATCATTATACGCAACAGAAAAAACTATTGGATGGACATCCACAATCTTAAAATGATTAAAAATGGCTCAACTTTCTATGTCAATTGCGACCTTACTATTCCGTGGTACTATAATATTCGCCAAAGCCATGCTGCATGCGACGAAATCGAACAAATATTAGAAGCAGAATTGCCCGAAAACATTATGCTTTCTGTTCACTCCGACCCTTGCAAAGTACACCAATGCGAAGGTTGCGCAATGGAAAACTGCGCGCACCGCACAAACCCACTCATTAAACAACTCGAATTTACAATTGACTTAATTACTCATTCTACAGATAAAAGTCAGAAAGCACAACAAGTAATTCAGTCCTAAATAGGGCTATTTCAATCCATTTTACTATTTTTGCCTATCAACATTTGATACACAAAATACTGATATGGATTCGTTCGAAAAACTTTCGATCAAAGAGTGGGCCGAGGCAGATCGTCCACGCGAGAAAATGATGCAAAAAGGCTTGAATGCCTTGAGCGATGCCGAATTAATTGCTATTCTTATAGGGTCAGGCAATCGGAAAGAGACCGCAGTTGAACTCTCGCGACGAATCCTGCAAAGCACAGACAACAACCTCAATCAATTAGGCAAATACGGATTACAAGACCTAACCAAATTCGCAGGAATCGGCGAGGCAAAAGCCATCACCATTATGGCCGCACTTGAGCTTGGACGACGAAGACTGATAGCCGAAACACTTCAACGCGACCAGATAGAAGGCAGCCATTCGGTATACAATATTTTCCACCCACTACTTGCCGACTTGCCACACGAAGAGTTTTGGGTATTGCTACTCAATCAATCGAATCGTGTGATAAATCGCGTTAAAATCAGTCAAGGCGGTGTGGCGGCAACAGTTGTAGATGTGAAAATGATACTCAAGTCTGCATTGGTAGAGCTCGCTCCAGCGATTATATTGTGCCACAACCATCCATCGGGAAACAACAAACCTAGTAGCAACGACGACGATTTGACCGAGAAAATAAAAGCTGGAGCCAAACAAATGGATATTCGAGTGGTCGATCACATCATCGTTTGCGACGACAGTTACTACAGTTATGCCGACGAAGGTAGAATCTAGAAAATAGTGTTCATTTGCTATCCAGACTGAACAAAACAGCCGATTTTTCGTTCGAATTAAATGACTATTTTTGCAAACGAATTACAACAAACTTTTTATGGAAACTAACTTTCTAATTCTCGAAGAACGCATCATCAAGATGCTCAGAATGGTATTTGACCCCGAAATTCCAGTAAATATATACGACCTCGGACTGATTTATAACGTGGATATTGATGACGAGAAAAACGTCAAGATTCTAATGACACTTACTGCTCCCAATTGCCCTGCAGCAGACTTTATCGTTGAAGATGTACGCATCAAAGTAGAAGGAATCGACGAGGTGAATAGCGTAGATATTGAGCTAACCTTTGAGCCAGCATGGGATAAAGAGATGATGAGCGAAGAGGCAAAACTTGAACTCGGATTTTTGTAGAATAACACCTCTCCCTAAATCCCTCCCCAAAAGGGAGGGACTTCAATAGCTTATGACACAACAAAAGAAAATATATTTTGCTTCCGATGCACACTTTGGTGCCAAGACGTTGAAAAACTCGATTGAAAACGAGAAACGTTTTGTGCGCTGGCTCGACAGCATCAAACACGATGCCGAAGCAATTTACCTCGTGGGCGATATGATTGACTTTTGGTTCGAATACAAACACGTGGTGCCAAAAGGCTACACCAGATTTCTAGGTAAGCTAGCCGAACTCACTGACATGGGCATAAATGTGCATTGGTTTATCGGCAACCATGACATTTGGATTTTTGGCTACATTCAGCAAGAGACGGGAGCAATTGTGCATCACCGACCATTGCTAAAAGATTTCAACGGCAAAAAATTCTTTATCGGACATGGAGACGGACTGGGTGATAACTCTTGGACATTCAAGGTCATTCGCTCCGTTTTTCACAATAAACTTGCGCAACGTATGTTTGGTTGGATTCACCCCGACGGAGCAATCTCATTCGCCCTTGGATGGTCGAAAAACAGTCGCGAAAGCGGCAGCAGAGAGTACAAAGACTACCTTGGCGAAGATAAAGAACACCTTGTAATTTACGCAAAAGAGTTTTTGAAAACCCAACCTTCCATCAACTTTTTTATCTTCGGACACCGCCACATCATGCTCGACCTTATGCTCAAACGCGAAAGCCGTGTCATCATTCTTGGCGACTGGATTCAACACTTCTCCTACGCTGTGTGGGATGGCAGCGATATGCGATTAGAGCAGTTTGAGATGTAGTTTAATTGTAAAATCTGCTATATTTGTGCCATTAAATAGGAATTTAATGGTAATAAACGAGGATAAGTTTAAGATAAATAAGGTGCTTGATCGAATCAATGAAAAGATCAACTCTGAGGATGACTCTAACGAACTATCTTTAGCTGAATTATCAGAAATTGCAGGATTCTCTGAGCGTCAGTTTAGTCGTGTCTTTCCACGCTATTTGTCAGACTCATTCAATAAATACTACTCAACACTACGCTTGGAGTATGCTGCTCATCTGCTCAAAACTACTAATTTGTCTGTCCTTGCTATTAGTGAAAAAGTAGGCTATTCGAATGCTCCAGCGATAAATAAAGAGTTCAAAAAACGGTTCGAAACATCGCCTCTACATTTTCGTGCGACCCATCAACTTCAACCATTCGAAACAGGATTTCGAGAATTTGAAAATGTGCAACTACCTGCAATTCATCTGATTTACAATTCGTCGATAACCAACTACAATCAATGTGTCAGCGTCGATTTTGAGCAGCAAAACTGGAATGAATTAGAATTGGAGGCACAACGATTGGGTGTCGCACTCGAAAATCCCAGTTATTGGGGAATTTGTTTCGATGATTCGAATGTCAGATTTGCCGAGGCGTGCAGGTTTTATGCTTGTGTGGAAGTCACCAAAACATTAAAGAATCAAGATAAAATTAATTCGTTGACTGTTCCTGCCGGCAAGTATGCCAAATTTACCCACAAGGGCAGCTATGATTTACTAGAATCTCTCTACGAAGATGTTTACAGACAAGCTCTTTTCTCCAACCAACTGACTTTGCGCTCCGGATTGGTGTTGGAAAAATACCTGAACAGCGTTGCAAACACCTCTGAAGCCGACCTTCTGACTGAGGTCTATTTCCCCATCAAATAGCCTGTCCTCTTTTGGCGATTTAGGATAACTGACCTCGCAATCCGACCTCCTACATTTGTATCGAAATTCAATCTGATTGAGTTTCGGTTTTGTTTTTTATTGTCAAAAATTTAATCATTTATTTCATGAATAAGAAAATTCTCTATTTAGATTTGGATGGAGTGGTTGCCGATTTTGAAAAAGGAATCGAGGCGATTTATCCGGATATTAATTCTGCTCAAATCTTTTCTAA
The DNA here is from genome assembly GCA_049315325.1 of Bacteroidales bacterium. Lineage (GTDB taxonomy): Bacteria > Bacteroidota > Bacteroidia > Bacteroidales > UBA7332 > CAXXIC01. The sequence continues at coordinate 64,173 of JBMOKJ010000001.1, forward strand.
TAAAGCGATAAGAGATGCCAAAATAGATGCAATCTGTGCCGAAAACCCGACTATTTTCGAGCACTTACCTTTGGTGGATGGCGCTAAAAAGGCAGTGATTCGCCTTTTTGAAATCTACGAGGTCTATTTTCTCTCCACTCCGATGTGGGATTTACCCACTTCGTTTTCGGGAAAGCGAATCTGGTTAGAAAAACATTTTGGCGCTCTTGCCAAGAAACGCCTGATTCTCACTCATCGCAAAGACCTTAATGTGGGCGATTACCTGGTGGACGACCGTTTGCGCAATGGTGCTGATAAATTCGGTGGCAAGCACATTCATTTCGGGTCGACAGAATTTCCTGATTGGCAGTCTGTCTTGACATATTTAGAACTTAATTCTCAAAAATATTAATCCTTTAAAACTAAAAACTATGAGCGAAAAAAGTGAATTGAAAGAGTTGATGATTGCTTTGAATCAACTAAAATGGAGTCTCGACCCCGAAAATCTATTGGCGATAGATGTGGATAAATCTGAAACGGTGGAGAAGATTGGGCAACTAATCGAAACCATCGCAACGAAGCTAAACGTGCGCGTTTCGAAACGGAATGTGGCAAAATTCTTTCTGCCGCCCTATTCTACCGAAAAAGATTTCGATGAACAGTTGCAACTCTTGTTGGGTGTATCGGAATTACCCGCAAAAGCACAAAGTGAGCATGAATCGGAAATGGCTCTGCTGATTGAAAGTCGAACTCCTTTTGAGCGATTTTTGATTTCGCAAACAGTTCGCCCTCAACTGAAAGCTTTATTTGCCGAAAAGCGAATTTCTGCTAATTTCTATACTCGGTTCGTTTACCAACGAATTTTGATGGAAGAACGCGACTATTTTGTGAACATTTCCGAAGCCCTGTTTTTGGGCAGCGACCCGGATATTGAATTGCTCGTGGAACGCATTGGCTGCGGCGATAGCGATTTGAACGAAGAAGAATTGGAGACTCTTCTCGACTTGGAATTGCCCTATTTCGATGAATTTTATCGCTATATGACAACCGAAGTTTTCAACCTCGTAAACGAGATGTGTTTTAACCTTGAAAATCCGGACACATCGATGAACGAAGCCGAATTGCTCGAACTTTATGCGTCGCAATTGATGAATACGGTCTATCTCAAAATCAATAACCGATGTTATCAGATTTTGGCGGTCGAAGGTGCGCTGTACTCCGAAAAACATCCCGACCATTACACGCGCCGCTATCTTGAAAATGGGTTGAGTGGTCGATGGAATTTGGGCGAAGAGGGTGTTTTCATCTCCTTCAGTAGCTCCGAAAATGGGGATGAGATGTACGGTGGGCTGTTGATTTCGGCGGTGAAAGATTTGGAAGAAGATTATTTGATTGGCAATCGTGAAGGTGTGAAAGAACTGTTTCTTTTGGCTTACGATGGGGCAATAAAATCTCACTCACCTTCCATCTCTTTTGTTGCCAAGAAAAACTTCGATGGCGAACTAATAAAATCGAAACGAAAAGAGCTTGTGCCTCCCGCTGCCTATGGCAAAGAGGAGTTTGCCGATAAACTCTACCGTTTTGTTTTTCCGCTGACCGTCGATTGTCTCTGATTGGCGATTTAGGATAAGTCGGTAAGGGGGCGACCTCCGTATCTTTGCAATATAATTCGTTAATCACTTAAAATTTAAAATGTTATGAAAATTGCAATTATTGGAAGTCGCTCTTTTTCTGATTATCAAGAATTGGAAAATAAAGTTCAAAAATTCCTTGCCGAATGGAATTGCGAATTGAATTCATCTGTCGAAATCGTGAGTGGTGGTGCCGCTGGTGCCGATTCTCTGGGGGCAATTTTTGCGAAAAATCATCAATTGGAAATGACTTCGATTCTGCCTAATTGGAAAAAATATGGTCGCGGCGCCGGTATTGTTCGGAATCGAGAAATTGCCGAAACCGCCGATGCGGTGATTGCCTTTTGGGATGGTACTTCGAAAGGAACAAAATCGACCATTGATTTTTTCCGCGATCAAAAAAAGCGAATTAAAATCGTTCGTTTTGCTGCTTAATTCACTAAAATAAAACTTATAACTTATGAAAAATCAACTAATTAAATCCGTTCTCATTTCGTTTCTAATTTTTGTCGCTTCTTCGTCAATGGCGCAGCAAGTCAAAAAAGTCTATTTCTCAGGGTATCAGTTTTGCCAATTTCAGCAAATGATTTTGGTTGGGTACAACAAATATCAGCCGATGTTTACTAATTACGAAACATCAACGAGAAGCGGAAAAATAGAAATCAATGAAAAAACGAAACATTTCAAAATTGTTTGGACAGATGGCGATGTGTGGAATTGCAAATACCGAACAAAAACGATCACGACTGATAGAGATGAAGCTTATGGTAATGTGATTATCACAAACTACGCTGGAAAATGGACTGATGAGGATGTTGAATGTGAACTACACATCATGAAAACCGCTAATCAGGGTTGCATTACCAACGTTCGCTCGGGACGCTTAAACGATTCCGACTTCCATACCGATGCATGGAAGAAATTCTTTGTGTTTGGCACAAATGGCGAGTGTTTTTCTAATAACTAACGAATAATTTTATACTTTTGTAGGAAACCTTTAAAAACAAAAATAATATGGAAAATTCATTTTGGATTAACACTTCTACGAGAAAAACTATTGAATTAAGTTTTGATGAAATTGCAGACAGACTTTTTAACAAATACATACTTAGTTTCAATAGTACTATTTATAGAATAGTAGATATTGAATTCTATTACTATACAAAGGACGAGGATTTATTTAAAGATGAATATGCCCATAAGAATGATGTTCAGCGAACTAATGGTAAATGGTATTTTCATCCTTCTGGTATAGATATTACTATTGGAAATAGCGTCCATTTTGGCGGTATACTATTAAGAGGATTAGTAAAACTATCAGAATCCGATTTCACTATTCAAAAAGAGATTCACGGACCTCAAAAAATTGTCACTGAATTATTTTCAAATGCTTTTGATGTCTTTTCGGGGAATATCGAAATAAAACTTGTAGATATTGAGAAGTTTGGGTTGAATGAAAACAAAAATTATAAACAAAATTCTATCAAAACAACACGAATAAATTTGGCCATTGAAAGAGACGAAACAGAAGAAAAGAATTTTTATCATGGCGATTACAGATATTTAATTCTACCATCTTTAAAGCATGCTGAAAAAACGAAAATTGCTAATAAAATGAGAGAGCAATTCAACCATTTGACAATCGACCAAATAAATAAAGAATTAGGTTCTAAATTCTTAAAATAATGCTAATCCAAGATAACCAAACCAATATCCTCTACCTGTCAGAGCTTCTGAAAGGTGAGTCCAAAGGATTCGAAAAGTACAAGCAGTTCTACGAGCGGTTTGTGCCTCTTTTGGAGGAGAATAATATCGAAGTTCGATTTCTGAAAAACACAAAAGATATTTGGGCAAGAGATTATATGCCGATTCAGATTCGTGAAGATGAATTTGTGCAATTCGACTATCAGCCGCCTTATGCGTTGAAGTATAAAAAATACCAACACACCATTTCTGATCCTCACGAAGTTTGCGCTGCCAATGGATTTTCGCCCAAAATAAGCACGTTGAAAATCGACGGTGGAAATGTAATCAAAGGCTCCGATTTTCTGATTTTAACTGATAGAGCGCTTGACCACAATCCCAATCGAGATGTGCGAAGTGAATTAGCAGAGCTGTTTAGTATTGAGGCTACGAATGTTTACTTCATTCCTGCTGAAAAAGACGACGAGATAGGTCATGCGGATGGAATGGTGCGAGTTGTTCGCGACAAACATCTGCTCATGAATGATTATTCGGTGCATCAAAAAGACAAAGAGCAGCATTTGAAAATGAACGAATGGGTTGCCGAAAGTCCATTTACCGTGTCCGTTGTTCCATATTCCCCAAATCGGAACAAATACATAACTGCCACAGGCATTTACAGCAATTACTTGTTGGTGGACGATTGCCTATTTCTCCCGCAATTCGATATCGATTCTGACGGTGCGGCGATAGAAATTTTCTCTGATTTATTCCCTCAGAATAAGATTATTCCAGTTCTCTGCAACGAGATTGCCAACGAAGGTGGGGTGTTGAATTGCATCAGTTGGAATATTTTTGCAAAATAATACCTTATTCCTCAAGTAAATAGCGAATCAGCAGAGCTAACTCTCACTTATATACACCACAATTACTGCACAAAAGCAAGCAACCGGTGGTGCATTCTCATCCTAATCTAATCATAATACCATTTTGCAAACTTGCAAAATGTATCCGAACTAACTTTACAATCGTTTTGCAAAGTTGCAACGACCGTTTAATTTTACCGCCGATGCATTATTCAATCAGTCTAAACTATAACCAACAAACCCATATTCCCACAAACAAAAAAAAGCTTCTGCACCAAACGGTACAGAAGCTTTTCTATTCAAACATCCAAAGAAGTAATTGTTATTTCACTTCCCAAGTTTCTCCACTCAGCAATAAATCTTGCAATTTGCGAATAGGTTTCTTCGCTTGAACATCTGCGATTTGTTTTTCAACTTCCTGATCGTAAGCAGTTGCTTCAACGTTGCGAATCACGCCAAGAGCCATTGGGAAACCATCGTGATGCATCATTGCCAATTTATAATGCAAGAAATTGTCTGAATCCTTTGCATCGTGGGTCAACAAATCATCTTCTGTAATTCCATTTTCGCCAATTACGACGACTTTCAGTTTGATGCCATCGAGCATAAGTCCTTTGTCGCGGTTAGCTCCAAAAATCATCTTTTCGCCGTGACGAAGGATGATGGTTTTTTCGGCACGAGTTGCTCTTTCGCTCACTTCGTCGTGAATACCATCAGCGAAGATAACACAGTTTTGAAGTAGCTCAACCACAGCAGCGCCTGCGTGTTTGGCAGCTGTAGTCATACACTCTTGCGAGGTAGCCATATCCACATCGATAGAGCGGGCAAAGAACTGACCACGAGCACCAAGCGTCAATTCTGCTGGTTCGAATGGCTCTTCGATTGTTCCGAATGGAGATGATTTGGTGACAAATCCTTTTTCGGTAGTAGGCGAGAATTGTCCCTTTGTCAAGCCATAAATGCGGTTGTTCATCAATATAATGTTGATATCGACATTGCGACGAACAGCATGAATAAAGTGATTTCCTCCAATCGCCAAGCAGTCGCCATCGCCGGTGATTTGCCAAACAGAAAGTCTTGGATTTGCGACTTTCACACCAGTGGCAATGGCAGAACCACGTCCGTGAATAGTGTGAAAACCATACGTTGACATAAAGTAAGGCAATCGAGATGAACATCCAATCCCCGAAATAACGGCTGTTTGATGTGGCTCAAGACCAAGTTCGACCATCGATTTTTGAAGTGAAGTCAAAATGGCAAAGTCGCCACAACCCGGACACCACGTTACTTTAGTATCGCTTTTAAAATCTGCTACAGTATATTGTTTTGTTGCGCTCATCGCTTATCCCTCCATTGTTTTAGTAAACACATCAACCAATTCAGTGGTAGTAAAAGGTTGTCCTTCTACTTTGTTGTATTGCAACACATCAAGTCCCGGAATTTGAGCTCTCAAATATCCTGCAAATTGGCCAGTATTTAATTCGCAAACCAACACTTTCTTGTACTTCTTCAGCACTTCGGCTGTGTTCGAAGGCATTGGATTGATGTATTGGAAATGAGCATAGGCCAAACTTTTCCCTTCGTCAATCATTTGATGTACTGCCGAGTGAAGGTGACCATAAGTTCCACCCCAACCAACAATCAATGTATCGGCAGTCACTTTGCCTTCAACCTCAAGTTGTGGAATATCAAGAGCTACTTTGGCAACTTTGGCATAACGTGTATCGGTCATTTTTTGGTGATTGGCGGCATCCATCGAAATAGAACTGGTAGTGTAATGCTTTTCGAGTCCACCAATGCGGTGTTCGAAACCCTCTACGCCGGGTCTTGCCCAATAGCGAACCAATGTATCTTCGTTTCGTTTGTAAGCTTTCCAACCCTCTTTGATTTCGTCTGTCACAAAAGGAGGCTTGATAGCTGGCATTGCATCAATATTTGGAATTCTCCATGCTGATGAACCGTTTGCAATAAAACCGTCTGTCAATAAAATAACTGGAGTCATGTGCTCCAACGCAATTTTTGCAGCGTTAAATGCCATATCGAAGCAGTCGAGTGGCGATTTTGCGGCAACTACTACAGCAGGGCTATCACCATTTCGACCATAAAGCGCTTGTAATAAATCTGATTGCTCAGTTTTTGTGGGCAATCCTGTAGATGGACCACCGCGTTGTACATCTACGATTACCAACGGAATCTCAGTCATCACAGCCAATCCAATAGCTTCGCCTTTCAGCGCAAGTCCCGGACCTGAAGTAGATGTGGCAGCCAAGTGACCTGCAAAACTTGCACCGATAGCGGAACAAATTGCTGCAATTTCGTCTTCACACTGAATAGCTTTAACACCCAAATTTTTGTGTTTTGCCAATTCGTGAAGCACATCAGTAGCTGGTGTGATAGGGTAACTTCCGAGGAAGAGAGGTAAATTAGCACGCTCAGCAGCAGCAATTAAGCCAAATGCCGTTGCACTGTTTCCATTTACGTCGCAGTAGATTCCTTTTTCTTGCTCGTTGGCTGCTTCGATGCGGTAAGTCGAAACCGAAGCATGCGTATTAGCTCCAAAGTTGAACCCATCGTTCAACACTTTGATGTTTGCTTCGAGAATTGCAGGTTTTTTTGAAAATTTCTTTTCTAAGAAAGGTATTGCGCTTTCGAGTGGTCGGTTAAACAACCAACAAACCAAACCAAGTGCAAACATATTCTTGGAACGCAGAACGCTTTTCGAGTCGAAACCACTGTTTTCGAGGCTATTCTTCACCAAAGAGGTAATGGGGCAAGAGACAATCTGAACGTTTGTGATTTTAAGCTCTTCGAATGGATTGTCAGTGAGAAAATCTGCTTTCTTCAAATCCTTATCGGTGAACGAATCTTCGTCGATAATGACTACCGAATGTGGTTGAAGATATCTGACATTGGTCTTGAGAGCGGCCGGATTCATTGCAACTAACACATCGGCTTTATCGCCAGGTGTCAATACATTTTTTCCTACTTGAACCTGAAACCCAGAAACGCCATTGAGGGTTCCTTGAGGTGCTCGCATTTCAGCGGGATAGTCAGGAAATGTTGATATTTCATTTCCAAGAGTTGCCGAAAGGTTGGAGAAAATATTACCCACTAACTGCATTCCGTCGCCAGAATCGCCAGAAAAGCGGATTACAACATGCTCCATTTCTTTCACTTTTTGTTGTACCGTCATTTTACAATGTAATTTATGATGTCAAAAATTTAAGATTAGTAGATATTGCTTTCATCAGCCAAAATATGAATTTCAAACTTAAAACTCTACATTTTAGCGAAAAATAAGCGCAAAGTTATAAAAACAATCTCATTCTAACTTAGAACCATTACAAAAAGAATGACATTTTTTCCTATATAATATTTTTTAGCTTTTAATATAACATTTTATAAATGAAAAACCTCTCTTCCATTGATTGGAAAAGAGGCCTTTTAGATAGATGGTTAATATAGTGGTTTGGTGTAAACCCAATAAAAAATGTGATTAATATTTTATCTTCGATGTGTTTTGTCCCCAAAGAATAAACGGATGCTTGCGCTCATTTTCGGGCATTATCTTGAAAGGGATTATTCGTTCAGTATATGGTTTAGGAATTTCGTTGTAAATCAACGAATCGTCGAATCCAGCTTCGGCAGCATCATCGCGCGAAGCTGCAAAAAAGACATTATCGATTCGAGCCCAATAGATAGCCGAAAGACACATCGGACACGGTTCGCAACTCGAATAAATCGAACAACCCTCAAGATGAAAGGTGTTTAACGCTTTGCACGCTTCGCGAATAGCATTCACTTCGGCATGCGCTGTAGGGTCGTTTGTTTGAGTAACACTATTTCCTGTACGGGCTATGATTTTATTATCCTTCACAATCACGGCACCAAAAGGGCCTCCGCCCTTCAAAACATTCTCAGAAGCCATTTTTATTGCTTCTTTCATAAACTCTGTGTGCATATTTCTTTATAACGTTGATTCTATATTTTATAATTATTTTACAAATATACTATTATTTTTATTTAAAATTGGAATTTAGAATCCTCTTTAATTATTATTACGATTTGTTTTAATCTCTCAATAAATTGGGGTGTTGATAATTCGTTTTTTGATTCCCATTAAAAAAGAATATTTTTGTAGCGTCAAAAACCAATAGAAAAACCGAGAATGAAAGTCTGTATTGCCGAAAAACCCAGTGTAGCTCGCGAAATTGCCCAGATATTGGGTGCCACGAACCGCAAAGACGGCTACATCGAGGGTAACGGCTACCAGATTACTTGGACGTTTGGACACCTCTGCACACTCAAAGAACCACACGAATACCTCCCCGACTGGAAACAGTGGTCGCTCCATTTTCTGCCGATGATTCCACCGCGCTTCGGCATTCGGTTGATAGAGAACGACGGCTACGAAAAGCAGTTTCACATCATCGAAGGATTGGTGAAGAACGCCGAAATGGTGATCAACTGCGGCGATGCGGGGCAAGAGGGAGAGCTTATTCAGCAATGGGTGCTGCAACGGGCGCAATGCTCGTGTCCGGTCTATCGGCTGTGGATTTCGTCGCTAACGGAAGAGTCTATTCGCGAGGGTTTTGCCAAATTGCACAAAGGCGAAGAGTTTCGCAGCCTCTACGAAGCCGGACTTTCGCGCGCAATCGGCGATTGGCTGTTGGGGATGAATGCTACTCGATTGTTTACCCTGAAATACGGACAAAACCGCGGCGTGCTCTCCATCGGTCGGGTGCAAACGCCTACACTCGCACTGATTGTCAACCGTCACCACGAAATAGCAAATTTCGTTCCCGAGCCTTATTGGGAATTGAAAACCATCTATCGAAACACCACGTTTTCGGCAGCCAAAGGGCGTTTCACGTCGCAAGAAGAGGGAATGCAGTTTCTCGATACGGTGCGCACTTCGCCGTTTTTTGTGACCGATATTACCACCAAGAAAGGCAATGAAGCGCCTCCGCGGCTGTTTGACCTCACCGCGCTTCAGGTGGAGTGCAACAGGAAATTTGGCTTCTCTGCCGACGAAACGCTGAAGCTGATTCAGTCTCTTTACGAAAAGAAAGTGACCACCTATCCGCGTGTCGATACCACGTTTCTGAGTGACGATATTTATCCAAAAATCCCCGCAACGCTGCAAGGTCTGAAAGATTATGCCGAACTGACTGCGCCGCTTTTAGCCACCAAAATTCCAAAATCTAAGAAGGTGTTCGACAACACGAAAGTGACCGATCACCACGCCATTATACCCACCGGAGTGCATCCGGTGAATCTCAATACCGACGAGCGCAAGGTGTTCGACCTCATTGCCCGACGGTTTATCGCTGCGTTTTACCCCGATTGCAAAATTTCGACGACCACCGTGACGGGCGAAGTGGAGAAAATCGAGTTTAAGGTAAACGGAAAGCAGATTCTCGAACCGGGCTGGCGCGTGGTATTTGCCAAAGAAAAAGCTGACGAGAGCGAAAACAAAGAGTCGGATGATGAAGGAATTCTTCCCACTTTCGAAGCTGGCGAGAGTGGTCCGCACGAACCAACACTCGGCGAAAAGTGGACACAACCACCCAAACCGTACACCGAAGCAACGCTTCTCCGCGCCATGGAGACAGCCGGTAAGCAGGTGGACGACGAAGAGCTGCGCGATGCGTTGAAGGAGAACGGAATCGGTCGCCCCTCTACCCGTGCGGCAATAATCGAGACGCTCTTCAAACGCAACTACATCCGCAAAGAGAAGAAAAACCTGATGGCAACACCCACCGGCATCGACTTGATTGGCGCCATCGATGTGGAATTGCTCAAATCGGTGGAACTCACCGGACAGTGGGAGAAGAAACTTCGCGAAATTGAGAAAGGCTCCTTCTCTGCCCGTCAGTTTATCGACGAACTCAAGGCGATGGTGACCGACGTTGTGGCACAGGTGAAAAACGACACCAGCCGCCGCACCGTCACTGTGGTAGAGAAGCCCTCTGAGCCTGCTGCAAAGGAAAAACCTGAACCCAAAGAAAAAAAAGAGCGTGCTCCCCGCGCGCCAAAAGCTCCCGCTGCTCCAACGCCGGAAGCTGCTGCTCACGATGCACCTCAACAGGAAATTTGTCCGCTATGCGGAAAAGGCACCGTTATCAAAGGCAAAACGGCCTTCGGTTGCTCGGAATGGAATAGTGGATGTGGGTTTAGAAGGGTGTTTTGAGGCGTGAACCTAATTTGCTATTACTCTAATCTCGTTCAGCAGTCGAACCTCTTCAATTGCACACAGTCGATGCCACAATTCTGAACCAGTTATTGAGTCATAGCAATCACTTGCTTTAATTGCTAATATTTGCGATTTATACTTTGAGTAGAACTGATAACAATCCCAATCGCCTAATATTAACTCATTGTTTATTATCAACTTCCAATCCCATTTATCAATATATTTGTCAATAATCTCCTGAGAAAGCAAGAATGAATGTTCGGATAGAATCTCCCAATCCCATTTAGATTCAAACCGTTCAAATAACTCGTTATCAAAAACTTCTCTTTCTTGATGATTGCAAAAAAGATGAAAAGTAAGGACGCGCCAATCAATTCTTTCTTGATATTTTTCAATCATCGGAATAGTCCATTCAAATTTTAACTTATAATCAGGCTGATGTATTCCATACAAAGAGCAACCGTTATTCCCTGACAATATAGACCAATCCCATTTGTCGATGTATTTATCAATAAACTCTTCACTCCAAGGCAAAATCTTACTTTGTGAAATTGCAGACCAATGCCATTTTAATTGAAACTTTTCAAACATTTCTACATCAAAGCTATTCTTGTCAGAAAAAATTACCCATGATAAAATTTGCCAATGTATAAAGTCTTCATACTTTATAAGCATTGAGGTCGTCCAATTGATGCTGCTATTCCCTGATAACTTTTGCCAATCCCATTTTGAAAGGTACTTGTCAATTAGCTCTTCACTCCAATCCAGCTCAGAACTGCTTGAAAGAGATTGCCAAACTTCGTTTTCTCTAATCAAATCGAAAAAAGCTTCGAATGCATTTTGATTGTCTGCTGATCTTGTCATAAATTCATAGTATATATTCCACAAAAATAGACGACAGCTGTGCCAAAAAGAGGCATAAGGACAATAAAAAACCTGCCAAATGACAAGTTTTGGTGCTTTCAAAGATGACTCTACACAAAATCTGAAATAATACCCTCAACTATCTGATGAATCAAAACTTTCCTTCTATCCTCATCTACCATTTCTTTAACTAAAGACTCATTAAATAGATTAAAATTGATATCAATTTTTGAATTTTCGGATGTATTTATTTTCAGATACATTGGCTTAGTATTTGGTAGATATTTCAGGACACAGCCATTTCCATTTAAAGCAATTCTGATTTCTGAACGATCTACATTAAATTTGATTCCATAAGTTAAATTTTTCTTTTTCGCTTTCTCTTTGTAATAATGCCAAATAAGAGAATCATGTCCAAGAAGATTATATTCAGGTATAATATTACTAATAATTTCTCTTTCCCTTAACGCCCCTAACTCCTTTTCCAATTCTAACCAAAAAGACTGTTGTATTTTTGCTTTTATATGATTTACAAAATTTGAATCTGAAACATACTTATGTGTTTTAGGGTAATTACTAATATTCACATGACCTTTAAGAATTGAGACTACATTTATATCTGAGGACATTACATAATCAGTTATTTGTCTCCAGATTTTATTAGTCTTAATAATTTCACAATATTGGCTTATACTATCCATAAGCCTATACATAGAATTACACTCTTTTTTACATTCCTCAAGCCATCCTAATATATCTTTTTCATAAGATAAAAGATGGTAATCTATATTACCACAACTATATTCTGATGCATTTTTCCCATTAAGAGTCAAATAAATTAACTCAAAATCATTGATTTTGTTATCAGTAATTAAAGACTTCCCGTAATTACTATACCTTATAAGTTGTTTCTCTTGATCTTCTGCATTGATTTTGTTTTCTATTATTATTAATTTATCTTGAAACTCAATCACAATATCAATTCGACCACCAGTTTCTTTATTTTTGGATATTTCTCCTATTTCTCTTTCAATTATCTTTCCTTTTAGTTTTATTGAATCTACACCATTTATCCAGCTTTCTTTATTTATTTGCTTTAAAAATAGTCGTAAAAATTTATCTCCCTGACCATGTTTAGATGTTGAATTAGGATTTAACAAATCGCCAATAATTCTAGAATGACTCAGCTCGCTGCTTTCAGCACCAATTATTTTTAGAAGATTGAAATTTTGCCCATTCTTTCTTTTGTTTAAACTTTCAACTTCCTGGGTTTGGAGTATTTCTTCAATTTTGTCCAAAAAAATAAATTCATTTTCCATTTTTATATTTTAAGTTATGAATATTTTCTTCCTAAATTCTTTATTTTCTTTCCGTTAACATCAAACAAACAATCTTGCCAATACCTACACCAAGAACCTTTTGTACATTGAGAGAACGTCACTTGAACCTCAACACTCCCATTGCTACGAATATCTCTCAAATCTCCTGCATGGAAGAAGTAAATATTCTTTTTCGAAAATGAATAATAATGAATCGCTGCGCTAACAACCCATGCCGTGGCTTGAAAATAAATCCGGTCTTCGTTTGGCGAAAGCATAATTTTCTCAATTTCTCCCAAACAATTAAATGGATAATCATACGATCTGGCATAAGATATTGGCGTACTAATTGCTGAATTGTTTTCTGATGCCTCTACAAGAATTGTTTCTTTTTTTGTTGCGAAATCATATCGTATTATCTGTGAAAGGTACAATGACTTTCGATAGCGCAAATATATCATAAACTTTTTGCTTTTGGATATCAGTGGCATTGTATCCATTTTTGCTTTCGTAATCTGGATTAAATGATGCTCATCATCTTGAAGAAAAATATTTCTATCACAAACAAAAGCATTTGTAATCTTCTTCGAACTGCTATCTAGTGGAATAACCATCACTAAAAAGAACAAAATTTGCTTGACGTTCATATTGACTGCTTTTCTAATTATACCTATTCAACATCTTCTCTACAGTCGTTTTTAGTTCTATTCTCAGCTTCTCGGGCGATAAAACTTCTATAAACTCTCCTTGCGAAAGCAACATCTGCATCAAGTCGAACGTGGGCGAAACAAACAGTGAAAAAACGGAATAATCGGGAGTTGTCTCAATCTCCTCCTGTGAGTGGTGACGAGGTAATGCGCGCCAATATTTCATTTGATTCTGAAACACTTTGATAGTAATTGTTTGAGGAGGTTGGTCGCCTTTGATAATGCCGTAATTGTGAAGGAAGAATTCTTGTGGATCGAAATCTTTTGGCAATGCAAAAGTATGGTCTGTGGGCGATAGCGACTTTATACGGTCGAGAGCATAAATCTTCACTTTCTTGTGAGACGGACAGTGAGCAATTATGTACCAAATCTGCTTGAAGAGTTTAACGAAATAAGGTTCAATCTCGATTGTGTATGAGTTTTCGTTCCAATGTGGCTGGTATTCCATTAATAGAGTTTTTTCATCTCTCATAGACTGGATGGTAATACTTAGAAATTTCTGACCCGACGGAACATTTTCGAGTTGTATTCTATCACGTAGTGATTTACTCTCGGTGAGGAGATTACTAATGGTGAAATTTGAGATTAACCAATTTTGTACGTTTCCATTTTCTAACTCCTCTTCATTTTCGATATAGTATTGATACGATTTGTTGCACAGAATATCAATGCCAAACGTATCTGAAATGGCAATTCTGTGGTTGTGGAATGTTTTCAAGGGAATCTCTTTTTCTCTTTTTCTACACCATTTCTCATTTATTTCTTGAAATGTTAGTTTGCCGTTTTGGTGTATCGTTTCCACCAACCAAACGTATCTGCTAAATAGGTCTTTTGCCATAGTGTTTAGTTTTATATTGCAAACTTAACTCTAAGATATGCCATTTTATGACATAGGTTGTAGTTTTCACTCAAAATGTTATAACTTTCTTCACTCATCCCCCCATTTTCTTATTCGGTCAGAAAAAATTGTGCATAGATGTGCACTGTCATCAAAGGCAAAACGGCCTTCGGTTGCTCGGAATGGAATAGTGGATGTGGGTTTAGAAGGGTGTTTTGAGGCGTGATATTTAACCTGAATCTGAAAAAGTTGTACTACTTTGTGTGAAATCAATCGACACATGCCTTTCGTTTATCTTTGAGAGTTTTGTTACGCCTTCCGCGGGACTTCCTTTTTTTCGCGCAAACACCTCACCCCAACCCTCTCCAAAGTGAGATGGGGCCGTTACATCTCTTTTTAATTGACAAAATAAACTCGATTGCTCGCCCGTGGACGATTTACACTTCGATTAAATTTGCAATCGGGCTTCTCTCCTCAAACAGTATTCTGTCAGTCTGGTATTGGTGTTTGACCCTTCGGGGTGGTCCTTTTGTAATGTATTTGGGATCAATTAGCAATTGTTAGCATCATAATATGTTTGTCACAACAACTTATTGTAGATGCAATTTATATTACATTGAATGGGTGGTACTTTTGCAAAAATTATCAAATCTCCTTTCTTCATAATGAAAAAAAATCTAATTGCACTCGTTATATTGCTGTGTAATTTCTTGTTATCTGAAGCTGCAACAATAAAAGGAATAATCACCGATTTGCAAACAGGTGAAGCCTTAGTTGGCGTTTCTTTGCATATAAAGGAAACACCTCAGTTAAGTGCGGCAACAGGTCTTGATGGAAGTTTTACTTTATCTGGTATTACATCTGAAAATGTTACGCTCATTTGTAATTATGTTGGATATACTTCGATTGTAAGTAATTTGAAGATGACAAAAAATGGATTGTGTAATGTTGAATATCATTTGCAGTCCACAGATTACTCATTGAAGGAAGTAAAGGTTGTAGGAGGCAATAAAGAAACAGATATATCCGCAAGGAGTTTAGAGCGAAATGCAACTGGCGTAATAAATGTAATTAGTGCCAAAACAATTGAATTATCGCCAGATATAACAGTTGCCAATGTCATTCAGCGCGTATCGGGTATCACTGTGGAGCGAAATAGCACTGGTGACGGGCAATACGCAATTCTTCGCGGGATGGATAAAAGGTACAATTACACCTTGGTAAATGGCATAAAAATACCTAGCCCTGACAATAAAAATCGCTTTGTCCCTTTAGATATTTTTCCGGCCGAACTTCTCGAAAGACTCGAAGTTACAAAGAGTCTCACTGCCGATATGGAGGGAGATGCCGTGGGCGGTACTATTAACTTAGTGATGAAAGATGCCCCCAATTCATCTCTGTTGAAAGTTAATATGGCAACAGGTTACAACACCTTATTTTTAGACCATAACTTCCAAACTTATAATGTGGCGAAAATACTACAAAAGTCGCCTTTCGAACTTTATGGACAAGGTTATCCCGCCAAAGCAAAAGATTTCCCGTCTGCCACTGTTCAACTTGAAGAAAAAAGAGCATTACCCAATCTTATGGGTGGGTTTTCAATCGGGAATAGATTTTTCAATGATTTGTTTGGTATAATTTTAGCAGGTAGTTATCAGAATTTTAACAAAGGAAGTAACAGCACCTATTTTGGAAGCAGCGATGCATCTAACCTCCCCGAATTAACTAGTTATAGCAATCGCTTTTATTCGGAACAGCAAACTCGACTCGGATTGCATTGCAAAATGGATTTAAGACTTAGCAAATACCATAAATTGAAATGGTACACCGCATACATGAATTTATCAAACATTCGGATACGGGATCAAAAATCTATTGATTTAGATGTCGGTTATAATCCTTCAGTCGGAGATTATAATACTTCTTACTCTACTCGTTTTCGATATAATGAGCAATCGATTGTTAACAGTACACTTCACGGAGAACATGGATTGCTAAACGAAAAACTAAAAATAGACTGGAATGCGGTATATTCCAAAGCAGGTAGTAATTCGCCAGACAACGCTATCGTAAACACAAAAGGAAGTGTGCGTGGCGGAGTTGAAAAGCTAATATCGGTAGCAACTATGGATGGAGAAGACAGAAGATGGGAGCACAACGATGATGTCGATTTTGCTGGGTACTTGAGATCTTTAGCGAAAATAAATAAAGCAACAGAAGTCTCTATGGGAGGAATGTTTAGAAACAAGCAACGCTCAAGCTTTTTCAACGAATACACCCTAATACCATATAATGCTGCGACTGGTGGGAACAATCTGATTAAAGGTGTTGATTGGAATGATTATTCTGAAATCACATTCAATGTTAAAAATCCAATGGGATCGACTGGAGATGCTCTTAACTACGATGCTACTGAGAGTGTTGTAGCTGGATTTGCGCAAATTCAATTGAAAAATGAGAAGTGGCAATTGACGTCAGGAATGCGATTGGAGCATACGAATCAGGGATACACACTGTTGCATCCAGTGGAGGGTGTGAGTAGAAATGGAAGCCAAGATTACAACGATTGGTTGCCAAGTGCGCATATCAAATATAGTCTATTGGCGAATCAATTCATCAAGGCATCCTATTTCCGTTCAATCAACAGACCAAGTTTCTTCGAAATTGTGCCTTACAATGTTGTAAATGAAGATTTCACAGAAAAAGGAAATCCAGGGTTGAAGCACACTTGTGTTGATAATCTTGATTTGCGATACGAATATTTTCCTCATGCAACTGAGCAATTGATGGTTGGGCTTTTTTATAAAAAGCTGAAAGACCCCATCGAATATGGGATGATTACTCAAGGGCAATCCTCGTTTTTTTCACCGCAAAACTATGGCACGGCAGTAAATTCAGGGATTGAAATTGATGTTATTAAATATTTCAGGTCATTCGGATTTAAGGCGAACTATACATACACACATTCGACCATAACAACAACGAAAATGCATAGTTATACCGACCCAGTATTGGGAATAGGCATGACAGAAAATATCAATCAAACCCGAATGTTGTATGGACAATCACCTAATGTCTGCAATTTAGTACTGCTCTATAAAAATGTGCGCTATGGCTGGGATGCACAAGTGGCCGGCGCCTTTACAGACAAGCGGTTGTACTCCATTTCTCGATACTTAAATAACGATATATGGCAAAAGGGGAGCATCCTTTTAGACGCTTCGTTAGAGAAAAGTTGGAAATTTGGATTGGCTGCTTTCGCAAAAGTGGGCAATATCCTAAACTCGCCAATGATTTTGTATTTAAATCAGTTAAATCCTGCAAATAATGATATTCCTCAATTAGAACTTTCGAATGGCACTACCTTGGTAAGAAAGGATTATTATGGTGTGCAACTTCAAATTGGATTCAGATTTAAACTATAATTATTTACAATTAAAAAACAACAACAATGAAGAAGAACTCTTTTCTAGTAATTATCTCATTTATTGCCGCATTTTTTATCCTGAATGGATGTGATGACGACAAATTCATCTCTGTAGCAGGGGTTACCTTAGCACCCTCTACATTTACGATGAAACCAGGTGAGACAAAAGCTCTTGTGGCTACCGTATTTCCCGATAATGCTAACAATAAAGCACTATCGTGGTCGTCATCGGACACAACAATGGTAAGTGTAAGCACAAGTGGCTTAATTTCTGCTAAAAAACCGGGATCTGCCACAATCACGGTTTCGTCTGTGGATTCGCACGAAACAGCAACTTGCATGGTAACTGTAACATCATTGGATGCAGTTTCTGTAAGCGGTAGCGTTTCGGGTGTATGGAAGAAATATTCTGTGATAACCGTTGATGGACAAGTGAATGTACCAGCAGGGCAATCACTGACTATCGAGGAAGGTGTAGAGATTATTATCAACACCGCTGGACAAGATGCCAACAACACGAAAATCGAATTTCTTGTAAATGGAAATTTGTATTGCTATGGCTCATCTGCATTTCCTGTCAAATTTAGTGTTCCAGTTGCTTCTCGCACTGCCGACAACACATTTAAACGATTATGGGGAGGCATCATCGGCTCAACGACTTGTGCAGAAATAGTGTTGGATCATGCAATAGTTGAATATACTGGTGCTGTGACAACTACCACATCCCCATCGGCAATCTCTGGATTATTCAAAGCGGCTGGTGGCGAAGGAATGGTGGCATTTAATACCAATAACCCAAGCGGAAAATACGTGATAACAAACTCTACCTTCCGTTCCACTGGTGAGGATGCAATATATGTGCAAGGCGGGTCTTGTATATTTACAAATAATACTTTTTATGCTGTTGGAGATTTAGGCGGAGAAGCCATCAATGTGAAAGCCGGTTGTAAAGTTGATGCAGCGTATAACTTGATGTATAGCCCGAATACAAACGGATTCAAACTCTCGAATTCAGGTGCAAGTGCAACTCGCACGCAAGCGCAAATAAATGCCTACAACAACACGATTATCAATGCCGGTTGGAGACGAGACCCTTCTGCTCCTAAAGGTGGTTCGGTGTGGGCTGAAAAAGGTGTATTGGTCAATGTTTGCAACAACCTTATCGTAAACTGTATGTTTGGTGCAAAAGCACCGAGTTTTGGTGTTAGTGCTACAGCTGGTCCCGATTTTAATAGTATTATCGACTACAACTACTACGCTTCGGGTTCGCAACAAAGTACAATTGCGCAGCACGTTGCCAATGGCACGAATACGGCTTATGCAGGATTCAAACCGGGTGTAACAGATGTAGTATATGGTGCTCACGACAAAGCAGGCACTGGTGTTGGCCTCAATGACCCGCTGTTTGTTAACTTCCCAATCGCCACCAATCCATTGTTGGATTTCAATTTCAATACAGCTTGGAATTTTCATTTGAATGCTAGTTCACCAGCTTTGTCAGGTGCTAAAACCAATCTAGCGCCTTATTTTACAGAAGGGCTAATCGTGAATGGTAAAACGTATAAATCGCCACTTCCGTCTGCGTATTTTGGCGCATTTGGTCAGAATTAATTATTTAAAATTCGATTGACAAATAGCAATAAGAACTATCTCTTGTTGCTATTTGTTTTTTAAATTAAAACTACGAGAATATGAAAACAATGCGGAGATTGAAGCACCTTTTTTTGGTAATAGTGGTTGTTTTTATTCAGCTATCACCGAATGTGATGGCACAGAACCCAAAATTGAATTTACAGTCGAATCGACTGGATGGATATAACTTTATCATTGCAAACGATCTTGGGCGAAATGGCTATTATGATCAAAAAACAATTGCCCAAACGATGGGCGAATGGGCTGGAAAAGCAAGCGTTGAGTTTGTGGCAGCTGTTGGCGACATACACCACTTCAATGGGGTAGCAAGCGTGACAGACCCTCTATGGATGACAAACTACGAGCTTATATATTCTCATCCCGAATTAATGTTAGATTGGTATCCGGTGTTGGGTAATCATGAATATCGTGGCAATACGCAAGCGGTTTTGGATTATGCCAAAGTAAGTCGCCGTTGGACAATGCCGGCTCGCTACTACACTTTGGTGAAGAAAGTAGATGATAAATCGTCTATTCGGCTCATCTTTATCGATACTACACCCTTGATTGATAAATACAGAAGCCACTCGGAGGAGTATCCTGATGCGTGCAAGCAAGATCGTGAGTTGCAACTGCACTTTATCGACAGTGTGCTTTCCGTCAATAAGGAGAAATGGACAATCGTATTGGGTCATCATCCTGTGTATGCACAAACTAAGAAAGATGATTCGGAGCGAAATGATATGCAGAATAGATTAGATCCGTTGCTGAAAAAGTATAAAGTAGATTTTTACGTTTGCGGACATATTCATAACTTTCAACATATCAAACAGAAGAGTAGCTCGGTCGATTATTTTGTAAATAGCTCGGCATCTGGATCGCGTAAAGTGGAAGCTGTAGAAGGTACTCAGTTTTGCTCCGACAAATCGGGTTTTAGCATCTGTTCTGTAACTCAAAACAAGCTTACCATCTATTTTATGGATAAAGAGGGCAATGAGATTTATTCATACACCAAAACAAAATAAAAAAGCATTGTTTTTTTTTGATACACATTCTCTTTGATTTGCACCATATTGCCTAGTTCTGAAATAATGCTAAAAACTCACCCCACTGATTCAGGACTAGGCAAATGCAAATTGTTTTGTTTTTTTCTCACTCCCCTCCATTTTCCCTCCAATAAATTTGCATATTCCCTCTCGAATATTTTTCTTTGCAAAACAGACGTTTGATTAGCGAAGCGAATGAGCTGTGAAAGCTTACTGATACTGCGATAGTTGCCATTTTGTCGTGAATACTCTGTAATTTGCGATTTAGATGAACTAAAACTCCATCAATAAGTTGTTGTTTGCTCGGACGATGGATCCGATGCTTGGTATCTCTCACCTTATACTTACTCTTTACTTATTTTTTTTGTGGGGATTGTGGTCGAATTTTTCGGCGATAATCGAAAGTCTTGCGATTTGGACCTATTTGTTGCGACAAACAGTGTCAACTCTTACGACTTGGAGCTATTTGTTGCGACAAATAACGCCAAATCGTTCGACGTGGAGCAATCTGTTGCGACAGATAGTGCCAAGTCGTCAGACGTAATGGTATCTGTCGCGACAGATAACGAGAAATCGTTCGACGTGGCAGTTTTTAGGTTTTGCACCCATTTTTTAGTGATATAAAGTATTAGTTATCAACTTTTAAATTTTGAATTAGAATGAACACAATCAATCCAAAGAAACTGAACAACGCAGATTTGGCCGAATGTGCCGATGGTTTTGTGAAAGCCGCAGACCTGTCGGGCATCGACACGATGAGTGAGGTGGATCAGTATGGCGAACTGAAATCGCAGAGTGAGGTTTACTCCGAATCTATCTCACGCACTGCATATACTGCGCTGACAAAAGCCGTGATAGAGGCAGACCAAAAGCGCGATTTTGCATATATAGGCGTACGCCAATATGCGGGTGCGCTGTGTTACTCGCCCGACAAGGCGGTGCGCGAGGCGGCAGAGGCGTTGAAGGTGCGCCTCGATTTGTATGGGGCAGGCATCGAAAAATTGTCGTACACCGAGCAGTCGCCTTATATGCGCAGCTTCGTGAGCGAATTGCGCAAACCGGAGTACGCTGCATACGTGGCTACCACCACGCTCGCACCGTGGATCGATGCGGTAGATGTGGCGCAAGTGGCGTTCGAGGGACTACAGTCCTCGAAGCTCGACGACCGTGTGGCGCTCAAAGAGACCGAATCGGCAACCAATCTGCGCAAAGCGTTGGGCGATGCTATCGTGGGCTTCTACGAATATGTGAGCTCGATGGCACTTGTCAGCAAAGATGCTAAATGGAAAACACTGCAAAAGAAATTGACCGAAAACTACGACAACATTGCACGTGGCTATAACCGCACTGCTAAAGGTGGTGCAGAGGTAGCGAAAACGGTGTAGCTTTTTTGTTCAGACCGACTGCGATGGGTGAAGCAGTCGGTCTGTTTTTTATCCAATTTTGAAAATGAAATTCTATATTTGTGCCGAATGAAATTTTGAGAAAGAATTATGAAACGTTTAGTTAGAAAAGAATACATTAAACCAAACTATAAGTGTAATCCCGAAAATTTAAAGGAGAACCCTGCTGATAAGGGTGTTGTTCCTAATGGATATGCGACTGGCGATGAATTTGAGAAGCGTGTGAACGAGAAGGTGAACGCTTATTGTAAGAAAAATGGGGTTAATTGAAATAAAATAACAATCTTTGCATTTCGCACCATATTAAAGTAGAACGATGAAGAATAAATACGTCAATTTTATCTCGGATAAGCATCTTTTGTTTTGTATTGAAAATCTGTATAAGTCTTATTTGAAGGCTAAAAACAATGTATCAAAGAAGAATTTTTATAGCAACAAGGTTGATACAATTAAATTAACTTTCGATTCAAAATTTAATGTTATTGATGAAGAAAGCCTTATTCAGGGTGAGATTTTTCGTCAAATAGATAAAACAATCAACAATTCTATTGGTACTTTTCACGAGCAGATTTTGGGTGGAATTGAGGGATACGAAATGGGGAATTTGAGTGGATTCGATATACGCGCTACAGATGAGACACTATTTGCGGATATAAAAAACAAGCATAATACGATGAACAGCAGCTCGGCAGAGGCATTGTTTCAAAAACTTGCTCGATATGCTGATACGTATAAAAAATCAAAGTGCTATTGGGTGCAGATTCTAGCTAAGACAAGCTTCAATGAGTTGTGGAAAGGCGAAATTAATGGTAAAGAGTATAGCCATAGCCGTGTTTTTAAGATTTCAGGAGACCAATTCTACGCACTGCTTTCGGGTGAACAAGATGCTCTTTTTCAATTGTATAAAGCATTGCCTCATGCTATCCAAGATTATTTGGATTCAATAGGTGAAAACCAGAAAGAGAAGGAAAATTCCGCATTAGAGGAAATCCAAAACGAAATTGAACTGTCTAAGCGAAATATTCTCGATCAGATTACTTTTGAAAACTATAGCTATTATCTTGGATTTGATAAACTGTAATAATCATTTAGAAATTTCACTATCGAGTAGCCAACTTCTTTGCCTAAATTGACAGGAACAGCGTTTCCGATTTGTTTGTATTTTTGAGCCAATGAGCCTTGAAATTCCCAATTGTCAGGAAAGGTTTGAATGCGTGCATATTCTCTAACAGTAAATGGTCTGGTCTCCTCTGGATGGCATCTTTCGGTTTGTTTTTGCGCAGGACTACAAGTCAATGTTAGGCAAGGCTCATCCCATCCAATACGTCTTGCAATTCCTGTTTTTCCTCCTCCTAAATAGAAACTACCACCCATAAATTTCTTTTGGATTTCTATTGGTAGATCTCTCCAGTAGCCTTTTTGAGGGACTAAATCCAATACATCCACTTTACTTTTAGGGTATTTCGCACCATCTGATTTTGGTACGTTTTTATCAAATAAATCTCCTTTTTTCAAGGCATCCCTTAAATTGTAGATTTTTTTATAAGGTTTAGGATATTCATATTTCAGAGAAATATCTTTTCGAATGCCAACTAGTATTAGGCGTTCTCGTTTTTGAGGTACATTAAAATTTATTGCTTTTAAAACTTGCACAGGTACAACATTGTAGCCTATTTCGTCTAAAATGGAAATCATCCCTTGTAAGGTTTTTCCTTGTTCATGGCTCAATAATCCTCGAACATTTTCTCCAATACAGATGGGTGGATTTACTTCCTTTACCACACGGGCAAATTCATAAAAAAGGGTTCCTCTTGCATCAGCCAGCCCTAATTTTTTTCCTGCATAACTAAATGCTTGACAAGGGAATCCACCAGTTACAACATCTATTTCATTATGGTATTCAGAAAAATCGAAATCTTTAATATCACCTTCGAGCACTTTCCAATTTGGTCGGTTTGCGCGCAATGTCTGGCAAGCCCATTTGTCTATTTCGTTTAGAGCAACACACTTTAAACCTGCTTTTTCCATTCCAACAGCTAGCCCCCCAGCTCCGGCAAATAATTCCAACACCTTGTAATCGTAATTGGGTTCTACATAATTAGATACAGTTTCTTTCGTATTGGTTTGAGTAAGAAAATCAGAAAACAATGTGAGAACTTCTTGTTTATGATACAATCGATAATTGCTCATTGGTTCACGCACAGCAGAAAGTTTACCTTCGCGATCCCATCTTCGTAGAGTTTCCTTGCTTTTACCGATTAGTTCTGATGCTTCAGATAAAGAAATATATTCATTCATAACCTTCTTGTTTAACCTTATACAATGGTTACAAATTTATGAGTAATTTTTTAATTTACAAAATATGATAATACTTAATTTTGAAGAATTTAGAAGGTTTCTGAGATAAGAGAATTAACATTCTCTTTCCATTCATCCCCCCATTTTCTCATTCGGTCAGAAAAAATTGTGCAGCCAAAGAGGTGCGCATATCTTTGTCCCATCATCATTTTCAAACAAACAGATAAAACAAAAGAAGTATGAAACGAATAGTACTAATGCTGATAGTAGCTGTGGCATCGATGGGGTCGGTGTTTGCACAAACAAAAGGACAAACCGTTCGCGGAACGGTAGTTGACGCATTCACCGGCAGTCCGCTGCCAGGAGCCACTGTGGTTATTTCGGATACCAAACCAATGGTAGGAGTATCGACAGACGAAAACGGAGAGTTTCGATTTAAGAACATTCAAATGGGAAGAAGCTCTTTTGTGGCTTCGCTGGTGGGATACACCAATCAATCGATTACCAACGTGATGGTTTCGTCGGGTAAAGAGAGCATCTTGACTTTTAAACTGACGGAAAAAGTGACATCGCTCAACGAAGTGGTGGTGAAAGCCAAAAGTTCGAAAGAGAAACCTCGCAACGAACTGGCTCTCATTAGCGCACGCTCGTTTAGCGTAGAAGAGACCGAGAGATTCGCCGGAAGCCTTGGCGATCCTGCGCGTATGGTAGCAAACTACGCCGGCGTGGTGACAGGCAACGATGCGCGCAACGACATTGTGATTCGTGGCAACTCGCCGATGGGATTGCTTTGGCGACTGGAAGGTGTGGATGTACCCAATCCGAACCACTTCGGGGCACAAGGAACTACAGGCGGTCCGGTGAGCATGCTCAACTCGAACCTCTTGGCTAACTCTGATTTCATGACTGGTGCCTTCCCTGCGGAATATGGCAACGCATTGTCGGGCGTGTTCGATGTGAATATGCGCAGCGGAAACAAAGAGAAATATGAATTTACAGGGCAAGTGGGTTTCAACGGCTTCGAAGCAGCTGCGGAAGGACCTATTTCGTTAGGTAAAAACAATCCAAAAGGGTCATTTTTGGTCGATTATCGCTATTCGACCTTGCAATTGGTGAGCAAATTGGGCATGGATTTAGGTACAGGAACAGCCATTCCCGAATATCAAGATTTATCGTACCTTATCGATATCCCTACTAAAAAGATAGGACGATTCAAACTTATTGGATTGTATGGCAATAGCTTTATTCGCCTCGGGCGTTCGTTCGACAAAGACGAGGTGACGAGCCACAGCCAATTAGGTTACGCTGTAGATTTCGGAGCAGGATTGGGCATAACAGCTTTGACGCACACCTTGATGTTGAACGAAAACAGCCGTTTCAAATCGACCGTTTCGTTTCAGCGCTCTACCTCAAACACGTTGAGCGACACCATCGACTATGTGCACAAAACATTTACCACTCAATATGCTGGCGTTTTGGACGAAAGCAAACTGACGGCTTCGACTCAATACAAACACCGATTTAGCTCGAAAAACAACCTGACCATTGGTTTGACTGCCAACGAATATTTCACCAATTACGACGATTCGATTTACATGAAAAAATACCACCAATATGTGGTTTTGACAAATGTAGATAACGCTCACTCGTTGTTGTTCGAAAGCTATGCCAATTGGCAGCACAAATTCACCGATAATCTGACGCTGAACATGGGATTACACCACCAATATTACGACCTAAACAAAGAGAATATCGTGGAGCCTCGACTTGGATTTCAATGGCAATTCAAGCCAAATCAGACATTGAGCTTAGGCTATGGCATTCACAGTCAGATACAGCCACGCACCACCTATTTCTACAAAGGATTCAACGAAATATCGAAAACTTATTCAGAAAACAACCGCGACTTGAAATCGACCCGTTCGCAACACTACGTGGTGGGCTACGACCTCCATTTGGCTAAAGATTTCAGATTCAAGGCTGAAGCCTACTATCAAGACATCAGCAAAGCACCGGTATCGAAGTCGCATGCTGAGTTTTCGATGCTAAATAATGGCAGCGGCTACTACATCCCGACGCTCGATAGCCTCGAAAATCAAGGGAAAGGGCGAAACTATGGTGTAGAACTCACGCTCGAGAAATTCCTCAGCAACGGATATTATGCGTTGATGACTGTTTCGCTCTACGACTCAAAATACCAGGGATACGACAAGGTGTGGCGCAACACGGCTTTCAATAGTAACTATGCGGTGAATCTGCTGGCAGGCTACGAACTGAAAGTGGGCAAAAGCAACTACCTCACATTTGACTTGCGTACCGTTTGGTCGGGCGGAAAACGCCGCACACCGATTGATTTGGCGGCTTCCATTGCTGCTGGCGAAGAGAAATACGACCTTTCGAAAGTCTATTCAGAACGCTTCAACGACTACCTACGCACCGATTTGCGTATTGGATACAAGATGAATAGCAAACGCTTTTCGCAAGAGTGGGGACTTGATTTGCAAAACGTAAGCGACCACCAAAACATCTTTGGAGAGCAATACAATGGTCAAACACACGAAGTGGCAACGGTGTATCAACAAGGCTTTATGCCGATGATGTTGTATCGAGTGAATTTTTAATACTTAATCTCCCGCAGATTGCGCGGATAACGCAGAATTAGATTCTCTAGTGGAAAACGGCTTAGCGGTTTTTTTATAGATTCCTGCTATATCATAAAGATTAACAAACTACATTTACAAATCCGCTTAGCCGTTGGAGCTTAGCAAAACAAACAAAATATGAAAAAGATTCTGATTATCAATGGAAATCCTAACAAGGATAGTTTTAATTCTGCACTGGCAGAAGCATACAAAAACGGCGCCTTTGCAAGTGGTGCGGAAGTTAAAGAAATCGTGATTGCTGATTTGAAGTTTAACCCAAATCTTTCGATGGGTTACCAAAAACGCACCGAGCAAGAACCCGATTTGGTGGAAGCGTGGAGGAAAATCGAGTGGGCAGATCACCTCGTGTGGGTGCATCCGGTGTGGTGGGGCGGATTGCCAGCCATCACTAAAGGCTTTATCGACCGAGTATTCTTGCCTGGTTTCGCATTTCAGTATCGCGAAAACTCGCCTTGGTGGGATAAACTACTGAAAGGCAAAACGGCACACATCATCACCACGCTCGATCAGCCAGGTTGGTTTTATGGTTTGTTCTTCGGCAAACCGAGTGTCAATCAGTTGAAAAAATGCACGTTGCAGTTTTGTGGTGTGAAAGTGAAAAAAGTGACTTATGTAGGTCCGATAAAAACCACCACCACTGAGAAACGCACCCAAATGCTGCAAAAAATCGAGTGCTACGGTCGCTCTTTTCGTTAAGTGAACAGAAAATTCTCTATCTTGCCAATGTTTAGGCAAAACAACTCAAACTCCAAGACGATGAGTACACAAAATACATTCGACATCAAGACCCTTTATCCACGCTGGTACATTTATGCCGCCATTGTGCTGCTATCTACTGTGTTAATTGGTTACTTGTTCTCAGTAGCGATGGGGTTAAGGTTTACGCTTTCGCACGTGATTATTCAATCGTTTGTGAGCACGGTTGTCATCTGGAGCGGTTGCATGGGGATTGTGACATTGACCTGGCTCAAATTCCCTTGGGAAACACGCCCTAAAACGCATCTGATAGTGGAGGTTTCGTTTATTTTAATCTATCTCGCCATCTATATATCGTGCTACAACTTGTATAACATAAGCGTTTCGGGACAAACATTTGCCCAAGGTTTGGAAGAGTACAGAGCCGATATTTCGATGACGATTTTGATTACATTCCTGATTACCTCTATACACGAGGCTCACTTTTTCTACAAGCAATGGCAGTTCAATTTTTCGAAATCCATAAGTCTCGAAAAAGATAATCTACAGGCGCAGTATAATGCACTAAAAGCGCAGGTGAATCCGCATTTTCTGTTCAATAGCCTCAACAGTTTGATGAATCTGCTCGAGGATAATCCCAAAGCTGAGCAATACGTCCAGAACCTGTCGGAATACCTGCGATATGTGTTGCTGAGCAGTTCGCGCGAGACCGTGACACTGCAAGAAGAATTGGAAAATGTGGAGAAATACATCGCGTTACAAAAGCTGCGTTTCGGGGAGAATTTCGAGGTCGAAATGACGGTAAATATGGGTTCGTTGCAAATGCTCATTCCGCCATTAGCGCTGCAAATGCTAGTTGAAAATTGCATTCAGCACAACATTATATCGAAAAGTCATCCGCTGAAAGTCCGTATTTTTGATGACGAGGAACGCATCACCGTAGTCAATAATTTGCAAAAAAAAGCAGATCACGAATCCACCGGCAACGGACTGAAAAACATCGAAGGCCGCTACCGTTTTGCCGAAGAGGGAAACCTGAAAGTGGAATCGGACGAACACTCTTACACCGTCTCCATTCCTTTGTTGAAGAATAAGAATTAAAAAAGTTTAGCCACGAAGTCACCAAGAAATCACAAAGAATTTTTTGTTTTGTGAACCTTTCTATCTTTGTGGCTTAGTGGCAAAGAAAGCATTACAATATGATAAAAGTATGCATTATCGAAGACGAACAACCTGCCGCACAACGCCTGGCGAAGTTGTTGAAACAAGCTGCTCCCGATGCCCAAGTGGTGCAACATTGCGACAGCATCGAAACGGCTGTGGCGTATCTCAAAAGCAACCCTGCGCTCGATTTGTTGCTGCTCGATATTCAGCTAGGTGACGGGTTGAGTTTCGACATCTTCAAATCGGTGGAAGTAGATTGTCCAGTGATTTTCACCACCGCATTCGACGAGTTTGCCATCAAAGCCTTCGAGCTCAACAGCATCGATTACCTTTTGAAACCCATCCGCGTAGAGGCATTGGCACGCAGCATCGAGAAGTTCCGCAAGCTGACCCAATCCTCGCAACCCGACCTAAAAATGCTCGCCTCGCTACTTGACAAAGAGAAGCGCGACTACAAACAACGTTTCTTGGTCTATGCCGGCGAAAACCTCGTATCGGTGAAAACTTCCGAAATCAGTTACTTCTATTCGGTGGAGAAATCGACTTTCCTCACCGCACAAAACGGTCGCAGCTATGCCCTCGATCTTTCGCTCGATAAACTGGAGGAAATGATTAACCCGACGGATTTCTTCCGCATCAACCGCCAGTACCTCGCAGCTTTTTCGTCCATCAAAAAGATTTCGCTGCAATCGAAAAGCCGCATCAAACTTACGCTCGATCCGCTCCCGAAAGAGGAAATCCTCGTCAGCACTGCTCGTACACACGAATTCAGGGAATGGTTGGATCGATGATTGCTCCTACTTCATAAAAGCTCAGCAAAGAGCATTATTCGCTTAAAGCGAGAGATTCACATTGGGGATTTCTCGCTTTTTTTTGCGTTTTTGGTTAATTATCTCAAAAAAGTGATTCAGATGAAATAATAGTTATATTTTTGTAACCATTATAATAAATGAATATTTCAGATGAATAAACTAAATGTCGATGTGATTGCCGAAAACCTAATGTCAATCCATCCACTGTTGTATAAAAGCTTGACGCGCCCAGCAAAGACAAATAGTAATATCACGCCCGGTGGGATGTTTGTGTTGGGCAGCCTCAAGCGTCATCAAACGCTGTCGATGTCGGACATTGGCAAATGCCTTTCGATGCCGAAACCTCACGTCACGGTGATTGTCGATAAATTGATAGAAGAGGGTTATGTGGAGCGAAGTAATGACGTGAAGGATCGCCGTATCATCAATATTTCGTTGACAGAAAAAGGAGCCAACGATTTCGAAGAGTTGAAACTTGCAATCAGCGAAAATTTGAAAGAAAAGTTGCTGTTGCTGACGTCAGAAGAGATTGAGCAATTAGCTGTAGCATCGAAACAAGTAAAGGATATTTTGATTTCAATTTTATCAAAAGTCTAATAATTAATGAGATTGTATAAAAGGTAGTTTAAATAATTAAGTAAGAAAAAGTTTATGGAAAAGAATCAAACAAAAAAAGGAACTAATAAAAAAGTCTATATTCCACTGATATTGGTTGTGGTTTTGATATTGGGCGGTGTTGTAAGATGGTACATCGACTATTCGCATTACATTACGTCGGACGATGCACACGTAGAATCTGAGAACGTGGCTGTAAGTCCAAAAATTCCCGGACGCATCAGTGCTGAATATGCTCAGGAGGGTGATTCGGTGAAACAAGGACAGTTGCTTGCAGTGCTCGACAGCACCGATTTGTTGGCGCAAAAAGGACAAGCAGAAGCCGGAAAAACGCAGGCAGAAGCAGCCATTGCTCAGGCAGAAGCCAAATATCAGTTCGACCAAACGAACAACAAAGTGCTCGAAATTGCTTTGGTGAAGGCGCAAGAGGATTTCAACCGTGCGAAAAGCCAGTTCAAAGGCGATGTGATTACCAAAGAGCAATTCGACCACGCGAAAAAAACGCTCGAATCGGCTCAAGCACAATACGATGCGGCGAAATCACAAATTAAAGTATCAGCTTCGCAAATCAAAAGTGCCGAAGCGGCTGTGAAAACTGCCAAAGCGCAGGTAAATGTGCTTTCTACTCAACTCAACAACACCAAACTGTATGCCCCGAACGATGGCATTGTTGCGAAACGCTGGTTACTGAGAGGCGATATCGTTCAACCCGGACAATCGATTTATACTATTGTAAACTCCAGTAAACTTTGGGTGAGCATCTTCCTCGAAGAGACAAAACTGGAAAATCTGCAAAAAGGACAAGCTGTTTTATTTGACCTCGATGCTTATCCGGATGTAACCTTTACGGGTAAAATCTTCACCATCGGTTCGAGTACTGCCTCTACCTTCTCGTTAATTCCTGCCAACAACGCATCGGGTAACTTCACGAAAGTGACTCAGCGTGTGCAAATCAAGGTGTCAATTGATGGCACAAAAGAGGGTCAGAAGTTGTCTGACTATCACATTTTCTCAGGCATGTCGGCTGTTGTTAAAATCGTTAGATAAGAATGTCGAGAATAACAACTGCGCATAAGTTACGCCGAAAACTGCGTAACCGCGACTCTGTATATCATCCGCGCCACGATAACTACAAGTGGTTTGTGTTGGGCAATATCATGCTTGGCACCTTCATGGCGGTGCTCGACAGCACGATTGTGAACGTCGGGTTGCCAAAAATTATGGCGTCGTTTGGTGTCGGAATCGATAAAATCGAATGGGTCATCACGGCTTACATGCTTGCCATGGCGGTGATGTTGCCTACTTCGGGCTGGTTGGCCGATAAGTTTGGATACAAAAAGCTCTATTTCTTCGGTCTGTTTTTCTTTACGCTCGGTTCGCTGCTTTGCGGATTGTCTTACGACGAAAACACGCTGATTCTTGCCCGTATCGTGCAAGGTCTTGGTGCCGGAGTAATTCAGCCACTCGGGATGGCGATTATTACCCGAGAATTTCCTCCTCATGAACGTGGCATGGCACTCGGATTTTGGGTAATTGCCGCTGCGGCGTCTGTATCGTTTGGTCCGCTCATTGGAGGTTATCTGGTGGATAACTTTAGCTGGCAGTTGATTTTTACGGTGAATATTCCGTTCGGAATCGCAGCGCTGCTTTTTACCATTATGATTCAGCGCGAGTTCATCAACAAACGGGTAGGAAAGTTTGACTTTATTGGATTTATTACCATTGTCATCTTTTTACCCATCACGCTGTATGCACTATCCGAAGGAAATGCTGCTACAAACACCGGAGGTTGGTCGTCACCGTTGATTCTGACTTGCTTTGCCATTTCGATTTTATCGCTGGTGATATTTATTACACGCGAATTGACGATTGATAATCCGTTCATCGAACTTCGACTGCTGAAAGACTATAATTTTGGCGTCGGAAACCTAATTATGATGTTGCTGTTTTTGGGAATGATGGGTAGCACCTTCTTATTGCCGCTCTATTTGCAAAACGGATTGGGATATACGGCTGTGCAAGCGGGTTCGGTGTTCCTTCCGGTCGGGATTATTCAGGGAATCATGTCGCCACTGACGGGTAAATTCTCTGATAAATTTGGACCCAAAGCGCCGATGTTGCTGGGTATTATATTGCTGACTTTCAGTTTTTATCTGAATTCGCAACTATCTTACCTTACTGAGCATGACTTCATTATGACGTCGCTCTACATTCGTGGTTTTGCAATGGGAATTTTCATTACGCCGATCAGTGCTGCGATGTTGATTACCATTCCGCGGGATAAAATGGCGCAGGCGTCGAGCATCACCAATACGCTTCGGCAGTTGGGCGGAAGTTTGGGAATTGCGTTGTTTTCGACCTTGCTCTCTACGCGGATTACCTACAATTCGCAGATGTATGGCACTGCTATTCAGGCAACTTCGCAGCAGTTTAAGAATACGGCTGCCAATATCGCCTATTACGCACAACAACATGTCGGAAGCAATATGGCAACGGCGATGCAGCAAAGCAAATACATGATTCTGTCGCACGTCAATTTGCAGGCTTACATTCAGGGCATCAGCGACGATTTCTGGATTGCTTCGGTAATTACCGGACTCGGCATTATCCCCGTGATTATGATGCGAACTAAAAAACAAACCGTATAAAAGATTCGAACAATGATATTTACAAAAATGAAAACTAGACTTATTTTGTCGTTGACAATCAGTCTGTTAGTTTATCCTAAAAGCGGATTTAGCCAAACTAAAGATTCGCTAACGCTAAATTCGATTATCAGCGAAGTGGTTCAAAACCACCCATTGGTAAAGAAAGCATCGGAAGAGTTGACTTCGGCAGATGCCAAAATCGGGATAGCAAAATCGGGTTATTTACCCAACGCGGAGTTCGGCGCATCTTACACCCGCATTGGTCCGGTGTCTGAAATCACGCTGCCGGGTGCAACCAAGTCGTTTAGCTTGATGCCAACCGACAACTATTCAGCGGCTTTCAGTATTAGCCAATCAATTTACGATTTCGGTCGCACGTCGAAAAGCATCTCTCTCGAGAAACAGGCCAAAGAGCTCACCCGTCAATCGGTGGAGCAGGTGAAACAACGCCTGTCGCAAACTGCAATTGCCAATTATTTTACGCTAGTTTATCTGCAAGAAGCGCTAAAAATCAAAGAGGAACAGCTGAATACGTTGAACGAGCACCTCCGTTTTGTGCAGAAAAAGCAAGCGACCGGTTCGGCAACTCAATACGAGATTCTGACGACACAAGTGCGTATTTCTGCCATCGAAAATCAGAAAATCGACCTCGAAGCAGCACGTCAGGTTCAGGTTTCGCAGCTCAATTCGTTGCTCGGCAAACCCGAAAATTCGCCCGAATTGGTGAAAAATGAAATCGCAGTATCCTTGACTGATTTGCAAAGCGATGCGCTCATTGCATCGGCTATGCATAATCGCGACGAGATGAAGCTTGCTCGCGAAAAAGCCAAACTCGCAGAACTGCGCTATAGCTTGACAAACACGCAAAACAGTGCTTCGCTGAACGGATTTGCTTCGGCAGGCATCAAAAATGGCTACATACCGTATATGTACGACCCTACGCCGAACTTCACAGCAGGCGTGTCGTTCAAAATCCCGATTCATGATGGGAAGCGCACAAAGTATAATCTGGTGCAAGCAAAATCTGCGATTCAGGTAAATAACCAAGAGACTGAATTTACGCGCCGCGGCATTGTGAATGAAGTGGTAGAAATGCAATCGGGCGTGAAATCGGCTCAGAAGAAAGTTGAGCAATCGGAACTGCAACTCAAGCAAGCAACACAAGCCTATGCGTTGGCAAAAGTTCGTTTCGAGTCGGGTGTTATCACTAATCTCGAATTGTTGGAAGGCTCAACCTCTGTTTCGGAAAGTCGACTGATGCTGCTGAAATCAAAAATAGACTACTCCATCTCTCTCTACAAATTGAGGTCTGCAATCGGAGAACGATTATACTAAATGCCCCTTTTTTTCTTAAACGTTTTAAGCTGGAATAAACCTATTTCGGCTTAAAACGTTGTTTATTTATCGGGAGATTGAAATTCATACTTACATTATCCATAGGCTTCCAAATCATTCAATAAGAGCCTCAAGCAATGCACAAAATTTCATTTTTTGTGCAAAAACTTCGTTGTTTTGACGAATTCTTAATAATTTCTCCTTATTTTTGCCGAGTTTTACCAACTAAACGAAGTGTCGTGCGTTGGACATTGAATATTATCAAACCATATTTTATGATTAAAAAAATACTTATTGCAAACAGGGGCGAGATTGCCATTCGTGTCATGCGTTCTTGTAAAGAGATGGGAATTAAGACGGTTGCAGTCTATTCTGAGGCGGACAGAACATCAGGTCACGTGTTTTATGCCGACGAAGCTATCTGCATTGGTCCCGCTCCTTCTAAAGAGAGTTATTTAGTTATAGACAATATAATTGCTGCTGCCAAACAATACGGCGCAGATGCCATTCACCCGGGTTACGGGTTTCTTTCAGAAAGTGCGGCATTCGTTCGTCGATGCAAAGAAGAGGATATCATTTTTATTGGTCCTTCTGCAGAAGCAATGATTTCGATGGGCGACAAAATCTCTGCCCGTGAAACAATGATTGCTGCTGGTGTGCCGGTGGTACCTGGTTCGCAAGACAACCTCCAAACCATCGAACAGATGAGAGAGATGGTGAAGACCATCGGTTTACCTGTCATGCTTAAAGCTACTGCCGGTGGTGGTGGTAAAGGGATGCGCCTCATTCGCAACGAAAGCGAAATCGAAGATGCCTTCTTTTCGGCTAAATCTGAAGCGGCAAACTCATTCGGAAACGACATCGTTTACATCGAAAAATACATCGAATCGCCTCACCACATCGAGTTTCAGATTTTGGGTGACAACCACGGCAACGTGATTCACCTCTGCGAACGCGAATGTTCGGTTCAGCGTCGTCACCAAAAGATTGTAGAAGAGAGTCCATCGCCCCTGATGACACCTGCACTTCGTGCCGAAATGGGTGAAAAAGCAGTAATGGCAGCCAAAGCGGTCAACTACTCTGGTGCTGGCACAATTGAATTCCTTGTGGATAACGACCACAACTTTTACTTCCTCGAAATGAACACCCGCTTACAAGTTGAACACCCAATCACCGAAGAGGTATTGGCAGTTGACCTTGTGAAAGAACAAATCAACGTAGCAAACAATCTCCCGCTACGTCTCAAACAAGAAGACATTGTACAACGCGGACACGCCATCGAGTGCCGTATCTGTGCAGAAGATACAGAAAACAACTTTATGCCAAGTCCAGGCATTATCAAGCAGCTAACTGCACCACTCGGTTTAGGTACGCGTGTGGATAGTTACATCTACGAAGGCTACGAAATACCAATGCACTACGATCCAATGATTGGGAAACTAATCGTTTGGGCTGTAGATCGGAAATACGCATTGGAGCGTATGCGTCGTGTGCTTTACGAATACAAAATCACTGGCGTAAAAACCAACATTCCCTATTTGCGTCGCATAATGGATACACCAGATTTTGTAAACGGGAATTACGACACGCACTTTATCGAACACAACAGTGATTTCTTGCTCGAAAATACCTACGAAGGAACGCAAGACGAAACGGAAGATATCGCCATTATTGCCGCCTATATGGATTACATCCTCAACTTAGAAGAGAATGCGCCAAAAACGACCGACAACCGCCCAATCAGCCGTTGGAGAGAGTTTGGAAAACGAAACGCAATGCTCAGAATCTAATGATGGTAAACTAAGTAAAGGATAACGGATAAAATTTAAGAAATTATGGAAATTCATATCGGAGAACGAGTTGCTGAAGTAGAATTGGTCAGCAAAGACGATAACAAAGTAGTCATTCGAATTGACAATAAAACGTACGACTTAGATGTGGTGATGGCTCAAAATGGAGTTTGCTCGATTTTGCACGATGGAAAATCGTATAACGCAGAGTTGAAAAGCGACAACAATGGCAAGAATTACACTGTAAATACTCAGTTTCACTCATTCCCTGTGCAAATTGTAGATTTGCAAACAAAATACCTCAAAAACAGAAGG
This sequence comes from Bacteroidales bacterium, assembly GCA_049315325.1. GTDB lineage: Bacteria > Bacteroidota > Bacteroidia > Bacteroidales > UBA7332 > CAXXIC01. The sequence continues at coordinate 100,100 of JBMOKJ010000001.1, forward strand.
AAAGACGATACCGATGAACTTCAGGATCGTATTTTCTCTCCAATGCCGGGTAAAGTCGTTAAGGTTCTCGTAAAAGAGGGCGATGCCGTTGAACCCGGACAATCGATGATTGTGATTGAAGCCATGAAAATGCAGAGCGAATACAAGGTGAAGAAAGCCTGCTCAATCAAACGCGTTTTGGTGAGCGAAGGCGATACCATCGATGGCGGTCAGACGTTGATTACGTTAGAATAGCTCAGAGCACGACGCTTAACGAGTTCTAATTTTTAAATCATCTCATTTTCAAATTAACATTACCTACAACTTATATCACTAAAAAAAGATTGTATGAAGCAACAAAATGAAATCCAGGAAGCTTTTATCGAAAAAAGTCGTGCTGCCGATTTAGGTGGTGGTGCTGATAAAATTAAAAAACAACATGCGTCAGGAAAATTAACTGTTCGTGAACGCATCGACACATTTCTGGACAAAGGTACTTTTGTAGAAATTGATAAATTTGTAGTACACCAATGCACCAATTTTGGTATGGAAAAAACCAAAATAGCAGGTGATGGTATCGTTGCCGGTTACGGCAAAGTAGAAGGCCGTTTGGTGTATGTATATGGTTACGATTTCACCGTATTTGGCGGTTCGCTCAGCCGAACAGGAGCCAACAAAATCGTGAAACTGCAACGGATGGCCATCAAAATGGGAGCTCCGATTATCGCATTGAACGATTCGGGTGGTGCACGCATACAAGAAGGCATTGGTAGCTTAGCTGGCTATGGCGATATATTTTTCCAAAATACCATTTCTTCGGGTGTAATTCCTCAGATTTCAGTGATCCTTGGCCCTTGTGCTGGTGGCGCATGTTACTCTCCTGCTCTTACTGATTTTATCTTTATGGTAAAAGAGAAGAGCCACATGTTTGTGACTGGACCAGATGTAGTGAAAACCGTTACTCATGAAGAGGTCAGCAAAGAAGATTTAGGTGGTGCTCATACACATTGTGCGGTGAGCGGTGTTGCCCATTTCATGGGTAACGACGAAGAGGAGACACTGATGATGGTACGCGAACTACTCACGTTCTTGCCAAGCAACAATATGGAAGATGCGCCAATGACACCTTCGAGAGACGATGTGGCTCGCGAAGATGTGCGCCTCAACGACATTGTTCCTGCCGATCCAAATAAACCATACGACATCAAAGAGCTTGTAGAAGCGGTGGTGGACGAAAATTATTTCTTCGAAGTAATGCCTCTTTTTGCACAAAATATTGTGGTTGGATTTGCTCGTTTAGGAGGTAAATCTGTCGGTATTGTAGCTAACCAACCTGCATACTTGGCTGGAGTATTAGATATCGATGCTTCGGACAAAGCAGCACGTTTCATCCGTTTCTGCGACTGCTTCAACATTCCATTAATCACATTCGAAGATGTTCCAGGATTCTTACCAGGAACAACCCAAGAGCACCACGGAATCATCCGACACGGTGCGAAAATCGTTTACGCATTCGTAGAAGCTACTGTTCCAAAAATTACCGTTATCACACGTAAAGCTTATGGTGGAGCGTATATCGTAATGTCGAGCAAGCATACTGGTTCGGATGCTGTATTTGCTTACCCAAGTGCAGAAATTGCCGTAATGGGTGCTGCAGGTGCAGTAAATATCCTCTACCGCAATGCGAGCGAAGAAGAGAAAGCAAAAGCGCTAGCGGAGTACGAAGAGAAATTCTCAAATCCTTACCGCGCTGCTGAGTTGGGATATGTAGATGAAATTATTTTACCTCAACAAACTCGTGCTAAAATTATTCAGGCTTTGGATATGACGCACACTAAAAGTCGTAGCAATCCTGCCAAGAAACACGGTAATATTCCGTTATAACTTGCGGATTCCGTATCGAAAAGGTGGGCTGATGTCCACCTTTTTTCGTTCAATAGAATTCGTTTTAGTTTGTATATGAACATTTTACGAATCCAATGGGTTATATTTAAATCCATAAACAGAGACATTCAACAAAAATGAAAAAGATTATTTCTGAAGAACCGATTTCCTGCGCAAGATTACTGACCAATCAAATGATTGAGTGGTTTGATGCAGAAAAAGAGCGTGATTATTTTATTGCCGTTTCGGGTGGTTCCACTCCGATGGTGTTGTTTCACGTTTGGCGCGAAGAGTTTATGGATAAAATCGACTGGAAACGCCTTCAAATCTATTGGGCAGACGAACGATGCGTTGATCCGCGGCATGGCGACAGCAACTATGGAATGACCAAAAAGATACTTCTCGACCACGTGCCAATGAAACCCGAGCAAATCCACCGAATGATAGGCGAAATAGATTCTGCTTTTGAAAAAGAGCGTTACGCACGTGAAGTTATCGATAGCGTACCAACTTCAAACGGAATACCCCAGTTCGACCTCATTCTACTTGGAATGGGAGAAGATGGACACACGGCTTCGATATTCCCAACCCAAGATGCATTGTATGATGTTGACGAAATCTTTGCGGTCTCTCAAAAACCAAAGACCAACAGCATCCGCATCACAATGACCGGCAAGCTGATTCGGAATGCGAAAAAAGTACTCTTCTTTATTACTGGAGCAGCTAAAGCAAAAATTATGTCTGAGATATTCTCAGACCACGAAAATGCGAAAGCATATCCCGCTTACCATTTTGCCAAAACATGTAACGATGTTACGTTTTACTTAGACCAAAACGCTGCAAGTCAAATTAAATAGAGCAACAAAAAAGGAGGTAACTACCTCCTTTTTTTATCTTACAAATACCCATTTATTGGGTTCAGAAAGATCTTCAGCAAAAGCATATCCTTCCACATCAAATGCCTTCAACTCTTCGGGATTCGTAATTCGGTTTTCAATCATAAAGCGAGTCATCATCCCTCTTGCTTTTTTTGTGTAAACGATGATGGGTTTAAACTTACCATCCTTCATCTCGTTGAACTCAATGTCAATTATTCTTATTTTCAATTTTTTTCGGTTGACCGATTTGAAATATTCGTGCGAAGCCAAGTTGATAAGAATCTGTTCGTCGCCCGACTCTTTAACAGCTTTTGCAACGGCTTTTGATATCTTATCGCCCCAAAACTGATAAAGGTTATCTGCTTGTTCGGTATCCAACGGAATACCCATTTCGAGGCGATATGGCTGTATCAAATCGAGTGGACGAAGCACTCCGTACAACCCGGATAAAATACGCAAATGATTTTGCGCAAAAAGTATATCTTCGATTGGTAAGGTTTTGGCTTTTAGGCCATTGTAAACTTCCCCATTGAATGCAAAAACAGCTTGTTTCGCATTTAATGGTGTGAACGGCAATCTCCAAGTTCGATATCGATCCACGTTGAGTTGCGCGATGGCTGGATTGACATTAAACAATTTCGCTAAATCAGGTGCAGAAATATCGCGTAACCGTTTGATTAATGTTTTCGATTGTGATGCGAATTGAGGTTGAGTGAACTCCGCAAAAGGCGCAGGAGTCTTGAAATCGACATTCTTTGCCGGTGAAATAACAATAAGCATAGTAGTGGTCTCTTGATTTGCCTATTAAACAACCGAAGTAGGCGAATGGTTTTATTTACTGAGATTTGCTTCTTATTCGTTTGTATTGAACCTTACCCAAGAAGATTAGCATTGATAAAGCACCAAACATTGCACAAAATATATTTAGAAGAACATCTCGTATTGAACCTTGTGATGAGATCAAAAAATCGAATGAATCATCAATTAATTCCATAACTATCCAATTAATTTGTTCAATCATTACACTCACGCTAACCGCAAAACTTGCCACCATAACAAATTGCCAAATACCCGAACGAATAACCCTACGACGAACAAGAATCTCTCTGAAGATAGCTGCAGCAGTAAAACCCAGCGCAAAACTACTGAACTTGTCGAAGAAATTATAACTCTCGTGCAACATCTCCCCAATGATAACAAAGAGCGGCACATTCGCTGACCCGAAATGAGCTCCTTCGAGAATTATACCTGAATAAATTAAAATAATCAAATAGGTAAAGTCTGAAAATCGTATTCTGTTGTAAGTTATAATCAACAAAAAGAAGCCTATTAATGCAGGAAATAAATGAACCATCCAATAGAAATAATCATTCGGATGGATCGCTGAAAGGAAAAGGCCAAATAAAAATAAGACAAGAAAAACTCTTGGATTGATTCGTTTATTTGATTGAGGAGTATTCATGACATCGATATATTAAAACAATAATTAGTCAAAAATAGTAAAAAAAGAAATTTAATATAGCTCTTTTGAATAAAAAGTGTAACACTAATCGTGGCGACGGGACTATAAACGTGCTATTTAAACAATAAAGTCAATCAAAAAAGTTGACTCGCTAAAATATCGTTTAAAGTTAAAGTGTTTGGAGTATACTTCTTCCATGTTTAACAGACACTTTCGAAAGCAATTCTATGTTATTTATTGAAAAAGTAATCATATATATGTCCAATACGCACAACAACAGAATACTCAACACACTGAAAATCAATCCCAAACATGTAGTATTATTAAGAATTAAAAAAAATTACCTCCTTTTAGCTACAAACTTTACAAATAACCCTTAATTTAGTTGCATAATCGAAAGATTATTTGAAATTTTGCAGTGGTAAATAAAACTGTTGCCGCACACAATTTTTGTGCAGCAAGAAATCACACACGATTCAAATAATATTATTATATTTTTTTATTCTTATTGTTTCTTCAATAAGTAATAGATTGCTGAAAAACTCTAATTTTTTAACTATAAATCTCTTAACATGAAAAAACTGCTTTCATTACTTGCGTTGTCCGCATTGCCTTTTGTGGCAATGGCCAGCGAAGCCGACCTCAAAATCCCTGAGGAAATCAAATCGCAAAACGTGCTTTACTTTGGTTTTATTATTACCATTTTAGGTTTAGCTTTCGGGCTTTATCAATACAAAAAAGTAAAAGGACTTCCCGCTCACAAGTCGATGCTCGACATTTCAGAGGTTATCTACCAAACTTGTAAAGCCTACCTCAAACAACAAGGAAAATTTCTTGCAATTTTATTCATTTTCATCGGAGCTGCAGTAGCAGGCTACTTTGGATTTTTGAATCCGATTGGAGAAACAGCTACCGAAAAACTTGGTTCAGTTGCTTTGATTATCACTTGGACGATTATCGGTATTCTTGGTTCGTATGCTGTGGCTGCATTTGGTATTCGTATGAATACTCTCGCAAACTCACGTATGGCATTTGCATCACTTAAACGCGAACCACTTAGATTACTCAACATTCCTTTGAATGCAGGTATGAGTATTGGTGTGGTGTTGATTTGCGTTGAGTTGATTCTGATGTTGGTCATTCTGATGTTTATGCCAGGTCATTTAGCTGGCGCTTGTTTCATTGGTTTCGCTATTGGTGAATCACTTGGTGCTTCAGCATTGCGTATTGCTGGTGGAATTTTCACTAAAATTGCTGATATTGGTTCTGACTTGATGAAAGTGGTGTTCAAAATCGGAGAAGATGACCCTCGAAATCCGGGTGTAATTGCCGATTGTACTGGCGATAACGCTGGTGACTCAGTTGGTCCTACAGCTGATGGTTTCGAAACGTATGGCGTTACTGGTGTTGCGCTCATTTCATTCATTCTTTTGGCAGTAGGCGGCACAGCTTTGGGCATGACCGACATCATAACCAATGCATTGAAAGTGCAACTCTTAGTCTGGATTTTCGTGATGCGCATCCTGATGATTATCACTTCGGTGGCTGCATTCTACATCAACGGCTTCTTGAGTAAAATGAAATATGGTGGCAAAGACGAACTCGACTTTGAAGCTCCATTGACTAACCTTGTTTGGATTACTTCAATTCTTTCTATCGTTGTTACTTTCGTGGCAAGCTACGTGATGATTCCTGACTTGAATGGTAATACCAATATGTGGATTGTGCTTTCTACCATCATTAGTTGTGGTACAATTGGTGGCGCATTGATTCCTGAATTTACCAAAATATTCACCTCTCCAAAATCGGCTCACGTGCAAGAAGTTGTGAGTGCTGGTAAAGAGGGTGGTGCATCGTTGGTAATTCTTTCGGGACTTGTTGCTGGTAATTTTAGTGCAGTATGGACTGGTTTTGTATTCTTCGTACTGATGTTTGCGGCTTACTTTGCTAGCACATTCGGATTGGATGCAATCATGATCTATCCATCCATCTTCGCTTTCGGATTAGTAGCATTTGGATTACTCGGTATGGGTCCTGTGACCATTGCTGTAGATAGCTATGGTCCGGTAACAGACAATGCACAATCCGTTTATGAACTTTCGCTCATCGAAGACGACAAAGCTACTGCTGAAAAAGAGATTGAGAAAGAATTCGGATTCAAACCAGACTGGGAGAAATCGAAATATTACCTCGAAGCCAACGACGGCGCAGGAAACACGTTCAAAGCAACAGCTAAACCGGTATTGATTGGAACAGCTGTGGTAGGTGCTACCACAATGATTTTCTCTCTTATACTGATGATTGAGAAGACGCTTCACATCAAACCAGAATCTATTTTGAATCTGTTGAATCCATATTCAATTCTTGGATTTATTCTTGGTGGTTGTGTTATATATTGGTTCACTGGCGCATCTATGCAAGCCGTTACAACGGGTGCGTATCGTGCGGTGGAATACATTAAGAAAAACATCAATCTCGATCCAAATGCTCCTAAAAAAGCAGATACGGCCAAATCAATCGAAGTGGTAAAAATCTGTACGCAATACGCTCAAAAAGGGATGTTCAATATCTTTATCGGAATCTTCTTCTTTGCGCTTGCATTTGCTTGTCTTTCGTCTCCATCAGGTATTGGCGGTGTGAATGCCGTTGCTTTATTCATCAGCTATTTGATTTCGATTGCTGTCTTTGGTTTGTTCCAAGCAATCTTTATGGCTAATGGCGGAGGTGCATGGGACAATGCGAAAAAAGTAGTTGAAGTAGACTTGAAAATGAAAGGCACTCCTCTCCACGATGCAACAGTTGTTGGAGACACGGTTGGAGATCCGTTCAAAGACACTTCATCTGTAGCGTTGAATCCAGTAATCAAATTCACCACTCTGTTTGGTTTGTTAGCAATGGAAATTGCTATCAGTCCAAGCTTCCGCGATGTAGCACCGTTCTTTGGTGTAGTATTTTTGGTCGTGGCGCTTGTATTCGTTTGGCGTTCATTCTACAAAATGAGAATTGAGAAATAAGCTATTGTCATAACACTCTAATCGGCTACCTGAGCAATCGGGTAGCCGATTTTTATTTTTAAAACCTAAATTTTATCCTTTCAAATATTAATTTTACAGAATAAAAATAATAGCTTTGTATTATGAAATTTAGAACAATGAATAAACAATTGACTATTGCACTCGTTGCACACGACAAGCGAAAAGCTGACATGGTAGAATGGGCTGTGTTCAATGCAGATACACTCTCGAAACACAAACTGATTTGTACTGGAACTACCGGAGGATTAATCAAAAAAGCACTTACGGACAAAGGTGTAGAGGCTGATATTACCTGCATGAACTCGGGACCACTTGGTGGAGATGCCGAAATTGCAGCTTTGGTGGTACGCAAACAGGTGAATTTAGCAATATTCCTGATTGACGATCTCAACCCGCAACCACACGAAGCCGACATTCAGATGTTACTCCGCCAATGCCGCGTGCACAACGTGCCCATCGCATGCAACCGCTACAGTGCTGATCTGATGATCACAAGCACCCTTTGGGACAACGACGACTACGTGCCGCTAGAACCTCGCTACATTAATTTCAAACGTAAATAATAGAACATAAAAAGAGGATAACCAATCGGTTATCCTCTTTTCGTTTATTGGATTTCTATTTGCTTGACATTGTTTCGTAGAGTAATCTCTTTTTTAGGAATCGCTACTGTCAGGATACCATTCTCGTACTTTGCGGAGATTGCTTCGCTATCAACAATATCAGGCAATGTAAATGAGCGACTAAACGACTGATAACTAAACTCTCTTCTAGTGAAAGTATTGGACTCTTTCACTTCGCTTTCCTCTTTCTTTTCAGAAGAAATGGTCAATAAATTTTGATTTAAATCAATCTTAAAATCACTCTTTTCAAGCCCTGGGGCGGCCATTTGCACTTCGAAATTAGTTTCGTTTTCCTTCACATTTACTGATGGCACTGAATAATGTGCAAAAGTTGAACGGCGATTTGGCCATTCTACCATCTCTTTTCCAAAGAAATCGTCAAATAGATTTGTCCAAGTTGGAAAAAAATTCTCTCTTTTAATGAGTGTCATAATTACCTCCGTTTCTAAAGTTTAACATAAAATTTAATGCTATAGCACTTATCATAAATCAAACTTTATGCCAAATTGATTGCACTCATTATCTTTGTTGATTAAAAAAATTTAACTGACATTTTTACAGTTTGCCTGAAAATTTGTCAGAAAAAAAAGGCATTCACATTTTTGGTAAAAATACAAACATCAAAAATCAATTCTCAAAAAGATTACCTTTGCACCTTCATTTATTCAACTATGACAACTCAATATCATACCCATACGCTCGCCAACGGGCTGCGCATCATCCATCTGCCAACGCAATCGCCGGTAGCCTACTGCGGTTATGCTGTGAATGTGGGCACGCGCGACGAAGAACCAGGAGAGTTTGGTATGGCGCACTTCGTAGAACATCTCGTTTTCAAAGGCACCGAAAAACGCACCTCGTGGCACATACTCAACCGCATGGAGGTGGTGGGTGGCGAACTCAACGCCTACACCTCGAAAGAGGAGACATTTGTACATGCCACATTTCTCGAAACCCACGTGGAGCGTGCCGTTGAGTTGTTGTCCGATTTGGTGTTTCACTCCCGTTTTCCACAATCGGAGATCGAAAAAGAGGTGGAGGTGATTCTCGATGAAATCAATTCGTACAAAGACAATCCGTCGGAGCTGATTTACGACGAATTCGAAAATCTCTTATTTGCCAATCACGAACTTGGGCACAATATTTTGGGGGAAGCGGCTCACCTCGAAAGTTTCACCACCGAGAGCGGACTAGCTTTTATGGCTAAGCACTACACACCCGACAACATGGTGTTCTTCTCGATGGGCTGCACCGATTTAAAAAAAATAGTTCGCCTGCTAGAGAAGCACGCCGGACACATCCATACGAAAGCACAACAGAAAACCCGCCTCGCGCCGCAAAACACCATCGGTCAATCGCGAAAAGAAGAACACGACACACATCAGTCGCACGTCTTGATTGGAGCTAGAGCCTACAGCCTACACCACCCAAACCGATTGGCACTTTATATGGTGAACAACATCCTCGGAGGACCGGGAATGAACAGCCGCCTCAATCTCGCCCTACGAGAGCGACACGGATATGTCTATTCCGTAGAATCGAACCTCACCTCCTATTCCGACACCGGCGTTTTGGCGATATATTTCGGCTCCGACCCTAAGAACTGCGACAAATGTATCAAGCTCATTCACAAAGAGATGGATATACTGCGTAACACCGCCTTGACAGAGAAGCAACTCAACGCTGCAAAGAAACAACTGATGGGGCAAATCGGAATCTCAGTCGACCATAAAGAAAGTATGGTGTTAGCCATGGGCAAATCGTTTCTACACTTCAACCGCTTTGAATCGTTGGAACAGGTTTCAAAACGCATCGACGAGTTAACCACCACACAACTTTTAGAAGTGGCTCAAGAGGTGTTCGACAAATCGCAGTTGTTCAGGTTGATTTATGAGTGAGATTCATAAAATTCATTCTATTTTCGTTTTTAATTGAATATTGTGAGAATATTTATTCTTTGATACTTTTTCTACTCCAAAATATTTTCTAAGTTTGTGAATCAGTATAAAACATCACAAACTACCATCCAATATGCTTGTAAAAACGTACGCTGCAGCCGTGCAAGGCGTCAACGCGTTAGTTGTCACCATCGAAGTAAACTGTTCGCAGGGAATTAAATTCTTCTTAGTCGGATTGCCCGACAATGCCGTCAAAGAGAGCCACGAGCGCATCGTTTCGGCTGTACGAGTCAACGGCTACAAGTTCCCATCGCAACAAATCGTGGTCAATATGGCTCCGGCAGACATTCGCAAAGAGGGTTCGGCCTACGACCTGCCCATCGCTATTGGCATACTGGCAGCCAACAGCACCGTATCTGATGCCAAACTCGAATCGTACATGATGATGGGCGAACTCTCGCTCGATGGCACACTGCAACCCATCAAAGGAGCATTGCCCATCGCCATCAAAGCACGTGAAGACGGTTTCGAGGGGTTGATTGTTCCCAAACAAAACGCCCGCGAAGCAGCTGTGGTCAACAATCTGAAAGTTTATGGCGTGGAGAATATCCGCGAGGTGATCGAATTCTTCAACGGAGAACTCGAACTTGAACCAACTTTCGTGGACACACGCGAAGAGTTTTTCGCCAATCAGACTCACTTCGACCTCGACTTCGAAGACGTGAAAGGACAAGAGAGCGTGAAGCGCGCACTCGAAGTCGCAGCTGCTGGTGGGCACAACCTGATTATGATTGGCCCTCCAGGCGCAGGAAAGTCTATGATGGCAAAGCGTTTTGCGTCAATTATGCCACCACTCTCGTTGGCAGAGGCTCTCGAAACCACAAAAATTCACTCCGTTGCAGGAAAAATAGACAAAAACATGTCGTTGCTCTCGCAGCGTCCGTTCCGCTCACCACACCACACGATTTCGAGCGCCGCGCTTGTTGGTGGAGGCTCGTTTCCTCAACCGGGAGAGATCTCTTTGGCACACAATGGAGTGCTGTTTCTCGACGAGCTACCAGAGTTTAACCGCCAAGTGCTGGAGGTAATGCGCCAACCGCTCGAGGACCGCAAAATCAGCATTTCCCGAGCACGTTTTGCCGTGGAATATCCTGCTAGCGTGATGCTCGTGGCATCGATGAATCCTTGCCCTTGTGGCTACTACAACCACCCCGAGAAGGATTGCGTGTGCGGGCAAGGCATGGTGCAGAAATACCTGAACCGCATATCGGGTCCGCTGCTCGACCGCATCGACATCCACATAGAGATAGTGCCCGTGCCCTTCGAAAAGATATCCGACAGCCGCCCTGCAGAGTCAAGTGTGCTGATTCGTGAACGTGTCATAAAAGCCCGAAACATACAAGAAGAGCGGTTCAAAGACAACGAAGGGGTCTATTGCAACGCGCAGATGAGCACCAAACTGCTCAACACCTACGCTCTCCCAGACGATGCAGGAATGGCGCTCCTCAAAAATGCAATGAACCGCCTCAATCTCTCCGCCAGAGCCTACGACCGCATACTGAAAGTTTCACGCACGATTGCAGATTTAGAGGGAAGCGAACGCGTGCAATCGCATCACGTAGGCGAGGCCATCAACTACCGCAACCTCGACAGAGAGGGATGGGCAGGCTGATATTTTGGCTAAATTTGGTGAAAACCGTTTTGGAGTTTCGAGAAATTGCACTACATTTGCAACGCTTTCGGAGATAACCACCGAATTCGGTCCTATAGCTCAGTTGGTTAGAGCATCTGACTCATAATCAGGGGGTCCTTGGTTCAAGCCCAAGTGGGACCACTAGTAAAAATAAGCCTTGCAGAAATGTAAGGCTTATTTTTATACTTTTGTTGAAACAATACTGAAACTGGACTTCCAAAGTTGTTGTTCAAGCTGTTTTTTCTGGTCGTCTGACATAATAGGTTTGTGAAAAGAATAATTATTCTAAATTGTTTTACTCGGAGTTTTACAAAAATAGTGAAAATTGCTTATACATGGAACTAAAAGCGCATTCCAATTGAATAGTAGATGCAAACTAGCGGGAATTATTTCTTAGCAATTTGTTTTTTTCTATCCCAACCTTCCATAGTTCTAGGATTCATTTTTAACATTTTAGCTGCTTTCTTTATATTGTTATCATTAATGGCCATAGACCATTCTTTTACTTTATGTCTGAAATCATTAATAAGAGTTCCATAGTCTGAATCTTCATCTAATACAAAAGTGTTATCTTCTGCTATTCTCTGTGAAGGATTGTGTAAATATTTTTCAAAATCAGTTTTGATAATATCTAATATTTTATTGTTGATTTCGTCTTTGTTTTCATCTTTTCCATCATAATTAAATGAAATTTGATGTAAATTCCAGTTAATGACTATTTTATCCAAATCTCGGAAGTTTCCATACATTTTGTAAGCGATGCCTTCAAGCCATTTTTTAAACTCTGGAAAATCTGGGTATTCTTCTTTATATCTCACATTGTTTTTGAACATCTTATCCCAAGTTGATATAAAATCGTCATAAATATTTGTTTGCGTTTTCTCAAAATTGGGGAATTCAACCACAAATTGACTAATTCTATCAAAAAAACGTGCTGTCAAATAACGTCTGTCATCTCTGATTTTTGAGATTGGAAAAGTCGATACAAAAACGATTCTGATTGTAAGATTCTTTTCCCCAAATCCATACAAACCATTTTCAGTAGACATCCTGTCAAACAGAATTTCCTGACTCTTTTTGCTTAGTTTTTCTACATCATCAATAATCAGAAATTTGTTGTCAGATTTTTTTAAAATATTATCCCAAAAGTCAACTGTTTCTTCTGATAAGCCTGCGTTTACTGTTTCGTATGCACCTTTAACTTTTGTTGCTACACTTATAGCATTCTGAATAGAATAGGTTTTGCCTGTGCCGGTATCACCAATCACTAAAACAGGGAATCTTCCCGGATAGTTAAATGTTTTGGTGAGTTTGTCAATGGCCTCATCTCTTAAATTTGATTTCATGTGTAAAATATTACGTAATATAGCGTAAATAAATGCGTATGCGAATTTATAGATTATTTCTGAAATATCTTTGATGCGAATTTAAAATTATGATAGTATGAACTCAATTAAAACCATTAATTTAATTTCTTCTCTAGATTCTATGTTTGTTGATTATCAACGTAGTTTCAAAAAAGAGGGAGTGAAATCAGAAAAGGATCGAACTAAGTCTGAAATGATATCACATGTACTTGAATTAACAACAAGGGATAATATTTAACTCAAACATCTATGAAAAAAATCACATTATCCGGGAATGCCGGAACAGGAAAAACCACAATTGCAAAAACAATCTCAGAACAGCTAAAATTTGAATTTATTTCAATTGGCAACTTTACGAGAGAATATGCAAAAGCTAAATTTAATATGAATATAAACGATTTTCAATTGAAGTGTTTGCAAGAACCAGAGCTTGACAACATAATAGATATTCGTTTTAGTGACCTGTGTAATCAAAAGGATGGCATAGTTGCCGATTATAGATTAGGGTTTTACTTCATAAAGGGAGCTTTTAATGTTCTTTTAAAAGTTTCAGATGATGTTGCATTCAATAGAATAAATTATGCAAACAGAACAGACGAACTTACAGACAAAGAAAGCATTGGAAAACGCAATCATGACATGAAACAACGATTCATTGATAAATATGACATTGATTACACAGATGAAAAGAATTACAGCCTCATTATTAATACAGACAACTATTCACCAACTGAAGTTTCAAAATTAATAATAACAAAATTCCACCAATATGAAAACGCTTATTCCGACAGATCACGCCTTATATAGACAATGGGATAGAGGCATTGATCGCAATGTTATTTCAAAAGTGTGTCCATTTATCACTGAATCAAAAAACAAGAAACAAGTCATTCTCGTTATGCCAAACTTCTTTAGAATACAAGGCATCAATGGTTTTGAAAATCAATTTCTCGTTTTAGTAATAAAAGGTAAATATTTGATTACTTGTTATTCACGAAATGTATCAGAATGTTTCTTTTGCCAAAAAACCTTCATTAATCCTCAAATAATAAACTAGTATGATCACCACCGTTAATTTCCACCTCACAAAGGCTTGTAATTTCAAGTGCCGCTATTGTTTTGCTCGTTTTAATGATATAAAGGAAGCAGGTTTAAAAAAGCAAGAGCAATTCGAATTAATAACTCTTCTTTCAAAGAGCGGTAAGTTTTCAAAAATCAATTTCGCAGGCGGAGAACCCACACTGATACCCCATATAAAGGATTTGATTATCTATTCTAAATCATTAGGTTTTGAAACAAGTATCGTAACAAATGGAAGTAAGATTGATTTTGATTGGGTAAAAAGCATGGCACCATATTTAGACATTCTTGCAATTAGTGTAGACAGTATTAATCCACACATAAATTTGTTAGCTGGAAGCAATGATTCTGGAAAAACATTAACTCCCAATAAAATTAAAAATATTTCAACTGCTTGTCGTATTTTTGGAGTATCATTAAAAATAAACACAGTCGTATCGCAGTTCAATGTTAATGAAAAGCTCACTGATTTTATTAATGAAATCAAACCATTTCGATGGAAAATCTTACAAGCAACTAAAATTATTGGTCAAAATGACGGTGAATTTAGTAATATTGAGGTGAGCAGAGATTGTTTTAAAAGTTTTTGCGAAATGAACAAAACAGGCTTATTGAATGAACTAAAAGTAATCGATGAAGACAATGAAACCATCAAAGGTTCATATTTAATGGTTGATTGCTTAGGTCGGTTTTTTGATAATAGTAATTCAAGTCATAGTTACTCGAACCCGATATTAAAAGTTGGCTTGAACGTAGCTTTAGCTAGTATTACATTTGATAGTCAAAAATTCATTAAGCGTCAAGGCAATTATTCAACAATAAAACAATAAAGTTATGCACATCCTTCAAATTATACACGGCTATCCTTTGATTTATAATGCCGGATCGGAAGTTTATACTCAATCCATTTGCAATGAGTTGTCGAAATCACATAAAGTGTCGGTCTTAACGCGTGAAGAGAATCCTTATGCACCTGATTTCTCGATTCGTAAAGAAATTGCAAACGATAATCTGACCATTTATCTATTAAACAATCCAAACGGGAAAGATGGTTACCGGCATAAAGAAATGGACGATGTATTTTCTGAATTACTAAACGAGCTAAAGCCGGACATCGCACACATTGGCCATCTCAATCATTTATCTACAGGCTTTGTAGATGTATTAAATAGCAGAAGGACTCCAATAATTTTCACCTTACACGACTTTTGGCTGATGTGCCCACGTGGCCAGTTTCTTACTCGCAGTATTGGCAAAGAGAATAATTATCAAGTCTGCGAAAAACAGATAAATAGAAAATGTGCAACAGACTGTTATCAAGTTTACTTTAGTGGCAGAGAGGAAAACCGAGAGCATGAGATTAATGTGTGGAGTTTGTGGATCGATAATAGGATGAAAGAAACAAAAGCTATTGTAGATAAGGTAGATCTGTTTATTGCCCCGTCTCAATACTTGCGAACCCGATTTATTACAGATTTTGAAATTCCTGAGCACAAAATTCAATACCTCGATTATGGTTTCCCGACACATTATCTGACACCCACCGAAAAGCCGCATGCAAATGAAATCTTCACCTTTGGCTACATTGGCACTCATATTCCGTCAAAAGGGGTCAACTTGCTGATAGAAGCATTCAGTAAGTTGCAAGAGAAATCCAGATTAATCATTTTTGGTCGTGAAAATGGACAGAGCACGCGGGCATTAACCCAGTTGGCAGCCCAACAATCCAATGAGATTATTTTTGGTGGAGAATATATCAACCACAATCTAGCAAACGATGTTTTTTCTAAAGTGGATTGCATTATAGTGCCATCTATTTGGTCAGAAAACTCACCATTAGTGATCCATGAAGCACAAGCTTGCAGAGTGCCTGTTATCACAGCCGACTGTGGAGGCATGAAAGAATATGTTCATCATAATGTAAATGGGTTACTGTTCAAACACAGAGATGTGGAATCTCTGTCAGAACAATTAAAGTTTGCAATTAACAATCCCAAAACGATGAAATCATTAGGAGAAAGAGGCTATATTAACAGCTCTACAGGTGATGTGGATGCTATAGAAGACCACTGTAAGGAATTGGAAAAAATTTACTCAGCCCAGCTACCAGATTCTTTGTGGCGCATTACCATCGACACTAATCCTGAAGACTGTAATCTACATTGCATCATGTGTGAAGAGCATAGCCCATTTAGTCGCTTTAAGGAAACACTTTATGCCGAAACAGGGGTGCGCCACCGTCGTATGCCGATTTTCACTGTCGAAGATATTTTTAAACAGGTAAAGGCTCTTGGAATTAAAGAAATTATTCCTTCAACAATGGGTGAGCCTCTTTTATATAAAGGGATCGAACGAATGTATGAACTTTCTTCCGAATTCAATATAAAACTAAACCTAACAACCAACGGAACCTTTCCTATCTTTCCCATTGAAAGATGGGCAGAAATCATCATTCCAAATACAACCGACATCAAAATAAGTTGGAACGGTGCCACTGCCAAAACATCAGAAAGCATAATGAACGGTCAGAATTTCGACAAAACGATTGAAAAAGTAAAAGCATTGATAGCCTACCGAGATCAACACTACCAAACTTCAGGCTACTATTGCAGAATTACCTTTCAACTGACTTTTTTGAGAAGTAATATGCAAGAGTTGGCAGATATTGTAAAATTGGCTGCTCAGTTAGGTGTTGACAGAGTTAAGGGGCATCATTTATGGGCGCATTTCGAAGAAATCAAACATCTTTCCATGAAATCAACTGTTGGGAGAATCAAAG
Organism: Bacteroidales bacterium; assembly: GCA_049315325.1. GTDB lineage: Bacteria > Bacteroidota > Bacteroidia > Bacteroidales > UBA7332 > CAXXIC01. Next base: position 116,778 of record JBMOKJ010000001.1, read on the forward strand.
AGTGGAATACTTATGTAGAAGAAGCAAGAGATGCACAAAATTCCCACAGAAGAAGCAACGGAGAAAAAGTCATTCTTGAAAACATTATTCCTCTAAATTTGGAGGAACAAATAGAAGTACCTGAATCTTATAATTGTCCGTTCTTAACAAAAGAGCTTTGGGTTTCTGCCACTGGAAATGTGTCTCCCTGTTGCGCTCCCGACAATCTAAGAAAATCATTAGGCGATTTTGGCAACATCAATAAACGAACTATATCCGAAATCATTCACAGTGAAGAATATCGTTATTTAGTTCGAAACTACAAGAAGATTCCACTTTGTAAAACCTGCAATATGCGAAAACCACAATAAAAATGACACATTTGAGCACAATCAAACAGATTCAATCAACGCTAACTACAGTAGTGGGCGTTGATGCCGCAATACTTTATGGCTCTTATGCACGACAAGAAGCCACAGTAAATTCTGATTTGGATATTCAACTAATTATAAACGATGGTTTTCAAAAGGAATTATTCGTTCAAAAACTAGAGTCGATTTTCGTTGATAACGATTTGTTGAAGATTTTAAATATAACCTCCCGAAATAAAATTGTAGTTTATTTCCGATCGAAGTCTAAAGTTGAAATTGCACTAAACTACAATGTGGAAGAGATCAAACGGAATTACATTGGATCAGAAATCCGAGATTATCTGCAAACTATACTTTTTGAACGAAATGCTAGTCACACGAAGCTTCAAGAAAAACTTCCAGCATTTTTGAATGGCAAAAAAGAAATCAGAGATTATCAAAACGCAGATATTTTGATAGATAAATTTGTATATGAGTTTGAGAGTTGTTCTACCATGCATCGCCGAAGTGATGGGTACCAATTTTACTTCTATTACAATATTGCTTTGCATGTTGCATTCCAACTATACAACATCAGCAAAGGGAATTTAAAATATAACTTTTTACCCAAATACATGCTTGCAAGTTCATTTCAAACCAGTGAACGGGAGGATGCATATCAGCTAAATGGAACTATGTTTTTGCCGGATGCCAATGTAAAGAAACGCAAATTGTTAGATTTCTTTTTTCAGGCCATTCAAAACCTGACTCCAAGTGATAGGGTTGTCGAAATTAAGTCTATCTGTGAATATATTTACGAAAGAGACTTTTTTTGGAATTTCAGAGATATTGCAACTTACAATTCGCGCATTAAACCAAACCAAATCTACCGAACCGCAACACTAAGTGTCTTTCAGAACGAACCTCAATTTGCTGAACTATTGGACAAAGCTCAAATTAACTCTATTGTTGATCTCAGAGCCGATAGAGAGATAGAGGAAAAGCCATACCATCCAAGTCTAATCGCAGGAATTAACTACGTCAAATGCCAACTTGATCCTTGGAATCAACCCGAATGGTTTAAGCAAAAATACCATTATGGCACAAATGAAGAAATCGCTTATCGTTTCTTTGCATTGGGTTGTAGAGAAGAGATAAAAAGGACTTTTGAATCCATCATCAATAACCAAGAAGGTGCAACTGCCATACATTGTTTCGCAGGAAAAGATCGAACAGGAATCGTGGTTTCAATGATCCATTTACTATCAGGCGCACCTATGGGAATAATAGAAACAGATTATCTGGCTAGTGAGGTGGACGTAAAACTATACCGTTTAAAGCTAGTTTTGGATATTATTGAAACTGATGGAGGAATAGAGCCTTATTTATTAAATTGTGGATTAACTACACACCAACTATTTTTGATAAAAGAAAAACTATTTATTCATGCAAACAACTGATCAGCTTAAATCTTTCTTTACCGAGCACTGGAAATACATGGCCGTGAGTACGGCTTGTAAACTGAACTTTTTTGATCAATTATTGAATGAGGGGAAAACCAGTGAAGAATTATCAAATGAATTGGATCTCAATAAAAAGGAAACCCTGCAACTGTTAAACGCTCTGGTAAGTTTCGGCTTCCTAAAAAAGGAGAGGAATATTTTCTCTCTAACCAATATTTCATTACACTTGACTGAAAATCATCCTCAATCGTTTAAGTATGCTTGTTTGAATTGGTCTGCAGAGCATTTGAATGCGTGGCAACATCTTTACCATAGCATTCAAACAGGGGAAAGTTCATTTGAAAAACTTTACGGATCTTCTTATTTCGATTTTCTCAATGCTCATCCCGATAAATTGATCAATTATCATAGAGCTATGAATGAATACGCTCGTGAAGATTACGCATCACTTCCACATATAATAGATTGGAGTCAGTACAATACGCTAATAGATGTAGGTGGGGGATTCGGATCTGCAATACAAGCAATTAAGCAGTGCTATCCAAACTTGGCATGCAGCCTCTTCGATTTAGAATTGGTTATCAATAATTCTGGTGTAAAAGATGTGGAAACAATTGGAGGGAATTTCTTCGAAAACATACCTGGCACATATGATGCAATGATTCTTTCACGAGTACTTCACGACTGGGAAGATGATAAAACAATTGCAATTCTATCGAACTGTTACAATGCGTTATCAGAAAATGGAACCCTTTTTGTGATTGAAAACTGCTCAACTAACTTAGATGATTCATTAGCTCTTTTATCTCTCAATATGTTGGCTATGTGCAAAAGCTACGAAAGAAGCGAGAATGAATATATAAATCTTTGCAATAAAACTGGATTCTCCTTCCATTCAAAAAAGCAATTAAATTCATTGCAAACCATTTTAATCTTTCGAAAATGACAAATTGGCAGGATATAAAAGTCTCTGAAAACAATAGAGCTTTTATTTTTAAGAATCAAATTTTATTTAATAGAGAATTTGTTGAGGTGCTGAAATTTCATTCTCCCGGAATAGCACCGGTAAAAGACCATATTGGCGCTTTTCATATTACCAGCGAAGGGAAAGACCTATATCATGAAAGATATGATCGAACATTTGGATTTTATGAAAACAGAGCTGCGGTGGTTATCGATAACAAATGGTTTCATATTACCGAAACGGGTGAAAAGGCTTATCCAGAACAATATGCTTGGGTAGGAAATTTTCAAGAATATAAATGCTCTGTTCGAGATTTTGACGATAATTACTTCCACATAGATTGGAATGGAGATCGAGTTTATCAAGATAATTACGTTTACGTAGGAGATTACAAAGACAGTATGGCCTGTGCCAAACTAAATTCGGGTATGTGGAAACATATTCATCTAAATGGTGCGTATTTGAACGGAAGAGAATTTCTTGATTTAGGTGTTTTCCATAAAGGATTTGCAACTGCTAGAGATGAAAGTGGTTGGTTTCATATCAATAAAGACGGATTTGCAATATATGATATAAGGTTTTTGATAGTAGAGCCTTTTTATAATGGTTTTGCATTGGTTACAAATTTTGATTTCAGCAAATGTATTATTGATGAAGAAGGTAATATAGTGTTGAATGTCTGATGATAAAAATTATAAATAATAGAGAAAGCCACAGATTTGCCAGCTGTGGCTTTCTCTTCTTAAGTTATTCGCCAAATTGTATCCCCTCTTAGTTTTAGACAGATTTCCCAATAAGGCTACCTCCTCAAATATTTGCTAATTTCCATGAGTTTGATCTATTTATTTTTCAATTAATTAATTGATTTATCTCGTTGAATGTTATCGACCTGATAATGAACAATATCCAAAGATAACTAATCAAAAATCGGGTTAATAAAGCGATATAAAATGGAGTTGAATTCGGCTTATTTGAGCATTTTTCATCACATTTCGACCTATTTTTCGAAAAACATGCCCATATTATTGGTATAAATAATGTTAATATACTAACTTAATTATCATATAAAGCCAAAATGTATTTCACTATCATTTAATACGCAAATATTTTGTTAATATTAGTTATTTATAGTCGTTTCCCCTACTATTTTGAAAATTTTACAAATAACGCTTGGAAAACTCAAACAATTTTACTAATCTTGCAAATGAAAATGAAGAGTTATTCCCATTTGGGTATAAGTTAATAGGTTTAGATTAGTTTTTATAAAGGTAATGAAAGATAATAAGCAGATTGGCAAAGAATCTGACGATGCAGCATGCACCGATGGAGCTCTTTTCTCCGCTATCGACACAAGCGATAGCGGGAAAGTGTTGTCTGAATCTGATTCATCACCTGTTGCTTCGCCATCGGAGACTCCGCACCATACCATTACGGTGACGATTAACCAATCTTATCGCTTTTCAATCCCACTCATCCGCATAAGTAACCACTCGGAGGACAGCAAAACGCATTCTGTCGATTCGGTTGTCACATTTTCGTCGTACTACGACCCATCTGCGGACGCAGGCGACAGCAAATCGTGCAGCGAAGTGTCACCCAACGCGTTGGGTAAGGGCATAGCGCACGAAAATACGTTACCTAACGCGTTAAGTAGCGTTTCGCTTAACAGAAATTCAGAATCCAACGTGTTGGGTAGCGTTTCGCTTAACGGAATTTCAGAACCTAACGCGTTAGGTAAGACTTCGCTTAACAAATATTCAGAACCCAACGCGTTGGGTAGGGTTTCGCCAGCCAAAGATGTGCTACTTGACGCGAAGGGCGACCTTCCGATTTGGTCGGCAGCCGAATTTGCTTTCGCAAATGAGCAAGCGCTGGTCGATTTAGCGCAATTTATGGCAGAGCGCAAGCGTCTTCGCCGCCAATTTTTGCGACAACGCGCCCAAGCACCGTCTCAAATTGTGCAATGGCGCAGGTGGGCAAGGCGCCGCAGGCTTGGTTGGTTGGCTGTGTTACTCTCCATGCTCCGAGGCTTCGAGTTGATGGTGTATGACTTGCTATCACTCCTCGACGATGTGATAGAGTTGAGTGCCGATGGGGCATTCTACACCACCGACTACTCCCGACCCATTTCTCCCGTTTGGTACCAAAACTATACTTCGGGCACTGCACCATGCTACCACGAAAACTACTCCAGTACCGATGTGGTGAAAGAGACCGAAGTGTGTAATGTAAAAATTAAAACCCGCAAAGCCAAAATTGAGGTCTATATCCATTCCTTCTACAAAGGGGTATCGATGACTTTGGTGGCGGGTCGCGCGCCCCCTCTCGCTTTGCTATCGGCTGCATAGCCGATTCTTCTTCCGACCGCAGCAATCATCGCTTCGCTCGTGCAACAGCACGTGAGTTGCCACACGACAGCGATGGTGTTGACTTACCTTATTTTGTTAGGTAATTTATAGAATCATGCATTAGCGCAACCGTTTTGCGCTGACGCTACAGGGTGAGGTGCGCCTCTCCGTCAACGCTCACATAACGTTGTGAGACAAAAAATAATGAAAAATATAATCAATTTTAGTGGGATGAGCAATCAAGGATTGAGCTCCTGCGCCGACAATACCATTCAAGCGATCAAATCTTGCGGGATTACCAGCTTGACAACTGATGAATATGCGCTCGCCTTAATTGGCAACTATCAAAAATATGTTTCTGCTTTGGGTAAACAAGTGACTAACGACAGCAACAAAGCATTGAATACCGCCTACAACGAGGTGAGCTTCTTGCTGACTACGTTCCGCAAAGCTACCGAGGTGTTGGCTTTGAGTAGAACACTGTCTGAAAAATCGCTTGGCGAACGGGTGATGAATCACCTCTATTCGCTCGACCGAAGTTGGAATAAGATGAAAAAGAAAGAGCAAAAGAGCTTTCTTACCAATCTGATCGATGAATTCAGCAAGCCAGAATACGCAACTGCGATGGCAGTCACACCTTTGGCACCTCTATTCGAGCAGATAAAGGTGGCTACCGATGCCTACAGCATTGCTCTGAAAAACAGCAACGACCGCAACGAGGTGATCAAGGCAACAGACAGTGCCACTTCGATGCGCGACCCGCTGGTGGATAGCTACAACAATTGCTACTACCACATTCAGGCAATGGCACATGTATCGACTGATTCTGCGTGGGCAAAACTGCTCATTTCTATCGATGCCCTGCACGACAACGAGCGGATTAAACTGCGAACGAAGCAGGCTGTGGCAGCCAATGCGGCTGAAGAAAGCAAAGCGCGACTCACCATCGCTCCACCTGCTAACAGCACCACCGACACCAAGGCGGTGTAGGTGAATACCTCAGACCCCCGACTGCTGATGGCACGTCGGGGGTTTTTTGATGGTATGCCTCAAGCCACAATTGCTTACATCAATGTGTTTTACACCGTCAATAATTGGAGCTCATGCAACATGTGGGTATTTACAATCAATATCCCATTTCATTTTGTGGGTTAAGCTCGTTTAAAGACGCAATTAATAAGAAAGAACATTAGATTTCTTCTTGGATTACAATGCATATACTTAATTTTCACAAGATTGATTATTCACAAAATAATTTGTAGTCCATGGCGGGAATTTCAACTTCTTTTACAAGTTTCACACCCGAATTGAATTCAAGTAAAGGGCGGTTTAGAGTCACTTTCTGAGCTGAATCAGAATAGTTTAGAACGTACACATACTTTTTATTGGTTTTGGTTGATTTAACCTCGGTCACCTCAACTAATGGATTTGACGATAAAACAATTGGTTTGATATGGGAAATCGAAACTGCTTTTTTTACAATTTCTTCCACTGCATCCTGCTCAGGTATAGTCCCAACGTATATCACATTCCCTAATCCATACTGATTTAAAGTAATAGCCGGTTTGTTTACGAAAAATTGGTTCGAATAAAAGCCAAGAGGTTTTGCTGATTTTAGTTTGATGACATCGAACCAGAGACCACAACCAACTATTTTTTCATCGAATCTAAAATTGGCTGATTTCTGAGAGGTTAAAGAGTGCTGCTCTTCAATTTCGATTCCTGAAATCGACAACAGTGTACTATCCACAAAAGTCCCTAAATTACGAATATTAGAATCACGCAATCCGGTCATGCATGTCAATACGATGGTCGCACCTCGCCTTGCCGCAGCTTCGATATTCTTTGTAAATTGAGGCGTTATAACAACTTGCGATGGCACTATGATTAAGTCGTATTTTGAAAAATCGTTTTCGGAATTCACAATATCAGTCGTCACAGATTGGTGTCGCAATGCAGAATAGTAGGAGTGAACTTCTCGCATATACCTAAAATCTCCAGAAAAACGACCATCTTCAAACGCCCAATCACAATGAAAGTCTCTAATTATTGCCGCTTTCGCAGAGGGCATAAGTTGACCGATTTTGTTGAAAGTTTGTTTAATTTCCTGCCCTGCTTGTTTAACTTCATCAAACTTTCTACGGGGGATATTATCGGTTTCCATTACACCGGCCATTAGGTGTTCATGTGCTGAGGAGAACGTTTTCCAAGCAAAGAATAAGATGCCATTCGCGCCATGCGAAAATTCTTGATGCGACCAGAGCCTTACGATGCCCGGTTGTATCAGATTCCTTTGCAAGCCTGCTGTTCTTCCTATTTGGGCTTCGGTCACCCAAAAAGGTGTATCGTTCGACCCTCTGATTTGAGACAGAGCCAACGAAGCCATTGATGGAGAATAGGGCGTCACATTTTTATTCCCATACTCATTTTCCAAGGTCCAGGTGTATGGATAATTATCAAGGGAGAGAAAACTAGCAGATTGCGCGAACTTGTATAAATCGATGGCATACAAGAATCCGCTTGAGCAAATATTATGTGTAATCTTGGCATCGGGTAGAACCGCGCGAATAGCCTCTTTTTGCAGGTTGAAGTAATCGATAATGCAGTCTGAGGTAAATGTTTGATAGTCTTGAAACACAGATGGATTGTCTCCTTTTCGAGGCAACCACACTTCGTTGAAACTATTTAATCTTTCGCTCCAGAAAGTCAATCCCCACACGTTATTCAGATTTTCTACAGTTTGATATTTGCCATGCAACCACTTAGAGAACTTTGTCCTACAAATTTCGCAATAGCAGTAAGGGTCTTCTGCTCCCAGCTCATTATCTATCTGAAAGCCAACTACATTTTTATTTCCGACAAATGCTTTCGCCAAATTAGTCGCAATATTCTTTGAATACATTTGAAAAGTGAGGTTGTTCAAACAAGCATGCCTTCTTTTTCCGTAAGGCTTACAATCGCCCGCAGCAGTCACCTGCATAATATCCGGATGCTTATCGAATAGCCACTTTGGAATTGCAGCTGTGGGAGTACAAAGCAAAGTTTGAATAGAATCAATCCCTAATAAATTGACCGCGTTTTTCAACCAATCAAATTGGTATGTATTGGGAGTAGGTTGCATGTTATACCAGGCGAAATCACCAATCCGCAAAAGATTTACGCCGGCTTTTTTCATAAACCGAACATCTTGCTCAAACTGTTTGGGTGTGACCTGCTCAGGGTAATATGCCGCCCCAAAATAGAATTTTTGAGCAAACAACAGCGGGGAGCACACAATTAGCAATAACAGGATTTTAAGGGTGGTTTTCATCTATTAAACTTTTACTTTAAAGCTATTGTGCTAAAAGCACAAATCTTAGTTTGACATTCTGTTTCAATACTTTATCATAATACACTATCAACTCAAAAGCAGAGGAAACAACTCTATTGCTAACGATGCAAGATTTGATAATAGACAAAGAGTCTGTGCCATTGCTCTAACTTGGTGTTGTTATCAGATTAAAAAAAATTGTGTAAGAACTGGAATTAAGGTCACATCAAAATTACATTCAAAGAAGAACTATAGTTAGTACAAATGTTGTAAATTCTAGGAGGAAGCCCGTTTAGAAGCACTTTTTATTCTGATTGAGAACCTGAGCAAATGGAATTATTACACAATGCTAAAAAAAGATGATGCTACGACCCTGAGCCGACACGTCAATTTGAACTCGTCGGATTATCACTCCTCTTGAACTGCCCATCGGGCACCTGATTATTACCAAAACGACACATCAAGCCAAGCGGTGTAGGCTGATATCACCACCCGAATCCCCGGCAGGCAGTAGGCTTGTCGGGGATTTTTTTGTTGAAAAAAATTTGGAATTCAGATTAAATGAAGGTAACAATTTTCGAAGCTCAATGCTCAATCAGCAATTGATAGTTCAAGAGTTTTTTATTTTTACGAACCGTTAAAACATAGACTCCTGCCGGGAAAGCAGATACATCCACGGTAAACAAAGCCGAATTGCATTTTTGTCTGTAAACAGCAACGCCAACAAGATTAACAACTGACAAATCTGATTCGTCAGCATTCTGAATCGTTACTCGGTTGCGTGCCGGATTCGGGTAAAAAGTGATGTTTGGATCTTGTTCGGTATGGGAAATACCCGATGCCGAAAGCATGGCATTGGCTTCGGTCGATGCATTACTTTCATTGCCCGAATTGATTTGTGTCACGATATAATAGTAGCGCACGCCAGATGTTATTCCGGTATCGTTAAACGTTGCACTATTCAATCCTGCAGCCACAAGGGTATAACCACTTCCGGAAGAGGTTGAGCGGTAAAGATTGTATCCTAAAGCTCCAGCTGCTGCGGCCCAAGTCAACTTAATTTGATTGGAATTGCCTGTAGCTGTCAGTCCCACTGGCACCGAAGGTACAACATCGAGTAGTTGAATATTGGTTCGTCCTTTAGCATCCATCGGAAAGGCAATGTAACGGGTTGAGCCATTATTGTTTACCGTGACGATGGAGTGAGAAGGATTCCAAGTAGTAACGGGTAACTGATCGCCGCTGTTATAGGCAAATAGCATGATTTTGAATTGTGGGTCTACGCTATTGCTTTCAATCACTAAGCGATGATTCACAAAGGTATTCACCGAATCAATAATGGCGGGTGTGTTAGGATTCACAGCACCGTTGATATTCAGCAGGCGAACAAGAAGTCTGCGATTGCCAACACTAGCAGGCTCTTTCAGTATAATATCATTTTGATAGTTTTCATAATTCGGATTGACCGTCGTACTCTCAATGGTCAGATCATCTGCCAATTGTGCCAACCACTTGTAGTTGTTGATGTTGTTGTCTTTTTGAGCATCATCTACAATCAGGGCAAATGGTTTAGGCATTTGCACCATCCCTACGGTTCGGAAGACTTTTTGACAGACATTGAACGGATAACGAATCGCTCTTTTATAGACTATCAATGAATCAGTTGTATAGTTCAAATAATTGTACAGACTGATATTATCGCAGCTATAGGAAGGAGAATAGCGGTAGTGATTTAAACCGTTAGTGATTATCTCCGCACCAGATATGGATAAATTTGGATTGTCAACTGCGAATGTTTGAATATTCCCCATATCCCACTGATAGCTGTAAGGTTCGGTCGCATCGCCCGCAACGGTAAGCAAATTCGGTCTGTTTTTGAAATCCACAATAGTACCCGGTGCCAGTGGCACTACTCCTGCTACGATGTTCCAGTTTGGACTGCAAGCACCCATATTATTAATCAGCATGCAAGAGCTGGCATACGTCGGATAAGTGTATGGATAGGTGCTATTAGAACGTGATGTCACTCTCGAAATCCAGCTCCGCCCAAGAGCACTGTAAACAATATCGTTTTTATTAGCGTAAGCGTGTCCTCCCAAATCCTGCCGGTTATGGAAGAACAGCGTGGCAGCATTGACATCGAAACCACTCCGCAACGCTGCAAAACCACCTAAAGAGTCCAGATAGAGTTTGTTGTTTTTGAAGGCTGACTGTGCCTCATTGGCGAAAGGGATTGTGAAATAATCGCTACAGAAAATAGCAGCCGGAATATTGTTATTGAAATAAGAATAACTACCATTCACCAGCGGATAGCAGTAGGAATTGGCAATATCAGGCAGATTCGATCTGTGTTTTTGTATGTAATTTTTCCAACAGAAATCGACAGTGGTATCATTAGGCAATATCCATTTCAAACCAAGAATATCAAGCGGATTGTTTCGCCATGCTCCTGTGGCTGGATCGTCAGGATAACTGGTATTTGTATTCCCTGTTCCACCCAGCAAGTCGGTGCCGAGAAATGAGTAACCATACGGTTGAATAATAGCGGGATAGTACTTGGTGCCAAAACTGCGCACCGAAGGATGGCCTATCATACTGTAGCCTCTTTTGGCCATTGCAACCAATACACAGCTGTTCAGTTGATCTTTTCCAATTCCTTCATACATGTTTCCGGTAGTTGGATAGATATCATAGTTGAGAAAAGTCCACACTCCTCGCGCCCATGTTTTCAATGCTGTCTCCTGCGTCTCGCTGTACCCGGGTTCTCCTTCGAGCAACATATTGGGCATAATTTCATATCCAAAAGTAGCCCAATTGATGGTATTGGTGTACGATGGTGTGGCAAACCCCCATAAATCCGTACGTTTTGCGGCAATGGCAAGGAGTGCCATTCGAACAGTATCTTGCTGCCCTTTAGTCATTTGTGGATAGAGAAAATCGTAGGTCAATGCCATATTGAATCCTCCAAAACGATCGCGGTTGTCAAACGATAATTGTTGCGACGGATTAGGGTCATTCAACAAACATTTTGCCCAAAGGGTAATCACTTTTGCCAGTTTGGCGGCCCGATTCGTATAACTTGTATTGGTAGAAACATCGATAGTGCCTTTGTACAACCAACACTCAAACGCCTCTTGACTAAAAGTATATGCCATTTGAATGTTTCGGTTGCCCCAAAGGTTGGAATAACCCGTGGTATCTCCTGCCGCCAATTTATCATACGTAGTTTTTGCATTAAAAAGTCCAGTATTCGACACTATGGGTGTTCCGTAGGCATCTGCGATATTATAAGAAGCCTTGCTATTAAACGTTGAGCCCATTTGAAGTAACATGGTGTAGGCATGAATGAATTTAGAAATTGCCTGTCCACTGTAGCTATTTTTGAATCGGTTTTTGATATCGGTCGAATCTTCGGGATTGCAATACATACGAGGATGAACACCAAATGGAGGTGCATGTTTAATGACCCTCATGCCCGAAAAATCTTGTTTCAAAGGGTGATACCCTGCGGGACCAGTACCCAGTGGTGCAAATATTGTCGTCGTATCCAAATCTGCCAATTTATAGGCAAAACCGCCTTGAAGCGCACTATTGACAGCGACTGTTGCCGGTGCAGACCAGCCCGACTCCGTGGTGGCATTGCCTGGAAGTCTGGTTTTTATTCGATACGTGTAGCTATTCCCCTCTGTGAGTGAGCCATCGGTATAAAAACTGCTGCTTTGCCAACCGCTGGCATGACCGCCACCCGCCGTACAGTCAAAATAATACTCCAATGGAGCATTGGCCGATGGTGCTGCCTGCATCATCAGATTCAGATTGCCGGCATACTGCGGAAGTGTAATCCATTGTGCCGCACTCTGATTTGGGTTTACGCTGAGCGTATCGGAACTACGACTCTCCTTGCCAGGCATCAAAGAAGCTTTTACACAACAATAGACGGTTGTACCGTTTGTAAGTCCCGTCAGCACATAACCATTCGCAGTGGGATTAGCCGTGTTCCCTGCCAACGTGAGCGAATTGCGAGAAGTGCCAGCATAAATGTTGTAACTATAAGGACTGTACTTGATGCTGTCCGTTGCCCAGGTGAGGTAAACAAAACCATTGCCGCTAAAAGGTTTAAGCAATCGGGGTGCCGACAAAGAAATAGTGCTTAAAAACGCATTGTAATTGGGTAAATTCGTTACTGGAGTGGACTTCGGCGCATATACCAGTGTATAAAATCCATTGGCTACATCAACCGAAAAAACATACTTGTTGTTGCTTCCAACCTGTTGTTGAGATGAAACGGGAATCACGTAATTGCTGCCATTGGAAAAAGTGCCATCTGTTGCATTGTACATCAAATAATAATTGTTGGCAGAAGTATTTACAGTCAGACCACTCCCACTTGCATCAAAATCGAAGCAAAGCAACACGAGGCCACCGTTGTTGCCCACATCGGTCTTGGTGATGTACCAGCTGCGTTTCCAATTGGTAAAACCGCCACCCAAAGCATTAATTCCTGACAATCCATTGTCAGCAGCAAGCAGATAATCGCCCGATTCGCGAAGGTATCCGTAATTTGATGGATTAATAAAACCGAGTCCATTATTAGAACCGGTGGAAGAAATAGTGTCAGTTGCACTCTCCATTCCAATACCAACGAGGTTATTGAAGTATGCCGCGTTAGAAGGATTGTACAAATTGGCTAATGTAGGTGATAAATTGGACTGAGTGCCCCATTTCCAAGCTAAATAGGTTTCTAGAATCTTCCGCCCGCTATTTTCAAGGGAACTTCCAATAAGTACTGTCTCTCCGATTCCCCAATGCACATTCGTATAGTACTGATAGCGATTCCCCAACGATGCAGGATTGGTATTGTCAGCGAAAGTGTAGGACGAACTTCGATAAGAGCCTCCATTCAACCGGATAAACATCAAACCTGTCGTCGTGCATGCATAGTTTTCCAATACACTCCACGACGATCTTAAATCGGGTGTAGTGGTTGTGCCATATCCAATGGCTAATGAGGTAGTATTTACCGTCATCCTTAGTCGATAGGCATTATCGGGCGTACCGTAATAACTTAAAGAGATGGAGGGGGTATTTGTTATGGAAGAGTTTCGCGTATAGGTGCCATGTCGAAAATCGGTTACCGACGTTGCCGCATCGGAATAGACATACACCGCTTGGGCCAAATGGTAGCCCGTAGCGGGATCGAGCAAAGCATTATCGGCAATATTCAACACCTGGACTCCATTAAACTCTACAAGTGATTTCCCGTTTAAGGTACTCAAAACAGGAGAGTAAGTGGATGAAGGTGCTATTGCCGATAGGTTGTTGGCTTTATCTTTCCATGTGGCAATGCCGGAAGTGTTCGTAAATGTGGACGCATCGGATGCATCGAACCAAAGGTTAATTCTACTCTTCGAAAATCCGGCAGGAAAATACTGTGCGATGGACGTTGTATAAGCCATTACACATGCAAAAAACAGAAAAAGAATTCGTATATTTAATTTCATTGAACTATTTTTAATTATTTGAGAAAGATATACTCAATATTTATATCCAAACAAATTATTTCGAATAAATTCATTTCACCGTTTCAATTTTTACTTTGGTATATCCTATATTTGTCATTGAAAAATGAACGGTATTGACCTGATCTTTCCACTTGACATTTAAACTAGAATTAGGTTTACTCCAAGTCGTTTTAGGTAATGAATCACCCTGACGATGGGGAAATAACATAATCTTAAAATCGGGAGATACCGCATCAGCAGGAATTATCAATCGACGAACACGCAATTCTTTGCCATTGGCAGCCGGCATCCACTCATCTATTGTCGGATTTAATGTGTTATTGGTCGTTTTACAATTCAACACACGCACCAAAAGCATTGGTTGCCCAGCGGGAGTATTTCTATTTTCACACATTGCCGACAAAGGATCTTTGGGTAAACTCTTTAGTTGCAAAGGGTCTGAACCGGTGAGTATAATGTCTGTTTCGGTTTTGCTAACTCTATTTACACTTACGATCTGAATGTCATACTCTAGGGTCAATATCCAGTCGTAATGCCTCACCGAGTCATCTTTACAGATATCGTCAACAACCAATGCGAAAGGATGTTTTCCACGTACAATACCGGCTGTTCGAAATGCTTTTTTCACCGGATAATTGGGTGCACGAACTACAGGACTCAAAGCGCCGTTGGGCAAAATCCAATGAGGTGATTGGAAGACCGGAACATTCAAATAGGAATAGGGTAATTTCAAATAGCTAAAGTCATTAACAGTATGTTTTTCAGCTTCATATCCTTTAGGCATCTCCACCTTGTTTTCTTTTACATCATCGGTAGTATAATAGCCTTTCGACTTATTTAATAAACGAAGGTTCCAATCCCAGCTGTACTTCGAATCACCGGTAATGAATGTAGAGAAATCGGTATCACTAAAATCGACCACAGTGCCGGGTGTATTCAAGTTTTGAGGTTTATGATCAATCACCACCACACTGTTTTTGAAATTTTCGTAAGCTCTGCCTCCCTGCACTGGCGACCAGATGCGACCTGCACCGCCAAGCATAATGGCATTGCGATCTGAAGAGGCATGACCTCCGTTGAACTGACGAACATGCATATTCAACATCAGCGCATCTTTGCTATCCCAACCACTGCGCGTCATCATCAACGCTCTTTCTCCACAGAAAAAGGTATTTCCAAGATTTAATGCAGCAGGATTGTTGTTCGATTGATCAAAATCGGTTGCATAAATCAGATAAAACAACAACCCGTTGTAATAGCCATCGGGGCGATCAGGAATATTGCTGTAATCATCATGAACTGCCGATCGGTAAACGAAGTCGATGATTTTATTATCGGGATAAACATATTTTAAACCAAGCAAATCACAAGGTGTAAATCCTCCTGCTTTAATCCGACTACCACCCAATAAATCGTATTTCACAAACCCGTCGAGCGTGGGAATGATGCTATGAGGGAAAAATTTGGTAGCATTGGCAAACAAATAGGGATGCGCCGAGAGATTTTCGAAATTATATGCTTTTTGTCGCATGGCAAACATCAAAACGCCATCCATTCCCAATTGATTTTTGGCCTCTCCTTCATAGGTTGCACCCGACTGAAACCAACCGTAAGTAAACAAATTGCGCCAGCCCCGATACATTCCCCTAACTTTGAGATCGTTGAATCCCTCTTCTCCTTCAATAGCAAGAACTTCATAGAGCCAATACGAAAAAGTAGCCCAATTTGCCCGTGAAGTAGTAGCCGTATTAAATGTTCCGTAATTGTCGTGCGACCAGGTACCGGCCACCAGTTCATCGTGGATTAATTTGCGCTGTTCATGAGTAAGCCATTGGTAGATAAAATCATAAGTAAACGCCAATTGAAAAGCGCCAACGGGCTGTTCGATGGGTTGGGGCAAATGTTTCTTTTCTCGCTCTGCATCGCGTTTTGTCTGATCCAAACGCATGGCTGTAACGACAGCTGCTGCCAACTTTTCAGCTCCGGATTTATCATTTTCAATTAAACAACGAAAGGCTTCGAGCGAAAATACATTCCAATAAAAAGCAGGAAAATCAACGGCTGTTCCATCAATCAGGGAGTTGTAGCACTTCGCGGCGATTGCACTGCGGTTGTAATTATCACCACTCTCCCGCTTCAATCCCAATCGAAATAGAGGAACACGACTGTGAAGACCGCCAAATTGCCCTTTCCAAACGTCCGGCTTTGCATATTCAGCTTTATCATCGTAGTTCCCCTTCATCATCTCAGTCCAGCAAAGCAGGTTTTTCCAAGACTCCTGTCCACAGCGGGTCTCTTTTAATCTACGACACATTTCAGGCAAATCATCGGGTGTACATAAGATTCTGGGATGAATGCCCGGAGCAGGCACTTGACGTATTTTACGCAGACCGGTATAATCAAAAGTGACCTGTCTGAATCCAAAGTCATTCAACGGAGCTTGTCCCCACAAGAGCTGACCCGGTTTGCCATTCACATCATAGTAATTTGAATACGAATTGCAGGGTTTATCCGCGTATCCGGATGCATCAAAGGGCATTTTCCATTCACTACCAGCTGAAGCAGTTTCGATTCGAGCTTGTGAAAAAAGTGTCGTTGCAAACAATATGAGAAGAAAAATTTTAAGTCCTATATTTCTTGCTGTGTGTCTCATAGATTTATGGTTAACAATTCTATTCTTATCAGGAAATTTGTTCTGGTCGTAAATATGAATTCAATACAAGAAATCAAAATTAATACAAAAACCTAGTTTTGATTGCTATACCGAATCTCTAAAACGAACAGTTTCTCAAACATCAAAGTAAATTACTCATACCCAATATCCATTGGTACAAATGTTGCAATAAGTAGTAGCATCGAAATTTATTTCTCTAATCAGCATTCATCAGGAAGTCAGAAATGAGAAACAGATGATATAATTAGTACAACTTCGTTTTACAAAATAGGAAAACTCAAACTTCCTTTTTTAGTTCATCATAATTTAACGCCAGAAAAAACTTATTGATTCAAAGGCCAATCATCAGTTCGGAAAGGGCTGACTGGCAAATTGGCTCCGTTGTAGAGGTAACAAGGTGGATTTTTTGCCCACCCGTAGCGAACAGCAACTGGATTTTTCACTTGGTCACTCGACACAACAATAGTCTCTCCTTCAATTACTGCCTTAGCGAAAACCCACTTTTTATCCGTTCCGGCGATGGCGAAGCCCGGTAATTCTGCCGGTGCTGCTGAGGGAAGTACATCGGGGAAAATTTGCGGATGAGCACCAATTTTAAGCCCCTTTGCAAATTTGAAACGAATGCGAATTTTGTTTCCCTCTACCTTCATACCCTGATAAAGCGGACCAGAAGATTCAATTTTTTCACCATAAGCGAGTTGACGGGCTAGAAGTGCAAGTCGATGACCCACATCGCGTTTGTCGCCGGGATGGATATCATTGGCTTCTCCAATATCGATGGTCACTGCCATACCCGTATTGGGAACTTTCAAGCTACGCAACTGCATCTCGCGAATCACCTGCCAACCGTCTTTCTCCACAGGTTGTCTTGCAGGAGTTTGAAAAGCAGCTAGTTGAACGAACAGGAAAGGAAAATCGCCCAATCCCCAGCGAGTACGCCAATCGCTAATCAATCCGGCCATCAGTTTATCATAATCCCATGGGTTACCTGCATTTTGTTCCCCTTGATACCAAATTACCCCCTTGATTCCGTAAGGAATAATCGGATGAATCATGCCATTGAAAAGGTGCGTAGGTCTATCTGGTTTTGGATTACCATCAGGAAGGGATGTCGGCATGGGCACTGAGGGTTTTGGACGTGGAGGCAGAGTAGCATGTGCAGCTCTTGCTGCTGCTTCCGCTTTGGTCCATTCTTCTACTTCTGCTTTATAAGCTGCTCCATACTGTTCGTTCCAGGCTTTCATTTTCGCATCGAAATCAGCCTTTCCAGCAGCTGCAGCAGCCTTAAGTGCCGGAGACTCAGCCTTCTCTTTCTCATGCAGAGCCACATAAGATTTGAATGTAGTATCTTTTTTCAACGCATCAAGACTAATAAACGCTTCAATGGGCTTGCCTCCCCACGGACACTGAATCAACCCGACCGGTAAACCGGTGCGATCCTGAATCTCAGAACCAAAATAATAGGCAACAGCCGAAAAGCTATTCGGCCATCCGCCATTTCCCACAAGCATTTCGGGAGTACAAACCTGCCAATGACCAACCAATAAGCTTTTGGGATTCAAGTCGGTTTGATAATTTTCCTTTGGAAGAAAGGATGGGACTTTATTGACAATAAAAAGGCGCAACATCGGACGTTTAGCCTTGGGAATGTCCACTTTAGCGAAGCTGGTACTACTGATTCCGTATTCCATATTACTTTGTCCCGAGCAAGCCCAAACATCGCCGATGAGGACATCGGAGAATGTAATTGTGTTTTTTCCGCTAACGGTCATTATCACTGGATCTACAGTACTTTTTAGCCGATCAAGATTGATTCGCCACTTGCCAGATGCATCTGCGATAGTGCTGCCAGTGAGTTTACCAATAGTAACGGTGATTTTCTCACCCGGGTCAGCTTTTCCCCATACTGGTAAAGTAATTGATTGTTGCAAGACCATGTGGTCTCCAAAAATTGCAGGCAATTGCACATTGGCACGAGTTGGATTAATTCCAAGCAGCAGAGTTGTACTTAGAATAAGGAGTTTAGTTTTCGTACTCCAAAATTTGAATACTGGATATAAACGATTTGTTTTCATACGTATATTATTGGTTTTATTTAAGGTAACATCAATTCATTTTTAATAAGTCAACAATCAGAATGTCAGGGAAATTTAGATTTACCTCAAAAGCGCGATTGCACACCACAGCAACGGAGCCTGCCCATGCAAGTCACCAACTATGCATCTGCGCTGCATGTAATGATTTCGATCGTTTTTGATGTTTGTACCTTCACACACTTCCTTCGGCTCGTCATTGCATAAATAGACGAAATTAAAGAAATCCAAATGATTATTACAATCATTTGCTTAAGATTATATGAATAGAATCGCAAATAAACGAAGCCATAAGAATTGTAAGTGGTCGCAAATTTATATTTATCGTATTCATTTAGGTATAACAAATGTTGTATAGATTGGTAATCGTAAAAAAAAGCTATTGCATTGATTTAAAAAGAAATTGTAATGAAGTCTTACTTATAAAATGTGTATATATTTGTAATCAATTCAATCCTTATTTTTCTAACCTCAAAATGGATTCGGCTAAACACACATTTTCTTTTTGTTTGTTTTGGATGTTATTGAGCCTGTCAATAAATCTCAGGGCAGATAATAGCACCTTCTTTTTTGAAAACCTCAATATGAACGATGGTCTTTCGGTAAATTCTGTGATTAGGATTTATCAGGATAAAGAGGGATTTCTATGGATATGCACAAGGGACGGATTGAACAAATACGACGGCAGCCGCTTCCGAATTTACAGATTTGACAGAAACAACCCCAATTCACTTTCAAGCAACGATGTCAATTCGATTGTAGAAGATATGAAAGGCAATATGTGGGTTGGAACCTACAACGGGTTGAATTACATCGACAAACAATCGGGTGAAATCGTAAAATACTATGCTCAAAACAGCCCTACTTCTCTGCCGATTAATACAATCAAAAATCTATTAATTGATCAAACCCAAAGGCTTTGGGTGGCATCCAATATGGGTCTGTCCTACTTCATCGAAAAGTCAAACTGCTTCAAAACCATCAAAAGTGGGTCTCCCATTATTTCTGTATTGGAAGTAGAAAAGGGTGTTATTCTTTTTGCAGAATTAAACACACTCTACATTTACAAATTGCAGACAGGAGCATTGGAGGCATATAAATTGCCTAACAACCATACGGTAAATACCATTTTAAAGGGTACGGATGGGATGTTTTGGATTGGCACAAACAAGAGCGGTCTTTTGTCTTTCGATTACAAAACAAAAGAATTCAATCAAATAGATTTAAAAGACAAATCGGGAAAAACATACAACAACCACATTGATGCAATCTTAGAACTGGATCAAAAAAGAGGACTTCTTATTTCAGGTTTATCCGGCCTATTAGTTTATGACAGATATGGTGATAAATCGACATACAACTTACAAGCAGAAGCAGAAATTAATGGGCTTTCGGACAACCGAATAGTAGCCATGAGTAAAGACAATTCGGGAGGAATATGGCTATCGACTTGGAGTAGTGGGCTGTTTTATACAAATCCAAACTATAGCTACTTTAAAACTTATTCTATTCAACAAAGGAAACAGTTTGAGAAAACGAGTATTACGTCTTTAGTGTACTCTCAAAATATGCTTTGGTTGTCTTCCAACAAAGGATTGGTGAAGTACGATATCACACGAAACTCCTATTCTTTCTATGGAAATCAAAGAATAGAACGAATGTATAAACAAAATGACGGCAACTTATACACTTCGATTTCATCACTTGGAATAACTACGTTTAATCCGTCAACATGCAGTTGGGCAGAAGAGCTAAAAGTTCCCCTCAAGACTTATGCTAAAGGATTGTCAGAAGATTCAAGTGGCAATCTTTGGGTGGTTCCCAATACGGGAGAATGTTTTGGCCGCTATCTTAAAAAACCAAACCTTTTCGAGGAGGGTCTTCAAATAAAAAATGGCAAAAGATTAAAACTCTATACCGCTTCGTGTGTGCTCGATGATAAGAAAAGATATTTGTGGATTGGAACTAGAAATGAAGGGGTTTACAAATATGATTTATTAGAAAAAAGATATGAAAACTTCAGGGTTGAATCTTCGAAATCAGGGAATTTACCACTCAATAACATCAATACGATATTCGAAGACGATAAACGTCAAATATGGATTGGCACATACGGAGGCGGTCTCTGCAAATACGATAGAGTAAAGAATAATTTTGAAATCTTCGACTCCAATAGAGGCCTTTCGAACCAAGTTATTTGCAACATACAACAAGACAACAATAAAAACATTTGGGTCAGCACCATCGAAGGGGTTTCAAAGCTTGACCTCAAGACGAAGCAATTTATCAACTACAATAACACGAATGGCTTTAAAATTGGCAATGTAAGTGAGAATTCTTTCGTAAAAAATCCGTCAGGGGAGTTTTTCGTTGGCGGAAGCGATGGTTTTATTTCATTTAATCCTTTAAAATTAGCCATCAATCAAAACACATCCAAAGTTGTAATTGACCTTGTAACTTATTGGGAGCTGAACAACAATAGAGTTTATTACAACAAAGAGACATGGATAGACAATGAGAAAGCGATAAATTTATCCTATAAAATCCCTGCATTTACAGTACATTTCTCATCTTTAAATTACCTCTACTCTAAGCAAAACAAATATGCCTACAAAATCAAGGAAATAGACGATGAGTGGAAATATCTGGGAAATACTAATCATTTAAATTTCAACAATCTAGCTTACGGAAAATATACGCTGCTTGTAAAATCAGCGAACAATGATGGTATCTGGAACAACAATCCGACGTCATTGATAATCCGTATCGACCCTCCTTTTTGGTGGACATGGTATTCAAAATTAGCATATACGATATTAATAATCAGTCTGATAATTCTCTTCCTAAGGTATTATCTCAATAAGAAGAAATTAGAAAATGATATAAAAATAAAACAGGCTGAAAAGAGAAATCTTGAAGAGGTATTTCAAACAAGAATGAGATTATTTACCAATTTTTCGCATGAGCTCAGAACGCCACTGACTTTAATAATTGGACCGGTTCATAATCTACTGAAGAATACGAGTTTAAGTAATGAGGTGCTCAATGTCATTAGTCTATTGAATAAGAATGCGAATAGACTTTTGTTGCTTGTCAATCAACTGATGGACTTCAGAAAGCTTGAAGAGGGCAATCTTGTGTTGAAATGCTATAATTATTCGTTTCAAGAATTCATGAACAGCATACATGAAGCTTTTTATGAGATTGCACTCGAGAGAGAAATAGACTTTCAACTCAACAATACCTATGACGCAAATGACTTTTGGTTTGATTTTTCAAAGCTAGAGAAGGTAATGATGAACCTACTCTCTAACGCATTTAAGCACACTCCTCAAAATGGGTCTGTCAGAATAAATGTGACAAAAAAAGATAGAAGTGAATTGCAAAAAGCCTATGAAAAAAAAACAGAATTGCTACCAACCATAACGTCTAATTTCTTGGAAATATTGGTTATAGATAATGGCATTGGAGTGCCTGAAGAAAATATTCAAAAAATATTTGACCCTTTCTATCAAGCACATAACTATGAATCCAGTTCAATTTATGGCTCAGGGGTAGGATTAAACTTAACAAAAGGACTTGTCGAACTTCATCATGGGGCAATTTGGGCTGAAAGTAATCCTAAGACAGAAACAACATTCTTCATTATTTTGCCGCTTGGCAATGCTCACTTGAAAGAGTATGAAATAGACGAAGAGGCTATTCATAATGAGATATCCGATTTTAAAAGAAGCCTGACAATAGTTTCTAACTCTTCTGTTTTGTCTGATTCGTCAGTTAGCTCCAAACTAATCAAGCGATATAATTTGCTAATTATAGATGATAATCTTGAACTTAGGAATTTTATTTCCGAAGTATTCATGAAAGATTTTACGGTTTATCAAGCAGATAACGGATCAGACGGACTACGATTGGCTAAAAGTTTATCGCCAGATTTGATTATTTCGGATGTTATTATGCCTGGACTAAACGGTTTCGAACTTTGTAAATTGATTAAATCAAATTATGAAACCTCACATATCCCGGTAATTTTATTGACAGCCCGTGCAGCAGAAGATGATTATAAACAGGGTTTTGAGGATGGTGCCGACGAATATATTTCAAAACCATTCAATGTTGATTTATTGGCGTCCCGAGTTAAGAATATTCTGAAAAACAGAGAAGCTTTAAGAGAGATTTTCGCTAAAAAGATATTAGTGCAAGGGTTTGAATCAAACGATGCAGAAAATCCCGACAATAAATTTATGAGAAAAATTTATGAGTATGTAAAAGACAACATAAACAATCCCGAACTTAAAATCGAAAAATTTGCTTTATACATTGGATTGGATCGCACTCAGTTTTACAGAAAGGTCAAATATTTAACAGATTTATCGCCAAGTAGATTGGTTATGACCATCCGAATACGCACCGCTGCCGAAATGCTAAAATCTGGAAATGTATCCATCTCAGAAGCATGTTATCAAGTCGGGTTTAATGATTTGTCGTATTTTGGGAAATGCTTTAAAATGATTTACGAGATTTCTCCAACAGATTTTATAAAGAAAATATAACGATCTTTCGGTTGAAGACCTCTTATTTTCACACGACTGATTGATTTAATACCTTCCCAAGCCAATATAAGGCTCGTATTCTTAAAAGCCATATCAAAAAGGATGTTTATGTAATATATTGGTGGAGTTGTGTTGTACAATACTTTCGATTGATATTTCTAGGAATAAATGTGTAAATCAAAAATAATGCATGCTAATTTGAAATTTACGCCAAATGTTAGCTGATAATCTTTGTGTTAATTTTTACTGAAGAAATGGTGATTGCAATTGAGTAATACTCTTCAAGCGCAAATCTCAATTAGGGCTCATACATGTAAGTAGCTTTAATTATCTATCAATATAATCGTTTTTTACAACTTATTGAGGTTTATTTATATTTTCAACTATCTATATTTTTGAATCAAGACTAGGAATAATCAAGGTTAATATTACAAAAAAACAATAGCCAAGTGAGTTTAATCAATAGATAACCATCAATTCCAACTTAAGATTTTATATATCAGGTTAAAACCGTAACAATTCATACGCTTCCTTTATTTCTTCGTCTTTTAATCCTAGGTAACGTTTTGTAATCCTCATGTTGGAATGATTAAATATTTCCATCAGTTTAATAAGTGCCATCTCTGAGTTTTCTCCACTCATCGTAAAGACCTGTCGGCCAAATGATTTTCGTAGAGTATGGCACGAAAAATTCTTTACTTTCAGTTTATATTTGGATTTGATTTCCTTCAGTATAACATTCAGTCGTTGAGTTGAATAAACACATTTCTTTTGGCTGACAAAAACGAATGGAAATCCGACTGGATTGATTTTGGAATGACAATCAATTATGTGTTGCTTTAGCTGTTGACTAATCGCGATTACTCTTTTCTTGTTAGTTTTCTTTTCGATGATGATTATTTCATCGACATTTAAAATTTGTTCCCATTTCAATGCTGTAAGATCAGATACGCGCAATCCCCAAAAACTGCGCAATGCAATAAAAAGTGACATTTTATAATTTTCGTCTTTGTACAATTTATGAACCAGATTCAGCATCTGATCCCATTCCAAATAATCTGCTCTTGTGGTTGAAAATTTTTTTGACATAATTTCAAAATTAGGTTTTTCTTTACTGGGAATGAAAACATTCACTTTTGTTCCTAAATATCAAGAATGAATGTTTGATTTTCTGTTTGATTTTGGAATTCAGCTAACTCTTTGATTATCAGCGAAACATTCACTTTCCGCATAAGTGAATGTTATTATTCGGAAATCACGCGTGATTTTTACGTTGATGCATAGTTGCATTTTACTGAAGCTGTTTTTCTTATCATCTTCATTTTCGGGTACATTCTGTTAGGAACAAAACCTCTGGCTTGATTTGTTGTCACAAACCAATCATCCGGTTTTATAAGGTCATAAGGATCAATATCCTTTAACTTTTGAAAGATTGGCAGAAGTTCAGGCTGGATGACTTGCTCTATTTCACCAATAAACTTCTCATAATTCATCACAAATTCGATGGCGTCCATTTTTTCTTGATTTTAAGATTTCTCAAAATTCTCTCTCACTACTGTTGATATTGTTTCAAACCAATCCATTCTGTCTGCAATCTGCTATTTGATTGATTCAATTTCGGCGAATGTCAATTCTCTATTGATTGTCTCCATGGCTGCCTTCTGCACATCTTCTATCGTTAAGAAGTAGATAATCTTATTTTCCATACTTTTTCATTTAAAATATTCATTGTGGACTCGGTCGTTATAATCATCGGAATAACGTAATGGTATATCATACATTAATCTCATTTCGTAGTAATTATCTAATTCATTATATTACTTTGTATCATAATGAATTAGATAATTATGGAAAAACTGAGAATAAAAGAGCTATTAAAGCTGAAAGGCATGACAATGATTCAGCTGGCAGAAAGACTTGGGATTAATCGGGTCAATCTCAGTAGTAGTAGTATCAATGGGAATCCGACTGTCGCTATTGTAGAAAAGATAGCGGCCGTTTTAGGCCTAAGCTTGGCAGAGTTATTCGCTTACCCTATAGAAGAAAATGGCGTAACAGGATATCTCGGGCACAATGGCGTGATTCATAAGATTGAATCTGTTTCGGATGTGGATAGTTTTGTGATAATGGTTAAGAAATCAATTGATTAACTCTGAGCGATTTGAAAGAATAAAATAAAGCAGCAAGCATCATATAAAAGAAGAACGGATTCATTGTCGAAAAGTATAAATATATTCAATAAATTCATATTTTTACCACTAATTTATTCATTCTATTGAATATTTTACTAGTAAATTTGAATATCGATTGCAGAAATATGTGTATATTCGCATTTAAATTAAAAGATAATGATTAAGCGCATAATTGAAGAAAAAATATTTAGTCGCTTAGCTGCGAACAAAGTAATGCTCATATTCGGACCACGTCGAGTAGGAAAAACAGTTTTACTTCGACAACTTATTGAACGATTCGAAGGCAAACATTTACTCTTAAATGGTGAAGATACGGATTCATTGACATTATTAGAGTCAAAATCAATTTCAAATTACAAACGTCTATTAGATGGAATAGACTTGTTGGCTATAGATGAAGCTCAAAACATACCTGAGATTGGGCAAAAACTAAAATTGATAGTGGACGAAATTCCTAATATTAAAGTAATTGCAACTGGTTCATCTTCTTTTGATTTACAAAATAAAGCAGGCGAACCATTGGTCGGACGAAGCACTCAATTTCACTTATTTCCTTTTAGTCAAGCGGAACTTTCACAAAAAGAAAATATGCTTGAAATCAAGCAGAATTTGGAAGATAGGCTAGTGTTTGGGAGCTATCCTGAGGTCATAAATATTAAAGGTTACGAGCAAAAAAAAGAATATTTACGTGATATAGTAAATGCCTATTTATTAAAGGATATTCTATCAATTGATGGGCTGAAGAACTCAAAGAAAATGCTTGAATTACTGCGTTTAATTGCATTTCAGATGGGTAACGAAGTTTCTTATGATGAATTAGGAAAACAGCTAGGACTGAGCAGAAATACCGTCGAGAAATATATTGATTTACTTGCAAAAGTCTTTGTCATTTATCGTCTAGGTAGTTTCTCACGGAACTTGCGAAAAGAAATTTCGAAAGCTGGAAAATGGTATTTTTATGATAATGGCATTCGCAATGCATTGATTGGCAATTATAATCCAGTTGTAAATAGGGAAGATATTGGACAACTTTGGGAAAGCTATCTGATTAGCGAAAGGATGAAACAGTCAAATTATTCATCCAACAATAAGTCTTTCTACTTCTGGAGGACTTATGACGGGCAGGAGATCGATTTAATAGAAGAATCAGAGGGCAATATATATGCGTTTGAATTTAAATGGGGCAATAAACTACCTAAAGCACCGCATGCCTTTTCGGTAAATTATAATAACTCAACTTATTTAGTTATAAATAAAGACAATTACCTATCATTCATAGAGGGATAATAGTCTCGTTTTTGAGCCTAGATTATAAACCAATTAATTAAAATGCAAACAAATCAAATTCAAAACTTAACCGAATTGTAATTATTTTATTATGGAATAAACGGTTCTGTTTATATGAAAATTTTCAGGTGTAAAACATTTTCGACTAAAAAATGATCATTATTTTCATTTAATCAACCAAATAAAATATCAACTATCTAATTATCAGATATTAAAAAAATAAACCTAAGCCCAAGTGGGACCACTCATACAAAACGCCAAATTATTGAAGGATAGTTTGGCGTTTTTTGATTTTTACTAATTCGACTTAATCACCTAATGCCTCGAATAATATCAACCAACTCGCTCACAGACTTTGCACATTCGAGCTTCGTGGAGTTGAAGACCATGAAGCTCGTTTTATGTTATTACAAACTCTTGCTAATAAGTATAACTTTATAAGGTCTAGACAATAACGGCGAACTATACAAGCCGAATACCAAAGATAAGAAATCAGTTCGTTTTGTCGTATTCAATTTTTTTTAATTCAAACTCTCCATAAATAAACTCTCCGTCAGGATAATGCCAAATCGTTTTACCTAAGGTTGGGATCCTTCTACCTTCAAACTCTTGATAACTGGTGATAGGCGTTGTCCATCTAAATCTTTTCAACTCCCCGTTGTCTTGCAACGCTGAGCGGTCGTCTGATACAAAGTTGATGAGTTGCCCTACTTCGTTGAAGAGAAGTTTTGCGGAAACAATGATATGTCCATTCTTAAGCGTAACTTCGGCACTCAGATCATCTATTTCTAGCCATGTCAGTCGCTGATCAGTGAGGCATCCGGGAGCGAAAATACACATGTCGTTTAAGAGTGTAACGGTTTCGGCTTTTGATAGCTCTTCTCCTTTAACATCCACTACATTAAATAGCCCTGCAATCCGTACTTTAAATGTGGCTTGCTGGTTTTGATAGATATGTTTAGCAAGAAAAGGAATACCAGCTTTACTGGCTTTTATGATGAAAAATCGTGAGTAGTTTCCGAAAAAATTGTATTGGCAGGAGTGAGACTTCATGGGGGCATCGCCGGGTTTACGATACATCTTGGCGTCAAACTCAATTCGTACATTTTGTGGTTTTACTTTACCAATTGCGCCTGTGTAAATAAGGTATTTTTGCACAGGTTTGGGTAAATCTTTGATCTCTTCGTGAGTGAGCAATATTCCTTTCTGCAAAGGCTGAATTGCCAATTCGTCTGACACTTTTGTTTGAATCATTTTATCCGTTGAACTGCAAGAATTTTGCGTTAGAATAGCCATCACCATTAAAATTGAATAATTGAAATTTGAGAATCGCATCCTGTATTTTACTAGAAGTTTTTTAATGCTCTATACCTTTTACCCCAAAATTTGTAATGGGTCAATGATGTATAAACGAGTAACTTTTCAAACCATCTGTATCGCTTTAGGAAGTGCATTAGTCGATAGCAAACGACCAGAAGAGCAATAAAGAGAAGCGATTGAATAATCCAGTTATATAAAAATGGATTGATGTGCGTAATCTCTTCCGAGAAAAAATAGTTTAATATTCCGAGAACGCCCAAGTGAAACAAAACGGCTGTAAAAACGATGAGACCGTGAGCTGTCTCTATCGCTTTTTTGGGACAGTTGCTCATACATTTCATACAACTCTCGCAGTTTAATTTCCAGAAGGGTTTTTGATTTATCATGGTTATAGCTTTCACCGGACATTTATTTACACAGAGACCACAGGCATCACATTGGTTGGAGGCAAAGAATGTTTTCGCCAGCACAAATCGCCCCATGAAAAAGTAGAGCAGTGCAATGGGAGAGATGGCTACATCTTGAATTATTTCTCGAACTGGAACGTAACTTTTCTTTCGATCCAGAATCTTTTGAGCAAAATCCATTACTCTCAATTTCATCTTATTATGAATAAAAAGGATGGTTCGATCATTCAGCCCAGGGTGAGCCGAAAACCAATTAGATGGCATATCGACTGCACACAATCCAGCGATGGAATACCCTTTTAGTTTCAGAATGGTAGCAGCAAAATAGAATGAAATGCCCGATAGTCCGGGTGTGACCCATTTACCAATCAGCATTCCCGCTCGGGTATTCATGAGTACAATAGGTCTTTTTCCTCTTGGAAAATGGGAGATAAAGTGAATCATGATTGGGGGGTAATTGAATCCATGAACGGGAGAAATGATGACGACCAATGTTTCGGTATCATTATTCTCAGCTTCCAAACTTTCAATTTCTGTAATATTGGTCACCACACATTCAATTGACCTTTCTATAGCCACATGCTGAAACCAACGCGCTACATTAAGCGCGTTTCCTGTCCCAGTAAAATAGTAGATTTTCACTCTCTTGTAGTTTTCCATCATTTTTGAAATATGAAGTTCACAAAATTATCTTTCATCGAAAAAAACTTTGACTTGTCTCCTTTACTTAGCCATTTCGCAACTGTTTACCTTAATGCAGTTGGTCTCTTTTTGAGATGCAAATATACAGTTTCGTGCTCTAAAATAAAAGGTATAGGGTACATCCGCAGGGTGCTGTTACATTTATCACGAAATTTGAATATTAGGTTCATTCAATGCATTTTAGCATTGCCGTTTTTTAGTATTTACTCCAAAAACGATAGCCAATTCTAATAACAGGCGCAATATCAACATTCGGAATAGTATAGGCGGTTCCGTTGAAATCGGCACTCTTGTCGCCACGAAGATAAATATGCATACCAGGTTGCAAATAGATATGCCGCCCTAAGAAAAACTGATAGCTAATGCCCCCACCAACATCGGTGCTATGGATATCTCTTTTCAGACCGCTGCTTTTTTGTTCAATCTCAAAGGTGTGAAGTTCTAAGTAGGAGTATATTTCAAGATTTCGCCACACATTGTATCCGAAGAAGAATCCTGGAGAAGTTTTGTAGTATCTCTTAAAGTCGGGCGAAGAATTTTTGGTGCCGGCTGGCTCCGCATCGTAAGTACCGCCATTAATGACACTTACTCTCACTCTAAACTTATCGTAGCGATAACCTACCCCCACATGATATCCGCCCGAAAGAAACATTGGAAAAAGGCTTTCTACTTCGAATGCTTGTTTCGCATCATACGAATGCAGGCATGTTTTGGACGATGGTTCTTTGATTGACTCCTGTTGTGCGAAAATTGATGTTGCAGCGAACACCAACATACTGAAAATTAATGTTTGTTTTTTCATATCATAATTGGTTTTTAAATTACGATACAAAGGTCGGGAGAAAAATTAGGTCAATTGCTCCACATTTGTTACCAAAAACAGACTATTCAAATATTTCTTTTCGTATCCGGCTCAACGATTTTGGTGCAACGCCCAAATAGTTGGCTATGTGGTAAAGCTGCACACGCTGAAATATTGTTGGATAATTCAGCAAAAGATTTTCATATCGCTCTTTTGCAGAAAGCACTTGTAGATCGATGCTTTTTTCTGCAATCTTCAAATAAGCTTGTTCCATCAATATTCTGCCTAAGCGTTCTATCTTGGGTATTTGCAAATATAATTGATTCAGTGTTTTTTGTGAAATCACCAAGAGTTCGCTATCTACAATTGCTTTAATCGAGATAGATGATGGTGCATTATTCAACCGGCTCTGATTGTTATTCACCCAGTCGCCTTCAAATGCAAAATCGGTCGTTATCTCATCTCCATTTTCTTTGGTTTTGGCATAGATTAAAACACCTGAATTCACAAATCCGATGTAGTCACAGGTTTCACCTTCCCTGAGAAAATAAGACTCTTTTTTATACTCTTTGGTAGTGAAAGCAGCATTAAACATCTCCAATTCATCATCGGTCAAAGAAATAATTGCCTCGATGCTATTCTTGATTTTTTCAATCTTTTCCATATTCAAACCTGTATGTTGCACCAGACTAAAAAGTGAGTGAATTAAACAGCTTGTCTTACGTCAATTACAAAAATACAATTTTAAATTTATACAGACTCAAACAAAACGCCAAATTATCGTAATGATAGTTTGGCGTTTCTTGTATTGTTATTTTGCTCTATTGCATCAGGTTCGCTTTACTTCGCCCCTTTTGTGACATACTTCATGATTAAAGCTTTATCCTGAAGATTGATTTTGGCTTTCACCGCCATTTTATCCATCCACTGTCGCCATTGGGCTGTATCATACCTTTCGGGTTGGTGCAAGGCGTGGCAACTGGCGCAATTATTTATATAGAGATTTCGTCCACTCTTCAACTCTTCAAAGCTTGCCGCTGGTGTTTCATCGCCTTTCGATGGCTTGTAGATTCCAGCAAAACAAGAGATGATTAGTGCAAAATTCACAATTGCAACGGCGAAATAGCGCTTCCGATTAGAAAGCAAATGAAGCCAGCAATCGGCATTGAATTTTCTCATACTCATCGAGGTTTAGAGTGTTGTTATCGTTGCCTTTGAACCCTTTGATTTGAGGCATTGCGGTGAAATTTACCCAGAAATTCTCACGTGAATAGGAGAATCCAAGACCCGAATAGAGTGCGCTGTGTTTCAGTTTTCCTTCCACAAAAACGTTGCGATAAGCGTGCTCCATTGTGATTTGAAACTTCGGACTGATTTCGTATGCCAACGCCAAGTTCAATTCTGCTTGATGCTCTGCTTTCCACTCTACTTTATTCAATTCATATTCCGCTTCAGACTCTAATTCGTACGTTGCATTGGCGGCTAACGTAAATTTATTGAGTTTCTTATCTACGATAACTTTTGCTTCATATTCTCTTTCGAGCGTGCCTATGCCTATTTCTCCATAAAGTGCAAGACCCATCGGATCGGCTACTGCATCAAACAGTTTGTATTTCCACTCATTCGAAAAGCTAAGTTCGTGCTCGGTTTCAATCGATTTAACACCAGCATTGTCTACACCAACCGATTTTGTAGTTAAATTCAGATAAAGTGACGTTTGCAAATTATGACCCAACCCGATTTCTAATTCTGTTCGGTTATCGATGCGACTAAAAAAGTCGGTTTTACCATAACGATAGGTGTTCCATATTTCAATTTCTCGTTGCCCTTTGTTTAACACACCGCTCTGATAGGTGCTCGTAAAGAGACGATCTTGAGATTTCACATTGCTAACAAAGGCAAATAATAAGACAAAAACAATGCTACTAAATAAGTAGGATGATAGTTTCATAATGGATTAAAATTTTAGAATGATTTACAAGTGCAAAATTAGCGGACATCAATGTTACCTACAATCCCCGAAATTGGTTATATTGTGCTTAATCGTTCCCCATTTGTGACTATTACACATGCAATACCCAAAAGAACGCCTAACTTCTATGAAAAATGCTTAATTTTGCAGCAAATTGAATCATTTTTATGGAAAATCAGAAAGTAAGAGTACGCTTTGCACCAAGTCCTACCGGACCACTTCACATTGGCGGCGTTCGCACCGCACTCTACAACTACCTTTTTGCAAAAAAACACGGAGGTGATTTCATTCTCCGCATCGAAGATACCGACTCGCAACGCTTCGTAGCCGGAGCGGAAGAATACATCATCGAAGCCTTCAATTGGCTCGGCATTCAGTTCGACGAAGGCGTGGATTACACCACCAACAAAGCTACCATCCGTCAGTCGGAACGGAAACCAATATACAAACAATACGTCGATCAACTGCTTGCAGACGGATTGGCCTATGTGGCGTTCGACACCCCTGCCGAACTCGATACCAAACGCACTGAAATCGCCAACTTCCAATACGATGCCTCAACGCGTGGCGTAATGCGCAACTCATTGACTCTGCCAAAAGAAGAGGTTGAGAAACTGATTTCGGAAGGAAACCAATACGTTGTCCGCATCAAAATCGAACCCGGGAACGACATCGTGGTCAACGACCTGATTCGTGGTGAGGTGAAAATCAACTCCTCGATACTCGACGACAAAGTGCTTTATAAATCGGCTGATCAACTGCCGACCTACCACATGGCAAATATAGTGGACGATCATTTGATGGAAATCAGTCACGTGATTCGTGGCGAAGAGTGGTTGCCATCGGCTCCGCTGCACGTGTTGCTCTATCGCTACCTCGGGTGGGAAGCCACGATGCCGAAATTCGCACACTTACCATTACTACTCAAACCCGACGGAAACGGAAAACTTAGCAAACGCGACGGCGACCGACTCGGATTCCCCGTTTTTCCGCTGCAATGGACAGAGAAAGATGGAAACATTTCGACTGGTTACCGCGAAGCAGGCTATCTGCCCGATGCGGTGGTCAACTTCTTGGCACTGCTCGGATGGAACTCAGGCACCGAACAAGAGATTTTCTCGATGCATGAACTAATAGACATTTTCTCGCTCGACCGGTGCAGCAAAAGTGGTGCGAAATTCGATTTCGAAAAAGGGAAATGGTTCAACCACAAATACATACAGCAAAAATCAAACGAGGAGATTGCCGCACTTTTTGCTCCTATTCTCATTGAAAACGGGATAGAAGCATCTTCAGAAAAGACCATTCAGATTGTCGGAATGGTAAAAGAGCGTGTCAACTTCGTGAAAGAACTTTGGGCGCAATCGTCGTTCTTCTTCGTAGCTCCAACGACTTACTACGAAAAGACCGTTCAGAAACGGTGGAAAGCAGAAACACCTGTGCAATTGGCAGAACTGATTGAAGTGTTGAACGCCATTTCGGACTTCACGCCACACACTTCGGAAGAAATTGTGAAAGCTTGGATTGCAGAGAAAGAGTATCATTTAGGCAATATCATGAACGCATTCCGACTCGCCATCGTGGGAGAATCGAAAGGGCCACACATGTTCGACATTATTGCCATTATTGGCAAAGGAGAGACCATCGCTCGATTGAAAAAAGCGATTGAAACTATCAAATAGAAAGTCTCCCGCTGATTTCGCAAATAACGCAGATTAGTTCTGCGAAATCTGTGAAATCAGCGGGAAATATTTCGCCATTCCAAATCTAAAAATAATGAAAGCCAAACTTCTAATCGCAGCCTTTTTGCTTCTTTCCATCTCTGGTTTTGCTCAAAAACCAATTTGGGGATTGGATTTCCTCTCGTTTTTCGACAATCGCGAATACAACGATCATTATGCCATCTCACAGACCTATTTTGGAACTCGCATAACACCTGAAGTTGCATTTTCGGTGGACGATCATCAAAAACTGGTGGGCGGATTAGGACTTCTTTTCGAGGATGGGAAAAAGCCACTTCAAGAAGATCCTGATTATCAAATTTATTATCAATACAATTCCACAAAATTCTCTGCGAACGCTGGCTATTTTCCCCGATCACGTATGATGGGTGCCTTTCCAAATGTCTTTCTGCGGGGAAGTCTCAACTATTATCAACCCAACATGAGCGGATTGCTACTACAATCGAAATCGGACAAAGGGTTTGCGGAAATTGCTATTGACTGGAATGGAATGCGAACAGACAGCGTTAGAGAGTCTTTTTTGCTTTTATCGGCAGGAAAGCACACAGCAAATCGTTTCTACTTCGGATATCATTTTACCTATTTTCACTTTGCACGTGCTTGGGATGCGCCAGATTCGCAACATCTTGTGGACAACGCCTTGGCACATCTATTTGTGGGATATAACTTCACTCCAAAACAGAATGCCGACTCAATTTATGCACAAATTGGATATATGCAAGGCGCCGAACGCATTCGAGGAATTGGCACCAGCTTTATGCCGGGTGGACTTTATGCTGAAGTTTACTTTAAACACAAAAATATTGGGATTAAAAACTCGCTTTACCTTGGCGACCATCAAATGAATCTCTACAATGTGAAAGACGAAAAAGGTATTCCATACGGTGAAAGAGTTTATTGGAACGAACCTTTTTTTCAGAGTAACTGCTACAACCGAACAGAATTTTTCTGGAACATAGCCGAAACCAAACGCACTGCGATAAAACTTTCGTCTGTTCACCATTTCGATGGCGATTCGTTTGGCTGGCAACAGGTGTTAACCTTTCGTGTGAAAATCTAATTGAATGATTTAATGTATTAACTGAATGATTTATAGCTTATTAATTAGAATTTATTACTTGATAATCAGGTTGGTTTCGCTCTTCAATCCAAAAGCAAAACTGCTGATTGACGGACAAGCTCAAACATTTGCTACGTTGAAAGCGAAAATAGATCCAACTGCAGACTATTTGTGGTTTCACGCAGCATCGTCGGGTGAGTTTGAGCAAGGTCGACCGCTGATGGAGGCCATTCGCAAGCAACATTCAAACTATAAAATTATCGTCACCTTCTATTCACCCTCGGGCTACGAAGTGCGCAAAAACTACACCGGTGCTGACGTCATTTGCTATCTTCCTGCCGACACACGAACCAATGTGAACCGCTTTCTCGACTTAGTGAAACCAAAAAAAGCTATTTTTATTAAGTACGAATTTTGGCACAACTACCTTCACACGTTGAAGAAAAGAGGCATCGAAACCTACATTATTTCGGCTATTTTTCGCGAAAAGCAACTCTTTTTTAAATGGTATGGTGGATGGTACAGACAGATGTTGCTCTGCTTCGATCATCTATTTTTGCAAGACGAACAGTCGGCTCAACTACTCGCTACTTTGGGTGTCAAAAATGTAACTGTCTGTGGCGATACTCGCTTTGACCGCGTTAGGGATATTCAGAGTCTAGCAAAACCATTACCAATACTTGAGAAATTTGCCAATTCATTCACCCTTATTGCAGGCAGTTCTTGGCCAAAAGACGAAGATATCTTCATAGAATATTTCAATGAACACCCAGAAATGAAATTGGTGATTGCTCCGCACGAAATCGACGAAGAGCACCTCGATTCAATCATTTCGAAACTGAAACGTCCATTTCTAAAATATTCTGATGCCAACGAAGCGAATATATTGCAAGCAGATTGTTTGATTATCGATTGCTTCGGACTCCTTTCGTCGATTTATCGGTATGGAAACGTTGCTTACATTGGTGGTGGTTTCGGGGTTGGCATTCACAACCTGACAGAAGCTGCTGTATATGGGATTCCTGTGGTGTTCGGTCCAAATTTCGCAAAGTTCCGCGAAGCGCACGAGCTAATTGCCTGCGGAGGCGGATTCACCATCAACGATTTGCCTGAATTCGCCTCATTAATGGATCAGTGGATTAAAAATAGTGCGCTTTTGAAAGAAAATGGTGCTGCAGCAGGTAATTACATCCACCAAAACAAAGGAGCAACCAATGCGATTTTGCAAGGACTAAATTTGTAGCGTCCTTTAAACCAACCTTGATTCTAGCTGTCTCAAATAGAAAAAGATTAAATATGCGAACATTAGCTTCTATCGCCCTTTTTCTTTCGGTACTCAACACATCAGCTCAAAACATCTACTTCCCACCCATCAGCAATACAGCAAATTGGGACACAATATCGCCATCATCATTAGGCTGGAACAGCGAAAAAATTGCTCCGTTGTATGACTTTCTGGAGCAACAAAATAGCAAAGCTTTCATCGTACTAAAAGACGGAAAAATCGTTTTGGAAAAATATTTCGGCTCATTCACCAAAGACAGCGCATGGTATTGGGCTTCGGCAGGAAAAACGCTGACTTCGTTTCTTGTTGGTACGGCTCAAGAGGGTGGTTTGCTTTCAATTGCCAACCCATCGTCAAAATACCTTGGTTCAGGATGGTCGAATTGCACACCTGCTCAGGAACAAAACATCACCATTCTTCATCATCTCACGATGACAACAGGACTCGATGACGGTGTACCCGACAACCATTGCACAGAAAAATCGTGCCTCAACTACTTGGCTGAACCTGGAACTCGCTGGGCGTATCACAATGCCGCCTACAATATGCTCGAGAAGGTGATAACCACAGCATCGAAGCAAAATATCAACACATATACCCAATCAAAGCTACTTTACAAAACAGGTATTACCGGATTGTGGCTCACAGTTGATTACGACAATGTTTTCTATAGCAAACCACGCAGCATGGCTCGTTTCGGACTGCTGGCTATGAATAGATTTGTGTGGGGAAAAGACACGCTTTTGCACGATAAAGAGTATATCAATCAGATGATTACACCTTCGCAGAACATCAACAAATCGTATGGCTACTTGTGGTGGTTAAACGGGAAAGAGTCGTACATGCTACCAACATCGCAATTTGTGTTTCCTAGTTCTCTTGCTCCACAAGCTCCGACTGATATGTATATGGGTCTAGGAAAAAATGGTCAGTTGGTGTGCGTTTCTCCGAGTCAGGGAATCGTGATGGTGCGGATGGGAAATCCATCGAACGACTTTGGAGAAGTATCGACTGTGCTTTGCAATCAGATTTGGCAAAAATTGGGTGAAATTACCAACTCAAATTCGGCTATTGGCGAATCAAATGCCGTCCAATCAGGAATAAAAATTCACAGGAATAAAGCGAATTCGATTGTGGTTGTTAAACTAACAAACAAATGTAACACAACCCAGATTATCAATACAAATGGAAAGACGATAATCGACTCAACAAACTGCAACGAGATAGATGTATCTCATTTGACGAAAGGATTTTATATTATTCGCTCCTGTTCAGAAGGCAAAATAGAAGTTCGAAAATTCCTCCGATAAGGCATAAAAAAATCTCCACAGAAAGTCGATGGAGATTTTTTTATGCTTTTTATATTATTTACTTAATAGCTATTTTACGAACTACGTTATCTGTTTTCAGAATATAGCATCCTTTTGGCAGATCAAATTGTAGATTGTCGCCGTTTGTCGGTGTTTTATACTCCTTCAATTTAACACCCAAAACATTAAAGATCTGAATCGTGGTGCGTGGTGATACATTCTGCACAATTACCTTTGTGCCATTCACCTGAAGACTCAATGCAACAGCATCCCTCTCACCCTGTGTGCGAGGTTGAGTTTGAGCTACCGCAATGCCTGAAGCAAAGAGCAGAAGTCCCAAAATAAGTGATAAAGTAAACAAACGCTTCATAGTCAGATAATAATATGTGCAAAGTTAGTACAATTTTTATCGAATTATTCCGTTCCACCCAATTTTAAATGTTTTTTTTCGAATTATTCTCCAATTTTCAACTTTCTTAATGACGCTTAAAATGTTAAATGAAACGAAATTAATAGCAATAACCACAATGATTTGAATAATAATTGCGTGATTAGACTATATTTGTGGAAATTTTAGAACTCACGCTCTCACAATACTCAACAATCTAATATACAAGTATATATATCTTTTTTATAGATAAATTACTCTCCGGTACACGAAAAATAAACCAATCAATAATTTACATATCTTTACAATTTTATTATAACGTTAGCACAAATGAGACAACAACTCCTGATCCTTCTCTTACTCATATCATACACCGTATTTGCCCAAATTCCGACTGGATATTACGACTCGGCAATTGGGAAAAAACAAGCGGAACTGAAAACCTCGCTTCACCTGATTATTAAAACAGCTAACGTGCCAAGTTACGGTAGCGGAGCAGGAAGTACGTGGGCCGCTTTTTCGAAAATGGATATCCGTCCTGAAGATGGAACAGTGTGGGATATGTACAGCAACAATCATGTGGCATTCAATGGTGTGTCGGCAGCAAGTGGAATGAATATCGAACACTCTTTTGCTAAAAGTTGGTGGGGCGATGGTCGTCAGGCAGCGCAAGATGTGCAGCATTTGTGCCCATCAAATAGCACAGCCAACTCTGCGAAAGGAAGTTGGCCAATGGCAGTAGTCGATGGGACGACCTCGTTCACCAATGGCTGCATCAAAGTAGGAAAATCGAGTAGCAAACCGGGTATGACACTCGATGCTTGGGAGCCTGCAGACGAGTATAAAGGTGACTTTGCACGCATGTATATGTACATGGTGACAGCTTACGAAGATTATGCAACACTCTGGACCGGCAATTCGATCAATCAACTCGATAACAATACCTATCCTGTGTTCGAGCAGTGGACGGTAGATATGCTGCTGAAGTGGAATCAACAAGATCCTGTGAGTCAAAAAGAGATTACCCGCACCAACGAAGCCTACAAAGTACAAGGCAATCGCAATCCGTTTATCGATTATCCACAGTTGGCTGAATACATTTGGGGAAAACTGATGGCAGTACCCTTCACCACTGAGGGAAATGTCTCTTTTCCTTACCTGAGTTCACCAAATAACGGTGCAATAGCCGATTTTGGGAAAGTAATTTTTCAGCAAAAAGCGACTTCGACCATCAGCATAAAAGCTCAAAATCTGACAGATAAACTTTCTCTTGCAATTTCAGGTACTGATGCCACAAATTTCTCAATCGAGAAAGACACTATTTCGAAAGCCGAAGCTGAGGCTGGTTACACGCTAACCGTTCATTTCGACGCCTCAACGGTAGGTGCAAAGACCGCTTTGTTGACCATTTCTGGTGGTGGAATAACTTCAACTTCAGTCAATCTGAAAGCCATTTCGGCAGACGAATTCTTGGCATTACCAGCTACAAACCTCAATCGCACAAGTTTCACCGCGAATTGGTCGGTATCGACAAATGCCACAGGCTACACGCTCGATGTCTATTCGCTGCAAAGCAGTGGAAGTACTCAACCCAAAACCTTGCTCGAAGAGGAGTTTGCAGCGGGTTTATCGGCAGGTTGGACTGCCGAAGGTTACACCGACAATCAGACATCGGGTTTTATGCGTTTAGCATCGGGCAGCAGCGCAGGCAAAATCAACACGCCTGCTCTTAACCTAACCGCGGCAGGAACAGTGTTAACCGTTCGTGCAAAACAATATGTAAACGATGCAGGTGCACAATTGACCGCAACCCTTGACGGACAACCGCTGGCCGTATTTACTACTGCAGGTGCAAATCAAGATTTCACAGTCAATGTTCCACTTGCTACTGCGACTTCTAAAATCGGTCTGTCCGCCGCTTCATCAGGGCGTGTGTATGTCGATTACGTAAAGGTTGTCACACAAGGTTCAGTAAAAACACCTATTTCTATTGCAGGATATCCAAAATCGGTTGGCAATGTGCTCAGCTACGATGTAGCAGATTTGATGCCCGATTCAATGTATCACTACACTGTGAAACCTGAAGGAAACTCAGTAGCTGTATCAAATCAAGTGGACGTGAGAACTTTATTGTGGGACGGAATTTCGCAAACGAACAAAAACCACGTTTTTGCAGTTACTTCTGATAATGGTTTAATTATAAAAAATCTAGAAGGAAATTCGACTGTTAGTTTGTTCGATGTTGTAGGCAAACGAATCGAAACTACAAAATCAAACTCAGGCGAATTATTTATTCGTTTACACAATAGAGGAATCTATGTGGTACATATTCAGGGAAATAGTACACTATGCACTATGAAAGTCAGGTATTGATATTTAACCAGACTCTCGTCGAGGCATTGCAAAAACTAACTCGATGAAACGATTTATTGCTCTCAATTTAAACTTATATTTGTTTGTTGCAGTTCTCTTTGCTGTAGCACCAGCTGGATATTACAATTCGCTTGAAGGGAAAAAAGCGGCTGCGCTCAAGACTGAACTCAACCGCATCATCTGCAAGGATACCACCCATTACTTGGGTTACGGATCGGGCAAAGGCAAAACGTGGGAAGGATTCAACTACACCGATCAAGACCCTGTGACACATGCCGTTATCGATATGTATTCTGCCAATGTGCGGTACTTTCCTTATCCTAATCCGACGTTCGTTTCGTTTGGACAGACCATCCACATCGAACACTCAATGCCCAAAAGCTGGTGGGGTTGCGACATCGCCCACGCAGATGTGGCCGCTTGTGACCTGCACCACCTTTACCCCGCAGATGGACCAACCAACAGTTCAAAAAACGACAATCCACTTGGTGTTGTAACAGGTACAGCATCGCTGAGCAACGGAGTTAGCAAAGTCGGACAAGCGGTTTACGATGGATATGTGGGCGCGGTATTCGAACCTGCTAATCAATACAAAGGCGATTTCGCACGCTCCTATCTCTACATGGCTGCTGCCTACGAGCACTACGTCAACCGTTGGGACATTACCAAACCGGAAAACATGATGGAGAAAAACACCTATCCAACATTTAAACCGTGGGCAATAAAACTATTACTGGAGTGGCACAAAAACGACCCTGTGAGCCAAAAGGAGCTTACTCGCACGGAAGTTGTTTATGGCATTCAGACCAATCGCAATCCGTTTATCGATCATCCTGAGTTAGCCGATTACATTTGGGGAGATAAGACAATGATTCCCTACCGACTCGACGGACGCACCGATTTTCCTTACTTAAGCACGCCTACCACAGACGACGTCGTGGATTTTGGGAAAGCTTACTTGATGCAAACATCGACCTCTTCGCTCAATTTGAAGGCAATGAATCTCACAGGCAATCTGACGCTTACCTTAAGCGGCACAGATGCAGCGTATTTCTCCATCGACAGATCATCGCTCACGAAGGCAGAGGCAGAAGCCGGACTCAATGTGGGTGTGACCTTCAACTCTACAAAAGTAGGAAGTCAAACAGCGAAGGTCACTATAACAGGTGGAGGTATCGACCCAGTCGTGGTCAATCTGAAAGCAACTATCTCATCCAGCTTTGTGGCACTGTCTGCCACCAACATTACCCAAAACAGCTTTACTGCCAATTGGACTGAATCGACTGGTGCAACTGGCTACATTCTCGATGTCTATTCGCAACAAAGCACAGGCGCATTCACGCCCACCACACTTCTTGAAGAGGAGTTTATCGGACTGCTGGGCAATAGCTGGACCAAAACCGGATATACGGATAACACGCTCTACAGCAACATTCGACTCGGATCGCAAACGCTGGCGGGCGCACTCACTCTTCCGCCACTCAATCTCACTACAATTGGCGCAAAACTTACCGTCAAAGCCAAGCAATATTCGAGCGATAATGGCGCGGTTCTTACTGCAACCTTAAATGGGCAACCGCTGGCAGCATGGGCAACCGACGTGAATAGCCAAAGCTTTACCGCAATCGTTCCAAAAGGAGGTGCAGCGAATGCAGTGATTTTGTCTGCCGAAGCCAACAAACGGGTTTATGTAGATTACGTGAAAGTGAGCACCTATCAACCTGCTCAGATCAATGTCTCTTTGGCGGGATATCCAGTAACGCTAACATCAGCTCTCAGCTATACCGTGAGTGGTTTGCAGAGTGGGACGCCCTATTATTACAGTGTGTTGCCCATTGGCGGAAGTGCTCAGGTGTCGAATCAGGTGGTTATCCACAATTTCGAGACAGGACTCAATGTCGAATCGAATCAATCACTAACTTGGAAAGTTTCGGAGAATGGCGTTGATGTTTATCACCTGCCTGCCGGATGCGAATTGACTGTGCTAAATACCATTGGTAAACAGATTGCTACCTTGCATCCGCAAGTCTCTTTCGTCAGAATTTCGTTGCCGCAGAGAGGTGTTTATATTCTTCAAGTGAAGGTGAATAAACGATTGGTTAGACAGAAGGTGATGTATTGATTGAGATTAAGAGACCAGTCTTTGAATTCAGGCAAGGTAGGGAGAACAAGACTACCAATAACCACTGAGCATAAATAGAAGCACAAAATTTCAAGTTCGCACCCTACCTCGCTTAACGTAAAACCGACTAGTCCACTTTTTTATTTTCGCAGTATTATTTGCATATATGATAATTATTATCTAATATTGCGAAATATATCTCTTTTAATTATGACGAACTGGGATGATAAAGCAAAACGACTTTTAAAGTCGGAATTAGTCAAACGTGGCGTAAGTAATGCTGATTTGGTTGTAATGCTCAACGAAATCGGAATCGATGAAACTAAAGCAAGTATTGATAGTAAAATAAGTCGTGGCAGTTTTAGTGCTACCTTTTTATTGCAATGCCTTACGGTTATTGGTTGCCAAAAGGTTGAAATCGAAGATTACGAAAGTCAATTATTGATGGTTGCAGAACAGAATGAACCATATAAACCATTCAAAAAATGAAAAGCAATACTGTTAAATTTATTGACCTTTTTGCTGGTCTAGGGGGTATCAGATTAGGTTTTGAAAAAGCATTTAAAGATGCAGGAATGGAAACTGAATGTGTAATGACATCGGAAATAAAGCCCTATGCTGTAAAAACTCTAAGACACAATTTTAAACACGAGTTTTTAGTTGGTGATATTTTTGACATTCGTAATGAATTTATTCCGGATTTTGATTTTCTGTTGGGTGGTTTTCCTTGTCAGCCTTTTAGTGCAGGAGGTAAACGCCAAGGATTTTTAGATACAAGAGGAACTTTGTTTTTTGAAATTGAAAGAATTTTAAGAGAAAAAAAGCCGTATGGTTTTATTCTTGAAAATGTGGAAGGCTTGGTCAAACATGATTTGGAAAATAAAAATGATGAAATTGGAGGGACTTTAAAAACCATACTACATACGCTTGAAAACGATTTGGAGTACAAAACAAGTTGGAAAGTTTTTGACAGCTTAGAATTCGGGTTACCACAATCACGTAAACGTATCTTTATTGTTGGCACTAAAGATGAAAAAATTGATTTGTGTGGTAATGAACCTCGATTTGCTTCACTGTCAAATGTTTTAGAAAAAGGATTACCAACTTTAAAATCTGATTTTATAGACAAATTGGTATCGCATTTTTCAATAGAAGATTTGTACGGAAAATCGATAAAAGATAAACGTGGAGGCGATAATAATATTCACAGTTGGGATATTGAAATAAAAGGAAGCGTATCAAAACAACAAGCCGAGATTTTGAACCAATTGTTTAAACAAAGACGTAAAAAACAATGGGCAGAAGAAATTGGAATAGATTGGATGGATGGAATGGCTTTGACTCTAGAACAAATAAATTCTTTTATTCATTTGCAAGAAAAGGAATTAAAATCTTTATTAGATGATTTGACTTCAAAAGGCTATTTGAAATTCGAGCATCCCAAAAAGTTAGTCAAAATTCAAACTAAAAATGGCATCGCTACTTTTCGTGAATATGACGAAACAAAACCAAAAGGTTATAATATTGTAACTGGGAAATTAAGTTTTGAAGTTAATAAAGTTCTTGATCCTAAAGATATTGCACCTACTTTGGTTGCTACAGATGTTTCCCGATTAGCTGTACCCGATGGAAATGGATTGCGTAGATTGACTATTCGTGAAGGATTGCGTTTATTTGGCTATCCCGAATGGTACGAAATTCCAACAAAAGAATATGATGCTTTTGATTTGTTAGGAAATACAGTTGCCGTTCCAGTTGTTGAATTTGTAGCCAATAAATTAGCTGAAGTATTCGTTAGCGAACTTGCATTTTAACTCCTGTATGCTCCTCATAATTTTTCAAAACATTTTGCATCCAATGCCCATTCGCGTGGCGTGTCTGAGGATATTGATAGCGAGTTTCGTTGAGTGCTGAAAGAAATTCCTCCAATGAGTTAAATGGTTTAAACTTAGAACGCTCTGAATACCAAATTCCAGGTCGGATGTTATAAATCACATTTTTCTTTTCCTGAACTTTCAGCGGATACGTACTACTAGGGCAAGCCAATTCCCAAATTTTCTTCACCCAAACATCTTTGATGGTTAATTCACTACCTTTCATTTGATAACCAAAAATCAAATAATCAGAATTCAAACGATAAGCAGAAGTCAGTAAAGAATTGCAGTAAGAGTCAAAGTTAGCAAGGTCAAAACCAGGACCTCTATCCCAATCAAAAGACTTAACTTCAAGAAGACCTATTTTTTTGTTATTTTTGTCAAGATAGAAGTCTGGAAAAACTTGAGAGTTTTGGTTTTCTTCAAATTCTACTGTTTCTTTTTTTAGCCAAGCCTTTAACCATTCTTGTAGTAAATTTCCAACCGAGTCTTTAGTTTCGATCGCAATTGTCAGGTCTTTGAGTGAAAAATTTATAATCCCTTTTTCACCAATAATCTTGTATTCATTTACTAATTTGTTATGTAATTCTTGTCCTGATAATTTCATTCTGTCTATTTGTTAAATTTTAGCAAAGGTATAAATTTTTTCGATTTACAGCCTTGCAATCAAGTACTTTAATATAGTAGGAAGCTATGACATTTACTAACCTACAA
This sequence comes from Bacteroidales bacterium, assembly GCA_049315325.1. Taxonomy (GTDB): domain Bacteria; phylum Bacteroidota; class Bacteroidia; order Bacteroidales; family UBA7332; genus CAXXIC01. The sequence goes on from JBMOKJ010000001.1 coordinate 161,584, forward strand.
ATATAAAAGTATTCCTACTTAAAATCAATCATAAAATCGTTCAGACTCTTTTCTGATGGGATGTTGAGCTTTTTGCGCAGACGGTAGCGACCGGCTTCTACCCCTTTGATGGAGATGTTCATCAGATTAGCAATGTCTTTGGTGGCTAAATTGAGGCGCAGATAAGCGCAGAAGCGCAAGTCGGTTGATGTGAGGTCGGGGTAATTTACCCGCAAATGGCGGAAGAAGTTCTCGTGAATGCGGTCGAAGTTGCTCTGAAAAATCGCCCAATCGTCATCCGACGATAGGTTTTCGTCGATGATGCGAGTTACTTTCTCGAAATATTTCTTTGGATATTGTGTGCCCAGCAGCTCCTTTTGCCGAACCAACTCTTCGCGAATTTGCACCAAAATATCGTTTTTCTTGATAATCGACATCGTGGAACTTGCCAGTTCTTTGCTCTTGAGCGTCAGCTCCGATTCGAGCTTCGCATTCTCGAGGTGGATAATCTGATTTTCGCTCATTTCCATCTCTTTGCGGTGTTTCTCCAACTGTTCCAACTGAAACTTCTCGCGTTTTTTGTGAAACTGACGACGTATGTAGAGCGCGATGTATGCACAGAGCGCAAGGAAGAGCAACAAATAGACGAAAAATGCAAACGAAGTGAGGTAAAACGGCGGACGAATCTCGAACGTGTAGCTGATTTCACCCAACAAATCGCCAGTTGTGGTGGTGGAGCGCACTTTGAGCAAGTAATTGCCGTAGCGCAGTTGGGCATACTCCTTCGTATTCTCGGGTTTGGGCTCCGACCAGCGCTTATCGAACCCATCGAGCAAAAAGCTAAACAACACGCCTTTGGGATTGGCAAATTGCGGATAAGAGACCTCGACATGCAGATTGTTGTAGTCGTGTGGCAATTTTTCGTCCGTATCGGGCAACGAAAGGTAACGAATTCCATCTTCGAGGTTGGTGGCCTTCACGTACTTGAAAAAGAGCGAAACCTCGGGATGCGCCATCGAGGTGTTGCCAAAATGGCTGTAGAGCGCAAAGCCGTTGTCGAGGCATACGATAGAATGCTTGGGCGATAGCGCTACGATGTTTTGATAGCCGTCCACACTTTCATTCGGAAACGAGGAGTATTGCAGCAAGTCGATAATAGTTGATTTTTCATCTGTAACCTCAACCAATGCTGCACTTTCGTCTTTGATAAACCAATACTGATTGTTGACAAACGGCGTTACCCGATAAGCGTTGGCAAACCGACCAATGGAGCGGTTGAGTGCGGTGTATGGCAATATCTTTTTGCGCAGGTCGTCGAAGGTGTAAAAACCGTTTCCAGAAGTGAAAACCACCCGATTTTGGAGTTTAAAGACGTTGATGGTCGAGCGATCTTTGCCGTTGAGCGTTTCGTAATGCTTTTGGGTTTTAATCTTGTGCAAATCAGGCGTGAGTTCCAATCGATAGAGTCCGCGGTGGAGGTGCGATGCCCAAATGATGCCTTTGTAGTCGATTTCGAGGTAGCGAATCGGGTTTATAAAGCCTTCAATGGCGTGGCTAAACGTCCATTTACCATTGCTGTTTTTTAGAAAGACACAAAGTTGCGTATAGGTGCCCTGCACCAGCACTTCCTGTCCCGCAATAATCCCCTTTTTGATACAAAAACCGCCTTTGACAGGCGAAATTTTCTCCACTTTCTGTTTTGCATCGATGCAATAGGTCTCTTCGTTGTTTCCACAAAAAAGCTGTCCATCGAGTTTGGTTAAATCCCAAATTTGACCACTGATTTGCGGCATTTGTGCAATATGAATCGAGCTGCGTGCTGAAGAGCGAAACTCCATTTGCGAAGCGTAAAGTCCTTGATTGGTACCAATGTAGGTTGTGCCCGAATTCTCGGCCATACTGTAGATAGAACCGATAGAGGGCGAAAACGACGACACGTAGCGCAGTTGTGAGTTGTTTTGAAGTAGCGAAATGCCTTTATCGAGCGCTAACCAAACGTTGTTGTTGCGGTCGCAAAAGATGCCAAGTACGGTGTTGTTTTGCAGAAAATTGGCGGTGTTGAGTTGCCACAGAAGTTCACCGTGTTTGTTGATGGCAAATACGCCGTTGAGAATGGTACCAATCACAAAAACAGAATCTTTGGTGACGACTGCCCGATTGGCATTCGCTTTCGCCAGCAAGTCGTTGACTGGCGATTCGAAGCGCGTTGTTTTTCCGTTTTGGTAAAGAAACAGACCATTGTTAGTGGTGACGAGCAACAGTCGATTTTTATCGTAAGGAAGAGTGGCAATCACCCTGCCCGATTTTTCTTTTGGAATAGTGAGTGGAATGAATTTCTGTGTTTTGGGTTCGAAACGCGAGAATCCCATTTGATCGACGTGTGTATAAATCTCATTTCCACAGCGATTGAAAAGCAGAAAAGTGAGTGAATAGCGTTTGCCTATGACACTTTTATTATCGAATGCAAAAAGTGACGTGAAGGATTGAAAATAGACAGTTCCGTTGAGTTCGATGATGCTCCAGATTTCGTCGTTCATCATCTTGTAGTTTTTCAGCTGTTCGGAAAGGGAATGATAGCGCATTTCACCCGTATCGCCAAGCTCGAAATAGCCAAACTCTTCGAACGACCCGACATAAATTCGGTCGTCTTTGCCAATGTAGATGGAGCGCACAATGCGGTTGCCTGGCATTTTGAAAGTTTCCCACTTGTTACCGTCGAAACGGAGTAAACCGACGTTATTGCCGAAATAGACAAACCCGCGTGAGTCTTGCGCTACCGACCAGTTTTGGTTGGCGGCAGTGAAATCTTTTTTGGTAAAATTGGTGACAATGGGCGTAAACTCAAGGGCGAACGCGGGAAGAAAACTGCCAAGGAGCAGAAAGCTGATTAGCAGCAGTTTGTGTGTGTTTCTGAACAACATAGATTGACGACTCTTTTCAGAGGTTAAAACACAAATGTAAACAAAAAAATTTAATATTCTGAGTTGAGTGTAAGGGTTCACTTTCGCTAACATTGGTGATGAATAGCCCCCAACCCCCTGAAGGGGGCTTTTACCAACTACTAATTTTATTGTTGCGATAAAAAACTTTCAAAAATTGAATATAAATTATCCAATTGGCTCTATCTAAAGCCCCCTTCAGGGGGTTGGGGGCAAGAAGATGTGAATTTAAGGTTACTTTATTTATCTCGAATTCAGCTTAATAAGTAAATCCCAGTTTGGTCAGTCCAGTCTGAATGTCTTTGTTTTGCATAAAGGTGTTCCAAAGCAATCCTGAGCGATGATTTTCAATCATTGCCACGATAGGCCCTTGATCTATCGCCAAATACGAATCGGCGAACCATGCCTGACGGAGGCTGAAAGCATCTCTGAACCCGTAGGTTCCCCACAATTTATCGCCTAACACGTAGTAGAAAAAGCGTGCAGCTCTCAAGCTTTCTGTTGGGACATAAGGCATCGATGCCAAAGCAGCCGTTGCAGCAATTACTCCCACATCGTTGTTGGGTGAACTAGCCGTGTAGCCGTTCGGTATGTCGCTAGCTGTCAATCCCCAGCAATCGGCACTGTAGCCGTAGTAGTTTCGAGGATTTTTTTTGCAATACTTTTGATTGATTTTGGCATGAGCTACGTTTTGCTCCCAATAGTTGGCGTACTGATCTTTCAGATTTCGTGGATCGAGGCAAAGGTAGGAATAGTGCGCAAAAAACATCGGTCCGCCATAGCTTTCTCCCAATGGAAGTGTGATATCGAGGTACTTGTTGCCGTTGCGCAATGCGCCGTTGCGTGCCCAACCTTGTTCGTAAACTGCTTTCGGAATCGAATGCGTGGGTGATGATGCTGCCAACACATAGATGATGAGGCCTTCGTTGTAACCCGTGATGGGCATATTCATATCCCAATTGTAATTAGGCGACCAGTGCCAATAGAGTTTGTTTTGTCCGTTTTGGCGATACCAATCCCACTCCACGTTGCGCCACAGTTTCTGTATGGTGTCGCACATCGCTTTTTCTTGCGTATTTCCAGCTTTGAAATATTCGCTGACAGTGAGCAATCCTTGCATCAAAAATGCAGTTTCTACCAAATCACCGCCATTATCTTTGGTGGTGAAAGGTTGCACTTTGCCACTTGTGCCATTTAGCCAGTGCGGAAATGCGCCGTGAAACTTATCGGCTTTCGTGTTTAGAAACGTGACCGCTTTGTTGAGCAATGCAAAACCGTTTTCTCGTGAAATAAATCCGCGGTGAATTGCGGTGAGTGTCGCAAGAAACCCGAATCCGCTTCCGCCTGTGGTGACTGTTTCGCCAGAGTTGAGTCGCTCACGAGCAAGCCCCGATGTGGGATGAGCATAGTCGTTGAAGTATTTGTAGGTCTGTTTTTGAATGAGAGTTAGGAGGCTATCGTCCGAAATTGTAGGAAATTTTGGAGCATAGTCTAATTGGGTTAAAAACGAGAAGCTGTAAGTTTGGGGTAAATTGATTCCAAGATTGAGTCCCTCGGTCATAATGAGGGTGTAAAAAGTATACTTCTTTAATGGTTTTCGAATTTTGAAAATGAGTTGAGTCGGGTCGTTGGACGATGAGAAAGCAAAAGCGGTATCAAGTCCGTTGCTAAAGTAGAATTTGGTAAAGTCAATTTTATTTTTGTCGATTGCAGATGAAAAGTTGAGTTGAAACACCACCGAATCAGATGGAATATCGTAAGCAATACCCTGATTGCCGATATATTTTCCATTGATACTTATGGACACCACACTCGCATCGACAGGAGGTGTGATCGGATCCTCTTGTTTACAAGAAAAAAAAGAAGTGAAAATGAGTAGGCACAAAATATGCCTACTCATTTTTTGTAATTTAATACTCATTATCTTCCTGCTTTTTCCAATTCGTACAAAGCGCCGATGTCAGACAAGATCAAAGCACGTTTCCAAACTCTGATTTCGTCAAGTTGACCGACTAAGCCTGTGTTCCATGAATCGGTTGTTGTTCCATTTGCAAAAGTTTCAAATGCTCCAATGATAGGATGAGTTGGAGTTATCATTCCAAAGGTTTGTCCTGCTGCACCTCTTGATTCCCAAACTGGATTCGAAACTTTTACACCATTAACATAAATTCTTGCCAATCTGGTTGTATTGTCCCAAGTGTAAACAGCATGTGCCCATTTACCACCAATTTTATTTGGAAATGCAACATGACCACCTGCTAAATCAGCAGCATTGGCTTTTACTGTGTTGCGTGTATCTTGCCAGCCTAAATCAGTACTTGACACTAATAATCCTTTAACTGTTATACTATCGCTTGTTGCGGGCATCCAGCCTGTTTCAGACATAAAGTTAATATTTCCGGCCCATTCGTTAGGTCTAGATAAAGAAAAAATAACAGATCCAGTACTTCCATTATTTGCAACTTTAATCCACGCACTGATTGTGAAACCTGTTTGCAAATTCGCACCTAAGTTTGCAATCGCGTTGTATGACAAATAGCCAACATTAAAACTTGCTGCTTGTCCTTTTACTCCAGTAGCCCAAGTCACATTTTTAGAAGTTGCAGGAGCTGTACTTGATAATGATTCCGTTCCATTTCCATTCAAAGGCCAATAAGCTACGAGGTCGGCTTTGCCAACTTCATCTGCTGAATTGTAACCACCAATTGGAGGCAGTTGGGTGTCAGTAGATTTACTACATCCTACAAAGCTAACTGCTAATGCAGCGATAGCTAAAGTACTAAAAAACCTTGTTGTTTTCATTTTTCTGTTGTTTTAAAGTTAATAAATAATTGTTTTGAAATTGTTATGTTTATAATTTAATAATTCGGATTCTGTTTTAATAAGCCTTTACTAAGTGTGATTTGCTCCTCGGGAATGGGAAAGAGTTCGTGTTTCCCCACAATAAAGACTTGACCAACTGCTGTCATGGCTTTCGAGGCCTGACCTGTTCGAACAATATCAAACCAACGTTCGTGCTCCATTGCCATTTCGAGGCGACGCTCTTTGTAGATTTGATCTAATGTGATGGATGCCAAGTCGCTCAATCCTGCACGTTTTCTGATTTCGTTCACCATCTTCAACGATTCCGTGAAATTGTCGAGGTGAAAAGCAGCCTCAGCACGAATCAGCAAAACATCGCTGTATTTTAATAACCTGACGTTCTTGGCCGTTTCACTTTTGTTGTCGTCCCAAGTTTCGGCTGTGCGACTTTGATAGGCTTTGTAGTTGTAACGAGGATTTGTCCAACCTGTAGTTGGCGTTTGGAAACCATCCCAAAGCACCTGACCGGTGAACATGATAGTTCCTTCACGTCTTTTGTCTCCAGCCTCATAAGCATTCGCCAGATTAACTGTCGGAGTGTTGAAACCCCAACCGTGATCTGGTGTGCCACGACCACTCTGCACATCGGTATAACCTTGTACTCCTTTGCCTAAGGTAGCTTGAATTTCGAACAACGACTCCGTTCCGTTTTCTCCCACTTCGCGCCACACATCTGCATAATTGGCCAACAGGCTGTATTGATGGCTGTCAATCACGTTGCCTGCCATAGCGAAAGCCTCCGACCATTTGTTTTGGTGGAGATAGGCTTTTGCCAACAATCCTTGTGCGGCACCTTTTGTAGCTCTTCCCACATCGGCACTGCTATAGCTCAATGGTAAAGCTGCTGCCGCGTCGGTTAAATCTTTCTCGATTTGCGCATAGGTTTCGGCTTTTGTCTTTCGGGTATAAACGACCTGATTGACCAACGCTTCGTTTTTGAAATCAATTTTGTCGGCAATCACAGGCACTCCGCCAAACATTCTGACCAAATCGAAATAGTACATTGCACGCAAAAACTTCAGTTCACCAATAAAACGGTTTTTCAGACTCTCCTCGAGACTAACTTGCGACAGGTAGTAAATGCCTTCGTTGCAGCGGTAGATTCCAGCATAGCGTTGTTTCCAAAGGTCGTTGAACGAACGCAGACTTGGCTCGAAGGCCAACTGATCTAACTTGTCTTTATCAGATCCGGCATCGCCATCCGAAGAGCCTTTGTCGGCATCATCCGACGTGATACTGGTCACCCCAATCCAGGCAAAACTGTACATTTCGAAATTGAGCATTTGATTGTATGCCGAATTCACAACTTCGGGTGCATATTTTGGATTGGATAAAAAGTCGTCTTTCGACAATTTATCTTGCGGAACCACATTCAAATCGCTTTCACATGCTGTGAAAACAAGTGCATTTGCGGCGATAATCAGTAAATAAAGTATTCGCTTCATGATTCATTTATTTTTAAATGCCTAAACTTATTCCAAAAGAGAACGAACGGTTAGTTGGATATGCATCCAGCTCTATACCAGCAGACGATAATGGGTTTCCATTGTCAGATCCAGACAATTCGGGCGAAAATCCACTGTATTTTGTGAAAATAAGAGGATTGGTTGCCGTAGCAAATACCCTAAGTTTTCGTACGAACTTATAGCTTGAAGGCAATGTGTATCCCAACGTAATGTTATTGATACGCAAGAATGCACCACTTTCGATGTAGTAGGTCGATGCAATGGGTGTATCGGCAAACGGACGTGGATTGGTCGCATCTTGTCGTGGATTTGACGGAAGCCAGAAATCGGTCAACTCGCTTTTTTCGATGTTTTCGCCTCCCCAGCGTTGTGCTTTTTTCCCATTATAGACCTTATTGCCTGCTACACCATACCAATCGGTCGAAAAATCGAAATTTCTATACTCAAAGCCGAAATTGAATCCGTAAGTAACCGTCGGAATGTATGACCCTGCATATACTCTCGAATCGGAATAGGTGAATTTTCCATCAACTGTAAATCCTGTAGTTTGGTAGACATAAAACGAGCCAATTGGATCGCCCACGTGTATCTCTTTGGTGTAGTGTCCGTTCCCTAAATCGCCGCCAGTCAGTTTGTCGAAGTAAGGACTGTAAATCTCTGTAATGGCATTCTTGTTGACTGCAAAATTGAATCCAGCATGATATTTCAACGATTTTCCAATTTTATCTGCCCAACTAAATACACCTTCAATCCCTTTGTTTTGAACAACTCCTGCATTGAGGTAAACTGCATCAGGCGACAGCACTGTAGGTAATTTTACAGGTAGAATCACGTGGTCAGTATTCCGACTATAAACATCGAGCGTGATAGATAATCGCTGTCTCAGAAATTTTGCATCGATTCCGGCATCAAATTCTTTGGTGGTCTCCCATGTCAAATTGGGGTCAACAGCATAAGGCACATACGATCCAGGATAAATGGTTTCTGACGTTCCAAAAGGGTAAGTCGCCCCATTTTGAAAAAGCACCTGATTGACCGATGGGCAGGCATTTCCATTCCCAATTTCGCCATATCCGATACGAACCTTAGCATAATCGACCAATGAAGTCAATGGTTCGAAGAACGGTTCGCTACTCATCACCCAACCACCTGAAATGGCGGGGAAAGTACCCCATTTTTGTGCACTTTGGAAATCGCTAATTCCATCGCGACGGATAGATGCCGTGAGGAGGTATTTTTTTGAATAATCGTAATCAAACCGGGCAAAGTAACCTAAGTTAATCAATGGCGTTTCGTTCGAATTCGAGATGACAGTCCCGGGAGCCACTTTGTCGTCGTTTTTGGACAGATCGAGACTCCAATAGTTTGACTGTGGAGGCACATTGTATCGTGTAGCGCTCAGGTATTCACTGGTGCGTGATGTAGAGCGGGTCATACCCAACACTGCCGAAATACCGTGATTGTTAATCTCTGTCGTGTAGTTGAAATAATTATCCCAGTTCCACACAAAGAAACCTGAACGACGCTGAGTGAGTGTGCTGTAATATTTGTTTGGAAACTCTGTCGCTGTCGGATTTTGGCTAAACCAATTGATTTCATTTGGAGTGTACGTGTATCCTTTGCCTCTATCGAATGTTGAACCAAAATTGGAGTTAAATTTCAGACCTTTAAAAATCAGAAGTTCAGCTCCAACCGTTCCGCTAAGTGTCACATTGTTGTTTTGGTCGTCGTTGTAATCAAGCATTGCTACAGGATTTGGGACATTGTTGAATTTATCGCCCGACTCTGTAATCTGACCAGTTGTTCCATCAACAAAGGGCATTCCCCATTTACCATCGTCATATTTCACAGGCATCATCGGAGCTTGCTTATACGCTGCAGTGAATGCACTTATTGGTTTCGGTGTATTGTTGGTGACAGATAAATTAAACGTGTTGATGATTTTCAAGCGATCATTCAACAACTTGTAATCATTTTTATTGATCATGTTGGTTCGATTATAGTCCGTTCCTTTCAGAATACCCTTCTCCGAATAGAGCGACACGCCAAGATAGTAGTTAGCATTTTCGCTGCCACCAGATAGTGATAATGCGTGGTTCGACACAATCCCCGTTTGGGTAATTTCTTTCAACCAATTGGTATTATACGGTTGACTTTGTGAAAATTTTGAACGACCAGTAGCAAAATTCTGATAGTAGGCAAAACGATAAGAGTCTGCCATTTCAATTGTTTTGAGCATACTTTTGGCACTGATGTAGCCATCGTAAGTCACTTTAGCTGCTCCCTTAGTCCCTTTTTTTGTTGAAATCAAGATAACACCATTTGCTGCTTTGTTCCCATAAATGGCCAAAGAAGATGCATCTTTGAGAATGTCGATGGTGGCAATGTCGTTAGAACTCAACCCATTGAGGCTAGTGGCTTCCACTCCATCGATGACATAAAGTGGGGTTCGACCACCTAACACGGTGTTGATGCCACGAATCATAACGGTTGGCGCTTTCCCCGGCTCATCTGTCGCCACAATATTCACACCTGCCGCTTTGCCCTGAATGGATTGCAATGGCGACTGAGCGGGAGTTTTAAGGATATCCGCTGATTTCACCTGAATAACAGAACCTGTGATTGCACCTGCTTTCTTCGTTCCGTAGCCGACCACGACCACTTCTTGTAGGCTCTTTTGTTCGTCTTCTAGTTTCACATCAATCACGCTTCGACCTGCTACAGCAAGCGACTCGCTTTTCATTCCGACATAGGAGAAAACAAGTGTAGCATTTTCAGCCACATTCGAAAGCGTATATTGACCATCAATATTTGTGATTGTGCCAATTGTAGTGCCCTTTACCAACACCGAAACGCCAATCAATGCTTCGCGCCCATCTTTATCTTTCACCGTTCCTTTCACAGTCACAGTTTTCTGTGCAAACACAACGGTTGTACCCAAAATGAGCATCATTAGCACCGTTCCAATTACTTTTTTCATACTTTTAGATGTTAGATAATGTGTCTCTATTTATAATAAAATCCAAGGGCAGCTAACCCTTTTTGCATTTCTTCGTTTTGCGCAAACAGCTTCCAAATCAAGCCACTGCGGTAGTTTTCGAGCATCACAGCGATTGGGCCTTGATCGATTGCCAAATAGGAGCACACCACACGTTGACCTTCGACTAAACTCGGGTTATAAGCATCGTAAAAGCCGTATTTGCCAAATGTGGTGTTCCCTAAATCGTAATAGAGGTGACGAATCACTTTTAACGAATATTCCGGTGTGTATGGAATAGAAGCTATTGGTGCTGTGGGCGATACGGTTCCGTTTTCGTCCATTGTTCCTGGGTGATGCGATGTGTAACCCAGCTGTGCATCGTCCGACGAGGTGAATCCCCACAAGTCGGCACCCAATCCGCCGTGTTTATGCGGATTATCTATAGCATACGCCCGATGAATGAGCACATGCGCCCGATTTCGCTCCCAATAGTCGGCGTAACGGTCGTTGAGTCCTTTCGGATTCAATCCCAAAAACGAGTAGTGTGTGAAAAACAGCGGTCCGCCATACTCCATTCCGAGTGATAGCTTGATGCCGTAGTAGCTTTTTCCGTTTGCAAAATAGGTCGAAAGCGGGTAACACGCGTGATAGATCTCTGGCCGAATGGCATAAGTCGGTGACGATGCTGCCAAAACGTATGTGATTAATGTTTCGTCGAAACCTTTGATACGGTGTTTCATACGCCATCCCCAGTTTTTCGACCAATGCCAGTAGAGCGAGTCGGAGCCGTTTGTGTACCAGTTCCACTCCACACCGCGCCAAAGTTGGTTGATGCGTTCCGACAGATTTTGCTCGGCTGCATTTCCATTTTTGAAGTATTGACGAGCAGTCAGCAGTCCTTCCACCATAAACGCAGTCTCTACAATATCACCTCCATCATCGTATTTGCTAAAGCTGAACGGTTTGCCAGTATTGCCGTTGTACCAATGCGCCCATGCGCCGTGGAATCGCTCAGCATGCTCTAGAAACGTCACAATCTGATTGATTTTTCCAAACGATTTCTCACGTGGGAAATAGTTGCGCTCTGCTCCTGCCACCAGCGCCATAATGCCAAAACCCGTTCCACCCACGGTCACAATGTCGCCGTTCGGGTTGTTGCTCCGTTCGCGAGCCATACCGCAGTCGGGATGTGCATAGTCGAAGAAATAGCGTGTGGTGTAGCGTTGCACCATGTCGAGCAATTCTTCATCGGTTCGGCTTTTGAGCGTTGTTTTCACTTCGAATTTAGAGGCTGCTTTATTCGTCAACGCCATTCCAATCGGTAAAATTCGGTAGGTGATTGGTTGGTTCGCTGCAGCAGATTTCCAAAAGTCCAGGAAATAGTCGTCGCGGGTTTCTCCCTTTTTGGTAAATGATGTTCCCTGATCGGTTGATGCATATATTTCGTATGTAAATCCGTGAGGATTGTCGAAATTCAACTCCACGTGAGCAGGATAACCTTGTGCCGAAATTGATTGCGGCACAACATGTTTTCCCTGAGCAAACAATTGTATGTTCGCTAGAATTATGAAAATCAATATGTTGAAAGCTTTACTCATATCTATTTTGCTAAAGAAAAGTCTGCCTCTTTTACGTCTCTCGAATTGCCTCCGATGAAGAGTTTAAAATCCCCTGGTTCGGTGCCGTAACTCATATCTAATCGGTGAAATGCCAACATATCGGGCGTGATTTTGAAACTAATTTTTCGTGATTCTCCTGCTTTGAGGGCTATTTTCTGAAAACCTTTCAACTCTTTTACAGGTCGTGTGACGCTGCCTACCAAGTCGCGAACATACATCTGTACAACCTCTTCCCCGTCCAGTTTCCCAGAGTTGGTTACCGTGATTGTAGCCTCAATAGCACCATTGTTGGTCATTGTTTTAGTCGATAATGTAATGTCAGAATAGTCAAAGGTGGTGTAGCTCAATCCAAATCCGAAAGGATAAAGCGGTTCGTTTGTGCAATCGATGTATCTCGATTTGTATTTCGGATCTGCTAAATAGATTGGTCTGCCGGTGTTTTTCGCGTTGTAGTATATCGGTACTTGTCCCAGATTTTGAGGAAATGTCATTGGCAGTTTGCCAGAAGGATTGTAAATGCCAAACAGCACATCGGTGATGGCTTTACCCCCTTTTGTTCCTGAATACCAAGTTTCGAGAATAGCATCAGCCTGTTTCGACTCTTTTGAAAGGTCAAGTGGACGACCGTTCATTAATACAACAACGATTGGCTTATTTAGTGCGGTCAGTCGTTCGATTAATTCTGATTGTACCACGGGAATGTTGATGGAAGTGCGACTTGCTGCTTCTCCGCTCCAATCGCAATCTTCGCCAATCACCATTACTATTTTATCTGCTGCTTTTGCTATCTCAATAGCTGCATCAAATCCGCTACGGTCGTCACCCATTTTTTTGCAACCCAATGAATATGATGTATTTTCGTTACCATTGTAAGCTTTGATTTCGTCGAGCACCGATTTCATAAAGTTCCAATCGCCTGCTGCTTTCCACGACCCCAACAAATCGCGGGTGGAGGTAGCCAATTCGCCTACAACGGCTATCTTTTCTCCTTTTTTTAAAGGTAATGTTGCGTTAGCATTTTTCAGCAACACCATCGAGCTGCGTGCTACCTGATAAGTAGCATCTAAATGCTCGGGAGCATAGATTAGCTTTTTCTCACGCTCCGCATTGCAATATTTATAAGGGTCGTCAAACAGACCCAGTTGAAACTTCACCCGAAGAATGCGTCTCACAGCATCGTCCACCATTTTAACTGTGGCTTCGCCCGATGCAATCTGAATTTTGAGGTATTTGGCAAACGCTTCGCCTTGCATATCCATGTCGATACCGGCTTTCACGGAGAGCAGTCCTGCTGCTGCATCGTCTTTCGCTACACCATGGTTCACTAATTCTGTCACCGAAGTGTAGTCTGTCACCACAAAACCTTTAAAGCCCAATTCGTTACGCAAAATATCAGTCATCAGCCATCTGTTGGCTGTAGCGGGCACGCCGTCGAGTTCGTTAAACGACGACATCACAGTCACTGCCCCCGCTTTCACAGCTGCTTTATAGGGCAATAAATAGACATCGCGGAAAGTGCGCTCCGACATATCCACCGTGTTGTAGTCGCGTCCGGCTTGCGGTGCTCCGTAGGCTGCAAAATGCTTCACACACGCGGCAATAGTCAACGGGTCGGCAAGATTGTTGTTCTTTCCCTGAAAACCTCTTACTCTGGCTTCCGCAATTCTTGATCCGAGGTAAGGATCTTCACCAGCGCCTTCCGACACACGTCCCCAGCGTGGTTCTACGCTGATGTCGCACATCGGTGCAAAGGTCCAGTTGATACCAGATGCCGCTGCTTCGATTGCCGATACACGTGCCGAAAGTTCGATTTTATCTAAATCCCACGAAGCGGATTCACCCAGCGAAATCGGGAATATGGTTTTGTGTCCGTGTATCACATCGTATCCGAAGAGCAATGGAATGCCCAGTCGAGACTCTTTCACCGCAACTTCTTGCAATTTGCGCGTATAAGCGACTGTGTGTGCGTTGAAGATGTTTCCGCATCGACCGCTGCGAATGTCTGTCAGATAACCTTTCTTAATAGTAGGCCCGGTCACATCCCAATCGCTTGTCAGCAGATTCATCTGACCAATTTTCTCGTCGAGTGTCATCAGTTTCAAAACAGAATCTACTCGCTGATCAAGCGTATTTCGTTGGCTGGGGCTCTTGGCTTGCATGGTCGTGGCTACGTTGCACGCCACAAAAGTTAGTACGAAGAGTCGTATCGATAATTTTTTCATGGTATAGGTTGTGGTCAAATTTCTAATCTCGGTTCTGCAATCGAAATTGCGACGAGACAAAATTAGATGCAAATCGAGGAGGTTGAACTTTTTTATCCCCCACAACGCTACTACTGCAAAAATTAGCTAAAATGGGCTATACCATTTTAACCCTACAAGCTGATGCTGTGTGTTGATTATTTTTATATATTCTATTGAAATACAGAAAGATAAGATTTATAAAAACAAATCAGATTTTTTGAAAACGGGATGAAGTCGTACTGTAAATTTACACCCTTTTGGAGATTATTCTGATGTTCTACTTTCGCAAGCAGCTCATCTTTTGGTCGAAATGTTAGGTTTTTGATAGGATTGAGGGAGGAAAAGGCGGGTTTATTTGGATTCTATATAAAGCAAAAAAAGAAAAATGGAAGTGGAATGGTGATAACTACATCAGTTAAAAAAGGCATTGACTTATGATTATTCCTCACTTATAGTAGACTATACTATCCGTTGTTAAACGCTTTTATTTATTTTTTTCAATATAATCTTTAATCTTGTTGTGAATATTTTTTTCAATCCACATTCCGTAATCAGATTTCTCATCTTTTGGTATTATGCCTTTATAGTTTGTCCCTTTTTCAGACCATATATTGTGGCTCGCCCATTCATTCCAAGGACAACAGTTGTTGAATGTATCTTTTTCTATTTTTAAATCATAAAGTGAAAACATATATCCGCCTCTAGAAAAACTAAAAACCGTCTATCAATTAATTCAAGTTTTGGGTCTTTACAGTATTGACTATTTTCATCATAATTATTCAAAATCTGTCTTGAATATATCCAATCTGCATCCTTTGCAGATATTCCACTTTTTAAACTGTAATCGATCTTTAATCCTTTTGGATTTATTGATTTATCCATTTTTAAAACTAAAAATCCTGGGTCTCCAATGCTAAAATCCGAATACAAGCAATAATTATATTTACCGTTGGGAGATTCAATATGTTGTATATAATCCAAGTAATTTATTGTGCATGAATAGTTTATCATTGCAAAAATAAAAATAATGATTTTTTTATAATGTTGAATCATTGCAAAGTAATTGTTTTAAAACATTTGATAACGTGCTTTTTACGTAACCACTAGCACAAAATATTCGCCAATACATTACTCTAAGTTCCATAAATATTTCCATAAAACTCCTCAATATTACCGCAAATTTTATCAATCAGCCGTTGGCGCGACTCTTTCGAAGCCCAGGCGATGTGGGGTGCGAGTAGAAGTTTATCAGCAATATCGGGTGCGAGTAGTGGATTATCTGGTTGTATGGGCTCTTGCTCAAACACATCGAGTCCGGCTCCGACTAATCGGTTTTCGCGTAATGCTTGCGCCAAATCAGATTCTACCACAATACCGCCGCGCCCCACATTGATGAGTAACGCTGAGGCTTTCATAAGGCAAAGGCGGTCGTAATTGAGTAAGTTTTTTGTTTGGTCGTTCAGTGGAGAGTGGATGGAGATAATATCGCTCTCTAGCAAAAGGTTTTTCAACGATTTTTGTGGATAATCATTCGTGCTGTTTTTTCCCGAAGTGGAGTAATAACTCACTTCTGCACCAAAAACAGATGCGATTTCTGCAACTCGTCGACCAATATTTCCCAAACCGATTATTCCCCATCGTTTGCCTTTTAGTTCAAAATAGGGACGACCGTGGTGCGTAAACACTCTGCTCTGCGCATATTTCCCCGATTTTACGTAGTTGTCGTAGTAGCGACTGCTTTGTAGCAGTCCGAGAGTTAGAGCGAACGTCGTTTGAGCTACGCTTTCGGTGGAGTAGTTGGCGACGTTTTTCACTGCTACTCCGCGTTCTGCTGCATAAGCCAAATCGACATTGTTCATGCCCGTGGCGGCAATGCAAATCAATTTCAGATTGGGCAGTTGCGCTATTTCTTGTTCAAAAAACGCCACTTTGTTGGTAATCACCACATCGGCTTCGGCACATCGCTCCACCACCTGATCCGGCTCTGTGCGGTCGTAGCAAGTCAAATTACCTAGAGCAGCAATACCGCTCAAATCCACCTCTCCTGCGGCGCACGTATCAACAAAAACTATATTCATATTACTCCTGTTTATCCTTTTCCCGAATCTCTACCCGACGGATTTTTCCGCTGATGGTTTTAGGCAGTTCGGCTACAAACTCGATAATGCGTGGATATTTGTAAGGCGCAGTCACGTGCTTTACATGATCCTGAAGTTCCTTTTCGAGTTTGTGGCCGGCTTTGTCTTTGTACTCTTTTGAAAGCACAATGGTGGCTTTCACAGCCTGTCCGCGCACCTCGTCAGGAACTCCTGTCACAGCGCATTCCACCACCGCAGGATGTGTCATCAACGCACTTTCTACTTCGAATGGACCGATTCTGTACCCCGAACTTTTAATCAAATCGTCGGCACGACCCACGAACCAAAAGTAGCCGTCTGCGTCGCGCACAGCCACATCGCCGGTGTAGTAAAATCCATCGCGAAAGACTTCGTTGGTGCGTTCTTCGTCGCGATAATATCCCTTAAACAGTCCAAGCGTCTTTTCGTCAGTCAAACGTATCACAATTTGTCCCTCTTCGCCAGGTGCTGCGGTCGTACCGTCAGGTAAAATCAAATCAATATTGTACTGTGGATTCACAATGCCCATCGAACCGGGCTTCGGCGTCACCCACGGATAAGTTCCAATCAGCACGGTCGATTCCGTTTGTCCGAAACCTTCCATCAGCTTGATGCCTGTGATGCGCAGAAACTCTTCGTACACTTTCGGATTGAGAGCTTCTCCTGCTATGGTGCAGTATTGCAGTGATGAAAGGTTGAAACGGCTCAAATCTTCGCGAATCATAAAGCGAAAAACGGTTGGCGGCGCACAAAAAGAAGTGATTTTGTATTTCTCTATTTTGTGGAGTACTTCCACCGGATTAAACTTCTCGAAATCATCTACAAACACATTGCAGCCTGCAATCCACTGACCGTAAATTTTCCCCCAAACGGCTTTTGCCCATCCAGTATCTGCCAGCGTGAGGTGCAAACTGTTTTTTCCTACATTGTGCCAATACGACGCTGTGATGATGTGCGCCAGCGGATAGGTGAAATCGTGCACCACCATTTTGGGATTTCCCGTGGTGCCGGAGGTGAAATAGAGCAACGAAATATCGTCGTTAGAGATTTCATAATCAGGTCGAACGAACGGTTTAGCATCGTTGATACCTTGTTGGAAATCGCCCCAGCCGTCAGGAATTTTAGGTCCAATCGAAACTATTCTCTGCAACGTGGGGGAATCGTCAATCGAACGTTGAATATGACCAATGACCTCGTCTTCGCCAACCGTCACAATCATTTTGATGTCGGCAGCATTTACACGGTAGATAATGTCTTTTTCGGTAAGAAGGTGAGTTGCAGGAATGCAGACAGCTCCTAATTTGTGCAACGCAATGATGGAATACCAAAACTCGAAGCGGCGTTTGAGAATCAACATCACCATATCGCCTTTGCCGATGCCCAACGACTGAAAATAGGCTGCCGTTTGGTCACTCTTCTCTTTGATGTCGGCAAACGTGAAGTCGCGGTGCTCGTGGTCGTTTGTCCAGCAGAGGGCTTTGCGGTCGGGTTCGGTGCGCGCCCATTCATCGACTATATCGTATCCGAAATTGAAATTTTCGGGGATGGTTACTTTGAAATTTTGTACGAAATCTTCTTGCGAAGTAAAAGTGGTCTGTTTCAGGAATTTGTCAACCATAGTGTTATGGATAATTAGGTTCAATGTTTTTTTTCGGAATGTATTGCTCTATGAATAAGATAAATAGATTCGATTTTACAAATTACTCAATGCTTTGAGATAAAAGAAGAATTAACGTTTGACAATATGGCCATTAAGGGATTGCGGGCGTTTTCCTATCAAGGTACACGAGAAATTAAAGCGGGCTACAACCTTTCGAATACGACTAAAACCCTTATTGGCTATACCGCGTGTTGGCAGTAGTTGTTTTTATATCTTAGTAAATTTATTCATTGTCCTTTGTTTATTTGCTTGTCCAAGTCTTAAATATTTTCTCTCAAGTTTACAAGGTAGTAATGACTCAATTTTATCTAAATATTCATAAAATCTTGAATCAGGTTTATCAAATGGCAGGCAAAGAGTCAAATTGCATGAATTTGTCCTTGATAACCAAATCAAAATGCTCGAAGTATATTGTTGGTCTGGCAACTCTTTTTTTGAATCCAAATCAATCAATTTAAAATCATATGAGATAATTAGCTCAATTGGTCCAAGATTAAATTTTTGATATGGTTCACCTTTAATTAAATAATCCATTGCCTTTTTCAAGTCATCAGGTATCAGTGTCCAATCTACCTTATTTTGTTCATGTGGTTGTCCACTCGGATACATAAATCCTATCGGCGTTTTAATCCCTTGTCCAAGGATTTTAGAAGTATTTTCAATTATTTTATTAGAATAATCATTTGATTCATTCTCGCCAAATGCAGTATAAGATACAATACTTAATCTTGATGGAAGGTCAGGATTTGCATCTGTGCATGAATCAAGAAATCTACGTACATTTTGAAATGATTTATCAATTCTCCTACCAATCAAGGCTTGTGTAGTCCTGCTTTTGGGCAATGAATATAATATGTAAGGTCTAATTGCTATCATATTGTTAATGCTCTGTCTGTTTGGTTTTTACAATTACTGCCAACTTCCCCCTAAGAGAAGCTCAGTTTCTCTTATATTCACCTTATGAATATTTGGCAAAATAGATAATTAGAAATGCAACATCTTTTCATTCCTCTAACTTAATAACCAAGGGTTTATCATTCCTTCAATCTCATCCAACCACATGCGCGAAGAGGCATCGCTCGGCATGCGCCAGTCACCACGGGGCGATAGGTTGATAGAACCCACTTTCGGTCCGTCGGGCAGGCAAGAGCGTTTGAATTGTTGTGTGAAGAATCGTCGGAAAAAGACTTTCAGCCATTTCAGAATTATCGAATTTGGGTATTTCCCGCCGAATGCCGCTTGTGCCAAAAAGTAAATTTTCGACGGTCGGAATCCAAACCGAACGGTATAGTAGAGGAAGAAGTCGTGCAGCTCATACGGTCCCACCAAATCTTCGGTTTTTTGTGCAATATCGCCGTTTTCGTCTGTGGGTAACAGCTCCGGACTGACGGGTGTATCGAGTATGTCGAGCAAAGTTACTTTAGCCGCTTCGTCGATGTGCGAATCAGCCACGTATTTCACCAGATAGCGAACGAGTGTTTTCGGCACTCCAGCATTCACGCCATACATCGACATGTGGTCGCCGTTGTAAGTCGCCCAACCGAGTGCCAATTCCGAGAGGTCGCCGGTGCCAATTACCATTCCGTTTTGTTGATTGGCAATGTTCATCAATATCTGAGTCCGTTCGCGAGCCTGTGTGTTTTCGTAGGTCACATCGTGCAGCTCGGGATTGTGGTTGATGTCCTTGAAATGCTGTTCACACGCCGGTTTGATGTCGATTTCCTGCAATGTTACGCCAAGCGTTTCGATTAGATGCAGCGCATTGTTGTACGTTCGTCCCGTGGTGCCAAAGCCCGGCATGGTGATGCCGAGAATGTTTTTTCGGGGAATATTCAGTTTGTCGAACGTCTTCACGCAGACCAACAGCGCAAGGGTAGAATCCAATCCGCCTGAAATGCCAATCACTGCCGATTTGCTACGAGTGTGCGTCAATCGCGTTGCCAAGCCGCTCACCTGAATGTTGAAAATCTCGCCGCAGCGCTCGTCCAACTCTTTTCCCGTTGGAATAAACGGAAATGCAGAAAATGCCCGAGTCAATGAAAATTCGAACGGATTGATAGGAGTGCAATCTACCATTCGGTAAACCTCGCCTTGCGAAAAAGGCTTGCTGCCGAGCATAAAGCTGCTGTTTTTTCGGCGGTCGGAAGTCAATTTTTCGATGTCTATTTCGCTGATAATCAATTGCTCTTCGAAACTGAATCGCTCTGACGAAGCAATCATCGAACCGTTTTCGGCAATCAATCCATTTCCCGCGAAAACAAGGTCGGTAGTCGATTCACCAAATCCGCTCGAAGCATAGACGTACCCTGCGATACAACGACCCGATTGTTGACGAATGAGCGATTTCAAGTAGTCGTGCTTGCCGATGTTTTCGTCGCTCGCCGATAGGTTGAAAATCAATTGCGCACCGTTCACCGCGTGTCGCGAGCTTGGTGGAATCGCCACCCACAAATCCTCGCACAATTCGATGGCGAAGGTTGTTTCGTCGGTTTTCAATAGAATATTGGTCCCAAAAGGAATGGTCGAGCCACAAAGTGAAATTTCTGTTGCATCCGCATCGAGTGCTGAGGCAAACCACCGTTTTTCGTAAAATTCGTTGTAATTGGGCAGAAACGTCTTGGGCACAACAGCCAAAATCTTTCCGTATTGAAACACCACCGCTGCGTTGAAAAGCTGATTGCCGAGATGAACAGGCATTCCTACGATGGCGATGGTAGCGGTTTTCTGATGTTTGG
Source organism: Bacteroidales bacterium (assembly GCA_049315325.1). Lineage (GTDB taxonomy): Bacteria > Bacteroidota > Bacteroidia > Bacteroidales > UBA7332 > CAXXIC01. The sequence continues at coordinate 182,184 of JBMOKJ010000001.1, forward strand.
TAAGCAGTTGCGAGAGCGCATTTTCTGCCTCTGATATGAGCAGTTGCTGATGAAACAGGTCGCCGCAAGTGTAGGCCGTCAAGCTCAGTTCGGGGAAGCAGACAATCTCCACTTGCTTATCAAAAGCTTGAGTCAGCAAACGGTCGATGGCTTCGCTATTGTATTTGCAATCAGCTACTTTGACAGCCGGAATTGCTGCTGCTACTTTGATAAAACCGTGTTTCATAATCGTAATTATTGAATCGAAAATCAGTTGAATTCATCGATGAGTAGTCACAAAGATAAGAATATTTTTTGCAACCAATTCTCAAAATTTCATTTTGACCTCTTAAAAAACAACACATATTTCCTTTAAAATAAGCCATTAAGCTCGAAAAAATTAGCGAATCTTTTGGTTATAAACGAATTATTCCTATCTTTGCGGTCGAATAGAGGAGTGTGAAGGGGGCTGGTAGTCCCCTTCTTTCATTCTTAAACCACAACGAAACAGCGCATGATTCACAAAAATGTAGTCGAAGAGATTGTTATTGAGGGGCTTTCCGAATCGGATAGTTTCTTGGTAGATGTGATTGTTCGACCAGGAAATAGCATTATTGTTGAGATTGACAACGAAGAGGGAATCGACATCGAAGAGTGCATCAGATTGAGCAAATTCATTGAGTCGAAACTCGATCGCGAAGTCGAAGATTACGAATTAGAAGTCGGTTCTGCAGGGGTTACCTCTCCGTTTAAGGTATTGCCACAATACCTCAAAAACATTGGAAACGAGGTAGAAGTACTCAGCAAGAATGGCAAAAAAGTTGCAGGATTTTTACGCAAAGCCGATGAGCAATCGTTTGTAGTCGGTGTGCCTGCGAAGCTGAAAGTGGAAGGCGAAAAACGCAAAAAAGAGGTCGAAGTAGAACAGACCTTTATGTATGAAGAAATTAAGCATTGTAAATATTTAATCAGATTTAAGTAAAATGGCCAAGAAGGAAGAAGTAATCAGCATGGTTGATACTTTCGCTGAGTTTAAAGATCTAAAAAACATCGATAGAACAACGATGATCAGCGTGTTGGAAGAGTCTTTTCGCAGTGTGATCGCAAAAATGTTTGGAACAGATGAGAACTACGACATCATCATCAACCCCGATAAAGGTGACTTCGAAATTTGGAGAAACCGCCACGTGGTTGCCGACGAAGAAGTGGAAGATTCGAACCTGCAAATCTCGCTGACTGAAGCGAAAACAATCGATAGCGATTACGAAATCGGAGAAGAGGTTTCTGCTGAAGTGTTTTTTCAAGATTTCGGACGCCGTGCTATCTTAAATCTGCGTCAAACATTGGCTTCAAAAATTATGGAGCTTCAAAAAGATGCTTTGTACAATACGTATCTCGAACGTGTCGGTCAAATCATCAGCGGCGATGTTTACCAAACCTGGAAAAAAGAGATGTTGATTCTCGACGACGAGGGCAACGAACTTCTTTTGCCAAAAACTGAGCAAATTCCATCAGACTTCTACCGCAAAGGCGAAAACGTTCGTGCAGTAGTAGAACGAGTAGAAAATAAAAACAACAATCCAAAAATCATCCTTTCGCGTATTTCACCACTCTTCTTGGAGCGTCTTTTCGAACTCGAAGTACCTGAAATCAACGACGGATTGATTACCATCAAACGCATTGCTCGGATACCGGGTGAAAGAGCCAAAGTGGCTGTAGAGTCGTTCGACGACCGCATCGATCCAGTTGGAGCTTGCGTGGGTGTGAAAGGTTCTCGTATTCACGGCATCGTGCGTGAATTGCGCAACGAAAATATCGATGTGATTAACTACACATCAAACATCACCCTGTTTATTCAACGTGCATTGAGTCCTGCAAAAGTCTCTTCAATTCGTATCAACGAAGAGGAACGCAAAGCAGAGGTTTTCTTGAAACCAGACGAGGTATCACTCGCAATTGGTAAAGGCGGTATGAACATTAAACTGGCTTCGATGCTGACCGAATACACCATCGACGTTTACCGCGACATCGACGAAACGAACGAAGAAGATATCTACTTGGATGAATTTTCAGACGAAATCGAATCGTGGGTGATTGATGCGCTCAAAGGCATTGGTTGTGCTACAGCTAAAGCCGTTTTGGCAATGCCACGCGAAGTGTTGATCGAAAAAGCTGACCTTGAAGATACAACTGTTGACGAAGTGTTGGCAATTCTTCAAGCAGAATTCGAAGACTAATTGACCATTTTTGGATTAAAAATGGATAGTATGATTTAAGTAAAATAAAAAAACAGCGACAAAGGGAGCAAATATATGTCGATACGATTAAATAAAGTAACAAAAGACCTCAATGTAGGGATTCATTCGGTGGTTGATTTTTTGCAGAAAAAAGGATTTTCGGTAAAAGCCGATCCGAATGCAAAAATCAGCGACGAAGAGTTTGCAATTCTTGTAAAAGAGTTTAGCAAAGACAAATCTATCAAAATTGAGTCAGAACGAATCAGTCAGGAACGCTTCAAAGAGAAGCACAAACCGGTAGAACCTGTTAAGGCAGAGCCCGTGCAACCTACAGAGTTGAAAACTTCGGTGCCCGACGACTTCAAACCAAAATTTAAAGAAGTAGGCCGAATCAATCTTGACGATTTGCACAAAAAACCTGCTGCTCCAGTGGTAGAGCCACGAAAAGAGGTTGTGGCAACTCCAAAAGTCGAAACCGCTGCTCCGAAAGCCGCTCCGGTAGCCGAAAAAGTAGTTTCAGCAGTCAAAGAAGAGGTAAAATCGACTCCAGCCGCTCCCGCTGCGATCGAAGAGAAACCAAAAGTGAAAGAGCCTGTTGCTCCTAAAGTTGTAGCAGTAGAAACTCCTTCGGTTGAAACAGAAAGCGACGAATCAGTTGAAAGCCCATTCCGCCTCAACAAACCACAATTTGAGTCGAACATTAAGGTGATTAACAAAATTGACCTTACATCACTCAACCAAACCACTCGTCCGAAAAAGAAATCAAAAGAAGAGAAGCGCAAAGAGCGTGAATCGAAAGATAAACCTGTAAGAACAGAAGCTAAGAAAACGGTTGTATTGAAAGATGCAACAGATGCACCTCCTCGCATCGACAGACCAATTTCGGCAGCTGAATCGGCAGAGAAAAAGAAAAAACGCGACCGCATCAAACGCGAACGTGTAGATGTAGCCAACACACCTCAACAACCAGGTGCACCGCGCCCGCCTCAACATCAAGGTGGTGGTGTTGGCAACCAAAAACCTAAGTTCCACCGTCCTATCAAGACCGAAGTCAATGCCGAAGATGTGCAAAAGCAGATCAAAGAGACATTGGCTCGCCTGACTAGCAAACCAAAATCGAAAGGTTCGAAATACCGTCGTGAGAAACGCGATATGGTATCGAACCGCCGAATGGAGCAAGAAGGTCAAGAGATGCTCGAAAGCAAAACTATTCAGCTGACGGAGTTTGTTACGGCAAACGACTTGGCGAATATGATGGATGTTTCCGTGATGGAAGTTATCAGCGTTTGTATGAGCATCGGCAAAATGGTCTCTATCAATATGCGTCTCGATGCCGAAATCATCAATATTATCGCTGATGAATTTGGGTTCAAAACAGAATATGTAAGTGCCGAAGTAATCGAAGCTATTTCTGAAGAAGAGGATTCTGAAGAAGATTTGGAGTTCCGTCCACCAATTGTGACCGTAATGGGACACGTTGACCACGGTAAAACATCGTTGCTCGACTACATTCGTAGTGCAAATGTTATCGCTGGTGAAGCCGGTGGTATCACTCAGCACATCGGAGCTTACCACGTAGATTTGCCAGATGGCAGAAAAATCACGTTCCTCGATACACCGGGTCACGAAGCGTTTACCGCGATGCGTGCACGTGGTGCGAAAGTGACAGATATCGTAATTATCATTGTCGCAGCAGACGACAGCATCATGCCTCAAACCATCGAAGCCATTAACCACGCTTCGGCAGCGGGTGTGCCTATCGTGTTTGCCATCAACAAGATTGATAAACCCGGCGCTAACGTCGAAAAGATAAAAGAAGGTCTTGCTCAAATGAACTACCTGGTCGAAGACTGGGGTGGTAAATACCAATCGCAAGACGTTTCAGCGAAAAAAGGAATCGGGATCAACGAACTCCTCGAAAAAGTATTGCTCGAAGCCGAATTACTTGATTTGAAAGCAAATCCAAACCGTCGTGCTGCAGGTTCGATTATCGAATCGTCACTCGACAAAGGTCGTGGATACGTTTCTACCATTTTGGTGAATAACGGAACACTCAAAATCGGAGACATCGTGTTGGCTGGAACTCATTTCGGTCGTGTAAAAGCAATGTTCAACGAACGAAACCAACGTGTTACTCAAGCAGGACCTGCCGAACCAGTATTGATTCTCGGACTAAACGGTGCACCACAAGCAGGTGACACTTTCCACGTACTCGATACTGAGCAAGAAGCACGTGAAATCTCAAACAAACGCGAGCAGTTGCAACGTGAGCAAGGACTCCGTACTCAGAAACTCCTTACGCTGGACGATATTGGTCGTCGTATTGCTATCGGTAACTTCCAAGAGTTGAACGTGATTGTGAAAGGTGACGTGGATGGATCGGTAGAGGCATTGTCTGATTCGTTGATTAAACTTTCGACTGAAGAGATTCAGGTGAATGTGATTCACAAAGCCGTTGGTCAAATATCGGAATCGGATGTGGCTCTGGCTGCAGCATCGAATGGTATCATCATCGGGTTCCAAGTGCGTCCGTCACAAAGTGCGCGTAGAAATGCAGAGCGCGAAGGTGTTGATATTCGCTTGTACTCGGTGATCTACAAAGCAATCGAAGAGCTTACTGCCGCTATGGAAGGTATGCTTTCGCCCGACATCAAAGAAGAGGTGGTGGCAACACTCGAAGTGCTCGAAGCTTTCAAAATCACGAAAGTGGGTACAGTGGCTGGATGTTTGGTGCGCGAGGGAAAAATCAAACGTACTTCGAAAATCCGCTTGATTCGCGATGGTATCGTGATTTACTCAGGAGATTTGGGTTCACTCAAACGCTTCAAAGACGACGTGAAAGAGGTGGCTACAAACTACGAATGCGGTTTGAACATCCACAACTACAACGACATCAAAGCGGGCGATATGATCGAAGCTTTCGAAGAGATAGAAGTAAACAGAACGCTCTAATTATCAGCGTTAATCATATAAAAACAGCGTAAGATTCGTCAGAGTCTTCCGCTGTTTTAATTGTATAAATTATTGAATGCTATTTTCAACTAAATTTCCAACCTCCATTGCTCTATTTTCTCTCCAACCACCAGTAAAATCTTGAGTGATTTTTGTAATTATATAAACTTGAACTTTATTTGGAAGAATTTTATAATAAACTGCTGTTATTGAACTCCATTCATTAGACCTCATTCCGCGTTTTCCAATTAAACATTGGTTTGCAATATTTGATACTAAAATTGAATAATTGTAATGTTCTAAACTACCTTTAATTGTTTCGATAAGTTTTGGTTCGACTACCCATACGTCTTTTTCAAAGTAATATTCATTACTTGTTTTGGATGTCCAAAATGGAGTTTTTGTCAACTTAAATTCTCTTGATAGTTTATCAAAGTCAATTTTTGAAGATGTATTACTAAAATCAGAAAGTTTTGCAGTACTTATACATCCGGTTAACAAAATGAAAGTCAAAATAATTTTAATTAGTATTTTCATATCCATTTTAATTTTTGACAAATATATTTCTTCATACTGCAGTCCTTTACACTTTCCTCCAATATTTTTTCGCAACTAAAAATACATAATATTCGTAAACGCAACTCTTAATAAGCTCGCATTACAAATTCAACAAGTTACACACTAATTAAAAATCAGATAAATGAAATTCTGACTTTAAAATTATACGAATGTTTAACTAGTACGAAAATTCCAAAAACTATGCACTGATTCTTAATGATATACAAAGATAAAAAGAATTTAAAATAGTATTCGAATAAAGAAAATAGATTTTGGTTAGGGAACAAACCCAATTCTCTTGCGTGGTTTGGTGGTTAGCCTTTTGTCTGTGTGTAGTTCGGCAAGCGATTGGTTAATGAGATCAATTTGTGTGCGGGTGTCTTCGTTGATGTCGTTGTAATCGGTAAACACCTCTTCGATATAAGCTTTCAACTCTTTCATTTCGGTTTGTAGTTCAGCGACTCCTTTTACAGGAGGGCTAATGAACGATTGGCGAATAGCTACAAATGCACGCACAATCTGAATATTAATCTGAATAGCAGTTTCGCTTCTTAGAACACCTGATAACATTGTCACACCATGCTCTGTGAATACGAGAGGCAATGAAGATTTAGGACGTTTCAGCATTGATGTCATCACATATTGTGATAACATACTACTCCATTCATGCTCGTTTAATTGAAACATAAAATCCTCAGGAAATCGTTCAATATTCCTTTTTACTGCCTGATTTAATGCGCGAGTTTCAACGCCATACATTTCAGCTAAATCGCTATCGAGCATCACTTTCTGTCCTCGTATCTGATGAATTTTGTTTTGAATAAGCTGCAATTCCATTATCTGTATTGAGTATTAGAATTACAAATATAGAAAATATAATATTTACTTACTCAATAGTGACTTCATTTTTTAAAATTATTCCCGCGATTTGAGGTTTTTACCCCTTTACGCACTTCACCAACACCTTTCGGTCGTCGGCGAGGGTGGTGGCGAATAAATAAGTGTTGCCTCCATCTGATAGTTTGAGGCGTTTGCGCAGTTCTGCGACGGAAGAGGGGAAGTTACGAACAGTGAGGTTGGCTTGTTGCATGCCGCTAAGAGCCTGTTTCAGTTCATTTTTGTTGAGCGAGAAAGACGACTCGACAGCAAAGATTCGCCCGGGGAATTCGTCGCAACGGGTATTGGAAGTGTAGAGGTGGCTGTTGGGATGCAATTTTTTTAGTCCGAATCGGGGGGCTACAGTTTTGTAAGCTCCGCCTTTCATCACCGAGGCATTCGGTTCATAGAGGTAAGTGCCAAGTTCAGAGGTGTATTGGCACAGATTTTCTAGTTCCTCTTTTTTGGTAAATGAGAAGAACTGTATTCCATTTTTAGTCAAATTGACGCATGTGATGGGACCTTCTGCGACAGTACTTTCTCCGAGAATTAAGACCAACTCTTTACACTCGTTATTTACCGACACAATATGTACGGCTGTTGTTTGAGGTAATGCTTCCAATGCCAATGAAAGATCGAGCATCGGGGAGAGTTTGATCATCACACGATTTGCTTTTGTGAGCAGCAGAGGTGCAAGGTGGCTTACGTCGGGTTCACAATCGGAAACCAACACCGTTTTTCCGCCGTGCTCATTTCTGCGTGCAGGATCGATAAAGATGCAATCGACACGTTCTGTTTCTTGTAGAAAATCGACAGAATCGGCATTATGTATCTCGATGCGATTCAGATTCAGAAGCGGAAAGTTATTTCTGGCAATTTCACACAATTCGGGATTCCGCTCCACGTAATTCACACGGTTGAAGTTCTCAGCCATAAATGTGCAATCGATGCCAAATCCACCCGTGAGGTCAATCAACGAATCTCCACCGACCAGCGACGCTTTGTAGCGCGCCGTAGCTTCGGAAGAGCACTGCTCCAGCGATAAATGATGAGGAAAAAGCAAATCTTCGACAACGAACCACGAAGGAATTTTATCCGAAATGGCCTTTCGACCTGCAATCTGACGAATCACAAACTGCATATCGATGTCGGGGAATTTCCTAGCTTGTAGTGCAAGCTTTGTTACATCCGCATTGGCATGTTGACGAATAAACTCCTTCGTTTTCGAAATATCAGGCATAAATTTGGGTTTGCTATCCGCAAATGTAGCAATTATCTCGGTCATTTCGACAGGCTCAGTGTCCGATTCGACGAATTTAAGAGAGCATAAAAGATCGAATTTAAGCCCCCCTTTGGGGGTTGGGGGCTCTTTATTCTACACTCTCCGTAATGCTACCATATCGGTGGTATTCGAAAGTAACGCTCTGTTCTTTCAGATAATGAAGAAGTTCAATTCGACCTTCCACTGTTGGCTTGGCAGTTGCAATGTATTTACCCAACTTTGCAGCTTTTCTGTAGAAATCGTCCGAAAGATTGGCTTTGCAGGTTCGAACTCGATCGTAGTGCTCCATTTCGATTAGGAACGCTTTCTCAGACTGCACAATCGTCATACAGTGACCACTTGAACATTTTCGCAACTGAGCAACTTTTTCATTTTCTTTAGAGACGCTAAGTGTAATTGGTGTTTTTGCGATATGCGCTGCCGCCAATACAAGCAAAACATCAACAAGTTCGTCCGATTCTTGAACGCGGAAAGCAATGTTGCGTAGTGGCAGATATCGGAAAATATTCTGCTCACCCATCAGCTGATGAATGTCGCGATTGACCGAAAATTCTTGCGCATAGTTGGCTTTGTAGCTCGCCACAGCCGTTAGGAATCGCTCTTTATCTTTGTTTGTCAATAGCGAAGTGAAGAATTCAAACGCATTTTCATCCTCTTTTTCGCCATTTAAATTTACTTTTTCTGTGATCTCCACAAAGCACGAGACGTAATTTGGTCCACCGGCTTTGACGCCCCCGCCGAAGGCTGAACGCTTCATTCCACCAAAAGGTTGGCGACTGACAATAGCGCCCGTAATGCCTCGATTGATGTAGAGATTGCCCGCTTCGATGCTGTTTTTCCAAAGCAGTTGCTCCTCCTCGTCGAGACTCTGCAAACCTGATGTCAAGCCATATTCGCTGCTATTGACCAACTCAATGCCGTGTTGCAAATTACCGATACAAACGACAGCAAGAAGCGGCACGAAAAGTTCGGTTTCGAACGTAAAGCTGCCCGGTTTCACGCCCCATTTGACACTCGGTTTCAGAATGAATCGGCGGTCGTCCACAAATTCAGGAGCTACCAACCACCATTCGCCATCCTCAAGATGATCGATAGCGTGCAGCAATTTTTCATTTTCGGCAGTAATCATTGGCCCCACGATATTGCCACCGTGCCAAACGCCACCCACTTGCAGATTTGTAACTGCATCAATCAATTTCGATTTGAAATCGGCATCGTTGTAAACCTCTTTTTCCAAAAGCAAAAGCGAGCAGGCAGAGCACTTTTGTCCAGCATTGCCAAAAGCTGAAGAGACGATATTTTGTATAGCATGGTCGCGATCTCCACTTGCAGTGAGAATAATGGCATTTTTTCCACCTGTTTCGGCAGAGAGCATACAGCGTGGATTATTCTCAAGCAATCGGAATGCTGTATCGGTGCCACCAGTCAGGATAATGTGCTTGATTTCGGGTTGAGAAGTGAGCCAATTGAGGCTCTCGCGGCTCTCGGGGCAGACGATTTGCAGTGCATCTTTTGGAACTCCTGCATCCCAAAAGCATTGAGCAAATTCCCAAGCTACTGGCAAAGCTACCGTTGCTGGTTTCAAAATAACGGTATTGCCTCCAGCCAATGCTGCGGCTACTCCGCCAACGGGAATTGCCAATGGAAAATTCCACGGTGGAATGACCAAAATAACTCCTTTTGGCGAAAGTGTAACATTCTCCAAATCCTCAAACCTCTTCATCGAAATGGGGTAGTATCGACAAAAATCGATGGCTTCCGAAACCTCCACATCGCCTTCAATAAATGTTTTTCCGGTGATGGCAGACATACATCCAATAAGGTTTCCACGGGCATTACTTAGATTAGTCGCCACTTTATGAAGAATTACATTACGTTCATCAAGCGTCGTTTTTCTCCAATTCGACTCATCTTTTTCGGAGAAAACCAAAGCCTCTTTTACTTGGTCAAAATTCGACAAACTGGCTTCGCAAACGACGATTATCTCCTCTTGGCTTCGATCGAAATAGGTCGTTCTTTTGTCTGAAACCGCACTCTTCTTCCCAACTTGAACAGGAATTTGAAATGGTGTATCGTTGAGGCTCTTTTTCCATTTATTGCGGATGGATTCAGCCCATTTACGGTTTGGTTTCAGGTCAAAATTGGTGTCGGGCTCACTTTTGAAATGAGTCAAATCCGAATCAGGTTCTACCACCTTGGTTCTATCTTGTGTTCTGCGAGGCATTGTGCTCACGCTATCTTTTAGGTCGAATGCTTGTTCAAACTGATTTTTGAGAAATTGCCACTCTTTGCTGTTGTAACTCAAGTTGAATGAATAACTGAGGAAATTCTCTTTCCCCGTATTCTCATCAAGCCGACGCACGAGGTAAGAAACTGCATTCAAAAAATGTTCGTCTTTGACAACGGGTGTATAGAGAATAATTCGTTTACCCAACGAACGCATGGTGCGCGTAAGGTGATTCGCCATTCCCTCCAACATTTCGAACGTGACATACTTTTCTACACCATTTTCTTTGCTCAACAAATCGGCATAACCCAGCGTGAAGAAGTTATGAGAAGCCACACCCACGTGCATTGCTGCTGCATTTTCGGGCTTCAATGCTTCGTCGAGAATGTGTAGAAAATTGGCATCAACTTCAATCTTAGTTGGATAGATAGGCACTTCCCAACCCTTGAGCGACGAAACGATACTTTCCATTTGCAAATTTGCTCCTTTGACTAAACGCATTTTGAGAGGTGCGCCACCGGCTGCAACGCGCTCTTTCGCAAATTTCAATAACTCCTGTTGGAATTGTTCGGCATCGGGCAAATAGGCTTGTACAACAATCCCCGCAGAGAAGTGTTTGAATTCAGGTTTTGAGAGCACGGTTTTGAAAACATCCATCGTCAGTGCGGTGTCTTTGTACTCTTCCATGTCGAGGTTCACAAACTTGGCGTGCGAAGTTCCGTCTGTTTCGTAATACGGATTATCTTTTGCCGCAAGGTATATTTTGGTCAAACGCTCGCACAGGTCAATTTTATTCAGATCGTAGTTCAGCGGATTGATTTGCGCATAAATCCCAGAAATTTTTATGGAAATATAGTTGATACGTTGGTCTTGCAGCGCCTCGAGGTAGTGTTGGTAGCGGTGATTTGCTTCGTTGTTGCCGAGCACCACTTCGCCAAGCAGATTCACATTCTGACCGATTTGCTGTGCTTTTCGGTTGCTCAAGTGACGAGTCAAGAACGATGGTTTTTCGTTGATAATCACTTTTGACGTATCAGATCGAAGTCTTTGCTTAAAGATCGGAACTGCCACAAAGTCAAACAAATAACCCACCCAAGCGAAGAGTTGTAGCATCAGACGATCGGTAGTGTTCAAGAATTTTGGTGCACCGAAATGCGCAATCAAATACTTGATTCGGTGAGCCAGTTTGCGGTTGTTTCTGATTTGCGAAGATTCGTCCAACATCTTTGACAACAGTGTTTTATCATTGGGATTCTGCACCAAAACAGCATATTTTCGCTGCTCTCTCCGTTCTTCTGAAGTGATCTCTTTTTCGGTTTGGCTTAAGAACTGTTTAGCCCAATCGACGACGTCTGATTTAACCAACTTTGTCATAACACTAATTTTAGATTTAAGGTGATGCAAATTAGTGGAAATGAGTGAAGTGTATCTCTTCTATCCCGAAAATTACAGTCTCGAAATCGGAATATTTCAACCTCGAAGTTAGAACGAAGATTCTACTTATTTTTGTAAAAAGGAAGGAGTTTTTTGTTTCAGATTAATTAATCAGAACAGATTGTCAATCTCTATTTGGAAACCATTTTGAAGAATATTTGAGTCCATCAGCCGTTTCGAGATACGCTTTCACCGATCCAATCAGAACTTTGGCCTCTACTAAAATGGGAATTCGGTTAAGATCGTCAGTTACCCAGACAGTCACATCTTCGCCACCTTTGAATGCGGTTCCGGCAACCATAAACGAAGAGAATTTGTGACACAAAAATGCCTTTTCATGGCGGTCTTTAATAGTCTCTTTACCCAAATAGCGAATAAACAACGAATGAATCTTGCCATCGAGAACAATACGGACAGGGATTTTATCTTTCGCTTTGTATTTCGAAAAGTCGATATTTCGCGCATTATAGACCGCCGACAGCACATCGTAAGCTTCCGACCGACTATTGATCGTATCTCTCGTAAGTGGTTTATCTGTACCATGAATGGTAGAATAAATCTTATTTGTTGATTGGTTGAACGCATACGACTCGTAGATTTTCAGGCTTCCTTCGGAGGTATTTCGCTCTGCCCAAATTGGCTGCATTTTATCAAATGTGGCAAAAGATCGAAAGTTGTCGCGAACCTTAAAAAACCAATCGTAACGTGGAATGCTGTTGGCACGTGCATCAAGGCAAATAGTAGCCTTGGTCGCAAGAGATTTTTGGCTGACCTCAAATTCCACATCAGCAGCATAAACCCATATCACGCCCCAGTTGTAGAATGCTTTGTAGGTCAGCCGTTCTCCAGGTCGAAAAGCGCATTCATCCATCTGATTTTCGGAGAAAGCAGACAGAGAAAATAGAAAAGATATTAAGATGAATAGTAGATATTTTATTTTTATGAGATGCATTGAACGCCTTATTTTTGTCAAAAATAGAATAAAAATTCTGTATGAATGACTTTTTATGCAAGAATGTTCAACACCTCGTCTATTGAGTTCACTAAGGACGTTTTTCCATTGGCTCTAACTTCGAATTGAGAGTTATGTTGGTGTACAGAATGGCCGTTTTCGGAGCTCGAAATTTTGAATCCTTTTCTGCAAAGTGCTTTTTCGAGCCAAATCAAGGTCTCTCCCGAAGCCTGAATCGATACCTCCTTTTCAGATGAAGAGTTTATCTTAAACGAACCACTCACGAGGTCGAAAGACAGGTTGTCTTTGTCGAAAAATGAATTGAATGTACCAGCCAGAGCCAAATCTTCGGGAACACCGCAAGCAATTTCACGACGTTTCGCCATAATCCAGATTTTATCGGAGAGTTGTAATGCCAAATCCAAATCGTGAGTCGAGAGTAAAACCGTTTTTCCTTCTTCCGCCGCTAGTTTACGGAGTAAAAGCATAATCTCTACGCGACTCGAGAGGTCGAGAAATGCCGTTGGCTCGTCGAGAATAATCAGAGGTGTCACTTGGGCAATAGCTTTGGCAATCATTGCCTTCTGACGCTCCCCGTCGCTTAATTCAAGTAAATTTCGATTGGCAAACGACTCAATCCCAACACATCGGAGAGCATCGCCAACCACCTTATGATCCTCTGTAGATAAGCGCCCAAAAAAGTCGGTGTAGACATAGCGCCCAAACGAAACCAATTCGTAAACGGTCAAATTGCCCGTTGTAACACGATCAGTGAGCACAACACCCAGTTTTTTAGCAAGCTCTTTTCGTGAGTAGTCCGACAGAGATTTCCCTTCAAGCAATATGTCACCCGAAAGTTGAGGTTGGAAGCCTCCCAATGTTTTCAAAAGTGTGGATTTTCCTGCACCATTCATCCCAAGCAGACAGGTGAATTCGCCTCTTTTCAAAGTCAGATTAATCGATTCGTGCACCACTTTGTGTGGATGACAATCGACGTATCCAATGCTTAAATTATTTAACTCGAGAAGGGGCATAAGTTTTCGTAAATGATTCTCTGATTAATTAATTATTCGTTTGCGGCTTAGCAACACATAAAGCACGACAGGAGCACCAAGAATAGGCGTAATAGCATTTAATGGCAAAATACTTGTATGCCCTGGCAAATTAGTCAACAAATTGCAAAGGAGAGCAACAGCAGCCCCAAGTAATAAACTGAATGGCAACAACTTTTTGTGATTTCCTGTTCCCAACAACAATCGGGCAATATGAGGAACAGCAAGACCTATAAATGAAATAGGTCCGCAAAAAGCTGTAGTTACAGCGGTGAGCAAACCACTAATAACAAGCAATATCAACCGTGTTTGCTTAATCTGTACACCAAGGTTAATAGCATACCTCTCCCCCATCAGTAAAGCATTGAGAGGTTTTACTTGCAGCAATGCCACTCCCAGTCCAACCATTAGCAGCAACGCATAGAACGGAAGTTGGGAAAGCGTAACACTCGAAAAATCGCCCATGCCCCAAAGCATAAATAGAAACGCGTTTTCAGCCGAAGAATAGAAATTGATGAACGTAATGAGCGACGAAACGAGGTAGCTAACCATAATACCAACAATCAGCAACATCAAGTTGCTTTGCAATTGCCTTGCCATATAGAGAATGACGTTGAGCACAAGAATCGCGCCAATAAATGCACTACTCACAACGAGAAAATGACCGCTAACGCCAAATTGAGAAAGATGCCCAAGTGTGCCACCCGTAAAGAAAACAACCGCAGCCACGCCCAAATTAGCACCTGCACTTATTCCCAAAATAGAAGGATCTGCAAGTGGATTTTGAAATAGCGTTTGCAAAAGGAGCCCACAAATGGCAAGTGCAGCACCAGTCATCAATGCTGTAAAGGCTTGTGGCAAACGCGATTCGAGAACAATGTGCTGCCAAGTCGTTTGCTCAATGTTGTTTCCAATTAGAATAGAAAATACTCTGTCGAAAGGTATACTTACTGACCCAATTGAGAGATTAGACAGAAACAACACTAACGTGAGTGCTGTTAATACAGCACCTCGAAAGCGAAATCGTTGAATTTGAATCAAAAAACCAGAGTAAGTCAAAATGCTCTTTGTGTTACGGAAATATTTTGAGAATTACTTCCGTGAACAAAAAGAAGAAGAGAGGAAATTTCCTAAAAGGAAATGGGTTAATCATCCAATCATCGTCCAAACTTTTATCCCGAAAGTTTACATGCGACACTTAATCAATTGATAGGTTTTCTGGCTCGCTTCGCTTTCAACTCCTTCCCACTCTGTTTTCAGAGCAGTGGTTCGTTGTAGAAAGTGTTTGAGTGAAGCTTACAGCTGCGGGTACAGCCCCGGTTTTTCACCGGATTCCCTTCTCAAATTGTAAAGTAAACTATTTTATTATGCTTTTTTAATTTCGAATCGACAAAGTTTTTGACCTTGCGACCAACAATCAATCTCTTTAACCAAGAAATCGACGCCCATATATTCTTGCAAAATGCCTGCAATAAAGCCTTCGTCCCAACCGCAAACTGTCTCTTGAGAATCAGGTAAACCCGAGCAATCGAGGTCTTCTTCTAGCGTTACGGTATAGTTGAGCTTTTTGTCGTCCATTTTTTCTGTTTTCAGTATTCCAATGTTGAAATCTTTGAACACCGATGATAGTTGAGAGAAAAATGTGCAAGCATCAGCATCTTTATCAAGCATATTGTTACACAATTCACGCCCTGCCATTTTACCAGCATTGTAAAAAACTTTTTGCGCTGCAATACCTCCAAACTCTTGTGCCATCGCACTTCTCACTGAAAATTGAAGCATCCGATAGACAGATACGTAAGTCGAATTTCCCATTGTAGGACGACCCAAAGCGATATCACCAATATCGGACCATTGAAAATCATAATTATCCTCTTTCATATTGTGGTATATATGTCAAATAAACCATATTTGAGTGATGTTTGAAATTGACCGCAATATAGGACAAAAAAACCAATTTTTCTGAAAGTTTTCGCCAAAAATTCTCTACATTTTAAGTTAGAAACAACTGGTTTTCAACTCATTTAGAATGGATATAAATTAAGTCGTTCTGTACGATGCAATACAAGAACTGCTGGATAACCGATTGGTGGATAAATTGTTGCTTCAAAATAAACGTTTTTGGAAACGTAATCGACTTCCATTATTTTGCCATAAACACGACCATACGACACTGCTCCTGGAGATACAATCACATGATTCACATCGTTAAGGAAATCTACATCGGAAACTATCCGCGAATAGGCTGCTGGCCCACGTTCTTTGCCATATTGCCAAATCTGTTTGACGGTCATATTTACTGGATCTATGGTGTATTCGACTGCCCGACTATACGGTCCTGCTGTGGTGAAATTGCGCTGATCACCATTATCAAACATTGTAAAATTGCCATTCGGCTGTTTTTTTATGGCATGCTGACACCAGTTCCATTCAAAATCGGGATGATTGGTGTAGCCATTCACTACCATCGTATCTAAAATTGGTTGATTATTTGCATCCAAAGGTTGAAGTAGTTTTGTTCTTAAATCAACACCATTGCCTGCAATAGCCCAACCTCTATGAGGAGCCATAAGCCATTTCACATTGTTGTTTGCATTGAGTTTCACTACTCCTTGCGTTCTTCCCGAAACGATAATTGTGCTATCCGAAGGGTCATATTCAACAGCATTGGTGTGTATCCAATCCACTTTTTGAGTAGTCAGCACTCTTCTAGCATACTGTAGAGACTGCCGTAAATCCCAAACATTGATTATTTGTTTCGTCGTTCTATCGATTTCAATCATAAAATCCTCAATCGTCCACAATCCATGTTTATCTACATTTATCAGGAAATTGCCATTCGGTTTCTCAAGAACTTGATGGTGAAAATCATATCCTGCTATTGGCCACGAATTCAATATGTCACCAAACATATTTACTTCGTAAATGGTATTAGTACTGGAATCGCCGAAATAAAAATTCCCGTTGCGAAGTCGCTCTACGCCGGCGTCGTACATAATATCTTTCAAAATAGGACTCGTAGCATAATCTAAATACCATCTGATGTCACCAAATTCATCAAAAATAAATGGCCTGGTTCCGAAATCGTATAAATACGCCCGATAACTCACTAAAGTCATACCCGCTTTTTTAGACGGCAATGATGTGTTTATAACAATAGACGGCAACTCAACGCTGAGTGGAATGGTTTGCATAGTTATCGCACTACTACCCAGCAACTGACCTGAGCCATCGAAAAGTCGCAACTGGACCAAATTAGCATAGTTAGCGTACAAGCCAAGAACGGGAAGGCTATGTGTCGTACTTAATGTATCGAATAACTTTACCACATCTGATGCTTCACCGTTTTTTCCAAAAACACGAATCTCGGCACGCGTTGGAACATTTGTGGTAAAGAGAATCTTAGCAGCCAATGGGCAATACCCTGATGGATTCACAATAGTCTGTTGACTCGCAATTTCTGGCTGTGCATAGAGATTGTCAGCGGTTGGAAGAATTAAGCAAATAGTATCTTTGTTCGAAGGAACACCATGCCACAAGTTAGACCACAAATTTCCTTTACGCACTCTCAATTGAATACTATCTCCTGTGGCGAAGGAGTAAGTATCTAAACCACTGCGAAATCTAGGTTGGAATTGTTTATTGCCAAAATAAGAATCTCCGCTCGAACCAAGAATTACCTTAAACGTGCGACTTGTGGATTCATCTTCAATATTCACAAGAAAAACACCAGAACCCGTTAATGGAATAGGATAGTTTGTAATCCCACTTTCGGCTCTAATAATAGCCGAGCGAATGATTTGCCCATCGGGTCTACAGATTTTAACACGTAGATTTTTTGCACATTCTGATTTCGAAATTACGTCAATTCCATAAGATTTCTTTCGGATGGTGTAGATATCTTTATTGGCGTGTAAGGCTCGGATGTTCGTAGGTAATTGAGGGACACCTAACGTTAGATTTACCTCATAAACACCAAAATTTGGGCTCAATGTTGTAAATTTGGTAGAACTACTGTTGGTTTTATTAACAATTTCAATTGAATCTATAGTTGTATTTTCAATATTCTGTATTGCTCGGATACTGAGTACCACATCTTCGGAATAGACCTCAACAATTAAGGCTTGCACTACAAAAAAGAAAAACAAAAGATGTATTTTTCTCAATTGAAATGAGCCTAAACAATAGTATTCTTGTTTTATCATTGTAAATGAATTTCAGTAAAAACCGCGAATTATTTTGAGTAGATAAAGGTAATCGAATTCAATTATTATTCCATCTAAATAGAACTATTTTTTAGAGGAATTATTATTGAAAAAACGAGTTGCGTATTCCTTCTGGCAAAAAGAAGCTAATATCTTTGCCAGCTGCAATTGATTCGCGGATAAATGTAGACGAAATCTCCAGCATTGGCGCATTGGTTAGTTTAACCGTTGATGCCAATTCATCAGGAATAATGACCTCAAATCCACGACGTGGATAGATTACTATCGGGAATTCGGCTAAAATTGTCTTGTAGTTGCGCCATTTGTCGAAGCAATCCCAGTTGTCTGCTCCAATAATGAGCGTGAATTCCTTTTGGGGAAACTGCTCGCGAAGTGCTTGTAGTGTTTGAATGGAATAAGAGGGTTTGGGCAACGAAAACTCGATGTCGATAACTTTGAATTTCGGGTAATCTCGAACCGCACGACGTGTCCAATCAAGGCGTTGTTGTTCGTTTTGCAAATCGTCGCTATTCTTGAGCGGATTGTGTGGCGAAACCACGAACCACACCTCATCGAGCTGCTCAAATTCGCAGAGATAGTTCGCCAATGCCAAATGACCAATGTGAATTGGGTTGAACGAACCGGAGAAGATGCCTATTTTCTGAGAAGTCAAGGAGTTAAAGAAGTTATGAAGTTAAAGAAGAACAACCCGCACCGATAGTGGTTTCGATAGCGGGTTGCTGTTTTGTCAAAGATATTAAGTTGATATTTATCCTTCGGATGATAATAAAAAAAATATCGGCGAAGCCTAATACCGTGAAACTAATATCTGTATTATCAACAGTTAGGGGGCTAACAATTTCTTCACCGTTTCCGAAATCATTTTTCCTTCGGCAAGACCTGCAAGTTTTTTGGTGGCAGTGCCCATCACTTTGCCCATATCTTGTGGCCCACTAGCTCCCACTTCTGCAATCAAGGCTTTCAATACCGATTCGAGTTCTTCGGCACTCATCTGTTTTGGTAAATAGATTTCGATGAAAGTCACCTCTTCAAGCTCTTTAGCTGCCAATTCAGGACGATTTTGAGTTGCAAAAATCTCTGAACTCTCTTTGCGTTGTTTCACCATCTTCTGCAAGATTTTGGTAGCAACTTCATCCGATAGTTCGCCATCGGCTCCTTTAGCCGTTTTGGCTTCGATAAACTCCTTTTTCACGCCACGCAATGCATCGAGTTTTACCCGATCTTTTGCCAACATGGCTTTTTTTATATCTTCGCTGATTTGATCAAACAAGTTCATAAATGTTTTTATTAAAATAGTGAATTTGAATTTTGGTCTTCGGCCTCCTCTTCAACTGATGGTTGCATTACCACTGCTTGAGCAGCGATTTTTTGCACAAAGGTCAAATCACGGTTATAGCACGGATTTTGCTCAAGCTCCTCGATTAATGCATCGTCGTCGAGTTGCGCATTCAATAATATAATTGGTTTCTGACGCACACGTCCACCATTTGCCAAAGCCGTATTGCCATAAACCGAGCGAATGAGTTCGTCTGTTTTTTGCTGCTCTTGCTGTTCAGTTTCGGCTTGTCTGCGCACTTCGTCCTCGCTCAAATCAGGTACACCCGGAATGTTCGACATTTCGAATCCGCTGGCGAGTAGGGTCATTTTCACGGAATCTCCAAGCGTTTCGTCGTATGCCAAACCCCAAATAACTTCAATCTTGTGTTGATCAAATTTGCGCATAAAGTCGTGAATCTGATCCATTTCGGCCATTTTCAACGGATTCTCTTTGCTGAAATAGACGTTGAACAGCACTTTCTTTGCTTTGAAAGGCGTGTTGTTGTTGAGCAACGGTGAGTGCAAGGCGTTTTCGATCGATTGAGTCAAACGCTGTTCACCACTTGCTACTCCTGTACTCATAATGGCTACCCCACCGTCTTTCAAAGTGTTTTCTACATCGGCAAAATCGAGGTTCATAATGCCCGATATGGTGATGATTTCGGCGATGCTTCGTGCTGCTGTGGTTAGCGTTTCGTCTGCTTTCTGAAAAGCATTTGGTATATCCAGATCGCTGTAGATGCTGCGCAAACGCTCGTTGTTGATAACCAACAGCGCATCGACGTGACGACTCATCTCTTCCACGCCTTTGAATGCCTGCATAATTTTTGGCGTCCCTTCGAATAAGAATGGAATAGATACGATTCCGACCGTCAAAATATTTTTCTCTTTGGCTATTTTGGCAATTACAGGAGCTGCTCCAGTGCCCGTACCACCACCCATTCCAGCGGTGATGAAGACCATTTTGGTGCCATCCGAAAGTAGGTGATGAATTTCGTCGAGACTCTCCTCAGCAGCGAGGCGCGCTTTTTCTGGTCGGTTACCTGCTCCCAATCCAGAAGTGGTTTTCACCCCAAGTTGCAGTTTGTGCGGAATATTTGATTTGTTGAGTGCTTGATTGTCGGTATTGCAAAGCACAAAGGAGACGTTGCTCATTCCTTCGCGATACATGTGTTCAACGGCATTTCCACCGCCACCACCTACACCAATGACTTTGATGATCGATGTTGCTTTATCACCAAAATATTGAAAATCCATTGTTGCGTCTGTTATATTTGTCATAATGCGTAAATATTACTTCATTTCGTGTGTATCATCGTCGTCAGAAGATTCACTAAATAGCGTTCCTGACATTTCTTTGATTTTTTTTCCTAATTTATTCCATGTTCCTTCTGATGGGGGTTTCGGGGGTTTCGGAGCTTTTCCTTTTTTCTCTTCTTTTTCTTTCTTCTCCTCAGGTTTTCTACTAACTACTGACTCAACTATAGGTTCGTCCTCAGTGCTGAAATCGAGAACGCTCACTGTGGCTGGTACGTGATGCACTTTTACGCAGTTTTTGAGTCCGCTCGACAATATACCCAATACCACTGAATAAGCAGGATTTTGCATGGTTTCGCTCGATGCCGATGAGTTGAAAATGGAACGGTTTGTTGCGCTTTTTTTGGCTTCTATTCCTGTGATATTTTTGATTAAATCGCCTAAGTTGCGAAGTTGCGATGCGCCACCAGTGTAATAAATTCCAGCTCCAAGACTTTTCCCAAAACCAGAATTTTCGATTTGTGCCCAAACGTTCTGAACGATTTCGGTCATACGCGCTTCGATGATGTTATTGAGTGTATGCAGTTCGATTGATGGTTCGTCGATGGTTCCGAGGTTGCGTGGTTTAAACACTTTGTTATCGGCATCAGGATTGAAAATGGCACTACCGAACGAGGTTTTCAACTTTTCTGCATCCACTTCGAGCAAATTGGCGCTGCAAATGTCTTTGGTCACCACATTTCCACCAAACGGAATGACCGCCAAATGACGCAACAAACCATCTTTGTAGATCGTGACCGAAGTTGTTCCCGCACCGAAATCAATCAAAGCACACCCTAGAATTTTGTCTGCATCCGAAAGCAGCAACGATGCCGAAGACATTTGTGCAATCGGCATTCCACACACGTCGATGTTGGTTTTATCCTCGATGGCACGCGAAATATTGCGTTTGAGCGAAGAGCGGCCCACAATCAGTCTGACATTGGCTTCAATCTCTTCACAAGCCACACCGACAGGGTTAATTTCGGTCTTTTTTGCGTCGAGTTTATATTCGTTTGGAATCACTTCCAGCACTTCGATATTTTCGTCCACCGCATAGTCGTAGCACTCGTCGATAATCGATTCGATGATTTTTTCGTTGACAAACTCTTCGTTTGCAAACGTGCGCGACACTTGATGATTCAGCGTGTGAATCGATTGACCTGAAACGCCGACATAAACTCTCAACAGCTTATTGGGCTGAATGCGTGCATCGAGTTTTTGCAAAATTTGCTTGACGTTGTTCGTTGTCTCTTCGAGGTTGTGGATGTTTCCTCTACGAATGCAGGTTTGCGAGTCGATTTTCTCGACAGCTACCACTTCGAGGGTTGCATCAGGTCGTTTCCAACCAATCATTCCTACAATCTTAGAAGAGCCTAAGTCGATGGCCGCGATGTACTCTTTGGGTTCCATAAGTCTAATTTTAATTTGCAGAACAGATTACCTGTCCGTTGTATCGTAAGTTAATTGTTTTGTATTTGTTCCAACCAAAACGGTTGCATCCGTCGAGGTAAAATGCGCGCAGATTGTTCATTTTAAGTTTAAAATCACCTAACTGTCCTATCACTATGCGCTGGCTTCCGACCGTCGGAATGAGCGTGATGTCGTGGGTTTTCTGCACATCAATTTGTTGAATTTGAGCATTCCACAATGAATCGTTACGCAAAAATAGTGCAAATTTGTATAATTCACCCTCTGCAAACTGTTTTTCTATGTATCCCGAAGCAATTGTCAGCCTTGCGGAGTAATTCGTCGACACGGGCATCGCTTTCCCGTCTTTGTCGATGTAGAAATTGCCAAAAAACGACATGATGCGCAAAATCGGAATCCGTTGCTCGATTTGCAGTTTCAGTTTGTGGTCGTTGGTTTTGAAACACTCCACTTTACGAATCAACGGATTTCGGCGAATGCAATCTTCGATGGCTTCCGTATTAATTTCTCCCATAGGCTGTCCAGTCGGCATCAATCCAGCTTCAGTAATCAGTTTCACAACTTCCACTTTGTCGATAAAATGGACTTCGTTGACATCGGCAATCTCAATTTTGAGTTCGGAGCAAACTTCACCACGAGGTGTTTGATAAGACCAAATCGCCGCGGAAATAACGTATCCGAGCAGCAACAAAATGCTGGTGATTTTAAGAATTTTAAGAATCATTTAGTCAGAATTTCTTGAATTTTGGGAATAAAAGTGTCAATGTCGCCTGCACCGAGGGTCATCACCACGTCGTAATCTCCTTTGGCGAAAACGTCGAGCAGTTCACTTTTTAGACATAACGTCTTTTTCGGTGCTGTCACCAAGTCGAAAATCAACTGCGAAGTGACTCCTTCCATCGGCAATTCGCGTGCCGGATAGATGTCGAGCAGAATCAGCTCGTCGGCGAGTGAAAGGCTTTCGGCAAACTCGCGGTAAAAGTCATTTGTGCGACTAAATAAGTGCGGTTGGAAAATGACGGTCAATTTGCGGTCGGGATACAACTGCTTGAGCGACGAAATGCTCGCTTTCACCTCTTCGGGGTGGTGCGCGTAGTCGTCGAGCAGCACGAATTTATCTGATTTCACATAAAAGTCGAACCGACGTTTGGCGCCGCCGTAGCTTTTCATTCCGCTGCGGAGTTCATCTGCCGATGCGCCGTTCAACCACGCCAAAGCCATCGCTGCAATGCCGTTTTCGATGTTGATGCGAACGGGTACTCCGAGCTCAACATTGGTGACCGTTTCAGTTGGCGTAACGAAGTCAAACAGAATCGTTCCGATGCCAATTCGCACATTTTCAGCATGAAAATCACCCTCTTCAATCGAATAACTGTAGAGTTTCACCCCTTCTTGCAAATCGGGTTGCACGGTGATTCCCTTTTTCATCACAAGGCAACCGCCCGGCTGAATCAGCGAAGTGAAGATGCGGAAACTTTCGAGGTACGCCTCTTCGGTGCCGTAAATATCGAGGTGGTCGGGGTCGGACGAGGTGATGGCCGCCATGTAAGGCTGCAACCAGTGAAACGAGCGGTCGTATTCGTCGGCTTCGATCACGGTGAGGTCGCTCTTCTCCGAAAGCATAAGGTTGCTGTCGTAGTTTTTGAGAATGCCTCCTAGAAATGCGTTGCAATCGACCGACGATTGCTTGAGCAAATGCGCCGTCATGGTCGAAGTGGTGGTTTTGCCGTGCGTGCCTGCCACGCAGATGCCGCGGTCGGTTTTGGTGATTTCACCCAACACTTCGGCACGCTTCACCATCCAAAAGCCGTTGTCGCGAAAATAGGTCAGCTCCGAATGGTCTTCAGGCACAGCGGGAGTGCGCACCACGATGGTGTTCTCCACATCGCGGCAATAGTTGGGAATGAGCGAAGCGTTGTCTTCGAAATGTATGTCAGCTCCTTCAGCTATCAATTGGCGGGTGAGTTCGGTAGCGGTTTTGTCGTATCCGCCCACTTTTTTCCCTTTTGCCAGAAAATAGCGAACCAACGCACTCATGCCGATGCCACCAGCACCCACGAAATAGACTGAAGTGATGTTTTTTAAGTTTTTCATTTTAATGAAAGTCTTTTAAATCCAATAAATTAGATGAAATCTGAGTCCGAATAAACAAACCATCCATCTCCTTGCCCCCAATAATCTATTAATTTGTCATAATTGGAGCGTTTATGTCTGTCTTTAATTTCCCCTTTAGAATCACACGGTGCATAAACTAATTGAACAACTCTTAACGTTGAAATATTCCAACCATTAGAAATATTAAAAGTAATCCAATAACTCTTTTGGCAATTTAAATTTGGATTTCTAGAAAACTCAATGCTTCCTACTCCTAGATTTTCTAACGAATTTTTTGTTTTTGAATCTAAACTATCAATTGATAAAATAAACTCTGATTTACCATCCCATTTGATTAAATAATTTTGTTCGATAGTCTGTACTATGTTGTTTAAAATGACTCTGTTTTTGTCGAACTTATCGTTATTCTCAGCAAAAATCTTTTCATAATTTGGACTGCAATTAGTCAAACCAACGATTGTGATCATCAAAATAAATGCAATTCTTTTCATTTGTTTTATCTATCGTTTTGCTATTTCCACATTCCCTTCCTCAATAAGCGGCAATCCATTGAAGCGATGGAAAAGCTGAGCCGTTGCCAGCACATCTTTTTCGCAATAGGTGGCAATGCGTTGCACATCGTTTTCACCATAATAAACCGATGCCACTTGGCTGCCGTCGATGTCGTCCTTCGGTGTGGGAATGCCAAACACGGCGGTGAGCAGTTTCAGCGCAGTGTAGTTTTTGTAATCGCCAAAGCGCCACATTTCGAGCGTATCGATAAAGCGCACTTCCCACGGTTTTTTACCGGCAATGTCGAGCACGGGCGGCAGAGCAACACCATTAATCAACATACGGCGGGCGATGTACGGAATGTCAAACTCCTTGATGTTGTGTCCGCAAATGTTGTGGTCGGACGTGAAGGTTTTCTGAATCAACGTCGCAAAATCGAGCAACAGCGCCTTTTCGTCGTCGCCGGCAAATGATTTCAATCGTATGAACTTTTCGCCTTCTCTGAAAAAGACCAACCCCACCGAGATGCAGACAATTCTACCAAATTCGGCATAAATCCCTGCTTCCTGACTGTACGCAGCGGCGGCATCCATATCTTCGGGGTAGCGGTCGGGCATACGGCGGCGTTGCGCTTCGAATTTCTCTGCCCATAGCTTCTGCAATTCGTACGACATGTCCGACAGCGCAGCGGTTTGCGGCACAGTCTCGATGTCGAGAAACAGAATTTTGTCTATTTGGTAGGTTGGCATAATATTTTGAATTTTAACCGCAGAGGACGCTGAGTTTTGCGCAGAGTACCGCAGAGGTTGTTTTGTTGATTGTTAAATCTTTTTTTAACGATTTTACTTTTTTCTCTTTTTCCCTTTGCGGTTCTCTGCGGTTAAATATTTATAGTCTGTTTGCAACTCTTTTCAATCCTTCTACTAAGCGAAGAACATTGAAATTCATCAATAATCCCAATTTACATCCTGACAATTTCAGATAAGTTAGAACCTGAGCAAGATGAACATCAGTGATCGCTTCAACAGCTTTTAGTTCCACAATAACTTTATCTTCAACAATTAAATCTAAACGATAACCAATGTCTAATTTTACTTCTTTGTAGACCAAAGGCAAAGGTTTCTCCTTCTCTACTTTTAATCCCGATTTCCTTAATTCATAAAATAGACATTCTGAATATGCACTTTCCAATAATCCTGGACCAAGAGCTTTGTGTACCTCTATGGCGCAACCAATTATTTTATCTGATATTTCGTTTTCAGTCATCATTGTCTTTATTTAACCGCAGAGGACGCTGAGTTGTAGCGCAGAGTACTGCGGAGCTTTTTATAATAAATTCTATTTTCTAATTTTTTTCTTTGCGGTTCTCTGCGCCTTCTCCGTGTTCTCTGCGGTTAAGACTCTTTCACCATTGCATCCAGTAATTCATTCAGTACTTGCCGTGTTGTAGCGACGTGTTTTTTACTCTCTTCGAGAATGGTGGTTGGGAGCTGAATGTATTTCGTCACGTTGTCGAATTCAACATTGTCGCCTTCATCGAAGAATAGACGGATATGGTTGTCGCTTAACTCCAAGTGAAATTGCAACCCGACCACATGATTGTCGTTCAGCGTAAAGCCCTGATTCGGACAACCAACCGACGAAAAGAGCGATTCAGCGCCTGTCGGAATGTCGAACATGTCGCCGTGCCACTGCATCACGTAGAGCTGCTTTTTGTCAGCCAAAGATGGAAACAGCGGATGTGTTTCAAACTTCTTCTCCACCGGAAACCAGCCGATTTCTTTCTCTGGACTTCGACCCACTTTGTGTCCCAACGCCCTCGAGATGAGTTGTGCGCCAAGACAAATGCCCAAAATCCGTTTATTTGCTCGAATGCAATCGGCAATGAATGCTTTCTCTTGCACAAGCCACGGAAATTCCGCCTCTTCGTCTACATTCATCGAGCCGCCCATCATAATCAGAAAATCAAAACTATCCAGTGACGGTAGTTTCCAATCCGCCTCCCAAAATAGTGTTTCGGTGAGCGAATGGCCGTGATGCTTAATCCAAGGCTCAATCATGCCCAAGCCTTCGAATTGCAGGTGTCGCAGTGCGTGAAATTTCATTTGATTATAAATTAATACTCAATATTTATAACTTGCCAATTTCTGTTTTTATCTCTTTCAAGCAACACATTTACAGTAATACTTTTCTTTCTACCAATTACTTTAATTATATATTTTGCAGTTGAATGTTCATTCTCTGTTGTAAATTGTGCATTAGGAAAACTCCCAAAATCTTCAACACCTCCAACTTCGTCATTTATAGTTTTATTCTTTTGAATTCCACTAATGCCTGCTTTGTAAGATTCTGAATTCATTATTTGTTTTTTAATCAAAATTTCATACGTAAAAAGATAAAAAAATGCGCCGATTCCAATGAATGCGAATACTCTATATATCAACTTGGATTGATTTGGATTTTGTAAGACTACCGTTTTACAAACAGAGTCACCAATTCTTTTTTTATCTTGACTAATCGCTAAAACAATGAATTCAACTGGCCAGATGATTATGAAAATATTTCTAGTAAATAGCTTCCAAAACGAAGGATTTGAAAAGTCAACATCATCAGATTTTACAACAATACCCATTATCCATTTACCAATGCTAACACCATTTATTGAATCTTTAGCAAAGTAGAGTACCATTCCCGGAATCATAACAGTTAACATTACTGATTGAATTGATTCCAAATCATTATCCTCAAAGAAGGAAGCACCTTGAATTACAAAAATCAATGCAACCATTAAGAATGTCATGACAAAATGGTCAATCAAGAATGCCGCAATTCTTCTTTTCCTACTCGATTTGAGGTCCATTAGTTCAGAGTTTACTAACATTTTCTGTTCCTATTTTATCAGTTTCAGCACCTCTTCGGCGATGCGTTTTGCTGAGTCGTGTTGCGCTAAAAGCAGAATATTTTTACCTAAATTAGCCATTTTCTCGGGTTGGTTGATGAGAGACAAAGCTGCGTCCACCAACTGATCTCGGGCATCGATGTCTTTGATCATCACTGCCGCATTTTTCGTCGTTAATGCTTGAGCGTTATGCGTTTGGTGGTCTTCTGCCACGTTGGGCGAAGGCACGAGAATGACCGGTTTTCCCAGCAGACAGAACTCGGAAATCGAACCCGCTCCTGCACGCGAAATAATCAAATCAGCCACGGAGTATGCCAGACCCATCCGACTGATAAAGGCAGTGAGGTGCACATTTTTCGGATTCACGGTTTTTAGCGAGGCCTCGGCATCTTCGAAGTAGTATTTCCCTGTTTGCCAAATCACCTGCACGTCCGATTCCGAAATGGTTGTAAGCTTGGCGATGATGCTCTGATTCACAGTCCGTGCTCCGAGGCTGCCGCCTACTACGAGAATGGTCTTTTTCGCAGGATCGAGTTTGAAATACTCAACTGCTTCGGCACGTTTGTCTTCTTTAGTAAACAGATCCTGACGAACAGGATTCCCTGTCAGAATGATTTTGTCTTTCGGGAAAAAGCGTTCCATTTTGTCATACGCCACGCAGATTTTAGATGCATTCTTTGCCAATATTTTGTTGGTGACTCCGGCATACGAGTTTTGCTCCTGCAACAAAGTCGGAACGCCCTGCATAGATGCGATGCGCAACGTCGGTCCGCTTGCATAACCACCCACTCCCACCGCCACATCGGGTCGGAATTTTCGCACGGCGAACCATCCTTTCAACATACTTTTTGTCAAACGATAGATCACTTGTACGTTGTTGAACATGTTTTTTCGGTCGAAACCGCTCACTGGCAATCCCACAATGGGGTAACCTGCGGCAGGCACTTTCTCCATCTCCATGCGGTTTTCGGCTCCGATAAAGAGAATTTCGGCATCGGGGCGAAGCTCTTTCACCGCGTTAGCAATCGAGATGGCGGGAAAAATGTGTCCGCCTGTGCCACCTCCGCTGATGACGACTCTTGGTTGTTTTTTCATTGTTCTTTTAAATTTTCAATACGAAGAAAATATGTTGGATAAATTCGTTTAATTCAGCCCCTAAATCCCCTCAAGGGGACTTCGGGTTTGTGCTGTACAATTACTATTTATCAATGATTAACTTTAAAAAACCTCTCTTCGGCAAAAGTCCCCTTGAGGGGATTTAGGGGCTTTCGAATACATTGTTTTGTATAATAAATAAACCCTTTACGTTCAATCAATATTACAAAATTCCCTCTTTTGCTTCTTCGATTTCGGCTTTCGCTTCTTCGATCGAAATATCTTCTTTCTGACTGATTTCTTGTGGTTTAGCATTTGTTTTTGCAGCAAACTGACTTACAGAAAGAATGATACCAAAATAGATGCAGCTGATGAGCGTTGATGTACCACCGCGACTGATCAGTGGCAACGGTTGACCGGTCACCGGAATCAAATTGACAGCCACCGACATATTAATTAATGCCTGAAAAGCGATAATCAGCGAACAACCGATAATGACCAATGCAGGAAAGACTTTGGTGCACCGCTTGGCAATAACACCGACTCGGAAGAGCAACACAAAGTAGAGGAAAATCACAAATAATCCACCAGCCAAACCGGTTTCTTCCAATATTATGGCAAAAATAAAATCGGAAAATGCCTGAGGCAAAAAGTCTCGTGTTTCGCTGTTTCCGGGCATTTTGCCAAACACTTTGCCATTGGCTATCGCAATTTTTCCGTAGTATTTCTGGCAATCCTTTCCGTTGAGATCAATCTTATCGTCGCTATCCGTTTTCTTACCGCTAATAAAGCTGCTGAGGCGACTGGCAGCGGTTTCGAAACGTGTCTCTTTCAAGACGTTTTTGGGCAAATGTGTAATGGTGAATGCACCAATCACAATCAGTCCGATGCCTATTCCGGCTACAATTCCCAGTTTTTTGAACTCCACCCGACCGATAAACATCAACAGATAGACCACGGCGAAAAGCAGGACAGCGGTCGAAATGTTCTCTTTAAGGATAAACAAGCAAACCACACCGGCAATCAACATAATAAGCTTGAAGGCTTTGGGCGAAGCGTTGTCTTCATCTTGGTATTTCGACAAAATGTAGGACGTGGTGATGATAACGCCCAATTTAGCAAACTCCGACGGCTGAAAACGTATGCCGAAAAAGCTGACCCAGCGCGAAGCATCGTTCACTTTCATGCCGCCTACCATCGCATAAATCAGAAACAAAATACCGAGTACCAAAGCAATAAATCCAAGAGTCTGGATGCGCTTCATACTCATATTCTGAATCATAATAATCAACGCCGTGCCCGCAATCAGGAAGGTGGCGTGGCGCACAATCGGGTCGAAATGACGTACCGCAGCTTTGTAAGAAAGCATACTCGACGCGCTATATACCTCCACCACCGAGATGACGCAGAGGAAAAAGAACACCGTCCAGATGACGCGATCTCCTTTAAATAGTGCTTTGGTTAAATCCATAAGTTGTAAATTATTTCAATTGAAATTGAATTTATATCATTGTACTGCCTTCCGCGGGACTTACTTTCTTAAAGGGATTTAAAGTTAACCGCGAATTATATTATCTACTCGTATTGTTTAGGAGTTACTACAATTTGGAATAAATAGACTCCATTTTTATCCTTGTAATTATAACTCAAATTCACTTTTCTCGCCCTAACATATTCCATTTCAGGATTTGTTTTAACGATATTAATAATCCTCGGCTCAATTTGATTCCTTATTTGTAAAGTATCAACTGTTTCTTTTTGTAAATTTATCAAAGTGAAATTATATGCAAACATTTTGTTAGGTAAGGCAATTGCATTATCAAAACGTGTTTCCGAATCAATCATAATCGGGCATGACTTATTTATTTCGCTTGCGAATTGTTGTAGGGCGGTATCTATGCTAGGCGACTGAGTTTTAAACACAAAATATTGCAAGTTAAACATAATTGCAATTCCTATTGCGGCACCAATAATTGTGGCAAGTCGCTTTTTGTTACTCTTTTCTTTTACAGGAATTGAACTTAAAGTCGTGGTTTCTTGTGAAATTTTCTTCTCAATTTCATAACCACAATTCATACAATATTTTGAATTATCAGGGTTATTTGTATCACATTTACCGCATTTATTCATAACTAAATCTTTTTATTATCTTTTGAACTATATATATTTTAAATTTCACTACAAATTTCTCACGCATTTCTTAAACTGCTGACCTCGATCTTCGTAGTTTTTGAACAAATCGAAGCTGGCGCAGCAAGGCGAAAGCAACACTGTATCGCCTTTTTCTGCCAAGCGATAACAATGATCAACCGCCTCTTGCATAGATCCTGCATCGACAACGGTTGGCACTTTTCCATCGAAAAATTCGTGCAATTTCGAGTTGTCCACACCAAGGCAGATCATCGCTTTCACTTTTGTTTTCACCAACTCTTCGATTTCGGAGTAGTCGTTGCCTTTGTCAGTGCCACCAATAACCAAAACGGTCGGTGTTTTCATGCTTTGCAACGCATACCAACACGAGTTGACGTTGGTCGCTTTCGAATCGTTGATGTACTCCACGCCACGCACTCGAGCCACGTGCTCCAAGCGGTGCTCCACACCTTGGAAATCGCTCAGCGACTGGCGAATATTCTCTTTTTTTATGTCTAATAATCTCGCTGAAAGTCCTGCTGCCAGAGAGTTGTAGAGGTTGTGCGTTCCCGATAGAGCGAGTTTGCTCACCTCCATCAAGAAAGTCTCTGTTTGGTTCGTTTCGATGTGAATAGTCTCGTCTTCAGTATAGCCTTTCACACCGTCAGATGGTGTTTCAGCAAACGGGTAAAACTGCGCCTCAATGGCACGTTTCTTAATTTCTTCGGTGATTATGGGATCGTCGTTCCAATAGATGAAAGCGTCTTCGGGCGTTTGGTTTTGCGTGATGCGGAACTTAGCATTCACGTAGTTTTGCATACAGTAGTCGTAGCGATCGAGGTGATCGGGTGTGATGTTTAACAATACCGCAATGTTCGCCCTGAAATCGTACATATTGTCCAACTGAAAACTGCTCAACTCCAACACGAAGTAGTCGTAATTCTCTTCCGCAACTTGCAACGCAAGGCTTTTGCCCACATTGCCCGCCAAGCCGACATTCAGTCCAGCATTTTTCAGAATGTGATAAGTGAGCATCGTGGTGGTCGTTTTGCCGTTGCTACCGGTAATGCAAACCATTTTGGCTTTGGTGTAGCGCGCCGCGAATTCGATTTCCGAAATAATCGGCGTTTTTTGTGCCACCAAAGCCTTCACAATTGGGGCTTTATCTGGAATGCCGGGGCTTTTCACCACCTCATCGGCGTTGAGAATGAGCGACTCGGTGTGCCTCTCTTCTTCCCACGCAATCTCGTATTTGTCGAGCAACTGTTTGTAGTTGTCGGCAATTTTCGATTTGTCGGAAACAAACACGTCGAATCCCTTCACTTTTGCCAAAACCGCTGCACCTGCACCGCTTTCTCCTGCTCCTAAAACAACAATTCTTTTGTTCATATAAAATATTTAGCCCCTCAATCCCCAAAGTGGACTTTTGAATTTTACCGTTAATTATTTTGCCCCCATTTCAAACTCAAAACACTCTTTAAAAGCCCCCTTCGTGGGTTGGGGGCTTGTCTTTTTTATCTAATCTTCAATGTCACAATCGTCAAAACCGCCAAGATGATGCCAATAATCCAGAAACGAACCACGATTTTCGATTCAGGAACAGGAATAATCGGACTTTGCAGCAAGGCATCAATCCCCGAATTTCCTGGTTTTTGGAAATGATGGTGAAGTGGCGCCATCTTGAAAATGCGCTTTCCAGCACCCGTCTTTTTCTTGGTGTATTTAAAATAGTAGCGTTGCAAAATGACCGACAGATTTTCGACCAAAAACACGCCACACAAAATCGGAATCAACAGCTCTTTGTGGATAATAATCGCAAAAACGGCGATAATTCCACCGAGTGTTAAGCTGCCTGTATCGCCCATAAACACTTGTGCTGGGAACGAATTGTACCACAGAAATCCGATGGTAGCCCCGATAAATGCACTTGCGAAAACGGTCATCTCTTCCACACCCGGAATATACATGATGTTGAGGTACGAAGCGTAATTGATGTTACTCGAGAGGTAAGCCAATATCCCAAGCGTGACCCCGATGATGGCGGAACTCCCCGTCGCCAAGCCGTCGAGTCCGTCTGTTAGGTTTGCACCATTCGACACGGCGGTAACAATGAAAATGGTTGCCAAAACGAACAAAATCCAACCCCACATTTGAGCTTTTTCTCCTGTGAACGACACAAAATCGGCGTAGTCGAGATTGTTGTTTTTGACAAAAGGAATGGTAGTTTTGGTCGATTTCACGTCCATCGTTTTGTATTCCACCGACGAAATGATGTTGTTGTGGCGAATTTCAGAGTTTTCGCGAATCACCACTTTCGGACTCAAGTAGAGAATAATGCCCACGATAAGTCCGAGTCCGACCTGACCAACTAGTTTGAAAACACCTTTCAAACCCTCTTTGTCCTTTTTGAAAACCTTGATGTAGTCGTCCAAAAAACCAATAGCACCCAACCAAACGGTGGTCAGAATCATCAGAATCATGTAGATATTCCCCAAGCGACCGAGCAGTAGCACCGGCACCAAAATCGAGATAATGATGATGATTCCACCCATTGTTGGCGTTCCCTTTTTCTGCATCTGTCCTTCGAGACCGAGGTCGCGCACCAGTTCACCAATTTGCAGCATTTGCAGTTTGTTGATAATACGTCGCCCGATAATAGTGGAAATAAACAGCGACAGAATCAGCGCTGTAGCCGAACGGAACGAAATGTATTTGAAAACTCCCGCTCCGGGAACATTCAAATCGTGCAGATATTGGAATAAGTAATAAAGCATAGTCGTTAGTTATGAGTTGTGAATTATGAATTATGAGTTTTGTTCTGCGTATATCTCACGAACGATTTCACGGTCGTCGAAACGGTGTTTCACTCCTTTTATGTCTTGATAATCTTCGTGCCCTTTGCCGGCAATCAAAATCACATCGCCAGTCTGCGCAAGCATACAAGCAGTCTTTATCGCTTGACGGCGATCGACAATGGTGAGCGTTTTCTTTTTGTCGAGCACATCCAATCCTGCCACCATATCGTTCAGAATTTCTTCCGGCTCTTCGAATCGTGGGTTATCGGATGTAAGAATCACTTTATCGCTCGCATTGGCAGCTTCTTTTGCCATAAGTGGTCGTTTGCCTTTGTCGCGATTGCCACCCGCGCCTACCACGGTGATTACTTTCCCCCCTCCGTTGAGCACCTGATGAATCGCACTCAACACATTGTTCAGCGCATCGGGTGTGTGTGCATAATCCACAATTGCGGTATAACCCGATGGAGAACGAAGTGCTTCGAATCGTCCCGAAACAGATTTCAATGTGCTCAGAACGAGTAGAATTTCGTCCATATCTTGACCCAATTGATGCGCCGCACCAACCACCGCCAACAAATTCGAAGCGTTGAATTTTCCCACAAATTGCACAACTACCTCTTTTTTGTTGATTTCGAGCATCATTCCGTCGAAATGGTCTTCGATGATTCGGCCTTTGTAGTCGGCGAGTGTGCGCACAGAATAAGTCAGCTTTTTCGCTTTGGTATTTTGAAGCATCACCAAACCCGTTTTGTCATCAGCATTGGTAATGGCAAACGCGTCTTTAGGTAGTTGATCAAAAAAGCCTTTTTTCGCTTTCAAATAGGCATCGACTGTTTTGTGGTAGTCGAGGTGATCGCGTGTTAGATTGGTGAAAATTCCACCTTTGAATCGCAATCCACTGATGCGTTTTTGATCCACCGAATGAGAACTTACCTCCATAAATGCGTATTCGCAACCAGCATCGACCATCTCTTTCAACAATTCGTTGAGACTGATGGGATCGGGCGTGGTGTGCGTGGCAGGAATCTCTTTATCGACCACAAAATTGGAAACGGTTGAGAGCAAACCCGTTTTGTGCCCTAATTTGGTGAACATATTGTATAAAAGCGTGGCGATGGTGGTTTTTCCGTTGGTTCCGGTCACACCTACCAAGGTCAATTGCTCCGAAGGATAACCGTTCCACGCAGAGGCCAGAACACCCAATGCATAGGCGCTATCTGCTACTTGAACGTAAGTTGCATTTGGGAAAATAACCTCTGGCAATGCTTGGCAAACTACTGCCACAGCGCCCTGCTCGATGGTTTGCGCAATAAAGTTATGTCCATCGACAGCCGTTCCCGGAACAGCCACGAACAAGCTTCCACCGGTAGCTTTACGCGAATCGGAACAAATCGAACCAATTTCTACATCGCTCGACCCGACGATTTGAATCGGTTTTAGTCTCGAAATAAGTTGGTGTAACTTCATAATCGAATGAATTTTATTTCAACACAATTTTTATGGTTTGACCTTTCGTATAACTCTGACCTGCATAAGGCGATTGTGAAACGACTTCTCCACTTCCCATAATGACTACCCGCAAACCGATGTTTTCGAGCAGATAAACCGCTTCGCGAACGCCCATCCCGAGTACGTTCGGTATCACATTTCTAGTCACAGTTACCTGTTTGAACGAGAGACCCGATGGGTTGACCACCACTTTTGACAATCCGTTTGGTGTTTCCACACTATCTACTTTCAAAGCGAGTTTCGACATAATCGTTTTCAAATCGCTGTTGAACGCAATTTTAGCAGATGGCAGAGGTGAGTTTACGCTGTCTTTCGGAACCTCTTTTGCAGGAACGCGAAGGCTGCGGGCATACACTTGCTCGGCAATGCGCTTAAACACTGGACCAGCCATCGTTCCTCCACCGGCGTGTCCAATTCGAGGATAACGAATGACTACAATACCCGAATATTTGGGATGATCGGCAGGGAAATAGCCACAAAAACTCACTTGGTGGCCGTCGTATCCTGTTTTCCCTTGCGAAACCTGCGCGGTACCTGTTTTTCCAGCAATTTGTATGTGTTTCGATTGCAACGGTTTACCTGTTCCGTGCAACACTACATCTTTCAACATCTGCTGAAGAATTTTCACCGTGCTTTCCTTGCACACCGCTGGATTGACCACTTCGGTCTCGTATTTTTGCACTTCGGTGCCGCCACGGTTGATGCTTTTTACGAAAAACGGTTTCACCATTTTCCCGTTGTTGGCAATCGAGTTGAAGAATGTCAGCATGTAGATCGGTGGAATCTGTGTTTCGTAGCCAAACGACATCCACGCCAAGGTAGTATTCGACCAAGTTGGGTCGGTAGGATATTTAATTTTCGGAGTTGCCGTTCCCGGAATCTGAAAGTCGAGTCGTTTATTCAATCCGATTTTGTAGAGTTTATCCACATAGCTTTTGGGGTCGTTGTGATAGGCTTTGTCGATAATTTTCGCCACACCGATGTTCGACGAATTCCAAATGGTTTGAGCTGCGGTCAAATCGCCGTAGCCGCCTTTGTCCCAGTTGTGATCTTTCACCACGCGGTTGCTGTAGTGCCACTGACCGTATTCGCAGAAGATTTTGTCGTTCGGCTTCACTTTTTCGTCATCGAGTGCCACCATCATCGAGGCAACTTTGAATGTCGATCCGGGTTCGGTGAGACTGTTCACCGCCATATTTGTGCCTTCGTAATATTCGCCAATGTTGGTTCGCATCATATTGGTGATGGCTTTTACTTCGCCAGTTTCCACTTCCATCAAAACGATAGTGCCCGATTCGGCATCCACCTCCACAAGTTTATCGACCAACGCACGCTCCGAAATGTCCTGTATGTTGACATCGATAGTGGTGTGAATATCCATTCCGTCAATAGGCTCCTGAGTGGTATATTTCATGTATTTGCTTCGGATTTTCTGGCTACATGCCAATCCGGGAATACCGCGAAGCACACTATCGAACTGAAGTTCCAACCCGTTTTTCCCGCCTTTTCCTTTTTCGGAAAAAATATCGCCAATGGTGCGCGACGCCAACGAACCAAACGGTTTTTTGCGTTTAAAAAATGCTTTTGAATAGAATCCGCTCAAGCCACGTGGCAGTTTGAGAAATGGGTTTTCTTGCAATTTTTTCATATCCAGGTAAGAGACTTTCTTACCTGAGATTGAGAATTGGCGGCTCTTTTTGGCAAGTCCTGCAAGAATATAATTTCGATATTCTGTAGGTGTTCTGTCACCAATGACGACTGATAAATCGTTGCAAAGCGGATCTATGTATTTTTTTAGTGAATCCACCGACGATATTTTTTTTGTGGGTGTATATCCATCTGCTTTAAAATCGATAAAAAGCTGGTATTGAGGAATACTACTCGCCATCAATCGTCCGTCGCATGCAAAAATATTGCCTCGTGTTGGTTCTATTAGAATGTTTTGAATCTTACTTTTCTCACCAAGGTTACGCCATTTGTCCCCTTCTATAAACGAAATTTTGACAATGCGGTAGACGATGAGTCCTAGAACGAGAAGGATTACAACCATCACAATTCCGTAACGCGCCAATATGGTATTTCTGCTTATTGCCATACTCTACTTCTCCTCTTCTTTCGGTTTAGCAATGCTGTAAGGCGGTGTTTGCGACTCCTCCAATTCGATCCCTTTTTCCACAATCAACTCTTTCACTTGCGATTGTTTGCTGCCACCCATCAACTCTGCCGAGCGAGTGAGTGCTTCGTATTTCACATCCGTAAGTTGTTTCTCCAATTTCACAATGTCCATCAGTTTTTGCTGACATTCGTAACGGTTGCTGATGTAGAAAAACATAAAAAAGAGTACCATAGCAATCAAACCCACCTGATTCTTCAGAAAATCGCTTACTGCTTTTCCATCAACAAACTCCTTGAGCGAAATTCCTTTATTTTCGCCTTCCAATTTGTTAGGTTCTTCTTTTTTCTTAAAGCCAAATGCCATAATTCTGGGAATATTTGTTTGTGTAATTATCGTTTTTCTGCTACACGAAGTTTTGCGCTTCGTGCTCTTGGATTGCGCTCAATCTCTTCGGCGGATGGCACAATCACTTTGTTGCTGATGCTCTTGAGCACCGTTTTGGTATTGCCAAAAAAATCTTGCTCTATCTTTCCTTCGAAATTGCCCGATTTGAAATAGTTTTTCACCAACCGATCTTCTAGCGAATGATACGTAATCACTGCTAACCGACCACCGGGTTTTAGCAATTCGCAAGCCTGCTCGAGCATCTCTTTGAGGGTGTCGAGTTCACGATTGACCTCGATGCGCAGTGCTTGAAACACCTGTGCCAGTTCGCGTTTCTCTTTCTGTTTGTTGACACACGGACGAATCACTTCAAGAAAATCGGCAATGGTCGCAAATTTTTTCTCTTTACGAGCACTCACAAGCAGCGATGCAATACGTCGCGCGTTTTTCATTTCGCCATAAAAATAGAAAATATCGGCCAATCGCTCTTCAGAAAGGGTATTGAGCAACTCAGCAGCCGAAGCTCCAGCGCGTTTATTCATCCGCATATCGAGTTTGCCTTCGAATCGGAACGAAAAGCCTCGATCAGCTTCGTCGAAATGGTGAGACGACACACCTAAATCGGCCAAAACACCATCGATTTTCTGCACGTTGTGATACTGCATAAAGTTGCTTAGAAAGCAAAAATTGCTTCTCACAAAAGTGAATCGCTTATCGCTGATGATATTGTTCTCCGCATCTTCGTCTTGATCGAACGAAAACAGTCGACCTTTTGTGCCCAATCGGTTCAAAATCTCCTTCGAATGCCCACCTCCACCAAAGGTGACATCGACATACGTGCCTGAGGGTTGAATTTTCAGTCCATCGATGCTCTCGGAAAGTAATGCTGGAGTGTGATAAATATCTGATTGATTGGTCATTGGGTCACAAGTCTGATTTTTGGCTAATATATAGGTTGTAAAAATAGAAATAATTATTGTTTCAAAAGAAAAAAAAATGGAAAAGTTTTCAACAGTTTATTTTATGCTTAAATAGTAAATATCAAAACATTAATGCTTTATATGTGAAGTTTCTCTTTACCTAATTTTGAAGATTACAATAGAATTTCAATTGTGTTTCATTTGTGTGAAAGAGGTATATATCTGTAAGATAATGACTTTACGTATAGATTTTTGGTGTATTTTTGCACACTTAATGTGTTAGAATGAACGAAAAAGTGCTGCAAATCGATGTTGAAAAGGTGTTACGCGACAAGGATCCGGTAATGGCGCGAAAGATTCCACGTTTTGCCATCTATTTGTTCAAAAAATTGATTCATCAAGAAGGAATAAACACCTTTTTGCGCGCTCGAGGGCATCTCAAAGGGGTTGAATTTGCGACCGCAATGGTTGATTATTGGAACGTAACGGTGAAAGTTGAAGGATTGGACAATCTTCCGAAAGACAAACCGTTTGTATTTGCATCGAATCATCCACTTGGCGGACTCGATGGGGTTGCGCTCACCAGTATTGTTGGCGAAAAATACCAACACAATGTGAAGTTTGTCGTCAACGATATATTAATGAATATCACCAATTTCGATACTGTTTTCATACCGGTAAACAAGCACGGCGGACAAGCAAAAGAGGCTGCAGATATTATGAACGAAGTTTATGCATCGACGGCTCAAGTGATGTTTTTTCCTGCGGGATTGGTATCGCGTTGGCAAAACGGGCGCATCGAAGATTTGGAATGGAAAAAGTCGTTTATCGCTAAGTCTGTGCAGTATCAGCGCGATGTAGTGCCAGTATTTTTCGATGGAAAGAATTCACGTTTTTTCTACGGATTTGCCTTTATACGCAAGCTGTTAGGTATCAAAATTAACCTCGAGATGTTGCTTTTGCCTCACGAATTATTCAAACAGTTTGGCAAAACATTCACCATTCGATTTGGGAAGCCAATACATTGGCAAACGTTCGACAAAACAAGGTCACCGCGCGATTGGGCAACATTTGTGAAGCAAGAAGCTTACTTATTAGATAAGAAGAAATAGAACTATATGAAGAATGTGATTGGCCCTATCGATAAGTCGCTTATTTTAAGTGAATTAACAGAAGATAGGTTTTTGAGAAAGACAAATAAAGGTGGCAACGAAATATACATTGTAACCCATCACAATGCGCCCAATACGATGCAAGAGATTGGTCGTTTGCGCGAAATCGCATTCCGCGATGCAGGTGGTGGAACAGGTATGCCAGTCGATATCGATGAATACGACACGATGGCGCTTCCGTTTTCGCAACTGTTAGTCTGGAATCCAGATGCACAGGAGATTATTGGCGGCTATCGTTTCTTGTTTGGCGACGAAATCAGCTTCGACGAGCACGGTCATCCGCTGTTGGCAACAGCGCACTTGTTCAATATGTCCGACAAGTTTCTGAAAGAGTTTATGCCTTACACCGTCGAGTTGGGTCGCTCGTTTGTGACTCTCGAATACCAATCGTCGAAAGCCGGAGCCAAGGCGCTTTTTGCACTCGATAACCTGTGGGATGGACTCGGAGCATTACCCAAAATAAAACCAAACATTCACTACTACTTTGGCAAAGTGACCATGTACCCCAACTACCACAAAGGGGCACGCGATATGATTCTTCATTTCTGGGACAAATACTTCCCCGATCCTGACCATTTAGTAGATCCGATTACGCCAATTGTTCCCCACTGGGACACAGACATCGAGGTATTAGATCAACTATTTTCGACTGGTAATTTCAAAGGGGATTACAAAATATTAAACCAAGAAGTGCGCAAAATGGGGCTGAACATTCCGCCATTGGTGAATGCCTACATGAGCCTTTCGCCGACCATGCGTGTTTTCGGAACAGCAGTCAATCACGAGTTTGGCGAGGTGGAAGAGACCGGAATTTTAATAAAAATTGACGAAATCTTCGAAGAGAAACGCGTTCGACACATGGATACGTTCGAAGAGTTTTGACCAGAAAATTCGTCAGAAATTTTTTTCTTATAACCCATGCGACAATCCTAAGCAGGATTGATTGTCATGGGTTTTTTATATGCCAAACCAATTTAATAGCCCTGATCTACCTACCTTTATAAAATCTTTATACTCTCCCAATATAGCTTTAGATTAGCTTTATATGTCGTGCCCTACCTTTGTGTCGTAATTCAAAATTAAGAAATTATGATTGTAGTAGCATTGGTTTTAGTGGTCCTTTTGTTAGGTTACTTAATCTATTCATTAATTAACCCCGAAAAATTTTAGGAGGTAAAGGTATGAATACGTATGATTTTATTCAAATAGCACTCTATTTGCTGTTGTTGATTGCCCTCACTCCTTTATTGGGAGGTTATATGGCAAAAGTATTTGAAGGTGGACGGTTCTTCGGCAGACCCGTTTTCGAAGGTGTGGAAAATCTGATCTACCGGGTGAGCAGGGTGAACACCAAAGTGCAGATGAACTGGAAGGAATACACCTTCAGTCTGCTGATGTTTAACCTAATCGGATTCCTTTTCGTGTTTCTCATCCAACTTTTCCAAAAAAGCCTGCCGATGAACCCGCAGGGATTGGACAATGTAGGTTTGGCACTTTCTTTTAATACAGCAATGAGCTTTGTGACTAACACCAACTGGCAAAGCTACTC
Source organism: Bacteroidales bacterium (assembly GCA_049315325.1). Lineage (GTDB taxonomy): Bacteria > Bacteroidota > Bacteroidia > Bacteroidales > UBA7332 > CAXXIC01. The sequence goes on from JBMOKJ010000001.1 coordinate 223,182, forward strand.
GGGCGAGGTCACACTCAGTCCTTTTGTGCAAATGGTGGGCTTGACGGTGCAAAACTTTGTGAGCGCTGCAACCGGATTAGCCGTTTTGCTGGTGCTAATTCGTGGAATACGGAACAAAACATCGCAAGAAATCGGCAATTTTTGGGAAGACTTGACACGTTCGGTGGTCTATATCCTTTTGCCTTTGAGTATTCTTTTTGCATTGTTTTTGGTTTCGCAGGGAGTCATTCAAAACTTTGCGCCGAACCTCGAAATCACCTCCATCACCGGATTCAAACAGACGATACCCAACGGGGCAATAGCCTCACAAGAAGCCATCAAGCAACTGGGCACCAACGGCGGTGGGTATTTGGGCGTGAACAGCGCCCACCCGTTTGAAAACCCGACCCCGCTGAGCAACTTTTTCGAAATGCTAGCCATCCTGTTGATTCCGGCGGCACTGACTTATACTTTCGGAAAAATGATTGGCAGCGTACGCCAAGGCTGGGTACTGTTTGCGACCATGTTTGTGTTATTTGTTGCAGGATTGGGCATTATGCTTTATAGCGAATACAGCGGTAATTCTTCCTTTGGCAGCAGTGCGCTGATGGAAGGCAAGGAGATGCGTTTTGGCATTACCAATAGCGTGCTGTGGTCGGCAGCCACCACTTGTGCCTCCAATGGGTCTGTTAATGCAATGATCAGCAGCCTTTCGCCACTATCGGGAATGGTGGCGATGTTGAATATGATGCTGGGAGAAATTATCTTCGGAGGTGTAGGTGCCGGACTCTACGGACTGCTTGTGTTTGTAATCCTCACAGTCTTTATTGCTGGGTTGATGGTCGGTCGAACACCTGAATTTTTAGGAAAAAAAATAGAAGCTTTTGAGGTGAAAATGGCCATCATAGCCGTTTTGGCTCCCAACTTTGTGATACTCGTCTTTTCGGCTATCGCGGTGATGTGTCCCACGGCTCTAAGTAGCCTGTGCAACACCGGCCCGCATGGATTCAGCGAAATACTTTACGCCTTCTCTTCCGCGGCAGGCAACAACGGCAGCGCATTTGCCGGACTGAATGCCAACACAGATTTCTATAACTGGATGCTTGGAATCGGAATCTTGATTGGTCGCTTCGGTGTCATTCTGCCTGTATTAGCTATCGCAGGAAGTATGTCGACCAAAAAGAAGATTCCGCAATCGGCAGGAACACTTCGTTCCGACACCGGATTGTTCGTTTCGTTGCTCATTTCCGTGATTTTGATTGTAGGAGCACTGACCTTTTTCCCCGCACTTTCTTTAGGTCCAATTATTGAGCATTTGATGATGATAACAGCATCATAATTCTCTTAATTCATTTAAATTATTCATTTCTTTAATTCCAAAAAAGAAGATGGTCAAAAATAAAAATAGTCGGGATTTGTTTCAGAAACAGATTCTGACAAATGCTCTCAAAGAGTCAATCAAAAAACTGAACCCAGCGATCCAAATAAAAAATCCGGTCATGTTTATCGTGTTTGTGGGTTCTATATTGGTCACAATTCTATTTATTAAAGACAACCTGAACGGTCAGTTTTCGGGTTTCACGTTCCAAATAGCCATTTGGTTGTGGTTCACAACCTTATTTGCCAACTTCGCCGAATCGCTTGCCGAAGGACGTGGCAAGGCGCAAGCCGAATCGCTCAAAAAACTCAAAACCCAGACATTCGCCCGTAGAATAGAAGGCGATAGCGAAGCGCAAGTGCTCTCCACCGATTTAAAAATGGGCGACCGCGTTATTTGCGAAGCAGGCGACACCATCCCTTCTGATGGCGAAGTTGTGGAAGGAATTGCCACAGTAGATGAATCAGCCATTACTGGAGAATCGGCTCCTGTGATACGCGAAAGCGGTGGCGACCGATGCGCTGTGACAGGCGGCACCAAAGTATTGAGCGACCGAATCGTGATTGAGATTACCTCTGAGCAAGGCAAAACTTTTTTAGATCGAATGATTGCTCTGGTAGAAGGTGCAAAACGCAAAAAAACACCCAACGAAATTGCACTCACCATACTGCTTTCGGGACTCACCATCATTTTTCTTCTGGCAGTTGCTACGCTTTATCCATTTGCCCAATACAGCGAAAAAATATCGGGAAGTTCGATCAATATCACCATCACCATCCTTGTAGCATTGTTGGTCTGCCTTATTCCGACTACTATCGGCGGACTACTGAGTGCCATCGGTATCAGCGGGATGGACCGATTGGTAAGTAAAAACATCATTGCCAAAAGTGGAAAAGCTGTGGAAGCAGCGGGCGATATTGATGTGTTGCTGCTCGACAAGACCGGCACCATCACGTTGGGAAACCGTATGGCGAGCGACTTTATACCCTCAGAAGGTATATCGAAACAACATTTAGCAGAAGTTTCGCAGCTGGCGTCGCTCTCCGACGATACGCCCGAAGGTCGTTCAGTTGTAATTTTGGCGAAAGAGAAATTCAACATTCGCGGTCGTGATTTGGCGCAATACAAAATAGAAAATATCCTCTTCACGGCACAAACGCGGATGAGCGGAATCGACTTACAGCAAAACGATCAGGTAGTGAAATCCATCCGCAAAGGCGCTGCCGGGGCGATGAAGCAATACGCCGCTTCGCTTGGCAATCAAATGCCGGAAGAGATTGAAAAAGCAGTTTTCGATACATCAAACGAAGGTTCAACGCCGCTGGTGGTGGCCGAGGATGGTAAAATTATCGGCGTGATCAAGCTGAAAGACATTGTGAAAGGCGGCATCCGCGAGCGTTTCGAGCAAATGCGTAAAATGGGTATAAAAACCGTGATGATCACCGGCGACAATGCCCTGACCGCTGCTGCCATTGCCGCCGAAGCAGGTGTGGATGATTTTATTGCCGAAGCGAAACCAGAAGATAAACTTTATCGAATTAGGCTAGAACAAGCCGAAGGCAAATTGGTGGCCATGGTGGGCGATGGCACAAACGATGCGCCGGCCTTGGCGCAAGCCGATGTGGGTGTGGCGATGAACACCGGTACACAAGCTGCCCGCGAAGCTGGAAACATGGTCGACCTCGACAGTAATCCGACCAAACTGATTGAAGTGGTGGAAACTGGTAAGCAACTGCTGATGACACGCGGTGCACTCACGACCTTTAGCATTGCCAACGACATTGCCAAATATTTCGCCGTCATTCCGGCCATTTTTGCAGGGCTATATGCCACTAAATTGCACGAAGGCCCGCTCTCGGCACTCAACGTGATGCACCTGCAAACACCCGAAAGCGCCATCCTGAGCTCCATTATTTTCAATGCGTTGATTATTGTGGCGTTGATTCCATTGGCTCTGAAAGGGGTGAAATACCGTCCATTGGGAGCTTCGGCTTTATTATCACGAAACCTTCTGATATATGGACTTGGCGGAGTGGTCGTTCCCTTTTTGGGAATAAAGGCGATTGATGTGATTATTAATTTCTTGCATTTGGTATAAAACGTTTTACCGCAAATTAGCGGTTCATTTATAAATATTTATTCTAATGAGAACTCAACTATTTATCGCACTGAAAATATTTTTCAGCATGACACTGCTCACCGGAGTCATTTATCCTTTGATAGTAACAGGGATTGCCCAAGGCCTTTTAGCAAAGGAGGCCAACGGCAGTCTCGTCAAAAAAGGAAACATCGTGGTAGGCTCGGAGTTGATTGGGCAGGCGTTCGACACAGTCGTCTATTTCAACTCACGACCATCGGCATCGGCCTATTCGGTTATGCCTTCGGGAGCGAGCAACTTGTCTATCACCAGCGAAAAACTAAAACAGCAGGTTATTGAACGAAAATCACTATTTTTGAAGGCCAATCATTTGGCAGCCAACGCCAATGTTCCGGCAGATATGCTGTTTGCTTCGGGTAGCGGTCTCGATCCAAACATTTCAATGGAAGCGGCGAGATTACAAATTAACCGAATTGCCCAAAAGCGAAATTTGAATGTGCTTCAAGCGAAACAATTAGCAGATTTGGTCGAAAAAAGCATCGAACCCCGACAATGGTTTATTCTGGGAGAACCAAGGGTAAACGTTTTGAATTTGAATTTGGAAATGGATAAATTATTAGCGAAAAATAAATAAAATTACAAAGAGTCCCGCGAATTACGAAGATTTCTTCCCTCTGCGCAATTTGCGAGATCTGCGGGACAAGGAAGCATTCGCGCCTATTGAGTTGTACTTCTTTTTGCAAAACAGATGAATATAAACGAAGACATTCGCCCCAATCCCGACGAAATCCTTAAAACGATAAAAATCGAAGAGGAGAAATTCAAACGTGGAATACTCCGTGTATTTCTGGGGATGTGTGCTGGAGCAGGCAAGACGTATGCGATGCTCAAAGCCGCACATCAAGCCCAATCGGAAGGTGTGGACATCGTAGTGGGATACGTGGAAACGCACGGCCGCAGAGAAACCGTACAACTAGTAGAAGGCCTCGAACTGATTCCAAGGTATCAGCGAATCTACCGCGAAGTGGTGCTCGAAGAGATGAATCTGGATGCCATCTTAAAGCGGAATCCGAAAGTTGTGTTAGTGGATGAACTAGCACACAGCAACATACCCGAAAGCCGTCACATCAAACGCTATCAAGATGTGCAAGAGCTGCTGCGCCAAGGCATCGATGTATATACGACCCTTAATGTGCAGCACCTCGAAAGCCGCACCGAAACAGTGACCGAAGTGACGGGCGTGAAGATACACGAAACAGTGCCCGACTCGTTGCTGCAAAGTGCCGAAATCGAACTCATTGACATCACGCCCGACGAATTGCTGAAAAGGATGTCGGAAGGCAAAGTATATGTGCCGGAGAAAGCTCACGCGGCAACGATGAATTTCTTCCGCAAAGGCAATCTGCACGCGCTGCGCGAAATAGCCCTTCGCTTCACCGCCGAGCGAGTCGATATCGATATGCTCGACTATATGCGGGCGAAGAATATTTTCACGACGTGGAAAACCACCGAAAAGCTGATGGTCGCAGTCGGGCCAAGTCCTTCGTCGCAAAAGCTTATCCGGTGGACACGTCGGATGGCGTTCAATCTTGGTGCACAATGGATTGCGGTGAGCATCGACCTCGGAAACACGCTTTCGAAGAAAACCCACGAAAAGATGCTCCGCAACCAAAACATGGCGAAGGAGCTGGGTGCCAAAATCATACATGTGGCGGACAACGACGTAGTATCAGGCTTGCTTAAAGTAGCCATTCAGTACAACGTCACCCAGATTGTGATTGGCAAAACCAACGAGCATCCATTGCGCAACTACATTAACGGCGGTAGTATTGTCGATCGATTGCTCAAAAACAGTGATAATATAGACATTTATGTGGTTAAGTCAGATAAAAGTTCTAATACTTTTAATTCGTTATGGAAATTACCTGCCCGAAAATCAACTGCGAAAGAGTATATCTATTCTGTTGCTACGATTCTCATAATCGCTGGAGTCTGTTTTCCTTTTAGTCATATTGTGGGATACCAGACGGTCGGACTAATTTTCTTGTTGGGCATTGCCAGTCTTTCACTCACCGTCGGTCGATTTCCGATTTTTATTGCGGCGTTGCTTAGTTCGCTAATCTGGAATTTCTTCTTTATCCCTCCACTTTTTACATTTCACGTCAGTAGCATACACGATGTGATTGCACTGTTTGCCAATTTCTTCATTGCAATGACGGGCGGCTCGCTCATCAATCGTATCCGTAAAAGCCAAAATGTATTGCAAAAAAGTCAAGATAATTTATCGGTGCTTTTTTCTATACTCGAAGCACTCAACAATGCGTCGTCCATCAAAGAAGTGGTAAATATGACCCGTAAAGAGCTGAACAAACATTTCGGAGCCGATGGAGTTATCTACCTGAAAGAGAAGAGTAATGCCAAACTCGATACACGATGCTTCGGGAATACCACTTTTTACAATGAGAAAGAGTTTTCGGTGGCCAATTGGTCATACGAAAACAAAAAACAGGCAGGACACTTCACCAACACATTGCCCGATGCCAATCTGCAATATTTTCCGCTTATTTCGCGCGAAGGAATCATTGGCGTGTTGGGTATCAAATTCGAAAAAGACAATAATTTGCCACAGGAAAAGACCATACTATTGCGTTCGTTTATCTCGCAAATCACCTCGTCGCTGCAGCGGGAGATGATTATCGACGAAAACAAAAAGAAGCAGATCCATTCCGAATCGCAAAAACTGTTTCAGACTGTGCTCAACAGCGTTTCACACGAATTGCGTACGCCTATTTCGGTTATCTCCACGGCTGTTTCGAATATGAATGACGAGAACACGGCATCCAATCCTGTTTTCAGAAAACAGATAGGGGAAGAGCTGAATTCGGCAGCCAACCGACTTAACATTCTGGTCGAAAATATTTTGGATATGTCGCGGATCGAATCGGGTTATTTATCACTAAATTTGCAACTATACGAAGCCGGCGATTTGTTGGGAATTGTGCTAAATGAATTAGAGAAAGAGAAAGTGACTCAACAGATTCATCTAACTATCGAAGACAATCTGCCATTGATTAAGATTGACATCAATTGGTTTAAACAGGCAATTATCAATATTTTACACAACGCTGTCAGCTATACGCCACCAACGAGCGAAATCGACATTCAGGTGAAAATGAATGATCAAAACCGGATGGAGATTCAGATTGCAGACAATGGCAGTGGTGTGCCCAGTGAGACTTTGGACAAATTGTTTGAAAAATTTTACCGTGTGCCCGGCTCGAAAAGTGGTGGCACAGGCCTCGGACTCACCATCACCAAAGCCATCGTGGAGGCTCATAATGGAACAATAGTAGCAGCAAACAGACAACAAGGTGGATTGGAATTCAGAATTGTGCTCAATATAGAATCATCGAATGGAAACTCATAAATACAAAGTCCTCATTATCGACGACGAACCACAAATTCGCCGATTACTCAAGATGTCGCTCGAGGCCAACGAATACCGCGTGTTCGAGGCCGAAAACGGCAAAGAGGGCTTGCTCTCCCTTTCGATGAATCACCCCGATGTGGTGCTGCTCGACCTCGGATTGCCCGATAATAGCGGACTTGCGGTGCTAAGTCAGCTACGCGAATGGTCGAAAGTCCCCGTAATTGTGCTCACCGTGCAAGACGAAGAGGAGACCAAAATAGCGGCTTTAGATGGCGGTGCCGACGACTACATCACCAAACCCTTCAACACCGGCGAACTGCTGGCACGTATTCGCGTGGCACTGCGTCGTTCCTTCAAGCTCGACGAATCGCCTATCTTCAAATCGGGCAACCTGCTGGTCGACCTCAACGCTCGCATCGTGAAGTCGAACAACGAGGAGGTGAAACTCACCGCCATCGAATATTCCATTCTGGTGCTGATGATTAAATTTGCAGGGCGAGTATTGACACACAATTACATTATTAAAGAGATTTGGGGCGTGCATTATTCCGAAAACTACCAAATTCTACGTGTTCACGTCGCACAACTTCGCAAGAAAATCGAACTAAACCCTTCGATCCCCCAACTACTGATAACCGAGCCTGGCGTGGGCTATCGATTGAAGGTGCTGGCGGAGTGAGGTGGTAGCTTTTTCCCTATCCTTCTAAAACAAATACCCTTTCCAACTGTTTTAACTAAAACAGTTGACATACAATATGGGTACATTAGAATTAGTTCAAAATAAATTATCAAAAGTTTACGACGATCTCGAATTTCTCTTAATCTGCTTCAAAGAGGTGATGATAGAATCAGGCGAAGAAGAACTTGCTTCGTCAATCCCTTGGATTTCAAGTAGTAAAAATGTCGAAACGACACAATTCACGCAAAAACACCTGCAGCTTTATTCCACCTGCTTTCAGCTCCTCAACATTGTGGAGGTGAATGGTGCGGTGCAAAATCGTCGCAAAACAGAAGACCAAAAGTCGCTGTCTGCCATCAACGGTTTGTGGGCTTACAATTTGGAGTTGCTCAAAGAAAAAGGCATTTCGCCCGAAGAAATTGCGGCTCAATTACCAAAAGTGCACGTCGAACCTGTGTTGACAGCTCACCCTACCGAAGCTAAACGAACGGTGATGCTCGAACACCTGCGCAACCTCTACTTGTTGGTGGTGAAACGCGAAAATCAGATGTACAGCCAGATGGAGCAAAACGAGATTCGCAAAAACATCAAAATTGCACTGCACCGAATATGGCGCACATCGGACGTTTACACCGAAAAACCAGATGTGGGCTCGGAGCTCGACAACATCACGCACTACCTTACGCAGGTTTTTCCGTCGGTCATCAAATTGCACGACCGTCGATTGATCCAAGCGTGGCAAGAGGCTGGCTTCGATCAGGAATTGATACGAAAAGCGAACCAGTTTCCTAAAATAACATTCGGCAATTGGGTAGGTGGCGACAGAGATGGTCATCCATTGGTGACCGCTGAAGTAACGCGTAAAACGCTTCTGAAACTAAGAGAAAAGGCATTCGAAGTCATCTCTTCAGAACTTCACACGTTGCAAAACAATTTGAGTTTCAACGTGCCGCTGAAAGATCTTTCGCACGATTTTCAACAGAAATATTCCACTTTATACGCAGGAGTCAGAGAGTCAAGGAACGGTTTTAAGTCGAAATTCAAAGGCGAGGCATTCAAGCAATACATGGAGTTGATTCTCGCCAAAATACCGACATTGTTTACGTCAGATAAATTCGCAGAAGACGAAGCAAGCTATCAATTGCCCATCCAACTGCTTGATGATTTGTATATCCTCAAAAAGGGACTCATCGACTTTGGCGCTTCCGAAATTGCTTACACTGATTTGAACGATGCGATTCGCATTGTCACCACTTTTGGTTTTCATTTGGCTAAATTAGACATTCGCCAGAATAGCCAATTCAACGAAACAGCACTTTCGCAACTGATGATTGCTGCTCAAATGGACGGTGCGGCATTCCTCGCGATGTCGCTCGACGAACGGATTGCGTTCATCAACAGCGAATTGACTTGGAGCAGACCTTTCACATTGCCAAATCTCGATTTAGGTAACGAAGCCAAAGCCTCGGTCGACACCTATCGCATTATCCGCAAACACATCAGCCGCTACAGCGACGAAGCATTGGGCTCCATCATTGTGAGCATGACGCGCAACGTTTCGGATTTGCTGGTGGTCTATCTACTGGAGCGCGAAGCGGGCTTGATGCTCAACACACCAAACGGTTTGGCCTCGAAGTTGCCTGTCGTTCCGCTGTTCGAGACCATCGATGATTTGGTTCACAGTGCCCAGATTTTAGATAAATTCCTTTCGCATCCGATTACCAAAAACAGCCTCAAACTGCAACAACAGACGAGTGGTGCCGACACCATGCTGCAACAAGTGATGATTGGATACAGCGACAGCAACAAAGATGGAGGAATTTTTGCCAGTCAGTGGTACCTCTACGAAGCACAATCGAAATTGGTGGAAATCGGCAACAAACACAACGTCAAAATACGCTTTTTCCACGGCAAAGGTGGTTCTATCAGTCGCGGCGCAGGACCAACGCATTGGTTCCTCAAAGCACTTCCGCCAGGTTCTATCAATGGCGATGTGCGCCTCACCGAACAGGGCGAAACCATCGAACGTAAATATGCCAACAACTACAATGCGGTTTACAACATCGAATTGCTCACAGCGGGCACTTTAGCTGCTACGTTATTGCAAAAGAACAATCCGACGAAAGAACACGAACTTTCGGAAGAGCTAAACTACCTCGCCAACCACAGCATGGTGGTGTACAAAGAGTTGACACAGCAGCCTGGCTTCATCAAGTTTTACGAAAAAGCAACACCGATTGATGCCATCGAGCAGAGCAAAATTGGCAGTCGTCCGTCGCGCAGAACAGGCACTCGATCGCTTTCCGATTTGAGAGCCATTCCATGGGTGTTCAGTTGGAGTCAATGCCGATTCAACATCACCAGTTGGTACGGCGTGGGCACCACGCTTGAGGACATGTACGAACAAGAGCCTGAGAAATTCGAGCGCCTTCGCAAATCGGTTCAAAACGACCCGTTTGTGCGCTATCTGCTCACCAATGTTGATTCAAGTTTGACTTCTTCTGATGAAAATATTTTCAGAAAATACGCTAATTTAGCGGCCGATGTGCCCGATAGTGAGATATTTATCACTAAATTGTCGGAAGAGTTGAGTCGCACACGTCGCATGATCGATGTATTATTGAAAAGACCGTTGGTGCAACGTCGTGAGAATCACTATTATTCTACGCTTTTGCGGTCGGAAGCCATGGAGCCACTCCATCAGCACCAAGCCGATTTGCTCCATCAGTGGAGAACATTCACGGCTGAAGGTGATACTGCGAAGGCCGACGAAGTGTTGTTTCAATTATTGCGCTGCGTGAATGCAATTGCTGGTGCGATTGGGTTTACGGGATAATTTAGCTTTGCGTTATTAAGTAGATAGTCGCTTCGCGATATTTGTTGATATTGGTGGAAATTACAACTAAATATCGTGAAACTAATATTGGCGAAGCCAAATATCAACTTCATTCTTTAAAGAAAAAAATATGAATATAAAACAGATTTTCAAGAATAACGAACAATGGATTTCGGAAAAACTAAATGCTGATCCCGATTTCTTTAAAAACCTGACGCTTGGTCAAAATCCAGAAGTCCTATACATCGGATGCTCGGATAGTCGCGTCACGGCCGAAGAGTTGATGGGTGCAAAGCCGGGCGAAGTTTTCGTGCATCGCAACATCGCCAACATGGTGCCAAACTCCGACTTGAACGTTCAGTCGGTAGTAACGTATGCCATCAAATATCTGAAGGTGAAGCACATCATCATCTGCGGTCATTACCACTGCGGTGGGGTGAAAGCGGCGATGGAATCATCCGATCTTGGATTGCTCAATCCGTGGTTGCGTAACATTCGCGACGTCTATCGTTTGCACAAAGATGAACTCGAAGCGATTGACAATGAGCACGACAAATACGACCGTTTGGTAGAGCTAAATGTGCAGGAGCAATGTGTCAACGTGATTAAAACGGCCGATTATCAGAAAGCTTACAGCGAACGTGCCATCACGGTTCACGGTTGGGTGTTCGACATTCACAGCGGAAAGCTTATCGACCTCAAAATAGATTTCGACGACATCCTGAAACACATTATGGAGATTTATCGACTGATATAATAAAGTTGGAAATAAAATAAAGAAGGCGCAAAGTGAGTGATTACTTTGCGCCTTCTTTATGCGTTGCGGTCGATGAAGTCTATTTCCCCACCGCCAAAACTATGCTGTTTTTGAATTCTATTTTATCTGGAGCATAGCTACCATAACGAGAACTTGCACCTGATTCACCGTCCTCGCCTTCGTGCATTCCTTGTCCATAACCGTGGCCGTAACCACCTTGTCCACCGTTCATGCCGCCTCCGCCGCTCATACCCATTCGGAAATTTCTACCGTGCGATTCCTCTTCGGCTTGCTCTACGCTGAGTGAAATCTCCTTTGCAGCGATAGTTGTTAAGGCGTAGTTTTCACCAAACAATTCGTTCAACGGAATTTTTAGTTCTATCAACATCTGATTTTGGGGAGTCCAAGCAATCTGAAACGACACGACACCACCTTCGCCTGAGGTCAACGTTTCTTTGCTTTTTGTAAAACCAGTTGTTTCGACCACAGGTTTCGCCATCAAGTAGAGGTTTTTCAGAATATCAAATCTCTCGCTACGCTGCTTGCCTGGGTTATCGAGATTAAGGCGCGATTGGCTCATCTGTTCAATCGTCTCTCGGTCAGGTTTTTGTCCAATCAATTTAAGCGAACCCGTTACTTTGGGTTTTAGTTTGGTTTTGAGGGTGATATTCAATCCGTTACGCATAATGCGCATTTGCCCTGCTGGCTCTACGACCATAAATGCGAGGTACAAATTCTGCGCATCATTTGCATACCCATATCTGGCGGAACTTGTCTTATCGAAATAGTGGAGAGCGCCCTTCCATTCATTGGCTTTTCCATCGATACCTACACTATCAATCCATTCGGGTTTATTTTGTGCTTGAATCGTAAGACAAAGTAAAAGAACCGAGGCAATAGACAAAATCCATTTCAAATGCTTCATTGTCAGGAATATTTTGTGTGAATGAGCGACAAAGATAGTGAAATGGTGAAATGGTGCACGTCAATTAGTCAATTTGCAGAGGATAAATGTTAATAAATAGTGCTTTTGTGCAACAAAATGGCGTTTTTTTCATCTTGAAAATAAGCGCCCATTTTAATCATTGCATGCTAAATGCAACATATTATGATTGATTTTCTCAAATCAATTTTTACCTTTGGATATTGGATAATAAGAATAACACTAAAATTGACAGAATTATGAAAAAGAAAATTGGATTATTGGTTGTGGTGCTAAGCCTCGGGCTTTTTACAACAGCAAATGCTCAAATAAAGTTTGGAGCAAAAGTGGGATTAAATATGGCTTCAGCAAGTTTATTAGACCTTAATAATGTTAGTAATAATCTGAATTCAGAGAACTACAATGGTTTGATGGTTGGACCAACGATGGAGGTTTCACTATTCGGAATGGGATTCGATGCATCGCTGCTCTATTCGCAAAAAGGGATTGCTATCAAAGATTTCGGAAGTGCATCGGTTTCTTATCTCGAACTGCCTATCAACTTCAAATACAAACTTGGTATCCCGAACCTTATTGGCGTTTATGCTACTGCAGGCCCATATTTCAGTTACGCCTTTTCAGATAAGCTTTCGAGCACACTTATTAAGTCGATTGATAAAAGCGGTATCGAGGTTGGCGCTAGTGTGGGAGCAGGAGTTGAGCTATTCAGCAAAGTGCAAGTTGGAGCGGTTTATAGTGTTGGATTCAACAAAAACACCGTAGAACTTGCCAATCCTATCAATGCAGCAGCAACACTCGGTACAGTTGATTATCGCAACGGAATATTATCGCTCACAGCCACTTATTTCTTCTAACAACAACCGAATTAAACTATTATAACTCCCGTTTCTTCTTTCGAAGCGGGAGTTTTTTGTGAAGTAAAGCAAAAGTTGTACTTTTGGCACGAACTTTATAAAGCAAGTTCGTCACAACTGTTGAAAGCGATTCAAAAACTCATTATTTCACTGCTCGATCTGCTCTACAAACCCTTTGCGAGATTGATTCCTCAGCAAACATTTCGGTATGCTGCGTGTGGTGGTGGCAATTCGGCTCTCGATATTCTGCTCTATTACATCACTTTTCACTATGTGCTACACGAAAGCATTGTCGAACTGGGCTTTATCGCAATCAGTGCTCACATTGCAGCTTTCTTGGTGGTTTTTCCGATTACTTTTTCTACAGGATTTTTGTTGGGGAAATACATCACATTCTCGCAATCTCAACTTCGCGGTCGAATACAGTTATTTCGATATTGTGTGACGGTTGGCGGCGCAATCTTGCTTAACTACCTTTTCCTCAAACTATTTGTCGAATATTTTCACTTTTTTCCAACAGTTTCCAAAATCTTCACAACATTTTTTGTCGTCGCCTACAGCTACGTGGTACAAAAATACTACACCTTCCGAATCGTTGCGAGCAAAGGATAATCATTTCTTAGCAATTCTTATGAACTGACAATCTCAGCAGTTCGATGTTTTTGTCTATTTTTGTGTGTTAACTGAGATTTGTCTGAAACAGCCGAATATTAGCTACGCATTATTCAGTAGATATTCATTGCCAAAACAACGAATATCGGCGAAGCCAACTATCGCGAAAGCTAATATCATTATACCTGAAAATCTTAAGGATCACTTTTGAAAATTTTATGGACAATTTCCCGCATTTCGTTGATGTTATTTTGCCGCTTCCGTTGCCATGCTATTTCACCTATTCGCTCCCAGCAGAAATGGTGGCAGATACGCACGTGGGCAGCCGCTTGATTGTGCCTTTTGGCAAGCGGAAATTCTACACTGCGATTGTGGTCAACATACACCATACTGAACCTGTGGAGTACGAGGCAAAAGAGGTGGTGTCGGTGCTCGACAATGCGCCCATTGTGCGTCCGTCGCAAATTCGTTTCTGGGAATGGATTGCCGAATACTACCTTTGTGCGGTGGGCGATGTTTACAAAGCTGCTCTGCCTTCGGGCTTGAAACTCGAAAGCGAAACGCTGCTGTTGCTCAATCCGAATGCCGAGATAGAACCCGAAAACCTCTCCGAAAAGGAGATTCTGGTGCTCGACAAACTACCTGCCGAAGCAAAAATGAGTAGTATCGATCTCGAAAAAGAGACGGGCATCAAAAACTTGCTGCCAGTGCTCAAGTCGATGCTCGACAAAGAGCTAATCCTCATCAGCGAAGAGTTGAAGGCAGACTTCCGACCCAAGTTGGAGCAATTTGTCCGACTGACCGTTGCACCCGAGGAGCAAAATCGATTACGCGAATTGTTCGACGAACTGTCGAAAACCCCCAAGCGATTGGCATTGCTGCTCAAATACCTCGATTTGTCGCACTACCTGCAACCTAAAGAGCCGCAGCGAGAGGTGACACGAAGCGAACTGTTGAAAAAAGCCGACGTGACGCCCGCCGTGTTGAAGACTTTGGCCGACAAAGGCATTTTCGAAATATACACGAAAGAGAAGACACGCCTTACCACTTATAAAAAGCAGGTTGTCGAGGCTTCGTCGCTCAACGAGGCTCAGCGTCGGGCTTTCAACGAAATACATGCCCAATTTACCGAAAAGGAGACCGTGTTGCTCCACGGAGTGACCTCCAGCGGCAAGACCGAGCTATACATTCACCTCATTCAGGAGCAAATAGATAAAGGCAAACAGGTGCTCTATCTGTTGCCCGAAATTGCGCTCACCACACAACTCACCGACCGTTTGCAACGGGTGTTTGGCAATCGACTCGGCATCTATCATTCGAAGTTTTCGGACAATGAACGGGTCGAAATATGGAACAATCTGCTCAAAGATCAGAGCTACGATGTGATTCTCGGTGTGCGTTCGTCTGTGTTTCTGCCGTTTCGCGATTTGGGATTAATTATTGTGGATGAGGAGCACGAAAACACCTACAAACAGCAAGATCCTGCACCGCGCTACCACGCTCGAAGTGCGGCATTAGTACTGGCATCGATGCACAAAGCAAAAACACTACTTGGAACCGCCACGCCCGCCATCGAGACGTATCACCTAGCCTTGCAAGGCAAATTTGGATTGGTGGAGCTGACGGAACGCTACGAAGGACTTCAATTGCCCGAAATCGTCTCTGTTGACATCAAAGAGTTGCGCCGAAAGAAACGAATGAGCGGTTCGTTTTCGCCATTGTTGGTCGAGAAAATCGGCGAAGCATTGAGTCGTCGCGAGCAGGTGATACTGTTTCAAAACCGTCGCGGCTTTGCACCGATGATGGAGTGCAAGCAGTGTGCGTGGGTGCCGAAGTGTAAGAATTGCGACGTGAGCATGACGTACCACAAATGGATTTCTCAAATCACGTGCCACTATTGCGGCTATGTGCAACCTATTCCGCGAAGCTGCCCGGCCTGCGGAGGCACATCGCTCGAAATGCGGGGCGTAGGTACCGAGCGCATCGAAGACGAAATAAAGGAACTGTTTCCAGATGTAGCAGTCGGCCGGATGGACCTCGATACCACTCGCTCGCGCAAATCGTACGAGCTGTTGATTCGCGATTTCGAAGCGCAAAAAACGAAGATTTTGATCGGCACGCAGATGGTGTCGAAGGGGCTCGATTTCGATAATGTGAGCGTGGTGGGCATCTTGAGTGCCGACACGATGATGAATTTCCCCGACTTTCGTTCGCACGAGCGAGCTTATCAGTTGATGGTGCAGGTGAGCGGTCGCGCAGGGCGAAAGAATAAGCGCGGATTGGTCATTCTGCAATGTTCGGACACGGAGCATCCCGTCATTCACCAAATTTCGACGAGTGACTACAAAGCGCTTTACGAAACGCAACTGGCAGAGCGTCAACTGTTTCGCTATCCACCGTTTTTCCGCTTGATTTACATCTACATCAAGCATAAAAATGAATCGACCCTCAACAACATCGCAAACACGATGGCATCTAAGCTTCGCACCACTTTCGGAGAAAGAATTTTGGGTCCAGACAAGCCTCCGGTGGCACGGATTCAGAATTTTTACATCAAAAAAATTGTGGTGAAAATTGAACAACAAGCATCGTTACCAAAAGTGAAAGAGATTTTGCGCGAGATTCAAAAAGAGATTCTCGAAACTGAAGGTTTTAAGTCCGCTTTTGTCTATTACGATGTGGATCCGATGTGATTTCAATGTGCCAATTGTTTAATGTGCCAATTCGTTAATTCGCTAATTCGCTAATTCGCTAATGAAAAGAAATCGCATACTATATTTGATATTACTTATTGTCGTGATGGTTTCGGGGCTCTTGTCCCGAAAATACGCCGCGTTATTTCCTTCTTGGCTCAACGATTATCTGGGCGATGCGCTGTGGGCAGCGATGGTTTTCGTCGGCTTTGCCTTTTTGTTTCCTAAGAAAAAAAGCAACAGAATTGCAATCATCAGTCTTGCGTTTTGCTATCTAATCGAAATCAGTCAACTCTATCAGGCGGATTGGATCAACGCCATTCGGCAAACAACACTCGTTGGATTGGTGCTCGGTTTTGGATTTTTGTGGAGCGACATTTTGGCTTACACGATAGGAGTTGGAGCGGCTTGGGTTGTGGAAATTGCTTTTTTATCCAATTTCGGAAGAAATAAAGGGTAATGTACTATTTTTGCAAAACCGTTATTGTAAATCAGTTATATGAATTCTGAATCCACCACCAAACACCACGATATAAAACCCATTCGCATTCTTTTTGTCTGCCTCGGAAATATATGTCGCTCTCCTTCTGCCGATGGCATTATGCATCGTTTGGTGGCGGAAGAAGGCTTGCAAGATGTGATTTCCATTGATTCGGCTGGAACCTATGGTGGTCACTCGGGAGAACTACCCGACAGCAGGATGCGACAACATGCACGTAAGCGGGGTTACGAACTCACACATCGCTCGCGAAAAGTGACATATCGCGACTTCGAGCATTTCGACCTAATCATCGGGATGGACGATAACAACGTGCGCGACCTCAACCACTTGGCGATGACGCTCGAAGATGTGGAGAAAATACGAAGAATGACCGATTTTTGCACAAAAATGGAGGTGGATTACGTGCCAGACCCCTATTACGAAGGTGCCGAAGGTTTTGAGCGTGTACTCGATATTTTAGAAAACGCTTGCACTGGTTTGTTGAATACGATAAAAACTGGAGACTTATGATGACAGATGAGAATATTTCAGTCGAACCAACCAACACTTGGCGGCTGTTTTTTATTAGAATAGCAATGTTTCTTGCTGCGGTGGTCGTTATTGCCTATTTCTTTCCGCGCGAAGGGAAGTTCCGCTACCAGTTTCAAGAGGGTAAACCGTGGAAATATGGGTTGCTCACGGCTCAATTTACATTTCCAATATACAAAGCAGAGGCAAGTCTGAAGCAAGAGCAAGACAGTGTTTTGAAATCGTTTACGCCCTATTTTAAGTTCGAAAACAAACGGTCAGATGAACAACTTACGAAGCTGAAAACTGATTTTGACGCACTCACAACATCGAAAAAAGTGAGCCCTCCCTATTTGAAATTTATCGAATCGAAATTGAATGACGTCTATTTGGCAGGGGTGATTTCGTCCGAAAAACTCGAAGAAGCCATAAAAAACGGACAAACGAAAATAAAGGTGATTGATGGAAATGTGAGCAAAGAGCGCGATGTGGCAACTCTTTTTACGGTGAAAACAGCTTACGAGCACATCGTCGGTAACACGCCGAATTACTTGAATAGAAACACACTCCTTTCGTGCAACATCAACAACTACATTGTCGAAAACCTTGATTACGATGCGCAAACCTCTGAGCAGGTCAAGAAGGAGTTGATTGAGGTTGTTTCGCCAACAGCTGGCGTGGTGCAAGTGGGTGAGCGTATTGTCGATCGGGGCGAAATTATCAGCAACGAGACCTACAACATCCTTCGCTCCCTTAAAATCGAGAGCGAGCAGCGTATCGGATCTGTGCAACAACAGGGATGGACAATTTTGGGTGAAGTGATATTGCTTAGCAGTTTGTTCACTTTCCTATTTTTGTTCCTCTACCTTTTCCGTTACACTACCTTTGCGAGTCTGAAACTACTTTTCTTCATTCTGATGATGATTACAGGTTTTGCAGTAGTCACTGGTTTGAATGCGCAATACAAGTTTTTCAATATTTACATCATTCCATACGCCATTGTGCCGATTATTGTCCGCACCTTTTTCGATTCGCGAACAGCCCTTTTCACCAACATCATCACCGTGATGATTTGCGCGTTTATGGCACCATTCCCTTTCGAATTTATGTTGCTACAAATCACTGTTGGTATGACTGCCATTTATAGCTTAAAGGATCTTACGCAGCGGTCGCAATTGGTGCAAAGTTCGTTATTGATAGTTGTTACCTACACCTTTATCTACCTTGGTTACGACTTGATTCAAGAAGGTGCTTTCGAGAAGGTGAATTGGTTTATGTTTGTCTATTTCTTGGTAAATGGACTCCTGATTCTTTTCTCTTACCTGTTGATTTATGCCTTCGAAAAACTGTTTGGTTTCGTGTCGCACGTCACGTTGGTTGAGCTTTCGAACATCAATTCGCCATTCCTTCGACGCTTCTCCGAAGAGTGCCCAGGCACGTTTCACCATTCTTTGCAGGTATCAAATTTAGCTGCCGAAGCCTCGATGAAAATCAATGCAAACACGCAACTTATCAGAACCGCAGCGCTCTATCACGACATTGGCAAAATGGAGAATCCAGCGTTTTTTACCGAAAACCAAAAAGGCGTAAATCCGCACGACAAACTCGGAATTGAACAAAGCGCGCGCATCATCATCAACCACGTAGAGGCTGGTGCTCAGATGGCTCGCAAAATGGGACTTCCGCAACAGATTATCGACTTTATCTATACGCATCAAGGAACTGGGAAGACGAAATTTTTCTACAATTCCTACAAAAACCGTCATCCCGAAGAGGAGATTGACGAAGCGGTGTTTATGTATCCGGGGCCGAATCCGTTCACCAAAGAGACTGCGATTATGATGATGGCCGACTCAGTGGAAGCTGCATCGCGAAGCCTCAACGAATATACCGAGCAAAGTATCTCTGAACTCGTTCAACGAATCATCAACAATCAGATTCAGGAAGGTTTGCTCAATAATGCACCCATCACTTTACGCGATATTGAGACGATAAAACTGCTTTTTATCGAGAAATTAAAGACATTCTACCACACCCGCATCAGTTATCCTGAACTCGAAAAACAACCCGAGCTGAAGTTTAACTAACAACTGATTACACAATACAGAAAAGAATAATGGTTAAAATAGAAAATATTAAGAAGAATTTCGGAGAGTTAGAGGTGTTGAAAGGCATCGACTTAGAAATCAACAAAGCCGAAGTGGTGGCGATTGTAGGGCCAAGTGGCGCTGGCAAAACCACACTTTTGCAAATCATAGGCACACTCGACAAAGCCGATTCTGGGTCAATCATCATCAACAACATCGATGTTTCGAAGCTGAAAGAGCGCGAATTGTCTGCATTTCGCAATCGTCACATCGGTTTTGTCTTTCAGTTTCACCAGCTGTTACCAGAGTTTACAGCGGTCGAAAACGTAATGATTCCGGCATTGATTGCCAAAAAGAAAAGCAGTGAAGCGGAGAAAAGAGCCAAGGAGATTCTCGATTTTCTGAACCTTTCGGAGCGATTCAATCACAAACCATCTCAATTGTCGGGAGGTGAGAAACAGCGCGTTGCTGTGGCGCGTGCACTCATTAATCAGCCAGCGGTTATCCTTGCCGACGAACCATCGGGCAGTCTCGATACGCAACACAAAGAGGATTTGCACAACCTGTTTTTCGAACTTCGTGAGAAGTTGCAACAAACTTTTATCATCGTCACTCACGATCGCGATCTAGCAAAAGCCACCGACCGCGTTATTTCGATGAAAGACGGCTTGATATTACCTTAAAGGTGAAGTACGCCAAGAGAGTTCCTGCAACGTTGGCGGCAAAATCTTCGATATCGCCCGAACGACCTGGAATGAAAAAGTGCTGAACAAGCTCAACCATCAACCCGAAGGAGATTGGAACAGCTAATCCCCAAATGATGCGAAGGCGTTTATTCCCATATTTCCCAGTTTTCAAAAACTGAAAAAGTGTTGCTTTTGTGGTCAGAAAATAGAGTCCAGTGTGCACCAATTTATCTATTTGTGTGAAAAAAAGAAACGAAAAATCCATATCGCTCGGAAACGGACGACTGGTTAAACACAAATAGGAAATGGTGAGGTACATGCCTATTGGCAGAAAATTGTAATATTTAAGTTTGAATTCCATTCCAAATATTTCTTAACTGATTATTTTAAATTTCAAAAGGTTTTTATATTTTTGCTAGCGAAGCAATATTAAATATAAAGATGATGAAAGACTATTTCTCATACACAAAATCTGAAAGACGGATAGCGATTGTCCTCGTAATCCTAATCGTTTCATTATATGCTTTCTACATCTATTTATCAACAAATCATTCCGAGGAATTCAATCTACGTGATTCAAAAAACTTCCAAAAAGAGGTTTTGGCATTCGAACAGTCGCAATTACGCACTTCTAAAACGAACAAATACGTAAATAAGTACCCCAATCGCCCATCAATTCAACTTTCGCTCTTCTTTTTCGACCCAAATCAAATCGATTCTTCCTCGTTTTTGCGCTTAGGGTTGAAGCCCTTTATGGCAAAATCAATCTTGAAATACCGCAAAAAAGGCGGACGGTTTCGAACAGCCAATGATTTTGCGCGCGTTCCATTTCTCGGCAACGATCTATTTCTCAAACTCAAACCCTACATTCGCATCGACGAAAAACTCATCGCCAAGCGCGACACCTTTGCATCGAAAGTGCCAACTTTCGTTCGGCAGGAGAAATATGCTGAGGGAACACTGGTTGATTTAGCAACTGCCGACACTTCGGAGTTGAAAAAAATCCCTGGAATTGCTTCCGGCACAGCAAAAGCTATTGTTGGTTACCGCTCACGCTTGGGCGGTTTCTATAGCATCAATCAACTGAAAGAGCTCAAAAATATAAGTGACGAGCAGTTCGCAAAAATCGTCAAATTTCTAAAACTTGGCGAACTCAATATCAGTCATCTATCTGTGAATAAAAGCGGATTTGAGCACCTTCGCTCTCACCCTTACCTCAACTTCTATCAGGTGAAGGCTATTATTGAACTTCGCAAAAAGAGAGGCAAAATCAACAATCTGAGCGATTTGTCTCTTTTGGAAGAGTTCACCGAAAAAGATTTCGACCGCCTGAAATATTACCTCGACTTTAGCCAATAATCACACGCGTTCCACCCTGCTTGCCAAGTTCAGAAGCTTGTGTAATGATTACCTCTTTCACGCCAGCGTGCAGTGCATCAAAAGCGTTATCTAGTTTCGGAATCATGCCACCCTGCACCACACCTTGCGCCACAAGTTCTTTATAATAGTCGGGTGTAATCTCAGGAATCACGCTATCGTCGTCGTTCTCGTTGCGCAAAACACCTTTTTTCTCGAAACAATAGACCAACGACACATCGAAATGAGCGGCTAACGCTTTAGCGGTCTCACCAGCAATGGTATCGGCGTTGGTATTGAGCATATTGCCCGCTTTGTCGTGCGTCAACGGTGCCAGTACGGGAACCACCTCTTTGGCAATCAAATCGGCAATCAAGACGGCATTCACCTCTTTCACATCGCCCACAAAGCCGTAATCGACCTCTTTCACGGGGCGTTTCTCAGAGCGAATCAAGTTCAAATCGGCTCCTGTCAATCCCAAGGCGTTGATGTTGAGCGCCTGCAATTTGGCGACAATAGTCTTATTCACCAAACCGGCATAAACCATCGTCACCACCTTAAGTGTCTCGGCATCGGTGATGCGCCGACCATCGACCATCACACTCTCAATACCGAGTTGGGTAGCAATTCGGGTAGCCGAACGACCACCGCCGTGAACCAACAGTTTTCGTCCTTCTATTTTGGAAAAATTCAGTAGTAATTCGCGAAGAGAATCTTCCTCTTCCACTATTTTACCACCTACTTTTATAATCGTCAATTTGTTCATATTCAATCGCGTAGTAACCTTAAACAGCAAATTTTGCTTCATTAATTTGAGCTACAAAGATAATGCTTTTTTGCGATTGAAAGGGAGAGAAATAACCTTGGAGAAAGGTATAAGAAAAAAGAGTGACTAAAAAAAGCACATAAAAAAAGGGCGGATGAAACATCACGCCCCGATTGAAAAGGGATTTTTTATCAAAGTGCTCCTCAATTCAAAAAACGGACATCACACGGCAGGTCCAGCCGTTTCGTTCGATTTAGAAGATGTTTTTGTAGAGTTGCTTGCCGCTTTCGCTATTTCGTTGAGTTCAGCGTAGAGCGCACTCCAATCTGGGACAACCTTCATCGCATTGACGATGTTCAGGTAGTTGCGCAAAGCCATTTCGAGATTGGCACGGATAGAGGTCGCCGATTGCATTTGACGTAAATCGGCATTGGCAGCAGTTTGCTCGGCATAGAGATTTTCGAAATTCAAGAAAGCGGCTTTGTGAATGGCAAATGGTTCGGTCAGGTGCAAACCGGCTATCAACGCCACATTGGCTGGTAAATCAAACTCTTCGATAAGTTTCTTTTGTTGTGCCGACTGTTCCGAATAACTGTATCGGTCGAGGTTCAACCCGTGTTTTTCGACAATGGCATAGAGTGTCGATGCCGCTTGTTGACCGCTGAATCCGTCGAGCGAAGCAAAGCCCGACAGCACCGATTTGATGCCCTTAAACGGCACATCGCGCTTAACGTCCGCCGCTGCCACCAATGCTCCCTTGCCACTGTAGGTCTCTTTGGTATACACCCCATCGTAGGCGTTATTTTCTGTCACTAAGGCTTGTAGCAACGGATGATTCTCTACCACCGAATAGGTGGCTTTGCTTGACGCTTCAATCACTCTACTCGCAAGTGTAGCGAGATTTTTTGTACTAAGTTTTGCTAAATTGATTTGCATAATGAAACTAAATTTAATGGTGTTCAAATTATTGTTTTTAATCTTTTATGAGTCGCAGGTTTGATTCTAATTAAAACCTTCAGTCGATGGTCTCCTGCAAGTTGCAGGAGCTTACAGACCGCAATCGGTGATTTCCCACAAACCGCGGGAGCTTACAAACTCGCGTCCATCATCTCCCACAAAAAGCTGTGGCTTAAAGAGTGCCACCTAATATCTCCTGCAACTTGCGGAAGATGTTCGGCAGCACTCTTTGATTTGCTGCAACTGATTTTTTAATCAAATACCCAGATTCTAAGGTGTTACAATCTTTAGATGCTTGGTGCGCGAAGGTGATGTAGCTCCATTTTCGTAATATTCAATCAAAATATTGTCGTTCGCTTCAAATGCAATGCTCAAATCATTTGGCGCATTACTGGCGGTTACCGTAAATGTTTGAATTTTGAATGTCTCTTTGTATGCACTTACAAGCCAATTAATAGGTGCAGGTATAGCTTGGTAATACCACTTTCCTCCACTAATGTTCACTCTCAATGAATTTCCACTTGGCAGATTGGCAGTCATAGAATAAAACTGCATCGCTTTTAAGACAGTGACCGTGTCATTCAAAATATTTGCACCAAATCCACCAGCAGCAGGGTAAGTAATTGTTTTGACTGGAACAAAAGTTGTTTGTTTGATAAAATTATTCACAGAGGTTTCGAAATCAGGAATCTCTATGCCACTTAAACCCTCTGCCTTATATTTGGCTTCAAGGTTAGCGCGCACGGTTGCCAAATTTATCATCAAGGCATTATCTATCAGTTGCGAACCTAGCGATTTGTCATTAAGCACACCATCTGTCGATATATCTTTGCTGATATTCGCCATCAATTCTACCATATCCGCCGTTGATAAACGACCTTGTAGAATGGCTGACACAGCCAACAAAATTCCATTATTAGCACCTTTAGCACTTAGATTCAACGATTCGGAAGTGGAATCATTAACTATCGACATATTGAAAATACTCAGCACTTCGCGTTGAGCCTGTTTTTTAGCTGCGGCAAAAGAGAGACCACTTTGAACCAGATTTTCTACGCGGCTTCTTTCGAGATGAGTTATTACATTCACATTCACCGTTGATTTGTCTTGCAAATCAGACAATGCATAGAGTGTAATCTGAGCAGCAGATTTCTCACCTGACACCTCATTGAAATAAAAACCATCGGCTTTGAGTTTCACAAAAGGACTGGCTAATTCCACTTGAGAAAACGCAAACGATCCTTTGTTGTCAGATATTTGGGTATCAAATACTTTACCACTTGGGGCAAGTTTGTCCGACAGTTCATACAAGGTAATAGACGATCCATTTACAAATGGCCCTTTTTGGATTAGTCCGCTAATTGATTGTTTGCTGATTGTTTTTGACAAGGTTTCCTCTTTGGTACATGCCGCAAATAGCAAAGCCAATACCACGGGAACGAGTAAACTAATTTTCTTTTTCATAATTTATAATATTTAGATGTTTAATGCTTTAATACATCATAAGACGCATCAAGATTCACTTCAAAACCATTTTGAAAAACCCTCACTATGTTGGGTGATACTACAAAATTATTTTACTTACACTTTTTTGCCCATTCTCCATGGTTATAACAGAAATAAAAATTCCTGAAATAGAAATTGGAATTGGAATTTCAAAACTTTGGTTATATATCCTGTTATTTACTACAATAGTTTGCCCATTGATATTCATTAATTTGATAGATGAAATATTTCCATCTAAGCTTTCAACTTTCAACGAGTGGATTGGCGTAACATATTGTCTAATGAAACCTTTTGTAGTATTGTGTATTCCAGATACAAAATCACAGGCAAGATTACTAGTGCTATAAGTTCCTTTAATAGGGTTTATATAACAGCGCAATCCTGAATGAAATGCTGTCCTATTGTCACAGTTTGGTATCTCGTGGATAATGAATCGAAATAAATATTCTAAATCTCCGATACCTTCTACGATAGACGAAGAATATTGAATTTGATAAGTAGGATTATTATTTATTAAAGTTCGGTAAGTAATGTGCTGTACTTTTAATGATCGACCTAACGCATTTTGTGAGCTAATACTATCCACAGTAACACTAACATTTCCATCCTTATATCTAATATTCCACAAATCACCTTTGCCTGCATTGAAAACATAAAGCGGACTAAATTCATCTATATCTGAATAATAATAAACGGTATCGTTACTTTGGTATAAATATGCTGTTTTAAGCGGTATGCAAAGCATATTGCCTCTATCAAGAATAATTTTATTGCAACTTTTCCCATTTATAACAGTGTCTTTCTCAGAACTTAAATGAATGTAATCATAGTTGTTATTCACAGAATCTGATGAGTTGGAGAAGATTGTCAGTCCATAATACCACTCCGTACTTTTGGGAGCGAATGATTGTTGACATAGAGCATTTGCTGTGTAAACAATAAGAAATAATAAACATATTTTTTTCATGACTTTTATTATTTAAAATTAATGCTTCAATACCTCATATGACGCACCAAGACTCACTTCAAAGCCATTTTGAAAAACAACATCTTGCGCTGCATCGAAAGTAACTGATGCATTGTTGTTGATTAATACTGTCCCTCCGCTGCCTGCAACATAGATATTTCTCCCAGAATAGTATTTATTGCTTGAGATTGTCAGGTTGGATATATATAAATCGGTATTATAACTAAGGATGTGACCAGCTCCTGTTACAGAAATTGAGTTCATATCTGATGAACAATTATTTTGACTAGTAACATATGCAGTATTAACACCAAAAAGCGCACCATTTTCAATCACAATATTATTTGAACTATTATTTAGTTGAAGAACCGCATTGCTGCTAATACAAAGATATCCGTTAGTCTTAACTGTAATTAACCCTTGATTCACAATTTGTAAATTACCAACAATTATCAAAGTACCTCCAGAATTTACAGTAATTTGACAATTATCAAACATCGCATTATTAATTGTCAAACATCCTCCATTTAGAACAGATATATTTACTTTCTGTCCACATTGATTAGTAACCTCGCCTCCTTCTATTACAAATTGAGCACCTTGCCCAATGCTAATTGATTTACTAGAAGGTAAATAAACTTTGCATAACGAAGTAATTGAACTACCACTCAATAAATCAATACCAGAATGAAAACTACGCGATTGATCCCATATTGCTGCAGAAGAAATTGAAACATTGACAAGATTCTCATTACACTGATCTTGAAGTTTTGATCTCCATCCAACTGTCAATAATCTTCTCATTTTTCCCATTTGCATTGGAGAAATATATCTGTTGGAATTACTGGCAGACATTAAATTATTACTACAATTTGCAACAGACAAACAATCGCAAAAGTAATTTTGATCAGGATAATATGTATCAGACAATTCATCTGGCTGCCTTGTGTGAAATAAACCAAGGCAATGCCCCAATTCATGAGCAATCAATTCTGCATCTATAGCTGGAGTATGATTAGGATTATTAATATAATCATAATAATGAGAAAATAACCTAGCATAATTACTATTTTCACCTAATAAACCCTGTCCTCTTCCAGCTAAATAATGATAATTTTGAAGTTCACAAAAGAATACATTAATTGAACTATTTGTATTCACAGCATATGTATTGTAGCAATACTCATATGGGTATTCAATATTTGCAACATCATCTTTATGAAAAAATAAACCATCAACAACAAATCTAATTTTTGAATCTATAATGTAAGGATCATTTTTTAAACCATTCCATCTAGGCTGTTGAATATTTGAATAAATCTCATTTAATCCTTGAATTATTGATAATATATATGCACGATGAGTAGAATTGTCTTGAAAGTTATTACTTCCATCACTTTTTTGCATTATATGTAAATTCAGTTTAACATATATAATTTCACTATTCGCCGAGGGCTCAAACAACACATTCTCAATATTATCAATACTGACATCATTAAAAGAGCAATTTGCAGAGTTTGCACTTCTTGTAGATACTGGTAATACCGAATCATTCAAACACATTATTTGTGTTTGTCCTGTTACAGATATTAAAAGAAATAATATTATTATCCAATTCTTTATCTTTTTCATAATTCTATTTATTTCGTTAATATCATTCTCTTTGTATCGATCTCATTGCCGTTGGCAATCAAGGTGTAGATATACATACCGGGAGTGAGTGTAGTGCCTTCTATTGTTACAGAGCCGCTGCCATTGACTGCTAAAGGCTCTGTTCTAATTAGTGTCCCTTGCATATCAAAGATAAGAATTTCGGCTGAGGTAATATCGTTGCTCAACGAATATTTTATAGTGGTAGATACAGAGAATGGATTTGGTGAGTTTTGATACAATACGCAAGGTAGGTTTAATGTGCTTGTTTCGTTTAAAACTGCACTCTTTGTTTTTGCAGGCTGTTTTGGCGAAAGTGCATCGACTTTAGCACTCAACTCTTTCACCGATTGAATCAACACTGGTATCAAACCTATGTAATCAACAGCTAAATAACCATCTTCTTTTTCGTAAACTAAGTCGGGATAAATTGCTTGAATCTCTTGAGCTAATAGACCAAAATGTTTCTTTTTGAAAAGTTGAGATTTTTCATCGTAATAAGGCACATCTACTTCCACAGAATCTTTGCGACCTTTTGTGTAAAACTGTTTGAGGTTATATTCTACTGGATTTAAGGCTAAAATTCCTTTTAACGATTTGGGCTGATCGATGGTTGTGATATTGTCTTTGTATCGCTTATCTGAGTTTACGATAAAAGCAGGAGCGTACATTGGTGCCGTAGTTATTACTTCTCCAACAAAATATCCTGCATATCTACCTGTTATTGCCACTTCTGGATAAGATGATGATGTAATCATTCCGACTACTGCTGCGCCATTAGCTGTACCCGACAATTGCCCGAAGACACCGTAATTACAGTAGCCATTTCCTGCTAAACCAAGCACGCCATAAGCTCGAGCTACAGACGTATATGAGCTTGAGTAACTCTGTCCTTTTATTCCGTAATTATAAGACGGTGCACCATAGTTTAACATCACAGAAGCATCAACACCTATAGTAGTCCCAGAACTTGATGGAGAGTTTTTCTCTACGCGAAGCAATGTATTCGCCGAAGAACTTCCGATATAAGATAGATATGAGGCAGAGCCAACACCACCCACAGATAATGGCGATAATGGTGTACTCGTTCCTACTTGCACACCAACATTACCATTGCTTGATACTTTAATTTGAGCCTGTCCCACACTTACTGTAAAGAACAAGCAACCTGCTAAAACTAACTTCATTGTCTTCATAAAATAAAAATTAGAGTGAATAATTGATTAAATAAATAATTCCACAATATTAGAGGAATCATATTGAAAGTTAGTTAACGAAAATCTCATTTTTTTCTCATGAAAATCTCACAAAAAAGTTAACGTAACGAAAATTAACTCAACCTGTTGTGAAACATATTTTTGACTTTTATTGGGTAACTAATTAATATTAATCTAATTGACTTTGATATCAGCTTCAAATGCCAATTTTATTGAAGAAAAAACCTCACGAAAACCTCACGAAAAAATTAAATAGTGTTAATCTATTTGTTCGAAAATTTTGTTAATTATTTATAGTCTATTTGGCGTATTATTCTGCCACCTCATTGCGCTATTTTCACTGCCCAAAAACTTATTACAATTTTAACCAATAGAATCTAAAAAATTGTACTTTTGTCGTTTACTATAAATTTAAACAAGAGAGAGTATGCGAAAAATTGGTTATCTTTTTTTACTAGGAGGCGGGCTTGTTTTAGCAGCCTGTGGGAATATGAAATGTAGACACGACAACATGGCTTATGATGTAGCCAATCTCGACACAACGGCCAAACCAGGTCACGATTTCTATCAGTATGCATGCGGTGGATGGATGAAAAATCACCCGCTTAAACCTGAATATTCACGTTTTGGCACCTTCGACAAGTTGGGCGAAGACAACCGTGAACAACTGAAATCGTTGGTCGAAGATTTGAGCAAAGAAAAAAACGAAAAGGGTTCAGTAGCTCAAAAAATTGGGTCAGTCTATTCACTTGGGATGGACAGCGTTAAACTAAATGTTGATGGTGTTCGTCCGATTGCCAATGATTTGGCTCGAATTGCAGCAATCAAAGATAAGAGTGAACTTCCAGCCTATTTTGCCGAAGCTACAAAAAGCGGTTTGGGTGTACCATTCAGCTTCTACATCTACGCCGACGATATGAATAGCTCGATGAACATCGCACACATCGCACAGGGCGGATTGTCACTGCCCGATCGCGAATATTATGTGGCAAACGACTCTTCGAATCAGAAAATCAGAAAACAGTTTGTCGAATTTGCAACCAAATTGTTTGATTTGACAGATACTGGAAACTCTACGAATAAGCAGAAAGCCGAAGCTGTTCTGAAATTTGAAACTCAATTGGCTAAAGCTCATTTCACGAAAGAGGCTCTGCGCGATCCGATGAAAAACTACCACAAAATTTCTGTTGCTGATTTGCAGAAAAAAGCTCCAGAATTTCTATGGGTAGAGTATTTTAACGCCGTTGGATTGAAAGATTTGAAAGAGATCAATGTAGCGCAAATTGAACCCATTCAGGCAGTCGCAAAACTATTGAAAACCAGTTCATTGGAGGATATCAAAACCTACCTTTCGTGGCATGTGTTGAATAATTCAGCATCGTACTTAAGCGACAAAGTTGAAGCCGAAAACTTCAGTTTTTACGGTAAAACGCTCTCTGGAAAGCAAGAAAACAAACCTCGATGGAAACGAGTGCTTGATGTCACCAACGACGTGTTGGGTGAAGCTATCGGACAGATGTACGTTGAGAAATATTTCCCTGCAGAGGCCAAAGAGAAGATGTTGAAATTGGTGGATAACCTCAAAATAGCATTGAGCGAACGCATCAAAGGACTGGAGTGGATGAGCGCCCTAACAAAAGCGAAAGCTTTGGAAAAACTAACCACTTTCCGCGTGAAAATCGGTTACCCAAACAAATGGCGTGACTACTCGAAACTCGATATCAATCCCGAAGAATCTTTTTGGGCTAATGTGAAAAAGGCCAACAAATTTGAGTTCGACTATATGCTTGGCAAAGCCAACAAACCGGTGGATAAAGACGAGTGGTTGATGACTCCACAGACCGTGAATGCCTACTACAACCCTGCGACTAACGAAATATGTTTCCCTGCAGCTATTTTGCAACCACCATTCTTCGATATGAATGCCGACGATGCCATCAATTACGGTGCAATTGGTGTGGTGATTGGTCACGAAATGACGCACGGATTCGACGATCAGGGAAGCCAATACGACAAAGATGGTAACCTAAAAAACTGGTGGTCGAAAGACGATGCCGACAAGTTTAATCTGCGCACAGCAAGTCTTGCAGATCAATACAGCCAAATCATTGTGGTGGACTCGATGCACGCAAACGGTAAATTCACTTTGGGCGAAAATATCGCAGACCAAGGCGGTTTGCAAGTTTCGTACTTGGCATTCCAAAAAGCGTTGAAAGAAAACCCAAAAACAGATAAAATCGACGGTTTCACTCCCGAGCAACGCTTCTTCCTTTCGTATTCAAACGTTTGGGCAGGAAACGTTCGTAAAGAAGAGATCATTCGTCGCACTCAAACAGATCCACACTCATTGGGTAAATGGCGTGTAAACGCTGCTTTACCAAACATTGAGGCGTGGTACAAAGCATTCGACATCAAAGCTGGTGACCCAATGTATATCGCTCCCGACAAAAGAGCAATTGTTTGGTAACAAACAGTTTTTCTTACAAACAAAAAGGCTGAATCTCGAGTTGAGATTCAGCCTTTTTGTTGCCTAATATTTTTAATCTTCTCATCCAAAGAACAGATAGGTCAAGAAAATAGCTGCAATAATTCCTGCTAAATCGGTGAGCAATCCTGCACCAACGGCATAGCGTGTATTTTTGATACCAACACTACCGAAATAGACCGCAATGATGTAGAATGTGGTATCTGCCGAACCTTGAATCACCGATGCCATTCGTCCCACAATGCTGTCCACACCAAACGTCTTAATGGCATCCACCATCATTCCGCGCGAACCGCTTCCGCTAAGTGGTTTCATCAATGCAGTGGGTAGCGCATCCACAAATTGAGAATTTATGCCCATCGCATCAAAGCCTGCTTTTATGCCAGCAATCAGCAAATCCATTGCTCCCGAAGCGCGAAACATCCCAACAGCCACCAATATCGCAACAAGATAAGGAATAATCATCACCGCAGTTTGGAATCCTTCTTTCGCTCCTTCGATAAACGAGTTGTACACGTTGATTTTCTTGCGAACACCAGCAATCAGAAATCCCAAAATAATGCTCAACAGCGCAAAGCTCGCACCAAAATTAGAATAGAGTGCAATTTTATCTTGCGGCAAACTGGAGAAAAACCAGATAATGGTTGCCACAACTGCCGTCAATCCACCCAAATAGGCCAAAATAACTCGATTGAACAGATTTATTTTTTGCATAATGGACACAGAGAGAATACCTATCATAGTTGAAAAAAATGTAGCCAATAGAATAGGCAGAAACACATCGGAGGCAGTGGCTGCACCCATTTGCGCTCGTAGTACCATTATGCTGACTGGCACAAGCGTAAGACCAGAGGTGTTCAACACCAAGAACATTATCATTGGGTTCGATGCACTCTCTTTATCACTATTAAACTCTTGCATCTCCTTCATGGCTTTCAACCCAAGTGGAGTGGCTGCATTACCCAACCCAAGTAGATTTGCAGATACATTCATAAAAATAGAACCCATAGCTGGGTGATTTTTTGGAATTTCCGGGAAAAGGCGGGTGAAAAGTGGGCTAATCAACCGAGCAAAGAAGTTTATCACACCACCATGTTCACCGATTTTCATCATTCCCATCCAAAGCGAAAGTGCACCTGTTAATCCCAACGAGACCTCAAAAGCTGTTTTCGAAGTATCGAATGTCGAGATCATTACATTGTAAAATGCATTCAAATCGCCCATAAATAGGGCTTTAATCAACGCCACAACAAATGCGATAGCAATAAATGCAATAAATATATAGTTCAGTACCATAATGTTCAGAATAATGAGGTTTGTAAGATTTCAAGAGTAAGCAAAGATAAAAACTTTCGGCGAAGAAAACTGCGAAACCTAAAAACTGCGCCCTTTAAGAACAAAAAAAGCCACACTTTATGGGTGTGGCTCAATGTTATAAGAGGTTTTATACTTAAAAAGCAAGTTGGAATTGACCCAAAATTTGATTTTCGGTTGCACCAAAATTGTTGTCGCGTTTCACATAATGAAGTTGCAAACGAGAACGTTTGTAGAATTTCCAGTTTATACCCAATTGATAGTTGGTGTAGGTATTGGCTGCTGTTTGTGTATTTTTATCGAAGGAATCTACCTCACCCATCAAATCGAGATTGAAAGGCAAATGACCAATCAACATCAGGTAAGCACCCTCCCGTTGAATCGATGCATCCTTTCCGCTAATGTATTCTGCACGACCAAACAGATAGCGTGAATCCATCTCAGCCCCAACACTCCATCGGTTGCGAGCATGGTTAGATGCTACTGTTTCGCCTAAATCTTTGTTCTTGTATTTTGCCTCACCGAAATAAAGCGAGGTGGAAATTTTCAGCTTTGCTGTTGGGTGAAACATCAACCACGAAACCAAATCTTTGCTGTTGTTGTTATCCATGTTATTGATTCCGTTGCCATTGAATACTCCAATCTGGTAATCTACCAAATCACGTTTGTTGTATTTGATGAGTGAGCCAGCAAATTGCAGTCCGACATCGCGGCCACCTCCACACTGCGATCCCAAGGCATCGGTTGATCCACCAACCAAATTATTCACCGTTTGCGATCCTGTAATATTCTCCACAGCTGCTCTAGACATCAAATTCTCGATAGAGAAAGGGACTTTCATCTGACCAGCTTTTACTCTGAAATAGTTTTTGGGAGTCCATTCGCCATAAAATTCGTATAGCATAGGTGTTGGTCCAAGGTTCGTTTGAATCATAAAGCCCAGATTCTTGGTTATTTTGGCATCCACCACCACAAACAAACATTTAATTCCATAGGTATTATTCAAAGACGCAGTATCAGAATACTGATAGTTGACGTGACCATAACCAAAGACTCTTACATTCTCGACCGCAGAAGTCTTTTTGAGATCTATCTGCTCCTGCTTCTCCACTTTCAAAAGCGAATCAGCCTCTTTACTTGTGATTATCTGTTTGGATTCGAGCAGCTTAAGTAACTTTTCAGAAGAACTTTGAGCACTAACTGAGAGAGAAATAAGAATTGAGAATAGAAAAACAAGACGACTAACTTTCATCGTTAAACCAATTTACGGAACAAGGTCGGATGAAGAGTTTTAACTTCCAATTACCCTTGAACACTACATTTTTTACCTAAAATCTATACCTTTATTGAAAACTTCGGCAAAGGTAAGCAATAGAAATATATTACGGAAATATTTCTTTAATAAATATCATCATTTAGATTGGTTATAGATTATCATCTATTCTAATTGCTTAAATAGGAAAATTGAATATATTTGTTTTCGAAAGTGTGAATTACAAAGCATCTGAATATCAACAAATCAACATTTTAATAAGAAATGACAGCAGCCGATATAAAAGCAAAGCTATTAGCGAAAGAGAATAAAGAGAAAGCGTTCGAATTGCAACGGTTTTTCAAAACCGGCGAAGGAGAGTATGCCGAGGGAGATCTGTTTTTAGGCATCACCGTTCCCGAACAGCGCAAAATCGTCAAAACCTGCCTCGACACTCCCATAAGTGAAATCGAGTTGTTGCTCAACGAAAAATATCACGAATGTCGGTTGACTGCTCTTTTGCTACTCGTAGCCGTCTTTCAAAAAACAAAAACAGAGGAGCAGAAAAAGGAGATTGTGGAACTCTACCTACGCAACACCAAATACATCAACAACTGGGATTTGGTGGATAGTTCAGCACATTTCATTTTGGGTTCTTATCTTGCTAATCGCGACCGATCGATTCTCTACAAATTAGCCTCCAGTGACCTACTTTGGGAACAACGCATAGCCATTATCGCCACTTTTCACTTCATTCGCAACGAAGATTTCGCAGACACGTTGCTCATTTCAGAGAAATTGCTCCACCACAAGCACGACCTGATGCACAAAGCCGTTGGCTGGATGCTGCGCGAAGTGGGGAATCGCAACAAAGCTATTTTAGTCGAATTTTTGATGGAATATTCGACAGAAATGCCACGAACGATGCTCCGCTACGCCATCGAGAAATTCGAAGAAGAAGAACGACACTATTTTTTGAAAAGGAAGTAATCAGGATTTGACAATCTTTTGCTTAACATTCGCTTTCCAAATCCAACCTAGACCGTAAAATGCGATTAGCAATAGAATAATAAATGCACCAGAAGGTACATTCAAAAAATAGGAGATAAAGAGTCCGCCAACACAGCCCAGCACTGCAATCAAAACAGAGATTATCATCATTTTGCGGAAATCGTGCGTAAACAAGTCAGCAGTAATCTGAGGAATTGTGACCAACGACATCAACAAAACAATGCCGACCAATCGAATAGAGAAAACGATAGTTGTGGCAACGAAAAACATCATCAAATATTCGATAAACTTCACAGGAAGTTTGAGCACACGGGCATATTCCACATCGAAAGCCACATAGAGTATCGCGCGATACATCAGCATAAAAACAAGAAAAAGAGAAATCACCAATGTTGCAAACAGCCAAATATCGGCAGTCGTGATGGTGAGAATATTTCCAAAAAGGAACTCGCCCATACCAAGAGTATAACCGGGTGTGAGGTAGAGAAATATAATTCCCAAAGCCATCCCCAAAGCCCATAGCACAGCAATAGCAGAGTCTTCGCGCAACTTGTGTTTGGTAGAAAGGTATTCTACGCCAAACCCTGACGCTATGGCAAAAACCCACGCAACAGCAATTGGATTCAATCCCATAAAAACACCCAATCCTATACCGCCAAACGAAGCGTGCGTAATTCCGCCACTGATAAAAACCAAGCGACGCACTACGATGTAAGTGCCCACCATTCCGCAAGCAATACTTACCAAAATACCTCCTAATAGTGCATTTTGGAAGAAAGTGTATTTCAAAAGATCAATAATCTCCATGTGTATTTATGATTTTGAATTCTGAAAATAGTTCATTATTTCACGAGAACATAGTTACGAAAACCACCAATGCGGGAGCCTTCGGGAAGAAATTTATTCTCAATGAAATTGATAATTCGATACTTCAACTTAAACTTCTTTCGCATATCGGTCGGTGCACCATCATAACGCAACAGATGATTCCAGTCCATGGCTGCAAGTCGCTCGCTCATCACTTTCGGATGCGTGCGTTTAAACAACGGCATACAACTCATGTTCCCGTAATCAAAGTACTCTTCTTTCTGTGCTTCTGCATCATTGCCAGAATAGAAAGCATCTTGGGCAATGCTTTTTTTTACCATGCAACGCGGGTCTCTCGCCCACCCGTAGTGATACATATAAGCATCGAGCAACACGCACTTCAATTTGGTCGTTCCCTCCTTTTGGTAATAGTCTTTCTCGTCAAACTCAGGAATAATACGAAACGATTGCGCATCTCGCCACGAATGAATGGTGCTTAGATTCCGAACAATTCGTATTTCACGCGGATAAGCAAAGTGGCGTGCATCGATGAAGTGTTTGTAATCGCCCCAAAAATGCAGGTATTTCAGCAAAAACCCTTCTACTCTACTGTCGTTCAAATAGTTAGAACATGCTTCGCGAATCACAGGAATGGCATCTTCATGGAGCACCTCATCTGCTTGAATATAAACACACCAGTCACCTTTGCATTCACGTAAAGCCAAATCGGTCTCGCGGGCATAAATCATCCCATTTGTTTTATAGGTTGACGTATCCCAATTGCACTTCACGATTCTCACTTTTGGAGAGTCAATTGAGCGAATTAATTGCTCAGTATCGTCTTCGCTATCGCCCACTCTCACCACAAATTCATCGACCAAATCCAAGACCGACTGAATAGCTTCCACCACTGGAAACCCCAAATTGATGGCATTTTTTATAATCGTAAAACCACTGATCTTCATGGTAGTCACATTAATCGTGTTGAATATATTTATCGATTATTCGTAAACATTTCTCTTCGTTGAATCCTCTAATACGAGCATATTCTCGAATCAAAAATTGAAAAGACTCTTCATGCATATAAAGCAATTTGAAATTTTCGACACCTGCCTTAAGTCCCACTTTTCCTATTTCCATGCGATTGACGTCGAGCAGGCAAAACTGGGTATTCTCTTCATCGTCCTGAAACAAAATATTTCCACCCCCATAGTCGAGATGGCGAATTCCTGCTTCATGCATTTTTGCTGTAAATCGCGCGAAGTCCAACAAAATACGAGATCTTCCATCGATACCTCGACCTCTAAATTCATTGAAATTTCGCACAAACGGAGAAAAAATTGAAACATAATAGCTGTCAGTAATCAATCCATTGCCGAAATATTCTGAAAAGGCAATAGGAGTTGCTGCTCCAAAACCTTTATTAATCAGCAAATACGAATATTCGAATGATCGTCTTGCTTTACTTTTTCTAAAAAAGGAGTATGCTATCCGATTAATAGGATGTGGCACCTTAAATTTCTTTACTACCACTTTTACACCATCGATTTCCATCAATCGAACTTCATTTCTGACTTTGTACAACACTTCACCCCGATTACTAAATTCGCGAGGAAGATTATGTATGAATTTTGAAAGATGTAAATAATCAGGATGGATAACTAATTGCATTGCTTTTCTGTAGAATTTTCGACAAGTTGAGAAATATCTTTGTTTAGCTTACAAAGATAGCTTGATTTACCCAAAAAGAAAATTATAGTGAATAATAAGGTTAGTCAGCAAATACCCTACCTAAATTTGCAATAATTAACTATTTTAACAATTAAAACCGCTATTTAAAAGCAAGTTTTAGAACAATTATCATCTCAGAGAATGAGATTGACTTAAAAATAGCCTATTTTTGCATTAATTTAGACTACGCAAAAATCAGAAGGTTTAATTCAAATTTGAATTAAGAGCAATTTTTAAGATAACTATTCCAAAACACAACATACAATTTGAAAACACTCCCAATTGCAAAACTAAAACAGAAAACCGAAGATTTGTTTAAAGCTCCATTTTTCACAAATCCTAAAACAATCCTCTTCCTTTGGATAGGTATATCAATTTTCCTAGGCATTTCAAAAACGCTTACAGGTAGATTACACAACAATTATCAAATTTACAAATACGTATTTTTCAACATACTAGACCAATTCTCTCTTTTTACCTTTCAGCCATCTCTCTATGATGATTTGAACCATTACGGTCCAATTTTCGGATTTATTATTGCCCCGTTTGCTATTTTACCCGATATTGTGGGAGGCACTTTGTGGCTTGTTGCATTAGCTTTAGTGCTCTATTATTCGGTAAACGACTTGCAGTTAAAGCAATGGCAAAAAGTTGCCATATTCTGGATTTCTACAAATTCGCTTATTATTGCGCACACAAATGTCCAATTCAACACGGCGACTGCTGCCTTAATTATTCTGTCATTTACATTAATTCGAAAGGAAAAAAATATTTGGGCTGCTTTCGTTATTATGCTTGGCACTTTTGTGAAATTGTATGGAATTGTAGGATTTGCATTTTTCTTTTTCTCAAAAAATAAAACTAAGCTGTTAATCTGGAGTTTAATCTGGTCGATTGTATTTTTCGTACTACCAATGCTGATTTCATCCCCAGATTACATCATCCACCAGTATAAAGAGTGGTTTGTGGAATTAGTAAATAAAAGTACCTCAAACGACTTATCATTTCAGCAAAATATCTCATTTCTGGGTATGGTCAGAAAGTCAATTGGAAATGCAGAAATGTCGAATGGACCAATGCTTCTGGGTGCTATTATTCTAATGGCAATTCCTTTTCTCCAAGTTAAAAAATTTAATACCGACTATTTTCAATTGCTTACATTAGCCTCAGTGCTCATATTCACAGTCTTATTTAGTACAGGTAGTGAACCAAATACATACATCATAGCTATCATAGGAGTAGCTATTTGGTTTGTCATTCAACCACGTCCATTGAGCAAGTTGAATATTTTCCTACTAATTTTTGCCATCGCAATTTCGAGTTTCTCACCTTCAGACCTATTTCCAAGAAGCATC
Organism: Bacteroidales bacterium; assembly: GCA_049315325.1. GTDB lineage: Bacteria > Bacteroidota > Bacteroidia > Bacteroidales > UBA7332 > CAXXIC01. The sequence goes on from JBMOKJ010000001.1 coordinate 261,597, forward strand.
TATAAACAGTTTATTCAGCCCTACGCTCTGCAGGCTCTGCCTTGCACTTTAATCTGGCTCAAAATAGTATATGAAATGACTTTTCTGAAATCCAATGAATATTTGCATAGTCCGCATAACTCTTGAAAATTAACAAAGAATTTTCGCAAAAATTCCTATAAATAAAAACCATATAAGATGATTTACCTCACATTCGATACAGAAGAATTTGATTGCCCACTTCCCTATTCACAAACGCTAAGTTTTGAAAAGCAAATGGAAATTTCCAGTCAGGGTACCACGAAGATTCTTGATTTATTATCGAAAAAAGGAGTGAGGGCAACATTCTTCTGTACTGCCATATTTGCCATAAGTGCTCCGCAATTAATTCATCGAATTGTAGCCGAAGGACACGAAGTTGCCTCCCACGGTTTTTATCACAACAAGTTTGAGATTGCCGATTTAAAGAAATCCAAAGAGATCTTGGAAGAGATTTCTGGTCAAGAGATACATGGATTCAGAATGGCAAATATGCGCTATGTGGATCTACAAGCCCTAGCTGATGCTGGTTACAAATACGATTCTTCGCTAAATCCAATTTACTTGCCTGGGCATTATAATAATTTATCAAAACCACGTAGAATTTTTCAACAAAATGGGCTTTACGAAATCCCGGCATCTGCTTCATCACTGTTTCGCACTCCACTTTTTTGGTTGTCGATGCATAATCTACCTTTGTGGCTATACGCCAAAATGTGTTTGAAGACCGTGCAAAAAGATGGCTATCTGAATCTATACCTCCACCCTTGGGAATTTGTAGAGCTCGACTCTCCATCAATAGACTTGGCTTGGTATATCAAACGAAATTCGGGTCAGAAACTACTCAGCAGACTTGAGCTACTCATCGATAAATTTCAAAATACGGGATTAGAATTCGGAGTATTAAAGGATTGCCAAAAAATATTTTCATGATAAGTTAAAGCTAGACACCTAGTATTTCTCTATACAAATCTAAATAGGCTTTGACATTCTTTTCATAAGAAAAACTCATCGCATATTCAATCTCATCTGTTTGTAGCTGTGGATTTGAATCAAAGTCTAATAAACCTTTATTGATGATATTTGCCATATATTCTGGTTCAAAATTTTCCCAGAAATAGGCGTATTTATCCCCAATTTCTTTTAGACTTGTCATATTAGAGGAGAAAACAGGCTTTCCACACTGCATGGCCTCGATTACAGGCAACCCGAAACCTTCGAATTTTGATGGAAAAAGGAATGCTCTACAATTTTGATATAACCAGTTTTTTTCTAAAGGAGAGATTGTCCCTGTTAATACAACATTGTTAATATTCTCATCATTAATTCTTTTTCTTATTGAATCGGCATAATCACTTTTATCTTCTCCAGAAATATAAAGCGTGTACTCATTCAATATCTTCATTGTATCAAGAAGGGTATGAAAATTCTTCTTTTCAACAATCTGTCCTATTGTAAAGAAGAACGGACACTCTTCACTTACAAAATCAGGGCGGTTTGATTCTTCACCATTTAAAAGTTGTACCCCATTGTGAATCACTCTCAACTCTTTTCCTTTAAGATCAAGATGTTGTCTAATTTCGGAAGCTGTAAATTCTGATATTGTAGTAATAAAACAAGCCCTATCAACTCTTTTTTGAACCTTTCGAAGGTAGTTTTTAGCTTTTTCAGGACGTTTTTCGTAAAGAAAATTTAAATCGTGAATTGTCAACAACATTGGCTTTTTTTTGCTAAAAGGAACTATTCCAGACAATTGAGACGTAGAGTGCCACAAATCAAAATTTCTGATTAATAATGGGAGATATTTATGAATCAAATACGCTTTAATATAACCAACATTATCGCCAAATTCTCCAATAAAAGCCGATGGTAAGAGAAGATTCATCTTTAACTCAGGGAGGCTGAATCTTCCGATTTCAATTCCCGAATTATATGCAACTTGCCCCAAACCACAATTTAAGACTTTGAGTTTCGTTAAATCAACCAATATTTGTTTTTGTTTCATCAAAAATTACGATAATTTCATAAACAACTCTTCCCATTTACGGCCAATAAGACTAATATTGTATTGTCTAACCCTTTCGATATTTTTCGCCACAATTTGTCGTCTTAAATCATCATCTCTCATCAAATTCCCTAATTTTGCGGCATATTCATCCAGATTAAACGCAGAAACCAGAATTCCATTTTGATTGTCTAAAGATAAAATATCTTCGACTCCCGCGCAACAATTGAATGCAATTGGAACTACTGCGTTTGCTTGAGCCTCGACTAACACCAAAGGCCATCCTTCGTATGTTGAAGTTAAACAAAGAATAGATGCATTACGATAAAACTCGTTGATTTTGCTAGTAAACCCACAAAAAATCAGGTGATCTAGCTCCAGCTTTTTGGCATATTTCTGCAAAGAATTCAACTCAGGACCTTCACCCACAATCAACAATTCCCAATCAGGAAAATCAATATGCAATTTTGACCAAATATCAAGCAGCCTATCAACTCGTTTTTGAGCATACAAGAGCCTTCCTACATACAAAATTTGCTTCTTCTTTTCGAAAGCCTCAGGGTTTGCAACCTGATCTGTTGGATTCGTTAAAGCTGTAATTTTAGAATTTTCAAAATCTACTCCAACAATACGTGCTATATCTTTGCCATAAGAGTCGCATAAAACGACGTAAGAGTCGACAATATCATATGTATTTTTATAGTACAGAATAATCTTCTTTTTGTATGAATCGGAGAACTTGTACTTCCACCTTCGTATTAAATTCCACTCAATAAACCTTCCAAACGATTTACGAGCATTATTCTCGCCAGCTGCCAATTTAAATATCATTTCCCATAAGGGAACATTATGCAGTTGATAAATGATTTTGCAATCAGTTTGAGTTTTAATTTGGCTCAAACAACTCAATTGGAAATCCGGAACAACAAAGAAATCTAATGCAAGTTCTTTTATCTTTGCAAGCAAGAATTGACTATTATTAGTCGAACTCAGATTCGTATCAGGCAATTTTACAAAATTAATTTGGCTATGTACCTGCCCAAGTTTTGAGTCGAAAAGTTCCGCAACAAAAATACTTACACTGTAGCCACGATCTATAAGATATCGACTAATATCAGTCGTCACTTTCTCTCCTCCGCCATAGGGATATTTGATGTGAATAAAACCAACATTCTTTTTCATCAATACATCGTGTGTTGTATGTGTTGTCAAATTATTTAAACTCTGCTGTTAAATAGCTCTTAACTCGTAAATTATTGTGGTAAATATACAAATTCAGGAGTCTTTCTCCCAAAAAACCGGCAAATCGCTTTTGATATACTTCATCCGGCACTTCCACTCGTTCAAAAATTTTATCAAGAATATCGAACATCCAACTCAAATAACTATCCCAAATCTTCCACGAAGCAATCATCATATTGAAAGTATAAAACGTGTTACGCTCAAAAACTGACAAACTATCTTTGTAATCGGGATATTTTTCTACTACAACCTCTTTCAGAATATTCCAATGTAAAAGTAAATGTTCTTCGCAATAATGTTGCTCAATGGACTTGTGAGGACGATCCTTTTTGTTTAGCCGTAAGGGTAATGGCACGATAATATCAACTTTCGATAAATCTTTCTCAATTTTTTTTCTTAGTTTTCTTGAAAACACCGAATCAAGCTTTGCTTGATCTTGAGAAAAATGATACGTTTTTCGTTTCCCCAATTTTGTCCAAACAGTTTGTGGAAGCAAGTAACGTCGATAGTGCATCAATCCCCAAAAGTCGCACGTCGTACGATCAGCATTTTTCCAAATCCAATATGCAACCGTTAATTCACAGTAGATTGGATTTAGTTTCGAAATATTGTCGCCTGTGTCGTCGCCTTGAATTGCCAAATCAGTCTTTGACAATGCTTTACCAGCGTGGATGGGCACTACCCATTTCACTTTTGGAGCAATATAAGGCTTATGAAAAGCCGAAAATAGAATTATTTTTGACATTCTTCAAACTCTTTTTTTACTGCACTCAGCGCCGAAGCAATCACCTGATGCATGTCGTAATATTTATATTCTGCCAATCGACCACCAAACAGTACATTGGGAACAGTGTCGGCTAACTTTTGGTATTTTCGATATAAAGCGTTATTTTTCTCCTCATTAATGGGATAATAACGATCCATGCCAGGCTTCCAATCCACCGAGTATTCGTGGGTGATAATCGTTGATTCTTGCACGCCAAACTCGAAGTGTTTATGCTCGACGATACGAGTAAATGGTACTGAACTTTCGGTATAATTAACAACTGCATTCCCTTGAAAATTCGGGATATCCAACTCCGTTTGTTCGAACAGCAAAGAGCGATATTCAAGCGAACCATAACAGGAATCGAAAAATTCATCGATGCTTCCAGTAAAAACAATCTTATTCACTTTTGCTGAAAGCTCTTCGCGATTTGCGAGAAAATCGGTATCGAGCAGACATTCAACACCGTCGAGCAATTTATCGATGATAACATTGTAACCACCCTTGGGAATTCCTTGGTAAATGTCGTTGAAATAGTTGTTGTTGTATGTAAACCGAACTGGTAAACGTCTGATTATAAATGGTGGAAGATCGACGCAAGACATTCCCCACTGCTTTTCGGTATATCCTTTTATCAACTTTTGATAAATATCGGTACCAACCAATTTAAGAGCCTGCTCTTCTAAGTTTTTGGGAGTTTCAATATTGAGATGTGCAATTTGATCTTCAATTTTTTGCTTCGCTTCTTCGGGTGTTTTCACTTTCCACAGTTGATAGAAAGTGTTCATATTAAATGGAAGATTATACAATTCGTCCTCAAATATTGCCAAAGGAGAGTTGATGTAATTGTTGAACTCAGCAAACTGATTCACATAATTCCACACTGTTTTGTCGGAAGTATGAAAAATATGTGCTCCGTAACTATGAATATTGATTCCGTTTCTATTTTCACAATAGATATTTCCTCCTAGGTGAGAACGTTTATCGACGACAAGACATCGTTTTCCTTTTTTGGTTGCTTCGTGAGCAAACACTGCCCCGAAAGGCCCTGAACCTACAATCAGATAGTCGTATTCTTTCATCTAAAGCGTTTTATTCTCCCTCTTCTAAATCAAACGTCTCTTCGCCAATCAATTCACGAAGTTTGTTTTTCAGCACATCGTATTGCACAAAAATGTCATGTCGCGGAAGTTTTCCAGGAGCATGCATAGGACTCTTGAAGTAGAACCCGAGCCATGTCTGCATACCTGACAACCCGCTGCGCTGCGCCAAATCGGTGAGCAAAACGAGGTCGAGACAAAGTGGAGCAGCCAAAATAGAGTCGCGACAAAGGAAATTAACCTTCATCTGCATCGGATAACCCATCCAACCCACGAGGTCGATGTTGTCCCAGCTCTCTTTGTTGTCTTTGCGCGGCGGGTAGTAGTTGATGCGCACTTTATGATAAATATCGGAATACAAATCGGGATAATCGTCAGCTACCAAAATGCTCTCGATGACCGACAGTTTGCTCTCTTCTTTTGTTTTGAAATTGCTTGGTTCGTCGAGCACTTCGCCGTCGCGATTGCCAAGAATATTGGTCGAAAACCAACCTTCGAGACCCAGCATGCGGGTTTTGAACATCGGCGCCAACACTGTTTTGAGTAGCGTTTGTCCCGTTTTGAAGTCTTTTCCGCAAAATGCAACGCCAGTTTTAGCGGCTAGTTCGTCCATCGCAGGAAAATCAACCGTCAAGTTCGGTGCTCCATTGATGTACGGAACTCTTTCCATCAATGCAGCAAAGGCATAACATACACTTGGCGCCACATCGGTATCGTTCGCTTTCATTGCCTTTTCTAACGCTTCCAAAGATTTGTGAGCAGCGCTTTCTTTCTGGAAAATCTCGGTACTTCCTGCCCAAAGAACCACCATGCGATCGCAGCCGTTCTCTTTTTTGAACGATCGAATATCTTCGCGCACCTGCTCCATCAGTTCCCAACGGGTAGCACCGGTTTTAATCCAAGTGCCGTTGAGACGTTTCACATAGTTTTGGTCGAAAACGCCCTTCATCGGTCGAATCGCCTGCATCTCTTCAAGAATGCCATCGACATCCTTCGCCAAAAGCACTTCGGCATGAAGTGCGGCTTCGTAAACATTTTCGGGGAAAATATCCCATCCACCAAAGACTATATCGTTGAGTTGGGTCAAAGGAATCACATCGTTGAGCTTTTCGTTGACGATTTTGCCGTCACGTTTCAGTTTAATGTGCGAAAGTTGAGTCATCGAACCGATTGGTTTGGTCAATCCCTTTCGTGCTGCCAACGTGCCTGCAATAAATGTAGAAGCCACCGCTCCGCCAACTCCAACTACCAAAACACCCAATTTCCCTTGAGCTTCCTTAACTTCACTGCCTGTCATATTCTTTGTATATTGTTTTCGGAATGCAAGATACGTCTTTAGACTGTTACACTCCTAAATATTGTGTTAATTCATTAAAATTAGCGATAATTGCTTTGCAATTTGCTAACGATTTGTCCTCTTTTTCCGATTCGTCCCACGCTTTTCCCTGAATCCAGATTGTCTCGAAGCCAATCGATTGCGCTGGCACAATGTCTTTACTCACCGAATCGCCAATCACCATACATTCTGCAGGAGCAAATCCCAACGCCTCAGCTCCGAGTTTGAAAATCTGCGGATCTGGCTTTCGTATACCCACCACCGCTGATTCGATAATGATCGGGAAATACTCTGCCAAACCGAAATCTTGCAAAACCCTCTCAATATTTCCATAAAAGTTGGAAACCAACACCATGGGATATTTTTTCGACAATTTTGCTAGTGTTTTAGCAGCTTCGGCGGTAGTCTGTTTTGCAAAACTATAACAACTTTCCGCCACGTAAGTCTCTATTTTTTCTGAAAAATGCCTACCTTTCAGAAAACGATTTTCAATCAGATAATCAGCCTGAAGACGACATTTTATCGCCAAAACATCTTTGAAATTATGTTCAGGTCGAATCAGTGGTTGACGAGCCAATGCCCGCTCACCAAAAACGTATGCCTCCCGAAATTGCTCTTTCGAAACTGGAATTTTAGCCTCCAAATAGGCACTCCAAAGCACTTCTGCCCAATGCTGGCCGTTGGTATCAATCGTTCCGCCGTAGTCGAAAAGTAATCCTTTTGTCATAGCAACGCAAAAGTATAACTTCTATAACTCATTGCGAAACAATTTCGCATAAAAATGCGCACAAAACGATTCGTGACGGTAGCGCATATAGATTAATGCCGCATTTAGGACAGTAAGTTCGAAAACAAAAAATATCCACGGCTTTCCAATAAACAGTCCGACAAAGAGGATAATACATCGCCAGTTGAAGGTAAGAAAGTTAGTGTATTTCATCAACGGTTTACTCTTTTCACGAAATTCATCACGCAATTTTTGTGGTATATCGTTGCTGTATTTTTCTTGAAAAAGAGTGAAGAATTTTTGAAGTTTAGGTGTCAACAGTTCCTGATTTCTAGTATAATTGAAATAAGAAAGCATTGCAAATTTCGAAAATGGCTCCTTTGTCCAACTTTTCGACAGAAACTTCTCATAAACAATTACACTGCGATCGAATTCGCTACCTTTTTTATTATTCAAAAACATCAAATGCAGCGTTCGATAATAGTCGGCTAATGCAGTTTGGATAGGGTGCATAAAACCTGCAGAAGCGGGCAAAATCCAAATCCAGGGAGAATAACCTTCGTTTAACATACGAAAAAAGACAAAAATGTAGATCGAAACGAACCAAAAATATTCAGCCGCGCCATCTAGCCAACGCCCAATGGCAGAGGTTTGTCCGGTCATTCTTGCAAGTTGACCATCGGCGCTATCCATCATATTGGCGACCATCAGCATTGCCATTCCAATAGCATTCAAATAAATGTCTGAGAAATAGAAGAAATAGCCTGCAAATGCACCTAAAAAGATTGAAGTAATTGTCACCTGATTTGGTGTAATTTTTAGTTTTTCTGCCAAAAGAGCCATTTGATAACCAATCGGGCGGTAAAACAAAATGTCGATTGTTTCTTCGGTGTCCGCCGATTTCAGCGTCGATTCAAGTGTTGTTTTTGTCATAATTGTATGTTTTAAAGGACGGAGCGAATGATTTCCACCATTGCCTCAGCTGCCTCTTCTCGAAAAGGTCTGAAGCTCGGAAAATCATTAAAATCTATCACATGAATCTGCCCATCAGCAGAGACAATCGCATCGCCACCCCAAATCTGCAAACCCAAGGCTAAAGATGCTTCTCTGCAAATCGTTTCAAGTCGGTTTTGGTCGAATTTCAATTGGGGATTGTGTCCATTGACAATTTCTTGTCCGAATTTACTGTGATTCACTTCCAACGGATAAAACCAATGAAAGAAATCGGTATCCGAAACTCCGTAAAACTTCACTAAATTGCCTTCGAGGTGTCGATTGACGACTACTTTTTTGATGCCTCGATTCGCAAATTGTAAAAGAACAGTCGGTAATTCTGAGATATTATCTACAAAGCAAACATCTTCCTTCGAAGTAGTATGCCCATCTGCTCGCTTCACCCACATTTTCTCAAACGGCACTTTTTGCAACACATCCTTCTCGTCGCTCATCAAAATAACTGTTTCTGGATATGGAATCTGAGCAGTCAACAAAGCAATCGTCATATTAAATCGGTCACATTCAACCACAGCATTTGCCGAATTGAATACTTTCACTCCTTTCTCTTCCAAATTCATCAATTTTGCAAGCGTTTTCCATCTACGCGCCATGTGGAGAACGACTTTTTCATCTTCGTATTTGTGTATAAAACGATTCTCTTCATATTCGTTTACTACATAACCTAAATTTCGCAATTTGGCAACCACTGCTTCAAAGATAGCGGCATCGTTTTCAACTGAATTCGGGGAAAATTCGGGAGAACGACGGATAGCAGCAATCGTTTTTCGAGTCGTAAGTCGTAAGTCGTAAGTCGTGTTTGGGGAGGTTATTTTTTCAGCTTTTGCAATATCTCCGGCATGATCGACATCGATAATTTTTGAAAACGGAAAAGCCTGTAACGTCAATCCTGCTTCGACCAATCCACGTTGAAACTCCCGCATACGGAGTTTTCCGTTGGCAAAACAATCATCCAAAACCCCTAAGGAACGGGGTGTCAAGCCATAAATTCCACCGGAAATGTATTTCGCACTATCATATTCTTTATCCAAAAAGCCTGTAATCTTCATTTGGGCATCCACATCTACATAAAGCGGTTTTTCGTCGTCGATGTAGTCGGTCACAGCCATCATCCCGTCGAGCGTTTCGTTTTGTTCGAAAGCCTGAATGTATGCCGAAAATTCTTTTTCGTAGAAAATCGTATCGACCGTCGTCAGGCAACACTTCCCTTTCTCGAGAAACGAAGCCAAAGCCGCAAAACTGTGCATCGACCCGGGCGTGCTTTTTATAACCAAATTGAACGGAATTTTTAGTTTCAACTGCGAAACCCACGCCTGAACCTCCGTCATTTCTTCGTTGATAATCAGGCTAATGGATTCAGCATTATTCGCCAAAAAGATACGAATCAGCCGTTCAATCAATGCCTCGCCATTCACCTGCACCAAAGGTTTGGGCAATACCACGCCCTCTTGTTTGAGGCGCGATCCTTCTCCGGCGGCTATGATGGCGTAATGCATATTTTCGATTTACAATTTGTTCATTTACAATTTACTATTCATGGGCACATTGAGCTCACTTTCTTCCAAAATCGGCAGGAATTTCACCCCATATTTTGGTTTCCCATTTCAAGAGTTTGTTCGAAAAGAAGTTTTCGCTAAGCCACTTTTCGGCACGTTCGATGAGGTCAAAAATCTCACCGTTGCGGTCAGTCGCATCGAGTTTTGTTTTGCACTTTTTGCGACGCACCCACCCAATTGCAGTGATGCTGTCGGAGTAGATGGTCATGGTGCTGTTGTTCTTTTTCAGGAATGCCAATGCGTGAACGATGGCGAGAAATTCGCCAATGTTGTTCGTTCCATCGTGATACGGACCAACGCGAAAAATCTCCTGCCCTGTCTGAATATAAACGCCCCGATACTCCATCAATCCGGGATTTCCAAGACACGACGCATCGACTGCTAACGCATCCTCAATAAAAGGAGTAAGCGTAAAGTTTGGCGTTTTGGGTTTGGGTGTCGTTTTAGCAGAAGGTTTTGGTTTTCCTTCGAAAAAAGCCAATTCGGCCTCAGTGGCAGAGGGATACGATTTGTATTTTGCGCCTTCGAAACCATCGACTTGCGCTTTGCACTCTTCCCAATTGGGATAAATGCCCGGCTCGCGACCTTCCCACACGACGTAAAACTTCGACTTTTTCATTCCCTGACGCTCTATTTCAAGACAAAAATAGAGATTATTCTTCACTTATGGCTAAAATCTGCTAAATTTGCCCTTTCGATAACCGCTAACGATTTCAAAACAGATGACAAGAATTTTCTTAATCGGGTATATGGGTGCCGGCAAGACGACTGTGGGGCGAATTCTCGCGTCGCGGCTCAACCTCTCGTTTGTCGATTTGGATTTGTTTATCGAGAAGCGTTTCCACAAAACCATCAACGAGATTTTTGCTGAAAAAGGCGAAGAGGGTTTTCGGCAGATGGAGCAAGAGGCACTGCACGAAGTGGGTGAATACGAAGATGTGCTAATTTCAGTCGGAGGCGGCGCACCGTGTTTTTTCGATAACATCGGTTTTATGAACGAAAAAGGGAACTCGATTTACCTGAAAGTGAATGCCGATGTGCTCGCCGCACGCCTCAACACGGGTAAACACAGCCGTCCGTTGCTGAAAGACAAATCGGAAGCCGAAATCAAGGATTTCATCCTGTCGATGCTCGAAAAGCGCGAGCCGTTCTACAATCAGGCGAAACTCGTGTTCGACGCATCCGAATTTGGGAATAAAGGTGGAGTAGAACAAACGGTTGCTCACCTCATCGAAAAACTGAACGCGCAATGAGACTCGGATTCGACGCCAAACGCGCAGCACTCAATCGCACCGGGCTCGGCAACTACAGCCGCTATGTGGTGGAAATTCTTGCCGACAATTCTACCGCAGACGAATATCTGCTTTATACACCCAAACTGAAACCCAACGGCTTTTTGGATGCTTTGTTGAAGCTCAAAAGCGTTTCTGTAAAAACTCCCGATACCTTTTTAGGCAAAAAACTAAAATCGTTTTGGCGCAGTCGTGGCATTGTTTCGCAACTGAAGCGTGATAAAATCGAGATTTTCCATGGACTAAGCAACGAATTGCCGTTTGGCATCAAAAGCTCGGGCATTAAAAGCGTGGTAACAATTCACGACCTAATTTTCCGCTGTCATCCAGAGTTTTACAAACCCATCGACCGATATATTTACAACATAAAATTCCACTACGCCTGCCGTGCTGCGGACAAAATCATCGCTGTGAGTGAATGCTCGAAGCGGGACATTGTGCGGTTTTACGGCATCGAATCGTCTAAAATCGAGGTAATTTACCAAGGCTGCGATGCCGTTTTCAAGCAAAAAGTTTCGAATGAAAAGTTGGAGGCGGTTCGAAAGAAATACGACTTACCACAGGGATTTATTCTCTCGGTTGGGAGCATCGAAGCGCGCAAAAATCTGCTTTTGGCGGTGAAAGCATTACTGCATACCAACACACAAATACCTCTTGTTGCCGTTGGAAAACGAACCGCCTACACCGCTGAAATCGAGCGATTCGTGGCAGAAAACAACCTCCAAAGCCGCGTCAAATTCCTGCACGATGTACCTTTTGCGGATTTGCCAGCGGTATATCAGCTTGGAAAACTGTTTGTCTATCCGTCGCTCTACGAAGGATTTGGCATACCGCTCATCGAGGCGATTCACAGCGGATTACCGGTGATTGGCGCTACGGGTTCGTGCCTCGAAGAAGCGGGAGGACAAGACTCTGTTTACGTCAATCCATTCGACGAAAAAGAGCTCGCAAATGCCTTTGACACCATTTTATCGGATGAAGATTTGCAAACCCGAATGATTGCATCGGGCAGAGAATATGTGAAGCGATTCGACGAACAAATTCAAGCCGCACAAATAAGAAATCTCTACACCGAGATTTTGAAATAACGATTTTGAACAAACCACACAACTGTGCGTTTATAATTGGACAAAATTATTTACTATTGCCACAAAGACACGAAAGCACAAAGATTCACAAACCAAATTTTACAATTATTCGTGAATCTTAGAGTCTTAGAGACTTTGTGGCAGAAAAAAACTACAGAAAATGGCACTAAAAGCAGGAGATAAAGCCCCCGAAATGTTGGGCATCAACCAAAACGGACAAGTGGTAAAAATCAGCGACTACGCTGGTAAGAAATTGGTGATTTACTTTTACCCCAAAGACAGCACGCCAGGCTGCACCATGCAGGCTTGCAGCTTGCGCGACAACTACGCCGATCTGAAAAAAGCTGGTTACGAAATTCTTGGAGTGAGCATCGACAGCGCAAAATCGCACCTCAACTTCATCGCAAAACAGACTTTGCCGTTTGATTTGATTGCCGACACCGACAAAAAACTGGTGGAGATATTCGGCGTTTGGGTAGAGAAGTCAATGTACGGTCGCTCGTATATGGGAACTGCCCGCACCACCTTCATTATCGACGAAAACGGAGTTATCGAGCAAGTGATTGAACCGAAAGAGGTGAAAACCAAAGAACACGCAGCTCAACTGCTTAACCGCTAATCTTCTCAAAAGTGAACATCTATAAATTACTGAAATACAACAAACTGATTAAGAATTTCCGCATCAAAAGTGCGGGAATTTTTCTGTTGCACACATTGGGAAAACGCTATTTGGCGATCTATTTTGATCCGGTGCTCGCGTGCAATCTGCGTTGTCAAATGTGCTATTTCAGTGATGAAGAAATTCGCAAAACGATGAAAGGAGTTCTCCCACAAGAGCATATCGCATTGTTGGAAAATGCCTTCTTCCATCGAGCCATCAAGCTACAAATTGGTTGCGGTGCAGAGCCTTCGCTTTACAAGCACAACGTTGAGGTAATCTCGTTAGCAAAGCAGAAAGGTGTGCCCTACATTTCGATGACAAGCAATGGAAATCTGCTTTCGAAAGACGATTTGCAAAGCTTCTTCGCTGCTGGTCTCGATGAAATTACGCTCTCGATGCACGGCGTATATCGCGAAACGTATGAGAAGTTGATGACCAATGCCAACTACGATAAGTTTCACGAAATACTGACGGCTGTAACCGAGCTAAAACAACAATTCCCAAACATTAAACTGCGCATCAACTACACCATCAACAACGACAATCTGATGGAGCTTTCCGAGTTGTTCGATCTTTACGGAAAATACTCGATTGATATTCTCCAAATGCGTCCTATTCAAAAAATTGGCGATTCAGTTTACAATAATTTCTCAATCGAACCCATTATCAAACATTACGAAGAAACCATCGGAAAAATCTCTGCGATTTGCAAAGAGCGCAAAATAATGTGTCTTGCCCCCACGCTGAAATCTCTTGTAGAACCCGACAATAAGAATCATCTTGTGGTTGAATCCACCTACTGCTACATTTCCCCTAAAAGCACTTGGCAAGACGATTTTGATCTAACCACCGACACATACGAATCGTATGCAAAACGAGTCAACCTCGGGAAAACGCTGTTCAATGATATTTTCAGAAAAAAATCGGATTACGACTCCGACACACGCAACCTCAACTACACCGTTTCTTAAAATTCCTTATAACTTCTTCGAAACTCAAATTGAAAAAGTTTCTTTTGAGATTTCGAAAAAATCCTCTTTTAATTTCAAGAGAATACTTTATCTTTGAAAAAAAATACAACAATAAAACGAAAATAAAATGGCAAAAGAACAGAAAGATCAGGAGATTAAATTCCCTGCCTCAAGCGAAAAGCTCAAAGCATTGCAAGCAGCAATGGACAAAATCGAAAAAAACTTCGGAAAAGGCTCTATCATGAAAATGGGCGACGAAGTGATTGACGATGTTCCCGTAATTCCATCTGGCTCTATCGGACTCGATGCGGCGCTTGGTGTGGGCGGTTATCCACGCGGTCGTGTCATCGAAATCTACGGACCGGAATCATCGGGTAAAACCACACTCGCCATCCACGCTATTGCGCAAGCACAAAAAGCAGGCGGAATTGCAGCATTTATCGATGCAGAGCACGCTTTCGACCGTTTCTATGCCGAAAAATTGGGCGTTGATATCGAGAATCTCTGGATTTCGCAACCCGATAGCGGTGAGCAAGCACTCGAAATCGCGGAGCAGTTGATTCGTTCTTCTGCCATCGACATTATCGTGATTGACTCTGTTGCTGCATTAACACCTAAAGCGGAGCTCGAAGGCGATATGGGAGACTCTAAAATGGGTCTGCAAGCACGTTTGATGTCGCAAGCGTTGCGAAAAATGACCGGAACCATCAGCAAAACCAACACCACTTGTATCTTCATCAACCAGTTGCGCGACAAAATCGGCGTGATGTTTGGCAATCCCGAAACTACCACCGGTGGTAACGCGCTGAAATTCTACGCATCGGTTCGTCTCGACATCCGTAAATTGGGTCAAATCAAAGAGGGCGATGAAGCTGTCGGAAACCAAGCTCGTGTGAAAGTGGTGAAAAACAAAGTGGCACCACCGTTCAAAAAAGCAGAATTCGACATCGTGTTTGGCGAAGGAATCTCCCGCGTGGGTGAAATCGTGGATCTTGGTGTTGACAAAGGTATCGTAAAGAAAAGCGGTTCGTGGTTTAGCTACAACGATACGAAACTCGGACAAGGTCGCGAATCTGCAAAAACAACGCTCAAAGACAATCCAGAATTGGCTGACGAAATCACAGCGTTGATTATGAACGCGTTGACCACCAAAGCATAACAGAAGGAACAAATTGTATGTCGGACTATGCAGACTACACCTACAATTCGACCAATCCGTTGCAACGGTTTTCGCACCGGACGCGGTTTAAGAATGCTGTAACTGCGATTCCGACAAACAGCCCAAAATCACTCAAAATTCTCGATTTTGGATGTGGCGACGGAATGTTTATTCACCAATTGCGGCAAAGCATAGGAGCTTCGGCTTTCATAGTTGGGTATGAACCTTTCATGGAGTCGTATTCCATCAACGGTGAACGAATAGAGAAAAATTGGTCTAAGGTTTTAAAACTGGTGGACGAAAAAGGAGAATTCGATTTCGTCACCTGTTTTGAAGTTTTAGAGCATCTGCCTCCGCAATTGCTGCACAATGCGTTGGAAGATATTCATACGGTCGTAGCCCAAAATGGCTCGGTAATTGTGTCTGTTCCCATTGAAAAAGGTTTTCCAGCGGTGGTGAAAGGCTTTCTACGAAGGCGAGAAGGTGAAAGCTACCGACGTATTTGGTGCTATCGCAATATCTGGCGTTCGTATCTTGGAAAATCGGTCGAGCGACAATTCGCAGAAGAGGGTTATTTGCATCACGTTGGCTTCTATTTCGAAGAACTTGAGTTGCAATTCGAACCCTTCTTCTCTGTCGAGTCACGATCATTTTCTCCTTTAAAAGCAGCAGGATTTCAATTCAATTCGCAGGTTTTTTACACCTTAAAGAAGAGATAAAAAAAGCACAAACTTCAAATCTGCGAAGTTTGTGCTTTTTTATTATATCTATGATTAAGATTTACTCTCTGCCGGGGTATTTCACCAAAAATTTCTCGATGCAGCCTCTGTCGGCAAGAGTTACAAAGAGCGTCTTGCGATTTTTTCCGCCGAATGTCACATTGGTTGGCATTTTGCCTTTCAGATAAATTTCGCGAAGCATCTGACCTTTGGGGCTTAGCATCACTACTGTCCCTTTATCGCGACGTGCAACATAGAGATTCCCTTTTGCATCGCATCGCATACCATCCAATCCATAATCGGTAAATTCGTAGAAAAGGCGTTTGTTTCTTGTATTGCCATACTCGTCGATGTCGAACACCCAAATTTTTCGTTGAATTGTTTCGTTCACATAGAGCAACTTTTCATCGGGGCTTACCTCAATGCCATTCACCGTTCCCATTCGAGGTTCAATCAACGTGAATCTACCTTTGGGGTCAATTTTCCAAATGCGGCCAATGCTTTTTTTCCAGTTTGGATCACTGGCGTAGAGAAATCCTCTTTTGCTCAGCGCAATATCGTTGGGTTGACTCAACGACTCTTCGTGAGCAAACTCCGAAACTAGTCTCGTATCTGTATTTATCGAAAAAATACGATGCGTCATATAGTCGGCAACAAACATCTCATTCTTGTTGTAGAAGCGAATGCCATTTCCCACAGCGCCTTGGGGCAATTCCACAAACAGATCCGCAACACCTTCGGGCGTAACTCGACCGATTGTTCCCTGTTTCTCGAAATTGACGGCATACAGATTGCCCTCGGGATCACATGCCGGACCTTCAATCCCATTCGTAAACTGCTTCTCGGGAGTATAATCCGCCACTTTGTAGAGCGATTTGTCTGCCGAACAAGAGGCAAAAAGCAGAATTCCACCTGCTAACCAACCAAAAACCTTCATCTTGTATTATTTATTGTTGAAGCAGTAAAATTAGGGATTTTAGATGAATTTATGAGGAATAGGAGAAAAATTGTTGCAAAAGCAAATTGAGCACTAAATTAATTTTCTATTTTTGTATCAATTAAGTAATTAAAAACCAACTGCACAAAAAAGAGATTATGATACAAAAACTAACAAAACTGTTCATTCTAATTATACCATTAACTATAACAAGTAAAGTTCATTCTCAAAACCAAAAAATTGCAATTATCAGCATTGAAGACACAATGATTGTACGTTGTCATGTTGGACTAACAATATTCTCAAATTTTACTGACACACTTGATATCAAAGCGCCTATTGGCACATTTATAGAGAATACCTTGGCTAAATATCTTTCTCCCGATTACGATGTGGAGATAATAAAAGTGCCTTCAAATATTAGGAATAATACTACCACATTTTTTGGGAGAAGCAAAGAATATAAAGCTTGGATAAAAGAGATTGAACCCAAATACAATATAATTATTTTGGTTGAAAACATTGCTGTTCCTGACGTAATGAATATCAAAGTTCCAGCCAAAACTTCAGGCTTCTACACTCGAATGTCACGAAAATATATCTATTCAACAATCACATTCAACGCATATAAAACCGATCCTAGAAAAGAGTTGGAATACTATAATATGGGTGGAAAATTTCTTACTGAAATCAAAGATTTTGATTTACCAGAAGATAAAAGAACATTCTCAAAGAGCGGATTAGCCTATATTCAAGAAGCGTTGTTAGTTCATATAGATAAAAGAATTCTTTACTTTTTGCATAAATCTTTCTTGAGTCCGAATGCTGGAATGTAATTTTAAATCACTTCTCCAACCTCACCCGAGCATCCACGGCAATCACGCCTTTCGATGTGGCGAGGAGTGGATTTATATCAACCTCCTTGATTTCGCTGGCGAAGCGGAGGAGCGTGGATAGGCGGACGATGACTTCTGCAAACTGTTTTTCGTCGATGCCCTGCTGACCGCGGGTGCCTTTGATGATTTTGTAAGCACGTAGGGAGTGAATCATCGAGAAGGCCTCTTCGTAGCTCAACGCCGCGAGACCTGAGGCGACATCCTGCAACACTTCGACGAATATTCCGCCCAAACCGCAGAGCACCACGTGCCCGAATCGCTCTTCGAACTTGCCACCCACAAACAGCTCCTGCCCTTTTAGCATCGGCTGAATCATCACCGTGGTGGAATCGGCAATTGCCATCAGGCGGTCGAACTCCAGCGCGAGGTGTTGTTCTGATTTGATGTTGAGCACCACGCCACCCACGTCCGATTTGTGAACCGGACCGACTACTTTTGCTACGATTGGGAAGCCGAGTTTGTTTGCTTGCGCAAGAATTTCCACTTTGTTTTCTGAAACAAATTCCTCCACCATTTTTATTCCCGCGGCTTTGAAAAGTTGTTGCACCGCGGCAGGCGATAGGTACCCATTTTCAGTAGTCGTATCAATAATTTTACGTATCAGCGGAATGTCCACACCGTAGAGTTCAATCTCTTTGTTGGCAGGTTTGGGCGTGTTGATTACCCGTGTAACAGCTGTTGCCAGCGACACTTCGTCGGAGAAGTTGACGTGGCCTTTCGCCAGAAAGTCGTTCACCTCTTCGGAGGCATTGATGATGGAGGGCAGAATCGGGAAAATGGGTTTCGAGCCGCGCACCATCCGCTCGTGAATGACCTCCAGCGCGTCGGAGACTTTTCCCAAACCGGTACTACCAAAGATGACGGCGATGGCATCCGTTTCGGGAAAATCGGTTTCGCAGAAGTCAATCGCCAAGCCCAAATCATCAGCCGTACCTGTTCCCAAAATATCAATCGGATTGGAGGTGGCAGCGCCAGGCAGGAGTTTCGATTTGAGCAACTCAGCAGCTTCGCCCGTCAGCTGTGGAACGAGCATTCCGCCTTTCGACAGTGCATCGGTGAGGATAACGGCCGGTCCGCCAGCATGAGTGACGATGGCAAAGTTTCTCCCTTGCAACTCCTTGAGCGTGAAAACACATGCCACGGTCGCCAACTCTTCGCGACTGAAACAACGTACAATTCCCGCTTTGCGGAAAAGTGCCTCGACGGCAGAATCGCTGCTGGCCAACGCTCCGGTGTGCGACGATGCAGCGCGACTGCCCGACTCGGTGCTACCCGATTTGATGGCAGCTATTTTACATCCTTTTTTTATCAAAGATGATGCGTGATAAAGCAGTCTTTCTGGCGATTTGATGGTTTCGACGTAGAGGAGTTTGATTTTTGAATCGAGGGTTTCGTCGAAATGTTCGTCCATGTATTGCAACACGTCTTCCACACCGATTTGTCCGGCATTGCCCACCGACCACACGGAGTTGAAACGCAGCCCTTTTGGCAGCGCTGTTTCGATGACGAAAAGCGCCGTGCCGCCCGAACTGGAGATGAAATCGACTCCCTCGGGATGCAATTTTGGGACGGGCGACGTAAACACGCTGTGGTGGTAGCGGTTGATTACCCCAATGCAGTTGGGTCCGATGAGCGAAGCTCCGTGTGCATTGGCAATCTCAATCATCCGCGCTTCG
The DNA here is from genome assembly GCA_049315325.1 of Bacteroidales bacterium. GTDB lineage: Bacteria > Bacteroidota > Bacteroidia > Bacteroidales > UBA7332 > CAXXIC01. Next base: position 280,760 of record JBMOKJ010000001.1, read on the forward strand.
GCAGCTGCGCCTTCGGGCGTTTCTTCGCCAAAACCAGCCGAAACCACAATAAATGCTTTCACTCCTTTTTGTGAAGCCAACACTTCTACAGCCTCCACGCAAAGGTGTGCCGGAACTGCCAAAATCGCCAAATCGGTCTGCGGAATTTCTTCCACCGAACGGTAGGAGCGCACGCCCTGCACCTCATCTTCGCGGGGATTGACCACGTAGAGTTCGCCGGAAAATTTTCCAAGTAGGATATTGTGGACAAGGTTTCCGCCGGGTTTGCGGATATTGTTGGAACCACCTATAACGACTATGCTGCGGGGGGTGATGAGTTGAGGAGTAATCATGATATTGTTACAAGTTACAAGGAGTTAGTTACAAGATATTTTTTCAAAGGTAAACAGACAGTTCTTTATGCCATGCTGCACGCTTTTTCTCTAAAGAGAGCGTGTTTGCCGGACTGGTCGATGGCAATGTGTAAAACGCGACCGACTTCAATTCGGGGAAATGGCGACGAAAGAGTTTCTCCGCCAGTTGGCCGTTGAAGGCGATTGCCCGAATCAAAGGATTCTGAGCCAGGAGTTCCGGAATGTCGTTTGGCACTTCGTCGCGAATAGCGTTGTCGAGGCTTCCTTCGCGAATGCACGATGCGCAGACGTCCCACACCGCGATGTTGAGTTTCTGAATCAAACGTTTCTTTTCGGAATAATCAGTCGGTCTCTCCACCCCACCCCACGAGGCAATGATTTCCCAAAAAGCATTACGCGGATGGGCGTAATACTCTGCCGCCTCGAGCGATTTCACGCTTGGCATGGTGCCCAACACGAGTATCCGCGGCGAGCTGCCAACTATGGGGTGGAAACTATTGATTTTCTGCGTCGTCATCGAGGTGTGGCGGATGTTGTTTTATCTCTGAAAATTTAGGTGAAATAGTGTTCGATTTCGGGGTCTAAATGTAATCTTTTTTCATTCAAAAAATACCAAACAGAGAGCCATTAACGTAAAGAAAAGTTGAAAAATAATGTCAGCGATTCTCCTATTTCTTCTTGAAAAGCAGAAAATATAGCTTTTGCTGCTGACAAAATGCTCCGAATACAGATAAATCAACAATTATTTGTCAGAATTAACAGACTTATATCGACATTCGGATTAAATTTGTGCAATCAAACTTGCTTTGAGAAATCTACCTGAAGAACGCCGACCAAGCCTCTGCGTTCTCTTTTTTTTATAAAAACGAAACATTAAGCGATTTTCTATGTCAGCCACTCAAGTAAAAACCACTCACCCCAAAGGATTATATATCCTGTTCACCACCGAAATGTGGGAACGTTTCAACTACTATGGCATGCGCGCCATTTTGGTCTTGTTTATGACCAAAGCGCTGCTATTCGACAAAGCATTTGCCTCTAGCCTCTACGGAAGTTACACCAGTTTGTGCTACCTCACTCCGCTGTTGGGCGGTTTCATCGCCGACAAATATTGGGGTAATCAGCGCTCCATCATCGCCGGTGGATTGGTGATGGCTGCGGGTGAAATCATGCTTTTCTTTTGTGGGCAAACGTATGTGAGCGCTCCCACGCTCTCTTCGCTGCTGTTTTTCAGCGGACTCGGACTGATGATTGCCGGCAACGGATTCTTCAAACCCAACATCTCTTCACTCGTCGGTCAGCTCTACCCAAAAGGAGACCGACGCATCGATTCGGCATACACCATTTTCTATATGGGAATCAACGTGGGTGGTGCTTTGGGGCCTTTTATCTGCGGAATTCTGGGAGACACCGGCAATCCGGCGGACTTCAAATGGGCGTTTCTCGCAGGTGCCATTGGCATGCTGCTGAGCGTGATTATTCAGTTGGCTTTTGCGAAACAATATGTGGTAGGTCCCGACCATAAACCGCTCGGGCAACCTCCCGTCGACACGGCTGCAGTGTGGCACAAACCGCTCTTTATGATGGGTTTTTTGGTGCTTTTTGCATCACTCACAATCGGCATGCTGTATGTCAATGCTAAGATTTTCAACTACCTGCCTATCGTCTTGTTGCTGGGCGCTCTCTTAATTTTTGGCATCATCATGACCGACAAAACACTTGCGCAGAAAGAGAAACTGCGAGTGATTGTCATTTTCATAGTCGCCTTTTTTGTAATTTTCTTCTGGAGCGCGTTCGAGCAAGCCGGTGCCTCGCTGACCTTCTTTGCCGATGAGCAGACCGATAGACACATCGGGCTTTCGTTGCCCTCGTGGCTCGTCTATCCGATTAGCGCCATCGGGTTATTCTTCCTCTACAAACTCTACAACGTGACCAAAACCAAAATGGGGAAAAGCGAAGATTCACGTCTGCGCAAAACCATCTACGGATTGCTTATTGCAACGGCGGTGGCACTGTCTTATGGTCTGTATCGCGCTATTTTCCTCGGTGGCGACCGCTTCATTCTGGACGAATTGCCTGCAAGCACGTTTCAGTCACTCAACTCGCTGTTTGTGGTGAGTTTTGCACCGCTGTTTGCGTGGTTATGGCTGAAACTCGGGAAATACGAACCGCAATCTCCAACCAAAATGGCCATCGGACTGATGCTGCTCGCTATCGGTTATGCGTGGATTGCGATGGGCGTGAAAGACGTTTCGCCAGGCATCAAAGTGAGCATGATTTGGCTGATTGGCATGTATATGCTCCACACGTGGGGCGAACTTTGCTTGTCGCCCATCGGGCTGTCGCTCGTCAACAAATTGGCTCCGCTCAAATACGCCTCGATGCTGATGGCAGTGTGGTTCCTCGCAAATGCCTTCGGATATTACCTTGCAGGAACGCTGAGTTCGCTCTACCCCGACCATAAAACGACCTCATTCCTCGGCTACTCGATGAGCAATCTATACGACTTCTTCGTGCTGTTCATTTTCATGGCAGGTATTGCGTCGTTGGTGCTGTTTGGCATTACCAAATGGCTGCAAAAGCTGATGGATGGCGTCAGATAATTCGTCGTAAAAATAGACCATTTCGAAGCCGCAGACGGAGCAATCCTGTTTGCGGCTTTTTGTTTCGGAGTCATCAACCGGCTTCTGCGCTACTTTATCGCACAAACAATCACCGTTTTAGCAAAGAATCATTAACTTTGCGCGCTGAAAATAAAGGGGTAAACATGCAAAAAATATCTTATTTGCCCCTAAATCCCCTCAAGGGGACTTTTGCCTACTACCATCGAATACGATTCAACTATTGGCAAAACTATTGATAGAATAAGTAAATATCATCATAAAATGGAATACAATTTCAGGGAAATCGAGCAGAAATGGCAACAATTCTGGAAAGATAACGGCGTTTACCGCGTAACCGAAAACGAGTCGAAACCAAAATTCTACGTATTGGACATGTTCCCCTACCCATCGGGAGCGGGATTGCACGTTGGTCACCCGCTGGGCTACATTGCGTCTGACATTTACTCACGCTTCAAACGCCTGCAAGGCTTCAATGTGCTTCACCCAATGGGGTACGATGCCTACGGACTTCCTGCAGAGCAGTACGCCATCCAAACCGGTCAGCACCCTGCTGTCACTACCAAAATAAACATTGCACGCTACCGTGAACAACTCGACAAAATCGGTTTCTGCTACGATTGGGACCGCGAAGTGCGCACCTGTGAACCCGACTATTACAAATGGACGCAGTGGGCATTTATTCAAATGTTTAACCACTATTACGATAAAACAGCAGAAAAAGCGCTCTCCATCGAATCGCTCGTGAAAGCATTCGAAACCAACGGAACGGAACGCGTGAACGCATCTTGCAGCGAAGAACTGACCTTCACTGCTGAAGAATGGAAAGCTAAAACCGAAAAAGAACAACAGGAAATATTGCTGAATTACCGCATTGCCTACCTGGCCGATTTGTCAGTAAACTGGTGCCCTAAGCTGGGAACAGTTCTCGCCAACGACGAAGTGAGCGAAGGTCTCTCTGTTCGTGGCGGCTATCCGGTGGAGCAACGTGTGATGCGTCAGTGGAGCTTGCGAGTTTCTGCTTATGCACAGCGTCTGCTCGATGGATTGACTACGGTCGATTGGAGCGATTCGTTGAAAGAGACACAAAAGAATTGGATCGGACGCTCAGAAGGAGCAGAAATGGTTTTCCGTGTTCAAAACTCAGATCTTGAATTTACAATTTTCACAACAAGAGCGGATACAGTTTTTGGTGTCACTTACATGGTTTTAGCTCCTGAAAGCGAGTTAGTACAACAACTAACAACTGCTGACCAAAAAGTTGAAGTTGACGCTTATTTGGATGCAACCAAGAAACGAACCGAACGCGAACGAATTGCGGACAAAAAGATTTCTGGTGTGTTCACCGGATCTTACGCAATCAATCCGCTTACCAACGAACCAATTCCGGTATGGATTTCGGATTACGTTTTAGCAGGTTATGGAACCGGTGCCATCATGGCAGTTCCGGCTCACGACTCACGTGACTACGCTTTTGCTAAACATTTCAATCTGCCCATTATCCCATTGATTGAAGGGTGCGACGTGAGTGAAGAGAGCTTTGATGCCAAAGAGGGAATTATGGTAAATTCTGGATTCCTCAACGGGCTAACCGTGAAAGAGGCGATTGCCAAAACAAAAGAATACATTTCTGAAAAAGGAATTGGCAAGGTGAAAACCAATTTCCGTCTGCGTGATGCTATTTTCAGTCGTCAGCGCTATTGGGGTGAGCCGTTCCCTGTTTATTACAAAGAGGGATTGCCCTATATGCTCGACGAAAGCAAATTGCCTCTCGAACTACCCGAAATCGACAAATACCTCCCAACCGAGGATGGTCAACCACCGCTCGGCCGTGCTCAAAACTGGAAAACCGGGGAAGGTTACCAACTCGAATTGAACACCATGCCCGGCTTTGCAGGTTCGTCGGCTTATTATCTGCGTTACATGGATCCGAAAAACGAGCAGGCATTAGTTTCGGAGAAAAATAACCAATACTGGCGTAACGTCGATCTCTATATCGGAGGAACAGAGCATGCCACCGGACACTTGATCTACAGCCGCTTCTGGAACAAATTCCTCTTCGACCTCGGCATCGTTTGCGAAGAAGAGCCGTTCAAAAAACTGGTGAATCAGGGAATGATTCAGGGACGATCGAATTTTGTCTATCGGGTAAACTTCAACATCAATAATGCTGACAATTTATATATATACATATCCAAAAAAATTTACAACGAAGCTACACAAAGTACATTCCATCCTTTTCCTCATTTAATTAAAGATTGGTTCGAGCCAATACGTAAGGAAATAAAAAAACAATTAGGTGCAAATTATTTAAAAGATAAGGGTATTGATTTTGACGAATATTATAAAATTTCAAAGCTCATTCTGAATGAATCATTAGAAGATAGTATAAGTAGTAGCTTAGATCTTCCATTTGTTGTCACTTTACAACAGCTTCATGTAGATGTAAATATTGTTTCAAATGATATTTTGAATATCAAAGAATTTAAAATACATCCTAAGTACAAGCAATACAAAGATTGTGAATTTCTTTTAGAAAATTATAACGGTGTTGAAGAGTATCTATGCGGATGGGCTGTAGAGAAGATGTCTAAATCGATGGACAACGTCGTGAATCCCGATGTGATTGTGGAGAAATATGGTGCTGACACACTTCGTTTCTACGAAATGTTCCTCGGTCCATTGGAGCAATCGAAACCGTGGGATACCAACGGAATTGATGGTGTGCACCGCTTCCTCAAAAAGCTTTGGAACCTCTTCCTCAACATAACGGATGGCGAACCCACGAAAGAGGAGTTGAAATCGCTACACAAACTCATCAAAAAGGTGAGTGGCGACATCGAGACCTTCTCGTTCAACACTTCGGTTTCTGCCTTTATGATTTGCGTGAATGAACTCACGTCGGCAAAATGCAGCAAAAAAGCAGTCTTGAAAGAGCTAATCGTGTTGCTAGCACCGTTTGCGCCACACATCGCCGAAGAGCTTTGGCAAATGCTGGGCGAAACCACCACTGTGTGCGATGCGCAATGGCCTACCTTCAACGAAGATTACCTCAAAGAAGATGTGGCTGTTTATGCCATCACCTTCAACGGAAAAGTTCGTTTCAGCCTCGAATTTGCAGCCGGAACCCCCAAAGAAGAAGTCGAAAAAGTGGCATTGGCACACGAAAATTCACAAAAATACCTCGAAGGCAAAACTCCGAAAAAGATTATCGTAGTGCCGGGCAAGCTGGTGAATATTGTGTTGTAAAACCTCCCCAACCCCTCCCAAAGAGGGGCTTAGAAATAGAGAATCGGCTAAATTCAATAACGATTGGATTTGGCCGATTTTTATTTAAAGAATTTGTGCCCAAACTTCTTCTTCACTCGAATATTTCTCTAATTTTGGCATCTTAAACAGAAAGAGATGGAGAAAGTGAAAAACAACGTATATCTTGCAGTGAAAGATTACGTGACAATCGTATTTGGCTTGATGCTTTATGCATTTGGGTGGACAGCTTTTTTGCTCCCCAACCAAATCACAACCGGTGGAGTTACGGGACTTGGTGCACTGATTTTCTATGCTACAGGCACGATTCCTATTGCTGTCACCTATTTCTCCATCAACGCCATTTTGCTCCTGATTTCAATCAAATACCTAGGTTTTCGGTTTAGCGTGCGGACGATTTTTGGGGTGGTGGTGCTTACCATTCTGCTCTCCTTTTTTCAACATTTTATCAAAAAAGGCTTTGTGGATGAACCGTTCATGGCTACAGTGATTGGAGCCATTCTCTGTGGCGCCGGTGTGGGCGTGGTGTTTACCTCCAACGGAAGCACTGGCGGCACAGACATCATCGCCACGCTAATTAATAAACATCGCAACATCACAATCGGTCGCGCCATTCTCTATAGCGACGTGCTCATCATTCTTTCGTCGTACTTTCTATTTCACAGCATCGAAAAGATTGTTTATGGACTCACCGTAATGGCGATAATGACCTACACGCTCGATTTGGTGATAAATGGCAATCGGCAATCAGTGCAATTTCTGATTTTTTCGAGTAAATATGCCGAAATTGCCGACCGCATTATTCAGCTCCCGCGCGGTGTGACGGTGGTCGATGGCATGGGTTGGTATTCGAAGCAACCCACAAAAGTGCTTCTTGTTTTAGCAAAACGCTCCGAATCGATTGCGATTTTCCGACTTGTGAAAGAGGTTGACCCAAATGCATTCGTGTCGCAAAGTCCAGCTATCGGGGTGTACGGACAAGGATTTGATCAGATAAAGACGTAATCTTTGACACAATACCCAATCTTACCACGTAATACTCTTCGTCCTTGTTTTGAAGTAGTTTGCATTTCCACTTGTGCCACCAGCATCGTTGCCCGATTTCAGGCGGTAGAAAGAGCAATTTCCCCACGAGGCCGGTTTGTCGTCAATCACCATATCTTCACCTGTGTCGTTCGTCACATATTGTTGCACTTTGGCTTGCCAGCGCTGTATGCGCTCGAGGCTTCGATTGGCATCAAAATAGTTCTTCGCAGGATCGGCAAGCTCTTTGATGTAGGCTTTATATTGCGCAAGGTAACGCGGAATGGCTAATATTTTCGTGATGAGTGGTCGGTTGTTCATATCGCCCCATTTCAGCAGATTTTGAGTACCCGAGTTGCTGACGATTGCCGATGTGCCGAGCGTGTTATCATAGTCATACGGGATGAAGTAGGCTTTCCCTGTCGCATCGAAATAGATGTAGTAGTTGTTGCCATTCACCCAGTAGTCATCCCACATCCCCACCATCACATTCACGGCATAAGCGCGCAACAGTAAATCGACAGCGACGCTCTGATCGACCCACGTTTCGAAATCGGTTCCTGTTTTTGCATTCAGATTGTCGATAAATGTGGTCAGTTGCGTTTTAGCAGTGGTCAACTCTTTCTTGCGGATTTTCAGGTCGTAGGCATACCCTTTCGATAATGATGCATCGAGGTAAACCTCCTCGACTCCGATGCTCGTTTTGCCTACAAAGTCAGCCAAATAGGTACATTTCCAAAGAAATCCGGGAGTTGCACCCCAGTGGTCGCTGCGTTTAGTCATAAAATCTTCATCGATGCTTTCAATCATCGCATATACGCCAAAATAGGCAGGTTTTTTGTCTTCGTTGATCGAGATATTCAATCGACAATAGGATGCTTTTGGTGCAGACCACACGCCAAACCTGTGAAACAGATCGTAGCAATAGACTTCGCGAACGTAATCGGCATCGTCTTTAAACCACTTGAGATTTATTTTCTCCACGCCTGCATAGCGCTGTTTCTTTCTGTTTTTGCTGAAACTCAACGCAAAGTGCGAGTGGTGCCAATCGGGCGAAAGAGAGTTGTGCGTCTGCCCTGTAGAGCCTTCGGGTCGGCGGCGGCTGGTATTGCCCCGCAAGCGAATGCCGATGCTATCGAGCAGCGTGCTGTCGGCTCCTTGTTTGAGTTTGAATCCTGACACGATATACTCTTCGTTTTGCGAATTTTGGTCGTAGTAGCTGAGCAGTTTGTTCCACTCTGCTGTGCTGACGTTGAATTGAATCAGTGGAAAGACCGAGAAGCTGAGCGTATCGTACTCCTCTTTGCTAAACGAAAGACTATCGACCGTAGTAAGCAGTTGGCTGGTGACAGTTTTATCTGTTTTGTGGATATTCAACTGCGTTTCGCCATTGACAAACGTAATGCTATCGATGGCTGAAGTCAGAACCGTCAGAACCGATTTGTCGGTTTTGAAAATGCGCACATTGTCTTCTGCGAATAGGGCGATCAAAAGAGACGTTGAGAATAGAATTAGAATACCTTTTTTCATCGCTTCACAAATTTAATGACCTGGTTATTGACTTTCAACAGATAAAAACCGCTCGCAAGTTGCGACAAATCAACCGTTTTGTCGGTTGCAGAGAGAGCAAATATGCGAGCCGATGCTCCATCGTTTCTGTAAATGGTAACGACATTATTGCCCTCGGGTAAATTTCGAAGTGATACAAAATCGGAGACAGGATTTGGATAAAGCGAAATTTTGGAGTTAAAAATTGTTGGTCGAATGGCAGATAGGTTGCTGAACGTAATCGCACCAACAGCGACGAGCGAAAAACTCTCGGGCGAAGCGCTGCGGTAGTTGAGTAACAACGAACTGTTGGCAAAGCTGATTTTCTGAATCGAACTCAGTGCGAAGGGATGTTGCGTTCCATTTTTGAGAGTCAATGTAGCGCTCGGTCCGTTTTGCGCAACGGCCGAAATGCAACTCGCAATCAGCATCCAGACAATAAGGCGAAGTGGGTATTTCATAGTCTTGTGTATAAGATGGCGGTGAGGAAAACTCTTTTTCTTAAGAGATACGAAGTTAGCAATTCGTGTGAAGAAATATATCTATTTTGTGTTTATTCTTATACAAAACTAAAATTGCTTTTAGTTTGACCGCTATTCTTCCTATTTCCCTGAAATTTATTACCTTTGCATCGTTTTTGAAACCGATTTCCGAAAGAACTATGGATGCAACTGTGCAACAATTTGAACACGTTATTTCTCTGTGTCGATCACTCTTCGAAAAAAAGCTGAAAGACTACGGTTCAGCGTGGCGAATCATGCGCCCGGAGTCGGTTACCGACCAAATATTCATCAAAGCAAAACGCATTCGCAGCATAGAGATTAAGGGTGTTTCGAAGATCGACGAAGGCATTCGTTCTGAGCTTATCGCCATCGTAAACTACGGCATCATCGGCATCATTCAACTCGAAAAGGGCTTTAGCGATTCGGCCGATTTGTCGGCTACCGAGACGATGGCGCTCTACGACAAGCACATGTCCATCACCAAAGAGTTGATGTACAAAAAGAACCACGACTACGACGAAGCGTGGCGCGATATGCGTATTACCTCTTACACCGACTTGATTTTGATGAAAATCAATCGAACAAAAGAGATTGAAGACAACAAAGGCAAAACCATTGTGTCGGAAGGCATCGATGCCAACTACATGGATATGGTCAACTATTCGCTTTTTGGATTAATCAAACTGGAGTTTGGGGAATAACAGCCCCCTAAACCTGACTGCCGTCAGGCAAGTTCCCCAAAAGGGGACTTTGGAGACAGCAAATAATACCATTGCTAAAAGAATAAAATTACCAAATATCGCCTCGGCAAGAAGTCCCCTTAGGGGATTTAGGGGCTGTAAATTATAAAACATGAATCTGCTAAAAACAATCTTACTATGGATCAGCCGTTTGTTGATTGGTTTTACATTTATCTTCTCAGGATTTGTAAAAGCGATTGACCCTGTTGGAACTGCCATCAAGTTTGAAGACTATTTTGCAGCATTTCACCTCGATTTTCTAGGGCACTACGGGTTGATGTTTGCCATTCTGTTGGCAGCGGTCGAGTTTTTACTCGGAGTAAATATTCTGTTGGCGCTCAGTCCAAAGCAATCTTCCATCTATGTGCTGATTCTGATGTCGATCATGACACCGCTCACACTCTATTTGGCGTTGGAAAACCCCGTGAGCGACTGCGGATGCTTTGGCGATGCACTCAAACTGACCAACTGGGAGACCTTTAGCAAAAATGTGGTTTTGCTTTCTGCCACCATTTTCTACTTTGTGGAACGCAAAAAAGTGGCACACCTCTATCACCACAAAATTCACTGGATTCCATCAATCTTAGCATTCGTATTTGCGCTTCTTATTTCGATAAACAGCTACAACCACTTGCCACACATCGACTTTTTGCCCTATAAAATTGGCGCAAACATTCCCGAAGAGATGAAAATTCCCGAAGGCGCTCCAGCCGACGAATATGCTACCACTTTTATCTACGCCAAAGGCAACGAGAAAAAGGAGTTTACGCTCACCAATTATCCGGCAAACGACACGACTTGGCATTTTGTAGAGCAAAAATCGAAACTCATCAAAAAAGGGTTCGAACCTAAGATTCACGACTTCTCGCTCACGCTCAAAGAGACAGGTGCAGAGATTACCGACGTAGTGCTGCAAGACACGTCATTCACATTCCTGCTCGTGTCGCCAAAGCTCAACAAAGCCGCCGATGCGCATATAGATTTGATAAACGACATCTACGATTTTGCAAAGGACAATAATTATTCGTTTTATGCGATGACCGGCTCTACAGATGTGGAGATTATGGATTGGGTGAACAGCACTGGAGCCGAATATCCGTTTTGCTTCACCGACCAAACGACCTTAAAAACAATGATTCGAGCAAATCCCGGACTTGTTTTAATCAAAAGTGGAACTGTAGTTGGAAAATGGAATTCGGTAGATATTCCGAACGAAGAAGAGATGAGTAAATATCTGAAGCACGTGAATCAGAATGAACTTAAAAAAGCAGCAGCCAAAGAGCAAAATTCAATTCGTACCATTTTTTTCGTCATTGTTGCATTCCTTCTGTTTCTCTATCTGTTCGAGAAACTTGCTGTATTTGTACTTAAACTTATTCGAAAATTTAAATCGAAAGATAATAACATCATCACTAACAATTAAAAATTATTATGAGAAAGAAGATTGTAGCCGGAAACTGGAAATTAAACAAAACCTTGCAAGAAGGTTTGGAATTGGCAAAAGAGTTGGACGCTGCTTTGGCAGGAAAAGCGATTAACTGCGATGTAGTAATCGGAACTCCATTCATCCACCTTGCAAGCGTTGCAGCAGCCATCGACACAAACAAAATTGGTGTTGCTTCGCAAAACGTAGCAGACAAAGCGTCGGGTGCATACACTGGCGAGGTGTCTGCAGCTATGGTGGCTTCTACAGGAGCAAAATACGCTATCCTTGGTCACTCAGAGCGTCGTGCTTACTATGGCGAAACAACTGCTATCCTGAAAGAAAAAACATTGTTGGCTTTGGCTAACGGTTTGACCCCAATTTTCTGCATTGGCGAAGTGTTGGAAGAGCGCGAAGCTGGCAAACAAAACGAAGTGGTAACCACTCAAATCGAAGAGTCGTTGTTCGACCTTTCGGCTGAAGATTTCGGAAAAATCGTGTTGGCTTACGAACCAGTTTGGGCTATCGGAACAGGTAAAACTGCGACTGCTGCACAAGCACAAGAGATTCACGAATACATCCGCAGCGTAGTTGCTGGCAAATACGGCAAAGAAGTTGCTGACAACACATCTATTCTTTACGGTGGAAGCTGCAACGGTGGCAACGCAAAAGAATTGTTCGCAAATCCAGACGTTGACGGTGGTTTGATTGGTGGTGCTGCGTTGACAGTTGCGGCATTCATGCCTATCATCGAAGCTTGGGGATAATCTTTCCAACAAAAACAAAAAGCACGGAGCGGGGTTCATCGAGCCACCTCCGTGTTTTCTCTTTATTCTTTGTTCTTGGCTCTAATATCTTATCCCAATGAAACAGATTTTACTCACGCTATTGTGTATCACTTTTTCGATTCACCTTTTTGCTAAATCGACTTCTAACGATTCGACAGCTACCATCATTCAGTCGCTCGAAGCCGAAGAGATAGGTAAAGGAAAAGTAACGATTCATCAGGACTCCCGAATCGAAAGCCTACTGGGACGACGCGGCGAAACAACAGTTTCTCGCAATAATTTCACCATCGGCAAAGGATTTCGGGTTCAAATCTACTCGGGCAACAATCAAAATACGTCGAAAAGGGAAGCTTCAGAACGCAAATTCGTTATTAGCCGCGATATGCCAGAAGTAGAGACCTACATTACCTTCAAATCACCGTTTTGGCGACTTCGTGCAGGCGATTGCCGCACCTACGAAGAGGCACACGAGATTCTTCGAAAAATCAAAGAGCTTTTTCCGCAATACGGAAAGGAGACTTACATCGTGAAAGACGATATCAAAATATACCGCTAACTAGCACTATATGAACTATAACGAAAGTGATTTCAACACAAACGATAGCGTAACCGAAGAGATTTCGAAACACTACGGAAAGATTCTCAGTCTGTTGGGCGAAGATGCACAACGCGAAGGACTACTCAAAACCCCCGAACGTGTAGCAAAATCACTCCAATTCTTGACTCAAGGCTACCACACCGACCCCAAAGAGATCATCAAAAGTGCGATGTTTCAAGAAGATTATCGCCAAATGGTGATCGTGAAAGATATCGACCTCTTTTCGATGTGCGAACACCACATGTTGCCATTTTTTGGAAAGGCGCATGTGGCATACATCCCAAACCACTACATCACTGGATTGAGCAAAATTGCTCGAGTCGTAGATATTTTCTCTCGTCGACTTCAAATACAAGAGCGACTAACCACTCAAATTAAGGAGTGTATTCAAGAAACACTTAATCCGCTTGGGGTGATGGTGGTGATCGAAGCCACTCACATGTGTATGCAAATGCGCGGTGTGCAGAAGCAAAATTCGGTGACCACTACCTCCGATTTCACTGGAATCTTTCAACAAGCCAAGACGCGTGAAGAGTTTATATCGCTCATTCGATCAAAAAATTAGACTTTTTATTTCATATTACTAAACATTATTTTACATTTGCTGTTTATTCTTTATAACTAATTAATTCACAACGAAATGAGAAAACACATTCAAATCACCTTAAGTGCAGTTGCGTTTCTGTTAACATCGTTTACAGCAAGTGCACAAGAACAGATTTCTGAGATCTTCAAAGCTGGTGTTGCCGATGTCGGATATTTGGCAAATGGGTATCTGAAACCTGCGGGTGTAGGTTTTGCGACTGGATTAGGATCGAACTGGTACAATACTGCTGCAACTCATGGTGTTCTTGGTTTTGACCTTACACTTGGAGTAAGTGCGTCGTTAGTTCCCACTTCTGATCAAACTTTCAGTTTATCAGGTTTGACGACCTTGTCCCCCAAAACAGGCGATATTCCAACATTTGGAGGAAGTGGTGCTGGAACTACATTGCAATTACTTCAACCCAATACAATTGATGTAAATGGGTCAACCATCCCTAATCCAAAAGCAGGACAATTAATTACCACTTTGACAACTCCAAAAGGGATGACAAAATATATTCCCTCTGCCAACATACAGTTGGGGATTGGGCTTCCTCTTGGAACCGACATTACCGTTCGATACACGCCTGATGTAAATGTAAAAGGAATGGATGTTGGCCTTTGGGGCGTTGGTATCAAACACGACATTAAACAATGGATTCCTGTTGTAAATATGCTTCCTTTCGACGCTTCAGTGATGGTAGCCTACAGCAAATTCAAGTTGAACTATGCATTCGAAAAACAACTTTCATACACTCAACTTGGTGACCCAAGCATGGTAAAAGCTCCTGCAGCTGATTTAAGTGCAAATCAAGGTTTTGGCATCGAAGCTGACGCTTTAATGGCGAATTTTATCCTTTCAAAGAAATTCCTCTTTTTCACACCTTACATTGGGACAGGACTAACTAAAACCTCATTCAATGTAAATTTTGCTGGTGTATTTCCAATGCTTGGCGCGCCAATTACAACTCCAGGAGCAGATCTTGGTAAACTAACTGTTCAATACTTAGATTCGGAAAAATTACCTAAAGTATCCTACAGCGAAACAATGCTTGGAACAACAATCGGCTTCCGCTTGAAATTCTTGATGGTTGTAGCCATGCATGCACAATATACTTTCCAAAAATATCCGACTGCTTCAGTTGGTTTTGGAATCAACTTCAGATAAAATAACAAATTCACTATTAGAGGGGTAAAATTGCAAAACGGTTTTACCCCTTTTTGTTACTACTCAACAGATTATATTTTCAAGCTTAACTAATTTTAAGACTCAAACTCTTAAAAACATTAAAACTGCAACTTACTTTTTGAAAATAATACGTGTTATTTACTACCTAAAAGCGCATCAATCAACTCTTTACAAATAAAAAATACAAGAATCAAAGACAAATTTTGGCCAAAAATGCGTATCTTTGCTCGATTTTTTAAATAACAGAGTAAGTTTATACATAGATGCGTAAAGAAAAGCCTGTTTCGCTGGTCTTAGAGAATGGAGTAGTCTTCCACGGTAAATCATTTGGGTACGAAAAACCCGTTGCCGGAGAAGTTGTTTTTAACACAGCCATGGTGGGATACCCCGAGAGCTTAACCGATCCTTCGTATTCGGGTCAGATTTTGGTTTCGACATTCCCGTTAGTTGGCAATTACGGAGTTCCGGAAGGAAAATTAGTTGACGGCTTATCCGCTTTCTTTGAATCAGAAAAAATTCAGGTAAGCGGATTTATTATATCTGATTATTCGCACGAATACAGCCACTGGAATGCGTCGAAAAGCCTCAGCGAATGGCTGATCGAAAACGAAATCCCGGGCATCTACGGCATCGACACCCGCGAACTCACCAAAACTATCCGCGAAAAGGGAGTTATGTTGGGCAAAATTGTTTTCGAAGACGAAAATGAAATCGAATTCCACAATCCTGACGACGAAAATCAAATTGCGAAAGTAAGTTGCACCGAGGTAATCACCTACGGAAACGGCAGCAAAAAAGTGGTTTTGGTCGATTGCGGTGTGAAACAAAATATCATCCGTTGCCTCCAAAAACGCGACACTACGGTGATTCGCGTGCCATGGGATTATGACTTCAACCAATTAGAATTCGACGGACTTTTCATCTCAAATGGACCGGGAAATCCAGACTATTGCGAAGCGACTGTTCAGAATATCCGCAAATTTATGGAAACGGGCAAACCGATTTTCGGAATTTGCATGGGTAACCAACTCCTCTCGAAAGCAGGTGGAGCGAAGACCTACAAACTGAAATACGGTCACCGTAGTCACAACCAACCTGTGCAATTGGCTGGTACACAACGCGCATTTATCACCTCTCAAAATCACGGTTTTGCCGTTGATAATAATACACTGAGTGCCGATTGGGAACCGCTATTTGTAAACATGAACGACGACACCAACGAAGGTATTCGCCACAAAACCAACCCTTGGTTCTCGGCACAATTCCACCCCGAAGCGGCATCTGGACCAACCGATACCGAATTCCTTTTCGACGTATTCATCAAAACCATCGATGGCTTTACTAAGCCAATCGTGACGATGATCGAAGAGGAAATGGATGCTCGTTTGGTCTGCAAACAAGAATACAAAGGCGTAGAAAAAGGCGAAATAAAGAAAGTACTCGTTCTTGGTTCAGGTGCATTGAAAATCGGTGAAGCGGGCGAGTTCGACTACTCAGGCTCTCAAGCTTTGAAAGCTTTGAAAGAAGAGGGAATCGAAACAGTTCTCATCAATCCAAACATCGCGACCGTACAAACTTCGGAAGGCATCGCAGACAAAGTTTACTTCCTGCCTGTCACTCCCGATTTTGTGGAACGCGTTATCGAAAAAGAACGTCCTGATGGAGTGTTCCTTTCGTTTGGTGGACAAACTGCATTGAACTGTGGTGTAGCACTTTACAGAGATAAGATTTTTGAAAAATATGGTGTACGTGTACTCGGAACACCTGTCCAATCGATTATCGACACCGAAGATCGCGAGATTTTCAACCAAAAACTGTCGGAAATCGACGTTAAATACATCAAGAGTGAGGCTGTAACCAATTTTGAAGATGCTAAACGTGCAGCAAACGAATTGGGTTATCCAGTAATTGTGCGCGCTGCGTATGCACTCGGCGGATTAGGTTCAGGTTTCTGCGATAACGATACAGAGCTCGAAACGTTGGTTGAAAGAGCTTTTGCTTATTCTAATCAGGTTTTGGTCGAGAAATCGCTCAAAGGCTGGAAAGAGATTGAATATGAGGTAGTTCGCGACCGTTACGACAACTGTATCACGGTTTGTAACATGGAAAACTTCGATCCGCTGGGAATTCACACCGGCGAAAGTATCGTAGTTGCTCCTTCGCAAACGTTGACCAACAGCGAATACCACAAATTGCGCGAACTCGCAATCCGTATCATCCGCCACATCGGCATCGTGGGTGAGTGTAACGTGCAATATGCCTTCGACACGGAATCGGAAGATTACCGCGTGATTGAGGTGAATGCCCGCTTGAGCCGTTCATCAGCTTTGGCATCGAAGGCAACGGGTTATCCGTTGGCATTCGTAGCTGCTAAACTCGGTTTGGGTTACGGACTTCCAGAGTTGAAAAACTCCGTCACTAAAGATACGTCTGCATTCTTCGAGCCTGCTCTCGACTACATTGTGTGCAAAATTCCACGTTGGGATTTGGGTAAATTCCAAGGCGTAAGCCGCCAATTGGGATCGAGCATGAAGTCGGTGGGTGAAATTATGGCTATAGGTCGTACATTCGAAGAGGTGATTCAGAAAGGCATCCGGATGATTGGGCTTGGCATGCACGGTTTTGTGGCCAACAAAGAGCTTTTCGTGGAAGACCTAGACAGAGCGTTGAACGAACCGACAGACCGTCGCATATTCTACCTTGCGCAAGCATTAGAGAGCGGTTACACCGTTGATCGTTTGCACGAACTGACCAAAATTGACCGTTGGTTCCTCCACAAACTTGAGGGCATCAAACAAATAGAAAAAGAGTTGGCAGCAGTCAGCTCACTCGAAACCCTTTCCGACGAATTACTGAGAGTAGCGAAAGTTGCTGGATTCTCCGATTTTCAGGTGACTCGTTTGGTAACCAAATGCCATAACGACGATATTGACGACCAAATAAAACTGACTCGCGCACACCGCAAAAGCCGCGGAATTGTTCCAGTCGTGAAGCAAATCGATACGTTGGCGGCAGAATATCCTGCACAAACCAACTACCTATACCTAACCTACAGCGGTACGGCGGGTGATATGAAATACTTGGGAGACCATCGTTCGGTTGTCGTTCTCGGCTCGGGAGCATACCGCATCGGTTCGTCTGTTGAGTTCGACTGGTGTGGTGTAAATGCGTTGATGACTATCCGCAAAGAGGGTTATCGCTCGGTGATGATCAATTACAATCCCGAGACGGTTTCGACCGACTACGATATGTGCGACCGCCTCTACTTCGACGAGTTGAGCTTTGAGCGCGTAATGGACATTCTCGAACTCGAAAATCCGATGGGAACCATCGTTTCTACCGGAGGTCAGATTCCTAATAACTTAGCGATAAAATTGGCAGATGCCAATGTCACTATCCTCGGCACACAAGCTGTGGATATCGACCGCGCAGAAGACCGCCACAAATTCTCGTCAATGCTCGACGACTTGCGCATCGACCAACCACGATGGAAAGAGTTGACCACATTCGAAGATGTAAATGACTTTGTGAAAGAGGTTGGATTCCCAGTATTGGTACGTCCTTCGTACGTGCTTTCAGGTGCAGCAATGAACGTCTGCCACGACTCTACGCAGCTCGAAAACTTCTTGAAACTGGCTACTGAAGTATCGAAAAAACATCCGGTGGTGGTGTCAGAATTCCTCGAGCGTTGCAAAGAGATTGAAATCGATGCCGTGGCGAAAGATGGTGAAATCATGGTGTATGCCATTTCGGAACACGTGGAGTTTGCAGGTGTTCACTCCGGTGATGCGACCACGCAATTCCCTCCACAAAAGATTTATGTGGAAACCATTCGACGCATCAAGAAGATTGCGAGCGAAATCGCTAAATCACTCAATATCTCCGGACCATTCAATATTCAATTCTTGGCGAAAGACAACTACATCAAGGTGATCGAATGTAACCTGCGCTCATCGCGTTCGTTCCCATTCGTTTCTAAGGTGTTGAAACTGAACTTCATCGAATTGGCGACGAAAGTCATGCTCGGCTTGCCGGTAGAGAAACCTGAGAAATCGGCTTTCGACCTCGATTATGTCGGTATTAAAGCATCGCAGTTCTCGTTTCACCGTCTGCAATTGGCCGACCCTGTTTTGGGCGTAGATATGGCTTCTACGGGCGAGGTAGGATGTATTGGTGACGATTTCTCAGAAGCGATACTCAAATCGTTGCTTTCGGTAGGTTTCCGCATTCCGAAAAAGCGCATCCTAATTTCATCAGGAGAGCCAAAATCGAAGGTGGAATTGCTCGAGGCGACTCGCACCCTTCAAAAGAAAGGTTACGAACTGTACGCTACACGAGGTACGCAGCGTTTCTTGAACGAAAATGGAGTGGAGGCGACAGCAGTGCAATGGCCAGACGAAGAGGGCGATTTCAACGTGAAAACGATGTTGTCGAACAAACAATTCGACTTGGTAATCAACATCCCGAAAAACACCACCGAACGCGAGTTGCGTAACGATTATGCAATCCGTCGTGGTGCTATCGATTTCAACATTCCATTGTTCACCAACGCTCGCTTGGCTTCGGCATTTATCACCGCCTTCTGCACCAAGAGTATGGAAGATATCCAAATCAAGAGCTGGGACGAATACAAGTAATCTGTCTGTATTCCCGTTACATATCAAAAGCCTGAAACAAGTTGTTTCAGGCTTTTTTGTTGAAGTAAAATTTAAAGATAACTAGAAAATATTCATGGAAAATAGTTTTTGTTTAATACTTTTCAATATATTTGTGATTGAAATAGTCCTTTATTGAATCAAATTTCATTCACTTTATCCTGAAAGTCAAAAATTAATCTACAAAACGAAAATTCAATGTCTATGAAAAAACTTCTACTTCTTTTGATTTTTCCATTCTGCTTTTCACAAATCAAGGCAGGAAACTATCAGGAAATGCTTAAATCTGGTAATAAATGGAATGTTTTGTATAATGAAATAGCAACTTGCGGTGGCGCATTTGCTTACACCACATCTTTGGAGTTGACTGGAGATACAGTGATTGAGTCCCAAACCTATAAAAAGATGCGAGGTATTTTGTTTACTGAAGATCGAAATAAAGTACAATTTCGAGACACAATGTATTTAGCAGGGCTAAGAGAAGATGTGCAAGAGCAGAAAGTTTATGTCCGTTATCCGAACAAAGAAGAGGAGTTGCTGTACAATTTCAATGTTGATGTGGGAGATACTATTAAAATATTTGATGTGTATAAATCTTATGAATTTACATACAAAACTATTCGTTTTGTATCAGCTATTGATTCTGAAACCATTAATGGCACTATAATCAAAAAAATCAGTTTATCAGATACTCTTTATACTGATGTATATCGCTCTTACAACAATACTACAGAACATTACAAAGAAATGCGATCAAAATATGAATGGTATGAAGGAATTGGAACGCTTCAAAGTCCAATTGAGCTATCGACATCAAATTTGGTCTACCACCGAATAATAGGTTCAAGGATAAAGCAGTGTTTACAATCAAAAACTCAATATTCGGATTTTGGTTATTCCCTTCAGTGCTTCTGGAATGGAAACAGCTTACTATACCACAATCCAGATCCACTACTTACAGAATGTGAATATGCTTATACTGTTGGAATAAAAGATCAATTCATCGAAGGTATTTCAGTTTTTCCCAACCCAACTAAAGGTGTGGTCGAAATAAAATCAGAGTCTGGCGTAGAGTGGGCAGAGCTGTTTGATTCAATAGGGAATCGAATAATGACAACCACTCAAACGACACTCGATTTATCTTCACTGCCAAGAGGAATCTATTTTATACGAGTAACCACACTTTCAGGAAAAATTAAAACAGTGAAGATTTTAAAACAATGAGAATCGAACTGAAAGATATGAAAAAACCGGCTCTGCAACAACTGCAAAGCCGGTTTTTTGTTGGAGGTTAATCATCCAAGAGTGGAGCTGGAGGGAGTCGAACCCTCGTCCAAACGAGGAAGCAATATGCTTTCTACGCGCTTATCTTCGCCTTCATTTTCGTGCTTGAGCAAGACCGAAGCCACCCACTCAAACCTTATCCTCTTTAGTTTCGCCCAAGGCCCAAGGAAAGCCAAAGACTAGTTCCGATATTGCTGCACCACCGGTTCGGATTGCTTCGAAGCCACAGCTTCCGGGTGATGTCACGTCCCAATACCTAGTATCGGGATTAAGCTAATCTACTGTAATTCGATTAAGCTGCGAGAGCGTAGTTATTTTCGCCAGTTATAAGTTCGATGCCCGAGATTATAGAGCCGTTCATCAACGCTCTGCGTGCTTACATACCTCTTCTACCCGCTGTCAAATCCAGACAGCCCCATTAATCAGTTATCTATCTGACAATCAAAAACAAACCGACGATGAAACAGCAAGCGATTAGCAAACTGGTAACACAAACCAAAATTCAGTGGTATTGTCGGCGCATTTTCATTGCAAAGGTATGATTATTTGTTGAATTACACTGTTCGCATTTCATTATTAAAAACAATCTTTAAGTAAAGCGGCTATTTCAAACCATTTTAAATTATTCTATCTAATATATTCTTTCTATTTTTGTCAACTATTAATAACGGTAAATTTAATCAGTTCATTTTTTCTTAAAAACACACATATAATGCAAACTTTTGCACCTTTCGCAAAACCGATGTATGTAATGCTGAAGCCTGTAGGCTCGCTTTGCAACCTCGACTGCCACTACTGCTACTACCTCGAAAAGAGCAATCTATACAGCGACTACAAAAGCAAAATAATGACCGAGCAACTGCTCGAAAAATTTGTAGAAGAGTATCTCAACTCGCAAACACAACGTGAGGTGTTGTTTACCTGGCACGGTGGAGAAACCTTGATGCGTCCGATCTCGTTTTACAAAAAAGCATTGGAATTTCAGAAAAAATACGCCAATGGACGTCGTATAGACAATAGTTTGCAAACGAACGGAACGCTGCTGACCGATGAGTGGTGCATTTTCCTGAAGGAGAATAATTTTCTGGTCGGCGTGTCAACCGATGGCGGGCAAGAGTTTCACGACGAATACCGTCGCGACAAAAGCGGTGCTCCAACGTTTCACAAAGTAATGAAAGGCATCAACCTTCTCAAAAAACACGGAGTAGAGTACAATTGCTTAGCAGTGGTGAACGATTTTAATGCCGATTATCCAGTAGATTTTTATAACTTTTTCAAAAGTATCGATTGCCGTTATATCCAGTTTTCGCCAATTGTGGAGCGCATTTCGAACCACGCTAGCGGCTTGAAACTATCGTTGCCCGAAGAGGAAGCTGAGTTGAGCGATATGTCTGTTTCGCCCTTGCAATGGGGTAAATTCCTGTGTGGAATTTTCGACGAATGGATAAAGGAAGATGTGGGCAAGTTTTATGTTCAGTTTTTCGATTCTACGCTTGCGAATTGGATGGGTCAACAGCCCGGAATATGCACCTTAGCGAAACATTGCGGACATGCCGGCGTAATGGAGTTTAACGGTGATGTATATTCTTGCGACCACTATGTTTTCCCCGAATATAAACTTGGAAACCTAAACACAGATTCTTTGACTTCGATGATGTATTCGGAGAAGCAATTGAAATTTGGAACTGATAAGTACGATAAGTTACCTTCTCAATGCAAGAATTGCGATGTGTTGTTTGCTTGCCACGGAGAGTGCCCTAAAAACCGCTTCCTGATGACGGCTGACGGCGAACCGGGACTAAACTACCTCTGCAAAGGGTGGAAGATGTTCTACCATCACGTGACTCCTTATATGGACTTTATGAAAAAAGAGCTTCTTGCCGAGCGTCCACCAGCAAACGTTATGGAGTGGGCAAAAGAGAGACGCAAAAAGAAGTAATGACCGATATCACATAAAAGAGAACCCCAAAAACAAATTAATTGTTTTTGGGGTTCTCAATATTTAGTAACAAAACGTAATTAGTCTTCTGTCTTGTTTCTTCTATTTTTACTTCGCAAAGCTTACTGCACGTGTCTCGCGGATAACGGTGATTTTCACCTGACCAGGATAGGTCATTTCGTCCTGAATACGTTTAGCAATTTCGTTCGATAATGTTTCTGTTGATTGATCGTCGATCTTATCGGCACCTACAATCACACGAAGCTCACGACCCGCTTGAATAGCGTAGGTTTTGAGAACTCCAGGATAAGACAATGCCAATTGCTCCAAATCGTTCAAACGCTTCATATAAGCCTCTACGATTTCGCGACGAGCACCCGGACGAGCACCTGAGATAGCATCACACACCTGTACAATCGGCGACAACAAACTTGTCATCTCCACCTCGTCGTGGTGAGCACCAATGGCGTTGCAAATATCTGGTTTCTCTTTGTAGCGTTCGGCAAGCTTCATACCCAACAATGCGTGTGGCAATTCTGGCTCTTCGTCAGGCACTTTACCAATATCATGGAGTAGACCTGCACGTTTCGCTTTCTTCGGATTCAAACCTAATTCTGCGGCCATAATCGCGCAAAGGTTTGCCACCTCACGTGAGTGTTGGAGCAAGTTTTGACCGTAAGAAGAACGGTATTTCATCTTTCCGACCATACGAATCAATTCAGGGTGCAAGCCGTGAATTCCAAGGTCGATGGTGGTACGTTTACCAGTCTCGATAATCTCTTCTTCAATTTGTTTACGAACTTTCGAAACGACCTCTTCGATGCGTGCAGGGTGAATACGTCCGTCAGTCACCAATTGGTGAAGAGCCAAACGAGCTACCTCGCGACGTACGGGATCGAATCCTGAAAGAACGATTGCTTCTGGGGTGTCGTCCACAATAATTTCGATTCCAGTAGCAGCTTCCAATGCACGAATGTTTCGACCTTCACGACCGATTATGCGGCCTTTGATTTCGTCTGATTCGATGTGGAAAACAGTTACCGCATTTTCGATTGCAGTCTCAGTCGCCAAACGTTGAATAGATTGAATAACGATGCGTTTTGCCTCTTTGTTTGCAGTCAAACGCGCTTCGTCCATAATCTCATTGATGTAGGATGCAGCAGCGGTTTTTGCCTCGTCTTTCAACGATTCTACCATCTTCTCTTTCGCTTCGTCAGCCGACAGACCAGAGATAGTTTCGAGACGTTGAATCTGCTCAAAATACATTTTTTCGACTTCGCTCTGTTTCTTCTCAAGAGAAGTCAGTTGTGATTCGTAAGATTGTTTCGAATTGTCAGCATCCTGAATTTTCTTGTCTAACTCATCAACTTTTTGGTTGATTTGCATCTCACGGTTTTTGATTTTACTCTCTACCGATTGAATTTTGGCGTTGCGAGCAGCCACTTGCTTCTCAAGGTCAGCTTTCAGTACAATAAACTTCTCTTTTACTTCGAGCAGTTTATTTTTCTTAATCACTTCCGCCTCACGCTGAGCCTCATCGATGATGCCCTTGAAACGGGTTTTGAAAAGAACCTTGGTGCTTACCCAGGTTCCGACACCACCGACAACTATGCCGCCGACTATGCCTATTAATATTAAAATTGTCATTTTGATTAGGATATTATATAAATAAAAAAGCACTTCCACTCACAGCAGGTTTTGCCATAAATGTAGTGCCGGAAAAATAGTTTCTAAATGAATTGGAAATTATCGCTCTTTCAAGAACTGTTCTAGCTCTGCATCCAGAACTTTGATTCTATCTAATTGAGGATTTACACCCTTTTCGTCAGCTAATTTCAGGTACTCGTAAACTGCCTGAAAGGCTGAAAAAGCATAAAAATCCTTCATTTCCAAATCGCTATCTTCGTACTTCCTCTGATAATTGAGTGCCAACTCCCCAACCATTTTGGCGGCTTTGCGTACCAATTCTTCTTGATCAGAATCGATACGTAGTGGGTGGTTTTTACCCGATATTGTCAGATTGATAGTAATTTTATCGTCCATTGCATCTATTCGTTTAATTGGGCGATGCATTTATCGATTTCCCGCACTAATTTTGAGTACCTCGCTTTGGCTACTCGTCGCTCATCTTCTGTAAGCGTTATTCCCTGAGCCAACTTAAGGTTGTCATACTTTGTTGAAAGTTCGGCGAATGAAGCCTCCATCTGTTTCAATTGAGCCTCTTTTGCGGATACAGTATTGCGAATCTGCACGTTTTCTTCTCTCAAAGAGTTGCAAAGATGCATCAACTGCCTCACTCGGGCTTCAAAATTGGATATTAGTTTATCTTGTACTTCGGCCATTCTACACCAAATTCAACATACAAAAATAGACAAACGATTGTAATATAAAAAGAATAGGGAGAGATTTTTAAGTAAAAACTCTAAATTTAACTATAAAAGGAGCAATCCAGCTGACACTTTGTCTGCAATTTCATCTCCTTGAAGGTATTTCACTATAGCCACTCCAAAATCTACGGCAGAGATTAATCCGAGCGATGTGAATATATTTCCTGAAATAACAACCAGTTTGTTGGAAATTGTGGCACCGGTAAGTTTCGATTCGTAACCCGGATAGCAAATCGCTTCTTTGCCTTGCAACAATCCCATTTCGCCTAAAATAAAGGGTGCTGCACAAATGGCTGCAATCGGTTTCTGATTTTCGTCGAATTGTCTCAACAGCTCCTTGAGCGGCTCGAATGCGTTCAGATTTTCCGACCCAGGCATTCCACCTGGCAGAATGAGCATATCAACATCTTCGAACGACGCGTATTCAAAAAGGGAATCGGCTGTTATACGAATCTGGTGCGAACCACAAACAACTAAATTGCTAGTGATGGACACGATTTCGACCATCACCTGCCCACGACGAAGCACATCGACCAATGCCACGGCTTCAGTCTCTTCGAATCCTTCTGCAAGAAAAATAGCGCATTTCTTCATAATTCTTCGAATCTGTTTCTAAGAGAATTTATTTGGAATATCGATAAACGTAGGTGATGGATCCTACTTGGTTTTCTTTCGAATTGATGTCGTTGAATCGCGATTGCAATGCAGCACGACGAGCGGCATCTCGCATTGCGCGGATCGAAATGGTGGTACGAGGAATTACAATGTCGGCATCGATCACCTTTCCTTCGGGCGTGACGACGATTTCGATCACAATGGTGCCTTCTATCTGATCGGTGTAGGCTGGTAGTGGAAGCGATCCGATTTGGCGGCGACCATCCAAAGAATAGGATGGAACAACTCCTATTCCACCACTTCCTGTGGTAGCTCCAGCTGTTGAGTTACCACTTGGTGAGCCCTGAAATCCTTTTCCTGTGGTCGAATTACCGCTTCCGGTTTGGGCGCCACGTCCAAATGCGCCACTGGTTTTACTGTTTATTTCGTTGATTCGGCGCTGCTCTTCCGCTTGGCGAAGTTGCTCAGCGGCAATGTGTTTTTGCTCTTCTGCTTTTATTTTGGCATCTTCAACTGCCTTCGTTTTCCGCTTTTGCTCTTGCATTGCATACGAATCTTCAACACTTTGAGTAAGCGGTTGATCGCTCTTCACGGTTTTGACCGCAGCAGGCTGAAAGGCAACTTGCTCCACAGGATTTGATGGATAGATTGGCTTGGGGACAGAAGAGCCACTCGCCTCAGCGACTGAACCAAACATCACCTCAATTCCCTCTTCTTTTTGTTGAATTACGTTGTGAAAACCATTGAGCCAAAGCATCAGAAAAATGAGCAAATGAAACGTAACAGCAACAGTCGCTGCGGTATATTTGCTTTTTTTTTCTGTTACAGAATAGGCGCTCATTTCAATTGAGTTATTTTTTAAGCAAGCAAGCTTTGTATCGTTTCACGGTCTCTTCCAAACCGATATAGAGTGCATCGGCTATCAGTGCATGACCGATAGAGACCTCGTCGAGCCAAGGGATATTTTGATTGAACCACGCAAGATTTTCGAGGTTCAAATCGTGCCCGGCATTGATTCCGAGACCAAGTTTACGTGCCAATTTTGCCGCTTCAACAAACGGAGCGACAGCAGCCTCTTTGTCTTTTGGATAATCTTGGGCATACGGCTCGGTATAGAGTTCAATGCGGTCAGTACCCGTTTTGGCGGCATATTCGATGTGCTTCAAATCCGTTCCTACAAAAATGGAGGTGCGAATTCCAGCAGAATTGAATTTTTCTACAATTTCAATCAGTAAATCGAGGTGCGTCACCGTATCCCAACCTTGATTGGAGGTAATGGCATCAGGCGCATCGGGAACTAAAGTTACTTGAGCAGGTTTTACTTTGATAACCAAGTCGATAAACTCCTTATTGGGGTAACCTTCGATGTTAAATTCGGTTTTCAGAAGGGGGCGCAGCGCATATACATCGGTATAACGAATATGTCGTTGGTCGGGACGTGGATGCACCGTAATTCCGTCAGCACCAAAAGATTCGCATTCGAGAGCCACTTTCAAAACGTCAGGGACATTCCCTCCACGTGAATTACGAAGCGTTGCAATTTTATTTATATTTACACTTAATTTTGTCATATCGTTCTATTAATTAAGAGGTTACAAAACTTTACAATAATTTCCAGGTATAAATCGACCAGAAATGAAAACTTTTTATAACCTTTGTACCTCTTATTTGGGTAGTTTTTTTACTCTTTTGTTTGCAAAAATAATAGAATTGCGCCAATAACAGATGAATCTTACGAAAGAATTGCTGGTTAACGATATTCCGTTCTTATCGCCGAACGATACGGGAGAGACTGTGCTTTCGCTTATGGAAGAGCACAAAGTAGGTCATCTCGCTCTTGTAGAGAACGGCAAATACCTCTGTTTAGTCTCTGAGCGAGATGCTTATCGCATGGAAACGCCCGAAACACCACTTGGCAAAGCGTGGTATTTTTCGCCATCTGTCAAAATCACAGAAACTCTAGTGGATGCTTTGGAGCGTATGACATCGAACAACTTAAGCATTCTGCCCACAGTAAATGAGGAGAACGATTATCTAGGTGTGATTTCTCAATCTAAACTTTTGAGCGGGCTGTCAATTCTTTTGGGTGCAGATAAGCCAGGTTCTATTTTTGTGGTCGAAATATCAGAAAAAGAGTTTCTTGCGAGCGAAATAGCTCGTATAGTTGAAAGCAATAATGCACAGATCATTAACCTATACACCACACCAACTTCGTCAGGTAATATTCACATCATTCTGAAGGTGAATGTTGATGATGTCGATCACATCGTTCGCAGTTTCGAGCGCTTCAACTATCCGGTGGTGATGACATTCTCTAAAAACGGTGTTGTGGATGAGGTAGCTCAACAGCGCTGGCAAGAGCTTTTCTATTACATCAATATGTAAATTGGTATGAAGATAGCTGTATTCGGAAATAGCCACCAAAGAGGAAAATCGCCACAAGTAATCCGTCTTTTTGAACTGTTGAAAGAGCGAAACGTGGAGCTTTATGTAGGCAGCGAGTTTTATAAATTTTTGAGTTATCACTACAACTACATACCTCCAATCAACGGAATTATTGAAAACAACAATTTCGATGCAGATTTAGCAATTAGCGTGGGTGGCGATGGTACTTTTTTGAACGTTGCCGATCGGGTTGGCATCAAGGGAATTCCAATTCTCGGACTTAATACAGGTCGTTTGGGCTTTTTGGCTGATATTGCCGAAACAGAGATTGAAGATGCTGTAGATGAGATTTTGCAAGGCAACTACTCGGTAGAAGAGCTGACGCAATTGCAAATGAAGATAAGCTCGGATCTGAACGGTGATTCGCAATACGCTCTGAACGAAATTGCGGTGATGAAACAAGACAGTTCTTCGATGATTACCATCCACGCATGGCTGAATGACGAGTACCTCAACGCCTATCAAGCGGATGGATTGGTGATTGCAACACCAACTGGATCTACAGCTTATTCGATGAGTGCCGGCGGACCAATCGTAGTGCCCCAAGCCAAAAACATCATTCTCTCGCCCATTGCACCTCACAGCCTTACGGTTCGCCCGTTGGTTATTCCCGACGATTACACCATTACGTTGCAAGTAGAAAGTCGAAACAACCATTTCTTGGTTGCTCTCGATGGTCGTTCGCACGTTGTGGAACAGTGTAAATTTGAGGTAAAAAAAGCAGATTTCAACGTAAAGGTTGCCAAACGACAAAATCACACCTATTTCGATACACTTCGAAACAAGTTGATGTGGGGAGCCGACAAGCGTTCATTCCCCAAAGAGTAAAAATTTTGTAGATTTATCCTTCGTTTCCGTGAGAGAAGTTCTCGGCCTCTTTCACTTTTCTGAATAGGTCGGAAGCAAACACGAAATCGTTGAGCGTTTGGTTCGACGAATTGAAAATCCCCTCTTTAGTCCCTTCCCACTCTTTGATTCCTTTGTTGATGAAGATGATATTTTCGCCAATTCCCATCACCGAGTTCATATCGTGGGTGTTGATGATGGTGGTTATATTGTATTCAGCTGTAATGTCAGAAATCAGTTCGTCGATTAACAACGAAGTTTTAGGATCTAAGCCAGAGTTTGGTTCGTCGCAAATCAGATAGCGAGGATTCAAAGCAATGGCGCGAGCAATGGCAACACGTTTCTGCATACCACCACTAATCTCAGAAGGATATCGGTTGTCGACCCCTTTCAAATTCACACGGTCAAGGCAAAAATGTGCACGATCTATTTTGGCTTTTAGGGAATCGTTACTGAAAATATTGAGAGGAAACATCACGTTTTCGAGCACCGTCATCGAATCGAACAACGCAGAA
This sequence comes from Bacteroidales bacterium, assembly GCA_049315325.1. GTDB lineage: Bacteria > Bacteroidota > Bacteroidia > Bacteroidales > UBA7332 > CAXXIC01. The sequence goes on from JBMOKJ010000001.1 coordinate 310,084, forward strand.
CCCTGAAACAACATACCAATCTCGCTGCGCAACAATTTCAGCTCCTTCGCCTTCATTGCATGCAAGTCGCGACCGTTGTAGAGCACTTGCCCCGAATCGGGTTGATACAACCCTACGATACACTTCACCAACACTGTCTTTCCAGATCCACTTTGTCCTATAATCAGATTGGTTTTTCCTGATTCAAAAACTGCACTTACATCCCTTAGAATGGATTTGTCGTCGAAGGATTTGAATATATTTTTTACTTCTATCATTGCAGCAAAATATGGGTAAGTACAACATCAAACAGCAGAATTAAGATGCTGCTTACTACCACAGCATTGGTGCTCGCTCTACCCACTTGCATCGCTCCACCTTTGGCGTAGTAACCGAAATAGGAGGCTACAGAGCTAATGATAAAAGCAAAAACGACCGATTTGATGATGGAATACCAAATGTAAAACTCTTTGTAAAACGATTGTATTCCAAATTCGTATTTAGAGAGCGGAATCAAATTTGTAAAGATTGCAATAATGTATCCGCCTATCAGTCCTGAGAACATACTCAAAATGACTAACACAGGAATAAAAATCATTAATCCAATAATCTTTGGGAAGATCAGGTAATTTGCCGAATTAACACCCATTATTTCGAGTGCATCTATCTGCTCCGAAATGCGCATAGATCCAATTTCGGTGGCTATATTCGAGCCCACTTTACCAGCAAGAATCATACACATGATGGTAGACGAAAATTCGAGGAAAAGTGTATCGCGGGTAGACATTCCCACGAGGTGTGGAGGTAGAAATGGCGAATCCATGTTCATATTCACCTGAATACAAATAACCGCTCCGATGAAAATAGAAATAATGAGCACAATCCCTATGGAATCGACACCCAATTTATACATTTCGCGCGTAGTTTGTTTAATAAAATCCCTAAAATTATCCGGCCAAACAATGGTGCGGAACATCAACAAAACATACTCACCAAAACTTTGTAAAGAGGCTGTTATCATATACTTTGATTAGAAACAACGCAAAGTTAGGTTATTTTTTTCTTTTTCCTTACTTTTGTCTCCAATTAAAGATTTTTGACAATGGCCGATGAACAAATGGTGTTACGCACCGAAAATCTGGTGAAAAAGTATCGAAATCGCACGGTGGTAAACCACGTTTCTATCAATGTGAAGCAAGGCGAAATCGTTGGGTTGATGGGACCAAACGGTGCTGGCAAAACCACGACTTTCTACATGTCTGTTGGATTGATTACGCCCAACGAAGGGAAAATTTTCCTCGACGATGTCGATATCACCAACTATCCGGTTTACAAGCGTGCGCAGTGCGGCATTGGCTATTTGGCACAAGAGGCTTCTGTTTTCCGCAAAATGACTGTTGAAGACAATATTCTATCCATTTTGCAAATGACGGGCAAAACCGTCGAACAACAGAAGGAGAAACTCGAGAGCCTAATTGCCGAATTTCGTCTGCAAAAAGTGCGCAAAAACTTGGGAGACCGCCTTTCGGGTGGTGAACGCCGCCGTACTGAAATCGCTCGTTGCCTTGCCATTGACCCAAAGTTCATCATGCTCGATGAGCCTTTTGCAGGAGTGGACCCTATCGCAGTGGAAGATATTCAATACATCGTGGCAAAACTGAAAGATAAAAACATCGGCATCCTCATCACCGACCACAACGCGCAGGAGACGCTCAATATCACCGACCGCGCTTACTTGTTGTTCGAAGGTCAAATCCTCTTTCAAGGCACAGCTGAAGAGCTCGCAGAGAATCCTATCGTTCGCGAGAAATACCTCGGAAAGCAGTTTGAGTTGAAACGAAAAGTTTTTTGAATTAGCCTAAACCGCTCGTATTCGCAGCGGTTTTTTTTTGAAACAACATTATGGAGATAGGGATTTTTATAGTTGGTCTACTGGCGGGCGTTATGTCGGGACTATTCGGCGTAGGCGGTGGCATTGTGATGGTACCTACTATGATTGCTTTTTTCGGGATGGGAATGCTCGATGCTAATGCAACATCACTTGCAGCAATGCTACTGCCTGTGGGTGTTTTGGGTGTTATCAACTACTATAAAGCGGGTTATATCAACCTACGGCATTCGCTCTGGCTATCGGTCGGACTGTTTGGCGGTTCATTTGCAGGTGCAGCATTGGCTATCTCTGTCGATGTAAGTCTGCTCGCGAAGCTTTATGCTGCATTTCTACTCTACGTTGCCATTGGCTACCTCAACATCCCAAAACTAATTGCTAAATACACCAATAAAGATGAACAACCCTCAATTCAGGGTGGTGGTGAGAAGATTGATCGCGCTTTTTGGACCTACATCGCTGTCGGAATTTTCGCTGGCGTGATTGCCGGAATGTTTGGCAAAGGCGGTGGTTTGGTGATTGTGCCCGTGTTGATAAAATTCTTCCGATACGATACCAAAGCGGCAACTGCAACATCGTTGGCTGCGCTTCAACTGCCCGTCGGGCTGCCTAGTGTGATGGTCTATGCAGAGCAAGGACACCTCAATTGGCTCTATGCCGCGCTGATGGCTGTGGGGATAGTGGCGGGCGTTTTCTTTGGCTCTAAGCTTGCGCTGAACATTCCCGCGGCTTCATTCAAAAAGGTCTATGCCGTTTTCTTGCTGGGCGTGGCAGGATATATGGTTTATAAATATTTTTAAACGAGTTGTTTTAACCGCAAAGGACGCAGAGTATTTCGCAAAGAGCCGCAAAGATTATTTTAATTTGTCTTTGCGGCTCTTTTACTACCACTTCCTTTTGACAATACCCCAACTACTGTCAAAAAAATAACTGATTCGAATTATTGAGTCATTGCGACTCAACTTAAGATTTAATGCCGTATCTCCCTTTATTTTATAAATGCTATCTCCAACATTACACTCATCATACAAATTAGTCCAATTGAAAGCATCTAATTCTTCAATATTTTTCCCATTATTAAATTTAACTACAGGATCGTAATGATTTGAAGAATGATATTTTTCTACAATTATGCCGTCAAATTGTTGAGGAACAATCTCATTATAAAAAATATCACTGGAATTTTGCTTGGGTTTAAATAATATTAAAACAATAAATACAACAATCAAAATTGGTGCAAAGATTATTAGTTTTTCATTAATTCTAAATTCAGGTATTTCCATTGCAAAATTTCTTGTTCAAAAATCAAACCAATCCCTCCAAAATCCTTTTAATCACCACCTGAGCAGAAATCTCACGATTGGCAGCTTCGGGAATGACGATGGAGCGCGGACCTTCGATAACCTCATCGGTCACAATCATATTGCGACGCACGGGGAGGCAGTGCATAAAGCGAGCATCGTTCGTTAGCGCCATTTGCTCCACCCCTACTGTCCAGTTGCGGTCTTTCGAGAGGATTTGTCCGTAGTTGGGGTCGGTGTAGGCTGCCCAGTTTTTGGCATAGACGAAATCTGCTCCTTCGAATGCTTTTCGCTGGTCGTATTCTACTTTAGCTCCTCTCACAAAGCGAGGGTCGAGCTCGTAACCTTCGGGGTGCGTGATGACGAAATCGTAGTCTGTTTCGTTCATAAAATCGGCAAACGAATTGGGAACAGCCTGCGGCAATGCGCGGGGGTGTGGCGCCCAGGTCAACACCACTTTGGGGCGTTCTTTGGTTTTGTACTCTTCGATGGTGATAAGGTCGGCAAAGCTTTGCAGCGGATGTCCGGTGCACGCCTCCATACTCACCACGGGCTTGCCGGAGAGTTGTATGAACTGGTTGAGAATCATCTCGTTGTAGTCTTCTTCTTTGTTTTCGAAGCGGGCAAACGAACGTACACCAATGATGTCGCAGTAGCAACCCATCACCGGCACAGCTTCGAAAAGATGCTCGGGCTTGTCGCCATCCATCACCACGCCACGTTCGGTTTCGAGCTTCCAAGCTCCTTGCGTGATGTCGAGCACCATGGTGTTCATGCCGAGGTTCATCGCTGCCTTTTGGGTACTGAGGCGGGTGCGCAGACTCGAGTTGAAGAAAATCAGCAACATCGTCTTGTTTCGGCCCAAATGTTGGTAGTTATAGCGGTTGGCTTTTACCTCCAGCGCCTCTGCTACTGCTTGTTTGAGGTCGCCCAAATCTTTTACGTTCGTGAAATGTCTCATTTTATCTTAAGAAGTTAATGGAGTTAAAAGGAGTTATCGGGAGTTATGAATGGAGGGCAAATTCAATCCATCATTCCATCATCCCCTTACAATTTGCAAAGATATTGATTTTGAAATGAAAATCAGCGAAAACCCCCACCCTTTTGGGGAGGGACGGGGTAGGGCTATCATCGCTCATTAAAATCCTTTAGCAACATTTGAATGAAAGCCTTTCCTTGCGTTTCGGTTTCGTGGGCATTTGCTCCCTGTTTCAAAACTGTTTGATTGGCACCGCAATCATAGACAAACGCATTTCCTTTCGTAAGAAAACCAAAGCCATTGATGTAGCTGAAAAAAGCGCATTTTGGGGTTGATTTCTTGAGTAAATTTCGACTGAATTTGAATCCCGCTGCCTTCACATTCATTTGTGCTAAAAGTGTTGCTGCAAGGTCAGATTGTGCCGCCAATGTGTCTATTTTCATAGGTTGGCGAATCGCTCCACCGAGCCAAAGCATCGGGATTTGGTAGCGCTCTAGGTCTTGATTTTGCATCGTTATGGGAAACAGAACGCTGTGGTCGGGCATCAGAATCACCAACGTATTTTTCCAAACGGGAAGCTTTTTCAATTGCTCGATGAAGTGACCCAAACACGAATCGGTATAATGCACAGCATTCAGATACGGTTCGTCAAATTTCCGCGTGGGCACATCGAATGGCTCGTGGCTGCTGAGCGTCAGAAACATCTTCATAAACGGCTGCTTTTGCTGTCTGCGAATCGATTCGTAGAAAAACGGAAACGTGATTTGGTCGGGGGCGCCCCACTTGGTAAGTCGGTCAGTAATGAGGAAATTCTCTTCGGAAGCGATATTTTCGAAACCCGAACAGACGAAATATTGCCGCATATTGGCAAAATTAATATCACCTCCGTAGAGCATACTGAGGTCGTAACCTTGTTGCTTTAGGCTTCCGGATATCGAAGGTAGTCTGTTCAATTTGTTAGGAAAATTCATTAATGGCGAAGTGGGCAGCGATGGTGTTCCACTGAGCAACGAAATAAGTCCGCGGTCGGTACGGAAGCTATTTGCCTTGAAATTGGTAAAGAAAATCGCTTCGTTGCTCAGTCGATTGATGTTCGGAGTCACATCGGCCAATCCACCCAACGGTTCGATAACTTTTGCCGAAAAACTCTCCAAAACAATCAGAATTACATTTGGGCGCGACGTGTTGAGCAATCGAGGAAAATCGTTGTCAGTAGAGTCTTCACGCAACGTGGCGAAAGCTGCCTTGGCATCTTCGTCTGTAAGAAAATTGTAGTGAATATCTTCCTTCTCCTGATGCGAAAGCGAATAGAAAAGATTGAATACCGGATTGATAGCCGACTGATTGAGAAACATATTTCCGCTGAAGTAGGCTCGCCCGACATTCATGGTCGAAACCCCTACTCCACCACGAATCGTAACCATCAACAGTGCCAACAACAACAAAAACCAGAGCATTTGCTTTCCTTTTTTATCTGAAGAAAATGAAGATACTGCACTTCTCAACACCGATTTTCGAAGCAAAATAAAAAGCAGCGTAGCGAGCAAAACAATCATCAGAAAAGCCAACAGAATCACCAAATACGACAAACTCGCCGCAGCATCTACGGGCGATTTGAGGTAAAACAAGGCTGTATTGTCAATGTGCGAGCCCCAATATTCGAATAAAACCATATCAGAAACCAAAATCAGCGCAATCAACCCCAAGACAATGCCTGAATAAATACGCAGAAAACGATCAATCCATTCGCCTCGAATCCAAAGGGCAACCCACACAGCCAAAAGAGGCAATGCGGTCATATATCCTGCAGTTGTCAAATCCATCGCCAGTCCGCTCCATATTACCGACAGAGCATCGCCAAAACCGACCTCCGGTTTGTGGTGATACATCATAAAAACGGGTTTTTGAAACACAAAAACGGCTACAAAAAAGAGATAATATTTAAGGATGAAGAGGATACGTTGTTTCATTCAAATGCTTTTATTTTACTATAATTGACTTTGTGATTACACCACTTTCACTCTTTATTTTTAGCAAATAGAGTCCTTTTTGTGGAATTTGAATTTGTGTATTCTTGCTGCTTTCAAGATTTGTTTTCTTTGCAATAATCTGACCTGAAGGCGTTAAAAGTTCGATTGTTGCGTTGTCCAATGTCCCTAAATCGACACAAACAGTACCTGCGCTTGGATTTGGATAAACTCGCACCACCGATGCGTTGTTAGTCGGTAGAGCTGTGGTGCATTGCGTCACTGAAACGGTATAAACCGCGGATGTGTCTCTCCTCGAACAACGATTGGTATACATCAGATGGATTTTGGCCGAACCGCTATATCCAGATGCCCAATCGACCGACAAATTGCTGCCAATTTTAGTAATCATTCCGGCATTCGATGGCTCAAGATAACAACCAAGATAGCTAATTTGTGATGATAGGGTAAGCGGATAGAGCTCAGTAGCACCACCGCATGCCGATTGATTTCCACTCACAGAAATTTGATCTTGGTGGTAATATTCGCTCACCACCGTTTGTGCTGATTTTTCGTGAAAGCCAAAACGAACCTGTTGGTTCATATCTACGGTTTGAAGTAAATCTGCCACTGTATTTCCCCACAGAAATGCGCCATCGAGCAAACATTGGTTTTCGTTCAACACCTTGAAAAACGCACGGTAAATACGTTCCTGCGTTTCATCGCCATCGTCCTTTCCATTGCTGTTGCTATCGGTGAATGTTTTGGGTTGAAACTCGTTGTTATCGGGCGCAAATGGTGCGTTGATGTCATTCACATAGCCGCATTCTACGAAAAGTAGCGGTTTATTAGGGTTTCTTGCCTTAAGCGGTTTCAGGTAATTGTTGAACACCGCTCGCCAGTCGTCGTCGAGCCGACTCTGCGAAAGAAGGGCATTAGGAGCGGTGCTTTCGAGCTGGAAATAGGCACTCAATCCCACCACATCGAGTCCGAGATCTTCCCACAAGTGGTTAGAGCCTTGCCCCAGATAGAGTGTATCGACAGCGGCTTCGCTGTGCATGCCGTAGGTCAGTTTTCCGCTGAAAACCGTTCTTACCGTATCCACCATTGCTTTTAGTTCGGTTTTGAAGTTATTGGGCCAATCTTCTCCGCTTCGGGTTCGGAAGAGTCGTTCGGTCTCCGTCCCAACCGAAAAGAGCGAAACACCATTTTGCTGACAAATCTGCGCAACATGTTTGGCGCAAGCGGTATAGGTTCTAAAAAAAGAATTTACAAACGACTGATGATTAGGATGATTGACCGACCAAGGCCAGTTCGCCGGAAGAATCGATGGATCGTCTTCTGTGGCATACGGATCGCCAAGCTGCCAACGAGCAACAGGTTTCGAAGCCACCTCGGCCTCTCCCATTTCGAAAGCCAACGTCACATAGACTTTGAAATTCTCGCTTTTAAGTTTCTGTATGATTTGCGCCAACACTACATCGGAGTAAGTTTGTATTTCAACACCGTTGTACACCAGTTGCACAGTGCTATCCATGCTGTTTTCGAGGTTCATCGCCACTGACAAACCCACCCACTCCACATTCGTATCGTGCAGCCACTTGATGTAATAAGCGGGAAAAACGGGCGTTGCAGGTTGCGACAAATTGGTATAATTTGTTCCCCAGTTGCCTTCGAGGTGAATCGCTCTTGTGGTTTGAGCAATCAACCCACTTTGGGAAATACCCAACAGAAAGGCGATTAACGAAAACAGTGCTTTTTTCATAATCTATTCAGTTTTTGGGTGAATAAAATAGGTCAAAATCAGGTAGATTTATTTATACCACCCGGCATACATCAGATAGTTGTTGGCAATCTTTTGATTCATTTCTTTCGATTGCTCAGGATCCACTTTTTTGATAAACTTTGCCGGAACGCCGGCGTAGATGCTACCCGGTTCCACAATGGTATTGCTTGTGACTACCGAACCGGCAGCCACGATGGCACCTTCGCCAATCACCACGTGATCGAGCACTACAGAGCCCATCCCGATGAGCGCGCCCTGCTTGATGGTCGCCCCATGTATCGTCACATTGTGCCCGATAGAGACATTGTCCTCGATGTGGATTTGCGATTTTTCGTACAACGTGTGCAGTACCGAACCATCCTGAATATTCACTTTGTTGCCAATGCGAATAGAGTTCACATCGCCACGCAGCACGGTGCAATACCAGATGCTGCAATCGTTGCCCATCACCACATCGCCGATGATGGTGGCATTCTCTGCGAGAAAACAGTTCTCTCCAAACACGGGATCAAATCCCCTTACTGATCGTATTAAAGCCATATTTTGCCCACCCCTTACCCTCCCTAAGGGAGGGAGTCAGAGCCTCTTCTATTAAGTTATTACTATTTCAAAATTCTCTCAAAAAGTCCCCCTTTGGGGGATTAGGGGGCTCGTTTTCTCCCTCAACCACGCCTGTTCCTCAACATTTAGTTTCGGGCTGATTCGGTCGTAAACCGTTTGATGATAGTCGTTTATCCAAGCGATTTCTTGTTGATTGAGCAACGAAATATCAATCGATTTTTTGTCGAATGGGAAAAGCGTCAGTGTTTCGAAGGCGTGAAATTTCCCAAAAGGAGTTTCGATATCTTCTTTCACCACCACGAGGTTTTCGATACGAATACCGTATTCGTTCGTGCGATAGAGTCCTGGCTCGTTCGAAATAACCATGCCAGGAACGAGTTTCGTTGGGTTTTCATCCATGCGGATGTTTTGTGGACCTTCGTGCACATTGAGAAAATGCCCCACGCCATGACCTGTTCCGTGAAGGTAGTTGAACCCTTCATCCCATAGAGCCTTACGCGCCAACACATCGATTTGTGCGCCGCGTGTTCCTTGTGGAAAACGGCAGGTTGCGATGGCAATATGCCCTTTCAACACCAATGTGTAGTCGATTTTCATTTGAGCGTTTGGTTCGCAAAGCGCAACAGTGCGAGTAATGTCGGTCGTTCCGTCGAAATATTGTCCACCGGAATCGACCAACACAAAGCTTTCTGACTTGAGCGTAGAAGCCGATTCGGGAGTGGCATGGTAATGCACAATCGCTCCATGACCGGCATATCCGGTAATGGTAGAGAAGCTTTCGCCCACGTAATGCTCTTGCTCGCTGCGGAACTCCAGTAATTTCTCTTCGATAGTTGTCTCTTTAACGTTTCCAGACGGAACGGCAGCCTCCAACCATCGGAAAAACTTCGTCAGCGCCACGCCATCTTTTTCCATTGCGTTGCGAATGCCCGAAAGTTCGGTTTCGTTTTTCACCGCTTTGAGCAACGCCACAGGAGAGGTCGTTTCTATCATTTTGCAAGAAGTAGGAATTGCGGAACACAAAGCATAATTAACTTTATTTCCATCAAAGAGTATTGCTGTTCCCGCTGCCAAATTCTCAAGATAGTGTGTAATAGATGAATATTCAGCTATGGTAACACCTTCGCGACGTAGTGTTTCGGCCATCTTCGAATTCACTTTTTCGCCTTCGACAAAAAGAATCGCCTCTTTTTGCGAAACAACCGAATAGGCAATCGCAACAGGATTGCACTCAACATCGCTTCCACGAACGTTGAACGTCCAAGCCACATCGTCAAGGGCCGTCAGAATCAATAAATCTGCCTCAGCAGAAATCAGTGTTTCACGCAATTTTGCAATTTTGTCTTTTGCCGAAATGCCTGAAAATTTGACTGGAAGATCGAATATTTCATCTTTTGGTAATCCAGGGCGATCTGTCCATATTTCTTCGAAAAGATCGTAGTGCGGAAAGACCTCAAAACCTTTTCCCCTAAGCTTGCTGTTGATTTTGAAAACTTCGTTGGTGGTGAAAACGGCTCCATCGATGCCAATGGCGCAAACTTTTGTCAACTTTTGAATCAGCCAATCAAAAAGTTCAGGGGTATCGGATAATCCTTGTTTAAAGAGTTGAATCCCCGAGCCAGCCAATTGCTGTTCGGCTTGCAGAAAGTAGCGCGAATCGGTCCAAAGACCAGCATCTTCGAGTGTCACCACTACTGTTCCGGCTGAGCCGTTAAAACCCGAAATCCATTCACGTGATTTCCATCTTTCAGCGATGTATTCGCTAATGTGCGGATCGGTGCTCGGCACAATGTAGGCTTCAAGACCTTTCGCCACCATTGCTTTGCGCAATAGTTCTATACGTTGGGGAATGTTATTTTCCATCATCTTTCTGTTTAAACTGTTTTTTGAAGAGTAGCAAATGTACCCTATTTATGAATGAAATACAAGAATAGCCAATTATTTTGCAAAAAACAAAAAACCACCTCCTATAATTAGAAAGTGGTTTTCAAGAAAATCTATTTATTCTTCGTTTAATTACACATTGAAGCGGAAATGCATGATGTCGCCATCTTCGGCCACATACTCTTTTCCTTCCACATTCATCTTACCGGCTTCTTTGCAAGCGGCTTCTGATTTCAGTGCAATAAAGTCAACGTATTTAATAACCTCTGCACGAATGAAGCCTTTTTCGAAGTCGGTGTGAATGACTGCGGCACATTGTGGTGCTTTGCTACCTTTCAGATAGGTCCATGCACGAACTTCTTGCACGCCACATGTGAAGTAAGTCTCGAGGTTGAGCAATCGGTAAGCCGCTTTGATCAGACGAGCAACACCCGACTCCTCTAAACCAATTTCGTTCAGGAACATTTCGCGCTCTTCGAACGTGTCGAATTCTGCGATTTCTGATTCTATTTTGGCAGCAACCACTAGAATTTCTGCATTTTCATCTTTCGTAGCTTCGCGCACCATCTCTACGTATTTGTTGCCTGTGGCAGCACTTGCTTCGTCCACGTTGCAAACATACATCACTGGTTTTGAGGTCAAAAGAAACAACTCACGGGCGAATTTCTGATCGTCTTTGTTATCCAAAATGACCGTGCGAGCCGATTTGCCTTGTTCCAATGCTTCTTTGAATTTTATCAGCACTTCGTAAGCCAATTTCGCTTGTTTGTCACCGCCCGATTGACCTTGTTTTTGCACACGAGAAATTCGTGCATCCACTGTTTCGAGGTCTTTTATCTGAAGTTCGTAGTCGATGATTTCTTTGTCGCGCACAGGATTGATTGTTCCGTCGACGTGAGTTACATTTTCGTCGTCGAAACAGCGCAACACGTGAATAATGGCATCCGTTTCGCGAATGTTGGCAAGGAATTTATTACCCAAACCTTCGCCTTTGCTGGCACCTTTCACCAATCCGGCAATGTCCACGATTTCTACCGTGGTGGGAACAATTCTATTAGGCTTTACCAATTCTGCCAATGCGTTCAATCGTTCGTCGGGAACAGTAATCACGCCCACGTTCGGTTCAATTGTGCAGAAAGGGAAATTGGCCGCCTGCGCTTTCGCATTCGACAGACAGTTGAAAAGGGTTGATTTACCAACATTTGGCAAACCCACTATACCACATTGTAAAGCCATAGAGTTAAGTCGTTTATTTTTAGGCTGCAAAGGTAAGGCTTTTGGGCGAAAATACAAGCGAAGCCAAATACTGAGGCATTTCTGATGCTGAGTGATATTAAACAATACTATAATTTTGATTTTTTATTGTAAACAACTGTTTAAAGTGCACAAAACAGTCTAAATTGTGCATTTTTCCCAAATTTATAGTGTGAAATTCAAATTGTTGTTTAGTTTTGCAGCCGTATTAACCAAAAATCTAACTTATGAAAAAACTATTGGCATTAGGAGTATTATGTATAGGCGCTGCCTCATCTGCTTTAGCGGGTGGTCTATTGACAAACACAAATCAGAGTGTTCACTTCTTGCGTAACCCTGCGCGCGACGCATCTACAGAGGTTGATGCTGCATACACCAACCCTGCAGGAACAACACAACTTTCAGACGGTTTTCATTTTTCTATTACCAATCAAAGCGTATCTCAAACACGCACAATTACATCTACTTTTGCACCATTTGCAGGAAATGTAGGAAATCTAGGTGTTGCCACAAAAGAGTACAAAGGCACAGCAGATGCACCAGTTGTTCCAAGCTTTCAATTTGCATATAAAGAAGGCAAATGGGCGCTATCAGGAGGATTCGCGATCACAGGTGGCGGCGGTAAAGCTACTTTTGCAAACGGATTAGCATCATTCGAAGCTCCTTTGGCAATGATACCAGTAGGATTGTCAAATCCAACTCCCCCAACTCCGGCTATTGCAACCACCAAATATTCCGTTGATGGTTATATGGAAGGACAACAATTCATCTACGGAGCCCAAATTAATGGCTCTTATAAAATAACAGATGAACTTTCTGCTGCATTAGGCGTAAGAGTGAATTTTGTAGAAAGCAGCTACAAAGGACATCTATTAAATATTAATATCAATCCTGTTTTTGCTGGAAATCCTACAGGTGCAATGATTTCGGCGAGTACATTTTTCACTACTATAGGCAAACCTGCAAATGCAGCTGCAACCAAAGACATTTATGTAGATGTTACCCAATCTGGAATGGGAATTACGCCAATCATAGGCTTAAATTACAACCATCGCGATTTGAATATCGGTATGAAATACGAATTAAAAACGTCACTTGAGGTGAAGAATAAAACAACAGTAGACAACACGCTACCTCAAAAATATCCTGATGGAGCAACTACTCCAAATGATATTCCGGCATTGTTGACTGTTGGTGCTGAATACAAAGTAATTCCTGCCTTGAAACTTTCAGCTGGCTATCACCACTTTTTTGATTCGGATGCTAAAATGGCAAACGACAAACAACAATACATCAATGGTGGTGTAAATGAGATCTTGTTTGGTGCTGAATACGACGTTACAGACAAATTGCTCGTTAGTGCGGGTGGTCAAACTACCAATACTGGTGTTACAGATGCTTACCAAACCGATATGAGTTTTAGCTTAAGTTCTTATTCTATTGGTTTAGGCGCTGCATACAAAATTATGCCTAACTTGAAAGTGAATGTGGCATACTTCTTTACAAACTACGACAAGTGGACCAAAGTGGTCACCTCTGGATACAACGGAACTCCACTGGGAGGAACCGACGAATTTATGCGTACAAACAAAGTTATCGGGGTTGGTCTCGACTATAATTTTTAATTAAAACAGCAATACCAATACTTTTCATCCCTGCATTACGGCATAAAACTGTAGTGCAGGGATTCTTTTTTTGAACCGATTTCACTAGTTGCTTGTTAATTATAGAACTAACAAATAAGTAGTTAATTCAATGAAAAAAATAACGTTCATCCTTTTAATAATTGTTGTTTCATTATCAACAATTTCGGCACAAACACACTCTATAAGCGGTAAAGTAATAGACAAAGCCACGCGCGAACCGCTTTCAGGCATCAGCGTCATCGTGTGGAATACCACTACCGGCGTGATGACAGATTCTTTGGGAAGATACACCCTCAAAAATCTGAAGCCCAATATCTATCGCATTCAGGCATCGTTTGTAGGCTACAAAACCTATATCTCTCCCGAGTTTCAATTAGCGGTAAAAGACAAATATTTCGAGATTGAACTGGAGCAAAATACTCAGGAACTTAAAGAGGTGAAAGTAGTTGCAACACCTTTCCGCAAAACAGCTGAAACGCCGATTGCCCTGCGCACCATCGGTTTTTCTGAAATTGAGAAAAGTGCAGGCTCTGGTCGGGATATTTCGCGTGTTATTCAGTCGTTCCCGGGTGTGGCCTCCTCTCCTGCTAGCTATCGCAACGACTTGATTGTGCGTGGCGGTGGTCCGTCCGAAAACCGTTTCTACATCGACGGCGTGGAGATTCCAAACATCAACCACTTTGCCACACAAGGCGCATCGGGCGGTCCGGTGGGTATCATCAATTCAGACCTGCTGCGCGAAACGGATTTCTATTCCGGTGCTTTCCCTGCCTCGAAAGGAAATGCGCTCAGTTCGGTACTCGATTTCAAACTGAAAGATGGAAGCACAGAAGAGCACAACCAAAAATTTGCGCTCGGTTCTTCGGATATGGCTTTTAGCTCCGAAGGTCATATAGGAAACAGAGTGACTTACATCGTATCGTTGCGCCAATCGTACCTGCAATTTCTGTTTAAGGCGCTTAAATTGCCTTTTTTGCCAACCTATAATGATGCTCAGTTCAAGGTGAAAGTGAAATTAGACAAGCACAACGAACTCACTTTCTTGGGTTTGGGAGCTATCGACGATATGAAACTCAACACCGACACTGTTGGACAAACAGATGCAAACAAATACATTCTTTCGACCTTACCTACCATCAAGCAGAATACCTACACGCTGGGTGCGGTTTACAAACATTTTGCAGGAAAAAATGTGCAAACCGCCGTATTGAGCACCAATAAACTCTACAACACCAACCTCAAATACCTCGAAAACGACGAGGCAAAAGGCTTGTTGCTCGACTACAAATCGCACGAAATAGAGACCAAATTCCGCTTCGAAAACAGCACATCGATGAGTGATTTCCGCCTCATCACGGGTGTGAATGCCGAAGTGGCTGACTATTACAACAGTACCAATGGACAATTCATAAAGGACTACCGCACCGACCTGACCATCTACAAATACGGATTGTTTGGTTCGTTGCTCTACGAAAGTCCCGACGGACGAATGACCGGCTCACTGGCTTTGCGCACCGATGCCAACAACTACTCGACGCTGATGAGCAATCCGCTGAACCAGCTATCCCCTCGCCTATCGGCATCGTATCGATTGTTTGACAACTTCTACCTAAATGGAAACATTGGGCGTTATTACCAATTGCCTCAATACACTGTGCTTGGCTACAAAGAGGGTGACGTGTTCGTCAATAAACCAACGGTGAAATACCTAATGTCAGATCAGATTGTATTGGGTGTGGAGCAACGACCTACACGCTACATCCGCCTAACACTCGAAGGGTTCTACAAAAGTTACAAGAACGGATTGTTATCCATCGCCGACAATATTCCGCTGGCTTCGAAAGGAGCTGATTACGATGTGTTGGGAACTGAAAAAGTCAACTCAAATGCCAAAGGTCGCGCCTACGGTGTGGAGTTTCTGGCACGTTGGGCAGCTTACAAAAACCTCAATTTCATAGCAGCTTATACCTACGTTCGCAGCGAATTCACCACCCCCGACCGCAGCGAATATATACCAACTTCGTGGGATAATCGCCACCTGCTTACCATCACCGGAGGATACGAATTTAGAAGAAACTGGTCGCTGGGTTTGAAATACCGACTAGTAGGTGGTGCGCCTTACACTGCATGGGACGAAGCTAAATCGATTGCCAACTGGACACAAACCAACCGACCTGTGCTCGACTATGCCAACTACAATGCCGGTCGGTTACCGCTCTTCACACAGCTCGATATGCGCATCGACAAAAACTACTACTACAAAACCTGGATGCTGGGCTTCTACCTCGATATTCAGAATGCGATGAATACCAAATACATTGCTCAACAACGTCTTCTTATACAAGAAGTAAAAGCTAAATACATAGAGAACGAAAGCGGAAATGTATTACCTTCTATTGGTGTGATGGTGGAGTTTTAAATTATCTAATTATTTGAATATGAATAATCAAATTGAATTTTACAAACAAAAGCTCGCTTTTGAAATAGATGCATGGGATTTGAACGAAATGATTCAAAATAATGAGAATGTGGTCGTTGTTGATGCTCGTTCTTCTGAATCTTTTGAAAATGAACACATTGCAGGTTCAACAAGCATACCACACCGCACCATGAGTAAAGAGACAACAAATAAGTTAGACAAATCTGCACTGTACGTAACTTATTGCGACGGTATTGGCTGTAATGCTTCTACAAAAGGCGCCTTAAACTTATCACTTTTAGGCTTCAACGTGAAAGAATTAATTGGTGGCTTGGAATGGTGGAAACGTGATGGTTATAAAACCGAAGGTAAAAAGATAGATAGAATTAGTTGTGGTTGTTAACTTCACTTTACTTCAACATCTTAAATAAATCCCATATCACAATTCCGGCTGTAACCGATACATTCAGCGAATGTTTGGTACCAAATTGAGGAATTTCGATGCAGCCATCCTATTATCCTAACCTCTAATTATATTTTTCTCCTACCCAATGAAAGCGAAGAACTCGCTCACATTAGAAAACATACGCTCAACTTAATTTTATGTTTTGCCTTCTATTGGTGTGATGGTGGAGTTTTAAAATATTTATTTTTTATTTTATAGACGAATGTCTTATATTTGCAGTTGCGTATATAACACGTTACATGCAAGCGTAGCGGACGACACAACTACGAACAAGCGACAGACAAAAACACATTTCGACAGGACATTGATAATATAAAATGCTAATTATAGTCTGTGGTACAATTTGTACACTAAAGTTAGCTTTGTGCAGACTTTAATTAGCAATGATTTCTAAACACGACATACTTAATTTATTCGGTGAAAACGTCAGAAAATATAGGCGACTTCTCGACATTTCCCAAGAGGAGTTGGCACATCGTGCCGACCTTCACAGGACTTACATCGGTATGATTGAACGAGCCGAAAAGAATATAACACTCGTGAACATGGAGAAAATTGCTAACGCTTTACAGGTCAACATTGAAGACCTTTTAAAAAATTAGCAATAAATGGAAATTACAATTGACGCATTTACGGAACTACTAAACAACAAGTATATCATTGTTGAAGCTTTTAGAGAACATTCAAAAGCATCTGAAAAATATATTGATGTAACTATTGTGCAACCCGATGGTTATTCATGGAAGGGTTCAATTCCATATTTCTATAGACGTACAGGTTTATTTATTGAAACTCCCGAAGATTTAGTTGATTATCTCAATAATATTTATCCATTATTTTCAAAAAAAGCAGTTGCCGAATTCGTATCAACTGAAAGTAAAAGATGGAATGAGGAAATGAGTGGCAAAGAAACTACAAAAGGATTTTTTGATATACTTCTAAATCTTGAATGGAATAGCGTACAATATGATTTGCCTGTAAATAGAAATTTTGCACGTAGAATTCAAGACATCAAAGAATTTGGATATACACTTGCAACGGACACAAGAAGAAAAGTAAAAGGCAAATATGAAACTGATACACACCTACAATTAGTGCCGTTACCTAAAGGCGGTGTAACGGGTTATGAAGTTATGTCACCAGCTTTCAAGGCAAGAGCAATTGCAGCTATGGAAGCTGTAAATGTTTATGAATTAAGTTCAGGCAATAAGCATGGCTTATTGCCTGACCATAAATTCCCAGAAATTAGATGGGACGAAAAAACAAGAGCCGAAAATCCTGATGAAATGAACGAAGTTCAAATCAAAGAGAAATTTCAGCTTGTTGACAATCAAAGAAACCAACAAAAACGTGAAGCGTGTAGAAAGTGCTTTCAAACAGGGCAAAGAGGAAAACTTTACGGTTTAAACTATTATTATCAAGGAGACGAAAACTGGTCGGCTGAATTTCCAAGAGTTGGAAAAGAAGCGGAAAAAGGTTGTGTTGGTTGTGGTTGGTATGACATTCAAAAATGGCGAGACAGCTTGAATGAATTTATCAGTAAAAACAAGAAATAAATTTGCATACTATAATTATCATTTACTATCTTTGCAACAGAGATAATTTTAAAAGAATATGAGGGATAAGTTAACTTTTGGTAGTGTATGTTCAGGAATTGAGGCTTCTCAATTAGCTTTTGCCCCTTTTGGGTATGAGCAATTATGGAGTTCTGAAATTGCTGAATTTCCATCAAAAGTTTTACATCATCATTACCCTAACATACCTAATTTAGGTGACATGACGGAACTTCCCGACTTAATTTTAAAAGGGAAAGTTCAAGCACCTGATTTATTTTGTGGTGGCACACCTTGCCAAGCGTTTTCGCTTGCTGGTTGGAAAAATGGTTTAGCAGACAAACGAGGACAGCTTACAATTACATTTATAGAAATTGCAAATGCCATTGATACAATCAGAGAAAATGAAAAAAAAAACCGTTCAATAGTTCTTTGGGAAAATGTTGAAGGAGTTCTTAATGACAAAACAAATGCTTTTGGAAACTTCATAGCGGGTCTTGCAGGATTTGACGATGAAATCAAAGTTGGCAAGTGGACAAAATCAGGCTATTTAGAAGGACCAAATAGAAATGTTGCTTGGCGTGTTATTGACGCAAAATATTTTGGTTTAGCTCAACAACGTAAACGACTTTATGTACTTGCAGGAGGTAAAGATTTTCGACCAGACCAAGTACTTTTTGAATTTGACAACCAAAATATTGTAAAGATATTAAAAGCATCAAAACAATATAATTCAAACGGAAACATTTTTAATCTGTTTTCTGATAGTTTTCAACCTAATGAAATAATTGATAAAAAAGTATTTTACAAGGGCGACACAAAATTTGAAATATTTAGAGAATATACGGATTGTCTTTATTCAGCTTACGGCACTAAATGGAACGGTAATGCAGCAGCATATAACGGTTCATTATACATTGCACAAGACAACAGAATTAGAAGATTTACACCATTAGAATGCGAACGACTAATGGGTTTCCCCGACAATTACACATCGGTTAATGGGAATAGCGACACAAATCGTTTTCAAGCAATTGGAAACTCTTGGGCTGTGCCTGTTGTAAAATGGATTGGCAACCAAATCAGCAATTTTATAAAACAAAATACTAACCAAGAAGTAATTTATTGGTACAAATCAGCAAGAAAGACAACAAATAATTTAAGTGCAGACTTGTATTTGTTAGACAATGTAATTTCAATAAATCAAAAATTATATCTCAACAGTTCGACAGTTCCGAACACACCAATTGAAAGCACAATAGAAGACGTAGTTCAATTTGACAATGTGCCTGAAAAATTCTATTTAAGTCCTCAAGCGTGTAGAGGAATTTTAAGAAGAAAACAAGAAAGAGATTTGAAAATGAACTCCCAACTTGAAACACTAATGACACTAATTGGTCTACAAGAACGGACACTTCAAGAGGCATTATAAGAACGCCAGCATGTAAAAGCGGTTTTGCAAAAAAGCTGGTTCAGTGTTTAAATGAAGCTTTGTTCTTCGTATCAAGTTCAATGCTGGCAGATAGTTTAATGCATAGAAATCCGCTTCTTCGCCAAGCGCCAAAACGTTACTTCAACATTTTAAATAAATCCCATATCACAATTCCGGCTGTGACCGATACATTCAGCGAATGTTTGGTGCCAAATTGAGGTATTTCGATGCAGCCATCCGATTGATTAACCACCTCTTGCTGCACACCTTTCACTTCGTTTCCAAAAACGACTGCATACTTTTTTGATTTATCCAACGACAATTCGTTCAGCATCGTGCTGTGGTGCACCTGCTCAATGGAATAGACTAAATACCCATCGTTTTTGAGGTTTTGAATGGCATCGAGCGTTTTTTCAAAGTACTGCCAGCTAACACTATCTTCGGCTCCAAGCGCAGTTTTGTGAATTTCGGGGTGGGGTGGAGTAGCAGTTATTCCGCACAGATAAATCTTCTCTACCAAAAATGCGTCAGAAGTTCTGAATATACTTCCAACATTATTTAAGCTCCTAACTTCGTCTAACACAACCACTAAGGGTATCTTTTCAACCGCTTGAAATTGCTCTTTCGACAGTCTTTGCAGCTCCGTAATTTTTAATTTTTTCATTTTCTATCTATCTTTATACTAAATATATTTTTTGAGGATTTAGTGTGGTCTGAAAACTATGTTGAAAACTGTTGAAAAGTAAGTGATAGAAAATGAAAAATTCTTCTTCATTAATTCAAAACAATTTATATGCAAAAGAAAGAAATGAGCAGCCAAATAATGAAGCCCAATTTTTATTATTTCTTTTCAGCTCTATTTTTAATAGTTTTCAATAGTCAAACCGAACGAAAGTTTTAATTTTGTAACTTATTAACCGGGTGTTGATAAGTTTGTAAAGCAAAGAAAATCAATTTATTCGACATTCTAAAACTTGTTGATAAGCCTCGAAAGCTATTGATAACTCTATTAGGCTGATTTTCATCAAACTATTTATCAACACAATTAACAGGCTATTATATTATTCATTCTTTTATTTTTAAATCTATAATTAAATAAATATAGTATGACAGTTGATATTTCAAAAGGGTATGTGAATATCCCCGTCGGAAAAGAGATCAATCTTACCGCTGAAATAGAAAAATTGAAAAAGGAGAAAAATGCCATTATTTTGGCGCATTACTACCAAAAAGATGAGATACAAGACATTGCTGATTTTGTAGGCGATAGCCTCGCTTTGGCGCAATGGGCTACCAAAACAGATGCCGATATTATTGTGCTTTGCGGCGTTCATTTTATGGGCGAAACAGCAAAAATACTTTCTCCTCAGAAAAAGGTTTTAATACCCGACTTGAATGCAGGTTGTTCATTAGCAGATAGTTGTCCGGCAGTTGAGTTTGAAGCATTTGTGAAACGTCATCCCGGTCATACAGTGGTTTCGTATGTCAATACCTCAGCTGCGGTGAAAGCTGTGACGGATATTGTAGTGACCTCTACGAATGCGAAGATAATCATCGATAGCTTGCCCGCTGACGAACCTATTGTGTTTGGACCAGACCGCAACCTTGGAAATTATATAAACAGCTTGACGGGGCGCAAAATGGTGCTTTGGGATGGTGCTTGCCATGTGCACGAACAGTTTTCGGTAGAGAAAATCATTGAATTGAAAAAACAGTATCCGAATGCGAAAGTTTTGGCTCATCCCGAATGTAAAAAAGTGCTTTTGCAATTGGCAGATTTCATCGGATCGACAGCTGCTTTGCTCAATTATTCATCCAAATCGGAAAGCAACGAATTTATTGTGGCTACCGAATCGGGTATTATCCATGAAATGAAGAAAAAGAGCCCCGAAAAACTGTTTATACCGGCACCGCCAAACGACTCAACCTGTGCGTGCAACGAATGTAGTTTTATGCGACTCAATTCATTAGAAAAACTCTACAATTGCCTTAAATACGAATTACCCGAAGTGACAGTAGAGGAGGAAGTACGTTTGAAAGCCGTCAGTTCAATCCACAGAATGTTGGATATTTCTGCACAAAATGGATTGTAAAGCAGTAAATTTATAGCCTTAAATTGATAGATTATGAAAATGTCAGAGACCGAAACAGCCATTTTTCCGAAAGAGCGTTTATGTAAATTGGTGCACGATAAAAGCAAATTGGTGATTGGATTACCTTCTGAAAATCAGGAGTTTGAGAAACGTCTCGCATTGACACCTGAAGCGGTACAAATACTGACTGCAAACGGCCATACGGTAGTTTTGGAGAGTGATGCAGGTCTCGGAATTAATTATGGCGATGCTAAATTTTTGGAAGCAGGCGCAACCATTGTCACCAATAAAAGAGAGGTTTTCGAAGCTGATTTGGTTCTCAAAATTATGCCTCCTACACCGCAAGAAGTTGATTTATTGAGAGAAGATTCTACCATATTTTCGTTGTTACAATTGGCAAATTATCCGCAGAAAAGCATGCAAAAGATGCTTAAAAAGCGCGTGAATGCGGTGGCTTACGAGTTGATCGCCGACCAACGAAAATTATTTCCCGTGGTTAATTCAATATGTGAAATTGAAGGATCTACCGTTATTTTGATTGCTTCGGAATTGTTGAGCAATACGAGTGGGGGCAAAGGAATACTGCTTGGAGGCCTCTCAGGCGTTTCTCCTACCGAAGTTGTGATATTGGGTGCCGGAGTTGCCGGAACAATAGCAGCGCGCGCCGCACTGGCTTTAGGAGCCTTTGTAAAGGTGTTTGATGATGACGTCTATAAATTGCGCGAAATACAAAATACAATAGGCAGAACGCTTTATACTTCTACATTCCATCCCAGTGTGTTGAATAATGTGTTGCGCACCGCTGATGTGGTGATTGGTACACTGCGCTATATCAATGGAAATAAGCAGTTTATTGTACCCAAATCATTTATTAAGGACATGAAAAAAGGGGCAGTTATCATCGATTTAAGTGTAGATCAAGGCGGATGTTTCGAAACATCGGAGTGTGATTTTGAAGCTAACGGTTCAATCTTCGAAAAATATGGTGTGTTGCATCATTGTGTTCCTAATATTAGTTCGAGAGTGGCAAGAACAGTCTCTATTGCCTTGAGTAATATTTTTGTACCTATGATTTTAAATATAGGAGAGTTGGGAGGAGTGAAGGATAAAATTAAGCACGATGCAGGTTTTCGTCATGGAGTCTATCTGTTCAATGGAAAATTAGTCAATTCTCCCATTGCGGAGCATTTCAATTTAAGTGCTAACGATATAAATCTTTATCTGTCAGCTTTTTAATTTAGATAATTGTAATTTTATAAGGCATAAAAAAAGCGATTGTTGCACGTGAAACAATCGCTTTTCTGTTTTTTAAATTGATCAATGTGCTTCGAGCCAGTTGGCGCCTATTCCGCAATCAGCTTTCAATGGAACGGATAAGGGATAAGCTGCTTCCATTTCTTCTACCACTATCTTTTTCACCTTATCCAATTCGCTCTCTAAAACGCTGAAATTCAACTCATCATGTACTTGAAGAATCATTTTGGATTGAATATTTTCGTCTTTGAAGCGCTTGTGAATCTTCACCATGGCAATTTTAATGATGTCGGCCGCGCTACCTTGAATAGGTGCATTGATGGCATTTCGCTCAGCATAACCTCGCACAATCGAGTTACCTGAATTGATGTCTGCCAATACCCTTTTTCTTTTCAAAATGGTGGTAACAAAACCGTTCTTTTTAGCCATTTCGATGGAGGCATCCATGTATTTTTTGATGTCGGGATAGGTTTCAAAGTATCCTTCAATCAGATACTTAGCTTCGTCGCGAGGAATGTTGAGCCGTTGTGAAAGACCAAAAACTGAAATGCCGTAGATAATACCAAAATTGGCTGTTTTAGCTTTGCGGCGCATATCTTTGGTCACTTCTTCGGGTGATATTTTATAGATTTTTGCTGCTGTAGCGGTGTGGATATCCTGATCGGAATTGAAGGCATCAATCATATTTTTATCGCCACTGAGGTGTGCCATGATGCGTAATTCTATTTGAGAATAGTCGGCCGATAAGAAGATGCAGCCTTCTTCGGGCACAAACGATCGGCGAATTTCTTTACCTTCTTCGTCGCGTACAGGAATATTCTGCAGGTTTGGATTGGTAGAACTCAATCTACCTGTAGCTGCAACTGTCTGATTAAAAGATGAATGTATTTTTCCTGTATTTGGATTAATCAAATCTGGTAGTGCGTTGATGTATGTACTTAGCAGCTTACGCAATCCGCGGAACTCTAATATTTTCTCGATGATTGGGTGTTTACCTTTCAATCCCTCGAGCACCTCTTCCGAAGTAGAGTATTGTCCGGTTTTAGTCTTTTTAGCCTTTTCAATAATCTTCAATCGATCGAAAAGCACTTCACCCACTTGCTGAGCAGAATTGATGTTAAACGAACTACCCGCCATTTCGAATATTTCTTTTTCAATACCTATCAGTTTTTCTGTAATCAAGATAGATGATTCTTTCAGCGCATTGCCATCGAGACGAATTCCATTAAATTCCATGTCTGCCAAAACCAGCACGAGTGGCATTTCTGTTTCGTAGAAGAGCTCCGTTAGGTCGTTTTTCTCTAACTCTTTTTCAAAAATGTTTTTCAGCTTCAAGGTCACATCGGCATCTTCGCAGGCATATTCATACACTTGCTCAGGAGCGAGGTCGCGCATCGACTTTTGATTTTTACCTTTGGCACCAATCAACTCATCGATGTGGATGGTTTTGTATTGCAAATAGATTTCTGCCAAAAAGTCCATGTTGTGTCTCACTTCCGGTTGAAGGAGATAGTGTGCCACCATTGTATCGAAGAATTTCCCTTTTACTTCGATGCCATAATTTTTGAGCACGATGTAATCGTATTTGATGTTCTGACCAATTTTCAGAATTTTCTCATTTTCGTAGAAGGGTTTGAGTTTCTCCAAAATTGAAATCACTTTTTCTAGTTCAGGAGGTAGAGGAATGTAAAATGCCTCATTTTCGTTCATAGCAAACGATAAACCGACCAATTCTGCCGTAATGGGGTCGACACCCGTGGTTTCTGTGTCAAATGAAGCAAAATTGCTGACAGAAATTTTCGACACAAAACCTGCTATTTTTTCCTCATTATCAAGCAGATAGTAGGAGTGAGGCGTCGAATTTAAGTCGCTGAGAGTTGAATATTTTTTTTCTTCCGTAGGATTATCCTCAAATAAATCGAATAGCGAGCCTTGCGTAGAAGGTTTTTTCTCCTGAACGGGAGCTTCTTTAGATTTCAAAACCCGGTTGCGAAGATTTTTGAATTCGAGATCTTCGAAAAGGTTACTCAATTTTTCTTCGTTCACTTCTGTCAGCAAAAGTGCATCTTCATCAAATTCGACTTCGATGTCGGTTTTGATGGTTGCCAAAATCCGAGAAAGTAAAATCAAGTCGCGATTGTTTTCAACTTTATCTTTAAGCGCACCTTTCAGTTGATGAGTGTTTTCGAGCAAATTATCAATCGAATGAAATTCGGCCAACAACTTAATTGCTGTTTTTTCACCCACGCCTGGACAACCCGGAATGTTATCTGCAGAGTCGCCCATCAAACCGAGCAGGTCGATTACCTGAGCAGGAGAGTTGATTTCAAACTTCTGTTTCACCTCTTCGATACCCAGCTTTTCGAATTCGTTGCCCACCGATTTGGGTTTCATGATGATAGTTTTCTCCGTTACCAATTGGGCGTAGTCCTTGTCGGGAGTCATCATGTAGGTGGTAAAACCCTTTGTTTCAGCTATTTTGGCAAACGTTCCCACCACGTCGTCGGCTTCGAAACCGGCGTATTCTAAGATAGGAATGTTGTAGGCTTTGATAACTTCTTTAATAATGGGCACCGCTTTTTTGATGTCTTCGGGTGTTTCTTCGCGATGACCTTTGTATTTTTCATACATTTCGTGGCGGAAAGTTGGTCCGCTTGGGTCGAATGCTACAGCGATGTGGGTCGGATTTTCGCGACGAAGCACCTCTTCGAGCGTGTTTACAAAACCAAAAACGGCTGAAGTATTTTGACCTTTGGAATTTATTCGTGGATTTTTGATAAATGCGTAGTATGCACGGTAGATAAGCGCATAGGCATCAAGTAGAAAGAGTTTCTTTTCGGCTTCCATTATATAGATATTTAACTGTAAAGATAGAAAAAATTTACTATTTTTGCCCTTTAATCATCCCTTATGGACCTATTAACAGAGATAAAACTACCCGTCAAAGAGGAACTTAACAGCTTCGAAATTCATTTCAGAGAAGCGTTACGTTCTGAAAATAAGTTGATTGAAGCTGCTGTTGATCACTTTCTACAGAAAAAAGGTAAAAACCTGCGTCCCATTTTAGTCTTACTCGCTGCCAAATGTACATCGGGAACTGTCAACCAGGCTACCCTCGATTCGGCCGTCTCTTTGGAGTTGCTTCACGACGCTACGTTGTTGCACGACGATGTGTTGGACGAGACCAATCTGCGCCGGGGCATTGCTACAGTTAATGCTAAGTTCAGCAGTAAATTGGCAGTCTTATTGGGTGATTTCTTCCTCTCAAACACATTGATAAAAGCCTCAGGTACAGATAATTTGCAAATTATAAAGGCTATTTCTGCCTTCTCTTCCATTTTGGTCGATGGAGAAATTCATCAGTTGAATTCTGCTAACAATGTGGTGATATCGGAAGAGAATTACATGCAGATTATCTACAAAAAAACTGCTGCATTGTTCGTTACCTGTTTCCGAATCGGAGCACTTTCTGTAGATGCCACGCCAAAACATTTAGCAGATTTGGAGAAGTTTGCGCATGTTTTAGGGCTGATTTTCCAGATTCGTGACGATATTTTCGACTATTATACCTCGACGGATGTGGGTAAACCTACCGGAAATGATATTCGTGAAGGTAAAATCACCTTGCCGCTCATATATGCGTTGAATAATTGCACTGCAGAGCAGAAACAAGATATGATGTCAATCATCAACGGGAAAGATTACACAGCAGAAAATATTGAAATTCTTCTCCAATTTGCTAAAGGCAATGGTGGAATTGAGTATTCGAAACAGAAGATGTTAGTAATGCAGGATGAGGCCATTGGCCACTTATCTGACTTACCAGATTCAGAATCAAAACGGTCGTTGAAGCTTATTCTTGACTATATCATCGATAGAAACTTATAAAATAAAAGGCTGACAACATTCAATGTGTCAGCCTTTTTTATGCTTAGAAGAATTTTATTTCTTCTCCCAATATATCAGTCAGCAGGTTGTTTGCCAATCGGCTGGCTCCGAGTCTAAAGTATTTGTTATCCAGCCATTTATCTCCAAGTACATCTTTTACAATAGAGTAGTATTTCACGGCATCGGCGGTGGTCACAATTCCACCGGCAGGTTTGAACCCAATCATTTTGCCGGTTTTGTCGTAATACTCTTTGATAGCTTCGCACATGACATATGCCGCTTCGAGTGTGGCAGCGGGCTCCACTTTTCCGGTAGATGTCTTGATGAAATCTGCTCCTGCATAAATAGATAGGATGGAGGCTTTTTTGATGTTTGAAGCTGTTTTCAGTGCACCTGTTTCGAGTATCACTTTCAGATGAGCTTCGCGACAGCTGTCTTTGATTTCCGAAATTTCGTCGGTCATTTCCTCAAATTCGCCTGAAAGGAAGTTTCCGAGGTTGATGACAATATCCACTTCGTCAGCCCCGTCTATCACTGCGAGAGAGGTTTCTGCCACCTTTATTTCGGTGAATGTTTGCGAGAAGGGAAATCCACCCGCTACAACGGCAATATTGACGCTATCGACCTCTAAATGGCTTCTGACTATGCCTGCATAATTGGGATAGACACAAATAGCCGCCACGTTTTTCAATTGAGGATATTCCTGATCGAATTTGTTGACTTTTTCGGTGAATTCGATGATTTGTTTCGTGTTGTCGGTGTTGTTGAGCGAGGTCAGGTCGATGAAATTCAACAGCTGTTGATAGACCTCTTTGTTACTATTTGCTTCGAAATTCTTCTGAAGAATGG
Source organism: Bacteroidales bacterium (assembly GCA_049315325.1). Classification (GTDB taxonomy): domain Bacteria; phylum Bacteroidota; class Bacteroidia; order Bacteroidales; family UBA7332; genus CAXXIC01. The sequence goes on from JBMOKJ010000001.1 coordinate 337,283, forward strand.
TCTCTACAGCGTGTTTCACCTTGGCGTCATCCAAATTGGTGTTGTATTGGCTGAGTGTTTCGATGTACTTGTTCATCTTATTTAAGTTTAGGATTATTGGTGTGGCGGTCTTTGTCGCGGTTTATTTTTTTCTGTATGTTTTTAGCAAAAGCCTCATCGAGATTGATTCTGGTTTGGTTAGCGAGGCAGATGAGCACAAACAGGATATCGCCCATTTCGTCTGCCATATCGAAGTTTTTGTCGCTTTCTTTGCAGTTTTGTTCGCCGTAGGTTCGTGCGATGATTTTCGCCAATTCGCCTACCTCTTCTTGTAATAAAACCATGTTGGTCAGCTCATTAAAGTAACGAACTCCGTAGGTTTTTATCCAGTTATCTACTTCATTTTGTGCGTCGGTGATTGTCATACTTATCGTGATTTACTAATTAAAATGTCATTATGTTATTCTCTGTTTTTCGAATCCATCAAGATGGTTACGGGTCCGTCGTTGAGTAGCTCCACCTTCATATCTGCGCCGAAAACTCCGGTTTTGACATCTTTTCCGATGGCGATGCTCATTTCGTTGCAGAACTTTTCGTACATCGGGATGGCAATTTCTGGTTTCGATGTCTTGATATATGAAGGTCGATTTCCCTTCTTGGTAGAGGCATGGAGCGTAAACTGACTCACAACCAAAACCTCTCCGTCAATGTCCAAAACCGAGCGATTCATCACTCCGTTTTCGTCGTTGAAAATACGGATATTCGCTGCTTTTTTAGTGAGCCATTCGACGTCTTCGTCGGTGTCGGCGTCTTCAATACCGACCAGAATGAGCAGACCGTGCTGAATGGCTGAATAGAGTTGCTGATCTATCGTTACCGATGCCTTGGTAACACGTTGGATAACCATCTTCATTGTACAAAATTAACCAATTTTGTTGTATTATTTGTGAATTTGCGTAAAAAGCTTCTCGGCTCTGCTTTTTCCAATCAGTTCGGTTAACTCTTCCATCGAAGCAGCTTTGATGCGCTTGAGGCTCTTGAAATGGCTGAGAAGTGTGGTTTTGGTCTTTTCACCAATACCCTCCACGCTATCGAGCTCCGAAACTACTTGTTTCTTGCTTCTTTTCAGACGGTGGAAGGTGATTCCAAAGCGGTGAGCTTCGTCACGCAACTGCTGTATCAGCTTCAGGCTTTCAGAATTCTTATCGAGGTAAAGCGGTACCGAATCGTCGGGATAATAGATCTCTTCGAGGCGTTTGGCGATGCCGATAATGGGGATTTTTCCATAGATTTTCAACTCATGAAGTGACTCGCAAGCGGCGTGGAGTTGTCCTTTTCCGCCGTCAATCACTATGAGGTCGGGCAGGGGAGTGTTTTCTTCGAGCATGCGGCTGTATCGGCGGTAAACAATCTCGCGCATAGAGGCAAAGTCGTCGGGTCCTTCCACGGTTTTCACGTTGAAGTGTCGGTAATCTTTCTTAGCTGGTTTGGCTTTTTTGAACACAACGCAGGCTGCCACGGGCGAGGTACCTTGTATGTTCGAGTTGTCGAAACACTCAATGTGGAAAGGCATATTGTGCAGTCGCAGATCTTTCTGCAAGGTCGAAAGAATGCGCACAGTGCGTTGCTCGGGATTCAGCTTTTCTGCTTGTTTCATGCGGTCTGCCTTGTATTGACGCACGTTTTGTTCCGACAATTCGAGCAGTTTTTTCTTGTCGCCGCGTTGCGGAATGGTAAACAGTATATTCTGAAATTCAACGTCGGGACAGAAGGGTAGTATAATCTCTTTTGCAAAGCTTTTGAAACGTTCCCGCATCTCTACGATGGCGAGTCCTAACAGTTCCTCCTTCGGTTCGTCAAGTTTCTTCTTCATTTCGAAGGTGTAGGCTTGGTTGATAGAACCATTTGTAACGTGTAAATAGTTCACAAACAGCATATTATCTTCTTCGATGCATGAAAATATGTCCGTATCTTGTATCATTGGGCTCACAATAACCGACTTAGATTGGTAAGTGTCAACCAGTTGCAGCTTTTCTTTGATACGATGTGCTTCTTCGAATTCGAGCCTTCCGGCAGCATCCTGCATCTGGTGGGTGAGGTCGTCTTTGATGACCTCAATTTCGCCTTTCAGTATACGTTTTGCAGCAGCTATATGCACTGCATATTCGCTTTCCGTCTCCAACCCTTCGCAGCCCCCTTTGCAGTTTTTGATGTGAAATTCGAGGCAAACTTTGAACTTATGTTGGCGAATATTTTCAGGTAAAAGTAGTAGTTTGCAGGTGCGAATCGGGTATATTTTCCGAATGAATTCGAGCATCGTACGCACGAGATAGACGTTGGAGTAGGGGCCGAAATACTGCGAACCGTTTCGAATAACATTGCGTGTTTGGAATATGCGCGGAAAAGGTTCGTTTGTGATGCAAATCCAGGGATATGTTTTGTCGTCTTTCAGCATTACATTGTAGCGCGGCTGAAGCTTTTTTATGAGGCTGTTTTCGAGGTGAAGTGCATCTTCTTCACTGCCAACAACGATGTAGTGAATGTCTTGAATCTTGCTTACAAGAATACGCGTTTTGGGAGAGTCGTGGTTTTTGTTGAAGTAAGAAGCCACGCGGCGCTTCAGATTTTTCGCTTTACCAACATAGATAATCGTGTCGGTATCGTCGAAATACTGGTACACTCCCGGAGAATCGGGCAGGCTGCTGACTATGTTTTTAAGCTTCTCTTCTCTACTTTCCACGTTGAAAATCGTTTTGTTTGCTCTTCTGTCTATTGACTCAAAGCCTCACAAAGATAAGAAAGAATTTCTACTTTTTCATCCTAGTGAGGCTTTGTGTGATGTTTGCTGTCTAGTCTACATTTCTGAATTTCTCACTCCTCAAACAGCGAAGTAAATTCGAATTTCGTGACATCAAACAGACCTTTGGAGGAGAGTTTTATTTTGGGGATGACGATTAAACTCATGAATGATAGCGTGAGGAATGGATCTTCAAGTTCAGAGCCCATTTCGGTGACGAGTGATTTGATTTGTTCCTGAATGTGCGCCACCGCTTTGGCTGGTCGATGAGTCATCAGTCCGGCGATTTCGAGCTGCAATACTTCTGTTTTGTCGTTGTTGGTCACCACCATACCGCCTTTGTTGTCGATAAGGAGGTTGGTTGCTTTCATAATATCTTCGTCCGAAACACCTACTACAACCAGATTATGATTGTCGTGCGAAATGCTGGTTGCCATGGCTCCATTTTTGATGCCGATGCCCCTTATAAAACCCACTGAAATCTCCTTCGGGCAATAACGATTGATTGCCACCAGCTTTAAAACATCTTCTTCCGTATTGCTGATAATGTAACCGTTCTCAGTCTTTGGTGTGCTGAGGTGAGTTTCGGTAAGTAAATCACCGCAGACGCAGTCGATTATTTTGATGCGATTGCCTGTAGCTTTCACCTGAATGTCTTCAATCGATATTTTTTCGCAATCGAATCGGTTAATGGATTCAACTGTTGAGTCGAGAGGGGAAGAAGTAGCTTCATTTTGGTCGAACACTACATTTCCTTTGATGACTGTTTTCAGTATGTTGATTGAAAAGAGGTTGTCAATCTCTATGAAATCGGCACTATCGCCCTCTTGCAGCATACCTGCGGGAATGGCATAATGATTCGCCACATTGAGTGATGCGCAACGAATTACGTCGAATGGATTGTATCCATATTGAATAGCTTTGCGAATGGAGCCGGGGAGATAGTCTTTGAGCAACGTTTCGGCAGGCATATCGTCGCAGCAAAACATCACTTGCGTCGGATGTGATGCGATGATAGGGTGGAGCGCGTCGAAATTGCGTGCGGCACTTCCTTCGCGAATGAGCACTTTCATGCCGAGGTTCATCTTTTCGACTGCTTCTTCGATGGTGGTGCATTCGTGGTCGGTGGAGATGCCTGCCGCGGCGTAGAGTTTCACATCTGAAGAACTCATCATGGGGGCGTGCCCGTCGATGGGTTTTCCGTGTCGGTTCGCGCTATTTATTTTGCTCATCACTTCGTTGTCTGCTCCAATCACGCCTGGATAGTCCATCATTTCGGCTAAGAAATGCACATCGTCGCGGCTAAGTAGTTCTTCGATTTCGGTTGGGCCGAGTTTAGCGCCTGCCGGTTCGAGAGGAGTAGAGGGAACACACGATGGAGCACCGAACCAAAAATAGAATGGAGTGCGCTTGCCGTTTTCAATCATGAAGTCCACACCTTTTGTTCCTAACACATTTGCTATTTCGTGCGGGTCGGCTACTGCGCCAATGACTCCATGCCGCACTGCCTCACGAGCATAATGCTCTGGTGTAAGCAATGTGCTTTCGATGTGGATGTGTGAATCTATGATTCCTGGAAGAAGATAGGTCGAGTAGGTTTCGGTTGTCTCTTCGATTTTGATGATGGTGCCATTTTCGATGTGCACAATCGCCGGGTAGATTTTGTCCTTAACAACATCCACCAGATTGCCTTTAATTGTCTTCATATGCTCTTAATGTTTCACGTGAAACAGCTAGTGATTTCACTTTTAAAATGCCCATCTGATGGGCTGTGTGGGATTGGGTTGTGCTTGTTTTTGAAAATTTGTGTTTTCAAAAAAGAGTGAAATCATCCCTGTTTTTATTAACTCCTCAAACCGGAGGGCTTTTACTTTTTTTCTACAGCAAAAAAAAGTAAACAAAAAATGCCGCCGCTGTGGATAAAAGACTAAAAATGGACTTCATTCCGCTAAAACCACCCAAACTCAACTTGACGAAATACGTCAAGTCTCAAACAAGGGTGATTTTTACGCTCCACTACGTCAATTTTCTTAACGTCTTTTCTCCAAGGCGGATGTAAGATTCTACGGTTTTGAAAGTTTATAATCTGCGCAACTGAAACTTACACGTCAATATGTCCACTTCTCTATTGACTGCCGCTTATCTGCCCATCAATACGAGTAGAATGTTGATGTCGCTCGGCGAGATGCCGGGTATTCGTCCGGCTTGTGCGATGGTTTCTGGGTCGATCTTGGTCAGCTTCTGGCGCGCCTCCGTAGAAAGCGAAGGAATAGTATTGTAATCGAATCGACCTTTGATGTGGATGTTTTCGAGTCGATTGATTTTGTCCGCAATAATGCGTTCGCGTTCGATGTAGCCGCTGTATTTGATTTGAATCTCTACGGCTTCGAGGATTTCTTCTTTACGTGACGCCGTTTTTTCTATCTCCTCTTTGAATGCAGGAATAAGTTCGGCGATATTCTCTATCGTAACCTGAGGACGTGCGATTAAGTCGATTAATTTGCATCCGTGCTTTAGTACAGATGTGCCTATCTTTTCGAGTCCTTCGTTGATAATACTTGGCTTGATAGAGTAGTTGCGTGCAAATGCGAGCAATCTATCTATTTCTTCTGTTTTGTCTTTTAATAAAGAAGTCCGTTCAGATCGAGCTAAACCTAGTTTTTCGCCCTTGGGTGTAAGGCGCGCATCGGCGTCGTCTTGACGAAGCAAAATTCGGTATTCGGCACGAGAGGTAAACATTCGGTAGGGCTCGTCCACCCCTTTGGTTACAAGGTCGTCAATCAATACACCAATATAGGCTTCGTTGCGGTTCAAAATAAATGATTCGCCTCCGTGGCAATTGATGTGTGCATTGATGCCCGCCATGATACCCTGACCCGCTGCTTCTTCGTATCCAGTTGTACCATTGATTTGACCCGCGAAAAAGAGGTTTTTGATTGCTTTTGTTTCGAGCGTGTGTTTGAGTTGGGTAGGATCGAAGAAATCGTATTCGATGGCGTAACCCGGACGATAGATGCGGATGTTTCTGAAGGCAGGTATTTTCTTCAACGCATTGAGTTGCACGTCGAGTGGGAGAGACGAAGAGAAGCCGTTCAGGTAATATTCCTGTGTGTTTTCTCCTTCTGGCTCGAGAAAGAGTTGATGTTCGAGCTTGTCTGCGAAGGTCACAATCTTGGTTTCGATGCTCGGGCAATAGCGTGGTCCGATGCTCTGGATTTGTCCGTTGTAAAGGGGAGAATCTGCCAAACCATTGCGCAAAACTTCGTGCGCCTCTTCGTTGGTATAAAGTGTCCAGCAGCTGAGTTGCTTCAATGTTTTGGGGGCGTGGTCGAGGTAAGAGAATTTGTGGAAATCCATCTCGCCTTTTTGCTCTTCGGTGAGCGAGAAATCTACGCTTCGGCCGTCAATTCTGACAGGGGTGCCTGTTTTCATGCGGTCGGTGCGAATGCCTGCTCCGATCAATTGCTCGGTGATGCCGTAAGATGCGGGTTCGGAGACACGTCCGCCGCGCAGCTGTGTTTTGCCAATGTGCATCAATCCATTGAGGAAGGTGCCGTTGGTCATCACCACCGTTTTGGCACGGAAAGTGACGCCGAGACCTGTAACAACGCCTTCGACGGTATTGTTGTTAATCACGAGTTGAACGACCGAATCTTGCCAAATATCGAGGTTGTCGGTATTCTCGAGCTTCAATCGCCAAAGTTCGCTGAAACGCATACGGTCGCTTTGTGCTCGTGGGCTCCACATAGCAGGACCTTTGGATCGGTTGAGCATGCGGAATTGTATGGCGGTTTTGTCTGTCACGATTCCCATTTGTCCGCCGAGTGCATCGATTTCGCGGACAATCTGTCCTTTGGCGATGCCTCCCACGGCAGGGTTGCAACTCATTTGTGCTATTTTATTCATGTCCATCGTAATGAGCACGGTCTTTGAGCCGAGATTGGCGGCTGCCGAGGCGGCTTCGCAACCGGCATGACCTGCACCTATTACAATTACGTCGTATTTAAAATCCATTGGTTTGATAATTGATTGCATTAAAATAAACAGGTGTTAAGTAAAGTTGAAATTAGTCAACTTACTTCGCTACCGCGGGTTTTACTTTTTTTGGCGCAAAAAAAGTAAACAAAAAAACATAGTCGAAATAACTCGCTCAATCGTCCATACAACGAACAACCTATTTATTCAATGTTTGTAATTGGACTCTCTCACTCTACAAGATTTCGACGTTTGGTATTTGTGTTTGTCCCCACTGGGACTTACGATTTCGTGTTTTCTTATACCGATAATCGTCGTTTAAGAATTGCCAAATTAATTTTACACCAGCTTGACTAAATTTTTTGCAAAGATAGTGGTTTATTACTAACATTTTGCGGGGGAATAGGTTCAGTTTTTTAAGGGAATGATGGGGTGAGGGAATGAAGTGGTTGAGTAATTGAGTAACTGAGTAATTGATTAACAGAACTAGCGCGACATACAGTATGAAATAAAAGAGCGTGCAGATTATTCTGTACGCTCTTTCGATAGTAATTTGTCTGATAATCAGTTTTATAGCTGTTTTAGAAGCTTAATAGGCTGATGTACTGACTGTTGGAACTGACGGAGCCGTCGGGAGCCGTGAAGAAGATCCAGCAATGGAGTTCGATGCCTGCCCATACGGCTGGAAGTTCGAGTGTGGCTGAACTGGCTGAACGAATTGTCTGGTTTTCGCGTAGAATGGCGACGTTGGAATTGGTGTTGATGAAGACAAAATTGACGTTGTCTTCGTTGCTGCTGTCTGACCCATCTACGGTGTTGTCCCAATCGATTTTGACATTTGACCCCGTGGTTTTTGCAATTGATATTTGCGCCGTGATGTCCAGTCGACCGGCTGCTATTTGCAGCTTGCTGTAGTCGATTGCGAAGTTGGGATAATCGCCAATGACCGCATTGGCGAGTGCCAAAGCGACGGCTTGTGATCTGCCGTTCGAGTTTTTGAATGTCGATTTGAAAAGAGTTTGATAGTTGGACAACTCTTTGTTGACAAACCCGAATTTGGTACGTTGGATCATTTGTTTCTCCGTTTTGGGATTTGCTGGAGCGCGATAAACGCGGAGAATACTTTGACCGTCTTTTGTGGTGGCAGCTACCGCGCTGCCGTGACGACCGGAGATTGTTCCGAACGTCGTTGAATTAAATTTTGCCATGAGCTTATAAGAATTAAAGAATTAAGAAAATTAAAATGATTAAGGAATTGATATGACACGAATATCATAATGATCTCTGTCAAATTGATAATTTCAGTTTACTACTTTTTTGGGAAATCGTTTCGTAGAACATCCGTAGAGGTAGCGTAGAGGAAGCGTGGAGGAGGACGCACGTTAGGAATGTTGGCGTTTGGTTGATTTTTGTGACAATTTGATAGTTGTATTGTTTGCATCTTCGTTTTTTTTTGGCCGTGGCGTGTAGCCGCTGCGGTGTTGAATGATGATGCAAAGAAACAGGATTGGCGGGAGGTGGGTCTTGTACCTAATATTAACCTAATGTTGGGGTGTGGTGTTTTTCGCCGGACTAAAGTCGCGGCGGTACAAGATGGATCGTGCCTACGGCACTCTTTGGTGGAAGTGGTTTGTATATCGCAGGGCTAAAGCCACGGCGTCATAACATGGAGCATGCCTCGGCATTTCTATACGACCTATTAGGCAGGTATAAATAAGGCTAAAGCCGCGGCGTTATAAGACGGGATGTGCCTACGGCACAATGAGGAACCATGATTTGATTGCGACGCGGAGATTTGGAAAAATAATAAAGAAGTGATATGATAATGGGATGTGGAGTGCTATTTGTCGTAATATTCTTCGGCTTTTTTGCGGATGTCGGTGAAGGGTTTGAGGAAGGTCTCTTTTGTGACTTGTTTGCTTTGGGAGAGGGACGCACTGTATTTTGTGAAATCTTCGCTTAGAAGACGACCGAATTCGCTTATGAGTTCTTGTTTGTTGTTGGCGATGTAGCCGTCTTCGGTCTCGAACATTCGACAATCGTACAAAGCGCTTATGATTTTGAGGAAATCGGTTTTGCGTTTGGAAGCAAGGCGGAATTTGGATGGTACATTTGATAAATGACCTTTCTCGTTTGTTTTGGTCGTATTAGGTATCATTTCGTCCCATTCATTGAGCATTCTAATAATATTTTTTTTAAGATTGAATAACTTGTAATTCAAATTTGAATATTCGTATTTCAATTTATAAATATCAGTGGATAAACATTCAGGGTATTCTTCTCTAAGGTAGTTAATTATGTCCTGTCGTTCTTTCTTTATAATGTTGTTGAATTGAGCTTTTGTTTCACCAAGATCTGGTCGCCATTCGACTAAATATTTGAATTTTACAGCAAATACGTTTTTTAGAGTAGGAATTTCACCTAATTCTTTACAGACCATCCAGAATTCTTCTTCAATTTGATTTATGTTGGATTTTTGAAGATTGCCTAATAAATCTGAAATTTTCCTACTATTTCAATCGGACTAATATGAAACAAAGTCCACTCTTCTTCATTTCTTAGATTAGCGATTATGTTAATTGATCTTTTTGAAAACAGAATTAAATTTTCTGTATTTGGTATTGGCTGCATAAATAGATGATTTAATAGTGCAAAAATATTGATTAAATACAAATTAAGAAATAGAATCGGTAATATTTTCTGATTTTTAAAGTATCTATTATTTTGTATTTGAAAAGGTCAAATATTTTCTTAAATTTGTGAATTCTGTAATTTTTAGGAAATATAATACAAATCAACTGTAACCTTATGTCACTTTTTCAGACGCAAGTAGAACGAGAATATATCTCTGGTATCACTACCGACCTCAATCCTATTTACGACAAATACCTTGCTTATTTTGGCAATGAAGAGCGACAAGCGAATATTCGTCAGGTTTCGGAAGAGCAATATCAGGGGGAGTTTATCCGAGCACTGTTTGTGGATATACTTGGCTATACCGCTCAACCCGAACCCAACTACAATCTACTACGCGAAAAGAAAAACGAGACCGACAGCAAAAGTGCTGATGCTGCCCTGCTGATTAATCAGCAGGTGATTGGTGTTGTCGAGTTGAAAGACCACAAAACGCAGGATCTGAAAAAAGTAGAAGTGCAGGCATTTGGCTATAAAAATAACCATCGCAACTGCCACTATGTGGTGACCTCAAACTTCGAGCGGCTACGCTTTTACATAGACAATGCGGTAGAATTTATCGAATTCGACCTGTTTCATCTCTCATTCGATGAGTTTCGCCGGTTATGGATTTGTCTCTCCTACGAGAGTATCGCTAAAAATCTGCCGCAAGAGCTCAAAAAACAGTCGATTAGCAACGAAGATATCATTACCAAAAAACTTTACAAAGATTATTCGGTTTTCAAACGTCAGCTATTCGACAACATCGTTTCGCTCAATCCTGCCTACGACAAATTGTTGTTGTTCAAGAAAACACAAAAGCTGCTTGACCGGTATTTGTTTCTGTTTTTTGCCGAAGATAAGGGCTTGTTGCCTGCCAATTCGGTGCAAGGAACGGTGGAGAAATGGATAAAATACAATGCCGACCCAATGAACGACTACCAATCGTTGTATAGTCGGTTTGTGAAATATTTTCATCTGCTGAATGTGGGCTACAAAGATGCCCATATCGAAATATACGCCTACAATGGTGGTCTGTTTGCTAATGATGAAGTGCTGAACGACATCAAAATTGACGACAAAATTCTATCGGAACACGTACTGACATTGGCGCGATATGACTACGATACCGATGTAGATGTCAATATTCTTGGTCATATTTTCGAAAATAGCCTGAACGAAATCGAAGAGGTGGCAAACGAATTAACCACAGGTGTAAAAACAACCTCAAAACGCAAGCAAGACGGCGTGTTCTATACGCCACGCTACATCACGCAATACATTGTAGAAAACACAGTCGGGCGGTTGTGCGAAGAGAAGAAAGCAGCGCTTGGCATCGGCGAGGAGCTGTTTGAATACAAACGAAAAGACAAGAAAAAGGAGGCTCTAAAGATATTCGATGTCTATCGGGAGTGGTTGCTACAGATTACTATTTTGGACCCGGCTTGTGGTAGTGGAGCGTTTTTGAATATGGCTCTGGAGTTTTTGATTGCCGAACATAAATGGATAGATGATCAGCAAGAAAAAATAGCCGGATTGAAAAACCACTATTCGATGGAATTGTCCAACATTGAAAACTCGATTTTGGAAAATAACCTCTTTGGTGTGGATATCAACGAGGAGAGCGTGGAGATTGCCAAACTGTCGCTCTGGTTGCGCACGGCGAAACCTCATCGGAAATTGACCTCGCTGAACAACAACATTAAGTGTGGCAACTCGCTGATAGACGACCCCGCCATAGCAGGCGATAAAGCATTCAACTGGGAGAAGGAATTCCCTCAGGTGTTTGGCCGTAAAGCATCGGAAGAACAGACTGTCGTATTCAAAAAAGATGAAACGCCCGACTATCTGAAATTGATTAAAGAAAAAACGGCAGAAGCTCAGCAGAAAGCCGAACAGGGAATTGCGCTATCGAAAGAGGCTCTCGAAATATCGAAACAATTGGCAGAATATGCCGAAAAACTGGAGTCTGTAACAGCTTCGGAAGCGGAAGCCAGCTATGGAAACGAGAAACGGGGATTTGATGTAGTGATTGGGAATCCGCCGTATGTACGACTCGAAACGATGAAAGAGTTGTCTGAACAAATGTCGAAGTTGAATAATAAGACATTTGAGAAACGAGGTGATTTATATTGCTTATTCGTTGAAAAGGGATTTAATTTGTTACGTGCAGGTGGCGTTATATCATTTATTATGCCGAACAAATGGCTACAGGCTGGATATGGAAAATCTCTACGAGAATATTTTCTGAAATATGAATTAAATCAACTAATTGATTTTGGAGATATTCAGATTTTTGAAGGTGCCACCACCTATCCTTGTATATTTGTTTCCCGAAAAGAAAGTCCCAAAAAAGAATTCACTGTTTCTGTACTTAGCGATGCTAACAATGAGGATTTCAATTCTAATGTTATCAATTCTTCGGAAATTTTCCAGACCAATCATTTTTCGGGCGAAACGTGGGTGATATCTTCTGGCAAAGAAAAGAAGTTGCTCGAAAAGTTAGGAAGTAAATTTACAACACTGTCAGATTATGTCGGAGGAGAATCTTATAGAGGAGTTTTGACAGGTCTTACAGAAGCGTTTTTAGTTGATAAAGAGACTAAAAACAGACTCGTTAAAGAAGATACAAAAGCAAATGAGATAATTTTTCCTGTCATCAGAGGACGTGATATAAAGCCATGGATAGGTCTTTCGGATGATTGTTTTCTAATTGGAACATTTCCTGCTCTCAAACTTGATATAGAGAATTATTTGTCAGTAAAAAAACACTTTGTTGATTTTGGACAAAAACGTTTAGAACAAACAGGTGAAAAAGGGAGTAGAAAGAAAACTAGTAATAAATGGTTTGAAACACAGGATACTATAAATTATTATCAAGAGTTCGCTAAACCCAAAATCATGTATCAAAAGTTTCAGGTAAAACCCTGTTTCATATACGATGAGCAAGGACTTTACTGTAATGACTCAATGTGGATAATACCTACAAATGATAAGGGTTTACTAGCCATATTAAATTCAAAATTAGGTTGGTGACTCATAACCAAATACTGCACACAAATACAAAATGGAGTGCAGCTCATATGGAAATACTTTGGACAAATACCTATTGCACTAACAACTGCAGAACTTGCCTCCAAGGCCGACCAAATGCTAGGATTGCATAAAGAGCTGCAACCAATTACAGAAAAATTTCAACGAATGCTTCAGCGTAAGTTTGAATTGGCAGATTTGCCGGGTAAGTTGCAAAATTGGTACACCTTGTCGTATAGTGAGTTTGTGAAAGAGTTGACCAAGAAAAAGATAAAACTCACCCTCGCCCAAGAAGCCGAATGGGAAGAATACTTCCTTGCGGAACGAGTCAATGCCCTTGATATTAAAAAACAAATTGACAATACCGACCGAGAAATCGACCGCATGGTATATGAGTTGTATGGCTTGACGGAAGATGAGATTAAGATAGTGGAGGGGGAAGCATGATATATATGTGTCGTACCTACGGCACTCTTGTGAGAAAAAGTGTGTCTAACGCCGGGCTGAAGCCGCGGCGGTACAATATGAGACGTGCCTATGGCACTTGGAGCGGCTTGCAGATGACTGCTGAAAAACGGATGACACAATCCCGTTAGTGATGAATAAATGTTGTAGCAATGTGGTTTTAACCCGTTGCATAAAATACGTTGCAATAGAACGTTGCAAAAAAACGAGTTGAAAAATACCAATAGAAATGATATATCATGGCAAATAGTTATCATCAAATCTACATACAAACCGTTTTTGTGGTGAAGTATCGAGATGCGGTTTTAGCCAAAACGTGGAGACCGAAATTGCTCGGTGTAATCGGTCAGCTGATTAATGAAATGGGGTGCAAAACTATCATAGTGAATGGGGTGGATGACCATGTGCATTGTTTTTTTGGTTTGAAACCATCTGTATCACTCTCGGATGTGATGCAGGCAGTGAAAGGACGTTCGTCGAAGTACATCAACGACAATCAATTGACTTCGGTGCATTTTGAATGGCAGGAGGGATATGGTGCATTTTCTTATTCTCATTCGCATGTAGATAAGGTTTATCGTTATATCGAGAATCAAGAGGCGCATCATCAAAAGCAAGATTTTAATTCAGAATATTTGGAATATCTGAATAAGTTTGGGATTCCTTATGATGAGCGGTATTTGTTTGAATCTCTTATTTAATCGCCCCATTGGATTGAAATCCAACGCTACAAAATTGGCCGTACCTACGGCACGGTTAGGTGGGTCGGAGGTGTGCCTTAACGCCGGGCTTAAGCCGCGGCGATATAGAATGAAACGTGCCTACGGCACTTGTTGTGGTAGTTTGCGGTAGACTGCTGAAAAACGGATGGCACAATCCCGTTAGGGATGTGAAATGTTGTAGCAATGTGGTTTTAACCCGTTGCATAAAGAAAAAGAATAGAATATGTTAGGAGCAATTATTGGTGATATTGCCGGGTCGCGGTTTGAATTTAAGGAGTTCAAGAACAAAGAATTTGAACTGTTTCATGCAGATTGCGACTATACCGACGATAGCATCTGCACGATGGCCACGGCAGAGTGGTTGTTGTGCGATGGCGAACGGACTTCGGAGGAATACGGTGTTGTTTTACAGCGCATTTGTCGGCAGTTTCCGCATCCGATGGGTGGATATGGCCTGTCGTTTGCCAAATGGGTGAAGAGCGATGCCCCTGCGCCTTATGGCAGCTATGGAAATGGCTCAGCTATGCGGGTATCGCCGGTGGGGTGGGCGTTCGATAGTTTCGACCAAACGATGGAGATGGCGAAGCGGTGTGCTGCCGTTACGCACAATCACCGCGAAGGGATAAAAGGCGATCAGGCGGTGGCTGCTGCCATCTATTGGGCGCGTCAGGGTGAGTCGAAACCGACTATCCGACAAAAACTAGAGGAGCTGACGGGTTACAATCTGAATAAGAGTTGCGATGATATTCGTCCGCATTATCATTTCGATGAGACATGCCAGGGTACCGTGCCCGAGGCGATTATAGCGTTTCTCGATAGCGAAGATTTTGAAGATGCGATTCGACTCGCCATTTCGTTGGGTGGCGATAGCGATACGCTGACTTGCATTACGGGTTCGATTGCCGAAGCTTATTATGGCATACCGACTGCGATTTCTGATAAGGCATTGAGCTATTTGCCTGCATCGTTCAGGGATTTGTATGACGATTTCGCTGCGAATTTCGGAGGATTGAAGTCGGGGCATTAGAGATGGGTCGTACCTACGGCACTCTCTAGTCTATCTTGTGGTGGTCTATCGCCTGGCTAAAGCCACGGCGTTATAAAATGAGACGTGCCTATGGCACGTGGTGCGGTTTGCGGACGACTGCTGAAAAGCGGACGACAAAATCCCGTAGGGATAGATCAATATTGTAGCAATGTGGTTTTAACCCGTTGCAAAGAAAATGATGCGATTTTAACCTTTAGCATTTAATCAGCCATATTTGATTTACGAATGAATGAAGAGTACGTTTTTGTAGGTAAGCTAAGCGAGGGTTTTCGGAGGGTGAAGACTGGCTCTCGGAAGGATAGAAAGTGCGGATTTGTCGATGAAAATGGCGAAGTCGTGATTCCTCTTATTTATAGCAATGTGCATGATTTTCACGAAGGTATGGCTGCCGTCAGGATGGGTAATTGGGCGAATAATGAGTGGGGCTACATTAACACAAAAGGAGAACTGATTATTCCCTTAAAATACCACCTTCCTAATCATTTTGAAAGTGGTCTTCTTAAAACACGAATAGAGGATGAGTGGTTTTTCTTGGATAAGGAGGGAAATAAAGTGATAGACCTTGCTCCTTATGATCATGCATTGACGTTTTCTGAAAACTACTCTGTCGTTTCAAAGTATGGTGCAAAAGGTCGGTCGAAAATGGGTGTGATAGACAAAACCGGTCGAGAGGTCATACCGTGTATTTATCCGTATACTTGTTACTTTAAAAAAAGCGATGTTGAAAGGGGTGTAGAATTGTATTTACGAGATTCTAAAGTATGTCATGGGGATGGATCGGATGCAAAACCCTTGACTGATGAAGAGTGGAACAAAGATAGATATTCCGACTTTTACGCAGACAATGCCGAAACAGAAGATCATCCTGATACAAGTGATGTTGAGAATAGGGAAGATTTAGTGATATTTACGCCAGATATGTTGTCGGTGTTGGTAGAGGAGTATCAAAAAGTCATGCCGTCTCGGAAAGATATATTTCTGATAGAGACACAGGTGGCAGGCACCACGTACCGCAAAAATATCAATGACTTGGAGCATTTGCTAGTTCAGGAGCAGGTGTGTTGGTTGGTGCGTGAGCCAGATAATCGATTCGACTCGAATGCTGTGGCTATCTATTTCGAAACTGATAAGCTGGGCTACATTCCTGCTGAGCAAAACGAGATTATCGCGCGACTTATGGATGTAGGGAAGTTTTTCTATTGCAAACTGATTTCGAAAGAGTGGGTCAACGGCTGGCTTCGACTGGTGATAGGGGTTTATTTGAAAGATTAAGACCTCAAAATGAGATATCCCAAACCACATACTGGAAGAATCCCTTGTAAGCCAAATGCTTGCAGGGGATTTTGCATTTTTGGAGATCACAGATAGAATGTAGGGCTTATTTCACTGAGGAAAATACTCGTTTCGCTGATTTCTGTTTGCTTGAGAGCAATCAATGATTAAATTTGTTTGTCAATCAATGTTTTGACGTCAATTTTTCACCCAAACAGATCATTATGTTTCCAATGCATAAGATATACGGCTACCGAACTTACCTTTTGAGCGCGATGCTCCTATTTTTCGTGTCGGCATTTGCCGGCGTGTTTGATAACCTGCAACCTGTTCGCATCGTCACTGGATTGCAATTCACCGAAAGTCCGGTATGGCATCCCGACGGCTATCTTGTGTTTAGCGATATCAATGGCAACACCATCTACAAATGGAGCGAGGCGCAAGGTTTGAAAGCACTTGCAACCCCTTCGGGCAATGCTAACGGCATTATTGTGACAAAGAAAAATGACTTTGTGGTTTGCCGCCAAGGAACGCGCGATGTAGCAAAGATGGATACGCTCGGCAAGTTGACCTCGCTGATGAGCAGCTGGACCGGCAAAAAACTGAACGGACCGAACGATGTGGCATTGAGCTACCTTGGCTCGATTTACTTTACCGACCCCGACTTTGGTGTAACTGGTCGTGAATTGACGTTTCAGGGATTGTATTGCATTCCTTACAATGCCACAACGGCTCCGGTATTGCTCGATAGCACGCTGGTGAAACCCAACGGACTGACCTTTGTGCAGGATTGGAAAACGCTCTATGTGTGCGAAAGCAGCACCAACACGATTTATACCTACAACCTCAAGAGCGAGAGCCAAGTGGACGTGACCAAAGATAAGAAGGTGTTTTTGAAAGTGGCCGGCACAGGAGAGATTGACGGCATCACGTCGGATGTATTTGGCAATATCTTTGTGGCATTTGGCGATGGCGGGGTGAAGATTTACGACAAAAATGCCGCTTTGGTGGGGTCTATCACGCTGCCTGCCGGAGAGCGGGTGCGCAATCTTTGCTTCGGTGGCAAATTCAACAATCAACTCTTTATTACAGCCGGCGTGTCGGTGTACAAAGTCGATATTCGCTACACCGGTGATTTTGTGGCAACTGGTCTGCTGGGTGCACCGACTGATAAAAGCATTGTGTTCAATGCCTTGTCTGACAAAGCGATGGATGTGTATATCGCTTACGGCACAAATGCCGCAAGTCTGAATATGCAGACGCCTGTAACTTCTTTTGCTGCCAACGTGCCCATCGAAATCACGCTCGACCGCCTTGCTGCCGATACACACTACGACTATCAGCTCTACTATCGTTTGTCGGGAGAGACGGACTTTAAAGCGGCCACTGCGGGACATTTTATCACGCAACGAGCAACAGGCGCCGCATTTTCGTTTGCAGTAGAAGCCGACCCGCACCTCGACGAAAACTCGAATTACTACACCTTCCGGAATACGCTCCAAAACGAAGCGAAACTGAATCCTGACTTTATGATTGATTTGGGCGATAACTTTATGACGGAGAAATTCCCGCTTGTGAACAGCTATTACATCGAACAACGGAATTTGCTTTATCGCAATTTTTGGGACAATGTGTGTGGTTCGATGCCGCTCTACATCGTAGTGGGGAATCACGAAGGCGAACTCGGATGGTTAAACACCAACAATGCGAACGATGAGTTTAATATGACGAACTCCATCCGCCGCAAATATTATCCGAACCCGCAACCCAATGCATTTTATACCGGAAACGACCTTCCCGACCTCTACCTCGGCAAACGCGAAAATTACTATGCCTGGAACTGGGGCGACGCGCTGTTTGTGGTCATCGACCCTTACGAAAACACCCTGACCAAACCCGGTGATGCGTGGGGATTCACACTCGGCAAAGCACAGTATAATTGGTTCCGCGCCACGCTCGAAGGGAGCAAGGCAAAGTATAAATTTGTCTTTTCGCACCAAATTGTGGGAGGCGACAAAGAGGGACGCGGTGGATCGGAGCGTGTGGATTATGCCGAAATGGGTGGCAAAAATGCCGATAACAGTTATGGTTTCGACGATAAACGTCCGGGATGGGGAAAACCGCTTCATCAAATCATGGTGGAAAATGGTGTGCAAATCTTCTTCCACGGACACGACCACCTCTATGTGGAACAACCGAAAGATGGAATCGTCTATCTCGAAGTGCCACAACCGTCGCTGCCGGTCTATACCTCGACAACAAGTGCTGCAGGATATGGTTATGTGACAGGTACGCTTTTGCCCTGCTCGGGACACATCAATGTGAGAGTGCTTGCCGACAGCGCCAAGGTGGATTATGTAGGTGGTTATCATGCCGAAAACGCCGGAGCCGGACAGGTGAATGGTGCAATCAGAAGAACATTTTATGTGAAACCAAAGGTAGCAAGTGCTATTCCAACGGTAGAATCTCAGAAGGCGATACGTGCTTATCAATCAGGTAAAACGGTTTACATTCAATCGCACGTGGCTGCACCGATGAGCATGAGCCTTTATCGTTCGTCGGGCGAGTTGATTCAGCAATCGAGCGATCAGAGTCTGTCGGATAAATTGGTTCTTTTCAATCTTCCGGATGGATTAAGTCGAGGCGTTTATCTGTTTCAGATTCGCTCGGGTAGAGTGATTCAGACGTTGAAGATTGTGATTTGAAAATAGATTGTCATTTTCAATCGCCCCAAAATCCCCTCAAGGGGACTTTTGCCGAGGAGCTATTGTTTTGACTTAGTTCATTGATCGACAATTCACTTTTCGTAGTCTCTAAAGTCCCCTCCAGGCGATTTAGGGGCGATATTTTAAAAGGGTTGGTACACCAAAGATATAAATCCCGTTTTTGACGCATTTAAATAGAAGCATTCATGGCTAAAATTACATTCACTGTTGCATTGGTTTGGGTTGCTTGCTTTGTGCAAGCCCAAAAGCTGTTGCCATTCAAACTGCCCGACACCGGACAGACCACCAGCTATTCGACCTTAGAGGGCGAAGATGCCGATTTTGTGGTGAATCCGCTGTCGTTTAAGGATAACGGAAATGCAACAGTGACGGACAACAACACCCTGCTGATGTGGCTAAAGACAGACGGCGGAGAGATGACTTACGAAAATGCGGTGCTCTATTGCGATACGCTCACACTTGGAGGATTTACCGATTGGCGACTCCCAACAGCTCAGGAGTTGTTCAGCATTCACCTGTTTGATGCGAATAATCCGGCGTTGAATACGACGATACTTACGAAAACATTGGCAGAATATTGGTGGAGCAGTGAAAAGCAGGTGGGTAATGCGGCTGTTATTTGGGCAACTAACGCAGGCGGCGGCATTGGCAATCATCCTAAAACCGAGACTTTGAGTGCTGGTGGCACCAAACGTTTCCATGTGCGAGCTGTCAGAGGCCTGATTTCAACTGCTTTCAGCGTCGCTCATTTTACCGACAAAGGCGATGGAACTATTCGCGACAATTATACTGGACTGACGTGGCAAAAATCACCCTCCACTACCGCGATGACCTGGGATGCCGCTTTAGCATATTCCAAAACAGTGACTTTGGGCGGAAAATCGGATTGGCGTGTGCCAAACATCAAAGAGCTGCAATCGCTCAACGATGTGTCGCGTGCGAAACCATCCATCAATAAGACCTATTTCCCCACGATTGTAACTTCGGCTTTCTATTGGTCGTCCACCAGTCAGTATAAAACACCGACCGTTGCGTGGGATTTCAATACCGACTATGGCGTGGTTACTTACAACGATAAGACTCAAAGCAAATACGTCATTTTGGTCAGAGGTGGTTTGGATAATGAGAACCTAAACATCAATGAAGCATCCGTACCCGGAGGTACATTTTCGATGGGTGATCACATTGGTTTTGTTGATCCGAAACACCCGAGCGATGAGCTTCCGCTTCACGACGTCAGAATAGACTCTTTTATGATGGCCAAAACGCACATCACCAATCAGCAATACCTCGCCTATCTCAATTCGGCATTGGCAAAGGGGTTGATTACCGTAAAAAATAAAATAGTGTATGGCGTGGGACTCGACTCCATCTATTGCTACACCAACCAATATGCGTCGTACTACAGCATCAGTTTCGATGGAAAGCGCTTCTCGATAGCCGATTTCAGAGCCAACCATCCGGTGGTGGGTGTGCGATGGTATGGCGCGATTGCCTTCTGCAACTGGCTCAGCACCCAAAACGGATTGAGCGAATGTTATAATCTGAAAACAGGGATTTGCGATTTCACCCTAAACGGATATCGTTTGCCTACCGAAGCCGAATGGGAATACGCTGCGCGCGGAGGGAAATACACTCCATACTACAACTATCCGTGGGGCGATAACACCGAAGCCGATAAGACGCGCGCCAACTGGCCTTCGACCGGCGACCCTTATGAGAGCGCCGACGTGAGTCTTTATCCGTTCAGCACTCCGGTTGGATTTTATGATGGAGGATTGAAACAAAAGACCGACTACAATTGGCCGGGTTCATCTACTTCTTATCAAACAGCCAATAGTAACAACGGATACGGACTGTCGGATATGGCAGGTAATGTGTGGCAATTTATCTACGATTGGTACTCGTCCACTTACTACAGCTCGAGTCCTGCTGCCAATCCGCAGGGACCGACAACCGGTTCGCCGATGCCCGATGGCAAGCAATACAAAGGAATGCGCGGAGGCTGTTGGTACAACGGCGACATCGTGAATGGCATCTACGACGGACATTCGCGCGTGTCGAATCGCAATCCGTCGTACTTCCGTGGTCCCCAAGACCCGAACCATCCGTGGTATCACATCGGTTTCCGCGTGGCACGCAACAATCCGCGCGCAACCTCCGGAATCGGGCAGTTGACTGACAAAGGTTCGAACCTCACAATGCATATCTGTTCCAATCCCGCACAATCGACAATGAATGTGCAATATTCGTTGCCTCAATCGGGGGTCGTGATGCTGAAAATATACAATTCCACCGGACAATGTGTGGCTACGTTGCGCAACGGATGGATTGATGCCGGGGTTTATTCCGACTCGTGGAATCGAAACGGATCAGATGCAGGAGTCTATCTGCTGACTTTGCAATCTGGAACTCGAAAAATCTCGCAGAAAACGATACTTATTAAATGAACGCAATTATGAAAAAACTCCTCTTCATCATCGGAATCCTGACTGTTACCGCATCGCTTGTGGCACAGGAGTGTTTCTTTACACCCACCGAAACGCGATTTTGGAACAGTAGCAAAGCGTACAACGGTTATACGCTGTTTGGTTCGGGAGGCACCAGTTACCTTGTGGATATGGAAGGTCACGTGGTGCATAGTTGGAAAATCGGCACCAATCCGCGGTTTACGGCGGGAGGAACACTGCTCGATGCCGTGGGAGGCGATCCCAGCAACTCGAACGTGTGGAAAGAACTAGATTGGAATGGAAATGTCGTTTGGACTTATACCGAAAGCCGCTCGGGATATCATCCGCACCACGATTTTGAGAAGATTTACAACCCCAAACTTGGTGATTCGACCTTTATCTATATCGCCAACAAAGACTATACAGCGGCACAATGTCTGGCAGCAGGAGCCAATCCGGCAAGCAGCACCTACGCCGGTGTGCAACTCGATGTGTTGGTGGAAGTGGATCGAAAAGGGAATGTGATTTGGGAATGGGCATTCTTCGACCACGTGGTGCAGGACTTTGATGCCACCAAATCGACCACTTATGGTGTGGTGAAAGATACTCCGGGCAGAATCAATATCAATATGACTGGCAATCCGCTGAAAAGCGATTGGCTGCACTGCAATTCGATGGATTACAATTCGACCCTCGATCAGGTGGTGATTAACTCTGTGCACGGCGAGTTTTATGTGATTGACCACGGCAATACGTTCCTGAAAGGCGACCCTGCTAGTTCGATTGCATTGGCAGCCTCGTCTAAAGGGGATTTCCTCTACCGCTTTGGTGACCCTGCGAAATACGGACAAGGAAGCTCACCTTCGTTTTCGACCAATCCCGAAAAGACCACCACCGGACACAAGCAGATTGGCGGAGCGCACAACATTCAGTGGATAAAACCCGGATTGCCCGGCGCAGGAAACTTTATGATTTTCAACAATGGTCAGAATTTGTTTGAACTCACTCCGCAGTCGTATATCGTGGAAATCAATCCATTCATCAATTCATCGGGAACTGTTACCACCGCATACGTGAATCCTCCATTGGCAGGATACAATGTGCTTTTGCCTGCAAACTCAAATCTGATGAAGGAGAAGAAAAATATCTCGAAACAGGTGATTTGGATGTATTCGAGCAAAAACAGCACTTCGTTTTTTAGCACCATCGGTTCGAGCGCTCAACGATTGCCCAACGGAAACACCTTGGTGTGTGCGATGAACTCGGGACATTTCTTCGAGGTTTGTCCGTCGGATACGTCGATTGTGTGGGAATATATTAACCCATTTACCCGCTCCGGAATCCGAAAAATAAAAACCGATACCTACCCAACCGATAATGCCGCATTCCGCGCCTATCGCTACGACGCTACCCATCCGGCATTGGTAGGGCACGATTTGACACCCGGCAAAACGATGACCGGTTTCGACCCAGACTACCTTACTCAGGCAGATTTGGTGGCTTCGACTTCTAAAGTGCCGGTGGTGATGCAAGATAGGTTGGCTGCACAAAACAAGCCGAATCCGTTTTCGAAAAGCACGACCATCGAATTTACGATGCCGACATCTGGTGAGGTTTCGGTGGTGATTTACAACCTGAATGGTGTTCCGATGAAGTACCTCGTGAACGATTCGCGCGAAGCTGGAACCTATCAAATCGAATGGGATGGTTCGGGCGAAAGCGGGGTAAAACTTCCGAAGGGAGTCTATTTCTACACCTTTGCTGCCAACAAAAATTTGGTGAGTAAAAAGATGATTTACAATTAATAAACGAATTAGAATAGGAGATTTCGAGATGAAGAAGAGTATGATTATCGCCTTCGTGCTGTTGACCTTTGCATGGCAATCTTTTGCGCAGACACGAACCGTGGGCCTGTTTCTGAACGATACGGCTAAAGTGTACAAAGGTTATACCCTTTTTGCACCCAAACAATACCACACGACCTATTTGATTAATAACGAAGGGCGGATAGTTCATCAATGGTCAAAAAGCACCTATCCACCGGGGCAATCGGTCTATTTGCTACCCAACGGACACATTTTGCGTTCTTGTATGACTCCAGGCAGACTCAGTAGCGGTGGAGGCGAAGGAGGACGCATTGAAGAATACGACTGGGATGATAATTTGGTATGGGAACTTGATTTCTCGACAGATACCTATATGCAACACCACGACATACACATACTTCCGAATGGAAATATCATTATGCTGGTTATAGAAAAGAAGACCCTTGCCGAATGTGCTGCAGCCGGTTTTAATACAGCAAATTTTCAATTAGACCCAAAAACTCAGCAGCTACCAACAATAGTATTGCCCGACTATGTGGCTGAAGTGAAACCAACTTATCCCAAAGGTGGAACGGTGGTTTGGGAATGGCATACATGGGACCATCTCATTCAGGATTTTGATGCGACCAAACTGAATTATGGAACACCCAAGCAGCATCCTGAATTGGTGGATTGCGATGGCGATATGAAGAAACTACCCGCATTTTGGAATCACATGAATTCGATTGACTACAACGAACAGTTCGACCAAATTGCCATGAGCGTTCGCGGAAACAGCGAAGTGTGGATTATCGACCACAGTACCACTACAGCCGAAGCCAAAAGTCACACAGGTGGAAAACGCGGAAAAGGCGGCGATTTGCTCTACCGTTGGGGGAATCCAATTTGCTACGGTGCAGGAACTGCTAGCGACCAACGTTTTTTCCAGCAACACGATGTGGAATGGGTGAAACCCGGTTATCCGGGTGCAGGAAATATGACGTGCTTTGATAATGGGTTAGGACGCGGGGGCTCAAAGATCTATTCCACCGTCGATGAATTTACACCCGCTGTCGATGCAAACGGAAACTACGCTGTGACCGTTGGTTCTAAATTTTTGCCCGCTACCTATTCTTGGTTCTATCAAGGCGATGCTACCTATCCAATGTATTCAGAAAATATTTCGGGAGCAGAGCGATTGCCCAATGGAAATACAATCATGTGTTCGGGTACTGTGGGGGAATTCCGCGAAGTAACATCAACCGGTCAGGTCGTCTGGATGTATGTCTGTCCGGTTCAGCAAAATGGACCCATTACGCAGGGTGCTACTCCCGATGCTGATGCAGCCCGCGCCGGTGAGACGATGAATTCGGTGTTTCGGGTCTATAAGTATCCACTCGACTACGCTGCTTTCAAAGGCAGAGATTTGACGCCTGGTTCTTTCGTGGAGTTGTATCCCAATGGTATTACACCTCTACATTATTCGGGAATTTCGGTTCGTCAAAATCCCTTTACTAGCAAGATTGCACTGACCAACGCCACTGGAACTGAAACTTGTGTGTTGCTAAACGCCGCAGGGAAGAAACTTTGGGAAGGAAAACAGATTGACCAACAGAATTTTTCTCATTTGTCTGCAGGAATGTATCTACTGAATGTAAAAAACAGTAATTTTACTCAAACAATCAAACTGCTTAAACGCTAACTCAATCCTAACAAAATGAAACGAACGATATCTCTTATCCTTCTATTTATTGGCTGTTTGCTGGCTTTAAATGCCCAAACATTCACCGAAATATTGGGCAGACCGACGAATAACTCCATCACCATCAATGCGTTGTTTGATGTGCAGGTGGATGCTTATTTCGAGTATGGCGAAGTGTCGGGACAATACACCGCATCGACCGCTGTCACTTCGAGTGTGGTGGGCGAGCTAGTGGAAGTGATGATGACCGGATTAAAAGCCGAAACCCGTTACTACTATCGCACCCGCTACCGCAAACCCGGTGTTTCGACATTTCTTGCAGGCGCAGAACATACGTTTATCACCCAACGAAAATCGGGTAGTAAGTTTGTTTTTACCATCGAAGCTGACCCCCATCCATACGACCCGAAGGGCTATCACCCGCTATGGGACATCGCGCTTAATAATCAGCTGACCGATGGAGCCGATTTTATGCTCGACTTAGGCGATACGTTTGGCGACGACCATCAGGCGACGACCATCACCAGCGCTGAAGTCAAACAGTTGATGCTCGACAATCGTTCTCATTTTGGTAGTGTGTGCCATTCGATGCCATTCTTTTTCTGTCAGGGAAATCACGAAGGCGAATCGGGTTATTATTTACTGCAAACGCCGCCAAACAACCTCGCTACTTACGAAACCTTGTGGCGAAAGATGTATTACCCCAATCCATTCCCCGATGGATTTTACACCGGAAACGAAACCGAAGAGCCCAATGGAATAGGTAAACCCGAAAACTACTATGCTTGGGAGTGGGGCGATGCCTTGTTTGTGGTGGTGGATGGTTGGAGATACTACACTGCCAATGCTAAACCACGCAACTGGGAATGGACCTTGGGGAAACAGCAATACGATTGGTTGAAACAGACCCTCGAAACGAGCAAAGCGAAGTATAAGTTTGTATTCACGCATCACGTGCTTGGGGAAACTCGTGGAGGAATAAACATTGCTAAAACTTTCGAGTGGGGAGGATTGGACAATGGCAAAGACAAATTTGCACTGAATCGACCGGGTTGGGCGATGCCGATCCATCAGCTGATGGTGGCGAATAATGTGACCGCCTATTTTCAAGGACACGACCACCTCTATGCTCGTGAGGAGATGGATAATCTCGTCTATCAGACCGTGCCTATGCCGAGTGACTCTTCGTATCAGTTGGGTGTGTTGGCAAATGCTTCGGCTTTTGCTGGAACGGTGTTGCCGGGAGCCGGACATATCCGAGTGACTGTTTCGCCTGATAGCGTGACTGTCGATTATGTTGCTTCGCGTTTACCCAAAGACGAAACTCCAACGAAGAAAAATCGCGACATCCTTTACTCATATTCCATCAAAGGAAAAGCCAGCGCCATCAATCAGATGCTGCTGCGACCCGATTGGCGAATCTATCCCAATCCGGCAAGAGAGGCGGTGAATATCTCTTTCCCAAAACTTATCTACTCGTCGCTCGTGCTGAATGTCTATTCGATGGATGGGAAAATGATGAAAAAGATAACCCGAAACGCATCGGACTGCAATGGCAGTAATGTGAACATTGACCTCAGACAGGAGGGTGGGCGACCTCTTCCGTCGGGCATCTATGCTGTAGAGCTGGTGGTTGATGGAAAAAGCGTTTCGTTCAAAAAACTGGTTGTAAATTAGTACCCGTTAATTTGAGCATTGACTGTCGAAATGAAAAATAGTGCACAAACTGAGTGGATCAGAAACCTCGAATATTGGGTGATGGGGATTATCTTCATCGTCTTGTTTCTGTTACCAGTCCTTTTCACCCGCATAGACGGTGACATTAGCTGGCGCCATGTGCTAAAGATTTGGACAGACCAATCGCTACTGCTTCCACTTTTTGCCTTGAATCATTGTTTGTTTGTGCCGCGGCTCTTGCTCAATCAGCGCGCGAAATACTATTTTGTGGCAGTCTTTACCACGATAGCCGTGTGCACCATTTCGTATTATTACTACGATATGGCTCCAAACTGGAAGGCTCAGATTCGCATGGTAAACGACGAGCGCAAACCAAATCCCATACCGCCTTACGCCCATTTATTGATGTATTCGCTGCTAATTGTTGCCGTAGATTCTGGGTTATTATTTTCGAGGAAATGGCATGAAACAGAAGAGGCGAGAATGATTTTGGAGAAGCAAAATGCAGAAATACAACTCGATATTTTGAGAAATCAAATCAGCCCTCACTTTTTTATGAATACGCTCAACAACATCTATGCGTTAATAGACCACGATACCCCAAAAGCGAAGCAAGCAGTGATGAAACTTTCGAAAATGATGCGCTACATGCTTTACGAAAGCGAACATGGAAAAGTGAAATTAAGCAAGGAGTTTGAGTTTGTGAAGAGCTACATCGATTTGATGAAACTCCGTTTCGCAAACGATATGACCATTCAGTTGATGCTTCCAAAAACGTACAACGATATATTGATTCCGCCGATGCTTTTTGTGTCTTACATTGAGAATGCATTCAAACATGGTGCTTCCTACGAGCAGAAAGGGATGATAAAGATTATCTTTGAGATTTCTGAAAATCAGTTGTACTTCAATTGCTATAATTCGATGAATAAACAAGTAGTTTCTGCCGAAAAAGGAGGTTTGGGTATGACAAACAGCGAAAATCGACTGAAACTGCTGTTTGGCGATCGGTATCGCTTGATGGTCGATTCTTCTCAGAAAATATTCAATGTAGAACTAGAAATACCTTTGGCATGAACATTCGCTGTGTAATTATCGACGACGAACCTCTGGCACTGAAAGTGATAGAAAGCTATATCCTACAGACGCCTAATTTTGAACTTACAGGAGCATTCACAAATCCAGTTAGAGCGGTGGAGTTTCTCAACGAAAACGAAGTGGATTTGATCTTTGTGGACATTCAGATGCCCGACTTAAATGGGTTAGAAGTAGTGGCTAGGTTAGTGAATAGACCTACGCTTATTTTCACCACAGCATTCAGCGAATATGCCATAGAGGGGTTCAAAGCAGATGCCATCGACTACCTCCTCAAACCTATCGACTATCCCGATTTCCTGAAAGGTGTACTGAAAGCAAAAGAGTATATCGATGCCAAAAGAGCCGCTGACACTAAAGTGCAGACCAACAAAGAGTTTCTGTTTATCAAGTCCGAATACAAGATTATTCGCATCAATTTCAAAGAAATACGCTACATTCAAGGCATGAGTGAATACGTGAAAATTCACCTGTTGAATGCCAAACCAATCATGTCGCTCATTAGTCTCAAATCGCTCGAAGCTCAACTTCCGCCTACGATGTTTATGCGTGTACATAAATCGTATATTGTCAACTTGCAGAAAGTCAATATGATAGAGCGAAATGAGATTGTCTATGACGATGGTACAATTATCCCAGTGAGTCAACAATACAAAACTCAATTTCAGGAATTTGTGGATAAGAATTTTATGATTTAAACACATCTGTTTGATGAACGCTCTGAAAGTCACCCTATTCTGTGCTGTTTTGTTATTCGTCATCCGAATTGAAGCACAACAACCTCCTCGAAAGGATAACCAGCAGCAATCTATTTTTCAGACGGTTGTACCTTCGCATAACTTTGATGTAATCGCCGCAAGACCGACTACAAATGCCATCACGTTGTCTGTGTTATTTTACAAATCGGCAAGCATTTATGTTGAATATTGGATCGCAAATGAACCCCGACACAAATCGGAAGTTTACCGTTTAGCTGCATTTAAGCCACAAGAAATAGTTCTGTTGAACTTGAAACCCGACACTCGATACAAGTATCAAATCCGATTTCAATTAGCTGATAATGAGCAGTATTTATCTTCCAAAACAAGCTATTTTCAAACTGCTCGCAAATCAAATCGACCTTTTGCATTTACCATCACTGCCGATTCGCACCTCGACCAAAATGCCGATACTGCAATCTACAAAACGACTTTGCTCAATGCGGCAAGTGATTCAGCCGATTTTCATTTCGATTTGGGCGATACGTTTATGACCGACAAATACCGCGATCAGTACAAAGACGCTTTCAGTCAATACGTTGCACAGCGCTATTATCTTGGGTTGTTGTGCAATTCGGCAGCTTTATTTTTTGTGTTGGGAAACCACGATGGCGAAACCGGTCAGCGATTGAATGGTACTGAAAATAATTCGACTGTATGGTCGAATCTGACCCGAAAAACGTATTTCCCCAATCCGCTTCCCGACGATTTCTATTCAGGAAACACACACTCGGAACCCTTCGTCGGTCTTCCACAAGATTATTACGCTTTCGAATGGGGAAATGCGCAGTTCATTGTACTCGATCCATTTTGGTTTACACCTCGCGCCGGCAACGACAATCCGTGGGAAAGAACCCTTGGGAAAACCCAATACGAATGGTTGAAATCCACGTTAGAGAAAAGCAAAGCCTCCTTTCGGTTCGTGTTTATTCATAATCTTGTGGGCGGAGCTGATGTGAAAGGAAAAGCCCGCGGTGGAGCCGAAATTGCAGGGTTTTATGAATGGGGTGGCAAAAACCAAGATGGAACAGATGGGTTCAAACAACATCGCCTCGATTGGGAAATGCCAATTCACGATTTGCTTCGGAAGTATCGCGTAACGGCTGTTTTTCACGGGCACGATCACCTTTTTGCCAAGCAAGAAAAGGATGGAATCATTTATCAGTGTATCTCACAACCTGGAAGTATGAGAACTCGAATTTCGAATCAAGGTACGGAATATGGATACACTACGGATGATGCGTTTTTGAATGCTGGATATATGAGAGTTAGTGTGTTGAAAAATAAGGCTCGCTTCGATTTTGTTTCCACCAATATAGACGAACCCGCAAAAAATAAGCGTGTGATTTATACATACGAACTTAAAAAATAGATAACCATGAAGAAAATTGGCTTAATAATCTGTATTTGGTTGAGCATCAATTCGATGCTATTGGCTCAGAATCCGCAAAACGCAAAGCGTGGCGAACGCAAAGTTTATACGATAGAACAGGCTACTTCCGAACGTGCGCAACTGCACACCATCGCATTCAGCGGATTGGCTTTTCTGACGGGCAATTTAGGAGCAGATACCTTTTTCCCACCGGGTAAAGTGGCAGATTTCTTCGGATTTCAGTATATGCGCGACAACGATAAGAATGAGAAAGGGCACAACACCGATTTCTTGACACGTATTGCCAACAATGTCATTCAGATTCTGTCGAAAGAACAACTTCAACAACTGGTTGATTTAGCCAATGAGCAAGCGCCAATTTACGAACGGTTTGCGCGCAAAAGAATCGAACTGATAAAACTGTTTCGTGAACAACTCGAAAACGGCACAAAGATTGACCAGCAGTTGGCTGTTCGTTTGGGAGATTCCATTTATGCGCTAGATGACTCGTTGTCTTATCGACGAGCGGTTGTTGTTGGAGGCATTATCAATTCGCTAACAACTTCACAAAAAGCGGCTTTTGCAAAGTTAGATTTTTCGGATTCATCTACTTGGCCTATTCTCCCCGAGAGCATTGACAAACGGTCGATGTCGCATCGCGCACACGTAGGGGTGATGACCTACGCCAGCGAGCTATTTAGCTGGTATGCAGGCTCCGAAAAGGCAGATGTCTATTTTTGCCCCGAGCGACACGCCACCTATTTTGGTGGGTTTTTCCTCAAAGATTATCCTGCTATGGGGAATCACGACTACAGCATCAGCACTTCTCTGACGGGTGATAAAGGGCGAGATTTCCTAGAAATCATACCATCGGACGGTCGGTTAGCTTTGACGAAAGCGGTAGAAAGTCAATCGCCACTTCTTCAAGAGATTGTTCGCATTCGCCAAAACGTTTCGACAGAACTTCGCAAAGCAATGCGCAATGAGACGCCTGACCGCAAGAAGGTTTATGATTGGATTGTACGTTACGGAGAGCTCGATGCTCAGATGTCTTCCGCGTATGCAAATGTCTTTTGTCAGATTTCAAAATTATTGACCCCAGATCAAAAACAACAACTTATCAAATTGCGCAATTTGGACGTTGCGCCACGAGGGGTATATATTTTTTCAGATTCAGAATGAAAATTATTATTGAGGCTTCGCAATAGTGTTAAAAAAATGGTTTTGGTCCAATAATCCTATAAAATTGAACAATATTTAGAGCAATTGTTTGATAATTAAAGTTAATTTTGTTCTTTGGAGTTTTTGAATAGCTTGTTTTTGTCATAGACGAATAAGCTAA
Organism: Bacteroidales bacterium; assembly: GCA_049315325.1. GTDB lineage: Bacteria > Bacteroidota > Bacteroidia > Bacteroidales > UBA7332 > CAXXIC01. Next base: position 368,174 of record JBMOKJ010000001.1, read on the forward strand.
TACCTCTCAACCCATGAAGAAGAACGTATTGAAATCAGAAGACGAAAGTCTTTCTACGCCTAAATTCGTGAAGAAAGTTTCCATCGATTTCCCTGTTGTAGGTATTGGAGCCTCTGCTGGTGGACTTGAAGCATTGCAGGAATTTTTTCAGAGTTTACCTTCCTTACCTGGTGCCGCATTCGTGTTGGTACAGCATTTGTCTCCCGACTACCGTAGTTTGATGGACGAGCTACTTGCTCGATACACTTCGATGATGATTCATCGAGTGGAAGATGGCATGCAAGTGCAAGAGAACCACATCTACCTCATTCCTCCGCGAATGAACATGACTATTTTCCAAGGGAAGTTATTCCTGACGGAACACTCTATCACAAGAACTCTCAATCTTCCCATTGATATTTTCTTACGCTCATTGGCCAAGGACCAAGAGAAGAATGCGATTGCCATTATTCTTTCGGGCACAGGTAGTGATGGCACTTTAGGCATCAGAGCCATCAAAGAGAGTGGTGGTATGATCATGGTGCAGGACGACCGATCTGCTAAATTCGATGGAATGCCTCGCAGTTCGATATCAACTGGGGTTGTCGACTACATTCTACCTCCTGCTAAGCTAGCCAACGAACTTGTTAGCTATATTAAACACCCTTTTATTAAGAAAAAAGAGAACATCGAGAGCCAGCTCAACAACAACGAGAATCAGTTGGCAAAAGTGATAGCGATTCTGCGCGAAGCCAAGAATGTCGATTTCTCGTGTTATAAAGAAAACACGATTATTCGCAGATTAGAGAAACGCATCAGTATCAATCGCTTCGAGAACATCGACGATTATGTGAAATTTCTTGCGACAAATACACGCGAAGTTACTGTTTTGTTCAATGAGTTGCTGATTGGAGTGACGCGTTTTTTCAGAGATGAAGAGGCCTTTAAGAAGATAACAACTGAAGTGCTCAGCTCGTTGATGAAGCAAGGTATGCCTCGTAAAGAGATTCGAGTGTGGGTAGCTGCTTGCTCTACAGGCGAAGAGGCCTATTCGCTAGCGATTCTTTTCAAAGAGTACATGGCAGAAAATAATATGTCGCACGATATTAAGATTTTTGCTACAGACCTCGATACAGCATCACTCGAATTTGCCGGTGTAGGACTTTACCCCGATAGTATTCCGTCGGATGTGTCGTCAGAGAGGCTATCTAAGTACTTCACGAAGAGAGACAACGGCTATCAGGTGAATGAGAGTATTCGTAGTATGATCATTTTTGCAAAGCACAATATTTTGCAAGATCCTCCTTTCTCGAAAATCGACCTTATTTCGTGTCGAAATATGTTGATTTACCTGGACAACGAAGCACAGCAGAAGGTGTTATCGACCTTCTATTTTGCGTTGAATGACAATGCCTTTCTATTTCTTGGTAGTAGCGAGTCGTTGGGCAATGTGGCTGAAGGGTTTTTAGTGCTCGACTCGAAAGCTAAAATTTACCGTCAACAAAAAGGATTCAGACCTCCTCAAACACAAAACTTTACTATCTCATCTGTGCATCGAAGTCGCACAGAACTGAAGAATATTAGTTCGTATATCAAAAATATTCACCCTAAAACTCCTTCGTTAGACGGTATATTTGACGAAATATTGGGCGATTTTGTGCCACCATCAGTCATTATCGACGAGAATTATCAAGTAATTCATTCCATTCATCAGGTTTCGAAATACGTATCGCTACCCATTGGTATGGTTTCTCTGAATTTGCTAAAAATGTTGCCCAAAGAAATGAGCATTCATGTGAATAGCTTGATTCGACGTGCCGAGAAGAAGCGGAATGAACTGGTAATTGAGAATGTGCCTTCTGCTGACAGCGAAATTAAGCTATCTATCTCGTGCCGTAAAATAGTAGACCGCAAAACAAACGAAATTTACTACCTAATATCGTTTATCGAAAACGAACGCAAAGAGCGAACGAGCGAAGTGAGTCGCATTGAATCGGTCGATATAAACGTGCAATACCTAGAGCGAATAGACGAATTGGAGCGCGAAATTCAATTCAAAAGCGAGAGCTTGCAGGCTACGGTTGAAGAGTTGGAGACATCGAACGAAGAGCTTCAGTCGTCGAACGAAGAGCTAATTGCTGCCAACGAAGAGCTCCAGAGCACCAACGAAGAGTTGCAGTCTGTGAACGAAGAGCTCTATACCGTAAACTCAGAACACATCAAGAAAATTGAGGAATTGACCGAATTGTATGCCGATATGGACAATCTGCTCCGCAATACCGATATTGGTAGTCTGTTTTTGGACAGCGACCTAACGATTCGCAAAATAAACGATGTTGCTTCACGATTGACCAATGTGTTGTCGTCGGATATCGGTCGTCCTATTCATCACTTGTCAGTGAATGCTGTGCATCCCGATTTTCTGAACGATATTTATGCAGTGTCACAGAAGTTAACGATTATCGAACGAGAGTTATTCCAATCAAACGGAGAGTGCTTTTTGATGCGAGTTTTCCCTTATCGGACGGCAGAAAACGCTGTAGAAGGTACCATGGTGACTTTTATCAACGTATCTCTGCTCAAAGAGTCGCAAAAGTCGTTGGCCATTCTCTCAAACCGACTCGATGTGGCACTGCACATGGGAGATATGTCGTGGTGGGAGTGGGACTATACCACAAACACCGTAAGAACAGGAGAAGGTAAAGCCCGTATGCTAGGTTATGAGCCTGGCGAAATAGCTGAGGGATATGAAGGTTGGACGGCTCTAGTACACCCCGATGATTACAAAGGAACTATGCAGGCAATGATGGATTTGTTGCAAAACAAAGCTCCATATTATGAAACAGAATACCGCATTAAACACAAAAATGGCACCTATTTGTGGTACCGCGACAAAGGCGGCATTGTGACCCGACAACCAGATGGCAAACCACACATGATAATGGGAATGGTGGTGAATATAACCAACGAAAAGTGCAATATAGAATCTAAAATTGGGATGTGCCAAAAGGCAGTCAATCAACTTGATGTAGAGAGAAATCGCGCTGATGTTTTGTTCCACAACTCCCCAATTGCAATTTTGGAGTTTAAAGACGGAAATTTGTTGAATATCAACCAAAAAGCTAGTGTTCTTTTTGGCTTCGATGCGAATAAACCTATTTCTCTTACTTCCAACCAATTGCTGGGAATGTGTACCGATGTTGATGGCAATTCCCTCAATATAGAGAATTCGATTGAGGGTAAGGTGATAAATATTCATGGGGTAAATTCTTCGACTGAATCTTGTTTGCTTACGATTATTTTGCAGCAAGGCACGAAGGGAAATACGTTTTTTATGTTTGATAAATTGGCATAACGAAACAATAGTATGGATAAAAAAGATTACTTGAGACTGAAAGCAGAAGAGTTGCTTCACTCAGGAGCCCCAATAGGGAAGACTTATTACGAAAAAGACTTGGAGTCGTTAGTTGAGGATTTGAATGTTTACCAAATTGAATTGGAACATCAGAATCTCTCTTTACAAAAAGCTCAAGAAGAGGAATTAAAGCTTAAGGAGAGGTACCTTGATTTGTTTGATAATGCGCCTGTTGGCTACTTCATTATGGATAAACGGTTTAAAATTCTAGAATTGAATAAAGCCACTTGCGCCCTTCTTGGAGCAGATTACTTGTCCATCAAAGGGTTGCCATTTACGAAATTTATCCATTTTGATTTTCAAGATACTTTTTATCTTCAATTTCGCGAGTTGATAACCGAGAAAAAAACAGTTGTAGTACATACAGATATCAAATTGAAATCGATTAATGAACGGGAGTCATTTGTTAGGTTAATCGTAATCCCTGAAGCTGTAGTACGTGAAGAGGAGACCTTTCGTGTTACAATGATAGATATTACTGTTGAAAAGGAACTTGAACTGGAATTGTTGAGTGAAACTGAAAAAGCCAAAGAGAGCGATCGCCTAAAGTCAGCTTTTCTTGCAAATATGAGCCACGAAATACGCACTCCTCTCAACGCTATTTTGGGGTTTGCCTTTTTGTTAAATGAAAATAATCTAGAAACCTCACTGATTAAAGAATATTCATCAATAATCACAAAGAGCGGAGGCAGGCTTTTGGATTTAATCAACAATGTCCTTGACATCAGTAAAATAGAATCCCAAAATGCACCTGTCTCTTTGTCCTATTTTTCACCACTCAGACTTATTTCTGACACAGTCGATCTATTCAGAATTCAACAGAAATCACAAAATGTGCAAATTCATATAAAATCGCAAGGAGTTGAAGATGATTTTTCTATACAATCGGATATGCTAAAATGCTCGCATGTTTTATCAAATATTCTTGGTAATGCGATTAAATATTCAAAAAACGGAATCATAGAAATTGGATTTAAATTAGAAAAAAATGATGCTGTTTTCTATGTAAAAGACAACGGAATCGGAATCCCAGAGGAGTCAAAACCACACATTTTTGAACGTTTCTTTAGAATCAACGAAGGCGAACATCGCAATTTCGATGGTACGGGATTGGGTTTGTATTTGTCGAAAAGGCTTGCGGAGTTAATGGGCTGTTCGATTCAGTTCGATTCCCAATTAGGGATAGGATCTGAATTCAGGTTGGTTATCCCTCTTAACATAAAAGAAAAATCGACAGTGAAGGAGAAAAACTCGTCGAAACAACACACATATTCTAAAAGACAACGTTTTACTGTTTTAATAGCTGAGGACGATGATTTCAATGCTCATTTATTAAATATACTTTGTCGCTCAAATAACATGGATACTATTGTTGTTGAGAATGGAGATGAAGCAGTAAAAGCAGTTCAAAACAATCCACAATTGGCTTTAGTCTTGATGGATATCAAAATGCCACTGGTTGATGGTTACGAAGCAACAAGAAGAATTAGAAGGTTCAACAAACAAATACCTATTGTTGCAGTTACTGCTTTTGCGCTGGATGGCGATAAGGAAAAAGCAGTGCAAGCGGGTTGCAACGATTATCTCCCTAAACCAATTAGCATTAATCAGTTGAAAAATACGTTTGAAAAATACCTCTGATTATAAAAAAGAATTTAGTGCTAGCGCCTCGTTTTCCAATCGAGTCATATTGGTGCGTGTCTCGTCCGATTTATCTTCGAAGCCGCATAGGTGCAGAATCCCATGAATGATAATACGGTGCAGCTCTTCAGCGTTGTCGGTGTTGAATTGTACGGCATTGCTTCGCACCGTATCTAAGCTGATGAATATATCGCCCGCAATTTGAGCCCCTTCTGTGTAGTCGAAGGTAATGATGTCCGTATAGTAGTCGTGCTGTAGGTATTGGTTGTTCACTTCCAATATTTTCGCATCGTCGCAGAAGATGTAGTTTACATCGCCCACTCTTTTACCATGTAGCTTGGCCACTAGCTTAATCCACTCTTTAATCTCCTTTTTTTTGAGGTTCGGAGTCTTTACGTTTTCGGTGAAAAAATTTACCATATTGAGCCCCCTTTTCATCCCCCAAAAGGGGAATCTAAAGATTTGTACATTGAAATATAATTGAAAAGTATATTGAGAGCCCCTCCTTGGGAGGGGTTGGGGAGGTCTATCTTATTTGACCATACCCACGAACGATGTATTTGTAGCTAGTGAGCTCGTTGAGTGCCATAGGGCCGCGTGCATGTAGCTTTTGAGTACTGATGCCAATTTCTGCCCCAAAACCAAACTGACCGCCATCGGTGAAAGCTGTTGAGGCATTAGCATAGACACAAGCCGCATCTACCACTTTTTCGAAATAGGAGAGGTTAGCCTCGTTTTCGCTGATGATGGCTTCGCTGTGCTTCGACGAGTGCTCGGTGATGTGTTCTACGGCTTGTTCTACCGACGCAACTGTTTTTATCGCCATTTTATAATCCAGAAACTCGATTCCGAAACTCTCTTCGGTGGCAGGGTGCAGCAATTGTGCCGGATATTTTCCTTTTAAATGGGAGAGCGCTGCTTCGTCTGCATAGATGATGACGTTGTTTTCTGCCAATTTTTTGCAAATGGCAGGCAGGGCGTTGAGGCGTTTGTTGTGAATAATAAGACAGTCGAGCGAATTACACACACTCACGCGACGCGTTTTGGCGTTGTTGACCACCGCAGCACCTTTGACCGTGTCGCCAAATTCATCGAAATAGGTATGGCAAATGCCAGCTCCAGTTTCAATCACAGGTATTTTAGAATTATCGCGCACGAAATTAATCAGCCCTTGACTTCCTCGAGGAATTATTAGATCAACGAGACCGACTGCATTTAATAGAGCAGTTGTTGCTTCGCGGTCGGGTGGAAGGAGTGTCACAATATCGCGGCTGATGTTGAGGCTGTCGAGCGTGCTGTGTATCACTTTCAGAATAGCCGAGTTTGAGTCGAACGCATCGGTGCTGCCTTTCAAAATGCAGGCATTGCCCGACTTCAAGCAAAGAGAGAACACATCGAAACTGACATTTGGACGCGCTTCGTAGATGATGCCGATAACGCCGAACGGAACGCTCACTTTTGAGATTTTCAATCCATTTGGCAAGGTGTTTTCGCTCAACAATCGACCTAATGGCGAGGTGAGTGTCGCCACATTGCGCATATCGGAAGCGATGTCTTCGATGCGCTTTTTGGAAAGCATCAATCGGTCGTATTTCGGATCGGCCTTATCCATGCGTGCCAAGTCTTTGGCGTTTTCAGCAAGGATATAATCGTTTTCTGCCACAGCAGCATCTGCCACAGCAATCAATATTTCGTTTATTTGGTTGTCTGTCAGTAGATTGATGCTCCTACTGGCAGCCTGCACTTGTTTGAATGTGGTTGTTAAATCCATTTCCGATTTATTAAATGATATTCGATACAAAAGTACTATTTTTTTGCTTTTGCGCTGCAAAAACCTTCATTTGAGTTGTCTTCTATTCTACGTCAGTTTGTTGGATTAATTTTTTTAAGATTTTTTGCTGTTTTTATGTAAAATAATGATAACTTTGTTTTGCTCTCCATCTTTATATTAAAATTTCGACACTGTTTGTTGATTTTGCTACTAGAAGATAATACGCAATCAAACATATTTCGTCAAATATTTTAAATTTTTGTACTATGAAAGCAAGAGAATTGGGGCTCAGAATCGACCTTGCGATATCCTATTTTGCAGGAAGTGTGGTGATGTTGGTGGTTTTACTTTTGGCATCGTGTCAGAAAACGGAAGTGCCGGTGCAAAGTGATAAAGTGGTGGTTCCGACCAACTTTAATTTTGAAACTACACACGCCACAAACTTAAATCTTAAAGTGCTTGATTTTCAAGACAAACCGGTGAGTGGTGTCGTTTGGAATGCTTACTATACGAATCCTTACGATGAGTTTGGCAACATTTCGGAAAGTGCGCAGAAGGTGTCCACATTTATCAGCGATTACGAAGGGGCGATTCAATCATTACTTTCCATACCGGGGCATATTTCACAACTCTACTTGACGACCGCTTATCCCGGATATCCAACACCTGTGACGCTTGATACGAATACGCCGAATTTGGCTTTGACCATTTATCCTGCAGGGCATGCCGGCAATGTGTTAAAAAGTGCAACTGCCGATATTTCTAAATTCAGCCCTACCAAACTGTTTGATAACGTATATGCGCTGAGTACGTTTGATTCTCAAGGGCTTCCTGCATACCGTGAGGCTACTCGTGATGTGATTTCTCAGCAATTTAAAAGCAATATTACAGCTTCGCTACCAGAATACAGACGCTTACCAACAAGTGTAAATAAAAGCTTTCTAGAAGATGCATCAAAATCAAATATTCAGCTTACCGATAAATGTGAGGTGTGGGTAACATTTGTGACCGAAGGAGCCGGATACCGCAATTCATTGGGTTATTTCTATTATCCAACCAATACCCTACCTGCAAAAGTGGCTGATATTGCAAAGAAATATATCGTTTTCCCTAACACTTCGTTGATTGGATCAAGTGGTAGTTTGGTGGAGGGCGATAAAGTGAAGTTGCGTTATTTTGACGAATCATCTCAAACATGGAGCGATGTATTTCCGGCGAATTATACCATCAGTTGGTTCATTGTTCCTAACGGATTCACCAATTTGGGAGGTATAGGGAAAGTCTCGATAAATAGTTATAGTATTATTTATACGCTACCTTCATTTAATGCTGCGGGATTGCAACAGGCAGTTATATTGTATGACGATACTGAACAAAAAATGTTGATTGCTTTCGAGGACCAAGAACGAAATGCGAAAGGTACATCAGGCGACGAAGATTTTAACGATGCCGTTTTTTACGCTACCGCCAACCCAATTACGGCGATTAATATTGAAAGATTTAATAAAATCATCAAGCCGGTAGATACAGACGGTGATGGCATTTACGATCAGAATGACGAATACCCCAATGATCCGAAAAGAGCTTACAACTCTTATTATCCGGCACAAAATACATGGGGCACGCTTGTTTATGAAGACAAATGGCCTGTTCGCGGGGACTACGATTTCAACGATGTGGTGGTCGATTACAACACAACCATCGTGAAGAATGCCAGCGGTTTAGTAGTCGATGTCAACACAAACTACCGATTCAGAGCTGCCGGAGCATCATACAAAAACGCCTTTGCAGTGCAGTTTAACACCTCTCCATCGAATGTCGAATCTGTTTCGGGTCAGAGGCTTACAGCGAATGTCTTTGCAGTAGAGTCGAATGGAGTAGAAGCTGGCCAAACCAAGGCTGTTGTGCCTATTGTTGATCGTGTCAACGATCTCTTTGGCGGTCAAACGATGGTCAACACCATTCTGTCATCAGCTAAACTGCCTTACGTGACTGTACCAGTGAATGTCACCTTCAAATCTGCCGTGAGCTTGTCTTCTTTGGGTAGCGCACCTTACAATCCGTTTATCGTGGTAGACGAAATGAGAGGCAAAGAGGTGCACTTGCCGGGACAACAACCCACCGATTTAGTCTCGCTCAACCTGCTCTCTACGGGCATTGATTTAACTAATTTCTCGCTGAATCGCTTCTATGTGGCCGACCAGTCTTATCCTTGGGCACTTCACATTCCTGAGTTGTTCGACTATCCGATTGAGCAACATGCTATCGACGAAGTGTTCTACAATTTTGGGAAATGGGTAACCAGTGGAGGCGTTTTGTCGCCGGGTTGGTATCTAAACACTAGCACAAATGCCAATCAGACATTGATTTACAAATAAAGGAATCTTAAATCAAATATTATGAAAACAATTAAGGTTAGAGAATTAAGCGAATTCTGCATCATATTGAGCCTTTTTATTTGCAGTTCTATATTTTTTGTTGGATTCAATTCATGTCAGAAAACAGATTTTACAACAGGTAAAGACAATGTGACTGTACCAGTTAATTTTAAGTTTGAAACCACACATTCAATAGATTTCACCTTAAAAGTTAAAGACGTTGATAATGTGTCTGTGAGGGGTGTTGTTTGGAATGTATATTATGCAAATCCAATCGATTCGACAGGAACTGTCTCTGCCAATGCAAAAGTTGTATCTACGTTTATAACTGATTATTATGGGCAATCAAATACTATTCTTGAAATCCCTGATCATGTTTCGCAGATTTTTTTAGTGACAAGTTACCCAGGATATCCGTCACCACTTATTTTTGATGTAAATAGTTCGAGTATTAACTATACAGTTTACCCAGCAGGTCATCCCGGTAATCAGTTGAAATCGGCAACAGACGATTCTCAATTTAAACCAAGCGTTTTGTACGATAATGTTTACCTTATGGGTTCACTCGGTTCACTTGGAGTCCCAACTTACATTGAGGCAACCAGAGATAAGATTTCGCAAGATTTCAAGAACAATATCAATGCTTCACTTCCAGAACGAGTTCATCTACCATTAGGAGTCAACAAGAGTTTTTTGGAAGATGCGACCAAAGCAAATATCCAATTGATTGATAAATGCGAAGTATGGATAACATTTGTGACTGAGGGTGCAGGTTATCGCAATGTTTTGGGCTATTTTTATTACCCAACCGATAATCCTCCTAAAACAGCTTCAGACATCAAAAAACGTATCATTGTTTTTCCAAATACCTCGCTATCGGGATCAGGCGGAGGATTGGTGGAAGGTGATAAAGTGAAACTTAAGTATTACGATGAAGAAGCGAAGGTGTGGGGTGATGCATTTCCTGCAAACTATACCATCAGTTGGTTTGTGATGCCTGATGGCTATCCGAATATTGCGAATAAAGGTCTTAATGGCGAAAAATACCCACCTTTGTATACGATTCCCGCATTGAACTCTCCTACATTTCTTCAACAAACGGTGATTCTTTACGACGAAAAAGAGCAAAAAATGCTCATTGGATGCGAAGATACACAGCGCAATGCTAAAGGTACTGCTGGCGACGAAGACTTCAACGATGCTGTTTTTTTTGCTACTGCCAATCCGATAGAAGCTATAAATGTTGAGCATTTTAATAAAATCGTGGAGCCAATAGATTCCGATAATGATGGCGTGTACGATGCAAGTGACGAATACCCTAACGATCCAAAACGCGCATTTAAATCGTATTATCCAGCCAAAGACACGTGGGGAACACTGGCATACGAAGACAAATGGCCTGAACGAGGCGACTACGACTTCAATGATGTGGTTGTAGATTACAATACAACAATTGTAAAAAATGCAAATGGGTTAGTTGTGGATGTTAATACCAATTATCGATTCAGAGCCGCAGGAGCATCGTATCAAAATGCATTTGCTGTGCAGTTTGAAACAGCTGCAGACAATGTAGAAAGTGTAACAGGGGCAGTGCTTGCAGGTGGCGTGTTCAATATAGGGGGTAATGGTTCTGAATTGAATCAAACAAAGGCAGTGATACCTGTCACTGATAACATCAATTCTTTGTTTGGCAGCAAAACAATGGTGAATACCATACTTGGTATTCCGAGTGTTCCCTACGTCACATTGCCGGTAAATATCACCTTCAAAACTGCCATAGACTTATCAACATTGGGTGGTGCACCATACAACCCTTTCATTGTTGTTAACCGACATAGGGGCACTGAAGTTCATTTGCCAGGCAAACACCCAACTGATTTAGTAGACATAAAACTTTTGGGAACAGGATTAGACCTGACTAATTTTGATAAAAATCTTTTTTATGTAGCCGATCAGTCTTATCCATGGGCATTACACATTCCTCAATTGTTTGATTATCCAGCTGAACAACAAGCTATAGATGTTGTCTTTTATAATTTTGGTAAATGGGTAACAAGTGGTGGAGCATTGTATCCGGCATGGTATCAAAATAACTCGAATAATGTCAATGATGCTCTTATTTACAAGTAGTTTAGTGCGAGTTTTATGAAAATATGGGTAGAAAAAAGATAGCGAAATGAGGTAGATTTCGAAATGTTACCAAATTTAACATTTAAAATTTCATTAAAATCGGAATATGTGTAAATTTGTGGAATTATTGTCCCCATATGCATCTTTTTAATGAGTTAGTTTAGAATAAACACAAAAATTTACATAACACTAGAAGTTGAATGAGTATGAAGCCGTTGATTATGTTGGTCGATGATCGACCCGAGATTGCTAAAGTGATAAGTATGTATTTGAAAGGCAGTTACGATACTGTCTATTTTGACAATGTTATTGGGGCTATGGCCTATTTGCAAAAAGGCAATCTCCCCGATTTAATAATCACAGACATCAATATGCCCGAGATTTCTGGATTTGAATTTTTGTCACAGTTGAAATCAAGCGTCTTGTTCTCTCACGTCCCTGTATTTGTTCTTTCGAGCATCGAGAGTCGTGTAGATCAAATTAAACTTTTGGAAATTGGCGCAGCAGATTTTATTTTAAAGCCGTTCAACCCCGAAGAATTGAAAGTTAGAATTGCCAAATGGATCAAATCGTAAATAAAAAAGTAGTTTGCATAAGCAAGCACCCCGAATGGATTGAAGCTGTTAAGCTTTTGTCTCCAGATGAGAACGTTACCGTTTTTGAGAATTCAGTTCAAGCGATTTTGAAACTCTCAGAAATTAGTAATGTTTCATTTGTTTTTATGGAGCCTACCGACATAGAAAGTGACAAGCACTGGATTGCCCACATTCGAAAACAGGTATCGTCTACCTGTTTTATAGTTTTGTTGAAAGAGACAATTACTCCAGAAGAAGGGAAAAAATACCTCTCTTTCGGAATAAATGATTTTGTAAATCCAAAAGAGGACACATCCGTTTTGTTGTCTCGTATCGATTTCCTAAAAAAACATGGTACCGAAATTTCGATTATTTCGAAAGAGATTAATCGTGGTGCATACGAATACAAAATGCCTTTGTGGAAACGAGTATTCGACATTATTTTTGTGTCAGTTGCGATTGTATTACTTACACCTGTTTGGATAATTGTGCCTTTGGCTATTTTATTCGAAAGCAGGGGAAAGGTAATCTACAAATCTAAACGAGTAGGAACTGGTTACAAAGTATTTGGGTTCTACAAATTTAGGTCGATGTATCTCGATGCAGACTCTCGCTTAAAAGATTTGGCTGACTTGAACCAATACGTAATCGAAGAAGCTGAGTTCAAAAAGTTGAAAGTGAACGTTGAGACTAAAGCAAATTCGGTCCTTTATTCTGACGATAGCACTGTTGATGAAGCCACTTATCTTGAAGAGAAAAGAGCTGTGCAAACTAAGGCATTCGTGAAACTACAAAACGATCCTCGTGTAACTCGAGTAGGTCGAATAATTCGCAAACTGAGTGTAGATGAGCTACCTCAACTTTTCAATGTGTTAAAAGGCGAGATGTCAATTGTTGGCAATAGACCGTTACCGCTCTATGAAGCTGAACTTTTGACTACCGACAACTACCTCGAGAGATTTCTTGCTCCAGCTGGTTTAACTGGGTTGTGGCAAGTTGAAAAGCGTGGACAAAACTCAAGAATGTCTCCTGAGGAACGCAAATTATTGGATGTGCAATATGCACGTCACTATACTTTTTGGGGAGATATTAAAATTATATTGAAAACAATACCAGCAATGATTCAGAAAGAGGATGTATAGCCTCTTTTTTCATCTATGAATTTGTTCGATTAAGTACAATGACTCAAATGAATAAGGTCCGTTATCTCTTTTTTTTATTTCTTTTTGTCAGAATTCTTAACCTGTCGGCTCAGGATGCCAGCATAGATTCTACCTACAATACCGCGAATTATAAATTTCCGATATTACCACCATTCCCTGTTCTGTACGACTCTATTATCAGTCGGTCTCCTCAAATAAGAAAATTGGAGGAGACAGTACTTGAATCAAACCTAAATCTAGGCTTGGTGAAAAAAGATTGGATGAACTATTTCTCACTCAACACGGCTTACAGCTATGGCAAAGGAGCTATGATTGGTTCTTCATCTGCCACCACAGCTACAGCTGTTAATGTCACCAACCAGCAATCGAGCACCTATGGCGCTGGTTTTGGCATAGGACTTAACTTGAATACGTTGCTCAATTACAAGACACGTGTGAGATTGGCAAAATCGAGAGTCAATCAGACTCAATACGAATTGGAGAACAGTCGTCAAGAACTCAAAATGAAACTTTTTGAGCAATATACTCAGTTGGAAATCAACCTTAATCAGTTCAAAGAGAACAGCATCATTATGGAAATGAGTAATGCCCAGATTGTCATTTCTGAGAAAGAGTACAGACAGGGATTAATCGGAATAGATAAACTGATAATGGCTCGTCAGCAGTACAGCAGCACTGTCACTTCATACGAAACTTTGAAGCGAAGTTGTAAATTAGGGGTTTTCTATTTTGAACAGCTTTCGGGAATGGATTTTCGTGAAAATAACAATCAAACACCTGAAGAATGAATGTAGGCTATTTTTTGAGGTTATTGGTCAGACGCTGGATGTGGTTGGTTATTTTACCAGTCATTGCGGCTGTTGCAATTTACTTTAATACGCGCAAACAGCCAAAGACGTACCAATCGTCGATGACTATTTACACAGCTCTAACATCGGGTGTTAGTCTCGATGTTCAGGGTGCTATTGACTATTCGCAAGCATTAATTGCCTACGATAATTTGATTAATGTGCTTAAATCGCAAAAAAATCTCGAAGATGTGGGTTTAAGAGTGATTGTAAGGGCAATGATGTATGGCGAAAAGGATCCAAAATTCATAAACGCTTCACACTATCAGGGTTTGATGAACAATGCTCCTGCAGATTTAAAAAAACTTATTAACAAAAAATCAGAAGATGAGACGTTTGCTAAGTTTTATGAATATCTAAAAAAGAACGACGATAATTACCTCTACAATCTGCTAAATAAAAGTGCGAATCCTTATTGCGTGGCCGCTTTGTCGTCAGTCACACTTTCTCGTTTAGACCGAAGCGATTTGGTGGAGATTAAGTACAAAGCAGACGACCCAGGAATCTGCTTTCAAGCGTTGCTTATACTATTCGATGCAACCAAAAAGAACTTTCAAGATTTAAAATCTGAACAGTCTGGTGAAGTTATTAAATATTTCGAGCAAGAAAAAGACGAATTAACCAAAATGCTTGAAGAACGAGAAAATAATTTACTCCAGTTTAGTCAGCAAAACAAGATTGTAAATTATGATGAACAAAGCAAATTGATTGTTTCTCAGAAGTTCGGAATTGAGGATAGAATTGATGCGTTAAACATGGCAATCGAGGCGGCAGGTCGCTCTATTAGTGAACTAGAAAAACGCCTGACTATCCAAAATCGGTTGAGGCTAAAATCAGATCAAATTCTGTTTATTCGTAACCAAATTGCAAAAATTAGTGCTGAGGCTGCTGCACAAACATTCTATTCGAAAACTACACCAGTGGCTGCAGATGAAGAAGGAACTGCTGCTGCAGTACCAAATAATGGTAAAATCGCTGCATTAAAATTGCAACTTCGCGCCGCAATTGATTCGGTTTATTTGATGCAAAACACATCTGAAGGTGTCACTGTACAAAACATTTTGTCGGAGTGGCTCAACAATGTTATTGCCTATGATCAAGCTAAAGCGCAACTTCCAATTCTAGAAAAACGAACTAAGGAGGTTAATTTACTCTTTGACCAATACTCTCCGGTAGGAGCAAATGTAAAAAAACAAGAGCGTGAAATTGGAGCCACAGAAGAGCAGTATCTTACTGTTCTCAACGGATTACATTCTGCTAAGCTGAAAGAGAAAAGTGCGAAACTTTCTGCAGGATCCATTACGATGCTCGATCCACCAAGTTTCCCTTTTTCCACACTTCCTGATAAAGCCAGTGTAAAAGCCGTTATTGCTTTTCTATCGGTGTTTTTGTTGATTCTTGTATTCATTGTAATAATAGAGTTTTTGGATACCACAATCAGCAATGTCACCCGAACCGAGCGGTTATCAGGATTGAAAGTCGGGTTTGTTTATCCATTAATACTGAAAGTGAAGAAATCTAAAGTTGATAATCTTGAACAAGTAGCCGCGCATTATTTAGCTCTCGAAACGCTTAGGATTATGACAGAGTACAAAGATACTGTTCAA
Source organism: Bacteroidales bacterium (assembly GCA_049315325.1). Lineage (GTDB taxonomy): Bacteria > Bacteroidota > Bacteroidia > Bacteroidales > UBA7332 > CAXXIC01. Next base: position 383,681 of record JBMOKJ010000001.1, read on the forward strand.
ATAAATCTATTGAGTTTGTATGGCGGTGAAGGGAAGAGTTTTATCAAAGAAAAGCTTGAATCCGCATTTGTGGAGCTCGATGAACAGAATGGAACGTCACTCAATACAAGAATTATTGTCAAAGATTTACCCGAAATCAGCGACAAATATTTTGATAAAGACCAAGTCAATGCCAATTCGCTCAATATTTTAGTTTGCAGAGCCAATCGAGGATGGAAGGCTGTAGATAAACGAATTACACAATTGCTCATAGAGCAAACAGGTCAAACACCTATTATTCTTCTCAATGGCGTAGGTCTAAGTATGCTACAGACTCAGTGGGCTAATTTCCCTATTAAGCGATCAAAATTGGGGAATTTATTGATCAAAATTATGCACATGGAGTTTAGTGCAAAACGTAAATTCTGATAGTAGTTTGATACAGTAGTTTTAGCGGATATGACTGAAAATGCACAAGGTTTGCGCAATGGAAAAACGAATCAGCTTTGGGATAAAGCGGTCGTCAAATTGGCAATTCTTCTCTTGGTTGCAGTTTATGTTTATTTGCTGAAAGATGCAGAGATGGCAACAGGCGTATTGCTCGCTGGTGGTCCGATTGCAATACTATTTGTTTCTTTTCTTTTCGCCAATCCACGCTTTGCTTTTATTACCCTATTTTACTACAACTATTTTGCAATGGGTATCACCCGTTACGTTCCTGCCCCATTAGGTCTCGGTGTAGATGGGTTGTTGGCACTGACCTATATTGGTCTTCTATTCAAAAGCTATAAAAACGATGTAGGTTTCTCGCGAATGCTTAACGATCTATCGTTGGTCGCGCTGATTTGGTATCTTTATGCGTTATTCGAATTGCTTAATCCAATTGTAGAGAGCCGAACTGCTTGGGTATATGCGATGCGTGGTTTTTCACTCTATTTTTTCTTGACAATTCCCGTCACATTTGTCATTTTTCAGAAATACCGCGATTTAAACCTGTTGATTAGGTTGTGGTCGATATTCAGTATCCTCGGTGTTTTGAAGGGGTTGCAACAACTTTATATCGGCATGGACTTTGCCGAACAGCGTTGGCTCGATACAGGTGGTGCTCTTACTCACATTATTTGGTCGGGATTACGCGTGTTTTCATTCTATACTGATGCAGGTCAGTTTGGCGCTACTATGGGTCATAGTGGCGTAGTTTTTTTTATTGTTGCGCTGGGTAAAAAGGAACTTCGTTCGAAAATTTATTATATCGTAGTGGCAATGCTTTGTTTTTACGGTATGTCGATATCAGGTACTCGAGGAGCTATGGCTGTACCTATTGCCGGATTCATGCTGTTTATCTTCTTGTCGAAGAATGTGAAAGTGATGACTGTGGGCGGTATTCTGTTAGTATTCTTCTTCATATTTTTCAAATTTACCACTATTGGGAATGGAAATGACCAAGTTCGGCGAATGCGATCTTCTTTCGACTCCAACGATGCCTCGCTTCAAACCCGATTGGTAAATCAAGCGAGACTTAAAACGTATATGGCAGATAAGCCATTTGGGTGTGGTATTGGAACAACTGGATCGTTTGGACAACAATACACACCCTATTTACTATCAGCCCAAATTCCAACAGATTCTTGGTTTGTCGCCATTTGGGTTGAGCAAGGAGAAGTTGGGCTAATGCTCCATATCTTTATTTTAACATACTGTTTATTGCGAGGAGTTTGGATTGTGATGGTGAGGATAAAGGACAGAGAGCTCTCCTTCAAAATTTCGGCATTACTCTGTGGCTATATTGGTATAGTGGGTGCTTCTTATGGCAATACGGTTTTGGGCCAGTTGCCCACGAGTCTTATCACTTATATGAGCCTTTCTTTCATTTTTATGGCACCTCAGTTCCAAAAAGAGATAGATAAAATGAATAAAAATGCAGATTGCCTTAAATAATCTGCACTTTTCTGATAATTTCTAAAAAAATATTTATATTTGTGATAAATGGACTTGATAGTCTGTCTTACATTTCAAAACCCACAAAATTGCAAATATGACTCCATTTACAATTGTTGTCGCTACAGATAGTCATTACACTATACTGTTGGCCGCTTTAATCAAGTCGATTGAAGACACACTTTCGAAAGGACAAACAATAAATGTCTATGTGATTGATGATCACATCAAAACGAATGCAAAGAAAAAACTGCAACAGTCTGTAAATGCAGATATTACTACCATCATATTCAAGGCAGTTGATGATATAATTCCTAAAGGAGTCTCTCTTCCTCTTGACAAGAGTTCCTATCCATTAACTATTTATCTGCGCCTATTTATCCCAAGTTTTGTTCCTGTTGATGTCGAAAAGATTCTCTACCTCGATGTTGACATGATAGTGCGTAAGAATATTGCCTCTTTGTTTGAGACAGACTTGACCGATAAAATTTTGGGTGCAGTGCAAGATCCTCGTATCTTGACGTTTAATAATTCTTGGGGTGGAGTGAAAAATTTTGCAGAACTTGGAATCAGTGGCGATTCCCACTACTTTAACTCAGGATTGCTGCTGATGGATGCCAAGAAATGGCGTGATGAACAGATTGCTGAGCGTACAGTAGAGTGTATCAATGACAATCAGAAATACGTGAACTATCCTGACCAATACGGTTTAAATGTGGTATTGGCCAATCAATGGGTGGAGCTCGATACACGTTGGAATCACTTTGCTTGTTACGACATCGAAGATCCATTCTTGATTCATTATATTGGTCGAAAACCAATTTATAAAACCTACGACAATACCCCTTCGTACCTGACAATTTTTAATAAATATTTGGCTCAAACGGCATGGGCAAATCATAAACCAATTGGTGAATCGGCACGTTACATAAAGAAAATCGCAAACATTCTTCAAAAAGTGAAGAAAATGTTTTAGACAATTGCTAATGAAAGAAGTTTCAATCATAACAGTCAACTATAACGGATTCGATATTACCTGCGAGTTAATTGAATCGTTAATTGCCTTGAATTTCGAAGGCGAAATTATCGTTGTTGATAATGGCTCACGAGAAGATGAAGCGGTAAAAGTTCGATCAAAATACCCTTTTGTAAACGCCATTCGTAGCGACCTAAATCTTGGTTTTGCCGGAGGCAATAATTTGGGTATTCGTGCAGCCAAAGGCAAATTCCTGTTTTTCTTAAATAATGATACAACGCTGACTGAAGCTATTTGGACGCCATTAATCGAGCGATTGATTTCTTCACCCGAAATAGGAATGGTTTGTCCTAAAATCATTTTTGAATATGCACCTGACACAATTCAGTTTGCAGGATATACACCACTACACCCGGTTACCCTTCGAAATCGGATGATAGGGTTTAATGAAAAAGATCAGGGACAATATCAGATTGCGCATGAAATTCCGTATGCAATGGGTGCTGCCATGATGAGCAGCAAAGAGGTTATTGCAAAATCGGGAGAGATGCCCGAATGCTATTTTTTGTATTACGAAGAGCTGGATTGGAGTCTCCGCATTCGTGAGGCAGGTTATACAATTTGGTATGAACCAGCAGGTAGAATTTTTCATAAAGAGAGTGCTGCAACGGGTCGACTAAGCCCATTGAAACAGTATTATTTGACTCGAAACAGACTCTTTTTCGTTAAAAGAAATTTGAAAGGAATGACGGCCATACTGGCTATCGTTTATCAATTATTTATATCTTTGACTAAGAATTGCCTTCAAACAGTTATTGACAGACGTTTTGATTTGTTGAAAGCTACCTTGAGGGGGGTATTACATGGAATAAAAATGTTGTTGAATTATGGTGATTAGTGTGATTGATTTTTTATTTTTTGTGTTTTTCGGAATTCCAGTCCTTTATTTGGCCTTTTTTTCATTAGCATCGATGTTCAGAAAGTCTGAACCTATGCCAACGGCTGAAACGCCACACTCTTTTTTGATTTTGATACCTGCTTTCAAAGAAGATAAAGTGATAAAAGGGTGTGTCGAAGCATGTCTTCAGCAAGACTACCCAAAAGATAAGTTTGACGTGGTGGTCATCGCAGAGGGTATGAGCGACGAAACGTTGGCCTATATGAGTTCATTGCCCATTATTGTTAAAAATGTGGTACTCAAAAAAAGGACAAAAGCGAAAGCGCTGAATAAAGCCCTGAAAGACTATTCCGGATACGATGTTGCCTTGGTGCTCGATGCTGATAACATCATGGAAGAGTTGTTTTTGCAAAAATTTAACGCAATGTTTAATCGCGGGGCAACTATCGTTCAAGGACATCGCACAGCAAAAAATCTGAATAACAGTATTGCTATTTTAGACGCAATGAGCGAAGAGATTAATAACTCAATTTTCAGAAAAGGACATTATAATTTGGGACTATCATCGGCTTTAATAGGCTCGGGAATGGCATTTAAGTTCAATCAATTTAAATCGATTATGACGCACGTAGATGTAGTTGGCGGATTTGACAAAGAGCTAGAACACATCTATCTGATGAATAAAGTTAAAATACACTACCTCCATCAAGCAATCGTGTTGGACGAAAAAATTCAGAGAACGGATGACTTTGCACAACAACGTCGTCGGTGGATGGCTGCACAGGTAGAGCATTTGGCGCGGTTCTTTCCTCTGTTTCGATTGGGAATAACGCAGAAGAATATCGATTTTTGCGATAAAGTTTACCAGATGCTCTTGCTTCCGCGTATTCTGATTTTGGGAGGAGTAGCGTTAATGGGGGCATTTACTTATTTTTTTGATACAGATAATCTTATAAAGTGGGAATGGTTGCTTTCATTGTTGTTGTTATCCCTCTTTATTGCGATTCCTCGGAGAATGGTGACAACAAAATTGTTAATATCACTGCTTACTCTTCCAAAGATTTTTGTGATTGTTTTGCTCAATATGTTTAAACTAAAGCGTGCTAACAAGGATTTTATTCATACACCACATGGAAAGCTATAGCTTTTTGATATTTAGTTTTTTAGATAATTTTCTGTTTGTACTTTACTCAATACTAGTACTTTATCTTTTGGTGTTTTCTATTGCCTCGTTAAAGCATACGACGATGGAAAGAGGCGAGCCTTCTCTGTTAAGAAGAATTGTGGTGCTATTGCCTGCTTATAGAGAAGATAGCGTGATTGAAGAGAGTGTTCAAGCTTGTTTGGAGCAGGATTATCCCAAAGACAAATTTGATGTTGTTGTGATATCGGATCAAATGCAAGATTCTACAAACAGCAGATTATTGGAATTGCCCATACGATTTATTAAGATTGAGTTTGAGAATCCAACGAAAGCCAAATCGTTGAATTTTGCATTAGACCAGTTAGCAGATTACGACATCGCAGTAGTATTGGATGCCGACAATCTTATGGAAACTCAGTTTTTGAGTAAAATTAATTATGCTTTTGATACAGGAAGCGTAATTGCACAAGCCCATCGGACTGCAAAAAATACGAATACAAATTATGCAATTCTTGACGCAGTTAGCGAAGAAGTTAATAATTCAATTTTCAGGAAAGGGCATGTAAACCTTGGACTTTCGGCTGCATTAATTGGTTCTGGAATGGCATTTGATTTTCAATACTTTAAATCGTTGATGAAACAGGTCAAAGTAGTTGGAGGGTTTGATAAAGACTTAGAGCACTTGGTCTTGTGGGATGGAAAGAAAATTGATTACATCGATGATGCTTTTGTTTACGATGAAAAGATACAAGTCAACGCGCATTTCACTAAGCAACGTCGTCGGTGGATGGCAGCTCAATTTGAACATTTTGTGAAATACAATTCTTTGTTTTTGAAAGCTTTATTCAAAGGGAATTTTGATTTTTGCGATAAAGTATTCCAAATGGTTTTTCCTCCTCGAATTTTGATTCTTGGAGGTGTTATTCTGATGATGACCTTTGCAGTGTTGGTTAAAAATGTTGATATGCATAAATGGTTATTTGATCTGTTTTTATTAGGAGTATCGCTATTTGTTGCTACTCCAAAATGGCTGATTAATAGACGCCTTTTCAAGGCGATATTTTCTTTACCTTCTATTTTTATGTGGATGGTTCTTAATTTATTTAATTTAAAAGGTGCTAACACCCAATTTATTCATACACCACATGGTAAACTTTGATTGATATGATTAAAGCGATTGATTTAGTTTTGTATATTTTGTATTGGGTTCCAACTACCTATTTAGGAATCTTTGCAATTGCTTCTCTTTTCAGGAAAAAAGAGCCAACACCGTCTTTGATAAATGCCCGCAAAATGTTGATTCTTATTCCCGCATATCGTGAAGATAATGTGATTGAAGATAGTGTCAACTCTTGTTTGGCTCAAGTGTATCCATCTGACAAATTCGAGGTGGTCGTTATTTCTGATAAAATGAAGGATGAAACGAATTTGAGATTGTCAAAAATGGCAATTAAGCTTATTCAGGTTCAGTTTGATCAGAGCACAAAAGCAAAGTCGCTCAATTATGCGATTCAGCAATTTGAAGGGTTTGATGTTGCTATAGTTTTAGATGCAGATAATGTGATTGAACCACTCTATCTACAAAAATTAAATGGCGCATTTGAAGCTGGTTATAAAATCATTCAAACTCATCGTACTGCCAAAAATCTGAACACCAATTTTGCTGTTTTAGATGCAGTAAGTGAGGAAATTAACAATTCAATTTTCAGAAAAGGGCATGCTAATATTGGAATGTCTGCAGCCCTTATTGGATCTGGAATGGCATTCGAATTTGAGCATTATAAAAAGCTCATCGATAATGTTCTTTCGGTGGGTGGCGAAGATAAAGAGTTGGAGCACGTTGTTTTACTTAATCGATACAAAATTCACTATTTGCATCGTGCCGTAGTTTTAGATGAAAAAATACAAAGATCGTCTGATTTCTCAAATCAGAGAAAACGTTGGTTATCAGCTCAGTTAGAAATTTTATGGCGTTTTTTACCCGAATTCACTTTTGCAATTCGCCAGCGAAATATAGATTTTTGCGATAAGGTCATTCAAATGGCTTTTCCACCACGTATTTTGCTCATCGGGGTTTTATTTATTTTAACTGCTGGGACCACGTTGTTTTCACCTGAATTAAGTCCAAAGTGGTGGGGTTTGTTGGTGTTCTTTTTGAGCATTCTTTCAGGATGTATTCCTCGTAGACTCTTTTCGATGAAGTTGGTGCATGCCCTTTCTTCTATTCCTTATGTGTTTATTTTGATGTTTGCAAATCTTTTTAAACTGAAAGGAGCTGGAAAACACTTTATTCACACACCTCATGGTACAGTAGAGAAATAAGTTCGATAAATAGTTGAATTATGAAGATAGCAATTGAGGCGCAGCGTATTTTTCGCCCAAGAAAGCATGGGATGGACTTCGTAGCTCTTGAGATGATTCGGGAGTTACAGAAAATTGATACGGTGAACGAATATCGAATCTACATCAAACCCGATGCAGATCGGTGTCTTACAGATACCGAAAATTTCAAAATTATTGAACTTCCCTCCTTTGGCGACTATCCTGTATGGGAGCAATGGGCTTTACCACGTGCCGTGGCTGCTTGGAAACCCGATATTTTGCATTGCACGAGCAATACTGCTCCATTATTCACTTCGGCTAAATTAGTGATTACGCTTCACGATATCATTTTCCTTGAGAAAGGGCACGAAGTAGGAGCAAAAAACAAATCACTCTACCAAAAGTTCGGGAAATATTACCGAAAATTGGTCGTTCCACCAGTATTGAAAAAGGCAGCGAAGATTATCACCGTTTCAAAATTCGAACAGAAACGAATTACCGAAGCTTTGCAGCTTCCTGCTGATAAATTAACTGCTGTGTATAATGGTTTCAGCAGCCATTTCTACCCACGAGAATTTGATGAAACCGTTAGTAAAAAATACAATCTTCCTGCACGTTATTTCTTCTTCTTGGGCAATACAGATCCGAAGAAAAATACACAACGGGTGTTGCAGGCTTATCATGAATATGTGAAACAGACTCCAAATGCAGCTCATTTGGTAATTGCTGATTTGAAAGAAGATGCAATTTCAGGATTTGATGCCTGGAAAGACGATGATTGCCGTAAAAGAATCTTATTGCTTGGCTATGTTTCTAATCTCGATTTACCGGCTATTTACTCAATGGCAGACGTTTTTCTATACCCTTCGTTGCGCGAGAGTTTCGGTATTCCGATTCTCGAATCGATGGCGTGCGGAGTTCCAATCATCACTGGAAATACCTCGGCAATGCCTGAAATCGCAGGAAGTGGAGCGTTGATGGTTGATCCGTTTGACGTAAAAGATATATTGACGAAAATTTTGGCTTTGGAGCACAATCCTGAATTAGTGAAAAAGCAACGCACTTATGGGTTAGAACGGGTCAAGCTCTTCTCATGGAGAAATACAGCAGAAGATGTGCTAAAAATCTATGAATCGTTGGTTAAATAAGTCTTTATGTTGGGTCGAATAAAACAATCATTGAAGTCGAATGAATCGGTCAAGAAATTGGCCCTGTTCATGATTGCATCGCCATACAGCGCTCGACCGCGCTTTTGGGTGAGGTGGTTTGTTAATCCGATTATTCAGAAACGAAAAGGAACGATTCGCTGGTCTGCACGTTTAGATTTGTTCCCTTTCAACAAATTTGAAATGGGCAAACATTCATTCATCGAAGATTTTTCGACGCTCAATAATGGTGTTGGCGATTTAATTATAGGTGAAAGAAGCCGTGTAGGCATTGGCTGTACGGTGATTGGACCAGTAACCATCGGAAACGATGTGATGTTGGCACAAAATATTGTTGTTTCGGGTTTGAATCACAATTTCGAAGATGTAACGCGCACCATACACGAACAAGGCGTAAGCAAATCGCCCATTGTTATTGAAGACGATGTGTGGATTGGTGCCAATAGCGTGATAACGGCAGGTGTTACCATCGGTAAGCACAGCGTAGTAGCAGGTGGTAGTGTGGTTACTAAGTCTATTCCACCCTATTCTGTGTGGGGAGGAACTCCCGCAAAACCGTTGAAAACCTATGATTTTGACAGAAAAGAGTGGATTCGAGTTTAATATAAATGAGTTAAGCGTATGAAATCGTTGGAAATTCTATTTTGGTTGGCAGCTTTTGTTGTTTTCTATACCTATTTGGGGTATGGATTTCTGCTCTATTTCTTGGTGCGATTGAAGCGAATATTTGTAGGAAAACCAATACAACATTCGTTTACTGAACTTCCCGAGGTAACACTTTTTATCACTGCTTGGAACGAAGAGAGTGTGATAGAAGGCAAAATGAAAAATTGCCACGAGCTTAACTATCCAAAAGACAAATTGAAATTTTTTTGGGTAACAGACGGCACGACGGATAGCACAAATGAAAAATTGAAAGCTTATCCTGATGTAACAGTTCATTACCGCCCCGAGCGTCTGGGGAAAACTGCTGCGATGACACGTGGTGTAACGTTTGTAGAAACGCCACTTATCATTTTTACCGATGCCAATACGTTTCTCAATCCCGATGCAATTATCAACATCGTTAATCGATTCGCTGACCCTAAAGTTGGCTGTGTAGCGGGTGAAAAGCGAGTGATGCAGGAAGAAAAAGACAAAGCGGTTTCGAGTGGCGAAGGGTTTTATTGGAAATATGAATCGAAACTCAAGACTTGGGACGATGAATTGTGCAGCGTAGTCGGAGCAGCAGGAGAGTTGTTTGCCATTCGCACACACTTGTTCGAGGCCATGCCAAAAGATACTTTACTGGACGACTTTATCCTCTCGTTGCGTATCGTGATGCGAGGCTACAAAACAGCCTACACACCTGATGCTTATGCTGAAGAGACATCGTCGGCCGAAATGGTGGAAGAAGAGAAACGCAAAGTGCGGATTGCAGCTGGCGGCTTACAATCTGTTTGGCGACTTCGCCCGTTGCTCAATGTGTTTAAATACGGAACGGTAAGTTTCCAATACATCTCTCACCGCGTGTTGAGGTGGACATTAACGCCGCTATTGCTATTTTTGCTTTTGCCACTCAATGCGCTTTTGGTCGCTTTAGAACCGACGAATACACTGTATGTTGTCGTGCTTATCCTTCAAGTTTTATTCTATTCCGCAGGCCACGCTGGAAAAATTTTGGAGAAACGAAAGATTCGATTTAAAGGATTATTCATCCCATATTACTTCATTTTTATGAATATCTGTGTGTATAAGGGAGTGGCTTATTTGCGAAAAAAACGAAATAATGGAGCTTGGGAACGAGCTAAACGAGCATAAGAATTAAGAAATACATAAATCAAATGAGAAAGAAACGAGTACTTGTAACCGGAGGAGCCGGCTTTTTGGGATCGCATTTGTGCGAAAGATTGTTGAATGATGGACACGATGTAATATGTTTGGATAACTATTTCACAGGGAGCAAACAGAATGTGGTTCACTTGCTCGACAATCCCTATTTCGAGTTGGTGCGTCACGATGTGATTACTCCCTATTATGCTGAAGTCGATCAGATTTTCAACCTCGCTTGTCCAGCATCGCCTGTGCATTATCAACACAATCCGATTAAGACTATCAAAACATCGGTGATGGGTGCTATCAATGTGCTTGGTTTGGCAAAACGTGTAGGAGCAAAAGTGCTTCAGGCTTCAACCAGCGAAGTGTATGGCGATCCTAACATACATCCACAGCCAGAGTCGTATTGGGGCAATGTTAACCCAAATGGTATCCGGTCGTGTTACGACGAAGGTAAAAGATGTGCTGAGACGCTATTTATGGACTACCACAGGCAAAACAATGTAAAGATTAAGATAATCCGCATCTTCAATACCTATGGCCCTAGAATGAATCCTAACGATGGTCGTGTGGTATCCAACTTTATTATGCAAGCTCTTCGTGGCGAAGATATTACCATTTATGGTAGCGGAGAGCAAACACGTAGCTTCCAGTACTGCGACGATTTGATTGAAGGAATGATTCGCACGATGGCTACTGATGACAGTTTTATCGGCCCGGTTAATCTGGGTAATCCGAATGAATTTACAATGTTGGAGTTGGCGCAAAAAGTGATTGAACTGACCGAATCCAAATCGAAACTGATTTTCGAGCCACTTCCACAAGACGATCCAAAGCAGCGTCAACCGAATATTGATTTGGCAAAATCGAAGTTAGATTGGGAGCCTAAAGTACAACTCGAAGAAGGTTTGTTGAAAACAATTGCCTATTTCCGGAACTTCGTTTAGTTTTCCATCGCAGCAAATATGAGAGCAGTGGAGCGTAATGCAGGTCGGATAAAAGTATTGGATACATTCCGATTTTTCGCAATCATCGGTGTGATGTTTTATCACTATTTTCACCGTTGGGCTCCTCCTCACAATGATATTAGTTTCTATCCCTATAAGCCAACTTTTAACTTTTTTAGCCACGGCGATTTGGGGGTAGAATTCTTTTTTATTATATCTGGTTTTGTGATCGCATTCACGCTTGAGGGGACAGATAAACTACACATTTTCTGGAAAAAGCGGATGATTCGCCTACTTCCTGCAATGATTACTTGCTCCTTAGTTACTCTGCTTGTTTGCAGTTTTGTGGATTTGAATCACATTTTCCCCAAAGGGCAAAGTTTCACCAGTTTTTTCTACAGCATTACCTTCTTGAGCCCCGATTTGCTCAATGTTTTGTTGAAAAGCTTTTCGATTCAGGGAGATTATGTGAATGGTAGTTATTGGTCCCTTTGGGCTGAGGTGCAATTCTATTTTTTGGTAAGTTTGGTCTTTTTTCTCAACAAAAAACATTTTGTACGTAATTTCTACATCTTGTCGTTAACGCTCTTTTTTGCGTTTAAATTGCTTTTTAATGTGAAGTATGGAACCAATTTTCTACACCTTACCGTCACGCCAGATTTACTTACAAAACTTGAATTTTGGGTGTTTCAGGTTTTCAGTATAACCACGTTTATCAATTGGTTTTTGATGGGCGTTTTGTTCTACAAAATCTATTCGAAAGGGTTTTCGAGATACATCACAATTGGATTGGTGGGCTTGATCTGCATACAATTTCTGTCTAGCCACATTTGGGAAGAGCGTGTGACCATCATCTGGATGGTGATTGCCTTTTTTGCATTAATTCTCTACGAAGAAAAGTTGGAGTTTTTGAATCTCAGGTTGTTGACCAACATCGGTGCAGCATCTTATTCGCTGTACTTGATACACGAAAACATTGGTGTGGTATTGATAAATCGCTATGCAGCTTCTTGGGGCGACTACTCTTACCTTTTCCCTCTCCTGATCATGGTGGTAATGATTGTCTTCGGCATGCTCCATTTCAAGTTTATTGAAAAGCCGGTTGGAAAGTTTCTACGTTAATTTACTTCCCTTTATTGTCGAACAAGAACTGGCTGAAACGAGAAACGATATTCAGTCCGAACACACTTTGATGTGCAAAAAATCCCATTAAATAAGGGTATTTTCTCGCTAATGCAAAAGCTAATCTACTGACTTTGTTTGCAATCCTTTTTTCTAAAATTAAATCACAATTTTTGCGAATGATTTCGAGCATTTTTTGTCGAATCTCTTTCGACATCGATGCCCGATTCAGGTAGTAGAAGAAAAGCGACCAAATACCGAATTTTTGCAACGTTAAGTTGTAGAATTTTGAGAGCTTTTCTGCCTCGAAATAGGCAAGGCGCTCTTCCATTGCTTCGGCATATTGCAGTCGTTTCTCAGAGAATTGCGAGCGCATAATGCTGTTTGGTGATTGATAGTAGTAGTAAAGTCGAGCATCGCTAAAGACAATCTTTGGAGAATGGTGCAAGATCTTATAGGTCAGGAACTCATCTTCGTGTATTTTGCCTTTTGCAAAGCGAAATTCGGTGAAAGCCTCTTTGCGGTAGAGTTTGTTGCACACCATCACAAAAACCTGGCAATAGTAGGTGAAAAGCATCTCCAACGCTTCGATATTGGTGTAGAGTTTCACTGTGTTGTCGAAATCGAAATATTCAGCTTCGGTAGAGTAGGCGTTTTTGATGTCGCAACACGACAAATCGGCTTTAGCTTCAACCAAATTTTGATAAAGAAGTTCCATCATCTGAGGATGAATGTAGTCGTCGCTATCTATGAATGAGAGAAACTCGCCTTGCGCAATATCAATTCCCGCATTTCGGGCGTCAGAAAGCCCTCCATTTGGTTTGTGAATTACCTTTATCCGTTCGTCTTTTGCTGCCAACTCGTCACACAGTTTTCCGCTGTTATCAGGAGAGCCATCGTCCACCAAAATAATCTCGATATTTGGGTATGTCTGATTCTGTATAGACACAACGCATCGTTTCAAGTAGGCTTCGACGTTGTAAATCGGGACAATGATGCTGATAAGCGGCTTCATAACGGATGAATTTTATTTTTTGATGAGTTTCAGTTTCTTCGCAAATGTGATTTTTTCTTCTCGACTAAAGAAAATGAGCATATTGATAATCAACGTGATTACTGAGCTGACGAAGGCAAGAAATACGAATGATTTCCAGTCGTGTTGGAATATGACTTTGCTCAACAGATAAGTGACGAGCATCATAATTCCGCAGTTGAGCAACCCGCGCACAATGGCAAAATGAAATGTAAAAGGGTTAACTTTAAGCGATTTTGCAGCATAAATAGGGGTGAAAACCGAGTGTTGAAGAACCGCAGAAACCATACCCACAATCGGAATGGCATAAACGCCAATATTTGTATATTTGAGTAACCCAATAATAAGAAGCACATTTACTACGCCTGACAAAACAAACACAATCGATGGCGTTTTTAGTTTATTTGTTACGCTGAAAACGTGGAATAGCGTTTCGATACTTGTCGATATAATCATTGGCACCAAGGTCAGGTTCGACAAGATGAAAAGCATCGAAGAGTCTTGTCCCGGAACCCAGAGCGTGAAGAAATCTGACCCCATAATCAGCAAAAATCCGATAGGTAGAGTCATCAGCGAACTCATAAATTTCAGTGAGGTTTTGATGCTTTGAATCAACTCTTCGGTCTTGTTTTTGGCATAAAGTATGGTGAATTCTGGTGCAAAAACTGAAACGAGCGTGATGATGATGGTGTTGATGAAAATCGGAACGGTCTTCACAATTGCCAATTCGCCGGTGATGGAAGCGCCAAGGTAAATATTGGCAATCAGCAAGTCGAGATTCGACATCAACACGATGCTGAGTTGGTTGATGGAGTTCCACACCCCAGCGCCGAGTAGCTCTTTGATGGCTCCAAGTCTAAAAAATTTGCGATCGAATGTGATTTGAGGCAGCAGTTTTTTGGTGTAATACACGTTGGTCATCAAAATAAATGCAGCAACAACCAAGTTAGCAATACCGATGTAGACAACCGATGGGCGAAAGAAGTAGAACATCAGCACGAGCAAAATCACACGTAGAATATTCGATTCGGCATTTCGAAGCGAAGAGAGATCGAGCCGATTGGTCGCATAGGTTGCCACGCCGAATACCGAAAGCTGAATGTTGAGAATCATGCTGAGCATAACCAATCCAAAAAGCCACTGTATGTCGTCAAAAATGGCAGCTGGAATATTCAGGATATTATTCAAAAATAGCAAAATGAAGACAGAAGGGATGGTGAGCGCGACCGCCATGATGGTATTGCCATACAGCACAGAATTCATGTAGATATTCGCTCCTTCGGTGTCGTTTTGCTGAATGCGGATGGTGATAAATCGGCTCGCCATCGAGTTGAGCGCCACGGTGATGATGCCAGCATACCCAATAAAACTGCTTGCCAACGGAAAAAAGCTATAAGCCTCTTTGCCCACCGTGCGAATTAAGTACGGCGTAAAGAAGAAATTGATGCCAAATTGGACAAGAAATGCCACAAAATTGGCGGTCATATTAATCGCTAATTGCTTTTTTGCCATTCGGTATGGAGGCTATTTCAGTGGTTTGCGTGTGAAATAAACGTGGAATTGTCTAGCCTCTTTTTTGAGTCGAAGCCAAACTGCTGACAACTGCGATCCGCTCTCTTGCACCCGACGAGGGATGGTCCAAGCAATAGTCTGTGGGTGTGTGATGCGTTTTAGTTTGCCACGTAGTTTCATTTGCAAAGCCATCTGTCCATCTTCCATGCGGGCATCGGTTTTGATAAAGCCAATTTGGAGGGCCAAATCGCGTGGAAAGCAGAAGTTTACACCACCCACAATCAGTTCGGGGCGATTGATGCTTCTGATTTTGTGCAATACATTTCTGAAAAATTCATACATCACATATTCGGAGCGATCCACTCCGTTTCGAGGTAAAAATGCGTATCTGCCAAATGTAGCAATCGCTTTGCCAGCAAGCAACGGTGCCACCATCTTCTCTGGCCACTTGGGTAGGTAAATGGTGTCGGAATCGCCTGTGAGAATGTATTTCCCTTTCGAATTGTTCATCGCTGCCTGACGCGCAAAACCATATCCTTGCTGTGTTTCGAGTATGGGTGTGATGCCGCATCTACGAATAATATCGCTCGTGTGATCTTTCGAGTTGTTGTCTACAAACACATATTCGATGGGAAATGGTGCTTTGATTTTGCTTAGCGACGAAAGGTTATTGAGAATGCTCTCTTCTTCGTTCCAGGCAATAATATTGACCGAAACAAGCGGATTTTCTCTGTTTTGCGACTCAAATCCCGCCTTTATTCTGGCGAAAACCTCTTCGGGAATCTCTTCGTAACTCTTGTAAGAGTAGTAGTGCTCATGCACCTCTTTTGGCGTTTTTAGGCTAATCATAAGAGCTCTGTTTGGTGTATTATCCGCTAAAATAGTGAATATTTCGTACAAATATACATTTCGTGAAATAAATCGATGGATGACAAACTTGTGCACCACTTGCTTTTTTCTAACTTTGCGAAAATAAGCCTACAAAAAATGGAGATAACTGCCTTCGAGGACGATGATTTTGGGACTGTTTCGGTGAAAGAAAACGGGAAGGCGAGGAGCATTATTTTCAAATTTGTACAGGGCGAATTGAAGATTACCGTGCCTCCGCGTTGCTCCAAAAAAGAGCTGCTTCAGATTCTCGAAAAACATCGCTCCGTCCTCATTGAGAAAATGGCGAAAGCTAAGCCGCCATTGGCTTTAGACGAATATACAAACCTTAAAGCAAATCGGTTTTCGGTCAAAATATTCAGAACCGAGCGAGCCGATTTCTATTTCTCGCGCAAAGAGGGCATATTGTACATTGCTTGTCCGCAAAAGACCGATTTCGGCCGTCAAGCTGTGCGCGAGTTGTTGGTGAAAGGCATCGAGCGATACCTGCGTTCCGATGCGAAACTCCACCTACCCGAACGGCTGAAAACACTTGCCAACCGACACGGACTGACCTTCGCGGAAGTGAAAATAAATTCGAGTAAAACCCGCTGGGGCAGTTGTAGCGGACGAAAAAGCATCAACCTCTCCTTCTACCTCATGCTGCTGCCTTCGCACCTTATCGACTACGTGCTGCTGCACGAACTCACCCACACGCTCGAGATGAACCATAGCCCACGCTTTTGGGCAAAATTAGACGAATTTGCACAGTCGAAATCGAATCTTCTCCGCCGCGAATTGCGCAACTATCGAACGGGATTGTAGGTCAAAATACAAAGAATGGTGAGCATTTCTACCCACCACTCTTAGATTGAGAATATCTCAACACCAAAAATATATCTTCAACACAGCCATCAATATTGCTGTACTTCGGCTAAAGCAGATCGTTTTTCGATTCAGTCGTTTGATGTGAGTTCTAAGGGAGAGATTGTGTCGCTCGATATGATTGGTACTATGTAGATGCGTATTGTGGATAGTTTTGGCAATCAAGTAGCGGTAATTGTGTAGTTTATCTGTATATATCCTTATTGCTTGAGAAAGTTCAAGACTTGTGATTACCCGATTCAACGTTCTGTTTGTGCGTCTTCCCACATTGAAATCGACTACCGCACGACTTTCCCGATCCAGAGCGTACACAATCCAACGCAAACGTGATTTCTTGCCAATGTAGGTTCTCATCTCATCCACTTCATACGTTCGTCCTTTGGCGATTGGTGGTTGCACAATGCGCGAGGCTATGGTTATGATTCGTTTCAGCAGGGTGGTCGCTGATATTTGCAACACTCTAGCAGTGCTGCGTATTCCTAATCCTTCTTTAGTGAAAAGAACAATCTGTTTATCGATGTCGCTTTTATAGGCTTTGTAAGTATAGTTGATAATAAACCGTTTCTTACACTCTTTACAGCTATATCTTTGCTTTTGGGTTGATGTTTTACCGCTTTTTATTAATTGGATTGATTTACATACTGGACAATTATGACTAACGCCAAATCTGATACACGAATTGTTGTTTTCTTTCATATCGGGTCTGTTTTCTTTGTTTTAAAACCTTAAAAATAGAAAATGGCAGACTTACATCCACCATCTTCTTATTCAATTATTGCATATCTGTATTGATTTACAACGCATTATCTATGCAACGCCAAATCTGATACATTACCCTTGCGTTGTTGCACTACCGTCGGGGCGGAATTGTATTCCGTCCCCTTATTTATTATTAGGATCTGTGATCCGACAACAAATATATTTCTTATTGTCGGAATTGCAAATTAGCTCCGCTGATCTTCGATTCCTATAGTATTCAAAAGGCGGGAGCACAGATCCCGCCAACCAACACCAATATTCTTCGGCATCATATCCGAGGCGATGGGGGCATATTACCCACCATCCTTCGGTCGTCATCTACTGATTATTGCCGATTATAGTTGATGTTCAACTATTTGAATTGTAATCACCAAATCTGACACATTACCGTTCAACTTATCTACTTCGTCAGTATTCCGAACACCTCTTCGAGCGATTGTTCTCGGCGATTGAGCGATAGAATCACCCATCCTTTTTCCACTGAAAATTTGAAAAGCAGTTCGCGTATGTCTTCGTCCGAGGAGATTGCAAAGCGATTGTCTGCCATTTGCTCTACCGATTTGATTTGAAGAAGTGATTGAAGTTGGCGAACGTCGATAGTTGCAGAAAACTCCACTTCAAACGACTGCATATGCAGGTTCGACTGTAAGTCTTTGGTGGACTTATCCGCCACAATTTCTCCGTTGTGAATAATCAAAGCGCGGTCGCACATCGCTGCGGCTTCTTGCAAAATATGGGTTGAAAGTATAACTGTCTTTTGCACGGCAAGCTCTTTGATAAAGCGACGAATCTCCACCAACTGGTTCGGGTCGAGTCCAGTGGTCGGTTCATCGAGTATCAACACTTCAGGATCGTGAATCAAAGCCTGCGCCAGTCCAACGCGCTGACGATAACCTTTCGAAAGCTGACCGATTTGCTTGTGCGCTTCGGGTGAAAGACCTATCTGTTCAATTAGTTCCTTGACACGTTGCTTGGTTTTACCTTTCATATCGTAGAACCCTGCTGCAAATTCGAGGTATTCGCGCACATACATATCGAGGTAAAGGGGATTGTTCTCTGGCAAATAGCCGATGCGACTCTTCACCTCCATCAAATCTTTCTCTATGTCGAACCCGCAGACCGACACACTGCCCGAATCGGCGGTCAACAATCCAGTCATGATCTTCATTGTGGTCGATTTACCCGCACCGTTTGGTCCGAGGAAAGCCACGATTTCGCCTTTCGGTATTTCGATGGAAACATTACGGAGCACTTTTTGCGCTCCGTAACTTTTCTCTATATTTGATAAGGTAATAGACATCTACTCTTCCGCCTTTTCTTGAACGTTACCAGTGCGTTTCAACACACCCCAATGCGCCATTTCACCTTTGATGGCTTTGTTGTAGGCCTTCACCAACACATACCACATCAATTGACGGTAAATGATTCGTTGCAACGCAAATTGCCAGAAGGTTTTGAAGGTGAATTTCTCGTTGTCGAACTTAAATGCCATAAACGAAATGGAACTATCGAATAACAAGAATGCGACATAAAACTCCAACACATAACCTGCATCACCATTGAAAATAGAGTAAACCATCAGGATATCGACAATCGGCGAAAACAGTGGTAGAAACATTTGAAAAATAAGCACATTTGGTAGAATAATCCAACCTAAATTGGGCTGTTTGAAGTTGAATAGCAACTCTTTGTGTTTCCAAAAACTCTGCATGATGCCAAACGTCCAACGAAAACGTTGCTTGATAAACATCTGAATGGTTTCGGGAGCTTCGGTGTAGGACATGGCTTCGTTGCAATTGCGCACGGTATACCCTGCATTCAACAGTCGCAACGTCAAATCGCAATCTTCGGCCAACGTATCGACCGTGAAACCGCCAATCTCCAACAGTGCCTCTCTACGGAAAGCACCAATTGCACCAGGTACCACCATGATTGAGTTGAGCAAATCGAACGCACGACGGTCGAAATTCTGACTCGTGATGTACTCGATGGATTGCCAATTGGTGAGCAAGTTACGGCGATTACCTACTTTTACATTTCCGGCTACGGCTCCCACCTCTTCTTCTATAAACGGATGCACCAGTTGAGTGATGGCATCTGTTTTCAAAAGCGTATCTGCATCGATGCAAACCAGTATTTCGCCATCGGCATGCTCAATACCAAAGTTAAGTGCAGAGGCTTTTCCACCGTTTGGTTTGGTGAATACCTTTATTTTCGGATTATCATTGAAGCGATCATACACCTTCTGATAAGTTGAGTCTTTTGAACCATCGTCCACAAAAACCACATTGAAGTTCGGATAATCGAGTTTCAATAAATTGAGAATGCTCTTCTCGATGTTCACTTCTTCGTTGTAGGCCGGCACAATGATACTCACACTCAACGTCTCAGGAGTGGTACGTCCCCGTTTCTTTATTTTAGTCTCTTTGATGCGATTAATGATGGCTAAAATCACCAAGAGAGAGAGTTTTCCGCTACTTAAAATCAACGCCAACAAAAAGAGTGCAAACAGAAAATTCTCCCAATAATAGGTTGCTTCAACTACCGTGTTGTTCACAAAAGATTGATAATCTTCGGGCATAGGCGGCATCACATCATTGCGGGTTTTACCCATCAAATCGGCTACCGACACAAATTTATAACCCTCTTTCTGGAAATGTTCGATAATACGCGGCAACGCTACAATGGTCTGGCTGCGATTGCCTCCAGCATCGTGCAACAAAATGATATTACCATACTTATTGGCTTCGATTACCCGTTTCAGAATGGTATCGGCAGTTACATTGGGTTCCCAATCTCGGGGGTCGTATGACGACGACACCGAAATAAAACCATCCTGACGCGCGATATAGAGTGGAATAAACTCATCCAAACTACGCGGTTCGGAGGTATAAGGAGATCGAAACAACGTCGTAGTATGTCCCGTCACAGCTTGAATAATCCGATTCGTAGAGCGAATTTCGATAAGTTCGCGTTCTCGACCCGCTTGTGCGAGATTTGCATGCGTAAAAGTGTGATTCCCCAGTTCGTGACCTTCGCGGTAGATGCGTTGCACAATTGGGAGATTATCTTCGGCATTGAAGCCAATGACAAAGAACGTGGCGCGCACGTGGTATTTACTAAGAATATCGAGAATTTTGGGTGTATATTCGTCGCTTGGTCCGTCGTCGAAAGTCATAGCGACCCACTTTTCGGTGCGGAAACCTGATTTCTCGACAACACACGATGTAGGCAGAATCATGTACTTCTCTTCTGTAATCAGCTCATCCTGAGGAGTCATCTCGATTTTGATCTTCCCATCTTTAGGCAGACTCACTACGTTGAAAATCTCTCCAGATCCTGCAAAATCGATGTGATAGGTCGATTTGGAGTTTTGAAGCACGCTGTAATTAAACTTATCTTCCTTGAGCGATTCAAAGGATAAATCGAGTGCATAGAACTCCCACACGCGACTATCTTCAGCACCTAACCGCCAAAGTGCAACTCCCGCTGTACCAAAATCTTCGGAAGCTCTAATTGCATTGAAGTTAGTGGCTGCATCAGTAAAGAAAACTTGATGGGTGACGTTGTTTTCATCCACATATTTGTAATTCAGGTTGTAATTGTGGTTGTCGAAATCAATCTTGGCTCCCATCTGCGAAGCTTTAGTTATCGCTTTTTGGTACGAAATAGGAGTTCCTAGGCAGTTTTCAGGCCAATCGTACCCGTAAGTCGGAACACACATGATTAACTTATGCGACGGAATATACCTCAAAGCCTCGTTCAAAGCAGCTTCCACCCATTTCTGACCGGCAACTGGACCCGGTAGCGCCGGACCATTGTGCTGATCATACGCCATCAGAAAGATGAAATCGTTTCGCTTCGAGAGTTGCTTCAGGTCGTAGGCTTCGTTGAATGGTTGAATATCCTGCGTGACAATGTATTTTTTCTTGTGCAGTGCATTATACAATTCGGTCTGAAAAGCCACCACATCGCTCCGCCGGGTGAAATCTTCTAGATTTTCAAAATCAATATTGACGCCCTGAAATTTGTATTTATCCAACATGCGAACCACGCTGGTAATGAATTTAGTTCGTCTACGTGGAGAAGAAATGATTCGATTGACATTTTTGCCATTGAACGCACCTTTGAAAATATTCGAAATCATCGGCACAATCACCAGCTTCTCTTTGCGCATAATATTAAGCGCAACTGAATCAACCTTAATCGCCACTTCGTCTGTGCTATCGGTGATAAAGCTCCATTCGGGTAATATCATATTCAACTCCGAAGCATTATACTCGAGCGAAAATTTAGCCTGCGGATCCCAATTGACATAAAACCCAGCACGAATAGGATATTCAATCTCCCGATTCGAGGGCAATGCCATCTTCTTCTCGTATAAATCGTGATCTTTGTGCAGTTTTCTGATTTTCTGAATATCTGCCTTAAATTCTTTTTTCGATTGCGGTGAATAGGATGCATCGAGCTCCTCTTTGGTTAATTTTTTCAAAACCGTTTTCTTCATTTCGGCTTCGGGCAACTTCACTACGCGCTGATGCCCGATTAACGAAATCGTAAACGTGATTGATAATAATAAAAATAAGACCAACAATGATCTAAACAGCCACTGGAATCGCTTCCAACGTGTGGGTTTATCGGTCTGAAAAACTTGGCGTCCTTTGTGTTGCATAGGTTTATATCGTAAGATTTGTATGACAAATATAAAAAATAGTGCGTAAAGATACAGTAAGAATAGCGTGCTTCTTTAAAAACAACCCTATTTTGATTTTTTTTGACAATTTTTGATGTCCGAATCTGCCATCGAATCTGCGATGTATTGAGCAGCCGCATGCCCTGTTTTATTTGATTATTCGCGAAACAATTTGTATGTTTGCAAACCAAATCGTTCTAATCAAACCAATTACTATGACATTTAGCCAACTCAGCTACTCCATTTTTGAAGATAGCACACGCCAGTATCACGTGACCGACCATGTGGATGCTGAAATCAAAAACCCGTACGAATTTCAAACAATCGAATATTTCCTTTACCTCAAAAACTGGATTGATGCCGTGCAATGGCATTTCGAAGACATCATACGCGACCCAAATATTGACCCGGTAGCAGCGTTAACACTGAAACGCCGCATCGACAAATCGAATCAAGACCGCACCGATTTGGTGGAACTTATCGACAGCTATTTCTACGACAAATACAAAGATGTTCAACCTCAGGCAGGCGCGACTATCAACTCCGAAAGTCCGGCTTGGGCGATTGACCGTTTGTCTATTCTTGCGCTCAAAGTCTATCACATGCAGCAAGAGGTAGATCGCACCGATGCTGAGCCTGCTCACTTGGCGCAATGTCAAACGAAGCTCAACATCCTTTTGGAACAACACAAAGACCTTACGACTGCCATCGACCAACTGCTCGCAGGCTACGAGGCTGGCACCAAAGTGATGAAAGTGTACAAACAGATGAAAATGTACAACGATCCGAGCCTAAATCCGGTGTTGTACAAAAAGTCATAAGTTGTAAGTCGAAAGTCATAAGTCACTGAGAATGAAAATACAGCGATTTGAGGACATCATTGCATGGCAAAAAGCACAAGATTTAGCGGTTGACATATATTCTCAGTTTGCGAATTCAAAAGATTATGGCTTTAGGGAACAAATAACGCGGGCTGTAGTGTCCATATCGAATAACATTGCCGAAGGATTTGACAGATGTAGCGATGCTGAATTCAAGCGTTTTCTATTCTTTTCTCTAGGATCATGCAGCGAAGTACGATCAATGCTTTATTAGGCAGTCAGACTTAATTATACCTCCAAAGAAGTGCAAGATAAGTTATCTGATCAGACATTTGAAATTTCAAGAATGATTCGAGGATTAATCAAATCGCTCAATCAAAACTAAAAAAGTATTGCCATAGGATAACGGTTTACGACTTATGACCTACGACTTACGACTTTTCAAAAGAAAAGTATTAATCATCCGTTTTTCCGCCCTTGGAGATGTCGCAATGACTATTCCTGTGGTCTATTCGTTGGCGATACAAAATCCGGAGACGGAGTTTGTTTTCCTCTCGAAACCGGCTCTGAAGAAACTCTTTTTCAACGCACCCACGAATTTCAAATTCGAAGAGATTGACTTCAAAAACCGTCACAAAGGCATTCGTGGATTGTGGAAGCTTTTCAGAGAATTACGCAAACAAAATTTCGACCAAATAGCTGATTTACACAGCGTCTTGCGCAGTCATATCCTGACTTTCTTCTTCCGCTTCAGCGGCTTTCAGATTGCATCAATAGACAAACAACGACGAGCCAAACGCGATTTGATTGCAGCCAAACCGAAGGGAAAACAGCAGCTACCTACCTCATTCAATCGCTACGAAAAGGTTTTCCGCGAACTTGGATTCGTGGTCGACACGCAATTTACCTCTATCTTCGAGACCAAAGGCGAAATCTCGAAACTCGGCGAAGTGGTTTCTACGAAATCAGAGAAATGGATTGGAATCGCTCCTTTTGCCAAACACACGGGAAAGATTTACCCAATCGACAAAATGGAGAAAGTGGTAGAAATCTTGTCGAAAGAGCAAGTGAAAATCTATCTCTTCGGCGGTGGAAGTGAAGAGAAAGCCATCCTCTCGAAGTGGGAATCGGCTTACCCAAACGTCATCAGCACCGTCAGTCGTATCGATATGGAGAAAGAACTTATTCTGATGAGCCACCTCGACGGTATGGTGACGATGGACTCGGGCAATATGCATCTGGCATCGTTGGTGGGTTGTCCTGTAATTTCAGTTTGGGGAGCCACACACACCTTTGCCGGCTTCTACGGTTGGAATCAAAATCCGGCAGATGCCGTGCAAATCGATCTCGATTGTCGCCCTTGCTCAATCTATGGTAACAAAGAGTGCCACCGAGGAGATTATGCCTGTCTCAACGAAATCTCTCCCGAGACGCTCGCAGAACGGATAAAGCAGCGCTTTTTATAAAAATAAACTTGTCGGAAAAAGCGCAAAATGTCGTACATTTGCGCTTTCTAATTTTTAGCACAAAAATGATGAATAAGAATTTCAAACGAACACTGATTACCACGGCTTTACCTTATGCCAACGGACCTGTGCACATCGGGCATTTGGCCGGAGTTTATGTTCCGGCCGATATCTATGCACGTTACCTGCGCCTCAAAGGCGAAGAGGTGTTGATGATAGGCGGTAGCGACGAGCACGGTGTTCCCATCACCATAAAAGCCAAAAACGAAGGCATCACCCCGCAAGATGTAGTGGATCGCTATCACAGCATTATCAAAAAATCGTTCGAAGATTTCGGCATTACATTCGATATCTACTCGCGCACTACATCTAATATCCACAAGAAAACAGCTTCCGATATTTTCCGCACCATTTACGACAAAGGCGGTTTTATCGAGAAAACCAGCGAACAATATTACGACGAAGAGGCGAAACAATTCCTCGCCGACCGCTATATCACCGGCACCTGCCCGCATTGCAAAAACGACCGTGCCTACGGCGACCAGTGCGAAGCGTGCGGTACATCACTCAACCCTACCGATTTGATTAATCCTCGTTCAACAATAAGCGGTTCTAATCCGGTATTGAAAGAGACCAAACATTGGTATCTACCACTCGACCAACACGACGCGTGGTTGCGCAAATGGATTCTCGAAGACCACAAAGAGTGGAAAACCAACGTCTATGGTCAATGTAAATCGTGGCTCGACATGGGCTTGCAGCCTCGTGCAGTGAGCCGCGACCTCGATTGGGGCGTGCCCGTGCCTGTAGAAGGAGCCGAGGGCAAAGTGCTCTACGTGTGGTTCGATGCGCCCATCGGATACATTTCGAACACCATCGAACTATTACCCAACGATTGGGAAAAATGGTGGAAGAGCGAAGAATCGAAAATCGTTCACTTCATTGGGAAAGACAACATCGTCTTCCATTGCATCGTCTTCCCGGCTATGTTGAAGGCCGAAGGGACCTATCAATTGCCCGAAAATGTGCCTTCTAACGAATTCCTCAACCTCGAAGGCGATAAAATATCCACCTCACGCAACTGGGCTGTCTGGTTGCACGAATATTTGGTGGAATTCCCCGACAAACAAGACGTTTTGCGTTACGTGCTGACAGCCAACGCTCCCGAAACCAAAGACAACGACTTTACGTGGAAAGATTTTCAGGCACGCAACAACAACGAGTTGGTAGCGGTGTTTGGCAATTTTGTGAACCGTGCACTGGTGTTGACTCACAAATATTTCGAAGGAAAAGTTCCCGCGTGTGGCGAACTGACCGACTACGACAAATCAACGCTTGCCGAATTTGTAGATGTGAAGAAAAGCGTTGAAGATTACCTCAACATCTACCGTTTCCGCGATGCACTGAAAGAGGCAATGAACCTCGCCCGCATCGGCAACAAATACCTTGCCGACATGGAGCCTTGGAAGCTTGCCAAGACCGATATGGAGCGTGTGGCAACAATCATGAATATCTCGCTGCAAATTAGTGCCAATCTGGCAATTGCGTTCGAGCCATTCCTGCCTTTCACTGCGACAAAACTACGCGATTTGCTTGAAATAGCATCGTTCGACTGGAAACAACTCGGACGCACAGATATTTTGGCAGAAGGTGCTCAACTGAAAGAGCCTGTTTTGCTTTTCGAAAAAATTGAAGATGCCACCATAGAAGCGCAGGTACAAAAACTGCTCGACACAAAAAAAGCCAACGAAGAGGCCAACTACAAAGCCAAATCGATTCAACCAAATATCGAATTCGACGACTTCACCAAACTCGACATTCGCGTAGGTACGGTGCTCGAATGTGCCAAAGTGCCCAAAGCTGACAAACTGTTGCAATTCAAAATTGACGACGGGCTCGAAACCCGCACCATCGTATCGGGCATTGCCCAACACTACAAACCGGAAGAGTTGGTAGGCAAGCAGGTTTGCTTTATCGCCAACCTCGCACCCCGCAAACTGAAAGGCATCGAATCTCAAGGGATGATTCTCTCAGCCGAAAATAACGATGGCTCGCTGGCGGTTATTACACCTGAGAAATTGGTGAAACCGGGTAGTGAAGTGAAATAAAACCCTGCAAAACAATCTATTACCCTTAAATGCTATCCGATGAACAAAGAGGCAATCTATAAAAAACTACCCAAGTGGGCTTTTGATATCATCAAAGAGATTGAGACTCAGGTGGAGTATTCGAAATGGCTGAAAGCAGGTAAACCTTGTCCGCCAAACCATTCGGTAAAGCGGGTTGCTATTCGCAAATATCAGAAAGAATCGGGCTACAAAACACTTGTGGAAACGGGGACTTACATGGGCGATATGATTTATGTACAGATGAATTATTTCGACGAACTCTGCACCATCGAACTCTCTGAGCACTATTATAAATTGGCGGTTGAACGATTTAAACGCTTCCCGAAAGTGAAGCCTTATCACGGAGATTCAGCCACAAAATTAGGAGAGATTACCCCTAAACTGAATGCTCCGGCAATCTTTTGGCTCGATGGACACTATTCGGGTGGACTGACGGCGAAAGGGGCTTCGCAATGTCCGGTTTTCGGAGAATTGGATGCGATATTGGCAACTCCTCACAAACACATTATCCTCATCGACGATGCGCGACTATTCACCGGTAGCAACGACTACCCCACCATCGAAGAGGTAAAACTTTATTTGCAAAGGAAAAACATGAAATTTGATTTCAGCGTAGAAGACGATATCATTCGTATTATTCTGAAATAGAGGTTTTTAAATAGAATCGAAATCAGGTGAAAGAGCTAAAACCAGCGGTCAGTGTACTGATGATTGCCTACAATCGAGAAGATTACATCGAAGAGGCTATCCTGAGTATTCTGCGTCAAAAAACGTCTTTCCCATTCGAAATCATTATCGCCGAAGATTGCAGCACCGACCAGACTTTGGCCATTTGCAAAAGATACAAAGAGCAATATCCGAATCAGATTCACCTGATAGCCAATGAGCAAAATTTGGGGTTGCAGCGCAACTACATTCAGGCTTATATCGCTGCGAAAGGAAAATATGTAGCGATTTGCGACCCCGATGATTATTGGATAAGCAGTCGCAAATTGCAGCTTCAGTTTGATTTTTCGGAAAAGAATCTTGATTACACGCTTTGCTTCCATCGGGTGCTGAACTATTACGCCAAAGACGGCAGCAAAAGTTTGTCGAACGGAGGTCAAAAACGGGTGACTGGACTCGAAGATCTTTCAAAAGCCAATTACATTTCCAATGTATCAGTCTTTTTCCGAAATGGGGTATTCGAACTCCCCGAAGGTCTGGAGCAGCGCGTCAATTGCGACTATGTGTTTCACATGCTTTGCGCTCAGAAAGGGAAAATCTACTATTCGCCCAAAGTGATGGCTGTCTATCGGAAACACGACACGGGCATATTTTCGGGCGAGAATCAGGAAAAAGCGATGCGCGAATCGGCTGCTGTGCGGCAATTCTTAATTGACTTGTTCGAAGGCGTTGAAAGTCAGACTGTTTTGAATCATCTCAAGTATGCCAAAATGTCGATTTTGTTCCGATTGTATCAGCAATTTTCTTTAAAAAATGAGACTGAAAAAGCAAATGAATTGAAAGATGAAATATGCCGAATGGATGCTCAGTGGTTCGATGCAAGATTGAAGCAAGAGGCTCAAATGCCAACTAAACCGATTAGCAAAAGAGTCAAAGAATTGGCATCTACGATCCGCAAACACCTCTCTAAACTCTACCCTCTACCCCGCATCAGATGAGTGAAGCTTCATTAAAAAAGAAAACAGCCATTGCTATTGCATGGAGCAGCTTCGACAAAATCGGGACCCAGCTGGTATTTTTTGTTATTGGCATCCTGATGGCACGTATGCTGTCGCAGACCGAATACGGTCTGGTAGGGATGCTTGGCGTTTTTTCAGCGCTTTCGTCAGTGTTGATTGATGGAGGATTTTCTTCTGCGTTGATTCGAAAAACAAATGCCACCGAGCAAGATTATAACTCAGTTTTCTACTTCAATATTGGACTGAGCAGCTCCATCTATTTGATTCTTTTCTTTAGTGCGCCGGCTATTGCTCAGTTTTTTCATCAGCCGCTACTCACACCCATTGCGCGTGTCATTTTCCTCTCCATTATCATCAACTCGTTGGGGTTAATTCAGGCTACTTTACTCGCAAAACATATTCGATTCAAACAAAATTCGCTGTCGAATGTCCTTTCACTCCTCTTTTCGGGCATGGTGGCGCTATTTTTGGCCTATCGGGGTTACGGCGTTTGGGCGTTGGTTTGGCAAAATGTTTCCGCCACGTTTTTTCGCGTCAGTTTGCTTTGGATTTTCGGGAAATGGTATCCGAAGCTGATTTTCAGTCTGTCGTCGCTCAAAGAGCAAATTCATTATAGCATGGAAATGACGTTGGCGGGCTTCTTGGGAACGATTTTTCAGAACATCTACTCATTGATTATCGGTAAATTTTTCCCAATCATCCAATTGGGGAATTTCACACAAGCTTCGAAGATGAGCGATATGCCCATCAACACGCTGAGCGGCTCGATTTACAATGCCACTTTCCCGATCTACAGTGCCATAAAAGATGATGCTGAGCGACTCAAACGCGCATTCCAAAAGACCATCCGCTTTACGTCATTCATCACTTTCCCAGTGCTGATGGGGCTTGCATTGATCGGTCCTAATGTGCTCGAAGTCCTTTTAACGAAGAAATGGGAAGGGTCGTTTGTCTATTTTCAACTACTTTGCCTGGCTGGTATTCCTACCATTTTCACGGCAATCATTCAAAATTTTATTCGAATCAACGAACGAGTCACGATATTTATCTACTTCGAACTCGCCAAAATCGGCATTCTGATAGCAGCGTTTCTGTCAACCATTCATTTTGGAATCTTCATCGTGGTGGTGGGTATTGTGGCGATGCGCTACGCTGTTTACCTCATGAATCTGATTTTTATTGGTCGGAAGGTCAATTATCGGTGGAGCGAACAGCTTCGAGATATGCTGCCTTGCTTCGTTATATCGGTAGCAATGGTGGCGGTTATCTATCCTCTTTCGTGGGTTATCGAAAATCGTATTCTATTGATTATCAGTCAGATTATCGTAGGCGGAGTTTTCTATCTTGGAGTCAATAAGCTCTTGAAATCGAAGATTCTAGACGATGTGCTTTCGATTGTATTCAAGAAAAACAGAAGTCTTTAGGCTAATTTCTACCAATAACGCTGATAAATGTCGCGCTTCATCTTCCGAAATCTGGCAAAGATTCGCAGAAAAAGCGACATTCTATTTTCTAACGCCATCCAATCGCCGGGTATTAAGTCCGAGTCGTCAATTTGGGTGGCAGAAATTCCAAACCACGGCTTCGGATAAATGACTTTCTTCGTCGGATGGTTGTTCAACCATGCTCCCCACCAACTAAACGAACTATTGCTGATGATGTTGTTGGCACACATCGATTGCAAGTAAAGATCGACCACCGCCGACTCCTGATCGGTAAAGTAGATATTCTCGCCTCGAAATCTCTTTTTGCACCACGCAATATCGTTGGTCACTATCAGAAACGGAGTCTTGCTACCAATCAGACGCATGGCATTTTTGAAGTAATTGAGCGAACAAATGGGATGAAAATCGAGATTGCTCAAATAATCGCCTCTTCGGATGTGGATGCTGGTAGGCTTTTTAGCCAACAAAGCACCATATTTCGTCTCAATGTAGCTTTTAGTCTCATTATCAATCGCAAAAAGCTCTTTCACGAGGTCTCGGTCGAAATATTTTTCGGACTGAAAGTAACCCGAAATCGCCATGTTGGGCGTGTAAGGAATCGGTTGGTAGGCAAAGGCTTGTTCTTGAACCAAAACACAATCCGTAGGCATACTCTGAATCACATCCACCTTTCGAAAAATTGACTTTTGCAGACTGCGAATCTCATCTTCAGTGGTGCTTATTCCTTTGTCAATGAGCGGGTCGGGCACCACAATGCAAAAATCATCGTTATGCTGACGAGCCAGCGAAGCTGCCGCCGCAATCTGAAACAGATTATTGCCCAAACGTCCTTTTAATCGAGTATATATCATCAATCGAAACCGATTATTTTCGGATTAATTCAAAAATACCGCATCCATAATGACAACCGTAGTTGCGCTCGAAATCGGTGCCTACAAAAGGCTGATTTTCGTGCAAATCGCCTTTGTCATCGACGTACGAAAAGTTTTTAATCACAAATTTCTCCGAAAAAACAGAAGCAAGATAGGTGAGCGAAAACACCCGATGCGCATTGAATTCGATGCGTTGCGGACCAATCGGAGCGGAAAAATAAAACGTTCCACCGGCTTTCAGAATCTTCGAGATATTCTCAATCGCTTTAGTATGTCCCTGATAATCAATGGGATCGCCATATCGACCAAGTCCGAAATGTTCAATCGAATGTAGCGCCGAAAGCGAGTCGCAATACTCCATCATACCCCCCGGAAGCTTTATCAAATCAGCCTGTTTGTAAGTAATATTCTTCGACAAACTTTTCATTTCACGAATGTCAAACACCTCTACTTCGCGAAAAGACGCCACATGCGCAATAAAACCATCGATACGCGAACCTATATCGACATGCTTAACCGGATTTGCCTTAAAAATGCGTTGCGCCACCAACAAATCCTGATGAAAATAGTGTCCACGTGCAGAGCCTGACTCAGCAAAACGATCGGTGAGCATTAGTTTTCGGTCACCAAACGGGAACTTAGTATCAGTCCCTTTCTGCGCCTTAAGCTCCTTATAATCATTGAGATAAAGTGGCAATCCTCGAAGCGCTCCCTTCATCATATTGAAATCAAACCCAAAAATCCGAAGGTTTGCTTTTAAATTTCCTAACTGTTTTCTCATTCAAATTATTTAAATCAATTAAAATACTTTTCATTTAGAGGTGTACCTCGTTTTATATCACATAATGCCCTCTTTCCAAGTATTGAAGGCATATATTTAGGGGGAAGGCCGTTGCCAGGACGAATTGATCTAATATTCTTTTCAGTGAAAAAATCGCCCTTCTTCATATCTTCAACCACAAAAAGAGAACGTGAGAAATGCCTATTGTTTTTTGATTTTTCTGTTAAATCATAAGATGCAGAACCAAGTGAATGTTCTACAGTCCTAATTGAATTTATCATTTGCTTAAACTCTTTAGGTTCCATGGAAAAAGAAGCATCAGGTCCGCCAATTTCTTTGTTCAATATGAAATGTTTTTCAATAATTTTAGCGCCTAGAGCCACCGAAGCAATTGCCGTGTCAGAACCTAAAGTATGGTCGGATAAACCCACAACAGTTGAAAATCTAAGTTTCATATCAGGAATAGTAAGCAGATTTGCTTCCTTAGGAGATGCAGGATATGCAGAGGTACATTTTAATAGCGCTATTTGATTATTGGCCATTCGACGACATGCATCTACGGCTTCGTAAATTTCAAACAACTCGGCTATCCCTGTCGAAATAATTACTGGTTTTCCTTTTGAGGCCACATACTCTATTAGAGGAATATCGGTAATTTCAAAACTCGCAATTTTATAGGCAGGAACATTTAATTCCTCTAAGAAATCAACAGAAGTTTTATCAAACGGAGATGAAAAACAAATCAAGCCTTCCTCTACTGCAATTTGCATCAGTTTAGGTTGCCATTCCCAAGGAGTATAGGCTTGTTCGTATAACTTATGCAAAGTTGTGCCATCCCAAAGTGTGCCTTGTTTTATCTGAAAATATTCATTATCACAATCAAGTGTAATGGTATCAGCAGTATATGTTTGTAGTTTTATGGCATCCGCACCAGCCTCTTTAGCAGCTCGAATAGTCTTGGCAGCAATATCAAAATCCTGATTATGATTTGCGGAGAGTTCTGCGATTATAAAGGTTTTTTTGGATTCCTCTAAATCAAATTGATCAATTTTAAACATAACAATATCTATATTCGCACACCCCGTCTTTCTCTTCAATGAATTTGTATCCACCTTTTTCGAAAATTCTTCGTGATGCAATATTTGTTTTTTTTACATATGCGATAACATAATGAATATCAGACCATTCTGTTTGTAAACGATTGAGAGATTTTTGAAGTAAAGTGTTACCCAATCCCCAACCTCTAAAGGTAGATGTCATACTTATGCTAGTGACAATTCCCTCCACTTTCTTATCGAATCTTACTTGTCCTAAAAGCACTCCGCTAAGTCGAGCGACCAACAGTAAGGTGTTTTTACTATTTCTTACACGTTCGAACCATTGTCGATGTTCTTCAAGTGAAATTGCAATTGACGAAAACGAATTTGACCTGACCACAGGGTCATTGGCCAAATCTAGCAATGGAAGCAAATCAGTTGAAAGCGCTGGAGACAACTCTATCAACGGAATAAAAGCGGAAGACGCAATTCTCCTTGCGCCTTTTCCATCAACATTTTGTTGTCCGATTGCTGAAAGCCTTTTTCTTACTTCGGCATCTTTTAACGAAGAAATCTTCGACAAAAGATCGACTGACTGAAAATTTTCAGAATCAATGTATCCAGAAATAAATCCCGATTTCATCCAACCGCGAATATTATCAATCTGATTTGAAATGACCATTACAGCTACTGTTGGCAGGCCACAACGCGCTAGTTCATTCATTGTTTGACCAGCTGCTGAAATAGCTAAATCACATTTCATCATCAACGATTTCATCTCTAAAGCCGATAAACTTTTGTAAATCGTCGTTTTTTTATCTAACTCAGAATAAATATCATCTTGATTAGTCAAATCTGATCCGATTACTATATGTTTAGTCCACTTAGGAAATGTATCACATAATACCCTAAGGACAGTCGGTGTCAAATTACGAATATCACTTCCTCCAAATGTAACAAGAACGTCTTGAATTTCTGGCAAAATCACCTTAGGAGTAATCGTCCAAAAATCTTTTCTTAACAGAATATAAGGACTACCTAATCGAAATTTAACATCGCTCGAAAAAGAATAGGGTAGATCTTCGGCAAAAATAGTTCCATTCACTACTGTACCTTTCGGATAAGTTAATCTAACATTATCATCGATATAAACAGGAGATTTCACCTTTCGACTAATCAAATCATAATGCTCAAATTTAGCTATATAAGAATCTACAACAGCAATATCAGAATTATCAATCAATTTCAATAGCCTTTCTGTATCCAAAGTCCAATCGAAAAGTTCGAAAGGTTTTCCCTCTAATAATTGTGCCGCTATTTCTCCGCCGTTAACAATAAATACAGGAGTCATACCTTTCTCACGAAAAGCCTCATAGATTGCAGTACATCGTCCGATATGCCCCCATCCAGTTGCTTCAGTAGCTTCAGTAATGATGAAAACTCTGCATCTATCCATTCTGTAACAATCGATATTTTATTTCGGCCATTTTCCAATCCTCTTCTGTATCAATATCCTGTACCTCCCACTCTTTCAACACAATCGCACCACTATTTTTTGCAAAAAGAGTCTGCTGTTGTCTGAATCGATCACTCCACATCCAATAAAACTGTCCGCTATCGTGATAACGAGGCTCTAAATCTTGAGAACGACTGTTTCTGTATTCAGGATAAACCAAACCAATCTTTTCATTCTGTATTTCCAAAGATCGCTGTATAGGATACGAAAAACGCAAAACAGGAAAAACCGAATCGAAATCTCTTTCTACCATTCTGCCATAAGCCTCTTGAATACGTTCAAAAAGCAAAAAAGGTGAAGTTGCCAAGATGCAGCAAAAAACATCGAAATGAGTGCCTAATACCTCATATTTAGATAAGACTTCACTAATTACATCAGCTAATGTTGCAAAATCACCAGAGTTATTCTCGCTCCGTAAGAATGGTACTTTAGCACCATATCTCTCTGCCACAGCGGCAATCTCTGGATCATCGGTCGAAACCATAACTTCCTCAAAAAGCCCAGATTTCAAAGCGACTTCGATGGAATACGCAATAATTGGCTTATCTATAAATATCTTCACATTTTTTCGTGGAATACGCTTGCTCCCTCCTCTGGCCGGAATTATTGCTATTCGTCTCATGGGTTCATTTACTATTTTCCAAAATATTCACGAATAACGCGAATAACATATTCTTGTTCCTCCCCTGTTAATGAAGGAAACATTGGTAAACTCAGACATTGATTATAATAGGCTTCTGAAATAGGCATGTCCCCTTTCGCCCAGCCTTGCTCTCGATAATAGGGCATCAAATGAACAGGGATATAATGCACTTGAGTAAATATCCCTTTTTCTCTCAAATAATTATATAAATCCAACCGATTGGGTGTCTGTATAACATACAAATGAAATGCATGAAGAATTCTTGCTTCGACTCGAGGCGTCACTATCGGCAAATCTGAGAATGCTTTATCATAAATTCTAGCAATCTCGTTTCTTTTGACCAATCCGTCATCAGCTCTGTTCAATTGCGAAATACCTAAGGCAGCTTGAAAGTCGGTCAATCGGTAGTTGTACCCTAATTCTTGCATCTCATAATACCATCCTCCATGATTCTCCAATAGTAGATCCGGGTTCTTGGTAATGCCGTGTGTACGAAAGAGAGTTAGTTTTTCGTACAACTCAAGATTATTTGTGGTAATCATTCCTCCTTCACCAGTTGCAATATGTTTGACGGGATGAAATGAAAATACCGTCAAATCGGTATAGACATTATTACCGCAAATTTGCTTTTCTCCTTTTGTATTGATAAAAAAAGCACCCGGAGCGTGGCAAGCATCTTCAATTACCCACAAATTGTATTTTTCGGCAATACCACGAAGCTTTTCTGCATCTATGGGATAGCCTGCAAAATCAACGGGAATGACACCTTTGTAAGTTCCTGGTTTTGAGAATTGGAGCAACTCTTCCAGTTTATTTAGATCAAGAAGAAAGGTAACGGGATCGATGTCGCAAAAAACGACCTCACCGCCACAATAGAGAACGCAGTTTGCACTGGCCGCAAATGTATTGGGAGTAGTAATCACTTTATCGCCTGCTTTTACACCTAAAGCCATCGTAGACAAATGAAGCGCTGCTGTTCCGTTCGACACTGCTACAGCATACTTTGCACCACAATATTCGGCAAATGCTTTTTCAAACTCGGCTATCTTTGGTCCTTGAGTCAGAAAGTCAGATTTTAAGGTCTTGACTACTGCCTGAATATCGTCCTCAGTTATCTCTTGTCGACCATAAGGAATGGCAGAACTCTTCATCACTCGTTCATTTTGTTTTGAATCAAATTGCGTAATTCCTGTACATTCAGGAATTCGGGGTTTGTCCCAGAATTGTACTTAAATCCCTGTTCAACTGGCACTCCATTAAATTTCGCAAGATAATCTCTCAAATCCCATGATGGGCTTTGTGGAAGAATCGCATAATATTTCCCCAAATCGTAGGTGAAGAACGAATCTGATTCAGTTATCATTTCTTCGTGTATTTTTTCACCCGGACGAATTCCTACTAAACGCTTCTCACAACCGGGTGCTATCGCTTCAGCAACATCAAGAATCCTATAAGATGGAATTTTTGGAACAAAAATCTCCCCCCCCCAAGCATTTTCTAATGCGTAAAGAACCAAACTAACACCTTCTTCAAGTGTAATATTAAAACGGGTCATCCTTTCGTCTGTAATCGGCAGAAATCCTTCTCTTTTCTTTTTCTCGAAAAAAGGAATAACAGAACCTCTGCTACCCATCACATTTCCATATCTTACTACAGAAAATCGGATGTCACGCGCACCTTTCATATTGTTGGCTGCAACAAAAAGTTTATCCGATGCCAGCTTTGTCGCCCCATAAAGATTGATCGGGGCTGCGGCCTTGTCTGTACTCAAAGCAACGACTCGTTTCACATTCTTTTTCAGACAAGCTTCAAGAACGTTCTGGGCACCTAATATATTTGTTTTTACAGCTTCGAAAGGATTATATTCTGCAGCAGGGACTTGTTTCAGAGCAGCCGCATGAACCACAATGTCGACTCCTTCCATTGCCATCTCAAGACGTGACAAGTCACGTACATCTCCAATAAAGTAGCGCATCAAGACACTTTCGGCTTTAAAATAGGCAGACTCCTGCATTTCAAACTGTTTCAGTTCATCGCGGCTATAGACGATTATTTTTTTGGGAGAATAGTTGTTGATTAGAGTCTTTATAAATTTCTTTCCAAAAGATCCTGTACCTCCAGTTATAAGAAGCGTGCCACCATTAATCATAGTTTACTATTTTAGATTATAAATTTTTTCGTTCGAATGCATCAATAAACGAGCCTGGAGTTACATTTATTATTTTCTTATCTAAGTAATTTGCATAATGAAGAATAACAAAATAACTCTTAAATGCCACATACATATGATACAAAGTATTATGAATACGAGCAACAGAAAAATCTCTTCTTTTTACTGTTGCAGCCTTAGTTTGATCTTGGTCGTAAAAATGTTTTTGATTCATCAGTAACTGATTATCATCGTTAACTGAGATCTCTGTCAGCCATGAGTGATCTGCTCCTGCAATATATATTGTTTTAAAAGGTTGATTTAATCCAATAATCAAAGAAGGAATTAACACATTATGAGGTCTTGGCACACCAAACCCCATTTTGAAAACCAAATTACAAAACCATTGTCCACCTTCGATTGGCGTTGAATTATATTTTTGCAATTTAATATTATTATTTTCTTTAATAATTTCTTCCCATTCATTTACTTTAAAGGCTTGTGAAGGAACAAAAAGAAGAAGATCCCAAGATGTTTTAGCATTCAGTTCAGTGAAGAATTTATTCATTTGGGTGGGATTGGTCCAAAAAAATGGGTCAGCAATCACATAAAGTTGTGGTTTTAAATTGACAAATGAGGGTGATGAAACAAAAAAATTGACAGCAAGTAATGTTTTTTCATGAACAAAATCTGAAGAATTTTGAATAGTCGTATTCAACGACGGTCCATTAGCGAGAATAAGCAACTGCTCACTATTCTTGTAATCTATCCTTTTATTTTTTATTGGTTTAGAAAATAGTCCAATTTTAATAATGCTTAAAATTGTTTGTATCGTCAAATCTAATAGCTTAACGATTCTATCAGGGTCAAGGCTCATAGACAAATATTTTATTTACAAATTTATCAATATTATTGTCAAATATGGTAACAATATTGATAAAAACTAAGAAATAAAGATTAAAACCACAGCAGTAATATTTATTGAAAATTTATATCTATATTTGCAGATATCTACTCATAATTGTTAATTATTTTCCCTAAACTCAAGTAAACAGTTCATTATTTATAACTATAAATCCTTAATCCTAACAAAAAACGTTATGAAAAAATTTATTATTCTTATTTTTATCACAATGAGTGTCTATGCTTGCAACAAAGAAGACCTACAAGAAGCACCAATTAATACATCAATTTTTTCTTCAAGTGATACTATTGTTACTCCAGGTAACTTTATAACGTTTGAAAGCACTGCAAAGGGTGCATTATTAAATGACACAACAACACATTATTTTTGGCATTTTGAAGGGGGTAGTCCTGAATATTCTACTTTGAAAAATGGAATAACTGTAACATATCTGAATGAAGGAACTTTTGATGTTTCAGTTTTGGTGATTAACGGAAATTCAATTGATTCAATCACAAAAAAAAATTACATTACAGTAAAAGGACCAACCAAAGAAGGGTTGATCCTTTATTATCCTTTTAATGGCAATTTAAAAAATCTAGCATCTCAATTGAACAATGGTTATGCAGACAATTTTTTTGTTGAGTACACAACAGATAAATTCAACAATCAACAAAGTGCTTATAAGGCATATTGGAATCGCATAAGCTGTGGCGATAATCCGATTGGTACAGATGGAAGTTTCACCTTAAGCACTAATATCTATCCTTTAACAAATACATATACCAGTTCAAAATATGAACCCAACTTGAGTGAATATATAATTTCTGCTGGAGCACAAAGTGGTTCAACAGGATATTACCTTCTTTGGAACAATGGCAAACTTCGTTTTGGTAGGAAAATTTCAAATATGAGTTGCGATACTATCTTCGGAGATTTTAGTACAAAAAAATGGTACTCAATCGTTAGTAGTTATGATAGTGCAACACATATTGTGAAAATCTATGTAAACAAAAATAAATTAATCGAAACTTCTCTCATAAACAAAGGCGAAAAATGGGTTAATAATTTTAATACATTCACAATTGGTGCTCCTAACACCCCTTATAATTACTATTTCAATGGAACTATTGATGAAATACGCCTTTACAAACGGTCTTTATCTGAAGATGAAATTAAATATCTTTGGTAAGGTTCACTAAAGATATAAACAAAGGTACAGAAATTGAAAATTTCTGTACCTTTGTTTTTTAATCCAATCGATGAAAATCCTCTTAATCAATACTTCCGAAAAGACCGGTGGAGCGGCTGTGGCTTGCAAAAGGCTCAAGCAGGCGTTGCAAAAATCTGGTGTGGAAGTGAAAATGCTCGTCAGAGATAAATCGACAGACGATAAAGACGTTATTTCGGTCGTTACTTCAAAAAAAAATTTGATTGCCAGCCAACTGCGATTCGTAGGTGAACGGCTGACTATTTTCGCTGCAAACGGCTTCACGCGGAAGAATCTTTTTGCGGTTTCGATTGCCAATACGGGTATTTCCATTTCTGAACATCCCGCAGTGAAAGAGGCTGATATTCTGCATCTTCATTGGATTAATCAGGGATTCTTATCGCTTTCTGAAATCAAAAAACTCATTCAACTTGGCAAACCCATTGTGTGGACGATGCACGATATGTGGCCTGCAACGGCGATTTGTCATCATTCACGCGATTGCGAAAACTACCAAACCGAATGTCGCGACTGTTTTTTCCTGCAACATCCCGGCAAACGTGATATGTCGAACAGCGTTTTCCGCAAAAAGAAGAAAATTTGGGAAAATTCAGGCATCGAGTTTGTAACTTGCAGCCGTTGGCTCGAAAATCGCACCAAAGTGAGTGCACTCATCAATCCAATACAGGTTCGTGCCATTCCCAATCCGCTTGATATTTCCTTTTATCAACCTAAAGACAAACAAATAGCGCGCGAAAGATTTGGTCTTCCAATGGAGAAAAAACTGCTTTTGTACGGAGCAGCCAACGTCACCGATAAGCGCAAAGGTATTGATTATTACGTAGATGCGTGTCGCATTCTGTCGGAAAAATACCCATCGACACAGAGCGATATCGAACTGGTATTTTTGGGCAAGGCGAAAGAGAACATCGACTCGTTGTTCCCCTTTCCGATTCACCAAATTGGCTATCTAACCGATGACGTAGCCATTCGCGATTTGTACTGCGCGGTGGATTTGTTCGTCACTCCATCGCTCGAAGAAAATCTGCCCAACACCATCATGGAATCGATGGCGTGCGGCACTCCAGCCACCGGATTTTGTGTGGGTGGCATCCCCGAAATGATTGAGCACAAGCACAATGGCTTCCTCTCGGTTTACAAATCTGCCGAAAACCTTGCCGAAGGAATTTATTGGATTCTCTGGAAGGCAAATTATGCAGAATTATCGCAAAACGCCAGAAAAAAAGTAGAAGATTGCTACTCCGATGCGTTTGTTGCTCAAGAATATATACATTTGTATTCGCAACTTTTATCGAAACCCGACAAATGAAACCTCTCATCTCCATCATTACCGTCACCTACAATGCGGAAGCAGTGATTGAAAAAACGGTTCAAAGCGTTCTCCATCAGACCTATTCTGACATCGAATACATCATCATCGATGGTGCTTCTACAGACGAAACGATGGAAATCATCAAAAAATACAAGGAGAATCCGCATCTGACTTGGAAAAGTGAGCCCGACAACGGACTTTACGATGCGATGAACAAAGGCATGGAGCTCGCAACGGGCGACTACGTTTGGTTTATCAATGCCGGCGATACGCTCCACACGAACGAAACGATTGAAAATTTGGTGGAATCCGTTCCCGGAAAAGCAATGCCCGATGTGATTTATGGAGAAACTGCCATTGTGGATGCAAATGGAGATTTCGTGGGAATGCGCCGATTGAAAGCGCCCAAACGACTCACTTGGAAAAGTTTCAAAATGGGAATGTTGGTCTGTCATCAATCGTTCGTCACTAAGCTTACTATTGCACCTGAGTTCAACCTCGAATACAAACATTCTGCGGACTACGAATGGACCATCAAATGCCTAAAAAAGGCAAAAACGATTCATAATTCGCACCTCGTGCTTTCCAATTTTCTAGAAGGTGGACTCTCAACTACTGGACGAAAAGATTCGCTAAAAGAGCGCTACCTCATCATGCAACAGCATTACGGCATTGTGACCGTAACTCTGCTACACGTTTGGTTTGCGGTGCGTTTTTTCTTTGCAAAGTTGGTGACGGGAAGAGTGTAAGCGTTATTCGATATGACTCAACGAGAAGTAAATAATTTAGCTTACAAAATTGTAGGGTGTGCAATTGAAGTTCATCGACAACTTGGACCAGGATTACTAGAATCAATTTACG
This sequence comes from Bacteroidales bacterium, assembly GCA_049315325.1. Lineage (GTDB taxonomy): Bacteria > Bacteroidota > Bacteroidia > Bacteroidales > UBA7332 > CAXXIC01. The sequence goes on from JBMOKJ010000001.1 coordinate 424,589, forward strand.
AAAAATGCCTTGTAGAAGAATTAACATATCAAGGTTTCTCAATCAAACAACAGGTGAATATTCCAATTACCTATAAAAGCAAAACGCTTGATTGCGAACTTAGGCTTGATTTATTGATCAATGACTGCATAATTGTTGAGTTGAAAGCTGTTGAAGAACTCAATCCACTTTACCAAGCTCAACTTCTTACTTACTTGAGATTATTAAAAAAGCCAAAAGGCCTACTCATTAATTTTAATTGCATAAACATTACCGACAATATGATACCTTTGGTAACAGAAGAATTTGCGAAACTGAAGAAAGAGTAAAACGATAAGATTTACCACTAAGACACTCAGAGCACTAAGTTTCACTTAGAACATTTTGATACACTCAGTGTATCTTTGTGAGCTTAGTGCCTTAGTGGTAAAAGAGTTATATTCTTTGTTTTAGAATTTCCAAAGCCTTTTCTACACTTTCTACTGGCAAATTACACGCTTTGTTTTCACAAACATAAATCAACGTCTTTCCTTCTACCAATCGGTCTTTCAGCAGAGGGAAATTCTCTTCCGTTCCACCAGCAAATATGGCATTTAGGTAATATTTTTGTTGCAATTCCAAAGCGATTGTCAACGCATTTTCACCCAAAACAGCCACTTCAACTGCCGGATAAGTGAGTTTTCCGAGCAAATGCGCCCAATTGGCATAATACGAACCTTGCTGAATAGCATCTTTTCGAACTTGCGAAAGCATTTTTTCAACCATTTCGGTGTATCTCTGTTCTTCAAAATATTGCCCTAACTGATGCAAAACATGCGCCATTACGGAGTTAGAAGCAGGAATCACGTTGTCGGACAATTCATGTTTGCGAGCAATCAAATTCTCTGCTTGGTCAGAGGTATAGTAAAAGAGATTTCGCTCGGCATCGAGGAAATGACTCCAGACATATTCGGTCAACAGACGGCTTTTGGTGAGCCATTTGAGGTCGAATGTAATCTCGTACAACCCAATAAAAGCTTGTGCCAACAAAGAATAATCCTCCAAAAAAGCTTCGATGGTCACTTTCCCATCTTTGTACACCCGATAGAGCAATCCATCTTCTCGTAGCATCTTTTGGTCGATAAAATTTGCTGTGCGAAGCGCGCCAATTCGGTAATTTTCTTCTCCAGTTGCCTTGAACGCATCCACATAACCTAATAACATTAGCGCATTCCACGAGGTCAAGATTTTGTCATCGATGGTCGGTCGGATTCGTTTTGACCGAACCGAAAGAAGGGTTTCGTTCGCTTGTTTCAGTATCGTTTCGAAAGCCTCCAACGTCAATCCGTTTTCCTCTGCAAAAGTGGATTTATCTGTTTTGTAATGTAATATGTTTTTGTCATGTTCCCAATTTCCGTAATCAGAAACCTGATAAAAACGACCAATCAGCAACGCGGTTTCGGGCGAAAGTGCTTCGTCGAATTCCTGTTTTGTCCAAACGTAAAATTTTCCCTCTTCGTGTTCGCTATCGGCATCGATAGAGGCATAAAATCCGCCCGAAGAATCCAACAATTCACGTTCTGCAAAAGCGATGGTTTGTGCGACTACCTCGGTATAAAGCGGCTTTTTCGTCAACTGATACGCTTTCGCATAAAGGCTGATAAGTTGACCATTATCGTAAAGCATTTTCTCGAAATGAGGAACTTTCCAAAATTCGTCGGTCGAATAGCGGGCAAATCCGCCGCCAATCTGGTCGTTGATTCCGCCACGAGCAATCGCATCGAGCGCAATGGTCGCGGCATCGAGCGCCAACGGATTGCCAGTCTGCGAATGGTATTGCAAGAAAAACTCCCAACCGACGGGCATCATAAACTTCGGTGCACGAGCATATCCGCCAAGGTCGAAATCAACCGTTTCGACGTGGTGACTGAACGCCTGATCATATTCGTCTCGCGAAAACGCTTTTTGCTCCGTAATTTCGGGTAGATTATCAGCTTGAATACCTGCTGTCAGTGCTTCGGAAGCTCGCAATGCACGTTCGTAGTCCGATTTGAAAACATCGCTCAACTGATTGAGCGCATCCATCCATTGATTTGGGGGAAAATAAGTTGCGGCATAATACGGTCTGCCGTCAGGCAGCGCAAACGCATTGAGCGGCCAGCCGCCGCGCCCACTCACCAATTGAGCAGCATCCATGTAAATACGGTCGATGTCGGGTCGCTCCTCACGATCGACCTTGATACACACGAAATGTGTGTTCATAAACTCGGCAATCACTTCGTCCGAAAACGATTCGTGCGCCATCACATGACACCAATGGCACGCGGCATATCCAACACTTATCAGGAGTGGTTTATTTTCGGTTCGGGCTTTTGTGAGCGACTCTTCGCCCCATTCGTACCAATCGACGGGATTTTCGGCGTGCTGACGAAGGTATGGGCTACTTGCCTCGGCTAGTCTGTTTAGTTTTTTCATTCCCTTAAAACAAACTTATAGAGGAATGGTTTTGTCGAAAAAGGCCATCTCGGGATTGAGACAGCCTTTTTCCAAAATAATAACAGAATTACCGAATGATTTTAAATGTCTTTAGCGATTGCCCATTCTGCACCCGAACGATAAATATTCCTTTTTGGCTCAAAGGCAAACGAAACACATTTGTCTCAACTTTTCCTTTGAAAACCGAGCTTCCTGAAACAGTAAAAAGTTGAATTGTTTCATTACCCTCCAATCCTGCGAGATAGAAATCTCCGTTTTTGCGAATCAATTTTGTAGCTGAAAAAGGATGAATTGCAGCACCATTGCTTAGAGTCGTTTTTACCTTCATTAACTCCGAAGGTTGCGAGATAGAAGTACCCAACGTGGCTTTTACCTGATAGAAATAGGTGCTGTTTTCGACCAATCCATTCACCAACGATTGATTCGTTGGCACTAGTTTATTTTTCAAAACAAACGTTGTATCCTGATTCCCATAAGTTGCCTGCACATCGTCGATGGATAGATTTCCGGTTCCGATTTTATTATACGTAAATCGGAATGCTTTGAAATTCTGCGTCTTCGTAAACAGATAAGAAGGGTATGTTTTAGTCGTGTTTTTATAGAGAATGCTGTCGATTCGTACCCAACTTCCGCTGCGATATGCATCAATCAGAATGGAAGAACCTGTACTAGTAGAGGCAATTCGATACATAAATGTCAAATTAGAAACTGGCTGCGGATAGACCTTCGTTTGAAGGTATTCTCCATTCTTTTTCAAAGAAATAGACGGAACGGCAATGCCCGAACTGGTCGCAGTAATGTAGTTTCCACTGGCATTGCCCAACCATCCCGAAGGAAGCGGCGTACCCGAAGCGCCTACATCCAAAAAGCCTTCGACCTCTGTGGTATCGGCTTGTCCATTCACTTGAAACACATTTAGCAAATAGCCCTTTGCGTAGAGTGTCTGCTCCCAATCGGCAGTAAATTGGTTGTCCAGAATTTCGCTCGGCTGCATAATCACTGGAGCGTCTAAGGCGTTGGTGTGTAGCTGCATCGTGTTGATCGCGGTGCTGTATCCACCCAATTTCACAGCGGTAACTTTGTAGGTGTAGCTGCTGGTTGGTAGAAGATTAGATACAGTGTAAGTCGTATTTTTACCCACAGAAAAATCTTGCAAAAGTTCGCTGGAAGTAGTCGTTAACGTCATCGAATGAGTTCCCAAAGCCGAATAAGTATCAATCGGCAGTGTTGTCCATTCATTCATATTAAAAACGGAAATAGGATGCGTCACTGTCGATTTTCGTTGCAAAGTAAGGTCTAATCCCCAGGTGACATCGGCTCCCGCATCTGCCTGACCGACCATATCGATGATCACGCCACTTCGAAGCAACGCCACCGCATCGTTTCCATTGAAACTAAGCAACGAATCGGTTTGCATTTGCGCTTTCGCCAGCAAATCAGCGGCGGCTTTCGGATGGGCGATGACGTAACTTTTGCCATTCGCCAACGTTCCCGACAACTTAAGTGTGGCACCAAGCGCACCTGCACCGTTCGACTGTTTTTGGAGCGAATATTTCGATAAATCAATCGTTTTTCCCGTTTCGTTGTAGAGTTCAATGGCTTTGTTCCAACTGCTTCCTTCGACGTAAGAGGCAATCACCAAATCGCCCGCCTGCGGATCACCCTGATACAAACTCAGCTGATAATCCGTCGCCTGAGGGTCGGCAATCCATTGGAGTGTTCCTCCCACAGGCGTTATTTCTGTAGGTTCGAGCGTTATAAAGTCTGCCGAAGCAAGCGCTTTTATCGGAATGCTCAATTTCTCAGTCAATCCACCACCCTGAATCACTAATGTGTCGAGTACCAAACCCGACACTTTTGGATTGAAAGTGATGGATAAATCCGTTCCGCTTAATGCGTTTGCAGCAGAAATGGAAGTTGCAGACAAAGACAACGCAGAGCTGTTTTTCAATAGTGAAACCAAAATCGGTGCATTGATATTTACCCCTTCGAGACGAAGAGTTTTGGAGCGAGTATCATTTGCCAAAATGACGCCAAAATCGGCCGAAGCACCACGGCGCGGCATCAGCAGAAAAGGCGCTGTTTCCTCTGGGAACGGAAAAATGGATGTCGTATCTTTTCCCCAAATGTATTCGGCTAAATCGGGATAGTCGATGAACGGATTGCGATTGCCCTGAATGGCATAAACAGCCTCAATCCGTGCCAATTCCTTCGCGCTAACGGGATCTTGACGATTCCATTTCAGCAACAAATCAATCGCCCAAGGTTTCCACACCGGGTAAGTGTTATTGTCCATCATCGGCGATTGCCAGAGGGCAGAGAAGTTTTCGTAAACAGTCGAAATATAGAAATAGGAACGCGCAAAATCGCCTTTGTATTCGTCGGCAGGTTCGAAACAATTACCGCTATAGGCCAATTCGAAGCCGTTTTTTCCTACTTTGCTCACACCGTTATCGAGCGAAGGCGTTCCGGTCACCTCCCCTATCGGAAGGTCGTTTTTGGTAGAATTGGTCAATCCATCCGCCGGGTAGAGGTGAAACAAATCGCGGTAAGCCATCGTGTTGTAGCCACCCCACCAGCTTTTGGGCAGCGAGTGCTCGATGTGCATCCCTGCGACTGGTGCAAAACCCTTGAAATAGCGCACCGAATCGGAATACATATCAATCACCGAACCATCGGCTTTCTGGTCGGCATAGAAAAATCCTTCCCACGTGAAGCCTTTTCCGCCACCAAAGTCGAGCACTCTCTGAGGAACTGCGTAGGTATGAAGTGCGGTTTTCAAAGCCGCCTTTTTCTTGTTTTTAGCGAAATAGTAATAGCCGGAAGGAACACCGGCATACAAAAAAGACTGTGCACAAAACGCAACAATCAGGCTCACGTAGAGCCTCAACCGAAGTACATACATATCTCAAAATTTTCGCTAAGTTAGTGATTTTAAGGAGAAATCGGTTGATTGTAATAGCATTGTAAAAGAAATGGCTGCTTCAACAAGAAACAGCCATTTCGTATTAAACACAAATAAGTTCAGAAATACTTCTTCTTTATCCAAAATGCCACATTCACCAAAGCTATCATCACAGGAACTTCGACCAACGGACCAATCACTGCCGCAAAAGCTTCACCCGAATTGATGCCGAAGATGGCAATGGCAACGGCAATGGCGAGTTCGAAATTGTTGCTCGCCGCCGTAAATGAGAGGGTGGTTGCCTGTTCGTATGTGGCTCCCGCCTTTTTGCTCATGTAGAACGACAGCAAAAACATCACGGCAAAATAGATGGTCAGCGGAATGGCTATGCGCACCACATCCATCGGAATGCGGACAATGTATTCGCCTTTCAACGAAAACATCACCACGATGGTGAAGAGCAATGCCACCAACGTCAGCGGACTGATTTTGGGTACAAATTTGGTTTCGTACCAAACTTTCGTTTTTAATCTAATAAGAATAAAACGCGTCAGAAAACCTGAAATAAATGGAATCCCGAGGTAGATAAATACGCTTTCGGCAATGGCTCCCATCGTGATTTTGGACACGCTATCGTTCACCGGCAAACCAAACCAACCTGGCAAAATCGCAATAAACACGTATGCATACACCGAAAAAAGCAGCACCTGAAAGATGGAGTTGAACGCCACCAGCCCCGCGGCATATTGTCGGTCGCCTTTCGCAAGGTCGTTCCACACAATCACCATCGCAATGCAGCGCGCCAAACCAATGAGGATGACGCCATACATGTAGTCAATGTTGAATTGGAGGAAAACAATCGCCAATAAGAACATCAAAACCGGACCGATAAGCCAATTCTGAACCAACGAAAGACCGAGAATCTTCTTGTTTTTGAACACATCGCCCAACTCTTCGTAGCGCACTTTCGCCAACGGTGGATACATCATCACAATAAGACCAATAGCAATCGGAATATTGGTCGTTCCTACCGAAAATTGGTTCCAAAATTCTGAAACAGATGGGCTTAACCATCCTGCAAATACGCCAATGGCCATTGCAAGAAATATCCACAGGGTGAGATACCGATCGAGAAATTTTAGTCGTTTATTCATAGTTAAAGTTTTTCGCACACAGATTACACTGATTCTAATCAATTTTCACAGAGAAATCTGTGTCCTATTTTTCGGCAGATAAAGTGACACTGAAAATGCCCGTTTCGCCAGTTTGGTAATCAGCAATTTCGCTTTCCGAAAGATAATCTTGTAGAATCTCCACCGGAATATCAATCGCCTTTTGCTTGTGTACCTTAATGTTACTGAAACCCTGATTTCGAATAATTCCGAGGTATTCGTCCATATCAATCGCCCCCGACACACAACCGGCATACATTTCGGCATCTTTTTGCAATTTCTCAGGCAATGCCCCTTTCAATACCACATCCGACACGCAGAAATGACCATTGGGTTTCAGCACGCGCAGTATTTGCGCAAAAGCTTTCTCTTTGTCGGGCACCAAGTTGAGCACGCAATTCGACACAATTACGTCGAACGAATCGCTCGGCAACGGCATCTCTTCGATGTCGCCTTTCACAAACTCCACGTTGGTGAAGCCGAGCTTGGCACGGTTTCGCTCCGCTTTCTCGAGCATGGCATCGGTGAAGTCGAGTCCGGTCACTTTACCAGTTTCGCCCACAATGGCACGAGCCACGAAGCAATCGTTGCCGGCTCCGCTACCCAAATCGAGCACGTGGTCGCCTGCTTTTATATTGGCAAAATGAGTGGGAATGCCACAACCCAAACCGAGATCGGCATCGGCGTTGTAGCCATTCAACTGCTCGTAACTCTCTGCGAATACGGCATAATCGACCGTCGAGCAGCAGCCAGTTGCACCACAGCACGAGCTTTCGTTCTGGATTTTCGATTGATTGGCTATTTCGCCATATTTCTCCTGAACAATAAATTTGAGATCTTCTGCTTTCATATTTGTGTGGCTATTTTATATTTTCCACATAGAACTTGTAGAACCCGTCTTTGATTTCGTCGCGAACGCGGATAAATTCGCTCCAGATGAACTCATCTGTGCCAACGGCGTGCGATGGATCGTCGAACCCAATGTGCAGACGGTGTTTTACTTTTCCGGTAAAAGCAGGGCACGATTCGTTCGCGCCACCACACACGGTGATCACGTAATCCCACTCCTCGCCGAGGTATTTGCTTACCGAATCGGAGGTGTGACCGCTGATATCGATACCCGTTTCTGCCATCGCTTTCACGGCTTTTTGGTTGAGTTTACCGCTTGCTTCGGTGCCGGCAGAACATACGGTGATATTAGAGTCGAACGATTGCAAAAAACCGTGGGCCATTTGGCTGCGGCAACTGTTGCCGGTGCAAAGAATTAGTACTTTCATTTTTATTATTATTTGAAGATTTGAAAATGTGATTAATTGAAGATTCTGTTAGCAATCGCATTCGATTTTACCAGCCTCGATTTTGTCGAAGAATTGATTGAACCGAGCTTTGAACTTAGCAATTTCGGTGTCGCACAAGCAATAGTTGATTTTCAGTCCATCGATTTCACCTTTGATGAGTCCTGCATCGCGCAACTCTTTCAAATGTTGCGAAACAGTAGTGCGACTCAATGGAATATAATCCGTAATGTCGCCCGAAATGCAAGTTTTTGCCTCCGCCAAATATTGGAGAATCGCCAATCGTGCAGGATGAGAGATCACCTTAGCAAAAAAGGCTAATTCCTGAAGATCTTGGTCGAAATTTTCTGTCTTTATCATTTTGATATGTTTTATGTCGCAAACATACGACATAATTAAATGCAAGAAAAATATTTCGTGTTAAATTTTTGTTACAATATTCATTTTCTTAATTAATCACCCCTCACTAATCAGCAACAAATTAGTATCAGTAATTTTTCTTTCCCTATTGTTAAGAATTTACACTAGAATTACTAATTTTGTAAATCAATTGCAATCACCTAACAATCAGATTTATGAAAGCCTACAGAACAAACTCCTACTTCACTATTTTTCTATTGCTGTGTAGTCTGATTATGCTATCTGGCTGTGATAAAAAAACAACTGACAACGAACCTCTATTGAAATCGGTGATTTCTATCCAGTCCGCCGAAAACATTTCAACCACCTCTGCTCTTTTAGTAGCTAGGGTTACTCCCAACCAAGATGGAACGACTATTAATTTCATGTACCGTGCGACCACCGATGCGCTTTGGACAAGTAAGGTCTTCACCGAAAAATTAACCGGAACCAAAGCTTTCCGCGTCGATGTTGCACTTATCGATTTAGTACCCAACACCCAATATACGTTCTACGCCAAATCTACTAATTCGGCTGGCGAAGTCATTAGTTCGATGATGACTTTTACTACAGCGAAATTGACGGGTGCCGTTATCAAGATTAAGGCTGCACAAAACGTTAAAATTAGCACTGCTAGTTTAAGCGCTTCCATTATCCCTAACCAAGAGAACACAATTGTGTCCTTTGAGTATCAAACAATTAACTCTGCCTGGAAAAGTCAAACCTTATCAGCTGGTTTTAACGGAACAGATTCTATTAAAGTTAATCTAGATTTATATGATTTACAAGCTAATACCTTATATAACTTTAGAATTAAAGCTACTAACGTAGCTGGAGAAACTTTAAGCGAAACCGCTTCTTTTACCACTTATGCGGTTAATGATTATGATGGTAATTACTACCACTCAGTAACCATTGGTTCACAAACGTGGCTTAAGGAAAATTTCCGTGGTACCCATTATTCTAATGGTGATCCAATCGCTAACGTAACCGATCCAAACTCTTGGGCAAGTTTAAATACCGGCGCTTACTGCTGGTACAACAACGATCCTGAGATTGGAAAAGTATATGGCGGTTTGTATAACTGGTACACTGGAGCTGATTCTAGAGGCTTGATTGTTGGTTGGCACACGCCGACTGGGTATGAGCAAGCAGATTTGATGAATAATTTTAAAGACTATATCACGGCAGGTTTAAGTGTTATGGAAACTGGTAATACGCATTGGTTGAATACAAAATATTCAGCAACTAATAGTACTGGTTTTTCTGCTTTACCTAATGGTGCTTTTTCTTTTGATCAGACGTCACAAAAATTTGTTTTTATTGCCTTGCATAACTCAGCTTCATTTTGGTCATTAACAGATGGTGGATCTTCTGCTGATGCTACTATTATTCAAAATTATAATTGTGGTTTTGGTGTCGGCGCTGTTTGCGATAAAAAAAATGGCATGGGTATTCGTTTGCTAAAAAACTAAATATAGTTTAAAGGGGTGTTGTAACGACACCTCTTTTTTCTTACTTAAAATATTGTCTCATCCACGTCCTATTTTTTTTGTTAAAACTCAAATTTCATTAGAAAAGCAGACAAATAAGTTGTATTATCATATAACATTTATTATCTTTGTGCGATGAAAAGAAAAATCATAGCATTTAGGGGTTATTACAACGATTTTATGAGTGAATTGTCTAAAGATGAACAACATAAAGTCAGGAAAGCCCTATTGATTTTTGAAAATGAAGAAAAAATACCCTATCATTACATTAAATTTATTCGAGATGGCATTTATGAATTTCGGGTGAATTATGGCAACAACGAATTTCGTTTTTTCTTTATCTATGATGGCAATACTTTAGTGGTATTGTTCAATTGTTTCAAAAAGAAGACACAAAAAACACCTCAAAACGAAATAGAGAAAGCAATCAAACTAAAAAAGGAATATTATGAGCAAAAATGAGATATACGATATTAGTGCTGAACTTGTAAGTGTGTTTGGCGAAGAAGGGTCAGCAACACGCGAAAAAGCGATAGAGGAAGCTTGGGAAGACTATAATGCACAGGTACTGCACGATGCACGTAAGAATGCGCGCCTGTCGCAAGCCCAATTAGCCGAAAGAATTGGCGCAAACAAGGGTTATATTTCACGGATCGAACGCGGATTGATAGTGCCATCTATCGCCACGTTTTATAAGTTGGCTGCGGCTATGGGCTTAAGCGTGGAGTTGCGACCACATTAAATAGCGTCGAAATGCTCTCAGATGTCTGCTCCTGTTTATTTCTTATCCAATTGCCCAAAAACACGTTTCAATAGCGCATTCACACGAGCAGATGGATTTTCACGAATCAGCTTCTCTTCGTTGCCAAGACTCACAAACATGCCATTCAAAGCATGTTGCGTGACATACGCACTAAGGTTCGTATTGACAGGTTTGAGGCTTGCTGTTTGTCCGATAATCGAATTGGCAACTTTGTTGTAAGCGGTGGTAAGCGTATTCCACGATTGGTTGGTAGAGATATTCCCAATCAGCTTTTTGTCGAGTGAAGCCTCAATTTTTGGTGCAAATGCAGCCGTCAATTGACTGAATGTAGCTTGCTTTAGGTAATTCGTTGCGGCATTTTTGCCACCAAACAGAATGCCGGTAGCATCGGTAATCGACATGTTGCGAATAGCATTCACAAAAATTGGTTTAGCTTCCACCGCTGCGTCTTCTGCAGCACGATTCAGGCGCAAAACCACCTCGCTTAGCATTTTATCACCTCCGGGAATGTATCTGATGTTGTCCGCAATCATTTTGGCATCGTCAGGCAGCAAAATCTTGAGCGCCTGATTCGAAAAATAGCCATTCGGTTTGTTGAGCGTCGTCACTGTATTGGCAATCCCAACTGAAAGCGCCTCTTTCAATCCAGATGCATTCTCGTTGCTAGGCGTACCGATTGAGCTGGTCGTAATCATCTGATTCGCAATTTGCTGCAATTCGGTGCACGATGCAATTGTGACTAATAGAAATGCGTATAAGTAGATTCTGTAATTCATAATTAGATGTGTTTGTATCGCAAATATAGTGATTCGTGGAAAATAAACAGGCTGAACGAAACGGATTCATTCAGCCTGCAAGTAGATTTTATACAAAACGAGTTATTTCAACCCTCGGTTTTTGAGCAATGCGCCTGGATTTGGATCGGCTAGTCGAAACTGTTTGTAGAGTTTCATCGGGTCGTCGCTTCCTCCTTTTTCGAGAATATTTTGGCGATAACGTGTAGCCACTTGCTGATCGAAAATATTGCCAGCAGCCTCATAAGCACCGAAAGCATCGGCATCGAGCACCTCTGCCCACAAGTAGCTGTAGTAGCCTGACGAATAGCCATCGCCATCAAAAATATGCTTGAAGTAGGTTGTGCGGTAACGCGGAACAATTTCATCAATCAAACCAAGTTTCTGCATTGATTCGATCTCGAACTTGCGTATATCGAGGTTATCCGCATTCTGCAACGTATGGTATTTCATATCGAGAATGGCTGCTGCTACGAGTTCGGTAGTTGCAAATCCTTGATTGAATTTCGATGCTTTTTTCATTTTCTGAATCAACGAATCGGGAATCAATTCGCCTGTTTTATAGTGTTTTGCATACATTCTGAGCACCTCTGGATGAGTAGCCCAATGCTCCATCAACTGAGAAGGTAACTCTACAAAATCGCGGGCTACATTCGTACCCGAAACACGAGGATAGGAACATTTGGTAAGCATTCCGTGCATTCCGTGTCCAAACTCGTGAAAAAGTGTTTCAACCTCGTCGATGGTCAATAGCGAAGGGGCATCGGCAGTAGGTTTCGTGAAATTACCCACATTTACAATCACAGGGCGACTCTCTTTTCCGTTGAGCACATACTGATCGTGGAAATTGCTCATCCATGCACCTTGTCTTTTGCCTGGGCGAGGGAAATAGTCGGTCAACAACACGCCCAAATGTGATCCATCAGCATCTTTTACTTCGAATGCTTTCACATCGGGGTGATATATCGGCGCATTTTTTATTTCTGTAAATGAGATGCCATATAGCTTGTTGGTAACCATAAAAACACCATTCAGCACATTCTCTAGCTTGAAGTAGGGCTTGAGCGCATCTTCGTCGAGCGCATACTTCGCCTTGCGAACCTTTTCGGTATAGTACCACCAATCCCACGATTGCAATTTGAAGTTATTGCCTTCGCTGTCAGATACTTTCTGCATATCGGCCAATTCTTCTTTGGCACGTTGCACAGCCGGAGTCCAAATTCCATTCAACAATTGCATCACACGTTCAGGCGTTTTCGCCATTTTATTGTCTAACGTGAAATCGGCAAACGACTTAAATCCTAATAGATTCGCCTTTTGCAAGCGCAGTTTTACGATTTGAGCAATCAACGCTTTGTTGTCAAACTCATTGTCATTATCGCAGCGGTTGGTGTAGCCTTTGTAGAGTTTTTCGCGCAATTCGCGTTTGTCGGCATATTGTAGGAATGGCAACATGCTCGGTTTTTGCACGGTGAAAAGCCATTTTGCTTTCGACTTGTGCTGTTTAGCCTCTTGGGCAGCAGCGGCTTTCACCGATTCGGGCAAGCCAGATAAATCAGCTTCATTGTTCACTTCGAGCACAAAGCTGTTTGTTTCTTTCAATAAATTGTTGCCAAATTTGAGAGAAATGGTAGCCAACTCTTTGTTGATTAACTTCATTTGCTCCTTTTGCGTAGGAGTCAACAAAGCACCCGCGCGCACAAAATCTTGGTAATATTCCGACAACACTCTTTTTTGTTCGGTAGTCAACTTCTCTTTATTTTGATTGTCGTAAACAGATTTGATTCGCAAGAATAATTTCTCATTCAAGGCAATATTATCGCCGTGCTCGGTGACCATCGGGGTCACTTTTTCCGATATTTTCTGCAACTCTTCGTTGGTTTCCGATTCGGTAATGTTGAAGAAAACCTGCGAAACCTTCTTCAGCAGTTCTCCACCAAAGTCAAGTGCCTCAATCGTGTTTTTGAAAGTCGGCGCTTTCGGATTACTTACTATCGCCTTTATTTCAGCATTGTGCTGTTTCATTCCCTCTTCAAAGGCGGGCAGGTAGTCTGCGTTCTTAATTTTATCAAACGGAGGAATGGCAAAAGGCGTGGTGTAATTAGCAAAAAAAGGATTCTTGTTGTCTCCTTTCTTAATAGCTTGGGCGCTCATCATAACGACAAAAATAGCAATGAATACTAACGAAATACTTCTCATAATGTTTGTGTTTTTATTTGTACAAATAAAAGACGAAAATGCTACTCAAACGTAACATAGCAACTTATCGGATAGTGATCAGATAGACGAATCCGATCGACTTTACAGTTGTAAGCTTTGATGGTTGGTGAATGCAAAATATGGTCGATTCGGAAATAGAAGCGATTCTCGTTGTAAGAAATTCCTGGGCCAAAACCAGTTTGAACATAAGCATCATCCAGATTTTGGCTGATGGTGTGATATGCATACGAAATAGGGCTATCGTTGAAATCACCAACTACAATCACCTCGTGTTGGCAATTTTTAATTTCTTCAGCGACCACTCTCGCCTGCTTGGCGCGGTACTTGAATGCTTGATCCATTTTTCGGATAATAATGGAATTGAAATCCTCTAACCTATTGGTATTAAAGTCTTTGAAAACCTTTTTATAGACGCCAATATCGTTGGTGGTAAACTTATTCGACTCAAGGTGATTGTTAATCAGATCAACTTTTCTGTCGCCAATTTTCAAGCAATAATAGGCAGAGGCATTGTAGAGGCTTGAGTAGTTTAGTTTATGTGACGAAATAATCGGGTATTTCGAAAACAAAGCCAAACCTGAGAAGTGCCAATGAGTGTTGCTCGTCTGTGTAAACTTGAAATATGGGTAGCCTTTGAATGCTCTGATAATCGCCTTACGGTCTAGATAACCATCGTTTTTGCTCCAGCCAAACTCTTGCAGACAGACAATATCCGCATTTTGCTTCAAAATATATTGAATTGTCGGATTTGGATTGTCTTCTGTGTCGTTTATGTAGTTGAACTCGCGCACGTTGTACGACAATATTTTAATCGCATTCTTGGGCGTTGGTGTATCTTGTTTGTGCATCGGGAAATAGACCGAAAACTGATGCCAGCTCAACAATAACCCGACAAGTGACAATAGCACATATTTTCGTAAACGAATTATCCAATAGAAAAGAAAAACAAGGTTCAGAATAAAAAAGACAGGGAACAATAATCCGAAATAAGGGAAGAACATCCCTTTTTCAGGTGAAATTCGATCGGAAAAAGTAGCAAAAATAAGTGCCAGAAAGACAATCAGATTGCCCATCAGAATAACTGCGTGAAAGAGTTGATTCACTCCAATCGCTTTCAGAAATTTCTCTCTACTTTTTGCTTGCATCAAACAAGAATTGTTTTTCTTCAGGTGTTAAACTGGCATACCCCGATTTCTTAAGCTTTTCAAGAATCAGATCCATTTGTTGAGTATTCACATTTTTGCGCGCGTTATACTCCATATCAGTCTCCGTCCGTTTGTATTTCACTTTCATTCGCGGCTTCCGACGAGTGATAGATGCAAATTTATCAATCAGTTGATTAAAACCTTTCGTGATATCCGTTCCTTGCGAAATAGCCAATACAAATAAAAAACCCATCAGTGCGCCACCCAAATGAGCCCAGTGACCTCCAGCATTGGACGACGTAACGCCTAAAAGATCCATCAAGATGGTAAATGCAGCAATGTATTTCAGCTTCACATCGCCTATGAAAAGCAATCGCATCGAATAATCAGGAATTCGAAAAGCTGTAGCACACACGATGGCCAAAACCGATGCCGATGCACCAACCATCTGACTAACGCTTCCAACGAAGAATGGAACAGTGTTATACACAAATATATAAAGTAATGCACCCGACAAACCACCAAAGAAGTAAAGTGCAACTAATTGTTTCTCGGTAAATTGCTGAAGAAAGAGCAATCCAAACCAATACATCCAAAGCATATTAAACAGAATATGCCACACATCGTGGTGCATAAACATATAAGAAACAAGCGTCCACGGATGAGAAAGCACCTCCATCGGATTCGACGAAAGACTCAAGTATGGTGTGATTGCCAAACTCTCAATTTTGAAAAGTTTGCCTACAACTTCAATCAGTCCTACCACCACAAAAACAGACACATTCACAATAATGAGTCGTTTCAGCGCATTTCCTTCCTTAAAATGCTGTTTTAAATCAGTAAAAAAAGCGGCCATTTTGTTTGTCTTTATTCTTCCAGTAACGAATTAAGAAAAATCCGAAGAGCATTCCACCCAAATGGGCAAAGTGCGCAATATTATCTCCTGAAAAACGACTAACGCCTAGGAATAGTTCGGTTACGCCATAGAAAATAACGAAATATTTTGCCTTAATCGGAATCGGTATAAACATCAGAAAAAGAGGTGTATTGGGATAAAGCATCCCAAAAGCTAACAAAATCCCAAACACAGCACCCGATGCCCCAATCGTAATCAGATTATTCAATTGATCGCCATACATCGCGATTTGGGTGTAAGAACTACCTAAAGCGAGAAACCACGTAAGCTCCTGAATGATTCCGGCTCCAATTCCTGTTACCATATAAAAGGTGAGGAATCGCTTTGCGCCCCAAGTCGATTCGATGGTGCGCCCAAACATATAAACCGAAAACATATTGAAGAACACGTGGGCAAAACTACCCGTGTCGTGCAAAAACATATAGGACACCAACTGCACCGGATTGAACCCCGATGCTTGAAAATAGTGAAGCCCCAACAATTCAACCAAATCGAAATTGATTCCAAAATTGGTCCAAATCACTTTGGGTAGTGTGATACTTGCCAACCAAATCAACAGATTTAAGATGATAATATTCTTTGTAACGGGAGGAATTCGATCTATCACTCCCCTGCCTGAACCAAACATATAGCCTCTTTTTTTTCTGCAAATGTACTCTTTTTGCACAGTTTTAACCCCAAAAATGGCTCCAAATAGCCTATAAACAGGGAAATTATGGAAATTTTACAAATAATTTGTATTTATTTGGTGTAAATGAAAAATTATATTCTATATTTGCAAAGCTCAAAATTAATTCCTTAACTCTAATTAATAGTATTTTTATGAACAAGTCAGAACTTATTGATGCAATGGCTGCTGGTGCAGGCCTATCAAAAGCGGATTCAAAAAAAGCATTAGATGCTTTCACAGCTGCAGTAGCAGGTGAGTTGAAAAAAGGTGGTAAAGTTGCCCTAGTTGGCTTCGGTACATTTTCTGTAGTTGCTAAAAGCGCTAGAACAGGTATCAACCCAGCAACTAAACAACCAATCCAAATTGCTGCAAAAAAAGTGGCTAAATTTAAAGCGGGTGCTGATTTAAGCTTGTAAGCAAAGAATCCACTCAAAGATTTACAATAAGAGATGCAATCGCAAGATTTGCATCTCTTATTTTTTTGCACCGGTTTTAAAGTATTATCTTTGCACCCAAATTGAACAATGATTTACTTTGTGAGTAGAGTTTTAGTCGATTTTCTTCGACTTATGACTTATGACTTATGACTTACGACTTTATTATGACTTTAGAGCAAAAACTTTCCCAATCGGCTATCGAAGCCATTCGCGCACTTTATGGCGAAGAGGTAAATTCGTCGCTAACTCAACTTCAGAAAACAAAAAAAGAGTTCGAAGGGCATCTCACACTCGTTGTTTTTCCCTTTCTGAAAATATCCCGTAAAAATCCGGAGCAAACCGCACAAGAAATTGGTCAGAAACTGATTGAAATCGAACCTGCAATTGCTTCGTTCAACGTCATAAAAGGATTTCTCAACCTAGTGATCGACACGAAAGTGTGGATTGCGATGTTGCAGCAGATCTCCGAAAACGGAACATTCGGCATCAAAACACCAACCGAGAACTCGAAATTGGTGATGATCGAATATTCGTCTCCAAACACCAACAAACCGCTTCACCTCGGCCATGTGCGCAACAATCTGCTCGGATTCAGTCTGGCGGAAATCATGAAAGCCAACGGATACAACGTGGTGAAAACCAACATCGTAAACGACCGCGGCATCCACATCTGCAAATCGATGCTGGCATGGCAAAAATGGGGAAAAGGCGAAACGCCTGAATCGTCTGGCATGAAAGGCGACCATTTGGTAGGAAAATATTATGTTGTGTTCGACAAAGAATACAAAGCGCAAATCAAAGAACTGATGGACCAAGGGCAAACCGAAGAGGCTGCCAAAAAGAGTGCTCCACTCATCCTCGAAGCGCAAGCCATGCTCCAAAAATGGGAAGCAGGCGACACCGAAGTCGTGGCATTGTGGAAAATAATGAACGCGTGGGTGTATGCCGGATTCGACGTGACCTACAAAAAGATGGGTGTCGATTTCGACTGCATCTACTACGAATCGGAGACTTATTTGCTCGGTAAAGACAAAGTGGAAGAGGGCTTGCGCAATGGCGTGGTAGAAAAGCGTGCCGACGGTTCTGTTTGGATCGACCTCACTGCTGAAGGATTGGACGAGAAACTACTGCTTCGCTCGGATGGTACGTCGGTCTATATGACACAAGATATTGGTACGGCAAAACTTCGTTTCGACAAATACCCCATCGACAAGATGATTTACGTGGTGGGCAACGAGCAAAACTACCATTTTCAAGTATTGTCAATTGTTTTGGACAAACTTGGCTTTAGCTGGGGAAAAGACCTCGTGCACTTCTCTTACGGAATGGTGGAACTGCCCGAAGGCAAGATGAAATCGCGCGAAGGTACCGTAGTAGATGCCGACGATTTGGTGGACGAAATGGTAGCCACTGCTCGCGAAACGTCGCAAGAACTCGGCAAACTCGACGGCTGCACCGAAGAGGAAGCCGAAGCAATCGCCACCACCGTTGGTCTCGGCGCATTGAAATACTTCATCCTGAAAGTCGATCCACGCAAAAATATGACCTTCAATCCGAAAGAGTCCATCGACTTCAACGGAAATACTGGCCCTTTTATCCAATACACACACGCTCGCATCCGTTCGGTACTACGTAAAGCGATGGACAATGGCATTGCCATTGATGGTGCGATTGCTACCAACCTGCAATTGGCCGAAAAAGAACAAAACATGGTGCAACTAGTCGCCAATTTCGAATCGGTAGTGAAAGAGGCGGGCGACACCTACAGCCCAGCCGTTATCGCAAACTACATCTACGAATTGGTGAAAGAATACAACCAGTTTTACCACGATTTCTACATCATTCGTGAAGAAAACGAAGCGTTGCGCCACTTCCGACTCGTGTTGTCGAAAAGCGTGGCACAAGTGATCAAATCGGGAATGAAGTTACTTGGTATCGACGTGCCTGAGAGAATGTAAGTGACCCCACCCAACCTCCCCAAAGGGGAGGAGAAAGAATTAACATTAAAGCACAATAAATATAATCTACCATCTTAAAAGCCCCTCCTTGGGAGGGGTTGGGGAGGTCTCCATGAAAAAAGCAATCGTCATAGGTGCCACATCGGGCATTGGTCGTGGAGTGGCAAAGCTGCTCGCTGCAAATGGTTATCGGGTGGGAATCACCGGACGACGGGAGCAACTGCTACAAGAGCTAAAAGCAGAAAATCCCGATGCGTTTGTCGTTCAGCTATTCGACCTCACAAACGTAAACGACATTCCGCCACACCTCGATGTTTTGACTCAAGAGCTCGGCGGATTGGATTTGCTACTCATCAACTCCGGCACCGGACACCGTAATCCGACGCTCGATTTCTCCATCGAAGAGCCGGCCATACTGACCAACGTGCACGGCTTTACCGCCGCAGCCGACTGGGGATTCAACTATTTCGAAAGACAGGGCTATGGTCATTTGGCGGTGGTAAGTTCCATCGCTGGCATTCGTGGAAACCGCTACGCACCAGCTTATGGCGCATCGAAAGCCTACCAAATGAGCTACATGGCTTCCCTTCGCCACAAAGCCGACAACCTTAAACTCGACATCGCCCTCACCGACATTCGCCCCGGATTTGTGGATACCGCCATGGCACAGGGCGACGGCATCTTCTGGGTAGCGCCGGTCGAAAAAGCCGCTGCGCAAATCGTCTCTGCCCTGCAAAAGCGCAAGAAAACTGTATACATTACAAAGCGTTGGGGAATTATTG
The DNA here is from genome assembly GCA_049315325.1 of Bacteroidales bacterium. Taxonomy (GTDB): domain Bacteria; phylum Bacteroidota; class Bacteroidia; order Bacteroidales; family UBA7332; genus CAXXIC01. Next base: position 443,992 of record JBMOKJ010000001.1, read on the forward strand.
CCTTCTTAATGCCACTTATTCCAGGGTGGGTTTATAAGAGGATATAATTGAGAAGCTTATTCAATTATTTTCTAATTTCTCAAACATTCGCCTATTCATAAAAATAGTCTCGTATTCTATTAATTATTAGATTTTTATACAATTCGTGTTATTATTTTACGAATGCTTTAAGTAATGTATAGACGAATGTTTTATATTTGTAGTTTCGTAAATAACACGTTGTGTTCAGTTTAAAAGACAGGCAATCAAACATAAATGACACATTATGAGAGAATATCCGCTGACTAATAAACAGATTGAAATCTGTAATTATGTTCTCAGTATTAAAAATCAGAATATAAATAAAGACTACCTATACTATAAAGGTTATGACACTAATGTTGATTTAAACTTTGCATTAAAATATCTACTAGACAACAAATTAATTTCAGTTGCTGATCCTGTTTGTCTTACAGATATAGGGACAAAATATTTAAAAACAGGCATTGTCAAGTTTTTTAAAGATCAAAGGCGCGATGCATTTCTGAATTCTGTAACAGCCAAGACAATTTTATTTGTCGTACCTATAATTATTTCAATTTTTGGTACAATAATCAGTTATAACCAATCCAAGAAAATAGAAAATCATACCATACACAATAATAATAATATAAATAAGTATATCGATTCCGTCGTGCAAACAAAAATCAATGAATTCAAAAAAACCGCTATTGACATACCAAGTATAGATTCTATTAAACATACCAAGTAATTTAAAATTGTTAATAATGAGAAATAAAAACCGAAACGCTAACAAAAACTATATGTCAATTGCCGTTTTCATGATGACAATAAGCTGTGTATAAAGCAACAGCGTAGGTTCAGCTCGACAGGAAAGCAACCCGCTGTTGGCAACTGCATATAGTCCCGTCCGTTTAGCGTTATTTTCCCAACCATCTCGGATATTACATAATTAATAGAAATGGGCAGACAAACAGACTCCAAAAATAATTTAGAATCAAGATTTCCAGAGATATCTAAAGAATGGGACTTTAATAAAAACACTTTAAGTCCTAGACAAGTATTTCCTGGGGCGGTTGCCAAATATTGGTGGATTTGTCCTAATGGCCATAGCTATTTTTCATCGCCAAATAAGAGAACTTCAGCTAACAGAGGTTGTCCTTATTGTAGCGGAAGACTTGTAAGCGATAAAAATAGCTTAGTAAAACATTTTCCACTAATAGCGAAGGAATTTAATGTTGAAAAGAACGCGAACCTTGATGTAAAGGAATTAACAATCAAATCTCATAAAAATATTTGGTGGAAATGTAAAAAAGGACATGAATGGCAAGCAATTATTAGTAATAGAACAAGGGGAAATAATTGCCCTTTTTGTCACTCGCAAGTTTCAAAGAATGAATTACGTGTTTATTCTGAACTTAAACATTTTTTCAATAATATTAGACTAAAGAAAAAAGTAAATGGATTTGAGTGTGATATTTTAATTTCTGACCTTAAAGTTGCGATTGAATATGATGGCGTATATTGGCACAAGAACAAAATAAATTTAGATAAGAAGAAAAATATTGGATTATCCGATAGTGAAATTAAATTAATCAGAATACGTGAAATTGGTCTGCAAAAGATCTCAGAAATTGATATAATCTATGATTTTAACAAACAGTCGATTTTGCTTGCAATTAAAGAGGTTTTAAGGATTCTTATCAATCTGAATTTGATAGAAGACAAAATTACAGAATCAATAAATGAATATATTAAAGGTTGCAATTTTATAAACGAGCGGGAGTATCGAGATTTATTAGAGCGTCTTCCTTCACCTATTTTTGAAGAAAGTCTTGAGTTTAAATTTCCAAATTTATTAAATGAATGGAATTATATTCGAAATAAAGGACTTGCTCCTTCTGATGTTTCTTCAAAGTCAGCATTAAAAGTATGGTGGACGTGTAAGGAAGGTCATGAATGGGAATCTAGCATTGGTAATCGAACACAAGGAGGAAACAATTGCCCATATTGTGCACATCAAATTATATCTACAGAAAATTCATTATCTTACAAAAGGTCTGACTTGGTTGAAGAATGGAATACAGAAAAGAATAGAGGTGTAAATCCTGAACAAGTATTTGCTTATACAACAAAAAAATATTGGTGGAAATGTGCCAATGGCCATGAGTGGCTTGCTAGTCCTTCAAATAGGGCAAGTACAGGTAAAGGGAAGAATACTGGTTGTCCTTTTTGTTCTAATAAAAAGGTAAATTTTGAAAATAGTTTGGCAAAAACAAATATTGAATTAACAAAGGAATGGAATTATAAAAAAAATGGTGATTTGAAACCAACATTGGTTACAAAAGGTTCAGAAAAAAAAGTATGGTGGATTTGTTCTAAGAATCATGAATGGGAAGCCACTATAGCATCAAGGAATAGAGGAAACGGTTGTCCCTATTGCTCAAATCAAAAAGTTTGTAAAGAATCTTCACTCTATACTAATCAACCTGATTTAATCAAAGAATGGAATTATGAGAAAAATAATGGATTGAGTCCGCACGATTTTACGGAAAAATCAGGTAAAAAGGTTTGGTGGAAATGCCAAAAAGGTCATGAGTGGGAAACATCAGTTGTTCAACGAGCTAATCTGAAAAGTGGTTGTCCGTATTGTTCAGGATTTCGAACTACAAAGGAAAATTCTTTACAAACAAACTATCCTGAAATAGCAAAAGAATGGAATTACAATAAAAATGAAAAATTAACCCCAAATGATGTAACAAAGAAATCTGCTAAGTCTGTTTGGTGGATGTGTAAAAATGGTCATGAGTGGACTGCAAAAGTAAAAGATAGAGTAGCAGGTCGTTATAAATGTAAAGAATGTAAAAAAACAAACGCCTAATCGAGTATGGCTCCACCAAATAGCGCAAGTTTAGCGAAGCGTAACTTGTTTTTTTTGGTTAAACAGTCTGTGACTGTTTTTGAAGTTGTAAACTTCACACTCATTGGCTTACTGCGAATCAGATGAGTTGGTATATTTGAAACTGAATATTTGCAAAGCAAAAAAATAAATTTGCTTCCGATAGCTATCGGAATTCTAAAGCAGTTATAAACTGCATAAATAAAAATCACAAGTCACAGACTCACTAAGTGGTGGCAGCTCTCATTCTGCCAAACACAATCGCCACTGGATTCGCCTAAAGGGTTATGATTATTCGCACGAAGGATTGTATTTTATCACCATTTTTTTGCTTTTCAAAATATTCTATTACCTTTGATACTATCATTTGATACTATCATTGATTATAGATGAAACCACCTTATCACATAACAGGGAAAATCCTACAACTGGTTGCCTCAATTTCTGAGAAAATAGGGGAAGTCAACTCTGCGCATTTGAGCAAACCACCAACCGAACTGAGGAAGAAAAACAGGATAAAAACCATTCATTCATCGCTTGTCATTGAAGGAAATACCTTGACGATGGAGCAAATAACCGCCATTCTTGAAAACAGAAGAATAGTCGGGCCAAAGAAAGATATTCTGGAAGTCAAAAATGCGATTACCGTTTACGACTACCTCGACAAACTAAATCCGTATAGCTTCGATTCGTTTTGTGAAGCTCACGCGTTATTAATGAACGGACTAGTAGAATCAGCAGGCAGACTAAGAAGCGAATCGGTCGGTATTGTAAAGGGAGCAGAAGTGGCACACATCGCTCCACCCAGTGAGTTGCTAAAACCGTTGATGAACGATTTGTTTGATTATTTAATCAATGACGACGATTTGGCTTTAATCAAGAGTTGTGTTTTTCACTACGAAATGGAGTTTATCCATCCATTTGTGGACGGAAATGGCAGAATGGGGCGTTTGTGGCAAACGCTGATTTTGAAAGATGCATATACTGTGTTCGAATATTTGCCCATAGAGGCGTTGATAAAAGAACGCCAAGAGCAGTATTATGATTCGCTTGGAAAATCGGATAACACTGGAGAATCAACCATTTTTATAGAATTTATGCTAGAGATTCTTCTTGAATCGCTTGTCGATTTACTGAGCATTCAAAATGTCAATCTAACGAATGTTGACAGAATAAATCTATACAAATCGATTGTCAAAGACGACTTTTTTACGCGGAAAGATTATCTGATGAATTTCAAGGAAATTTCTTCTGCAACAGCAAGTAGAGATTTGAGTTTTGCAGTAGAAAAAGGATTGATTGAAAAATCAGGAGATAAAAACACAACAAAATACCGCTATAAATAGACTATACATCAACCGTTTTCGGCAAATAGAAATATATTTGCAATTGTAAAATCATTTCTTAATCAGTTTACACCCAAAACCTACAACTTATGGACCAAAAAAGCATAGACGCCCTCGTACAGTTTCAGGTGAATGAAATCACCGAAAGCATTGTGTATCGCAACATTGCAAAACTCGAGAAAAATCCGGAAAACAAACGGATTCTCAACTACATCGCAGATGAAGAGCTGAAACATTACTCAATTCTGAAGAAATTCACCAATCAGTCGCCCAAAGCGGATATGAAAAAGGTGTGGCGTTTCACCCAGATTTCGAGAATCTTTGGCGTCACCTTTGGCATCAAACTGATGGAGCGTGGCGAAGTACATGCACAAGGCAGCTACGGCAGTTTTGGCGATTATCCCGAATTGGTGCAAATTGCCACCGAAGAGGGCGACCACGAAAAAGAGCTCATCAACATGATTGACGAAGAGCGCCTCAACTACATGGGTTCGGTGGTGTTGGGTTTGAATGACGCACTTGTGGAACTTACCGGAGCATTGGCGGGCTTTACGTTGGCACTGAACAATCCGCACCTGATTGCGCTCACGGGTAGCATCACAGGCATCGCAGCCGCACTGTCGATGGCATCGTCGGAATACCTCTCCACCAAATCGGAAGGTGGCGACAAGAGCGCTATCAAAGCCTCGGTTTATACCGGGACGGCATATTTGATTACGGTCATCTTGTTGATTCTACCGTTTCTGCTTTTATCCAATATTTTCCTTTCCCTCGGCATCACGATTGCCACAGCTTTGGTCATTATCGCGGTCTTCAACTACTACTATTCTGTAGCAAAAGACGAAAGTTTCAAGCACCGTTTCTTCGAGATGGCAGCTCTGAGTACCAGCGTGGCAGCCATCAGCTTTCTGATTGGTTACCTGCTCAATAAATTTACCGGAATTTCGGTATAAGATTTGCGACACTTTAGCAACAAAAAACCGCTCCACACAACGTGCAGAGCGGTTTTTATATTTAATTGCGATTGAATTCTTAGTCAGCTAATTTAGCGCAAAGGTATTCGCGGTTGAGGCGAGCGATGTTGCTGATAGAGATGTTTTTAGGACACTCTGCTTCGCAAGCACCGGTGTTGGTACAGTTACCGAAACCTAGATCGTCCATTGCTGCTACCATCGCTTTTGCACGACGAGCACCTTCTACACGACCTTGTGGCAACAATGCAAATTGGCTTACTTTCGCTGAAACGAACAACATAGCCGAAGCATTTTTACAAGCTGCTACACAAGCTCCACAACCGATACAAGAGGCCGAATCCATTGCTTCGTCAGCATCTACTTTCGAAATAGGAATTGCATTCGCATCGGGCACACCACCAGTATTCACTGACACGTAACCACCTGCTTGCATGATTTTGTCGAAAGCTGTACGATCGACCATCAAGTCGCGAATGACAGGGAAACCTGCCGAACGCCAAGGCTCGATAGTGATAGTTTCGCCATCTTTGAACTTACGCATGTGCAACTGACAAGTCGTTACATCTTCGTCGGGTCCGTGTGGGTGACCGTTGATGTAGAGCGAACACATACCGCAGATACCCTCGCGGCAGTCGTGGTCGAATACAACCGGCTCTTGACCTTTATTTACCAACTCTTCGTTGAGCATGTCCAACATTTCGAGGAACGAACTGTCGGTAGAAACACCGCTCAATGGGTAGGTCTCGAATTTTCCTTTTTCTTTCGGACCTCTCTGACGCCAAACTTTCAGCGTTATATTAATTATTTTTTCCATAATTTTTTAGTTGACGAGTAAACTAGTTAACGAGTAAACGGGACGCGAACAACTGGCTTTCTCTGGATTAATATTATTAATAGTTAAACTAGGTAATCTGATACAATCTAATCTACTTTTTTTGAGCGAATTAACGCAACCAGCATTTTAATTATCTCATTAATTTCGCTGTTAAACATATTGAATTCTTCATTAGTTAAGAATTCGAGTTTGTGAGCTACGATTATTTGAGTTTCAAATTCTGAAGCCGAGCCTAACGAGATATACAAAAAACGAACCAAATCTTTGTCAGAGTTTCTACCATGCCCTTCTGCAATATTAAAGGGAATTGAAAGAACTGCTCTGCGCATTTGTGAGGTGATTCCAAATAGTTCTTCTTTAGGAAATCCTCTCGTTATTTTGTAAGTAAGTACTCCCAGTTCAATGGATCGTTTCCAAACAGTCAGATTCTTATGTGTTTGCATAATTCTTATTTTTTGTACTCAAATCCGAAATCAGGTTTACTTGTTTACTCGTCAACTCGTTTACTTAAATTGCACCATTTTCGCCAATGCTCAACTACTATGCCTTATAGTTACGTTGTTGAACCTTAATCGCTTCGTACACCAATTCCTCTTTCAATAACTCAGGCTCTTTGTCTTCGCCATTGAATTTCCAGCATCCTACGTACGAGAATCTATCATCCTGACGGAGTGCTTCGCCCTCTTCAGTTTGGTACTCTTCGCGGAAGTGACCACCACACGACTCTTCGCGGTGAAGTGCATCTACAGCCATCAAGTAACCGATTTCGATAAAGTCTGCTACACGAAGTGCTTTCTCGAGTTCGATGTTCAAATCGTCTCCCGAACCCGGAATACGAACATTTGACCAAAACTCTTTCTTCACCTCTTTGATTTTGGCAATCGCAGTTTCGAGACCCGCTTTGTTGCGACCCATTCCTACGAAATCCCACATCACAAGACCCAATTGTTTGTGCAATGAATCTACCGAGCGAGTTCCTTTGATGCTCATCAATTTAGCAATACGATCTTTGATCTCTTTCTCTGCTGTTTCGAATTCTGGCAATGAAGTGCTGAAACGTGGGACAGTGATTTGATCTGCCAAGTAGTTTTGAATAGTATATGGCAATACGAAATATCCGTCAGCCAAACCTTGCATCAAAGCAGATGCACCAAGGCGGTTTGCACCGTGGTCAGAGAAGTTAGCTTCACCGATAGCGAACAATCCAGGGATTGAAGTCTGGAGTTCGTAATCCACCCAAACGCCACCCATTGTGTAGTGGATTGCAGGGTAAATCATCATAGGAGTTGCATAAGGATTTTCGTCAACGATTTTCTCATACATTTGGAAAAGGTTACCGTAGCGAGCCTCTACCGTTTTTTGACCTAAACGCTCTATAGCAGCTGAAAAATCGAGGTAAACAGCCAAACCAGTTGCGCCAACACCAAATCCAGCATCGCAACGCTCTTTCGCAGCACGCGAAGCCACATCACGTGGCACGAGGTTACCGAAAGCTGGGTAACGACGCTCCAAATAGTAGTCGCGTTCGTCTTCTTTCAAATCGGTTGGTTTCTTTTTGCCTGCGCGGATTGCTTCAGCATCCTCTTTTTTCTTTGGCACCCAAATACGACCGTCGTTACGCAACGACTCCGACATCAACGTCAGTTTCGATTGGTTTTCGCCGTGAACGGGAATACAAGTTGGGTGAATTTGCGCGTAGCAAGGATTTGCAAAGTAAGCACCTTTTTTGTAAGCCTGAATTGCAGCAGAACCGTTCGACCCCATTGCATTCGTAGAAAGGAAGAATGCGTTTCCGTAACCACCGGTAGCGATTACTACAGCGTGAGCAGCGAAACGTTCGATTTGACCAGTTACAAGATTGCGAGCAATGATACCACGAGCACGTCCGTCAACAACAACGACATCGAGCATTTCGTATCGAGTGTATAATTTCACAGAACCTTGTCCCACTTGGCGGCTCAAAGCTGAGTAGGCGCCGAGCAACAACTGCTGTCCTGTTTGACCTTTAGCATAGAAAGTACGCGAAACTTGCGCTCCACCGAACGAACGGTTGTCGAGCAAACCGCCGTATTCGCGAGCGAAAGGCACCCCTTGCGCCACACACTGGTCGATGATACTACCCGACACTTCAGCCAAACGGTGTACGTTTGCCTCGCGAGCACGGTAGTCACCCCCTTTGATGGTGTCGTAGAACAAGCGATAAACGCTATCGCCATCGTTTTGGTAGTTTTTCGATGCATTGATACCCCCTTGTGCAGCAATCGAGTGTGCACGACGTGGAGAATCCTGAATACAGAAGTTCAATACATTGAAGCCGAGCTCTCCAAGAGAAGCTGCAGCCGAACCTCCTGCCAAACCTGTTCCGACCACGATTACGTCAAGTCGTCGTTTGTTTGAGGGATTCACTAATTTCTGGTGTGATTTGTAATAACTCCACTTCTCAGCCAATGGCCCTTGTGGAATTTTAGAATCTATCTTTGTCATAAGAAATAATTTACGATTGAATGAATAAATCAGTTAGCACAACTACAGTGACCCATTACGTAGAAATAGACAGTCACCAACGCAAATCCCAAGAAAATGATGGTTGAAAATACGTTTGCAATTACTTTCAAACGCGACAACCAAATCTTGTTGCTAAAACCGATGGTTTGGAATGCACTCCAAAAGCCGTGAGTCAAGTGGAACCAAATAGCAGCAAACCAAATGAGGTACAAACCACTATAAACAGGACTTGCAAACAACTCTTTGATTAACTCAGCTCCAGAAGCAGTAGCACCGCCAGCCAATTCTGCAAACATCATTTTGTACCAAAAGTGATACAAGTGAAGTGCTAAGAACCCAACTACGATAAGACCCAAAACGAACATGTTTTTCGATGCCCATTTCACTTCTTTAGGTGCATCGGTGTATGCATAAGCCTGATTTCCACGGGCTTTTTGATTTTGAAGTGTCAAAATCGTTGCATAAATGATGTGCACAAAGAAACCAGCAGCCAACACCAGCGTTCCCACCAATGCATACCAGTTTACACCCAAAAATTCACAGACCATATCGTACGCCTCTGTCGAGAAGACAGCCACGATGTTCATGGACATGTGAAACAACAAAAACAAAATAAGGAAAAGGCCTGATACACTCATTATCAGCTTTCTCCCGATTGATGATTTAAGAATCCACATAAAATTAAATTTAGATTTATAATTGATGTTTAATGTTCATTAGAGCGATTTCTTTCGAAACAGAGCACAAAAATAGTGTTTTACAGCATAGTTTTTGATAAATTAAAGAAATAATTCTTTAATCAAGCAATGATTTATATTCAATATAAATAGTGTTTTTCAACATTGATACATTATCAATGTATATTAGTCAGCAGAAAGAGTGACAAAAGTAATGTAAGATTGAATATGTACCATAAAAAAAGGGGACAAAATTCTTTAGTTTCTAGCCAATCTAGTTTTCTACTGAAAAAAAACAGATTTTCATTGAAAAAAATATTGAACTTGCGTAGGAATATCTAAATTTATAGTCAATTTATTCACGTCTACTCGTATTCAAATTATATAGAATGAGGGTAAACGCCGACTTTCTCGGTAATAAAAATACTTCACCTAATTCTGAAAAACACCATGAATAAATATAGTATTGCGTTTCTCATATTTCTAACAATCACTATTCAATCTATTTTTGGACAAGTTACAACAAAATCAGTCAACGTTGCAACACCGGGTTCATTGAGTTCACTCATAAATACAACTGACGCGTCCACCATTTCGACCCTTACTATTTCGGGAAATATTGATGCACGCGATTTTGTTTTTATGCGAGACAATGTCACTCATCTTGCAGCACTCGATATCAGCACGGCTCGTATAAAAGCTTACACCGGTATTGATGGAACTTATGCTGGAGTCTCAATCACTTATTCTGCAGACGAAATTCCACTTTGCGCATTCTACAATGCCATCTCTTACATCTACAAAGGCACACTCACAAGCATAAAACTACCGACAACTATCACTTCAATTGGTGGATCGGCCTTTTATTATTGTTACGCATTGGCAGGCACATTCACTATTCCCGCTTCGGTGAAAGCCATCGGAGATTATGCGCTATACGGTTGTAGTCAGCTTTCGGCTTACAGTGTTGAAACCGCAAACACACGTTATTCATCGAACAATGGCGTGTTGTTTAACAAAAAACAAGACACGCTTTTCATCTGTCCAAGTGCCAAAACAGGTGCATACACCATCCCATCGACGGTAGTTTGCATTGCCAATTCGGCCTTCGACGGTTGTGGCGGTTTAACGGGTACTTTGACTATACCTACTTCCGTGAAAGCCATCGGAAGTTATGCTTTTTACTACTGTTATGGTTTTAAAGGTGCGCTGACCTTACCAAATGAAATAACTTACATTGGCGATGGTGCTTTCTACGGTTGCAGCGGCATAAAGGGAACGGTGACACTTCCCAAATCGGTGAGTTATATCGGTTATTCTCCATTTATGGGCTGCGATAGCATTTCGTCGTACCAAATTGATCCCACTAACAGCTACTACTCCACGTTGAACGATGCTTTATTCAACAAAAAGCAAGATACATTACTCATTTGTCCATCCTACAAATCAGGCATTTACACAATGCCATCGACGGTGAAATGCATCGGTAGCTATGCTTTCTACAAATGTGCAAATTTGACTGGTGGTTTGTCCATCCCAAAATCGGTGAGCTACATTGGCAGTTATGCATTCTATGGCACCAATCAGATTTCGTCGTTCGATGTTGATCCTGCAAATACGGTGTATATGTCTAATGCTGGTGTACTTTTTACGAAGAAACAAGATTCGTTGTTGGTCTGTCCAGCTGGTAAAACGGGTAGTTACTCTATCCCCAACACAGTGACAGCCGTTGGAACTTCGGCATTTTACAACTGTACTAATATAACTGGCAGTCTGACTATTCCCGCTTCGGTGAAAAGCATCGGGTCTTATGCGTTTTATGGGTGCAATCAAGTGGCATCGTACGATGTAGCTGCTGCAAACACGAAATACTCATCGCTCGACGGTGTGTTGTTCGACAAAGCGCAAGATTCACTCTGGATTTGTCCTGCTGCAAAAAGTGGAAGCTACGTAGTGCCAAGCAGTGTAAAACACATCGGTACTTATTCTTTCTATTACTGTACAGCATTGACTGGCAGCATCTCCCTACCTGCTTCGCTCAATACGATTGGCGATTATGCGTTTTATGGGTGTAGCAATCTAACGGCTTTCAATGTGGATGCTGCAAACAAATATTATTCTTCTGTTGATGGTGCATTGTTGAATCAGGTTAAAGATTCTTTGTTTATTTGTCCAGCTGGTAAAACGGGCAGTTACACTATACCAAACACTGTCGTTGCTATAGATTACTCTGCTTTCGATGAGTGTATAGGGCTCACAACAATCGAATTACCCAGCTCACTAAAATCAATCGGTGCTTCAGCTTTTTATTATTGCTCGGGATTGACAGAAATCTATTTACCAAAAAATCTATCAACCATAGGCAGCGGAGCATTTTATGGGTGTTACAACCTTCAGAAGTTTGGTATTCAAAACCCTACTCCACCAACTATTGACGCATATACTTTTCTTTACGTCAATCAATCTTCGTGCCAATTGTTGGTTCCGATCGGGTCATTGGCAACTTATCAGAGCAAACTGTATTGGAAAAACTTCACCTTGGCTTCCGAAAGTAATTTCTTAGGCATAGCATCGGCTAAGAATGACGGAATACGGGTTTATACTAATCACCAAAATATTGTAGTTGAAGGCTTGAAAGAGGGTGAACCGATAACTCTTTATACAACCAACGGACAAATTGCATTTTTTGCTAAAGCAGGTTCAAATAGGATGTTGCTCCCTGCGCAAAAAGGCATTCATTATCTAGTAAAAACAAAAAACAATAGCGTGAAAGTAGTATTATAAAAACAATCCTAAATTACAATTCATAACATCTATCCTCAAAAAGATAAAGATTTCAAACAAAAGTAGTTGCATTTTTTTGATAATGTAATTATAATCCATTAGTTTTGCGGTCGAATGCAACGTCTAAAGTGTCTATTACCGTGGAACTAGAAAAAAAACCTACCGAATGCGCCAGCAAAGAAGAAATTCGTGCGCACATCGACCAAATTGACAAAGAAATCATCCAACTTTTCTCTTTGCGCTTCAAATATGTAAGCGAAATCGTAAAATTCAAAACCGATGCCGAAAGCGTGGTCGCTCTTGACCGCAAAAACCAAGTGATAAAGGTGCGCGGCGAGTGGGCAGAAGAGGTAGGACTCGACAAAGAGACTTTCCAACAAATCTACAATTTCTTGATTGACCACAACATCAGCAAAGAGCTGGAGATTCTTCAGGCTGGGGGGAAGTAAACAAGGAATTGAGTAACTGATTAATTGAGTAATCGAGAGAACGTCTTTCGACATACGACTTACCACTTTTGACTTACGACTTATAGACTAATAACCTTATAACTTTTTAAAATGTATTACAAGAATATCAAAGTGATGGATTGCACCGTGCGCGACGGTGGATTGATGAACAAGTGGCAATTTAGCGACGACTTCGTGCGTGGCGTGTACAATGCGTGCGTAGAGGCAGGAATCGACTACATGGAGATTGGCTACCTGAGCAGCGAAAAGGCTTTCGACCGTAATGTAGTGGGCCCATGGAAATTCTGCCACCAAAAAGATCTAGAGCGCATTGTAGGCAAAAACGAAACCAACCTCAAGCTTTCGGCAATGGCAGACATTGGTCGCATCGAGCTCGACGACATCCCGTATGCAGCCGACAGTGCGTTGGATATGATTCGTGTGGCATGTTATGTACACCAAGTAGACAAAGCGATTGAATTGGCTCATCACTGTATGGACAAAGGTTACGAAGTGTGTATCAATATGATGGCGGTTTCGAAAGTAGGCGAAATAGAACTCGACGAAGCGTTGCAAGACATTGCAAAATCGCGCGTGCCGGTATTCTACGCCGTGGATAGCTTCGGCAGCATGTATGTAGATTCGGTGGAGCACCTCGTTCGCAAATATGTAAAAGCACTGCCGAGCAAAGAGATTGGCATACACGCACACAACAATATGCAGTTGGCGATGTCGAACACCATCACCGCACTCAAAGAGGGCTGCACGATGTTGGACGCTACCTTGATGGGACTCGGTCGTGGTGCAGGAAACTGCCCTGTTGAGATTCTGATTGCATTCCTCAAAAACCCAAAATACCGTCTATTGCCTTTGCTGCAAGTGATTCAAGATCACGTTCACCCCATGCAACAGCACATCGATTGGGGCTATCACATCCCCTACATGGTGAGCGGCGCAATGAACGAACACCCCCGCAAGAGTCTCGAATGGATGGATTCGGATCAGAAAAATGACTTTGTGCAATTTCTCAAGAATATGCACGATAACGAAGTCTTAGAGTAGAACTTCATAGCAAAAACATAAAAAAGAGAGTGCTCAAAAGGCACTCTCTTTTTTTATATCCTTCAATCAGCTGTTTGTCCAAGAAAAAGCTGTTGAAAAAAAAGAGGAAAAGCTTTTAGCTTTTCCTCTTAAAACGTGGTACCACCAGTTGTAAAATAGGTTTCCTCTATTTTCCTCTATTATTCTGTAATACGTTGTAAACCAATAAAAACAAATTTGGAACTTTCATTTTATTTATTATTATTTGTTGCCATCCCAGTACGAAATGTTTTACCATTGTTTTACTGGATTTAATTCAATAAATGTGTAATTTAAAAATTAAAGCCAATGATGCCAAAGTTTAAAGTAATCATTAGAAAAGAAAAAACATCTAAGATTACAAATGAAGCCCCAGTTTGTCTTAGAATTACAAAAGACAGACAATCGACCTACAAAACTATCGTGAGTGTAAAACCTGAATTTTTTGATGAAAAAAATCAATGCGTGAAGAAATCATATCCCAACGCAGAAATTTTAAATGCGAAAATTGCAGAAACAAAAGCAAAAATCCAAGCAGAGGTTTTGTTATTGAACGCATCTCAAAATTCAATTGGAGTAAGAGAAATTCGGAATAAAGTAAAAGGGAATTTTTCACTTAATGTGTTTGAGTATTCTCAATCATATTTGGAAGATATTCATATTAATGGGAATTTTTCAACTTATAGAAAATGCAAGTCAGTTATTTTTAAGCTGAAAAATTACACGCAAACAGAATGTTTGCAAATTAATACAATTACACCAGAATTTCTACAAAAGTATGAGACCTATTTATCCACTAATCTGAAAAATAATAGAAATACAATTACAGTAAATATGAAAGTTTTATCAAAAATTGTAGGAGATATTTACGGTAAGTACAATTTTGATGAATCAATAAATCCATTTAAAAAATACAAGTTTAAAAAGGAGGATTCTGTAAGAGAGTTTTTAGAAGAAAATGAGATCAAGAAAATTCTTGATTTAAAATTTAATCGTTTAAGTCCATTGTTTGATGCAAGAGAAGTTTTTCTTGTTGAATGCTTTTCGGGTATAAGGATTTCTGATATTTTAACTCTGAAATGGAAAAATTATAATGGCAATAATTTTGACTTTCTGTGTAGAAAGAATGGAAAACCCATTGTTATTCCAGTATCGGAAACGATAAAAAATATTATCGAGAAAAGAATGGAAATTCTACAGACAAATAGAATTCAACTGAATCAAAACGATTATATCTTTAATATTCTAAGAATTGATGTGGAAAAATCCTCAAAACAAGATTGTTTAAACGCCATTAGTTCTGCAACTGCAATAATAAATAAACAATTAAAAAGAGTTGCCCAAAAAGCCGGTATTAAAAAAAATATTACGACCCATGTAGGTAGGCATTCATTTGCTACATTACTTCTTACAAAGGGGGCTGGCATTTATGATGTGCAGGAATTGTTAGGACATCACGACGTGAAAGTAACACAAGTATATGCTAATATGGTAGATAGTAGAAGGAAATATGCAATTGACCTAATAAAGATGTAAGATATGAATATAGACAGATTGTATTATAATTCTGATGAAGTTGCAATGATTTTACGAGTTAGTAAACGTACCTTGCAAAATTACAGAACTGAGGGGAAAATAATTTTCTATAAAGCGAGCAAGAAAAATATCCTTTACAAAGCAGAAGACATAGAACTGTTTTTAAAAAATAGTTCTTGCGTTTCATACCAGAAAGTTAGAATAAAGAATTTATTAGAAAAATATATTGTAAGATAGTTGTTTTCTTATTTAATGAGAAAATGAAAATTTATATTGAAAAGCTCACTTATATAGGGGTAAGTGGGTTTTTCTATTTTTTACAGTAGGAATTTTTCACAAAAATGCACCGAAATTCCCCAATGATTAGAAATGTACGTGTAGATACGATTAATAAAGGGAAAAGATAGTAGTAGAAGTAAGTAGATACTAGGGGTAAGTAGTAGAAAATGGGGTAAAAAGGCGGTTGTGCGTGTAAACTATCTGTGTAAGTGTAGAAACAGCCGTAGATAAAATTAAAATCAGGCGCGGAACTATAATGGATATAATTGTATAATATAACTATAAAGGTAATACTAATAGTATAAGTACATACACAGACAAGTACGTGTAACTAACAACGTGGGTAAGCGTGGTACGCGTAGCAATGCAATGCACGCACAGAGTTTCGGTAGCACGCAGGAACGCACACAAACGAAATACGCAATAATACGCGCAGAAACGCTCAGTTATTACAGTTAAATAGGTTACGCACGTAACTAACTACGCGCAGCTAAAAATTAAAATAATCGCGGAAGTAATCTTGGTACTATTATAGTATAATATTATATATAGGTAAAGCATATCATTTTATCTGCGTGTGCAATTTTATTTCTACGCGTAGCTACGCAATTAGAATTTCTGCGTGTGCGTGTGTGCAAGATTACGTGTGTGTGATTTAAAATAAGTGACCCCGCCCCTTAAATGGAAATGCTGTAGGGGAATGATATGGGTAGTCTACATAGGTAAGGTTTGTGATTTCTAAGATAGAGGTCTATAATATTTATAAGAATTTCTATCTTTGTGAAATAAACTATAAAAAAACCAGGAATGAAGTAAAATCTTTTGAATTACATATTATAATTAAATAGCGTTATTGTTATTTGTGCCTTAAGAAACCGCCAATTTTTTTAGACTGACACAATGGATAATAAGAAACGCCTACGTTTTGCGTGGGTTGTTCTTGTTTGTGTCAGGGTGCTTGGCGGTACCTTTAAGGCGAATCGGGATATATCCACGCAATTAATTTTACCGCCATTCTTTTATTTTATCTATTCCAAGATTTTACGTTCTGTAATTACAATTATCAAACGTAAAAAGTAGGGCATTATGAAAACCAAATTATTTGTATTAATTTTTTTAGGATTTAGTTTTTCAGTTTATAGTCAGGATTTATCAAATTTAGGTGAATCTATTTTAAAGAATATTACGAGCAAACCTCATATTGAATATGATACGCTGCGCGCAATTCGGATTATTTCCAAAACTAACAATCTTATTAGGTTAAATAGTACATATAATCCATCAATGGATGGTTACCCATTAAACGAAATTGATAAAGAACTTCCAATAATGAATTTTGTTTACAAAAGTAAAACGTCCAGTAACCGAAAAAATGATATAAAATATAATGAACGACTATTGTATTATATTAATCAACTTGAAAATGTAAAAGGAAGTTTCAATCAGTATATTGAAAGAAAAAAAATAATTGATAAATCCGTAAATGACTCTCTTAGTGTTGATATAAAGAAAAAAGAAGAATTACAATACGATAAAGAAAAAAACAAATCGGATTCAACCGAGCAATATAAGATTACGTTTTTTAGTCCACAATTAATTGCGAAAGTTGTGGGGATGCCAAATGCAACTAAACAAAATTTGGAGTCTGAGTATCACGTAGAATTGTTAGGGCATCGAGGAGGATGGGATTATTATGATTTTAATAAAACACAAGTTGGCTTTAAATTTGGAGGCAATTCTAATGTGTGTTATAAATTGACATTTAGATTGTTTGGAGATGAAGCTTTAGAATATGAAAGTCAAATTAAAAATGCAGGATTCAAACTTCTAAGTAGAAAAGAAAGTTCTAATTTAGAATTGGAGGGGGATTTATCCTCAAAACTTCTAAATGGAGAAGTGAGAATATATAAAATGGGAAGTGTTATTTGCCATGTATATGACGGTAGTTATATTGGATTCACGTTTTATAGATTTAAATGATTTCAGTTGGTATTCTAAATTCAAGACTTCTTGCTTTTTTGTGGGAAGTCTTTTTTTATAATCAAAAAACTAAAATATGAGTAATAAAAGCATTATACTTGTTGTAAATTCGCCTCGATTTAAAAAAAATGAAGTTGATATTTTTTATTATCTTTGCCAGTAAAACAAATAATTAAATGGATTTTCTACATTCAGAAATAGGCTCAGCAAAAGATAACTTTCACAGTCCAATTCACAATTGGTATAAATTTACTGCTGGATTTTCATATAAATTTGTTGAATCCATATTAGACGAAGAATTAAAAACAGCACAACCAATAGTTTTTGAACCGTTTGCGGGTTGCGGAACAACATTAGTCTCATGCCAAAAAAAAGGGATAAACGCAATTGGTAATGAGGGTCAAGAACTTATGTTAGATGTAATTAAAGCAAAATTAAATTGGGATATTGATGAAATTAAATGTTTAGAAAATCTAAACATCCTCCATGAATTTGTAAATTCAAATTTAAGCTCCTATGATATTGAAGGAAATACACATACATTATTACAATCTCTTTATACTCCTGACACATTAAAAATTTTATATCTTATTCGAGATGGTCTAAATGTAGTAGAATCAGAGAATTATAAAATATTTTTCAAATTGGCGTTGAGCCAGACAATGCACAAATCTAGCATTCATCCCATAGCTGTTCCTTATATTTCTAGAACAAAAACATTATCAAATGATGGGCATCCATGGGAAAAGTTTCAAACTATAGTGTTGCAAATGCTTAAAGATATTAAGCCCTTAAAAAAAGCCCCTATAACAACAGAAGTATATTTACATGACTCAAGGTTAATAAACGAACAGATATTGGAATCATCTTGCAATATCTGCATTACATCACCTCCTTACTTAAATAATTTAGATTATGGTGAAGTTTCAAAAGTCCATACTCATTTTTTTGAAATAACCAATAATTGGAATGATATTACAACAAAGGTCAGAAAGAATCTTGTAACTGGAGCAACAACGCATTACAAAGAGACTGATTTTAATTTAGACCAGTTGAAAAAATCTGAATTTGCAAAAGAGAATAAGGACGTATTTGAAAAATTATGTCAAACATTTATCCAAATTCATGACATATCTAAAACCCGAAAAGGGAAAAAAAGCTTTGACATTTTAATGATGCATTATTTCGTAGATATGTATTTTGTTCTTAAAGAAATGAGAAGAGTCTTATCCCCGAACAGTAAAGCGTATTTAATATTGGGCGATTCAGCCCCTTATGGGGTATTTGTACCGACAACTGATATACTAGGTCAGATTTCCAAAAGTGTTGGGTTTGACAGTTATCAAATATTTAAAATTCGGACAAGGGGGACTAAGTGGAAATCTCTCAAAAATAGACATAGTTTAGAATTGGCTGAAAATTTATTAGTACTTCAATGAGAACTAAGTATCTTGACATAGCCAAATCAGAGATAACCAGCATATCTTTCATGTCTAATACAGATGCTTTTAATCTATTTCGCAAAGGTTGGGGATACTCTTATGTGTACTCTTTAAAAGAAATTAGAGATGTATTTTTGGCATTAAAGGAAAATAAATTTATCAATATTAAACAGTTTGCAGAAAGTTATATTATTGGTAAAATTAATTATGCAAAACAGGAATGGAATATTCGCAGAGTTTTGGAAGTAATAAACGCATTAAAGAATTTTGATCTAATAGACAATAATTGCAGTGTAATTAAATCAGAAAATTCTTTTACTTCTCAGATTGGGGAAGAATTAACCGCAAATGATATTGAAATATTTAAACATATATATATTACATATTTTAGATTTAAAGAATTGTTAATTTTGTATCTTTGTCCTGAAATATTTGCTAAAAATGAAATAAATATAAATGAGATTTCAATACACAGAATTATAAAAGAGTCAAAGCCAATATTTAGCTTTTGTTCAGCAGGTAGATATGTAGATTCATTTTTTCTCACATTAACTAATGCACCAAGAATCTATCGAATCCCCGAATTTAATGAGGCCATGGATAAAAATGGAGGAGTGACACGATTTTGGGATGTTTTTGTATCTTGGGGAATACAGTTAGGATATCTTGAAAAGTTTAACATGAATTCATTATTTTATAAGCTATCCAATGAAAAATCATTCGTATGTAGTTATATATTGTCAGGAGACTCAATAAATGTAAGACTTAGTGATTACATCAAAATAAACTTCAAAAATAAACTATATATAGATATATCGGAATTGGTTTATAAAATTTGTGTTGACTTTAGAGTTTCCGTTGAGTGTGCTCAAAAATTTATTATAGAAGAATACAAATCAAATCAGGATTTAATTAGTTTGGCAAGGACATCAGAGGTGTTTATTAAGAGAGGTGATATTTTAAAAACAGACAAAATATTATACCCAATATATATGGGTAGCTATGTTTCACATTTAATTTTAAGAGTATGAGTAATGAAAGTGATAATATTTTACTTCAACAAATTTTTGGAGAAGCTTCATATAATGAGGAATCTGATAATTATAAAAATCTAGGAATTAAATTTAATCCCTTTCCTAGATCTGGAACTTCAAATATTAATAGCGGTGATTCATACAATTCTTATTTAGTCCCAATAGACTTAAAAGCTGAACAAGAATTAAATGGGTTTATAGCAAATGCACTTACGGCGAATGAGATGAATCCAAGCGATAAATTTATTAGCGCTACTGTAGTTGGAGATTATGGCTCAGGAAAAACACAATTTTTGATGTATTCGAGATATTTGTTGAATGTTATTGCTACAAGCCCAAACAGAAAAGAAAATCCATATGTTATTTACATTGATAATCCTGGAGTTAGTTTATTGGAACTTATTGGGAGTATTATTTCTAGAATTGGGGAAGAGAATCTCAGGAAATACCTTTGGAGTAATATCATCTTTAAAATTCGTATTAATGCGCAGTTAAAAGAAAGACTTAAACCCTATAGTAATCAGAATGGTTTTTTGTTTTCAGATAATTTCTCAGACCCGTTTTCGGATGAAAACACAGTAAGCTACAAGAAATTTCTTGATTCATTTGTGAGATATATACCAAACGCAAATCAAAAGAAAAAATTTGATGTAGAATTTAAGTCTATAATAATGGGAATATTGGATGCTGACACAAAAGATTCAATAGTCTCATATTACTTCTATGAGTTTATCTCTAGTGATTTTGGGATAAATAAGACATGGGAAGCATTAACAACAGGATCCCTAAAACAATTAAGCGGCAAAGAGGCTAATATTATAAAATATATTGTAAAGTTGATAAAACGTCAGGGTTTTACTGATTTCTTTATTTTAGTTGATGAATTTGAAGATATTACAGAAGGTAGGCTTTCCAAAATTCAGATCGATAATTATGTATATAATTTGAGAACATTATTAGATGAGCAAAGAGAATGGTGTCTCATGTTTTCAATGACTCCACTGGCTTTGAGGAAATTAAAAAGTGTTTCACCTCCATTAGCAGATAGAATATCATCTCGAATAATTCCATTACAAACTTTAAATAAAGAGCAATCTATACAGATTATAGAAAATTACATCAAAATGGCAGGCGGAAATAATTCACTAGGACCTTTCACGGAAGAATCTATTGAACATCTAAAGACTAAAGTAGAAGGGAATACAAGAAGGTTCTTGAAAGTGGCATTTGCATTAATAGAGAAATCCAAATTAATTTTCAAATCAGAAAGTGATAAAATTGATAAAGCTTTTGTTGAAAATAATTTTGTATCAATAGAACAGGAATAGAACAATGGAAACTTGGAGTAGACCGCCCTTAGAAGAATATGAGATAAACTTCTTTGTTGATACAAATATCTTATCATATTTAGTAGATAACACTTACCCATTGCTAAATGACTTTTTAAATGAATTGAGATCAATATCTTTAGTTAATCTGATTTCATCAGAATATGTGTTACTGGAATTTTTGGGAATTCGAAAAAGGGAACATTATATAAGAGAATCATTATCTTCTTTTCAATCTTCAGGAAAAAGAATTAATGTAAGTTCTTTGTTGAAGTATCACAATCAATATTCATTACCTGAAATTGATTTTCATGAATTATTGCCAGAAATTAAAAAAAAGATTGATGGTGAAAAAGAGTCAATAACAACTGATTTTGGAATTTCATTTAATTGTAAGTTCCACGATAAGCTATATAATCCAACTTCTGAGATCTGTTTGAGTACAAAAATTTCTAAAGAAGATAGTCTGGTTCTGGTTTCTTCAATTATCCCACTCGATGGTAAAGTAAATGAAAATGTTATAATTCTAACAAACGATTCTGATTTTCCAAAATGGTATTCTGAAGTAGATATTAATCATATTTTCAAAGCTTTAGTTGTTCCTCGACCGACTCTTCAAGACATTAAAAAAATAGGGAATTCTAATGGTAGGATAATTAATCTTACAGATAACAAGGGAGCATACGATCAAAGAGTTATTACAACCGATTATCTTAAGAAAGTATTTCTTGAGATAAAAAATGATTTATTTCTAGGAGAAACATTTACACCAAGAGGTGTTGATATTCCTTGCAATTGTATCACATTTGATTGTAAGGTTGGAAGAACATTGTTTAGCAATATTTATGTTACAATAGTTGGTGGAAATTTTGATTTTATTTATACTCCTTCAAATAAAATTACTTTTTGGAGCAATGGCAAACCAATAGAATCATGTGGTTTTGAAGCAAATGAAAGCATTAGCAATTTGTCTTTTGTTGTGGAAATAGATGATACAGATAAATTGATTGAAAAAGAAATAATTCAGAAACTGAAGGAACCTGGCAATCTGATAATTTTTCATCCTCATAATGTTTGATAGATAAATTCGAATTAATTCAATTATTCAACAACAAACCCTAATCCTTCAATTGTTTTTTGATGATAAGTTTTGAGAGTTCTTTTTACAGCTTTTAAATCACGGTAATTTTGTAGCACATTAAAGAACAAAAGTTCAAAAGCGGTACTACATATAAAATCTACATCCTTTTTATACCCTGAAATAAAGTTGCATTTTGTTCTGTGAATAAAATCGGATATTTTCTTATTAGTGGTTTTTAATGTACTACAACTGCCAAAATGTACTATTTTGCCCTCTAATTTCCCCTCTAACACGTTTGAAATCTCTTGTAGTGTAATTTCCTCATTCCCTATGAAAATTGTGTTTATACGTCCATGAAATGCAATATATAAAATGGGGTAGTTTTTGTATCTTTTCTGTGTGAACCTTTCCAAGAAAATTAGGAAGTCGTTTTTAGTTTGACATTTATTGTATATGTATTTTACTTTCGATGTAGTGTGAAGTAAATCTAAAATTGGTTTAATACTGAGTTTGCTACTCGGTTGCTTGCTCCAGTTTCCCTCTAAGCAATAAATGTTTTTTTGTGTTCCAATCATAGTGCTATTTCATTGAAAACATTATAATACCTTGGTAAATCGTCCTTGCTGATTATTTCATCATTATACACTTCCAGCATTTGTATTGATCTATGTCTGCTATACTTGGAGACCATCAATAATTCGCCTTTGTATGATTGAATAAGCTTTGTAATAAAGTAATGTCGAAAACCATGCGTGCTGCCATCAATATCAAGAGTATTAAGAACAGTTTTGATTATTTCTCTTATTGATTTTGTTGTTAGTCTTGAACCATTGGAGAAATTACTTTCACTTCGGAATAATGCTCCTTCCCTTAATCTGTAAATTTTCAAATAGTCTTGTAGAATTATGACAGTTGTTGGATGTAAATGAATCAGTTCTTTATCATCCCTCCCTTTCCCAGTTATAAATGCAGTTTTATTTTTCAAATCTAAATCAGAAACATTTAATCTTGAAACTTCAATTTGCCTAAGTCCTTGAAACAAAAAAAGAGCTATTAAAGCTCTTAGTCGTTGATTTAATTTTGTATTATCAAGTCGTTGGCAGAATGTCTGTAATTGCTCAATGTCGTTGCTTGAAATACCATTCTTTTTATGAAGTTTACTTTGATTAAAACCTCTTATACTGTCAGTCAGTTTAATTGGTATAATTTGTAAGCGATAAAGTCCATCTAAGAATACTTTTGCTGAAATTAGGTATTTGTTCTTTGTGGAAACACTATATGTGTCTATACTTCCCAAAAATCGTTTGTATTCCAAGAAAGTGTTGTTGTTTAGTCCGTATTCCTTTGTGTAATCAACAAAATGTTTAATCCGTACTAAATAATCACGACGAGTAGTTTCTGATACGTCAAGTGTACTAAATACTTGTTTTTTAAGTAGTTCAAGTTGATTTACTTGTCCTAATGTTTCAATTTTGCTTGTTTCCATACCCTTTTAAATTAAAGTTTTCTTGTAAAGTTACAAAAAATTCTTTACTTTTACAAGTGTAATAATCTAATAATCAGGTATTTATGATATTTTCTTTTGTTTGTTTTACTATTGTTTTACCAACAAAAACAAAAAACCGCTGTAATCTATTAAATTACAACGGTTTGTGTTTGTTTGTAAGTGGTACCACCAGGAATCGAACCGGGGACACAAGGATTTTCAGTCCTTTGCTCTACCAACTGAGCTATGGTACCATTTTTCGTTTGAGGTTGCAAAGATAAGGTCTATTTTTGAGTTGCACAATAGCGAATTGCAAATTTTTAGTGAGAATAGGCTGTTTTTCGTTTGTTATAGGCTAATTTTGTTCCTTTGAATTACAAAATAAGCAAATTATGGGTCGCGAAGAGATGATTCGACAAATGAATGAGGCTGGAAGAGATGGTACACCGTTTCTTTTTGTAATTGATTTTTCTGGAGAAGAATCGATATTTCTTCCGCTGCAGCACCCATCGAATCAGGCATATTTCTCTACGCCATTCTATCAACACGTACCAAATGTGGTGACCGATAATCGCACATTTTTCTTCGAGAAGCATCACGTTCCCTTTGAACAGTACAAAAAATCATTCGACTTGGTGCAGCGAGCCATTCGGCGTGGCGACTCATTTCTAGTGAATCTGACTTTTCCGACGAAGATCGAAACCGACTTAACCTTGCAAGAGATTTTCATGCGCAGCAAAGCACCTTACCGCTTGCTTGTTCCCAATAAATTTGTCTGCTTTTCACCCGAAAGTTTTGTAAAAATTGTAGGCAATACCATCTACTCCTACCCAATGAAAGGCACCATTGATGCCTCGATTCCAAATGCTGAAAAATTGATTCTTGAAGATGCCAAGGAGAAGGCTGAACACTATACCATTGTCGATCTGATTCGAAACGACCTCAGCCGTGTGGCAGAGCGAGTAGAAGTGAAACGATTTCGATATGTGGAGCGTGTGGAGACAAATGGGAAAAGCCTCCTGCAGGTCAGTTCCGAGATTGTGGGGAAATTGTTAGACGGTTTTCAAAACAAATTGGGTGAAATGGTCTTTTCGATGCTGCCAGCAGGCTCAATCTCGGGAGCACCCAAAGATTCGACCCTCAACATTATCCGCCGTGCCGAAATGGATCATCGCGGCTTTTATACCGGAATTTTCGGTATATTTGATGGCAAGAACCTCGACAGCGCAGTGATCATTCGCTACATCGAGGAGTGTGAAGGCAAAAAACAGTTTCGTAGCGGTGGTGGAATCACCTCTCGCAGCAGTACCGAAAGTGAATATCAGGAATTAATCGATAAAGTCTATGTCCCTTTTGCTTGAAACCATTCGCATCATCGATGGGCAACCCATGAATGCGGTTTATCATCAACGTCGTGCTGCAGAAAGCTCGTTGGCAGTTTTCGGAGAGGCTATTCATCTTGAGTTCGACAACTTGCTCATTCCCGACGAATTCAGAGAAGGAGTGGTGAAATGCCGCATTATTTACGATGTGCATATCCACGAAATCACATTTGAACACTACACTCCACGCAAAATCAATTCGCTTAAATTGGTTTACGACAATCAGATTGATTACTCTGTCAAAAGACTCGACCGATCAGATTTAAATGCATTGGTTGCTCAGAAAGGAATCGCTGACGAGATTCTAATAGTGAAAAATGGATTACTCTCAGATATTAGTTATGCCAATGTTGTAGTTTCAATAGATGGCGTTCTTTATACTCCAAAGAATTGTCTGCTAAAAGGCTCACGCAGGCAAAAACTACTCGACGAAGGCACAATTGCAGAGCGCGATTTAATGCCGACTAACCTTAGGAATTGTACTTCTGTAACCATTATCAATGCAATGGTTGGTTTGGAGGATAACATTACGATATTGCCCGAAAATATCATCTTCTAATTCTTTTTGAAATTTTATTCATTATCTCTATTTTTTATTCTATTAATTACTTATATTTGTATAAGTAATTTCAATGATTAAATTTGAGATGTATGAAAAAGCTCCTCTTTTCTATCTTTTTGCTGATTCCTATCGCTGTTTCAGCGCAACTGCGTGTTTTTGCAGGGAATGACACAACATTTTGTGCAGATTGCATATTAAATGGAACTGCACAATTAGGTACAACAATGAAAGTTCAAGGTGGCACTCCCCCATATTATTATGTATGGAGTATGGAAAGGGTGGAAAGTTGGATTTACTATCCCGACTATTCAAGTCAATGCTTATCTTCTAATACGAGTCCAACTCCCTATTTGAAGGAGTTTTTCTCTAATGGGCGATTTTACCCATTTGTTTTAACAGTCATTGATGCAAATTACAATAGGGCAAAAGATACAATTTGGGTAGGAGTTTCAATCCCACAACTAACTTCACAAAGGAAAACATTGTATGCAAATATTGGTGATACAATCCAAATTAATGATGTGTCTGCTTCTGGTGGTATTTTACCCTATAAATTGAAGTGGTATCCTCAAACAGATGTTATCAATCCAGATTCAATTAATCCAAAAGTAATCTTTAAAAGACCTATAACATATAATCTAATTATGGAAGATGTTATTGGTTGTAAAACAATAAGTAAAGCCATACACTTAAGAGAGAAACCAAAAATCACAAGTTATTTAAATAATGGAGATGTGTGGAATTACAAATTTACGCAAATGAAGAATCCTTACTCAATGCATGAGTCTCATGAATATCAATACAATCAATCTTATATAGTTCAGAAAGATACTATTATTGACAGCCTACCCTATAAATCTATTTCTAAGTCATTTAATGATGGACCATATTACCACTTTTGTGCTTTAAGAGAATCTCAAGGTAAATGGTTTATTAAGTATTCTAATCAAGTGGAAACGCTATCATATGATTTCAATCTATTAAAGAATGATACGTTATACGATAACTATGGAGATATTAGACTTGTTGTGTCAAATATCGATACAGTGGTTTATAATAATCAAATTAGAAAGAGGTATTCTCTTTATAATTACGGAATGGGTGAAACATGGATTGAAGGAATTGGTTGCACATATGACCTTAATCACTATTCTCCAAATCCAAACTATCAATATACAGAACTATTGTGTTTTCACAGTAATGGACAGCAAATTTACAAAAATCCAACAATTGATTATTGTAAATTGCTAGGCTCTGGTATTGAACAGAGAAAACAAAATAGTGAATTGCAAATAAAATCCAATCCAATTTCACCTAATGATTATCGAATTATATCAGGAAGTGAAATTTCGAATATATCAATTATTAATTCACAAGGAAAAATCGTCCAACAGCTCGCGCCTTTTGCAATTGACGCAACCGTGTCGCTCGCAAATCAACCGAAAGGCGTCTATGTCGTTCGTGTATCTACATCAGATGGTGTATTTGTAAGAAAAATTGTGAAGAAATAGTCAAATTTTTAAGGATATGAAAAAAATATTGGTAATAGCTACTTTGTTGATTTCTTTGAATTCATCAGCGCAATTACGCGTTTTTGCAGGGAATGATACAACATTATGTGCAGATTGCATATTAAATGGAACTGCACAATTAGGTACAACAATGAAAGTTCAAGGTGGAACTCCACCTTATTATTATGTATGGAGTGTAGAAAGGGTGGAAACTTGGGCATACTATCCTGACTATTCAAGTCAATGCTTATCTTCTAATACTAGCCCTACTCCATATTTGAAGGAAGTTCTTAATAATGGGCGGTATTATCCATTTGTTTTAACAGTAATTGATGCAAATTACAATAGAGCAAAGGATACTATAATGGTTCAATTTTCGCAAGTATATAAGGTATATAATCCAGCAATTGTATATCCAACTATTGGTGAGGAAATAATTTTGAACCCAGAAAATTATATTTATGGAGGGATAAAACCCTATCATTCATTTTCATGGACACCTAAAGATGGACTGGCAACACCCGACTCTTTTGTAACAAAATGCAAAGTTCAAAAATCAGCTAAATATGTCTTATCTTTTGTTGATTCCAAAGGGTGTAAGGTTCAAAATACAATTTATGACGTTCGTGCGCAGTCAATACCGCCCTTCTATTTAGGATCAACTGATGTTTGGAATTACAGACTTACAAAATATAGTGTCTCTGGATCGACACACCCTTCTCCTGACGCATATTACAATCTAACTTATTACTTAAATGGAGACACAGTAATTGGGGGAGCAAATTATAAAAAGCTATATCAAAATGACGCTTACTCGTCAAAATCGTACAGTGGGTATTTCTGTGGCGTTAGAGAATCTGAAGGGAAATGGTATTTTCTCATACCAGGTAATGATGAATCTGTAATGTATGATTTTAGTAAAAATAAAGGTGATACAATTTCTTTAGGAGGGGGAAATACGATGCTAAAAGTGGATTCAATTGGGATTATCAATTACAATGGACATTCGCGAAAACAATTCTTTCTAACAAACTACAGATACGGCATAGCTGAGGTTTGGATCGAAGGTATTGGAAATATTTATCATTTTTTACATGGGTATTTTTTTTATGGAGAAAGATACAACATGATGTGCTATCACAGAAACAATGAATTGATTTATATGAATCCGCTTTTTGATACGTGTCAATTACCTGATGTTGGATTCGAAACTCCAACACTAAATAATGAACTACTGATTCGAACAAGTATAGCTTCTCCAAGTGATTTTCAACTCAAATCCAGTAATGAAATCACTTCGATATTTGTTTATAATACGCAAGGGAAAATCGTTAAGCTAACTACTCCTTTTTCAAATGACGCAACTGTATCACTTGCCGTTCAACCAAAAGGCATTTATGTCGTTCGTGTATCTACAGCAGATGGTGTATTTGTAAGAAAAATCATGAAAAAATAGTCAAAGATATACTTAACGTAAAACCCGTTTTCAAAAAAGAAAGCGGGTTTTATTTTGCACAATTATTTGCGAAATAAATATTTTTAATATATTTGTGAAAAACTAATGTATTAAGAATTTTGAGACAGAACATAATCATTTTATTGTGTGCAATATCTACTTCGGTATTTGCAATCGACAACAATCCAACAACAAATGCACGCTCCGCATCTTTAGGCAATGCTGGAGCATCGCTTATCTCTTCCATAAATCCTGGGGCAAATAGTCTGACTCCCGAAAATTCGGCCTCTATTCATTACCTCAATCCTTATGGAATTAAGGAATTGTCAACCGTATCAGGTCATTTGTTTTTCCACAACAAAGTGCTTGATTTTGGGGCAGTTGTGTCTCGTTTTGGATACGACAAATTCAACGAAACGCGCTTCTCGGCTTCAGTTTCTAAGCGACTCTCATCACGATTATCATTGGGTATTCGACTGAATTATTACTCGCTATTGATGTCGTCGTTCGAAGAGCGAAAGAATATAATCACTTTCGATATTGGGTTTTTAGCAGTGCCTACACCGAAATTGACGATAGGCTTTATAGCAGAGCATATTCTAAGAACAACCTACACCACCGATCGAGGCGAATTCGAACTTCCTATGACGCTCCGATTTGGAGCAAATTATCAGTTAACGAAAGAGTTTCTGATGGTTGGCGAAATTGCTAAAGCTACAGACGACGATGTATTAGTGAAGATTGGCGGCGAACTTTTGCCCATCGACGATGTGGCTTTGCGAGTTGGGTTGATGACCAATCCGATGCGACCAACTTTCGGAGTTGGATATTCTCCCAGCCGCTTATCGTTCGATGTGACTTCGGTTTATCATACGGTTTTGGGATTTCATACGCAGTTTTCAATGGCATATAAATTCTGATTCCAAAAGTTATGAACAGGCTATTGATAACTTTATTCACATCTATGTTGATAACTTTTATGACAGCACAAACAGTTGTAAAACAAGATGATAGCTGGATGGATTTTGTCAACGAAATTGCTGAATCGAGCGGCAATGAACAAAATATCAACACCCTTTACGAAGAGCTTTCGCAGATTCGCGACAATCCGTTCAACATCAACCAAATTAAACGCGAGCAACTCGAACGGCTTCCGTTTCTTTCCGACGAATTGGTAGAAAATATCCAAGCTTACTTGTACATCAACGGACCGATGAAGTCGATCTACGAACTCAAATTGGTGAAGGACATGGATTTGAAAACCATTCAAATGCTGTTGCCTTTTGTTTATCTGGGTGAGCCGCCAGCGAAAGATGAATCTATTGATTGGAAGAAACTTCTTCGGAAAGCAAAGCAGACAACATATCTTCGTTATGATACCAATTTAGACGATAAAGTTGGTTTTCTTCCGAGAGAAGACAGCACCGACAGCCGATATCTTGGTTCACGAGCTTATACTTTTTTGAAATACGAATTCAATGCGGGCAATAAACTTCAGTTTGGCTTTGTGGCCGAAAAAGATGCTGGCGAAAGACCTCGTGACGGTTTTCTGTCGTTTCATTTATTGCTGAAAGATGTTGGAATCTTCAAGCGATTGGCGTTGGGGCGATACAAACTTGCATTCGGACAAGGGTTGGCTATGAACACCAATTTTGCGATGAGTAAAAGCATTATTGCGTCGAATGTGTCGTCGCGGGCGGAGGGTGTTTCGCGTCATTTTTCGACCGACGAAATCAATTATTTGCAAGGTGCGGCGGCAACGGTTGAATACAAAAAGAGTCTGATTTCCGTTTTTGTCTCTGCTAAAAATGCAGCAGCTTCGGTCAACGATAGCGTATTGTCGAGTATCAAAACCGATGCTTATTACAATACCGAAAACGACCTCCGCCAGCGCAACGGCGTGATGATGTACCTCGCTGGAGCTAATTGGCAACGACGTTTTGGTGCGTTGAAGTTGGGAGCAACTGCCGCATATTATGCTTTCGAAAAACCGCTTGAATCAGAAATTCGCAAAGATAATTTCTACACTTTCCGAGGAAAAGAGAATTGGAACTTAAGCACCGATTATCAATACCGTTGGCAGCGATTTTTTGTATTTGGCGAAACAGCTATTTGCAAAAATGGCTCTGTGGCTTCGTTGAACGGTTTGGCGGTTAATGTGTCTTCTACGTTCAAGACCACACTGTTGCAACGCAGCTATTCCAAGTCGTATCAGGCTTATTACAGTGCGGCGTTGAGCGAAGGAAGCCGGGTGGAAAACGAGCAAGGCGTCTATTGGGGAGTACAGTGGAATCCGATTAAGTATTGGCGATTTTCGGGTTATGCCGATGTGTTTCATTTCCCGTGGCTGAAGTATGCCGTGGATGCGCCTTCCGACGGTTTCGATGCGATGGGGCAACTCGATTTCTTTCCGCGCGAAACGCTGAAAATGTATTTTCGCTATAAATTAAAACAAAAAGAGAAGAACCTGACTGACGACGAATCTACTGTTTATGCGATTGGCAAATACGATTTACAGCGATTTCGCTATCAGTGCGACTATGGCGTGGGCAGTGGCGTATCGTTCAGAACCGGAATTGACTTCAATCATTATCGTGAAGATAATGGTTTGCCTGGCGATGGATTTGCATTATCGCAAAGTATGGAAAAAACATTTCCGCAAATTCCGCTAGAACTCAACGCTCAAGTGCTGATCTTCGACACAGACAGCTACGACAATGCGATTTATTCTTCGGAGAAAAACGTGCTGTATGCTTTTTCATTTCCTGCTTTTTCGGGCAAAGGGTATCGCTACTCGCTGAATGCGCAATACGACATTACAAATCGGCTATCCATTTGGCTGAAATATGCCCAAACGACCTACACCGACCGCGACATTATCAGCAGCGGTCTAGAGCAAATCAATGGAAAATCAAAACACGACCTCTACTTCTTATTGAGGTGGAAGTTTTAGCACCGCTTAGCGCATTGTGCGCTTAGCGGTTGAAAAGCAATAAACAGCTAAGCGCGCCAATGCGCTAAGCTAATCATAACTCTAAATAGTTAATCTAAGTTAAAAAACCAATTCCTAATAACGGAAATATTAACTTCGATTGTTTTAGTTCTAAGCTCAAAACCCCCTTGGACTATACGTCTGTTTTGAATCTATCAGTGAGAACACAGAACCATGAATAAAGAGATAGTTGACGACCGAATTTTGCTCGAACGACTGAAAAAAGGAGACTCAGCATGCTTCGAGATTATTTACAGCAAATACAGCGGTAAACTCTACAACTATGTGCTCAATATTTCGAAAGGCGATTTTTACCTTGCCGAAGAAATTGTCCAAAATGTATTCATCAAAATTTGGGAGATCAGGCAACACATCGATACCGAAGGTTCATTCAGCTCATTTGTATTCACCGTTGGCAAAAATCTCTACCTCAACGCACTCAAAAGTCGTATGCAGGGCTTCCTTTATCACGAATATGTGATGGAACACTCCTCAGAGTTGGCTAATTCTGTCGAAGAAGAGGTTGAATTTAAAATGCTCGAAGAGCAAATCAACACCCTTATCGAGCAATTGCCACCAGCACGTCGACAAGTCTATATTCTCAGCCGATTGAAGCATCTTCCAAACCGCGAGATTGCGCAAATGCTAAACATCTCTGAAAATACGGTCGAATCGCAACTCACAAAGGCGACTCAATTTATGCGCAAAAACCTTTTACCCTATTATCGGGTAGTGTGTTTGGGCATCATCTCCTCTCTTATTTATTAATAAAAGTTAAACTTATTCATTTGCGTAACGGAATCCTTCCTTGAGATTGTGTTACTAACAGTGCAATAAAACGGTTAAATCCAGATGTCACAAAATTCTAAGAAAAATATCGAGCTTCACAATCAATTTTTGGACGGAAAAGCGACCACAAACGAGGTGCGCTATCTGCTCAACCAGATGAAAGATGCTGATTTTGAAAAAGAGTGGATGACCGAAAACTGGGAAAACGCTTCTACTGAGATGAACTCGGGTGTTCAAAAACGCATTTTTGAGAACATCAAAAACGAAACAACACCTCGTAAAATCAATTTCAATCGCCATTGGTTCTCCATTGCAGTTTCAATTTTACTCCTATTCACTACTTCTTTGTCGGTCTATTTCTATTTAAATACAAATGAAAAAGTTCACATAGAGGATATGACAGTGGCTGTTGAGAAAGGTCAAAAAGCAAAAATAATATTGCCTGACGGAAGTAGCGTTTGGATGAATTCTGGTTCAAAAATCAGCTATGGAAAGCGCTTCAATCAATCGGAGCGTATCGTGAACCTCGAAGGTGAAGCCTATTTCGATGTAGCCAAAAGAAAAGATGCACCATTCATTGTTAAAAGTGGCGAATTTTCGGTAGAAGCCTTAGGCACAGCGTTCGATGTGAAGGCTTATCCTAACGAAAACTTGGTAACTGCGGTTTTGGTGCGTGGAAAGGTAGAAGTAGGTGACGAACTCAATAAAATTCGATTGATTCCCAATCAGCGAGTGGTGTACGACAAATCGGTTCGAAGCATGGCGAAAACCGAAGTGGAAGATTGCCGTCTCTACACCAGTTGGATGAACAATCAACTTGTATTCGAGTCTGAATCGTTTGAAAACATAGCAACTGTGCTCGAACGCAACTACAATATTCGTTTCAAATTCGAAAACAGTAGTCTAAAAAAATACCGATTCACGGGCACAATTCGAAATACAAGTTTAGAAAGCCTACTGCAAATATTTTCTATGACATCTCCATTCTCCTATACAATCAAAGACTCTGTCATTCATTTACGAGAAAACCGAGAGACTATGCCCTACTACAAACGGGTGACACAACAATAGAAACACATTTTTTCTGAAAACACACCATTAAATTGATACCTACTGCAATGCTCAACACAACCTAAAACAACCCTTAGACAACTCTGATAGCTCAAAACATTGAGCCAAACTCTTTCTTCGAATATTAACCATAACATGAAACACAATGGAAAACATGCACAACTATGCAGAAAGTAGATCGATGCGAATCTCTTGGTTAGTGGCTTTGCTTCTGATGGCTGCATTTAGCCTGTTTGCGCAGGTAACAGTCAATGTTGACAACCAGCCAATTCGCCAAATTCTTAAAACAATCGAGAAGAACTCTGACTACAAATTCTTCTACAACGACGGTTTTACGGCACTAAACCAAAATGCATCGCTTAATGTAACAAACGTCTCAATCGACCAAGCCTTAAAAAACCTATTTGGTGGCAGTGGTGTGGCTTGGGAGAAAAAAGAGAACAACCTGATTGTTCTTACTCCTGAGAAAAATACACCCAACGCCGACTCTAAAAAATCGAAAGGAATTGTGGGCGTTGTCACCGACGAAAAGGGCGAAGCCATAATCGGTGCAAACATCATGATTAAAGGAACAACTGTTGGCACGATAACCGATTTGGATGGAAAATTCAAAATCGATGCTTCAGAATTCGCCACACTTGTTATCTCCTACGTTGGCTATACCCCTCAACAAAAACTCGTTGGCAAACAGTCTAATATTACTGTTAAATTGGTAGAAGACAACAAAAGGCTTGAGGAAGTTGTGGTTATCGGTTACGGTAGTGCAAAAAGGAAAGACTTGACTACTGCAGTTTCTACTGTTTCCACAAAAGATATTGATCAAAGACCTATTATTTCAGCGGCTCAAGCCATTCAAGGTAAAGCAGCAGGCGTAAGCGTTATGCAACCCAGTGGCGAGCCAGGTAAAGGAATGGTGGTACGAGTTCGTGGAACTACTTCAATCAATGCAAGCAACGACCCTTTGTATGTGGTCGACGGTGTACCAATGAATGAAATAAATTTTCTATCGCCAAACGATATTGAAAGTATGCAGATATTAAAAGATGCATCTTCTGCAGCCATTTATGGTTCTCGTGCAGCAAACGGAGTTGTTCTTATCACAACCAAGATGGGAAATAAAGGAGAGGCAAAAATCAGTTTCAATGCCCATACAGGAACTACGAATGTTGTAAAACAGATGAAATCATTGAATACAGAGCAATATAAAGCATTAATGGACGAAATTGGAGCTGTCACTCTCCCTTCAGGACTCACAGATCAAACCGACTGGTTTAAAGAAACATTTAGAACAGGTGTAACAGAAGATTATCAACTTTCAGTTAGTAATTCAAGCGATAAGTATCGTTATTTTATTTCTGGAGGCTTAACAAATGAGAAAGGAATTATTCCTGTAGCTTATTTTAAAAGATATAACTTTAGGGCAAATCTTGAGAATCAGGTTCGATCTTGGTTTAAACTAACGTCTAATGTTTCGTATTCCGACTACAGCTCAAATGGAATTATTTCGGGAACTGGAGCAAATCGTGCAGGGGTAATTCTTTCCGTAATTAATACACCTACTTATGCCCCTATTTGGAATCCATCCATTCCAACTCAATACTATGATAAATTTTATGGTGCGCAGACTACAAGCCCTGTAGAAAATATGTCCCGAACAGCAAATGATCAGTCTATAAACAATAGATTTATTGGAAGTGGTGCGGGTGAAATATCGTTCACCAAAGATCTAAAATTTAGATCTCAAGCTACAATAGATAGAGTTTATTATAATAAGTCCACATTTCTCGACCCAATTGCTACAGCATACGGGCGTAGTCAGCACGGAAATGGTTCAGATACACGCTCACTAAGTTCAATTCTTGTCTTTGATAATATTATGACTTTTGAAAAAACAATTGACAAACATGGAATTAATTTAATGGGAGGTAGCTCTTACACAAAATCAGACTGGAGCGAAAGCAATGTTACAGTTTCCAATTTCTGGAATTCTGATATTAAAACATTGAATGCAGGAAACAAGGTAGGGATTGGTGACAATGTAAACTATACGAATGCATCACAATGGGCTATTTCTTCACTTGTAGGTCGTATGGCATACAACTACAATAGTAAATATTTGCTAACAGTCAATTGGAGAGCCGATGGTTCGTCAAAGCTTAACCCTAAACACAGATGGGGATATTTCCCCTCTGCTTCTGCCGCTTGGCGAATCTCATCAGAAAATTTCATGAAAAATATTGAATGGATTGATGATTTAAAACTTCGCGGGGGATGGGGTAAAGTTGGGAATCAATCGGGTATAGGTGATTATTCCTACTTTAACCTTCTAAGAATCAATCGTGTCGATTGGACAGGCTCGGCAAACCCCAATGCAAATGCAAACGTAACAATATCACCAACGAGCAATATGTACAATGCCGATTTAACGTGGGAATCAACAGCAACTTCAAATATAGGACTTGACTTAACCCTATTAAAGAACCGCTTGACTTTTGCTGTTGATGCTTACTATAAATACACTAAAGATCTACTGCTGACTTATCAAATGCCAGGATCAAATGGAGCAATTTGGGTTACACGAAATCAGGGAGAGATGAGCAATAAAGGCATTGAATTTTCTTTGAATTCAAAAAATCTGACTAAAAAATTTAAGTGGGAGACTGATATGAATATCTCATTTAACCGAAATAGAATTGAAAATTTTGGGTTTATGAATACTCCAATCTATGCTGGTCAGACATCAGTGGGCGAAAATACTTCCATTATTAAGCCGGGGTTACCAATAGGTACGTTCTACGGTTATATTTCGAAAGGTGTTGATCCTGAGACTGGTAATTTGCTATATTTAACAAAGGATGGTAAGCTAACATCTTCTCCTCAATTAAGCGACAGAACTATAATTGGTGATCCAAATCCGAAATTCACATATGGTATAACTAATAATTTTACCTATATAGGATTTTCTTTAAGTTTGTTTTTACAAGGCTCTTACGGTAACGATATTTTTAATGTATCTCGTATGGAAACAGAAGGGATGTATGATGCAAAAAATCAATCAGTAGCTGTTCTAGATAGATGGGAACGTCCAGGTATGGTTACATATATGCCAAAAGCTATTGCAACCAAAGATAACCTTAAATCTTCGACACGTTTTATTGAAGATGGTAGTTATATAAGATTGAAAACTTTATCTCTCTCTTACAGTTTTAAGAACTCTCTGTTAAAAAAGATTGGTTTAGGTCGGTTACAACCCTATTTAACGGCTCAAAATCTGTTTACAATAACCAAATACAAAGGATTTGACCCGGAAGTAAGCCAATCAGAAGGTAATCCGAAAGAACAAGGTATTGATTATGGAACCTATCCACAATCAAAAAGTTATGTTGTCGGTATTAATGTCGAATTTTAAAGACCATTAAAAATGAAAAATAGTTTAAAAATATTATTATTCAGCGTTGTGGCGCTCTTTTTTACGTCTTGTGATTTAAGTAGAAGTCCGATGTCTGTATTCTCAGAAAACAATCGGGTGGATAGCACAGGAAACAGCGTAAAATTCAGAAATAGAGATGAAATGCTTGCTGCGTACAATTATATGTACAATTTATTGACAAAAAATGAGGGTGTTGAAGGATGGACTGCTGATATGTTAATCTACTCAGATACTCATGCTGATAACTCCTATCGAGGTGCAACTGATGTGGAATTGACACAACTTGAGCAACAAAAACAAGACGGTATCAATAAAAATATCAATCGGGATTGGGATAATTACTTTGCTATTGTTGGTGCAGCAAATAATATAATCTGTAACATAGATTCAGTACCTGATCCAACATTCACTTTAGCTGAACGAAAACAATGGAAATCAGAGGCATTGATTCTGCGTGCTATGATTTACTTTGATATTGTTCGTTTATGGGGTGATGTACCTGTTGTAACCGTTCAACCACCTGCAATTACTAATGCTAATATTGAATCGGTTTATAGCCTTTATTATCCTCCGAGAGATTCAGTATCAAAGGTTTACAAACAAATGATTTCAGACTTGAATACTGCTCTTGAACCAGGTGGTGCACCTGCAATTGATAATACAAACAAATTTAAATTCTCAAAAACAGTTGCAAACGCTCTTTTAGCAAAAATCTATGCAGAAAAACCAGTTCGTGACTACGATAAAGTAATACAATACAGTAGCGAAGTTGAAAAAGATACTAAACTCGTTGCAAATTATGGAGATTTGTTTGAAATGAACTCGGATAAAACCGATGCAAAATACCATAATACTTCGGAATCTATATTTGAAATCTCTTTTAAAGGAGGTGGTCTCTGGTATACTTGGTTAGTCGGAATAGATCAATCAGATCCAAGCAGCAAATACGATTGGGCGAAATGGTGTACTCCATCTCGTGATCTGATAAAAGCATTTGATGATTCTAAGGACGTGGTTCGCAAAGCGCAAACTATTGTTTATGCAACAGTCACATGGAGCAATCACTATCCATCAAATAACTACCCATTCATGTATAAATATCGTTCTAAATTTCACAGCGTGATTAAGTTGCGTTTAGCCGACATTCTATTACTAAAGGCTGAAGCTTATTTGGGTAAAAATGATAACGCATCTGCTACAGCGTTAGTTAATACAATACGGACAAGAGCTAAATTGACTTCATTGGCTTCTGTTACTATAGATGATATATTGAGTGAACGTCGCTTAGAATTAGCATTCGAAGGACAACGCTGGTTTGATTTGGTTAGAACAGATAAAGTGAAAAGCGTTATGAATACCTTGAATCAGAGAGATTCTGGACGATTACCTATGGATTTAGTCAATGACAATAATATTTTAATGCCTATCCCACAACCTCAAATTGACAAAAATCCGTCGATGAACCAAAATATTGGCTATTAATTTGAATGGTGAAAACTTCTAAAAGATAAGAAATATGAAAAATAGTATAAAATTTCTGGTACTGATGGCTGTTGCATCGTTCATTTGGTCGTGCAAAAACGAGGATGTGCGGGTAACCTATCCTGCATCAACACCATCCATTGATACAGCTAACGTCAAAGAGACTTTGATTACGTATGGCGACACCATTCGTCTTCGAGTAGCTCTATCGGACAAAGTAGCTCCACTATCGACTGCAAAAGTAAAAATCGTGGTTAATAATGAAGTCGTTATTTCGGAAACAGTGAGAACATTTGGCAATAGTTTTGCATTCGATCGGAAATATAAAATTCCGTTCGCACCAAGACGCTCAGATAATGCTGATGTAAAAGTTTATCTCACATCAACCAATGTGGAGGGTTATTCAAAAGATACAATCTTCAGCACTACAAAAGCTAAGAGACCTGTTCTTCCAGAAATGTGGTATTTTGCAGATGGTGCAAAAGGTGCAAAGATGACCTTGACAGATCCGGTTAACTACATCTACAAACTGACTGGTCAAATGTTTGGCACAACTATTAGTTTCAAGATTGGATCGAAAGCAAAAACGGTTTTTGGCTTCAAACGCCTCGATTGGACAGGTATTGTCTTTGGAAAAGGAACTTCAGGTTTCGATTTAGTCGATTCTGTAGCTGGTCAATCGATGTCTGTTACTGATGCTACTTTAACTGGGATTTCTGACGTGACATTTGACGCCTACAACTTTACCGTAAGTGTTGGAGGTAAAAAACTGGAACCAGTAACTACACTTGATATTACTGCTGATTTAGTGGCAAATCCAATTACATTAAATACGTCAACTAATTTCCGCGGTGGAAATGTCTATTTTGGAGAAGGAGTTGAAGTCACATTCACTGGTGTAACAAACTTGGCAAACAATATCTCCCCAGACTATTTCGAAGTTACAGGTCCGAATACAGCAAAATTCTTAGGCAAAACAGGCTCATACAAGGCTTATTTCTACACTCCAACAGGCTATCTGTATATCGATCCTCAACCTGAAATGCTCTATCCCGATATGCTTTGGGTATGTGGTACAGGCTATGGCAGACCGCAGTCTCCTTATGCTACTACCTCAAGTTGGAACTGGAATAGCCCATTAGACTACTATCCATGTCGTTTGGTGTCGCCAGGAGTTTATCAAGTAACAATGTATTGTAAAAACTCACCAAATGAAAGCCCGACAGGTAAATATGGCAAACTTGACTTCAAGTTCTTTCACAAACGTGGATGGTGGGATGGACACGAAATGTGGGCTTCTGACTTAACTTCTGTTCAAGCACCATTCTTAGGGCCAAAAGAGACAAATGGGAACGTAAATGTATTATCTGCGGATGTCGTTGAAGGTGTATTCCGATTCACAGTTGACTTGAATAAAAAGACATTGACTTACGTAAAATTGAATTAATAACACTAACGATTGGGGGAGAAATCCTCCAATCGTTAACAACTCGAACATGAACAAATTAGCTTTGGCAATAGCCGTTTCTCTCTTCTTTAATGTTGCATTTGGCTCTTGCCAATCTGAAAAAGAGCTTTCAAGTACACCGACACCTGCATTCAAAAAAGATGTATCGGTCTTTGTGACTATGGCCAATAAGTCGATGTTATTTGATAGTGTTCCTCTTGCATTCAGCACGAAACCAAATATGGATGTGGAAACAACTATCACAATGAATCCGAATCAAGTATTTCAGGATATTGACGGTTTTGGTGCTGCTATTACTGGGTCAACTTGTTATAATTTACTGAAAATGTCAGCTGCCAATCGTGCGAAATTGTTGAATGAGGCTTTTAATCCGGTTACAGGTATGGGATATAGTTACATTCGAATTTCGATTGGTTGCTCCGACTTCTCGATGGACGAGTATACTTGTTGCGATAATCCTGGAATTGAGAATTTTGCTATTCACGAGCTGGATAAGCGAGATTTGTATCCAATTCTGCGAGAAATTTTAGCGATTAATCCAAAAGTAAAAATCTTAGCCTCGCCTTGGACTTGCCCTCGCTGGATGAAAGTGAACAATCTTTTGGAAAAAAAACCTTTCAATTCGTGGACAAGTGGACAGTTGAACCCCGATTACTATCAGGATTATGCTACTTATTTCGTAAAGTATGTTCAAGAAATGAAAAAGGCTGGCTTTGCAATAGATGCCATTACCATTCAGAACGAACCGCTTAATCGTGGCAACTCATCATCACTCTATATGACATGGCAAGAACAGAGTGAATTTATCAAAACTGCCTTAGGCCCAAAATTTAAAGAAGCAAATCTGACTACCAAGATTGTGGTGTTTGACCATAACTACAATTACGATAACATCTCTGATCAATTGAGCTATCCGAACAAAATCTATGCAGACGCCGATGCTTCAAAATATATAGATGGTGCTGGCTTTCACGCTTATGGAGGAGATAAAAGCGAATTGTTGAATGTGCACAACACAAATCCAGAGAAAAACCTCTACTTCACCGAGATGTCTATTGGCAGTTGGGGGTACTCATTCGATGGCGACTTGATGTGGAGTATGCGCGAAATTGGGATTGGAAGTTTGAATAATTTCTGCAAATCGGTGATCGTATGGAACTTTATGCTAGACGAAAAAGGAGCTCCAAACCGACCAGGAGGCTGCACCACTTGCTACGGAGCGGTAGATGTGAATACCAAAGATTACGCTACACTTGATCGTAAATCACATTTCTATCTGATTGGTCATTTAGCTAAAGCAATCTCACCAGGTGCAAAACGTATTGGAACAACAGGATTTCAAGCTTCTGGTCTTTATTTTACTGCTGTTGAAAACACCGATGGAACTTATGGCATAGTTTTATTGAACGATTCGCAAGCCTCTATTAAGCTCACATTAGCAGATAATATTCACTCATTTATCTATATTTTACCTGCAAAAAGTGTTGCTTCTTGCAGATGGAAAAAATAGTTACCAATTTAGCGTTCTTTGACATTTTAGCGTGTGCCTTTGCCCATAAGGATTACAATCACAGATTTTATGCATTTCATCACAATTATTCTGCATTTCATCTGATTGTAATATTATATGCAGTAATAATATTCCATTTTTGATAATGATTACACAAATAGGTTGAATAACATAGATTTAATTCCGTGTTTTTTAACCAACAAACTTTGATTTATAAATTTTTATTATTATTTTTGTTTTACTTTATTAATCCTTTAAAATTTTTTATTATGAGAAAGCTTTTCAACTTTGTAATTGCTCTTTTGAGCATGGTTGCTGTTGCGCAATCTGCGTCAGCGGTAGATTTTAGTGTGACTGTTCCTGAGGGTACAAATGCTTGTTGGGTTGTTGGTAACTTCTGTAAATGGGATAACAACAAACACAAAATGACTAAAGTAGATGCTACGCACTACACTTTAACTGTTACAGAGGCAGATTTTGCAGATCAAACAGTAACTCAAGCTACCATCAAATACAAATATTTGAGCGGTGGTGGCGACTGGGCGTATGTAGAAAAAGACGCAGCAGGTGCTGAAATTCCTGACCGTGATTGGACAGCAGCAGACGTTGTAGCAAAATGGGCTTTGGTATGGGCTGATATACCAGCTGCTCCAAAATTCGTAGATATTAATGTTTTGGTTCCTGTTGCAGTAAATCAAGTTTATTTGGTTGGTAACTTCTGTAATTGGGCACTTCCAACTGACTCAACAAAAATGACATTGGTTGAAAGTACTCCTGATGGAAAAATCTTCACAAAACACATTTGGACTCCAGATGCACATAAATTACAATACAAATTTGTGGCTGGACCAGCATGGGATTACCAACAAACTAACGCAAACAACTTTATTTTCCCAGCTGCTGAATCTTCAGTATCAGAAGTTGTTTCTGCATTTAATGCAATTTATGATCCTACCAAACTTGGCGATGTTAGTATGACAATCAACGTACCTCTTGGAACTGACAGTGTATGGGTTCAAGGTAGTGCATTCGGATGGAGTTGGAATACGCCTGCTGCACTAGCATGTACTAAAGTGGCTGATGGTAAATTTAGTTTTGTTGTGAAAAGCATTATGTCTATGGAGTACAGAATGTACAATAGACCAGATTGGGATCACCCAGAAGTCGGCGAAGCAGATCCAACAAAAGAATTGGCAAACCGTATCGCAGGTTACCCTGCTGACGCAACATTGGCTATTACTGTTTGGGGTTGGAAAAATATTGTACAAGGAATTAATTCGTTAACAAAAGACAATTACAATGTAACCTCAAGCAATCAAT
Organism: Bacteroidales bacterium; assembly: GCA_049315325.1. Classification (GTDB taxonomy): domain Bacteria; phylum Bacteroidota; class Bacteroidia; order Bacteroidales; family UBA7332; genus CAXXIC01. Next base: position 486,680 of record JBMOKJ010000001.1, read on the forward strand.
CAGTATCAGTTACAAATGTTAAGTCTCAAGTTGAATTGTTCAACGCAGCAGGTCAACGTGTAGTTTCTGAAAAAGCAAACGGCACATTCACTTCTAAAAAATTGAATGCTGGTATGTATATCGTTAGAGTAGACGGCGTAACTCGCAAGGTTGTTGTCAAATAAATTTTAAACTCATTTAACTCAAAAGGCTGTTCAACTTCGTGTTGTACAGCCTTTTTTCTTTACTTTTACACAAGTAATTCTCTTTACACCTGTGCGTTATGTACAAACATTTCTTTACCTTAATTCTCCTTTTATCATTTTTGCTTTCGTCTATTAACACAATGGCGCAAAGCATCATTCCATGGTTGACTACTGGAAGCAAAAGCAGCCTGTTACAACCACAAGCGGCATTAACTTTCAGCCCATCTGCTAGCAATGGAAATGTCACCATTAGCATAGATTCAACAACAACCTACCAAACAATGGATGGATTTGGATTTTGCTTGACAGAAGGTAGCGCAGAGGTGATATCAACATTGACCACCGACAAGCAAGATGCTCTATTAACCGAGCTATTCGATCCTAATTCTGGATTAGGAATTTCAGTTTTACGGATAAGCATTGGGGCATCAGACCTAAGCTCGGCAGACTACACCTACGACGATGGTGCAGTTGATTTATCATTGGCAAATTTCAGTCTGAATGGTCTTGATAAAATCTACCTCATTCCTATTCTAAAAAAAATATTGCTGATTAATCCAGATATTAAGATATTGGCAACTCCTTGGACCGCCCCTCGCTGGATGAAAAGCACTCAAGCATGGATTGGTGGGACGTTGAATACTGCTCACTATGCAGCATATGCCAACTATTTTGTAAAGTATTTTGATGCAATGAAAGCTGAAGGCATCGACATTTGGGCAATCACACCCCAAAACGAACCATTGCACCAAGGGAACGATCCCAGTATGGGAATGTCATCTACTGAACAGATTAATTACATCAACAGTTACCTTGGACCAACAATGAAAAATGCAGGTTATTCGGGGATAAAAATTATAGCCTACGACCACAACTGCGATAACACGGCTTATCCGATTGATGTATGCAACAACAGCACTTACGTCGATGGGTCAGCCTTTCATCTCTATGCTGGTAATATTTCAGCATTGACAACTGTGAAAAACGCAACAAACAAAAATGTCTATTTTACGGAACAATATACAGGCGTAGGTGGCAGTTTTTCGGGTGATTTAGGTTGGCATTTACAAAACGTGGTGACTGGCGCAGCTAATAATTGGGCAAAAGCTATTGTAGAGTGGAATTTGGCAGGAAATGCAAATGCTGGACCTCATACTGCTAGTGGGTGCTCTACCTGTCTAGGAGCTATTACTATCAACAACAGCACTACTTTTACTAGAAACGTATCTTACTACATCATCGGTCAAATTTCAAAATTTGTGAAGCCTGGCGCAGTACGTATTTACTCATTATCTTCAAGCAGTTCAGTAAGTATATCAGCATTTAAAAACAGCGATGGCTCTACTTCGTTATTAGCTTATAATAGCAGTAGTTCTGCACAAATCTTAAAAGTAACTTCAACAGGGCAAGCCTTTAATTATACCATTCCTCCTTTATCGGCAGCCACTTTTGTTTGGAACAGAATGCCATCTGCAATAAACAAAACAGCAAAAGAAGAGTTGAAAATATACACAAATTCTGCAGAGCAAACTCTAATTGTAAAAAGTGGATTGAAATACGAACATTTGACCATTTATTCTATGAACGGAGAAACGTTAATCAAACAAACTAATGTAAATCAGTCAGGAACTAACACAATCGATATTCAAAGACTTTCAAAAGGAATCTATTTTCTTAAAATCGATGGAGACGAATACTGCAGAACCTTAAAATTCTTCAAATATTAAATCAGAAATAACCTAAAAACCAGAATAAAATGAAAACTCTTAGTTTGGGATTACTTGCGCTAATCCTTAGCAATTCAGTGCCTTTCGCAATGTTTGCTTCTCAAAATGGAGAACGTGTCGTATCTGTCTATACAACGGCAGAACACACACCTAATCGTCTTACATTAACCGACAAGCAACAGCTAAAACCCACGAAACAACCTCTAGAAACAGAGGTCTGCGTGTTTCTAAATCCGAAAAAGACATTTCAAAGCATTGTTGGAATCGGAGGTGCAATCACCGATGCAAGTGCAGAGGTGCTTGCGAAACTTCCAAAAGAAAAACAACAAGAGCTATTGACTGCATATTACGACAAAACCAATGGAATTGGCTACTCAATGGCACGCACAAATATCCACAGTTGCGATTTCAGTAGCGGAAGCTATACTTACGTCGAAGAAGGCGATAAGTCGCTAAAAACATTTAGTATAAAGCACGATTTGGAATTTCGTATTCCTTTGATTAAAGAGGCAGCAAAGATGTCTGGCTCTTCGTTTGTTTTGTACGCCAGTCCTTGGAGTCCACCAGCATTTATGAAAGACAACAACAATATGCTACGGGGTGGGAAATTGCTTCCAGAGTTTTCTCAGTCGTGGGCGAATTATTTCGCAAAATTCGTAAAAGCTTACAAAAAAGAGGGTATTTCGGTTTGGGGTTTGACAGTACAAAATGAGCCTCTAGCTATTCAGAAATGGGAGTCGTGTATTTTCACTGCTGAAGCGGAACGTGATTTTGTGAAAAACTTCCTCGGTCCAACACTCAAAAAAGAGGGTTTGTCGGGTGTAAAATTAATTGTTTGGGATCACAATAGAGACCTTTTACCTCAAAGAGCAAACACCATTCTCTCTGACCCAGAAGCGGCAAAGTATGTTTGGGGCGTAGGGTTTCATTGGTACGAAAACTGGTCTGGCGGTGAAATGATGTTTGCCAATGTAAAAGAAGTTGCCGATGCTTTTCCCAATAAGAAGTTAATTTTTACCGAAGGTTGTGTGGAGCGATTTGACACCGCACGCTATGAATATTGGCCTAATGCTGAACGCTACGGGACATCGATGATTAATGATTTCAACAACGGGATTGTGGGTTGGACAGATTGGAATATCCTTTTAGATGAAAAAGGAGGTCCAAATCACGTGGGAAATTTCTGTTTTGCACCTGTTCATGCAGATTTAACTAAAGGGTCATTGATTTTCACACCATCTTATTATTACATCGGTCATTTCTCAAAATTTGTTCGTCCAAATGCCAAAAGAGTCAGTTCTTTTTGTAGTCGCAGTTGTCTGATGAGTACAGCGTTTGTAAATACTGACGGCAAATACGTAGCGATTGTAATGAACAAAGGTAACGAACCAATCTACTACAATTTAATCGTTGAGAATCAGAAAATTGAGGTATTAATCCCAGCACATGCTATGCAAACGTTGGTTTTCTAAATGTAACTTCAGTGAAAATAGGAATGAAAATAGTTGAATTAAAAACTATAACTATCGTGATAATGCTCCTGATAGGAACATGGTCATTTGCAAACAAACCCATAAACTCGAAAACCATTGATCAACGGATTGATTCGCTCCTGTCCCTAATGACACTCGACGAGAAAATCGGACAGATGAATCAATATTCTAGTTCGTGGGCAACTGGACCATTATCGATTGAGGGTGATAAAATTGAAGCGATAAAAACGGGGAAAGTTGGCTCACTGCTAAATGTAAAAGGGGTTGCTAACACTACAGTGATGCAGAAATTAGCCTTGCAATCTAGATTAAAAATTCCGCTTCTCTTTGGGTTGGACGTTATTCACGGATACAAAACAACTTTCCCTATTCCTCTAGCAGAAGTTGCAAGTTGGGATTTACAAGCGATTGAAACTGGTGCACGAATTGCGGCAATTGAGACCGCAGCATCGGGCGTACATTGGACATTTGCTCCGATGGTTGATATTGCCCGCGATCCACGCTGGGGGCGAGTGATGGAAGGTGCTGGTGAAGATACATATTTAGGTTGTTTGGTTGCCAAAGCGCGCGTAAAAGGATTTCAAGGAGAACAACTTGGCAAAACCGATGCTGTGATGGCTTGTGCAAAGCATTTTGCTGCTTACGGTGCTGCCATTGGCGGTCGCGACTACAATTCGGTCGATATGAGTCTTCGCACACTGTGGGATATCTACTTGCCTCCATTTAAAGCGGCAGTAGATGCGGGTGCTGCCACGTTTATGAACAGTTTCAACGATATAAATGGGATCCCGGCAACGGGCAATTCATATCTACAAAGAGATATATTGAAAGGCAAATGGAATTTTCAGGGCTTCGTAGTTAGCGATTGGGGTTCGATTGGTGAAATGGTGACACACGGATATTTGAAAGACGACAAAGAGGCAGCCTACACAGCCTCGAAAGCCGGAAACGATGTCGATATGGAGAGTCGTTGTTATATCGATTACCTATCCACTCTGATTAAACAAGGAAGGGTTTCTGAATCGATTGTAGATGAATCTGTTCGGCGCATTCTACGTAAAAAATTCGAGCTCGGACTATTTGATAATCCGTTCAGATTTAGTGATGAAAAACGAGAAAAAGCGGCATTATCAAACCCTATGCATCGAGCGATTGCCCGAGATATTGCAAAAAAAAGTATTGTTCTTTTGAAAAATACCAATGATTTGCTTCCGCTTCGTACAACGCAGAAAATTGCCGTGATAGGTCCTTTAGCCAAATCAGAAAAAGACATGTTAGGCTATTGGAATATCGATTGGGGAAATTACAGTGAGGTTGTTTCACCACTCGAAGGCATAGAAGCTCGGGTTGGAAAGGGAAACTTGCTCTATGCTAAAGGTTGCGAAGTAAACGACTCTACACAGAGTGGATTTGCAGAAGCGATTGCGACAGCAAAACAAGCCGATGTGGTGGTGTTATCAATCGGGGAGAAACGAGACATGAGTGGAGAAGCAAAAAGTCGCTCGAATATTCACCTACCGGGTGTACAGGAGGAGCTCGTAAAAGCAATTATTGCCACGGGAAAACCGGTTGTTGTGATGATTAATGCTGGTCGTCCATTGATTTTCAATTGGACAGCCGACCATGCGCAAGCCATCCTTTATACGTGGTGGTTGGGTAGCGAAGCTGGTAATGCTATGGCTGATGTATTGTTTGGTGACTACAATCCTTCGGGCAGATTGCCAATAACTTTTCCCCAATCCGAAGGGCAAATACCAATTTACTACAACTACTTTAATACAGGTCGCCCAACCAATGACGATGAACACGTAAAACGTTACGGGTCAGGGTACATCGACTTAGTAAAACAACCTCGTTACCCATTCGGATTTGGGCTTAGCTACACCCAGTTTGTTTATTCTGATCTTAATTTGAGTAAAAAAACGATGAAAGAAGACGATAATATCGAAGTGTCGCTTGTGGTTACGAATACGGGTAAACGCAAAGGTGAAGAGGTGGTTCAGCTTTACCTAAGAGATAAAGTTGCCTCATTAATCAGACCTGTAAAAGAGCTGAAAGGCTTCCAAAAAATCAATCTTATGCCTGGTGAGAATAAGGCCGTACGTTTCATCATCGACAAGGAGAAACTATCTTTCTACAATAACAATCTTGAGTGGGTAGCTGAACCTGGAGCGTTTGAGGTGATGATTGGTGCATCAGCACAAGATATTCGACTGCGAAATCAGTTTGAATTAGAATAGACCGACAAGCCTTTTGATTTTTAAATCAGGAGGCTTGTTCGTTTAAAGCCTCTGTTTACTAAGCCAACGAAACATTTCCCGATAAACAGCATCTCGTACATTTTTCTTTGATAAAACGAGGTCGTGCATGCCGCCAGGTACAATGGCAAGAGAACTATTATTCCCTAGATTGTGCGAATAGTGTTGAATATCTTTCACGTTGAGCACACCGTCAGCAGTTTGATAACCCACGTTCCACGAACCTACGTGAATCGATTTGTCGGATGACAGAGTCAAAATAGGACATTGAATAGAGAGCCCATCGTGCACTTTCGTCTGCGCAACATGTATTGCACGTATCCAACACCAACGTTTATTCCCAAGCGCAAGGTGCTTTTTTTGCAGATCAAACACCCATTCTCCATGATAGTTTTTGTGCAAGCTCTCGCCGTAAGCAGTTGAGGGACTTGCGGCAATCTCCATATTCGGGAAAAAGCGGCCCAAAGCCGAAACGACTGGTGCAGCAATCTGTTTATTGAACCAGTTTTCGTTGAACTCGAAAAAAGGCGCATTCAGTATCATCGCATCGAACTTCAAGTTTTTGCCCTTACTATCCGCATAGACCGATGTAATCAATCCTCCAGTGGAATGACCAATCAAGACAATTTTAGTAGCCCCTTCTTTCCTGATAATGGTATTTGCGGTATCAATATCTGCAAAATAGTCGCTCAAATCTCTTGCATTATTGGCATATTGACCAGGTAGAATCGACCGTCCGTATTTCCGCAAATCCATCGCATAAAACCGATAACCTGCTTTTGCAAATCGACTTGCCATTTGAGCTTGGTAGAAATAGTCGTTGTTTCCGTGTATGTAGAGAACTGCCTTGTTTGACGTTGTGTTTTCAAGATTTTTCACCAAGGTACAAACCACCTTTCCTTCGTAGTCGGTGGGCATAGTGATTGTTCGTTTAACAAACGATTTCCCTAATTCGTCGGCTACGTATTGTGCCTTTACCAAAAAACCTGATAAAAAAAGGACTATGTAAATCAAAAATCTTCTCATATTCTTCAAACGGTTTTGTGATCTGTTTGTGCAAGGTATTCATTTGCTTTATCCAATGCAACCAAAATCGACGGACAGATATTTTCAGTCCCAATAGCAGAAACAATGGTCGATTTTTCTAAGGCATTTCTGACTTTCTCATTCACTCCAGAGAGAATAATGTGTATTTTTTCTTTGCGCGATTTCACCACAAACGATTCGAGGTTGTGCAATCCTGTAGAATCAATAAACGGCACTTTTCTCATTCGAATTATTCGGATTTTAGGCTTGTCACCAATCACCTTCATCTGTTCGTCGAACGTATTAGCCACTCCAAAAAAGAATGGCCCATCAATCTCATAAACCTCAACACCTTCAGGTACAGTCAGATTTCGAATATCGAGCGTTGGATCGTATTCAGTAGTTGGGTCGGCAACCTCGGTTAGCATCGATATACCACTATTCTCCCCAATTCGTTGTATGAATAGAATGACCGCTAAAAGCAATCCAATCTCGATGGCGATGGTTAAGTCGAAAATCACAGTCAAGAAGAACGTCGTAAGCAAAACTGCTACATCTGACTTTTGATTTTTCATCAGTCCTTTGAATGTTCGCCATTCGCTCATATTGTAGGCAACTACAACCAATATCCCTGCTAAACAAGACATGGGAATGTGCTTAGACAGGTCGCCAAGGAAAAGCAGAATCAACAACAAAACGCCCGCATGAATAATGCCCGATATCGGCGTTTTACCTCCGTTGTTGATGTTTGTCATAGTCCTCGCAATAGCTCCTGTGGCTGGTATTCCTCCAAAAAATGGCACAACTACATTCGCAATACCCTGACCAATCAGTTCGGTATTTGAATCGTGCTTATCACCCGTCACACCATCTGCCACAGTTGCAGAGAGTAGCGATTCAATCGAACCCAACATGGCAATCGTCACCGCAGCCGACAGCAACAAGCTTATTTTGTCGAACGAAAAACCGAGTTCTTGTGGTTGTGGTAATTGTGCCTGAATTTGAAAACGGTCTCCGATAGTTTCAATGGTAGTGATGCCGAAGCTATTTTTGAGCACCAATGCTCCCACCGTCATCAATACGATGGCAATCAGCGAACTTGGTATTTTCGGAGAAATTCTGGGAATCAAAACAATTAATACTACAGTAAGGACGGCAACTTCCAACGACCACAAATCAATCGTATCGAGGTGATGACTATATGCAATCCATTTGTCGATAAACGAACTCGGAACTTTCGCCATTTGCAGTCCAAAGAAATCTTTAATCTGCGTGGTGAATATAGTCAGCGCAATACCCGAAGTAAAACCCACCACGATGGGGTAGGGAATGAAACGAATGATTGAGCCGATTTTGAATACCCCAAGTAAAATCAAAATTATACCTGCCATAAAAGTGGCGATTGCTAAACCCTGCACCCCGAATTTTTCGACAATCCCATATACAATTACGATGAATGCACCGGTCGGTCCACTGATTTGAACTTTCGAGCCGCCGAATAATGAGGCTAGAAAACCAGCAATTATGGCTGTGGCAATTCCTTTCTCTGGTGCCACACCCGAAGCTATACCAAAGGCTATAGCCAAAGGCAATGCAACAATTCCAACGATAATGCCAGAGGTTAAATCTTTAAAGAAGAGTGTTTTGTTGTAATTCCTGATACTTTCTACAATAACAGGCTTGAAGGGTAATTCATCAAAAAATTTCATATTCTATTTCTTTTTGCAAATTTAAGCATAACATCCATTATTGATTGCTTTTTACAAAAAGTTTCTTGGTATTGTTGTAACATATGAATAAACCTTTCGCTACAACTTAGGGTAAGTTCATCTATATTCGGTTTTATGTAATGTAAAATCATTGATAAATTTACATCCAACCCCTTGCGTTAATATTTTTTAAGGCAAAATGCTTATTTTTATACTAAATTAATTGTATAACGTACGAAAATTATACAAAGCTGTAGCTTTTGTTGCGTAATTTTGTAAAATTAAATAGTATACTTTTTTTCAAAAAAGAAAATTGACAGACACCTAACTAAACTTTGTAATTATGAAACTAAAAACCTTACTTTTCAGCCTTCTTTTTGTTTGCGCAACAACAGTGTCGTTTTCGCAGGTATTAACATTTAAAGTGCAAACTGTAACCTATGGTGGTAGCTATAATCCTGATCACGCATTAGCAGTTTGGATAACAGATGCGAGTAATAAATTTGTTAAAACAGTTGCTCGTTATGGTGGTGGTAATAGTATTCCTCACTTAACCAATTGGATTGCTTCGACATCTGCAAAAAGTACTGTGGATGCGACAACTGGAGCTTCATTAACATCTCATCCAGCTACTCCTGCTACTTATACATGGAATTGCACAAATTTAAGTAAAGTTGTGGTTCCTGATGGTACCTACTATGTAAACGTAGAATTTGTAGAAAGTAATTCTACAGGCAAATACGGTAAATATGCATTTACGATTGGTGCTGCTAGTACAAGTACTTTCCCTGATGTAACAAACTTAAAAGGCGTAAGCTACTCAACCACAATATCTACTCAGACTCCAATTTTGGAGATTCAGGTAAGTTCTAAATATGGTGTTTGTTACAATCCTGGAAGTAAAACTGTACAAATTAATTATGACCAGCAATCGCACGAGCAAGTAATGCTAAGTATAATGGATTTGAAAGGTAGAGCATTACTGAAACAATCTCTTACAAATACAGCCACGGTTGTTAATGCTGCTAAATTAACAAAAGGAGCTTATCTAGTAAAACTGACAGATAGCAAAGGCAATACACAATCTCAGAAAATCGTAGTTCGATAAATTATCTGATGATTTATGTTTTATAAGAAGGACTGATTTTGATTTGCTCAAGATTAGTCCTTTTTGTATTCACAAAAAAGGAAGATTAAACCATTCAGTTTTGTTTTTTTAGTAAAATGAACTCATTTAGGTGTATGGAAAGTTTTAAATTTGCGTTTAAGAAATATGCACTATTTTGTGCAATACCCATCACTATTCAACAACAACCTCGATTCTATGAAAAAAATCACTGATATTTTCTTCTCCATGCGCACAAGTGTCGTCCTGCTAATCGTGTTTGCGGTTGCCATTGGGTATGCCACATTTGTCGAAAACAGTAGCGGCACACCTGCGGCTAAAGCGCTGGTGTACAATGCCAGTTGGTTTGTAGTGCTATTGTTTCTGCTCATTGTGAATATGATTGGCATGATCGTGAAAACGAAACTTATTGAGCGCAAAAAGTGGAGCGTATTACTCTTTCACAGTGCATTTATCTGCATCTTGATTGGTTCTGCCGTCACACGCTACTTTGGGTTCGAAGGCATCATGCACATAAGGCAAGGTGAAACCAGTAATCAGATTATGACGGAGCAGACGGCTCTCACCATTACAGCAGAATACAAAGGTCAGAAAGTGGAAAAATCTGCACAAGTAGGCTTTTCTACAAATGACGATAATTCATTCACGCAAAGCCTGCAGATTGGTGGCAAAACCATCACTGTGGACAACGAACTCTTCGTGCCCAATGCGCAAGAGATGATTGAAGCAGACGATCAAGGGCAACCTGCTGCGGCAGTGTTTGTGATGAGTGGTTCGAGCGAAAGTGCCGACATGACGCTCTTCGGAGACGAACAAGGCTTTGCCGGCGATTTGTCGTTTGGCTTCACTGATGGCAAAGATTCGGCGGATGTCACCTTCGTGGTGGTAAACGACAAACTCTTCTTCAAATCGAAGCGTGTGATTACCAAAACTGGCACAATGGCTTCGGGAATGATCGACAGAGCAAATGCTGTACCTATTACGCCAGGTGAGTTGTGCGAAGGAACAGAAAACACAGTGTTCAGAGTCGATAAAATCGTCTTTATGATAAAAGGTTTTATACCTAAAGCGAGCAAAATGCTTACACAAATGACACCATCAGAAACTCCGGCTGAAATGGGCGAAGAGGCAAAACAAGGCAGCGATGCGTTGGTGATGCGTGTGAGCGATGGCAACGTTGATAAGAAAATCAACGTGTTGAAATCGGAGAGCGAAGTGCCACAACCCACAACGAGCGAAGTGAACGGCGTGAAAGTCTCTGTATCGTATGGCAAATACCTGCACCAATTGCCATTTAGCATCACGTTGCGCAAATTCGAACTCGACCGTTATCAAGGCTCTATGAGTCCGTCGTCGTATGCAAGCGAAATCACCCTCAAAGACACCGAGATGAAGAGCGAACAACCGTATCGCATCTTTATGAACAATATTTTGAATTACCGTGGTTACCGCTTCTTCCAATCGTCGTACGACCAAGACGAGCAAGGCACTATTCTGTCTGTCAACCATGACTACTGGGGTACTTTTATTACTTATATTGGTTATCTGTTGTTATTGATTGGCATGGTGTTGACACTGTTCGACAAGAATAGCCGTTTTCAAACCCTGATGACACTCACCACGCAATTACAACAAAAGCGCAAAACAACAATCGTCATTGCACTGATGTTGGCTTCGTCGGCACTCTTTGCAGCAGAAGTTGGTGTTTCGAAAGAAGACCACCTCAAAGCGTTCAACAGTCTGTTGATTCAAGATGCAGCGCAAGGTCGCATCGAACCTATCAACACATTCGCATCGGACATTCTACGTAAAATATACAAGAAAACCACTTACGGCAAAAAGTCACCATCGGAAGTATTTCTGGGAATGATGTCGAACCCAAACGCGTGGAAGAAAGAGTTCATCATCAAAGTATCTCACGACCAGTTAGCCAAAGAGTTGGGGGCTGTCAACGGATATATTTCGTACAATCAGATGATCGATGCACATACAGGAATTTATAAGCTGAGTGGAATAGTGGACAAAGCATACATCAAAGACCAATCGAAACGAAATACCTACGAAAAAGAGGTGGTGTATGTCGATGAACGCTTCAATATTCTAAGTCAGATTTTTGATGGAACGTTATTAGCACTTTTCCCTGTCAAAGAATCGACAGATGGCAAATGGGCATCTGCTAAAGCAGAATTGATGATGAGTAGCGCCTCAGGCAAAGGCTGTCCGTACCATGGTGGTAGTGCTGATGGTATGACTTCCGAAAAGAGTGGACTCACTGGCGAAATGCCTCCGATGGACGATGCAGAAGATGCACCGGCAGATATGCCAAAAGCAAATCCACACGAAGGAATGGGCGGAATGCCACCTGCAGATCCATCAATGGGACCTTGCACCAGAGGAGCAAGTGGTGATGCTGATATGTCGGGAATGTCTGCTATGCCAATGTCTGCAATGACTACTGAATTAGCAGCCGACTCACCAGAAATGCTCTTAAAAAACTACTACGATGCAGTGGCAGAATCTGCTAAATCAGGGAATTATGGCGCTGCCATTGAAAAACTGAATGTGCTAAAAGATTTTCAACTTAAAAATGGCGGAACCTCGTTACCTTCTCCATCACAAGTAAACCTCGAGATTGCATACAACGAATGGAATCTGTTCGGTAATCTGTCGCTTATCTACTTCATCTTAGGCGCTATCTTATTAGGTCTTCATTTGGTGAACATATTCAAATACTCTACTCGTTTAGAGGTTATATTGACCTATGCAGTATATCCATTGGCGCTGCTTTTTGCCGTGTTCACTTCAGGATTGGCACTGCGTTGGTTCATCTCTGGTCACGCGCCTTGGAGCAACGGCTACGAAAGCATGGTATTTGTCGGTTGGGCATCGTCACTAGCCGGACTGCTATTTGCGCGCAAGTCGCCGTTGGCATTCTCGATCACAGCTTTGTTATCTGCCATTGCACTGATGGTGGCTGGGATGAGTTGGATGAATCCTGAAATCACGAATCTCGTGCCTGTGCTCAAATCGTATTGGTTGGTGGTGCACGTTGCTGTAATCACTTCGAGCTATGGCTTTTTTGCCATGGGTGCATTGCTTGGGTTGCTCAACCTGATTCTGATGATTGTTCGAAGCAAAAAGAAAGGAGACAAATTAAAGAGCACCATAAAAGAGATTAGCTACATCATCGAAATGGCATTGATTGTGGGTCTGTTTATGCTTACTGTGGGTAACTTCCTTGGTGGCGTGTGGGCAAACGAATCGTGGGGTCGCTATTGGGGATGGGATGCGAAGGAAACTTGGGCATTGGTCAGCATTCTCGTCTACGCAGTCATTCTGCATGTTCGAATGATTCCTCGCGGAAACCACCCTTATATTCTGAGTAGTTTGGCAGTTGCTGGATTTGCCTCTGTAATTATGACATTCTTAGGTGTAAATTACTATCTGTCGGGTATGCACTCGTATGGAAAAGGCACTCCACCACCACTGCCAGATTCACTGTTTTTGGTGATTGTGGCAGTCGTAATTATCGTTGTAGCAGCATTCTTGGTGGAAAAGAAAAACGGAACGTTTAAAAAAGATAATAAGAAATAATCGTGTAGGGGAACAATTTTCTCAAACGGTAACAATTGATAATTCTCGCTTAAAACTAAAAAGCAATCTAAGTTTTAATTTTTTTATAGATAAATGTTTATATTTGTTTACATTTCCCATAATCTAACTCAACTTTTAGTTGAATAACTAACACATCTTACGAAATACAAATGACTCGCACTGCACATAGACTACTTATAACCTTCTACACATTGGTATGTGTAGCCACATTGTGTGTGTTTGGATATTATGGATATACCTACTTCAACCTCCCACTAGATCAACGTTACCGCCCCTATCCAGAGGTGAATACATTATATGATTTGTGGAATCCTGCAGGATTGATTGGGCATGGATTGGGCATTTTTGGCACCCTATTTATCGTGATTGGATTGGTGTCGTATATGGCACGCAAATACATGAAAATTTTGTCGCGAGTAGGGACGTTGAAATATTGGCTCGATTTCCATATTTTCATGTGCACGCTCGGTCCAATCATGATTTTGTACCATACCACATTTAAATTCGGTGGAATTGTATCGGTCAGCTTTTGGAGCATGGTGGTCGTGTGGGCAAGTGGAGTTGTTGGTCGCTTCTTATACATCCGCATACCGCACTCAATAGAGGGTCGCGAATTAAACTTACAAGAAGTTGAGGCATTGAGTGATGAATTGGATGCCGAATTGGAAACGAAATATAGAATTGATACCACTGCTATCGAATCCGAAAAATACACTGAAATCAAATCAGAGCTAAAAGCGAAAGGAATTTCGGCGGATGATGTAAAGAAAATTGTTCGATTGATAAAGAGCGAACGACAATTGAGTAGCCGCATCAAACGCCTTACACTGATACAACGATTGTTCAGATATTGGCACGTAGCGCATTTGCCATTTGCTGTTATCATGCTTATCATCATGGTCGTGCATATTGTAGTAACGCTCCTAATGGGGGAATTTTGGATATTCAGCCCAAATTGATTTTAAAATGGAACAACTTATCATATACGGAGTAGTGGCATTGATAGTGCTGATTGTTTTTGGATTTTACATTTTCAAACAACGGCGTCAAACGGCAACAGTAACTCAGAAAATACAGCAAGCCAAGGAAGATGGAGCACATGAACCCGTTTCGTTGTATCCTGTCATCGACCCAAACAGATGTATCAAGAGCGGTGCCTGTGTAGAAGCTTGCCCTGAGAAAGATATTCTTGGCATTAAAGCCGGACGAGCTACAATCATCAACGCATCGCATTGTATTGGTCATGGAGCTTGTTTCCGTGCTTGTCCGATGGAGGCAATATCTTTGTGGATTGGAACTGAGAAAAGAGGTGTAGATCTACCCCACTTGAGCGTTAATTTCGAAACCAATGTAAAAGGTATCTTTATTGCTGGTGAATTAGGCGGAATGGGACTCATCAAAAATGCCGTCACGCAAGGTTACGAAGCAGTCGAATACATTTCGAAGACGATTGTAAAAGATGCAAAAGCAGATTACGATTTGATAGTTGTTGGTTCGGGACCAGCAGGAATTTCGGCTACATTAGCGGCTAAGAAATTCAACCTACGGGTTCTCACCTTAGAACAAGGCACATTGGGTGGAACTATTTCAAACTTCCCACGGAGTAAAGTCATTATGACCTCTCCGATGGAATTGCCCTTGTATGGAAAAGTAAAACTAAGAGAAACATCAAAAGGCCAGTTGCTCGATTTGTGGCAAAAGGTGATGTCGAAGCACGATATATCTGTCAAAGAGAATTCAAAAGTAGAATCAATTGCGCAAGAAGAGGGTATATTTCATGTCACTACAGGTTTAGGTGATAAATTTACTTCCAAAACAGTTTTGCTTGCCATTGGTCGACGAGGCACCCCACGAAAATTGGATGTGCCAGGTGAAGAGACAGAAAAAGTGGCGTACCGTTTACTTGAACCTGAAGTAATCAACGACAAACGAATTTTAGTAGTTGGTGGAGGTGACTCAGCCATCGAATCTGCTCTATCACTGGCAGATAAAAACAAAGTGATACTCTCGTATAGAAGCAGTGCTTTCAACCGCATTAAGAAAAAAAATGCGGAAAAAATAAATGCAGCAATGCAAAGCGGTTTGATTGATGTGCAATTCAACACCAATGTCGTTTCTATCGACGAAGGATTTGTCGCTTACAAAAGTTACGAATCTGATGAAATTAAGAAATGGGAGAACGATATGGTCTATATTTTTGCAGGAGGGGAATTACCTTCTCAGTTCCTTAAGAATATTGGGATTGAAGTATCAACCAAACGCGGTGAAGCAATATTGAAACACAACAGTTAAAAGTTCCTTTTACGGCTTTTATCGGTTGAATATACGAGATTATTTATGAAGATAAAGAAATTAATTTTCTCTGTTATTTTATCCAATCTATTGGCGATAAGTAGTTTTGCTCAAATTTCACCAGGTGATTTAAGCATGGCGCATGCAAACCTTGAAGGAGTAGCCAATTGTACGAAATGCCACACAGTGGGCAACAAAGTATCAAGAGACAAGTGCTTGGCTTGCCATCAAGAGATTAAAACAAGCATAGTTACAAAAAAAGGATTTCACGCTTCGGCCGAAGTTGGCTCTAAAGATTGCTTCGCGTGTCATAACGAGCATCATGGACGAAACTTCTCAATCGTTAAACTCGACAAAAAACGTTTTGACCATAGCAAAACAGGGTTTGAACTTAAAGGCGTTCATGCTAAAAAAGATTGTAAAGCCTGCCACAAAGCTGAATTCATTTCAGATCCAAAACTCAAAAAGAAGACATCAACCTATATGGGCCTCAACGGAGCTTGTCTTTCTTGCCATGCCGATTACCACCAAGGAAAATTATCTGCTAACTGCGCTTCCTGCCATAACTTCGAATCCTTTAAAAATGCAAAAGTTATTGGTTTTGATCACAACAAAACAAAATTTGCACTTTTGGGTAAACATACCAATGTAAGTTGTGTGAAATGCCACAAAACAGAAATAGTGAATGGCAAACCTGCCCAACGTTTCAAAGGGCTTCAATTCGAAAGTTGCACACCATGCCACAAAGATGAACATGAAACCAAATTCGAAACTAATTGCAAACAGTGCCACAGCGAAGATTCGTTCCATTCGATTAAGAATATTAGCACTTTCAACCACGACAAAACGGACTTTCAGCTCATAGGTAAACATAAAACTGTGGCGTGTAAATTGTGCCACAAAACAGAGTTTATGACCGACCCGTTGAAACACGACAAATGTGCAAACTGCCATACCGATTACCACAAAGGTGAGTTTGCCAAAAATGGTGTTTCACCAGACTGCAACGAATGCCATACAAACAACAGTTTTGCGGAGACTAACTTCACAATTGAGCGCCACAACAAGACTAAATTTAAGTTAGAAGGTGCACACATGGCAACACCATGTATGGAATGCCACCGCAAGCAAAAGGATTGGACATTCACCAAAATGGCAACAAAATGTGTGGAGTGCCACAAGAATGTACACAAAGGATTCATAGGCGATAAGTTTATGGGGAATGATAACTGCATTGCTTGTCACAATGTGATTAGTTGGAAAAAAGTAACATTCGACCACGATAAGACTGGCTTTAAACTGGAAGGTAAACACGCAAGAGAGGCATGTGCAAAATGTCATTATCGAAAAAATGAAATGGGTGTTCGAGTGCAGAAATTCGGCGGACTCTCTAAAGAATGTTCTACCTGTCACAAAGATTCACACGTTGGTCAATTTGCTGTAAATGGTAAAACCGATTGCATCCGCTGCCACGGATTCAACCGTTGGGAAGACTCGAAATACGACCATAACACCTCTCGTTTCAAGCTCGAGGGAGAGCATTCGAAAGCAAAATGCTGGCAATGTCACAAGCAAGTCGTCGACGAAAAAGGTAAATACGTTCAATATAAATATAAGAGTATTGAATGTGCAGTATGCCATTCGTAATGGACTGTTTGTGTTTGAATGAGAAAAGATTAATCCGAAAAAATATACTTTCAACATGCGAAAAGTAATTCTATTCTTATTTTCAGTTTTGTTGCTATCAAATGCCTTTTCACTCAACTCTCCTCATGGGAAGGGATTCAAAATGGATTGTGGAATTTGTCACAATCCTGATGGATGGAAATTTAAAGAGAAAGGGAATACGTTCAACCACAACAAAACACATTTCCCGCTGCTCGGTCAGCATAAGATGGTAAATTGTCGTCTATGTCACCCATCATTGGTGTTTTCAGAAGCACCGAGATCATGTGTGTCGTGCCATAAAGACATGCACCAAGGAACTGTTGGGCCAGATTGCGAACGTTGCCACAACAACCAATCGTGGATTATCCCCAATATACGTCAAATGCACCAACGCAAAGGTTTTGCATTGGTTGGAGCACACGCTACCGCAGATTGTAACTTCTGTCATAAAGGGGCTTCTCAATTGCGCTTCGAAAACATCAGAAGTGAATGTGTGGCTTGTCACAAAAACCAATACGATGCAGCAATGGTGTTTGTGCCTGGATCATCTATGCGTATGAAGCATAACGAAATCCCTGTTACGGGTGATAAACTTGACTGTTACCACTGTCATAATTTGGTTGGTCGCAGTTGGAACACCAATGGAAAGGGCTTCGAGCATGGATTCTTCCCACTCAAAGGCGGACATGCCAACGTGACTTGCGATAGATGCCATTACGATGGATTCAATTTTAAACCTGACCGTGAATGTTCTTCATGCCATAGCTCTCGTAGAGCTGTTGGGACAAATCCTGCTCACTCAACAAGTTTCAAGAATCATACTTGCAGCGAATGCCACAACATTTATAGTTGGAATAATGTGAAAATGAAAACTCATGTTGGCTTTAGAGGAGGTATTAGCAAACATAGTG
The DNA here is from genome assembly GCA_049315325.1 of Bacteroidales bacterium. GTDB lineage: Bacteria > Bacteroidota > Bacteroidia > Bacteroidales > UBA7332 > CAXXIC01. The sequence goes on from JBMOKJ010000001.1 coordinate 504,690, forward strand.
GGGTAGGATGTAACGAATGCCACACTAATGATGCCAACTATAAATCGAATTGTAGAAAGTGTCATAATTTTGACAATTAGAATGGTCAATTTAAAAGCTAATATAATGAAAATAGCGTCGATACTGCTTGTCGCCCTTTGTCTTTCCATTGGATTGTCGGCTCAAATTCCTGCTGATACAAGAAAAGGTACTGTGTCATTTCAAAGTACCCAAAATACGTATGTCAAATTTGAAAATACTGATGCTATCAAGGAAGGCGATACGCTCTACATTGAGCAAAATAAACAGCTTATTCCTGCACTATTAGTCAAGAGTAAATCATCGATTTCTTGTCTATGTGGTTCTATTGCTTCAAATCAGATGTCTGTAAACAGTGTAGTGTATATGAAACCATCTCTTCTTGGAAAGAGAGAAAAACCACTAGCCGAAGAAGAAAAAGCCAAAATATCTGAATCGGTTAATGAAGCTGCAATTAGAGCTGCTATGCAGCGAAACAAAGAAGACTCGACCAAACAAAACTTTAACGGACGAATTTCGCTCTCATCTTTTGTTGATAATTCATCAAATTACCCCTCTTCGCTCCGCAACAGATTCAACTTATCGCTCAATGTCAATCACATTCACGATACAGGGTTCTCTGCAGAGACCAATCTGATTTATACCAATTCTTATGTGCCAAGCTACCGCAAACTGCTGCCCGGTCAGGTAATTGTAGATCCAGATGGAGTGAAAGCTGACTCGATTGCTTATCCCGACACGTTGATTGCTAGACAAAAAACACAGTCTAATTTCTATGTTTACTCACTTTCGTTAACATACGATTTAAGTAAGTCGACAAGCATTACCGTCGGACGTAAATTAAATCTGAATCTAGCAAATATTGGTGCGGTTGATGGTGTGCAATTCAATAAGCTGATGGGTAATTACACCTTAGGTGCTATAGTTGGTTCACGCCCAAATTATCCGGATATGCTCTACAATCCTAACCTCATGGAAGCTGGAGCATTCGTGAGTCACAACCTTTTCGGTAAGCACGGCTCAATGCAGACGTCGTTAGCTTTTTTCAATCAGACCAATAACTTGACTACCGACAGACGCTTTATCTATTTCCAGCATTCTAATACATTGGCCAAGAATCTGAGTCTCTTCTGTTCATTCGAAGCTGACCTATACCGTGTGGATAATGTAAAAGATAGTGCTTTGGTCAAAGATGGCGCCGGTGCTGTTTTAAAGAACATTGCTGGGAATGATAGTACAGCCTATTGGTTCAACCGCACGCCTAAAAACGCCTTGGATTTGACTAGTGCTTATGTGTCGTTGCGTTATGCTCCCTTCAGAAATCTATCCCTCGCACTCTCTTACGATGTACGTAAAAATGTGTACTATTATCAAACATTTTACAAGAACAAAATGGATAGTATCTACGACAGAGAAACGCGTCAGGGATTGAGATTCCAGTTTTCATATCGTCCATTCCGTTTTCTATATTGGGGTGGAACTGCCGGATACAGAATGAAAGCGGAATCAGACTCGATTGCTGCGATAAATGGATACACCTATTTGACTTATTCAAATCTTCCATTAATAGATGCAGATCTGAGTATCAATGCAACTTTAATGAAAACAAACTATATGAATGGTACCATTTATGGTGCTACGCTTTCACGTGACTTTTTAGACAACAAAATCTTTTTAGAAATCGGATATCGCTTTGCCGATTCACAATTCAGCCGTTCAGAAAGCACTTTGCATCAAGATATTTTTGATATAAACTTGTCGTATATGTTCTCAAAAAAATTGATCTTATCAGCAGACTATGAGTACACAAAAGAAGATTCTGAAAATCGACAAAATTCATTATTTCTAAACCTTACACGTCGTTTTTAATTAAAGCAAATTCACCTTAATTCTAAAATAATACGCTATGGAGTCTAAAAGGTTCAACGCAACCCACCGTTTACTGCACTGGAGCATCGGGTTGTCTATTATTATTCTACTCAGCACAGCCTTATTGCACATTACGTGGTTTGGTCGCGAGCAAGTAGCAAAAATCATTCAGGATAATCTTCAACTTTTTGATATTCGAATTTCGTTTGAAGATGCTGGCGTGATTGCCAAGCGCATCGCATTGCCGATGTGGAATTGGCACTTCTATGTAGGATATGTTTTGGTCGGACTTTATGCGCTTCGTTGTGTGCATTTGGCATACTACGGCATCCAATTCCCAAGCCCATTTAACAAAGCCAATACACTAAAGCAACGTGTGCAGGGAGCAACCTACATTTTGTTCTATGTGTTGCTAGGTGTCACTACTTTCACAGGCATTCACATGCTTTGGGGACCGACTAATTTACGTCACATTGCAGAAATTGTGCATTATCAATCGCACTACTACACCATCGTCTTTATAATGTTACACTTTGGTGGAATCACTGTCACCGAGCTTTTTATGGAGAAAGGTGTTGCCTCAAAAATGATTCACGGATAACGATTGCGTTTGTAATATAAGCAACAGCCCCGTTGGAATGATTTTCCAACGGGGCTGTTTAATAAAACGCCAATATTATTTTTGGGTCACGACCTCATTGGCATCTACCCATTTAAATAACTTATCTGAAGGTCGTATTTTGTCTGCTATTTTAATGGAGAAGAATTCTCCTTTTACGGTCTCTTCTACAGGTTTTTGATCTACCCGTATCTCTTCGATAATCGTTGTGATTGCTCCTGTTGTTGGTCCGGTAATCAGAATTTCGTCACCTACTTTGAGCGAAAGCGACTCCATCAGAAACTCAGCCACACCTGCGTTGGGGAAGTATTTGATGCCTTTGCCGATGAGCACTTTGCGTTTGGTGGCCGCATTTCCGTAGTTTCCAGTCCATTCTCCAAGTTTCTGACCGAGGTAATAACCGTCCCAAAATCCGCGGTTGAAGACTGTGCTGAGTCGCTCAGTCCAGTTGTCTACTTTCTCTTGTCCGTAACTTCCGTCGAGGTAAGCAGTGATGGCCTCTTTGTAACATTCGGTGACGGTTCGCACATATTCTGCACCACGTGCACGCCCTTCTATTTTGAATACTCGAACCCCCGACTCAATCATTCTGTCCATAAAATGAATGGTGCGAAGATCTTTGGGCGACATGATGTATTGATTATCAATGACGAGTTCGATGTCGGAATCCTTATCTTTTACGGTATAGCTTCGACGACATATCTGCGTGCAGGCACCTCGGTTGGCAGATACGTTTTGCTCGTGTAGACTAAGGAAGCATTTCCCCGAAACCGCCATGCAGAGTGCTCCGTGCGAAAACATCTCAATGCGAATCAATTCGCCCGAAGGTCCAACAATTTTATCCTTTTGTATGGCATCGTAGATTTGCTTGACTTGATCCATATTGAGCTCGCGCGCTAATACCGCTACATCGGCAAACTGAGCGTAGAAACGCAGCGCTTCGACGTTGGAGATATTCAATTGCGTGGAGAGGTGAACTTCAACTCCAACGGTGCGGGCATACATCATGGCAGATACGTCGCTGGCAATGATAGCCGACAGATTGGCCTCTTTGGCGGCGTCGATAATGCGGTGAAGCAGCGTCATATCGTTGTCGTAAATCACTGTGTTGACCGTGAGGTAGCTTTTCAAGCCATTCTCGCGGCAGATGCGGGCAATTTCGTGCAGGTCGTCGATGGTGAAGTTGTTCGAAGATTTGGCTCGCATATTGAGCCCCTCTATGCCGAAGTAAATAGAGTCGGCACCTCCTTGAATAGCCGCAGAGAGCGATTCGTACGAACCGGCGGGTGCCATGATTTCAAAATCGGAAAGTTGCATGGATGTGAGCAATTATTTAGAATTAGTCTGCAAAGGTAAGCAATTTCTCACAAAACTAGCTGTGTGCAGGTTGAATCAATATTCTACACAAAAGCCTGGCTTTATGGTGAAGTCAGGCTTTTTGTTAGTATTATATTTGATTTCGTTCAGAAACTATATTAAGCTCAACTACTATATTGATTTTCTAAATTGTTCAAATGTAGCATCTAATTCTTCGATTGCTTTTTTGTTTATTTCAATAATTCTAATTTTGTATTCTTGAGGAATTAAAGGCATAACTTCTTTATACCTTTCATTAATGAATGATATAAAAATCTCTTTATCAATTTCTAATTGACTTTTTATATCAAAAGAAATATTAGACTCCGTAGCTATCAGTTTTTCGATAAGAGAAAAATAGGATTTTAAATAATCTGGCGTTTCCATTTTTTATATATTATTTATTTCACCTACTCATGAGCTTTTCGGTTTCCGCTTTTTAATGGTTCTTCAGTTAGTCTTTTATACAACGTATAGAGTAGCCATCCTTCATTGGCCAATAGCTTAAATGAATCATCCCTTGAAAATCATAAATAAACATCAGTTGACCATTCGCGCTAGTTTGTTGTGTTGTACTCCACCAATTGCCAGAATATCCATTACCAACTGGAACGCCAATACCGCCAAAATTTCCAGTTAGTCCACCTCTTCCACCACCAGGCAATGCCGTAAATCCACTTTTATTAGTTGCACCAGAATTTGTACCCCAATGACTTGTGCCAGCCTCCTTTAAAGAAATGCCTGCCATGCCTTCCCCTCCAAGGAAATTTGCCAGTGTGGTAAATTCTGCAATCGTTGGTACGTGCCAACCAACCGGAGCAACATTTCTAGAATCACTAGCTGCATACCAATTGTATAATCTTCCATACAATACAGCATTTGTAGCATCATTATTATAATTACAATATGCTCCAGTTGTTAATGATATCCAAGATGCGCTTGAAGTAACATTAGGTATTGAACTCCCATTTCTATATTTCGTAGTTTTTAAGTTCTCAACCATCCAAGTTTGCGTACCTATAGCTATTGTATGGTAAACATTTCCATCAATATCTGTAACAGTATTCGTTGGAGGTGGAGGTGGAGTTATCACTTTTTGATAGAATATTATACTATCAACATTGGCTGCTGCAATTTTAGTAATCCCTCCTACTTTCATGTGAACATACATGGTATCCTGTGATTTTGCAACATTTACCATAATTATTAAAAACATACAAATAATAATTTTTCTCATTTTTCTCATTTTTAATTTTTGATGAATAATTTTTTTAAGATTGAAGATTCGTTCCTTATATAGCAGACATAAATTCCTCTACTTAAATCGCTAACGTTTAATTGTAACTCATTTTCCCCAACTTCAAGAGCGATATTCTTTTTACAAATAATAATACTACCAGACATTGAGATAATGCCTATATCAACAAGAGAATTCTGGTTAGAATGAAACGAGATTTTCAAATTTGTTGTTACTGGGTTTGGTCTTAAAGAGAGAATTGCCTTAGACGCAATTTCTGAACGAAAACTTGATGTTAAATTTTGAAAATTCAATCTCTGAACTGAAGATAAGGCAAGTGATATACTGGATTGATCTTTTTTCTTAATTATGATATTTCCAGATGAGAAACTTAATTTCTGGAGATTTCCCATTAAAATTGCCGTTTGGGAGCCACTTTTCTCTTTGATTACTAATTCCTGAGCTGATACTTTTGTCGTACATAGTAATATGAGAACAAAATAATACATTTTAAAATGAAGAGTTTTCATGTTTTTTTCGCCTCCCCATTCCCCAAGTTCGGCTTTTATAAAATGAAGAAGGCGTGGGAACTGTTAAATCTATCTGTTTAAGAGGTATCGCCAAACACCTACACCCAAATAGACAACAGCCCCACGCCCTATGGAGGACGTGAGCGCTATCGCTATTATTCTTGGGTGTTTTGAAATTGGCGATTTCCTTAAACAAGAATAATATCTAAAACGCTTTCCGTTTATTTTAAAATGTCGTGGTTAATTACTTAACCGATACAAAAATAGCAAAATGTTTTTATTATCAATTGTGTTATTCAACATTTTCTATTATTTCTTATAGTGTAAAGATTCATTTTTATCCCTTCGGGAACTCCCGAAAGCATTACATGCGATGAGGGGTATAGTCGGGGTTTCCCGAAAACAAGCCAACGACCGTTGGGAAGGTTTCGGGAACCTCCGAAGGTGTGCCAACGACGAAAATGAGGGTTTCGGGACTTCCCGAATGCCTCCCTACAACGGTTGGTAGGGTTTCGGGATTCTCCGAAGGGTCATATTCAGCCAAAACAAGGTTTCGTAAACCTCCGAAAGGTCGCCAACGGCCGTTGGCTGATTTTCGGGGAATCCTTTTCTACAAATAATGGCTCAAAATGAAATATAGTTGGGAAAGTTCAAAATCAAGATAAAATTATGGTTTTTGTTAATTTCTGATGAAGAAGTTTTTGTTAATCTAGACTAAAAAGCGACTGCAATTTATTGATGCGTATTCCCTTTACTTTTTTTCTGCAGCAAAAAAAAGTAAACAAAAAATGCCGCCGCTGTGGATAAAAAGCTAAAAATGGAATCACTTCACTAAAACCACCCAAACTCAACTTGACGAAATACGTCAAGTCTCAAACAAGGGTGATTTTTACGCTCCGTTTCTTCCATTTTCTTAACGCTTTTTCTCCAAGGCGGATGGAGAGTCTGCCGGCTCTCAAGTTTTATGCAAAATGAAAGAATAAAAACAAAAAGTTTCAGTCGCAAGTCCCAGTGGGGACAAACACAAATACCAAACGTCGAAATCTTGTAGAGTGAGTGAGTCCAACTACAAATGGTATTACAAAGATAAATACTGTATGGACGAGCGAGGGAGTTATTTCGACAATGTTTTTTTGCTTACTTTTTTTGCACCAAAAAAACGTAAGACCCGCGGTAGCGATAAATGATCATCAAGATGCAATTTCCAAAAATTATTTAATCTCATTTGATTTACAACAACCAAAATTTCATCTTGAGCAAAAAAACCCGAATAACAAGGTTTGCGATTCGGGTTTGAGTTGGTTATTTGATTTCGTTGATATCGAACGGAGTCTCTTGATAGACGAAGTAGTTGAGCCAGTTGGCAAAAAGCAGATTGGCATGTCCGCGCCAGCGCACCAATGGGTCGTTGTCTGGGTTGTCGTTGCGGTAATAATTGCGAGGAATCTCTATCGACAAGCCTTTCGTGACGTCGCGTTTGTATTCCGAATCGAGTGTCAAAGGCGAATATTCGGAGTGACCGGTGATGAAAAACTCGCGACCGTTGCGCGCCATCACGATGTAAACACCAGCTTCGTCAGACTCGGAGAGCAAGGTAAGCTCCGGCACTTTCTCTATATCTTGGCGCTTAATTTCGGTATGGCGGCTGTGTGGTGCAAAAAATTCGTCGTCGAATCCTCTGAAAATCTGGCAAGTGGGGTCGCTTTTCGTGTGATTGAACACACCAAACATCTTTTTGCCCAATGGATATTTCGGCACGCCATAGAAATGATAAAGTCCTGCTTGTGCAGCCCAACATATGTAGAGTGTAGAGGTCACGTTAGTTTTTGCCCAATCAAAAATCTCTTTGATGTGTGCCCAATAGGTCACTTCTTCGAAATCGAGTTGCTCTACAGGAGCTCCCGTAATCATCATTCCGTCGAATTTCTGCGACTTCACCTCGTCAAAATCCACGTAAAACTCGTCGAGATGCTCGATGGGCGTATTCTTCGAGTTGTGCTCTTTGATGTGCATCAAGGTAAGCTCAATTTGCAAAGGGGTATTCGACAGCAAACGAATCAAATCGGTTTCAGTCGTAATTTTAATAGGCATGAGGTTGAGCACCAATATTTTGAGTGGGCGAATATCTTGTTCTGAAGCGCGCAAATCGTCCATCACGAAGATATTTTCGCGTTTCAGTAGCTCTATCGCCGGAAGATTCTGTGGTAAATTTACAGGCATATTTTGTTGAATAGATTTTTTTTGTTGGTGCAAAGGTAATGCTTATCGAATCAACGTGCAATTTCGTATAGCATTTTTATGAATTGAACTGGGGTCGAATAATCACCTTACGCTCGACAACCCTTTTGCAAGTTCGAGTTTGTCGTCCAAAGAACAGTAAAGAGCCGACTCTGCGCCATCGAATTGAGTTGGATAAATCAACGCAATGTTGTTGTCTGCAAAATAGCGCGACAGTTGATTGGGTAACTTTTCGAAATCGGGATTGAACGATATGGAAGATTTTCGTGAAGAGATAATCACAAACAAATCGTCGGGAATGACCACTTTGGTGAGCATCAACAAATCGCTCCAATCTTCGAAAAGTTCGTATTCGTCGCGAATGTTGTAGCGAGATTTGTGTATAAAGCTTCGGATTTTGACCTGCGTTTCTGCCGTGGAGTAAAATATAACGCGACAACCCACTTGTCGGGTCATATTTGCCAAACGGTCAATCCACAATGTAAAACCGGTTTCCAATTCTGCTTTTTCGGGCACAGCCACTACGATTCGCGCAAATGTGTTGCTCGGAATCGAACATTTAGCAATGGTGAGCATTCGGTTTGTTCCGTTGAGCACACTTTCGGTCATGGTGCCAAAGAAACTATCTACTATATTCGCTTTGCGGTGAAGCCCAACAATGATTTCGGTGATGTCTTTCTCCTTCACGGTGTTGATAATACCACTTGCGATATTCACATCAATTCGCGAAATGCGCTTCACATACGTATCGGCTGATGATGCCACTTGTGCTGCTTTCTCAAGCAACTGAGATGCTGCTGCTAAAGCATTGTCGTTGTTGGCTTGTGTAGTGACTGTGATGGCAAAAAGACGTGATTTTCGAGGGTTTTTCATCAAAAGGGCTAAGTTCACCAAATCGACTGCCGTCGTTGGATTTGCAATAGGAATCAAAATACGTTCGGTGTCTTCATTAATTTTCACCTCTTGTTCTTCGTCTTTTTGGTCAAGAGCTAGCATTTTAGCTGCTTTTTCTGTCACAAATGAACTTATGGTGCACGAAACCAAAATCAGAATAATGGCACCGTTCATCACATCCGCATTAAGAATGCCTTCTCTGTATCCAATAAGCACTACTGCCAACGTAGCCGCAGCATGGGAGTTGCTCAACCCGAAAATCATCTGACGTTCGTGAGCCTTCATTTTGAAAACCTTCTGTGTGATAAATGCGGCAAGCCATTTTCCGAAAATAGCCAATACGGTCATCGTAGCTACCACGATAAGGGCATTAACTCCATTAAATAACACCCGAAGATTGATGAGCATACCCACACCAATAAGGAAGTATGGAATGAAAATGGCATTTCCAACAAATTCTATCCTGTTCATCAGTGGCGACAGCTTGGGAATGTATCGATTAAGCACAATTCCCGCAAGGAACGCCCCAATAATACCTTCAAGTCCAATTAATTCAGCCAACCAAGCTGCAAGAAACATCAGCGAAAGGACGAAGATGAATTGCAGAATATTGTCGTCGTATTTTTTGAAGAAATATTTGACCAACCGAGGATAAATAAAGATAATTCCACCCAAATAAAGCCCAAACGACCCAATGAGTCTAATCCAAAACCACTCCGACAGCTCGCCTTTGTGTGTGCCAACCACAATAGCCAGAATAAGCAGTGCGAATAGGTCGGTAATGATGGTTCCCGAAATGGTGATAGTCACCGAGCGTTGTTTTGTTACGCCGTATCGGTAGAGCAATGGATAGGTAATGAGCGTGTGCGATGCGAACATCGAAGCAAGCAATATCGAAGCCATCACACTAAAATGCAAGATGAAAAGACCAGAAATCGTACCCAAAATCATTTGTACCGAAAAAGTCGTCAACCCAAAAACAATACCACGTGTTTTGTTTTCGCGAAAATCCATCAAATTCATTTCCAACGAAGCTAAAAACATCAGATAAAGTAGTCCAACGCGTCCGAAAATCTCGAAACTTCGGTCAGACAGAACAATGCCAAAACCGTGTGGCCCAATCAACACCCCAGCAATGATAAGGCCGACGATATGCGGAATCCGAATCTTATTCAAAAGCAACGGCGCAAACAATATAATAGCCAATACAATCGAAAAAATGAGTGTAGGATTGACTATCGGAAGGGTGATTTGTTCAAACATAGTTACGCGATTTTAGGCTTGTTCTTCAATATCAATTTTGGTGAGGTAAGCCTCGAGAATTTCGGGGTTTAGGTTACGATACAGGTGATTTTTGTATGCCAATGCTATCGTGCCACGCTCCTCCGAAACAACAATTACTTTGGCATCGGTTTCGAGTGTGATACCGAGTGCTGCTCGATGTCGCAAACCCAACTCCTTTGGCAAAAGCGTATCGTGCGAAACTGGTAAAATGCACCCTGCGGATACGATTCGGTCGTTTACAATAATCATAGCTCCATCGTGCAATGGACTGTTTTTGAAAAAAATATTTTCAATTAATCGCGTTCCAACTTCGGCATTGATGCGCTCACCCGATTTTTCGAAAGTCGAAAGATTGATGTCGCCAGCAACTACAATCAAAGCACCTGTTTTACTTTTCGACATATTCCGACAAGCAATTACAATCGGCATCACCGAAGTCTGCTCCACTTTTTTCTCAGGATTATTGAAAAACATATTGAGCAAATAGCGCCAATGCTTGTGCGAGCCGAGACCAATCAAAAAGCGTCTGATTTCGTCTTGAAAGAGGATAACCAACGCAATAACACCCACACTGACCAATTTGTCGAGAATCGAACCCAAGAGTTTCATTCCAAGCACGTGGCTCACCAGCAGCCAAACGCCAATAATGGTGAGCACCCCGATAAACACCGTCATCGTGCCCGAAGCCTTCATCAGACGGTAGGTGTAAAACAAAATACACGCTACCAGAAAAATATCGATAAAATCTTTTATGGAGATGTGTTCTAACATATTTTCTCGGTTTTGGTAACAAGTTTAACCGTTTCTACTGCTTCTTTAACGTCGTGAACGCGAAGGATGTTTGCACCTTTTACAATCGCTAGCGTGTTGAGTACCGTTGTGCCATTAAGGCTCTCTTCGGGTTTGCAATCAAGCGTTTTGTAAATCATCGATTTGCGCGAAACTCCAGCTAGAATTGGTAAATCCAGAACTCCCAACGCTGGAAGGTTGTGCAACAATTCGTAGTTCTGATCAACCGTTTTGCTGAATCCGAACCCGGGATCAAGAATGATATCGCACGCACCAAAGCGGCGAAGAGCTTCAATTTTTTTCGAAAAATAAAATATGACCTCTTGAATCAGATTCGAATATTCACAATGTTGCTGCATCGTTTGTGGTGTGCCTCGCATGTGCATCATCACATAAGGAATGCGCAATTTACCAACTGTCTCAAACATCTTTGGGTCGAGTTCTCCACCCGAAATATCATTGATCATCGCAATACCAAACTCATCGTATGCCTTTCGTGCTATTTCCGCCCGAAACGTATCAACAGAAATTGCTGCGTTTGGTGCTGTCTTTTTGATAGCGCTAAGTGCAAACCGCAGACGCTTCCACTCCTCTTCGGGTGTGATATTGACCGCATCTGGTCGCGAAGAATAGGCTCCAACATCTATCAAAAGACCACCTTCAGCCAAAATTTGCTCGGTGCGCTCAACAATGGCTTTCTCGGTTTCGTATCGGCTATCTGCAAAGAACGAATCGGGCGTGATGTTGACAATTCCCATCACAGCCGGCTTAGCAAGGTCGTGAAGAGTGCCGTTCAAATTGATATATTTTGCAGAAACGTGCATTGTTTTGTGAAATTACTTCAGTACAAGAGGGATAACTCTTGCAAATCTATGAAAATATTGAATATCTTTTGGGGAATCGACTTCCGATTTGTACTTTTGAGCCTTGATTTTGTTTATTTCTATAAAGATGAAACAACTAATAGCCTTATTGTCCTCTTTCCTGATGTTTTGCTGCTGCACGGCGAGTCACTCGTCGAAGAGTGCAAAACCTGCCGATCCGGTTGTTCGCGTTGCACCAGATTTCAATCCCGATAGCGCCTACACATACGTCGAAAAACAGGCTTCGTTTGGTCCGCGCGTGCCTAATACCGACGCTCACAAGGCTTGCGCCAGCTACATTTCAGCACAATTGAAACGGTTTGGTGCAACTGTCGTCGAACAACGTGCCGTGCTTACGCGTTTTGATGGCGAGAAACTGAATGCGTGCAACATCATAGGCTCTTACAATTCGGAGAAAACGGAGCGAATTTTGCTTCTTTCGCACTGGGATTCGCGCCCTTTTGCCGACAACGACCCGAACGAGGCAAACCACCACACGCCTGTTTTGGGTGTAAACGATGGTGCAAGCGGAGTGGGTGTTTTGCTTGAGATTGCTCGAATGATGGCGCAAAAACAACCGAATATTGGTGTCGATATCCTTTTTGTTGACGCCGAAGATGTGGGTGCTCCCTACTTTTTCAAAGGCAAACAATCGGAGGACGATTGGTGCTTGGGGACACAATATTGGGCAAATCATCCACACAAAGCTGGTTACAAAGCAAAATACGGAATTCTGCTCGATATGGTTGGTGCAGGAGATGCGGTGTTTTACAAAGATCACTATTCTATGGAATATGCCAGCAGCATTGCCGAAATGGTTTGGGCAAAAGGCCAAGCTTTAGGCTACGGACAATACTTTATGAACGGCGAAGGCGGATACGTGACCGACGACCACGTTTATGTCAATCGCGTGGCAAACATACCGTGTATCGACATCATACACTACAACCCGCAATCGCGACAAGGGTTTCCGTCGCATTGGCACACGCTCGACGACACCATGCACAACATCGCAAAACCAGCCCTCAAAGCGGTTGGGCAAACTGTTGCCGAAGTGGTTTACGGAGAAAAATAATAGGACAATGTGCCAATTTGTCAATGAGCAATCTAACAACTTATGACTCACAACTCATAATTCATATTTCATAACTCATAACTAAAACTATGACCCTCAACGAAATACAAGACGAAATAATCGATGAATTTTCAATTTTCGACGATTGGATGGACAAGTATCAAATGCTGATTGATATGGGTAACTCACTCGCGCCATTGGACGAACAGTATAAAATTCCGCAAAACCTGATTGAAGGTTGCCAAAGCCGCGTGTGGTTACAAGCTGACTACGTGGATGGCAAAGTCATCTTCACCGCCGAAAGCGATGCTGTGATTGTAAAAGGCATTGTGTCACTGCTGATTAAGGTAATGTCTGGTCGCACTCCCGATGAGATAGTCGATAACGAACTCTACTTTATCGAGAAAATCGGACTCAAAGAGCACCTTTCGCCCACACGTTCAAACGGTTTGGTGTCGATGGTGAAGCAGATGAAACTCTTTGCATTGGTATTCAAGGCAAAAGCATAAAACGACATAATAGAATATGAAAGCGACAATCGGAGATAAGATCTGATTGTCGCTTTTTCTTTTAATAAAAAACCTTATTGTATTTCAATCATACAAACATTTCACTGAATATTTCGCCCGATTCCCTTAGAATTTACCTCTCTATAAAAGCTTTTCACTGAATAAAAGCATCTATCCGCTGAATTCGCTTTTTTTGCGTTTGTCGTTTCACTTATATTTGGAGAAAATAAACAAACCTAAAAAACCGGAATATATGAAACTCAAGAAAAACATTGCAACAAGTGGCGAAGGGTTTATTTTCAACCCAGGCACAGGAGATTCTTTTTCTACCAACGAGTTGGGGACAGAGATTATTACTCTACTAAAAGAGGATAAAAGCACCGAAGAGATTACATTGATTATTAGCAACAAGTACGATGTAGATGCAAGTCAGTTTGAGAAAGACCTCGACGATTTTGCTGCTCAGTTGAAAGATTATTCCATCTTAGAATAGACCGAATTATGAAGAAAAAGTTAGTAATCGCCGTAACAGGCTTAAATGCCATCGACAGCCCGGGACCGGGTGTGGCGGTGATTCGTGCCATTCGCGAGTGCAAAGACTTCGACGCCCGCATTATCGGTCTGTCTTACGAAGCACTCGAGCCTGGTCTATATATGCACGATCTCGTGGATAAAACGTACCAAATTCCCTATCCTTCTGCGGGAACAGACACGTTGCTGGGTCGCTTGATTCACATACACGAGATTGAGAAAATGGATTTGATTATCCCCAATTTCGATGCCGAGTTGTTTAACTTCATCAAACTGCGCGATCGGTTGAAAAAACTTGGTATCGCCACATTCCTGCCCGACCTCGATCAGTTTGAGGCACGCGACAAAGTCAAACTTTTCGAATTTGGCAAAGAGCATGGATTGATGGTTCCCGAAGATAAAACGATTTTCCAGGCAAAAGATTTGATGAAGGTATCTGAAGATCTTGGTTGGCCATTAGTGGTGAAAGGCAAATTCTACGATGCCATCATTGCTAACACGCTGGAGCAAGCCGAGAAAGCGTTCTACAAACTGCAAGCCAAATGGGGATTGCCCATCATCGTGCAAGAGTTTATTAACGGTACAGAAATAAACATTGCAGCACTCGGCGATGGTGAAGGAAACGCCATCAGTGTGATTCCGATGCGCAAGCTCTACATCACCGACAAAGGTAAAGCATGGGCAGGCATCACCCTCGACGACGAACGTCACATTCAGTTGGCTAAGAAATTTATCAAAGCCACCAAATGGCGCGGCGGTTGCGAACTCGAAGTGATGCAGACAGCAGACGGGAAACCCTACATTATGGAAGTGAATCCGCGCTTTCCAGCATGGATTTACCTAACTGCTGCTGCAGGGCAAAACCAACCGGCATCGCTTGTCAAGATGGCTATGGGCGAAAAGGTAGCTCCATTCACAGACTACGAAGTGGGAAAAATATTCATCCGCTATGCGTGGGATTTGATTACCGACATCAGCGAGTTTCAACAAATATCGGGAACGGGAGAATTATAATACAGCCCCCTAATCCCCAAAGGGGGAACGAAAAAAATAGAAAACTAAATAATAAATCAGTCTAACCGCTTTTTCTCCTCCCCTTGGGGAGGTCGGGAGGGGCATTAAATTAATAAATCATGGAAAAGCTAAGATACGAAAGACCAATCATCAAGAAAATGAACACAGGTCTAATGAATAAATTCGGAACACGCACAGAGTACGAACCCGTAACTCACATCGAAAGCGTGTCGGTAAAAAGCCTCATCAAAGAGCACGGTTCACCGCTGTTTGTGATTTCGGAAAAACAGATTCGCCGCAACTACCAAAACGCTGTGCGCATCTTCAAAACACGCTATCCGAAAGTGCAATTTGCATGGTCCTACAAAACAAACTACATGAATGCCGTTTGTCAGGTGTTTCATCAAGAAGGCTCTTGGGCTGAGGTTGTATCGGGCTTTGAATACGAAAAGGCTTTGGGAAATGGCGTTCCGGGAAATAAAATCATCTTCAATGGACCAGACAAAACCGACGAACAACTGATTTCAGCTGCGCAAAACAATTCATTGATTCACATAGACCATTTCGACGAACTTTATTCGCTGATTAAGTTGAGCGAAGAGCACAACCTTCGTCCACGCGTGGCTATCCGCATCAATATGGACACCGGTATTTACCCTAAATGGGATCGCTTCGGATTCAACTTCGAAAACGGACAAGCTTGGAATGCCATCACGCGCATCATCAACTCTGAACACCTCGATCTCGTGGGCTTGCATTGCCACATAGGTACTTTTATGCTTGCGCCATCGGCTTATGCTGTAGCAGCAACTAACCTCTGCGAACTGGCATGGAAAATCAAAGAACGTTACAACAAAGTGATACAATACATCGACCTTGGTGGTGGATTTCCTTCTGCTAACACGCTAAAAGGAGCTTATCTACCAGGTTCAGACACGGTGCCTTCTATCGATCAGTTTGCCGATGCCATCACCGATGTTATTTTAGGATATGGATTTAAGCAAGAAGATCTGCCCATGTTGATATTGGAAACGGGTCGCGCACTCATTGATGATGCAGGCTTCTTGCTCGGATCTGTTCTCGCTACTAAGCGTCTGTCTGACGGTCGTCGCGCAACAGTGCTCGATTTCGGAGTCAACTCATTGTTCACTGCATTTTGGTACGACCACAAGATAAGTCCGGCGCAAGCGTTTGGCAATCACACCGAAGAGATGGTGCTTTACGGACCATTGTGTATGAATATCGATATTGTACGAGAAAGCATCACCATGCCGTTGCTCGAAAAAGGGAATCACCTCGTCGTTCACAAAGTGGGTGCTTACAACATGACGCAATGGATGCAGTTTATCACCCTTCGCCCAAACATTGTGATGATTGATACCGACAATCAGACGCACGTCATACGCAAGGCTGAAACGCTTCAGTATCTGGAGCAAAACGAACTTATTCCAGAGCATTTGAAAACCAATCCGTTGAAATAAATCGAAAGCCCCCAACCCCATTTGGGGTCTTTCAAAACATTAGATTCCAACGGAATCGAATATTTATAGAACAAAAGATCAAATGACATAAGACTCCTTTCGGAGTCGTATAGTGTGCCGAGAAAACCATGTTCTATAAAGATATGAATCCATACGGATTCAACGAGACAAACAGAAATTACAAAAATCTGCGGTAGAACCTGAAAGCCCCCTTTGGGGGTTGGGGGCTTCATCTATTGTTCCTAATTCCAACTATGTGTATCTTTGTGCGCATTGCATTTAACCCGATACTATGAACCGAGCACTTCAACCCCTACGCCAGACGATAATTCCAGCTATTCTTAATAGCTATTCGATTATCTTCTTTTTCAACAATAAATTGTTGGCCATAGTGCTTATGGGTATCACGTTCTTCAATGTCTATGCAGGAGCGAGTGGATTATTGGCTGTTGTGGTCGCCGTAGTGGTAGGTCACACAATGGGATTAAATAAAATTCAACTCAAACAGGGACTGTTTAGCTTCAATGCATTGCTCACCGGTGTCGGGATGGGTACATTCTTCGACCCGAGTTGGGTCTCACTCAGCCTTTTGCTCATTGCATCGATGCTAACGCTCATACTTTCGGTCACGTTAAGTGGTTGGCTTGGCAAATACGGATTGCCATTCCTCAGCATTCCGTTTGTTTTCACCTTTTGGTTTATCGTACTGCCTTCGTCGCAGTTCGAAAACCTCGGACTGACTGCCCGAAACATCTACTGGATGAACGAAGTGTATGCGATTGGTGGCGAATCGATGCTCAAACTTTATCAGCAAATCGATACCTTTCCACTGTACGAAATGGTGGACATCTACCTCCGTTCGCTCAGCTCCATCTTTTTTCAGGATAATATCATTGCAGGATTTTTGATTTCGATCACCATCCTTATTTGCTCGCGTATCACCTTTTCGCTCACCATTATTGGTTTTATCTCAGCCTATTTCTTTGCTAGATTCACGGGGTCGGAAGCAGCGAGCATTAACTATTACAACATCGGGGCAAACTACATGATGGTGGCAATTGCTGTTGGATCGTTTTTCTTGATTCCGTCGTTCTATTCTTACTTGTGGTCGATACTGTTGGTGCCTCTTACCTCGTTGATTTTGTTGTTTATGAATCAATTGCTTGGAACGGTGCAATTGCCAGTTTTCTCGTTGCCATTCTCGATGGTCGTTATTTCGTTTATTTACTTCCTGATGCTACGTGCTACACCATCGAAGCTCAAACTAACACCTATTCAGCACTATTCACCGGAGACCAATCTCTACCTGTTCAAAAACAACAACGAACGCATTGCCAACTACATTTACTTTCCGATACATCTTCCTTTCTGGGGAAAATGGAGGGTATCACAAGGTCACGATGGAGAGCATACTCACAAAGGAGAATGGAGAGATGCGCTCGATTTTATGATTTACGACGATGAATCGAAGACCTATCAGTCGAACGGTTTACTGTGCGAAGACTATTATTGCTACAACAAACCAATTGTAGCTCCTGCGGATGGCATTGTAGAGTTGATAACCGATGGCATCGACGATAACGAAATAGGGAAAGTGAACCTTACTGAAAATTGGGGAAACAGCATCGTTATCCGCCATTTGCCGGGGCTCTACACACAACTGTCGCACATTCGCAAAGGATCGTTCAAGGTAAAAGCGGGCGATTTTGTGAAACAAGGTGATATTTTGGCTTTATGTGGCAATTCTGGACGTTCGCCCGAGCCACATCTTCATTTTCAAATGCAAGTTTCTCCGCTTTTAGGAGCAAAAACGATTGATTATCCCATCTCGTATTACTTCGAAAACGGAGTTTTGAATCAATTTACTACACCGATAGAAAATAGCGATGTTTATGGCGTTGTACCAAATACACTTGAACGAAACGCATTCAACATCTACCCAAACAGCACCCTCAAATTTAGCTATTCGGATGGAAAAGAGAGCGACAAAGTTGCACAATGGGATTCTTACACCGATGGGTACAACAACCGTTATCTCCATTGCAAAGAGACCGATTCTACAGCTTACTACGTGATTGATGGATCAATGTTCTATTTCACAGCATTCTATGGTAATCGCAAATCGCTGCTATATTATTTTTACTTGACTGCATATAAAGTTTTTCTGGGAGAATACGATACAATTAAGGTGAAGGAAGCGATGCCACTCAGTGTGCTCGAAAAGAGTAAATTTTTTGTTTGGCTGCAGGACTTCATTGCACCTTTCCACACCTTTATCTACGTATCGCACACTGTGGCAAGTAAATCGGATAGCGATCCATTTTCAGCGGAAAGCGTTTCGTTGAGAACAAAAACCGAAATCGAGTTGTTTGGTAAGTCAACAACCATCGCCAACGGATCTATTCATCTGAAAAACAACCGAATTGAATCATTTTCATACGTCGGCGACAAAACTAATATTCAGGCAACATGCATAAGTGGTTTATCATAGGACTTCTATTACTTCCCTTTGTAACACAAGCACAAATGAAAACGCTTGACTTTCCAAAAGTGGATTCACTTTCGTATAGCTATTACATGAAGGGCGATTGGGATAAACTTATCACACTAGGAAAACAAGCCATTGAATCTGATATTGACTACAAACGCCTTCGTCAACGAATTGGGTATGCCTACTTTGTGAAACTAGATTATTTCGCGGCTAAAAATCAGTACGAAAAGGCTCTTGCTTTTGACGGATTCGATACCGATTCTCGGGTTTTTCTCTATTACTGTGGCATCAATCTTGGCGATGAAGATTTTGCCAGATACCACGGCGCAAAGTTGAGCGACGACATCAAGCAGAGCCTCGATTTGCAAAGTTCTCGTTGGATGGATGCCATCGATTTGGAGTACAACAAAAAGACCAACAACAGTGATATTCGCTCAAATCCGACCTATACCAGATTTGGACTTAACAGTCAATTAGGGTATCGATTTTCACTCTATCAATCGGTATCGAACTATTCGCAAGTGGTGAACGATTCCACACAGACATCTCAGAATGAATATTACGCATTGGGTAACTACTCATTAACTGCGAATACGTCGATGAGCGTAGGTTATCACTACTTAAGTACTGGAGTACAAGGAACCATATTTCCGACAAACCTCTATTATGGTGGAGTGAAAACAAAAATTGGCAGATTCAACTTCGGACTAAATGGCTCGTGGATGAAGAACGATATGGGCAAATTTAAACAAATCAATGTGTCGGGAGGAGTGGTGCTACCTGTTCGCTCAAATATTTACCTCAACAGCACACTATCGCGAATGCAAGAGGCGGGCAACAATCGGTTCGTTTACTCCCAAAGTGTTGGTGGACAGCTGTTGAGAACCGTTTGGGCAGAAGGAAGCATTACACTGGGTGACATCAAAAACTACAACGATCATAACGCACTCTATGTCTATAACTCGCTCGATGCCACCACCTTCAGAACAGGGTTAACCTTGTTTTGGAATGTGTCAAGCAAAATAATTTTATTTGGCAACTACTCTTTCGACAAAAAAGAGATCGATGATAATAATACAATCACAAACTATAATCAACAATCATTTTTAGGAGGAATAAGATGGAAACTTTAAAGAAAATCGCACTTGCAGTTAGTTTTGCATTCGTTGCGGCAAACATTCAGGCACAAAGCAGTTCAGTCTCACAAGCAGCTTTTTCGAAAAGCTATGTAGCAGAAACTGCCGGTAACTACACCAGCGCAATTAACGAGCTGAAAGCAGTTTATAACGTATCGGATTACACCACCAACATTCGCTTGGGATGGCTCAGTTACTTGGCAAAACAATATACTGAATCGATTCACTACTACGAAAAGGCTATCGCGCTCAAGCCGTATGCCATCGAAGCACGATTTGGCTGTGTGAAGCCACTTAGCGCCATCGAAAGTTGGGAAAAAGTGAAAGCGAACTACCTTCAAATTGTCAAAATCGATCCACAAAATGTAACGGCAAACTATTGGTTGGGAGTAATTTACTATAACCGCAAAGACTACGTTAACGCCGCAAAGCTATTCGAAAGAAACGTTAACCTATATCCGTTGGACTACGACTCAGTGATTATGCTCGCGTGGTGTAAACTCTATACCAGCAAATCTGCCGATGCTAAAGTGCTGTTTAATCACGCACTAATTATTCGCCCGGGCGATAGCTCTGCCACAAGTGGTTTGAAAATGATAAAATAAGAAAATAAGACTTTTTACTCAAACGCCGCTTTACGCTCTTAATCAGGTGATTGGCGGCGTTTTTGCTTAGCCATATTATTAGTTATATTTAACTATAATAGTAAAGCTTTTGTTTAGACAAATATTAATTTTACAAAGTTAGCACCACTTGAATCCAAATAAGGCGATTTTTTGATCCCTCAATTTAATCTCACACTCATGAAAAAATTAATTCTTTTTGGCTTTGGCTTTGGCTTATGCCTTTTGTCGTTTTCGCAAACAGTAGTTGTTTCTGACGATCCAACATATACTACCGGAGCATCTTCTGCCATGCTCGATGTTAAATCAACCAACAAAGGTTTTCTACTTCCAAGAGTCGCCGACACTACAGCAATATCATCTCCGACCGCAGGATTGATGATTTACGATACAACCAACAAGAAAGTCTGGATGTATTTCAACAATAGATGGAATACCCAGATAAATGCTGGTAGCACATCGAGTGGAGTTACCGTGTCATCAAATGGAACGGTAACTTTAAATGGAGAATCGACAACATGGAATGATTTGGTTGTGAATCCAGCTACAGCCAGAAACAATGGTGGGCTTGTACCAAATTGGACGGTTTTTGTTGCACCAAACGTTTACACTTGGTTTTTTGCAGATGGCTCAAACAACGAAGTTGACTTTAGTGTGCAAATGCCACACAATTATAAAGAGGGTTCAAAGATCTATCCTCACGTTCATTGGTCTTCGACTTCGGCACCTGGACTGCAGAGAGTAAAATGGGTGATGGACTATCAATGGGTGAATTTTGGGGACAATTTTCTGCCAACAGGTACTTCGTCTGTTTATGGTTCTGCTTTAGCTGAAAACAATAGCGTATCACTTACTGCTTTTCAACATACCATTACTCCGATGAATCCACTTGGTGTGGCACAAACAGGCATTGATGGTACTGGGAAAAAAGTAAGTAGTATATTATTGTGTCATTTCTACCGTCAAGGAGCTGATGCTACTGACACGTTTTCTGGTTCTGCTGCCCTTTTATCGGTCGATTTTCACTACGAGATTGATAGCTTTGGTAGCGATGGACAATATACAAAATAGCACATTGGTAACTTTCGAAAATTCAAATCGGATGAATAAGAATTTGGTTTTCAATATTACTTTCAGAATAATTGTTTTTACGATACTCTGCAACCCAATCCAATCGATAGGGCAAGGAATGATAGTACCCGCAAGCACCTATCTAACAATACCAACTGGAGCCAATGTCAGATTAACTGGGACTGACTCGCTAACCATTCAATCAACTGCATCAGGCACAGGTTCTCTTATCTGCAACGGAACTTTCGCTGGTCCAGCAAAAGTGGAACGCTACATGACTGGTGCCAAATGGCACATCGTTTCATCGCCAGTGACAGGACAAAGTTTCAGCAGTTTTATCACCAACAGTGCAAACAATATCCCTTGGTTGAGCGGAACAAATCCAGTGCAATACGGCATTATGGAGTACGATGAGCCTAACGACAAGTGGAGCATTCCGTTTACCGCTGCCAAGTCGGGCAACTTTGTCACTTCGCAAGGTTATAGTGTCAGAAACAGAGCTGATGGCAAAATCACGTTCAAAGGTAATATTATGACTGCAAATCAAACAGTAACACTTACACGAGGAAAGTACGGATGGAATTGCATCGGAAATCCGTTTACCTCTACTATTCAAGTAAAAGGTCTGGGCGGGATTTTATCAGATAATATCGCCGATTTAGACCAAAACTATGCAGGGATATATATTTGGGACGAGCAAGCTAATTACAACAATTCAGGATTAAAAAAAGACTATCGAGTTCACTGCAACACTCCTTATACTTTCCCATTCAATATTCAGGAAAATAGCGATACTTACGTTGCTGTAGGTCAAGCATTTTTTATGAAATCAAAAAGTAGCGGTGGAACTTTCACCTTTAAGCAATCGATGAAAACGCATCAAACAGGTGTTACTTTCCGTTCTACTCAGGGTAACTGGCCAGCAGTCAGATTACAAGCAAATGGTAATAATTTGGTGTCAACCACGGTTGTTGCATTCAACGAAAGTATGAGTAAGGGCCTCGATCCTTCATACGATGTAGGAATGCTTAAAGGAAATCCCGCTTTTGCACTCTACTCACGGCTGATTGATAGTGATGGATTCGATTATGCTGTTCAAGCACTTCCTGATACAATTTCTACGGAAGAAATTCCAATTGGATTAGATTGTACGGTGGGCACTTCTGTCACCTTCAAAATGGAGAAAGCATTCTTATCCGAAGGATGTGATGTTATCTTAGAAGACAGGCAAAAGTCTATATTCACAGAGTTCGAAGATGAGGACTCGTTTTACACTACCGATATAGCTTCAAATAATACAGGTATTGGTAGATTCTATATTCACATAACCAATTTAGGTACAGGAACTCTTAATTACAAAGACGAACGATTTTTAGTTTATGGAAGTTCGGGAAAAATTATCGTAAAAGGCAATTTAAGAGAGATCTCCTCTGTTGATATTTACACAACTGATGGAAAAATTATTGATAAAATTACCCCTAACAATGAGGCTATTTTTCAATCAAAATGCTACACAAAAGGAGTTTACATCGTAAAGCTTACCAATAGTCATCGGAACTATTCACGGCGTGTAATTTTATAAACGTAATTCTTTTTTTGATGTTTCAAAGACAAGCTACTTATACTTTTTTGGAAATGAAAAGGGCAACTCATATTTTATTAAGTTGCCCTTTATTATTTTAGTTACTCAAATAGAAAATCAATTCTCTCCACCAAATTCCATAAGGTAGGCTTTAATGAACCCGTCTAAATCACCATCCATGACTGCTTGCACGTTTGAAGTCTGATAATCGGTGCGGTGGTCTTTCACGCGACGGTCGTCGAAAACGTAACTGCGGATTTGCGAACCCCACTCGATTTTTTTCTTTCCGGCCTCAACTTTGGCTGTTGCAGCACGACGTTTTTCGAGTTCCATTTCGTAGAGTTGCGATTTAAGCAGACGCATTGCATTGTCTTTGTTGCCAAACTGCGAACGACTTTCGGTATTTTCGATAGCGATTTCTTTGACTTCGCCTGTCTCTTCATCTTTGTATTTGTAACGCAGACGCACCCCTGTTTCTACCTTGTTTACGTTTTGTCCACCAGCACCACCCGAGCGAAAAGTATCCCACGAAATGTCTGCTGGGTTGATATCAATCTCGATAGAGTCGTCGATGAGCGGAATTACAAATACGGAGGTAAATGAGGTCATTCGCTTGCCTTGCGCATTGAATGGAGACACGCGAACCAAACGATGCACTCCATTTTCGCATTTCAGATAACCGTATGCCATATCGCCTTCTACTTGCATCGTTACGGTTTTAATGCCCGCTTCGTCGCCGTCTTGCCAGTTCGTTATTTCAGTCTTATAGCCTTGATTATCGCAGTAGCGCTGGTACATACGATAGAGCATCGATGCCCAATCCTGACTCTCTGTGCCTCCTGCTCCAGAAACAATTTTGATGACTGCCCCGAGTTGATCTTCTTCGTTACGGAGCATATTCTTGAGTTCGAGGTTTTCGAGCATTTCCACCAATTTGGCGTATGCGCTGTCTACCTCTTCTTCGGTTACAATCTCTTCTTTTACAAAATCGTATGCCAACTGAAGCTCTTCGAGAGCCGATTTCACTTCGTTGTAGCCATTTACCCAAAACTTCAGCTCTCTAATTTTGCGCATCTGCACTTCTGCTGTTTTGGCGTCGTCCCAAAAGTTTGGGGCATGAGTTCTTAACTCTTCTTCTTCTATCTGAATAATCTTTGTATCGATGTCAAAGGTACCCCCTCAGCGCTTGCTCGCGCTCCGCTACATCGCGTAGCTGATCTGATGTAATCATTTTGTTTTTTGTTGTTAAATGTAAGCCCCTAAATCCCCAAAGGGGACCTCTTGGCATTTGGTAAAAATTATTTATACATTGATTCGATTTGCACACTATACTTTTCAAGAATCATTTTTCGTCTGAGCTTGAGCGTGTTGGTCAATTCACCACCTTCGAGCGTGAATGGATACGGTAAGAGCGTGAATTTCTTCACCTGCTCATACGCCGAAAATTCCTTTTGTCGCTCGTTAATTCTATCAACAATCATTTGATTGATTCCACTATGTTTTATCAATTCTTCAATGTTGTGAAACTGTATTTGTTTGGCGATTGCATACTCTTTTAAGGCTTCGTAAGCAGGAATAATTAGAGCCGTGATAAATTTGCGTTCGTCACCAATTACGGCAATTTGGTCAATAAACTTGTCTTCACCAATTTTCAACTCCAAAGCTTGTGGAGCAACGTATTTCCCGTTTGAGGTCTTTATCAAATCTTTGATGCGCTCCGTCATGGTGAGCACTCCATTTTCGGAAAGCGACCCAGCATCGCCAGTTTTAAACCAGCCATCGGGCGAAAGTACTTCAGCCGTCTCTTTCGGTTTTTTGTAATACCCCTTCATAACGGTCTTGCCTTTGACCATAATTTCGTTATTCTCGCCTATTTTAACCTCTAATCCGGGCATTTCTACACCAACTGAGCCAATGATATATCCATGCTTGAAATAGGTCGAAACAGACGCTGTAGTTTCAGTAAGCCCATAGCCATAGCGAATCTCAATACCGCACGCGTGAAAAAATTCGTTGAGGCCATCTGCTAATGGCGCTCCTGCAACTGGGAAAAAGTTTCCGTTTTCGATACCGATAGCCTTTTTCAGTTTTTCGAAGATGATTTTATTGAAGAATTGGTAAAGTAGTTCGATGTGAATCGGCGCTTTTTTCTCAATTCGTTCGTATTCTAAGTTTCTGATCTTACCAATTTTGAGGGCTTGTTTCATCAAAAAACGGCTGACAGCACCCGATTTACTTATTTTATCCTCCACTCCAGCGTAAATTTTTTCCCACAAGCGAGGAACACTACACATCAGCGTTGGACGAATTTCCTGTAATGTTTTCTGTATCTCAATCGGACGCAAATTTATCTCTACCTTTATCCCTCTGTGCAGACAAAAGTAGCTCCAAGTTCGTTCAAAAATATGAGACAACGGTAGAAAGCATATCGAAACATCTACTTCAGTCATATCTGGTAGACGAATTTCGTGAATACGCATTGCTTCAATGAAATTTCCATGAGTCAGCATAACACCTTTAGGAATACCAGTGGTGCCTGATGTATAAATCAAATTGGCCAAATCTTCTTCATTTGCACTTTCCAACCGTTCATCAATTACAGCATCATTTTCGGCAAGATCACCCAAATGTAGGAATTCATCGAAATAAATGGAAGTAGTATCATCAGGGTTGAGTAGGACATTGTTATCGAAAATGATGATTTGCTTAAGGAATTTATTGCTCGCAAGTAGCGGGAACGAAACATCGTATTGCTCTTGTTCCCCAACTAACAACAATGCAACTTCTGCGTCATTAATTATGTATTCGATTTGACTAAACGAACTCGTTGCATAAAGAGGTACCGAAACAGCTCTGTTAGCATAAAGAGCAAAATCAGAAACAAATATTTCAGGTTTGTTTTGCGAGCAAACGGCCACATTGTCCTGTACTTTTACGCCAAGCGATTCAAATGCTTTTGTAGCCGACTTTACTTTTTGGTGGAATTGATTCCAAGTAGTTGGTGTCCAAGTACCCGTCTTATCGTCGCGATGACGATAGGCAATTCTGTCTCCATACTTAAGGGCTTGACGCTGTATGGTTGTAGAGAGATGATAATTTCTCATTTAGTCAAAGTTATGCACAAGAATCTCTAATATAACGATTCTTGACGAAGTGTTTTTCACGCGAAATCTAAGAGATAAAAATTAAAAAAAAACGACTATCTCACCACAACGATTTTTGTAACCAACTCTTCGAGAGATTCGCTTGTTGAAGCGTAAACTGTATAAATCCCTGTTGGAACACGTTTCCCCGTCTTGTCTTTGCCGTCCCAATTCAGTTGTGGTTCAGTTATGGAACCCTCATAAACATTGTCTCCTTTTTGATTGGTTATTCGTAGAGATGCATCTGTTTTCAATCCGAAGATGGTAATAAATCCGCTATAATCTGGTTTGACAGGGTTTGGCGTAGCATAAACCTCTGTGAAAGATTTTTGAGTTGATAGAGCATCGTTTCTATATGATGCTAATCCTTTATCAGTCCCAATAAAGATTTCCCCTGTAGTAGGATGAATAGCCATAGATAGAATTCTATTCGACGGCAAAGGACTATTGCTCTCGGTAAAATGGAAGAGCACTTGTTTCCCATCTGCACTAACCAAATAGACCCCGTTCAACTCTGTCCCAATCCATTTTCTGTTTTCAGAATCAACGCTGATTGTACGAATGTTTTCCTCTTCGAGCAAATACCCTGGATTTGGAGACCCTGCTGTTGGAGGTAATTGAACCCGCGAGAAGAGATAATTAGAATTAAAAATATTTTCAGGCTTTTCCAAAACAAATGGGCCAACATTAGTTCCTAACCATATTGATCCATTTTTATCTTCTGAAATAGTAAAGAAATTATCGGGAGTTACCGACTTTTGATCACCATTTTTGTCGAGATAGGTCAAGGAAGAGTAGAATTTTGATTGATCATCACTTTGATTAGAGTATGTTCCTTTGGGGTCAAATGCGAGGACACCTTGCTTCGACCAAGGAGCTAATGTCCAGAAAGTCCCGTTTTTTGATTGTATAATATCGAAAATAGCATCATTGTTTACAATTGAACTGTAATTCAAGGATGTCCAAGTACGATCACTAGTGAATACCTTGATAACATTTACCGTAAACGAATTTGAAATAAGCAAGTTATTGTTAGCATCGTAACACAAGCCATAGGTTCTATCGAAATGGTTTGCCCCTTTGAGAACAGCCAAATTAACAGTTTCTATACCGCTATTGAGGTGATCGTGTATTTTCACCAGTTTATTGTTGTTAAACTCATAAACTCCTTCACCAAATGATGCAACAAAGTAGTGTCCCTTCACTAATGGATCTTCTACAATATCGGTCAGGTCTCGAACAGATGAGCCCTGGGCTCTAATGGTGTCTAGTCTGAAATAAGACCACGATTCATTATCGAAAAACATCATCAAACCAGTGGTGTTGTATCTATCATCCCAAGCCCCACCACCTACTATCATAAGTTTTTTTCCGCTAAAACGCAACTTATAAGGGCTATTGGCAAACGGACCAACAGGTTTCAGATTCGTACTTACTTTTGTGTATGATGATCCTGATTTGTCAATTCTGTTAATACCTGAGGTAGATGTTGCATGCCACGTACTAATTGCAGGATTTAACGCTGACAATTTGTAAAAATTTGTACCCGAAACGGCTGTTTCTTGTGCTAAAGTAGTATAATAGCTCAATTGACTAAGACCATATACCACAAGGATATTGTTTGCAACAAATAAGTTAGCAAAAACTGTGCTCGTCTTGATTAATTGATAGCTTGAAGGCGTGATGGAATATAATCCACTACCATTAACCACAGCGAGGAGTGTATTTTGAAAAACAGCTAAATCTACAGCTTTAAGGGTATTAATCAAAACCCAGTTTCCTGTATCAAATAAATTTGCCGATTGAGATACCGAGACAATTCCCTGATCTGTAGCTGCATAAATATTGCCGTTGAAAATGGTAGTCGCAAAGACTTTCTTTTTTAATAGATAAGACGCCGAGACCTCTTTTCGAGTTAAGTCGATAACTGTGACACCATAAGCTGTTGACAAGTAAGCTTGATTTCCAGAATAATTTATTCGATTAATAGTTTTATTCAATGCGAGGTTGTTGTCTTTTATGTCTGAAATATTAGAAATAGTTCCATTTTCATACATCAAATCAATATTGGAGTTATCGTAAACAATCATCAAAAGATTATTGTCTGGACTATATGAAATCAGAGATACTCTGTTGTCGTTTAGGCCATTAACCTTACTGTAAACTACGATTGCACTACTCGTCTTGTCGTATGAGTAAAGGGCGCCATCTGATAGCCCAAATACTTTTGTTGGGGTTTCAGCCACATCAGTAACTGCAGAATAAGCAAGGTGAGTTCTCCAAGTACCAGCATCTGCAAATGTGTTTGCAATAATTGAGGAGAAAATAAAAAGAATGATGAATAGCCTTTTCATTATATCTGTGTAAATTAGATTAAAACCAACTAGTTAATAAGACAAAAGTAGTGTTTTTTCAAATACGTGAACGATTCTTCTCCACTATGAGAGCTTATTTAAGAATTAAAATTTTTGTAACAACCCCTTCGGAAGCATCGCTAATTGATGCATAAACCAAATAGACGCCGCTTGCAGGCTTCTGCCCTTGACGATTTCTTCCATCCCATACAATCTGCCCGCCGGCTGACTCTCCTTCGAAAAGTGAATTTCCATTTAAGTCAGCGATACGAACTGTCGATTTTGATTTTAGACCGGTAATTGTGATAAGCCCTTCATAACCTGGGCGAACTGGATTAGGAAATGCATAGACTTCTGAATAATCTTTTTTACCCTCAATAGCATCACTTCGGTACGAAACAAGTCCCTTGTCTGTTCCGATAAAAACTTCGCCCGTAGTTGGATGAATGGCTATTGATAAAACCTTGTTTGAAAACAGAGGACTATTATCTTCAGTGTAGTGAGCATAAGTTTCTTGGCCATTCTCACTTACCAAATATACACCATTCGACTCGGTGCCAATCCATTTTCGATTACCCCCATCCACACAAATGGCACTAACTTTTTCGTTCTCGAGCAGATAATCGGCAAGCATAGTTCCATCATTTCTTGGCACTTTCACTCGTGTACCCAAAAAGTTGTCTGTGAAAATCTTTGTTGGACTATTGAAAACTATTGGCCCCATATCTGTTCCTACCCATATTGCGCCATTCTTGTCTTCTGCCATACAAAAGAAATCTTCGGGAGAAAGAGTTCGTGTTTCAAGGTTATCCATGTAGTTGATTGAACTAATGAATTTGTATTGATCATCTGATTGATCATCGATTGTTCCTTTTGTATCAAAAGCAAATATGCCTGGGCTATCCCACGCCGAAAGCATCCAGATTGCACCCTTTTTAGTCAACATTAAGTCGAAAACCGATTCCTTCAAAGCAACAGGAGCATAGTTTAAAGACACCCACTTTTTTTCTTTTGTTAAGACCTTTATCGATTTGTTTGTGTACATATTTGTAACAAACAGATTGTTGTATCTATCATAGCAAAGGCCATACGTTCGATCATAATGATCAAACCCTTTTGCTTTATCGTGAGTTTCGATTGCACTGTTTTTGTGATCATGAATGGTTACAAGTTTTTTGTTTCGAAACTCATAAACACCTTCACCATAAGATGTCACGAAATAGTGGCCTGTTTCTGCAGGATCTTCAACAATATTCATAAAATCGCGGGCATCATTGTCTATCTTGATTGTGTCCACTTTTTGATAATCCCATTTATCATCTTGGTAAAACATCATTAATCCTTTTGTGTAGTAACGGTCATCCCAAGCTCCTCCACCCACAATCATTAGTTTATTTCCACTAAATTTAAGTCGATAAGGGCTATTGGCAAGAGGTCCGTCTGGTTTCCCAACTACAACATTTGACAATCCCTCAGCTGTTTTAGTGATTTTGCAAACTCCAAGCGATCCCATAGCTGCCCAAAGGGTTTCGTTTGATGAAAGAGAAGAAAGCCCATATAGATTCGTTTGCGAAACGGTTTGTTCCGACGTGATAGAGGTAAAAGTCGTTATTTGCCAATTTCCATAGGCGATAAGATTATCCTTAGATGTGAAAATTCCAGAAAGAACATCACTTGAATAAAATTTTATAAAGTCGTTGCCATTTAAATGAAAAATTCCTTCTGATTTTTTTAGAGCTATTAATTCTCCTTTAAACAAAGTTAGTTGATCTGCCACAAGTGAATTAAAAACAGCCCAATTGCTTGGATCGACCAAATTTGCATTAATTGAAGCCGTCATTATCCCTTTATCAGTCGCAGCATATATTTTGTTGTTCAGAATCGCGGTTGAAAATGTGTTTTTATTCAGTAGATAAGTGTCGGCTATTTCATGTTTAATGAGGTTAACAATTGATATTCCATATCCTGTTGTCAAGTAGGCTTTTGTTCCAAAAAACATAACACTATTAATGGTTTTATCCAACGAAGTATTTTTCTCTTTGATATCCAATATATTGAATATTTTTCCTTCGTCAGTGACTAAGTCGATGTTAGAATTGTCATAAACAACGAGCAACAACTGGTTTTCTAAATTATAAGTTATAAATGAAACTTTATTATCGCTCAATCCGTCAATTTTGCTAAGTACATCAAAACTGTTACTCTCTTTGTCGTAAGAGAAGAGTGCGCCATCAGATAAGCCATATACGCGCTCTGGCGTTTCGGCAACTTGAGTAACAGACAAATAGGATAAATGTGTGCGCCAATAGCCTACTGGAATCTGTTTGGAACTATCGGGTGGAGCTGCGGCATAAGAAGTCGCGACTAAGAAAAATAGAATCAGAATTGAAATAAGTTGTTTCATTGAATCAATGTTGACCGTTGTCTTATTTTGATTGAAAATAGGCAATTAACTTTTCCACTGCTTTAGCGCGGTGGCTAATTTTGTTTTTTGCGTCAAGTCCAAGCTCAGCAAATGTGTTATTATATCCATCTGGTCGAAAAATGGGATCGTAACCAAAACCCGCTTCTCCGATTTTTTCGCGTGTAATTTCGCCCGAAACGAATCCTTCAAAAATGGTTTCGCTGTCACCTTCTATTAATGCGATTACAGTTCTGAAACGCGCTTTTCGATTAGCTTTTCCTGAGAGTTCAGTCAGCAGTTTGTCCATATTATCGACCGCACTACGTTGTTCTCCAGCATAACGAGCCGAATAGACTCCCGGTGCATTATTGAGTGCCTCCACTTCGAGCCCAGTGTCGTCGGCAAAGCAGTCGAAACCAAATTTTTGCTTTACAAATTGAGCTTTCAAAAGCGCATTACCTTCAAGCGTATTAGCCGTTTCGGGAATCTCGTCGAAACAACCAATATCAGACAGACTGAGAATTTCGACTTTCCCATTCAGAATGGAAGAAACCTCTTCGAGCTTGTGCTTATTGTTGGTTGCGAATACAATCTTATGCATATAAACGACAGAAACAGCTAAAAATTTAAACTTAACCGACAAAAGTAATAAATTTTCGCTCAAATAGGCTCGTTTTAAGGCTAATTACGTTCTATTAAGCAGAATGAATCAGGCTTTTGGGGGATAAGATTAAGGTTTAATTATTTAGTACAGATAAGTACCGTTTCGTTGGCGTTGTACCCCAAACGGCTTTTATCCACATCAGGGAATGACAAGACGTCGACTTTGAATCCTACCTTTTGTAATCGTTTTTGCAGACCTGCCACCGAGTAGATGCGAACATGATCTTCTTGTCCGAAATGAATTAGTCGCTCCGATTCGCTTATCACAGAAGGATTTTCATACGTGTCGCCCGATTTAAATGGCGTTTGAATCAAGCATACACCGCCGTTCTTCAACACGCGATTTAACTCTTGCATCGCTACGAGATCGTTATCGATGTGTTCTAAAATATGATAGCAGATTATCACATCCCAATTCGCATCGGGCGCATCAATGTTGGTGATGTCGAAATGAAAGTCGGATAAGAAGTCACCTGATATATCAGTTCCGGCATAGTGAATGTTCGTTTGATCATTCATCACTCGGTAGAGACTACGCGATGGAGAGAAATCGAGAACTGAAACGCCGTCTTTCAGATATCGGGTAGAAAGTAACTCCCAAAGCCTCCTCGTTCGCGGAAGACTTCCACATTTTGGACAGAGTTCGTCTTCGTCTTCAAGTACCACAAATTTACGAAAGTGCCCATTACAAAGATTGCATTCCACCTCGTTACCTCTGTAAAATAACGCAAGTACCATTCTAAATTTGGGTTCCAACGTGTAGAGTGTTTGCCTTGGAATAAGTCGCCGGATGAGCTGTTTTATTGAATTGTACATTTTTCGATTTGTCTATATAACGACAAAACTAAGGATTTATCTTTGTACTGACAATAAACTGAAGCGAAATTGCTTAGAGTTCGTTTTATGATTGCTTATTAATTCTATATCCCTTAATTTCCAACAACCACCGGCATTTTCTTCACGACGGATGGTCGGTCGATTTTATGGTATTCAACATAGAGAATATAGATTCCAGGATCAACTAATTTCTCCATAGAATCAGTTCCTTTCCACGTCAGAAGGCCTTGCGTACCGAGTATCGTATTATTTGCCACCACCGAAATTAATTTTCCTATCGAGCTGTAAATTCGGACGTTTGCCGAATATCCACTTTGGTCGAGAGCGTAGTTGATGTGCAATAAATCGTCGATGCCGTTGTTGTCGGGTGTAATTGTTTCTGTTTCGAGCCAAAAGTCCTTACTTTCACCTTTTGTTGAGGTTTGCTGCGAATTCTTCACTCCCGGAGTTCCCCATCCTGCTTCAGTAGATGATGAAGTCCAGTTATTACTATCTGTGGTAGGCCATTCCGAATTCAACCGTTCGAGTGCCACACCCTCGGGGTTTTTCACAAACGGGTGGTGCATTTTCTCAGTATAGAAGAATCCATCGATAACCTCTGCCGATGCGTTGATGAGTTGGATATTACCTTCGGTGTCGGACATCGACGGCAATGATGATAATTCAAGAAACACATTTTTGTCTGCAGTCGGATATTCGCTTAAGACATTCGTTTTGTCTGTCGTGAGCACTAAGAATTCGCTCGGGAAAAATGGTGTTGGAGATTCTGCCAATCTAGTTCCTGATTGAAACGTACCATCAGATTTTTTTGATGTGAGGTAGAGTTTCGATAAATCTACAATTCTATTCGATCGGTTGTAGAGCTCCACATAATCAGCACCATTGGGACGCGGATTGAAAAGAATTTCGTTGATAATGACGTCTTGTAATGAAGCCATTTCGGAGAGTGCAATTCGTATCGCTTTGTTGCTTTCGAGCGCAATACCCGAAATGGAGTGAAGCGATTTCAACTCAATGGTGACAATATCGCCACGAGAAAGAGGTTTGTCTAAAACCACGATTACCGAATTTGGTATCGGAGCTGAAACTACAACATTCTTTATGTGAAAATCTCCTGACAATGCATATTGATTAAAATCCACCAATTCCGATTTTCTCATTACATCGCTGAACGAAATTCGAACGGAGTCTGCACTTAGCAAGGCTGTTTGCAAGATAGTAGGGATATGTGTGTCGGGGTTTGTTGCTAAAATGCTATTTGGCTTGCCTGGAGTTCCACCACTTTTGTCGGTCGATGCTTTCCAGTTCGATCTTTGTCCGCCTATGTTTTTCAGGTCGATGCATTCGAGCGAAAATCCCCCTTTGGCTTTGAAATCGTCGCCGTACCATTGGTCGGTGTAATTGGCAAACGAGATTAATTCGCCTTGTGGACTTTCGAGGTAAATCAATTTGCCCGTGTTGGCTAATGCTGGAAATGATGAAATTCCTATTTTTGGAATTGCTGAGCTGAATTTTGGAATACCTGTTGGATTTGCCATCACCACAAAACTATCGGGCAACAGCCAATAATCTGGCAATATGTAACTTTTGTCGCCATAATAAAACTTCCAACCCGATAAATTGACACGCGAAGTGGAGTTGTTATGGATTTCTACATATTCTACTTCTGGCAAAGTGGCCGCTCCTGTTGGATTTGCCATAATTTCGCTGATAACAACATCGCCTGTTTTCGCATTTTCGAGTACAGACCAATAAGTGAATGGTAGAGTTTGATCAGCCATCAAGTTTCCTGCTAGGTCTTTTACTCCTTTCACCATTAAAGAATATCCGACACCTTCGTTCAATGGTGTTGAAAGATTCAATTCGACTGATTTTTTGTCAACGGATAAGTTTGTTTTAGCAATTGCGATACCATTAATGGTAAATTCTGCCTTCGAAATATCAACTTCTTCGTCGAAACTCAGCGTAATATTTTGCTTATCGTTCACAGATAAATTTGTGAGTTTTGGAGCCTCATTGTCGATAAAAGGGGTAAATGAGACGTTGATATCGTCGAAATAGAAGTTTTTGATGTTGCTGACCGTATAGATTGGATTCAGTATAAAATAATCTCCGTCAACTGGGGCATTGTCGGTGTATTCTCCTTTGAGCACATAGTCAGCATCTGAAGATAGTTTGACAAACAAGCGCCAAACCGATTGATGAGTAAATTCAACTTTGATATTTGCAGACACCGAGGCCAGATTCAGTTGTCCCGTTTCTCCTGCGATAATTTCGGTAGTTGTACT
The DNA here is from genome assembly GCA_049315325.1 of Bacteroidales bacterium. Taxonomy (GTDB): domain Bacteria; phylum Bacteroidota; class Bacteroidia; order Bacteroidales; family UBA7332; genus CAXXIC01. Next base: position 539,589 of record JBMOKJ010000001.1, read on the forward strand.
TGTGGAAGTTCTCTTTGAAAGATTGATTTTATCGCTTGCTCCGCCGATAGTGATAAAGTAGCCAGTGTTTGACGTTGCTGGATCGGCATCATCTGAAGCTAAATAGATACGACCGTAATTGTATTGAGAAGGGTTGAAGTTGAGTTTCACCCAAAACTCCCAGGTTGTCCCTTTTTGCAACTTGCTTTGTGTAGATAAAAAAGCGCTTCCAGTTGCTGTGGCATTGAGTTGCAACTGCTGCGAAGAATTGATTACAAACAATTCAGTATTTCCGCTCCAAGTTGGATTCACGGATAGATTGCCGTCACTAAAATTTTCGTTCCATTGCGAAAAGAGCGATATGGAACAGGTAAGTAACAGAAACAGAGCGATTTTTCTCATCGGCAGAGCAATTTTTTCTGATAAATGTTGTATTTTTGCACTCAATTTGCATTAAATTGAATGTATAGCTTTTGTTGAAAAGCAAATATAATCGATTTTTCAATTCGAAATGTAAAAACTAATAATTAATTAAAAGTAAAAATGAAAGTAGCTATTGTAGGCGCAAGTGGTGCCGTAGGACAAGAGTTTCTACGCGTTCTTGAAGAGAGGAATTTCCCTATGGATGAGTTAGTGTTATTCGGTTCAGCACGTAGTGCGGGTGCCAAGTACACGTTCGGCGGTAAGGAAATCGAGGTAAAACTTCTTCAGCACAACGACGACTTCAAGGGTATTGATATTGCTTTCACATCGGCTGGTGCCGTTACTTCTAAAGAGTTTGCCGATACTATTACGAAATATGGAGCTGTGATGATTGACAACTCCAGCGCTTTCCGTATGGAAAATGATATTCCCCTCGTTGTTCCCGAAGTTAATGGTGAAGACGCCAAAAGCCGTCCGCGCGGCATCATTGCCAATCCAAACTGTACGACCATCCAAATGGTAGTGGCATTGAAGGCGATTGAAGATCTTTCGCACATCAAAACCGTTCACGTTTCTACTTATCAGGCAGCAAGTGGCGCAGGTGCAGCGGCAATGGACGAGTTGGTGGAGCAATTCGGCGAATTAGGTCGTGGCGAAGAGCCCACCGTCAGCAAATTTGCGTATCAGTTGGCATACAACGTCATTCCTCAGGTGGATGTTTTCACCGAAAACGGATACACTAAAGAGGAGATGAAAATGTATCACGAAACACGCAAAATCATGCACTCCGACATCAAAGTTAGTGCAACTTGCGTGCGTGTGCCAGTAATGCGTGCTCACTCAGAGTCGATCTGGATTGAAACTGAACGCCCTATCTCTGTAGAGGAGGCTCGCGAAGCATTCTCAAAAGCCGATGGCGTAGTTTTGATGGACGAACCAGAAAAAAAAGCGTACCCAATGCCGTTGTTCCTTGCCGGAGTAGATCCTGTGTATGTAGGTCGCATCCGCAAAGATTTGACGAATGACAACGGACTGAGCTTTTGGAGCGTGAGCGACCAAATCAAAAAAGGCGCAGCCCTCAACGCAGTTCAAATTGCAGAATACTTGATTAAAGAGAACGCTTTGTAATCTCTTTTCAAACCTAAATATAGACGGACAGTCAGCCTTGTGTGGTTGATTGTCCGTTTTTTTGTCTCTATGATTTGGCTACTTTGTAATTTCAATAATTAGAAATATATTTGCTGACGGAACGCAGTTTCTGAGAATTTTAAAAGGGACGGAACGCAATTGCCTAATAGCGAACGCTGTTTCCGCTACGGCGAGGATAGCATAAAGGAAAATTAGTATTATTCCTAAACGAGAAAAGAGCTTTCTGTGAAGAAGGCTCTTTTTTTTTGCTCCAAATTGAGGTATCTAACTAGCAAAGTGAACAACTTGCACCACCAAAGTACGCATATTGAAGTAACAATATAGACATATTAGACCACCGAAGTGCGCATATTAAAGTACCAAAGTAAACAACTTGTACCACCAATGTACACATATTGAAGTACCAATATAGACATATTAGACCACCGAAGTACGCATAATAGAGTGCCAAAGAGAACCACTTGTACCACCAAAGTATACATATTGAAGTACCAATATAGACATATTAAACCATCGAAGAACGCATATTAGAGTACCAAAGTAAACAACTTACACCACCAAAGTATGCAACTTAAAGCGGACTGTTAAAAATATTAACACGAATTTTAATGCGTAATTTGGTGAAATGGATATGAAACTGTTATCTCACTCTCGCATATTTAACTTTATTTAAACCCTTAAGGGATTTTAATATTTTTGTGGTAATTCAAAATAGATTAATTATTTATCTGTAACGTGTTGATTATAAGAAGAAAATGTAAATGATAACAATATAGCACTAATCGCAAATGACGCAAAGCCAAAATAAGTAAAAATAAATATAAAAAAATAGTTGTATAATTAAATTACTTATAATAGTTTTGTAACCAAACTAATATAGTGTTGGCTATAGTGCTATTTATTGCATTGAATATTTTATATAATAAATATTATTAATCCACTTAAAATTTAATTTAGTTATGACAACAAATCAGTTATCGAAGCTCAAAATGTACCTCTCTTTAAGGCTATTTCTTACCTCAAATGAAGATATAATGGCTAAATTGCCAAATTCAGGAGAGTTTATCGCAGCGTTAGATGTCGCAATTTTGCAAATACAGACTAACGATGAAGAACATCAACAAAGCAATAAAGGAGTAACTGATAAGAAAAATAAGCTGAAAGACGATTTGATAACCTTAGCTGCCGACAACTCGCGAAAAATACAAGCATATGCGAAGTATAACCATAATGAGGTATTGTTGGCAGAAACAAAAATTACATTAACCGAACTGAGAAGCTTTCCAGGTGTGGAGCTGGTGAATGTAGCCAATGGTCTCTACCACTCCATCGAGGAGAACTTAACAGAAGTTACCGCATACAATCTAACAGAAGTGACACAAACAAAATTTAGAGAGACAATCGACCTGTTTTCGACCTCGATACCACAACCGCGCGAAAGCCTGTTGAAAGGCAAAGAGAACATCATGTTGCAAAATCAAGGATTTGAAGCGGGCGATGAGGCGATTGGCAATCTGGATGCTGTGGTAGAGATCGTAAGACTGACCGAGCCAACTTTTTATGCAGGGTATCGAAATACACGCAAAATAGTGTTGCAAGGTACAGGCTCGTTGCAAGTGAATGGCACAGTGACAGAATCTGCCACAGGCAAGCCAATTCCAAAAGCCACACTCACATTCCGTTTGACAGGACAACAAGAGGTAGTAGTAGAGAAAGAGAGTGCCGCCAAAGGTGGATTTATGATTAAATCGCTGGCAGAGGGAGTGTATGAAGTAACAGTCACCAAAGTAGGTTTTCAGACACAAGTGGCACAATTGATTGTCCGATGGGATGAATTGTGCACGCTGGATGTGAAGATGGAAGGGATTTAGACCTCACCCTAAATCCCTCTCCCACAGAGAGGGACTAGAAGAAAGAGTTGAACATTTTTAAGAAAGGAGTGGAATGCTTAATTTGAGTGTTCCTTTTGTGAATTCTGCAATTCTGTCACAAAAATAATAATGAAAACTCCCAAAAGAACACACATATACTGTGTGTTCTTTTTATATCTAATCTTTTTTAGTACTAATATAGCAATTCGGTTAAAAAAAAGTTTTGTGAGTGTAAATATTTATATATATTTGCACACACAATATAAAAACACGGACTTATATACTCCAACTCATGGTATTAGTATTCCTGATATTGTAGAAAACTCCGTGTATTCTTGCCTCTCAATTTAGAAACTTACAGAACTTACGGGCGATTGCTACGTATGCATACTTTGTATGCCTACGATTGCAATATTATTCTTCATTCTCGATTTCGAGAATGATCACTTGCATTTATTGGAGAAATTCAATAAAATGGATTATTAATAGTCATTTTTTTAATAACAAAATATGAAACAAAAACATTTACTTATCTATCTATTACTATTGTTATCAATAGGTATAAGAGCACAAAACAAAGTAAGCTTCGACTACGACGAGGCAGGTAATCGAATCAGTCGCAAGATTGTACCTATAATAAGTGGTGTTAAAAGTGTTTTTAGACCACATTCGGAACCCATTGTTGAAGAAATGGGAGAGCGCAAAATCATTATCTACCCCAATCCCACCAAAGGGGCATTAGCAGTAGAGGTAACTGGTGGAGACCCGAAAGATGAAGTGCGAATCGTACTTTTTAGCGCAAAGGGGGTGATGCTACAAAACATTGCAGCCAAAGTGGGTAAAACCCCAATGGATCTATCCACCTACGCCGATGCATGGTATATTCTGCGCGTGACGGCAGGAGAGAATAAAACGGAATTTAAGGTGGTGAAACAATAAGAAATTGACTGATTAATTGAGTAATTGATTGGGCTGATGTTGGTAGTGTTTAGTTAATCAGTTACTCCAGAAATCAATTAATAGTTATTTGTCAAAGAGAGAAAACAACACAAAATAAAAATATTTATCAATTTGCTTGAAGATTTAAAAGAAGTTAGTATATTTGCAGCATTGGATCCCGTAGCTTAATCTAAAGCAAGATGAGTAATCGACGAGATATAGGTTAAACCCTATCGGGATCCTTTCTTCTTTTTACTTTTTCCACTCTCTTTTCTTTCTTCCTGCACAAATCAATCTCTTATGAAAGAGTTAAATCGCAGGGATTTTCTACGTACCGGATTATTAGCCACAGGAGCATTTTTTGTATCACTATCACCTCTTCAAAAGTTAGTTGCTGCAAATGCAGTACCAAGCAGTGGATTTAATAAACTTTTGCTGCGTAGAGCAAAAGCTTACTTCTTCCAAAAAGATTGGACCAATGCCGTGAGCAGTTATAAACAATTTATTACAGAATCGCCCGATTTGATAGTGGGATACGACGGGCTTGCTCGCACCTTTTACGCTCAAAACAAATCACTAGAAGCGGCAGAGGTGTATCGACAAGGCTGGCTGACGAGGCAGAACAACCCGTTGTTTAATGACCGTTTAGCGCGTGCGATGACGAGACTCGTGGCTGGAAACAGTAAGGCAGAGAAAGCATTCTGTACTAAAACTGGTGAGACAGATTTGCTTGAATCGGCTTCGAAGCTTTATTTGAATGCGATAGATAAAACAAAAGGAAAACCCCTTGCCTATTTAGCTTTGGGGTTGTTGGACGTTAAACATACGACAGAAAAACTCAATAAGGCAAGAGTCTTTGCCAAGAAACCGCTACTTTCACTCGCTACAACTACACTCTTGCAAATTGATCAAACTACACAAGTTCACCGAACCAAGTGGGAAGAGTCGCGACGCAATCGCAAGAAAAGCGAATATCATGTAACCTCCGAAATTTTAGCTGATAACCGAGAGTCGAATCATAAGAATAAAAGTAGAAGAGACCTGAACTTCGAAGACGAAAAAAAGAGTCGGTTGCGTGAGCAAGTGAAAGCGAACAAAGAGTTGTACTACACCCTATTTGAAGCAGCAATAAAAAATAAGGACACTCAAAAGGTAGAGAAATTCCATCAAAAAATAGTTGCATCCGATAGTCGCGATATAAATGCTACAGGGCAATTAATTACGCATTACCGTAAACAAAAAGAGTACAGTAAATTAGTAAAATTGCAATCGGAGCGATACCATACTAATGCAGATTTTTGGACAACTGCATCGTATGCGCAAGCACTGCGCTTGCAGGCAAAAGGAGAGTCGAAACAACATCTCTACACCCAAGCATTGGGTCTTTATCAAGGATTGGCAACAGGAGCGAACATCTCTTCACGCGAATACTTATGTGCATGGGGCGGGCAGCTTGACTGTCTGATTCAGCTCAATCGATATGCCGAAGTGAGAACACTAGCGTTACAAGCTTTAGAGCCTTTTGCAATAGGAATCCTACCCTTTGCACTGACTTACCTAAAAACCCTAACTCTCGAATCGAATTACGCACTGGCCGAAGATGGATACAAACTGCTACTATCAGATAAAGAAACGCAAGCAATTGCAGCCGACCCCATCTATCGTCATTTGAAAAGTTGTCGCCAACGACTGGCGCAAGCCACAGGAGACAAGGGTAATGCTCCGGGGTTCGGAGTAAAGAAAGAGGTATTGTTCGACATCTACTATGGCTTGGCAGACTTGTATCACAAAAAAGGAGACAGAGCTGGCGAACGTACAATTTTGAGAGAAATTAAGAAACAGGATCCAAACAATGCCTTTGTGAAGAAGAGAAAAGGATAAGCGGGTAAATAGCTGAGTAATTGATTAACTTATTAATAGAGAATTGAGGTGGTTGATGCTAATGCTTTTAGCTGCTGAGTAAGAAAAGAACAAATTAAAACAATCGTTATGAGACGTTTCTATACAAGTATCATTTTATTATGCGTATTATCAGGATTTCGCCTTTCGGCACAGGCAATACCTGCATCGCAAGTATATATCAGCGAAGTGATGTTTGATTCACCACTTCAGGAAGATAAGTATGTCGCTGGCGAACACAATAATGGAGAATACATCAAATTGTTTAATCCAACAGATAAAGTAATTGATTTGACGGGATGGACACTTACCGGACAAGGAGTAAACGAACAATATATCTTTCCACCTTTCACCTATCTCCCTCCAAATCAAATACTCCTTGTAGCATACAGAAGCGGTTCTTCATTCAATTTTTTCGACTACTACCACATACCAAGCACCACGCCATTGCTGTATCAAAACGCCATCATTTTATTCAACAAAGGAGAGCAAATCGTTCTGTATAACGCAAAATCACAATTAGTTGATGCGTTTTCATATACCGGAAACTTACAGGGATTGGCACCTGTATCGCTCTATGCTAAAAACAGACCCGGAATCACTTACAACAAAATCAAATCGCTGCACCGCAAGCAAATCACCTATAAAAACGGCATCATCAATTCGCAGGGAAATGTCGATTTGTATGCTAATTTGGCAACCCCTGCGCAGGTAGAGTCGGCAACAACAAACAACACCATCACACCCAATGAACCGATTGTAGTTACTCCCTCACAAAGTTCATTGGCTCCTACCGTGGGTTCTATTCCCGGACAATTTGCCGTTAGCCCGAGTGGTGCAGCTACTTACTCAATCCCTATCGAATGCCCCGCAGGCATCAATGGTATGCAACCAAATATATCATTGGTGTACAATAGTCAGGGAGGAAATGGTCCATTGGGTGTTGGTTTTGCTATTAGTGGGCTATCTTCCATATCCAGAACGACCAAAAACTTATACACAGATGGCATAATTGCTGGAATGACGTTTACATCTGCCGATATTTTTTCAATAGATGGGAATAGGCTCATTTGGGATGGAACAAAATATGTGACAGAGCAAAGGACTTATTCACTAATAAATAGTGTTGGTACAATACCCGCCACAGATTGCCCACAAAGTTTTAAAGTTACCAACAAAGATGGGCAAACAATCGAGTATGGCACAACTCCCGAATCACGCTTAACGCCAGTTGGAGCTCCCGTGCCGATGCAGTGGTTTATCAATAAAACCACAGATGCGAATGGCAATTATATGACTTTTACCTATCAATCGCAGGGAGGGCAGACAGTCCTTAAACAGATTGATTATACTGGGAATGGCAGTAAGCAGCTTTTTGCCAGTATTGTATTTAATTATATCAATAAATCAACGATTAAAACCACTTCGTTACTTGGATATTCAATTGGTGATCGATTTTTGTTAGATAACGTTGAAATCAAATCAAATGGCACAATCTTAAAACAATACAAACTTAATTACAAATATGAGAAAGAAAATTACTTTATTACAAGTATAGATTTAACGGGTTTAAATAATGTGAAGGTAAGTCCAATAATTGTGCAGTGGGGAGCAGATAATAGCACAATTAGTGTAGCGCAATCAAATGTTCCAACTGACACAGACCCGGCCGTAGATTCGTTAGAGAAATCATATCTTTCCACTGATATAGATGGGGATGGATATACGGATTTGATTAATATTTACAAAGATAGCAAAGTGGGCAGCGATATTCGTGGGAATTCTGGAATAGTTAAGGTTTTTAGAAATACAGCTTCATCGGGAAGTCCCTCGTTTGAAAATACCCCAATGCTATCGAAAAGAATTGGCCGGCAATTTGTTCTTGGGCCAGAATATTCTGTATGCGGGGGAATTGTTACAGGAAGCTTTCATGGGAATGCAAAAAAAACGATTATTGTACCTAGTTACAATCAAAGAGGAGGTTTGCATTGGGTTAGTTTTCAAGATCTTTCTTCAAAGCCAATTATTTACTCCGACACACATGGAACAACAGGTATGGGTTGTAATGTTGAGTTCTATCACACTAATTGTTGGGGAGACAATGAATCAGGCGATTGTGAAACAATTGTAGATTCTATTGTAGATATTTACAAAGAAAAGCAAAGCTTTACACAACGACTGAAGTATGGTGCACAAATGACAGCCTATACAGTGTCAGACCTTAACAATGATGGGATAGATGAAATCGTTTCTGTGGAAAAAACACATAAAATAGACACACACCCATTAATTATTGAAGCTCACGATTCAATCTACTATGTAAATGGAAGTACACGTCCTTATCATGTTTGGATTCCAAAAAAAACTTTTACTGTTATTGATGCAATATACCCCTGCTACGGGAAGATATTCTATGTCAAAAAATCCAATTACAATCACGAAGGATTTTCTTATGATTTGGGAGATAGAGTAATTGCTCAGGATTTTGATATAAATCCTTCTGATTTGCCTGATTCGGAGATTGGTAATATTATGGCTGCGGATTGCAATGGTGATGGCTTGAAAGATTTGATTGTACTTACAAAAGCTGGCTGCACACTATTTAAAAACAATGGTGGTGGTGTTGGTGCTGATGGAATCGTCCATCCTACATTCACTAAAGTTGTAGATCTAACGGAATTTAACTCCGATTACAGTGGAGTGAAGGCCGGTGATTTCAACGGCGATGGATTAATGGACTTGGTGCTGAACGAGAAGAACAGCGCTGTATGGAAAGTTGCTATTAATAATGGAAATTTTGGATTCAACTACTATCCACTTTCAAACTTTACTGCTACAGAAGAGAGTTTCACTGAGCGTAATAACGATAAAGATGACTGCATTGTCACTGACTTCAATAACGATGGCAAGTCGGATATTGTGATGGTTGACTTAGATTATGACTACAATGATGATATAGTTTCATATCCTTGGGGAACATACAATAACACACACATCACGTGGTACGCATCGAAAGGTACGAGCTTTGAAGCCGTAAATACATTTGCTTATAATGACGATGCCGAATATTCACACAACAGATTTAATGTCACTGGAGATTTCAATGGTGATGGTAGAGAAGACTTGTTGACCTATGGCTCGAATCTTTTTGCAAAAGAGAATAGAACAGATATGCTCTATTTGCATAGTTCGTTCAATATGGGCTTTGGGGCTAATTTTGTAAGATCATTTACCGATGGATATGGAGATGCGACAACAATCAATTACCAGCCATTGAATATTCCTGCCACATCTGGAGGAGGTGATTTTTACACCAAAAGCACAGGTTCAGTCTATCCGATTGTGGATGTGGTGATGCCATCCTATTGTGTGAAAAGTATAGTGCAACCCAATGGCGTTGGAGGTAATTCTATCAGTGAATACGCCTACTCGGGAGCAAAAGTACACTTGACAGGAAAAGGAATGCTCGGTTTCCAGAGCAATACGGTGAGTAATAGCACCAGTAATCGTAAATCGGTTTCGACTACCGAAATGGATTACAATCTCTTTTTACCCACTTTGCAGACAACCATCACTTCTACTTACGGAGGAAGTGGTATTTCGAAATCAGAGACTACATTCCTGAATGCGAAAGTAGGCAGTATCTACGACTCTCGTCCTCTGAAAACAACCAATACGGATCTCTTAAGTGGATTGGTTGAAAGCACCGAGACGACAGGATATGTTGACGGCAACCCGACTCAGATCATTACCAAGAAGGGAAATCTGACCACCACCAAAGATGTGATCTATAATCAATTTGGCTCGTGGGCATGGTGCAAAAACAAACCGACTAAGGTAACTACTACCCGAACGCAAACTGGGGCACCGGATGTGCGTGTTATAGACTATACCTACGATGCAACCACTGGTAATGAACAGACTGAAACAGCAGATCCAGGGAATGAAAACAGTCTGGTGACAAAATACGAAGATTACGATCAGTTTGGTCGGGCGAAGAAGGTCTCTCTGATTGCCAATGGCAAAACACGAGCATCAACCGTAGTGTATAAGCCATCCGGTCGGTTTGTGGATAGTAAAACAGATCATTTGGGCGAAACTACCAGTTACGTGTGGGATGAGACAAAAGGACTGTTAACCAGTGAAACAAATCGAATAGGTACAACTACTTATTACTATGACGGATTGGGTCAGTTATCCGAAACCGTCTATCCAACAGGTATTCGCAAAAAAGATGTTCTGCAATGGGCTCCGTTGGATGTGGTAAATACGGTAACTATTGCGGGCACTATCGATGCTTACACTACCACTGTTCGCAGCAATAGTAAAGGATGTAAATACTACAAATATACCGAGGTATCGGGCAGTGCACCTGTCACGGTGTGGTATGATGCACAAGGTCAGGAGCGGGTAAAAGAGACCTACGGACTGAATGGTAAAAAGATCTCTGTATTTACCGAGTACAACAGCGATGGGAGTGTATATCGGGTATCAGATCCTACCTTCAACACAACGCCTGAGAAATGGGCCAACACCTACCAGTACGATGATTATGGTCGCCCGCAGTCGGTGACGACCTCCTTTGGCACCACGATTACCTCATCATATCAGGGAACGACTACTACGGTGTCGTCTCCCGAAACCACCAAATCGACTACGCTGAACAGTGCAGGTCAGGTGGAGAGTGTGACTACGAATGGAAAATCAGTTTCGTTTACTTACTACGCTTCGGGCTCGACGCAAAGCTCTACTCCGCAAGATGGGCAGCCAATTTCGATGGAGTATGATATACGTGGAAATCGCACTAAGTTGACCGACCCCGACGCTGGAGTTGTAGAGTCTAAATACAACGGTTTTGGTGAATTGATGTGGGAGCGACAAAAGGTACACAATGCGACCGATTGGGTGACAACCACACACAACTACGATCCTGATGGGCACGGTATTCTCCAAAGCATCACCCGTGGTGCAGAGACCACATCATATACTTACGATCCAGTTGTGAAAACAAGAGTAACCTCTATCTCCATTGCCAACAAAAATACGCAAACCTTCACCTATGATCAATTTGACCGTGTAACAAGTGTAGTCGAGGATATCAAAGGCAAGTCGTTCACCAAATCGACAGAATACGACGCATTGGGTCGAGCCTATAAACAAGTTTATCCTTCTGGCTATTACACCTACAATGTGTATGATGCCTATAGTAATCTGATCGAAGTGAAAGACAATGCCAACCGTTCGATTTGGAAAGTCGTAGAGGAAAACGCCCGCGGACAGCTCACCCGAATCAGCAAAGGAGGGAAAGAGACCCGAAGCGATTTCGACGACCGCGGACTACCGACTGCTATCTATGTAGCTGGAGTAGTGGATGCTGGATACTTGTTCGATGAAGCAGGAAACCTGAAGCACCGAATCGATAACCTGACATCGCAACGCGAAGATTTCACCTACGACGGGCACAACCGATTGCGAACTTGGACAGTGCTTAAAGGTGGAGTTTCGACCACAAACACTCTCGACTACGACGAAACGACCGGTAATATATCGAAGAGAAGCGGACTCGACAATCTGGTAATGAAATACGAAGAGACAAACACGCTTAATCAAACGAACGGCTCTTATGTTGCCAGATCCAATCCGGGACCACACGCTCTAACATCTATACAAGGTGTTCCATCAGGATGCCCCGCTACAGCCCTCAATGTTACCTACACCGACTTTAAGAAAATAGCTTCGTTGAGCGAAGGTAACAAATACTACACGCTCGATTATGGTGTGGACGACCAACGCCGGATGTCGGTCTATTCGGAAGGTGGATCGCTCAAGCAGACCCGCTACTACGTGGGCTACTACGAAGAGGAGGTGGATGCCTCTGGCAATGTACGCAAAATTCACTATCTTAGCGGCGCAATTCTGATTCAGAATCGCGGTGTGGATAGTTTGCTCTATAGCTACACCGATTTTCAGGGATCTTTGATAGCACTGACCGATGCAAATGGCACGGTGGTAGAGAAGTACGCCTACGACCCGTGGGGCGCACGACGCGACCCGAATAACTGGGCGCAGAAGGACACCCGCGTGAAGTGGGTCGTAAACCGTGGCTACACAGGGCACGAACATCTCGATGCCTTTGGCATCATCAATATGAACGGTCGGGTGTACGACCCGCTGACGGCGATGTTTATGAGCCCCGACCCGTATGTGCAGTCACCGGACAATTGGCTGAACTACAACCGTTATGGTTATTGCTACGGCAATCCATTTAAATATACCGATCCGAGTGGAGAATGGTTCTTTACAGCTCTGCTTGGTGTTATTTGTCCACCACTGGCTGGCTTGGGAGCGGTTATTGATGCCGCTTGTTGGGGGGCGACTATAGGTGCTGCCGGATACACAATTGGATGTATTGTAAATGGCGGTGGTTGGAGTAGTAGTGGTTTTTGGAGTGCCGTAGGTATGGGAGCTATATCAGGCATTATAACAGGTGGTATTGGTGATGTTTTTGGAAAAACAGGGACTTGGGCTCATGAACTTGGCAGAGCTGTAGTTCACGGATTTGCGCAAGGTGCGATGTCTGCCGTTTCCGGTGGCGATTTTATGCAAGGGTTTTTATCTGGGAGTTTAGCATCATTGGGAGGCCACGGGCTTGAAAAAGTAATGGGACGTGCTTTGAGCACTGCCGAAGCCGTAGGATTTTCTTCCTTGTCTGGTGGTATTGGAGCAGAGCTCTCTGGTGGGGACTTCTTGAAAGGTGCAACTACAGGGGCTATTATTGGGTTGTTGAATCAGGCGGCGCATAGTGTGCAGAAAAAAGCTATGCAATACGCTGAAAAATACAAAGCTAATCAAGCTAGAGCCTTAGCATATTCTGTTGTTATGGAGGCACTGCTTGAAACAGCTGACCCAAGTGAAGTGTCAACAAAAATTAGAGAAAAATTAGTTGAAACATATGGTAGCCAAAATTCGAAAGATGTTAATAAGGTGTATAGTGATGCAATTTCAGTAATGAAAGAAGTTAAAAGCACTTTAGATAAACAAGGGTTCGAGAAGATTACGAACAGAATTATGTATTCTACCCTTGTAGGCTTAGGTCTTGAAACAATAAAATTAAATATATACAATCAATACAATGCGTTTAGATTAAAGTCTCTTGATACTAACATGTATAACACCGTTGTCCTTGGTGTTCAGCCACATTATTTTGGTGGTGCAGGTGCTGGAGGTGAATGGTGAGCAAAGTTTAATTAAGATAAATATACATCCTATGAAAAAAGCAATTAAAATTATTTTTTACGCACTATTATTTATAATAGTATTTATGGGTTTATCCATTTATTTATACAATAAATCGGTTCAATCAACGCTTTTTAAGTATGAAAGTACAGTAAATGCTGAATGGTCTGTGTTTTTTAACTCTTCAGCAAAAAGAGTGGACTTGATCAGAGATAACTTTTCAATACAGAGTGGAAATCCTGAATTGTTGGTTGAATTGAACGAGACTCTTACTGATAATTTAGCAAAACGAGTTCGTTACAAAAATGAGTGCAGTCTTGATTTCGTTCAACTGGAGTATGAGTTAGACAAAAAAGTTGTATTTATATTAGATTCAGCTAATGTGAATTTGAAAAACAGAGAACGATGGCGGAAAATGATTTATTCGTCAAATAATCAGTTAAATAAATTGATTGAAGATTATAACAATAGCGTGTTGAATTTAAACGAATATATATCGATGTTCCCGAATTTCATAATTGCTAAAAATAATGGATATAAAAGAAAAAAATACTTTTCAATAAAATATGGTGTTTGCAATGAGGATCCAATAGCGAAAAGTAAAAAGTTGCCAGAATGGGCGATAGGAGTTGATACTATTAAATAAAAAGATGACAAAATAAAAAAAATAGGCGGTATGTCTATCTTTTTTATTTAAGTTGAGATTTTCTTAGATATATCTACCATCGGCGCAGCTGGTTATACAATTGGCTGTATCGTGAATGGCGGTGGCTGGAGCAGCAGTGGTTTCTGGAGTGCGGTAGGAATGGGTGCTATATCGGGTGCAATTACCTTTGGCATTGGAGATGCCTTCGGTCACGCATTAGGTTCGACCTCACACGAGATTGGTCGTGCCGTTGTGCATGGTTTTGCTCAAGGAATGATGTCGGAAATATCTGGTGGTGACTTTATGCAAGGATTTTTATCTGGGAGCTTGGCATCATTGGGAGGTCACGGGCTAGAGAAGGTGATGGGACGTGCTTTGAGCACTGCCGAAGCTGTAGGATTTTCTGCCTTGTCTGGTGGTATTGGAGCAGAGCTCTCTGGCGGTGACTTCTTGAAAGGTGCAACTACTGGTGCAATCATTGGATTACTGAATCAGGCAGGTGGTAGGGCTGGAAAGAAAGCGGCAAATGGGGATAGTTCTAAGCCTTCATTAGAAGATATGAAGGACTCGCCTCCAGATCATCCTGACTATAAGGCTCCTAAAAGTGGAGCTAGGAAAGTTCGAAATCCAAATGGGAGTGGAAGTGGATGGATCGATAGGAAAGGTCGAGTTTGGGTGCCAGAAGATCACGATGGAACTCATGGTCCACATTGGGATCGGCAAAACCCAAAGGGTGGTGGATATGAGCGCGTGTATCCAAATGCTCAGCCTGATGTAGATATGACACTGAGGAATAGAATTGGTATGATGGTTGGTCTATCTGGAACTGCGCTGACCGTATATATTATAATATCTGAGGGGAGTCGATTATTTCCGCCTCGAAATTTAATACCTATTCCATAAAAATTCATACTTGTTTAATTATAAATAAAAATAGTAATTCATGATAGAATTTGAAAAGAATCCTAAGAGAGTGCTTCCCTATAATAGAGAGTATTATATGAATTTTTTTGATGATGAATTCGATTCTCATGTTGAATGGTATGGGGTTTCATATCAATTAGACAGCGAAGAGTATAGTTTAGCTAAATTTATTGAAACCTATAAATATCTTTTTGAAACTATCGTATCAAATCTTGATAATGGTTCTTTCTGGATTGTAAATCATGACGATAAAGACCTTAAATGGTTTCCTAATGCGGAAAATAATTTGGCTTCTTTACGAGCATTATTCAAACAAAGAAATGTTCCAAATTCATTTAAAGGTGCTTTAGTTTTTACGAAGGATACTTTATTTGAATTTTACAAAGATTTAATTTCATATCCATATGCTGTGTATAATAAAGAAAACTTGTTATATAAAAATTTAGACATTTCCCATGGCAAGATACCGTTTATCATAAAAGTATCAGGCCATTTGTGTATTGACTTATTGAGTACAGATAAGCTGCTATTAAGAAAAATTGTAGCCGAGAATTCTTCAAATATCTTTAAGATAAAGGAATATAGAGGTACTTCATTATGGACATCCGTCCCCCGTTAAGGGTAACGTCTCACCTCGTTCGCAGTTAGTTGGTGCAGCAGGATATACAGTCGGATGCATTGTAAATGGTGGAGGCTGGAGCAGCGGAGGATTCTGGAGTGCAGTAGGAATGGGGGCAGTGTCAGGTTTAGTGACCGCAGGTATAGGTGGGGCTTTCGGTCATTCGATAGGGTCATTTTCACACGAAGTTGGACGGGCTGTTGTACACGGATTTGCGCAAGGTATGATGTCGGAAATATCCGGTGGAGACTTTATACAGGGATTCTTATCTGGGAGCTTAGGTTCGCTTGGTGGTTCGGCATTTCAAAAGATTGCCGGAGAGGGAGCCTCTTCTGTTTGGGGGACAGTTGGTTTTTCAGCTTTAGCAGGTGGTATCGGCTCAGAACTATCTGGTGGAGATTTCTTGAAAGGGGCAACCACTGGGGCGATAATTGGATTGCTGAATCATGAAGGTGGTAAGGTTAATAAAGCAATCCGTAATGGAATAGCCCGGATTGCGAAGAGATATGTTGGGTCAACAGAGTATAATGCTACAGCAAAAAAAGACAACTTTCTAAGAGGAAATCCAAAATGCAACAAATTTGTAGCAGATGTTTTAGACCAATCTGGAGCTGGCGTGGGGCTACCGAATGAGCCTGGTCGATCTGATTTATTAAGAGGTGCTACAGGAGGACGTCCACCTACTGCTTCCCAGTGGGCTTCCCCAGATTATGAAATTCCTGATTGGGAAGTTGTTTCTGATAATCCTCAGCCTGGAGATATTGTCTCATATAAAGGTCATGTTGGCATTGTATTTTCAAATGGGCTATCGATTAGTGCAACAATATATAGTGGTGTTGTATTGAATGATTGGGGATTTAGAGCAGATCAGAATCCTACTTTTAGAAGATATGTTGGAAATGGTTTAATTGCAATTAAATAGGAAAAAATGAAATACCTGATAATTTATATAAGCATTTTGTTTCTGATGTCGTGCACTCATAGTTTCAAATACTCAGACTTGGAAAGCAAGGTAGATTCTGTTTACAACAGAGATACTACCCTCACAAATCCAAATGAATTATCTGATAATAAAGACTTTATATCATTATCTGAAAAGCCCAATACGGCTTATGTGTTAAAATATATTTCCAATTCTGCAAAAAAGGAAAATCAAAAAATAATTGCTATTTTGTCCTTAAGGAATCTTGATTTTAAAGATTATAAGGCTTTCGTATTTAGTTGCTTGTATTTGTATGAGAAGGATGTAATTTCAGAATATCTTTTTTATTTGGTATTATATCCAACAAGTATTGGTTGTTATTGGAATTGCGAGTTAATAAAGAATTTTAAGGATAAAGAATTTAGAGAAATCATTGCTAAAAATCAAGATCATGCATCTCCGCTTATTAAAGAGACATATAAATTGCTATTAAGTGGTAACCTTTGGTTGATATATGAAGATGAATGTGAAAGCCGATAAAGTATCATGTTTTGCGTTGATTAAATAAATAATCTGTAAATAGTAGTCGAGGAATGGTGCCATCTGGTGCGGGTTTGTAACCTCGGAGGAGCAGGATATACAATCGGATGTATAGTAAATGGTGGTGGTTGGAGTAGTAGTGGTTTTTGGTGTGCCCCAGACGGTCGTAGCGTACCAAAACAGTAGCGCGGTCGTTCGGCATAGTCTCCTGACTATGTCGTGCTAAAAGCCAGCCTCCTGGCTGGCAAAGCATTCCTTGTTCAAGGCGGATTTTATTAATCAACCATTTGGCTTCGCTGATTTTAACTTCGTTGATTTTTATTTCAATTGCAATGCGAAAAAATGGATATTTGTTGTCGGAACGCAGTTCCTTATAATAAACAAGGGTCGGAATACAATTTCGCCCTGACGGAGAAAAAGGGATCCAACCCATTAAGCGACAGGGAAGTCGCTTGTCCTTTACAAAACTTTACAGCGGAACTAATTTGTAATTGCCTAACGGCGAATGTTGTTTCCGCCCCAACGAGAGGAATTTTTTTCCACAAGCACCAGCAGTGCGATTTCTTGGTAGAATGTCAAATCATTCAGAATCAAGAGCACCAGCGGTGTGATTTAAATTAGAGCTACGCTCCTCAGCCTGCATTACGCTATATTTCTACAAAGGCAACGGTGCGCTGCACCTGACCCAACTGGCACCTGATGGGGATATATATTCCCGCGTTCTATAAATTATGACTATTTATAACGCTAAAAAACAATACCATCAATAACGTTGATTCTCCGTTTTTTTATCACTTTTGGGTGAATGGTCGCCGAATTATTTTAATTTTGTTGCAGTTAAAATTTCATACTTAAAATTATGCTACAAACCACAACCAACACCATCGAAGGGAAACGCATTGTGCAATACTACGGTATTGTGTCGGGCGAAACCATTATTGGAGCCAATATCTTCAAAGATTTGATGGCAGGAATTCGCGATATCATTGGCGGTCGCTCAGAGTCGTACGAGAAAGTTTTGCGCGAAGCGAAACTAACAGCTTTGGAGGAAATGTCTACCGAAGCAGCGAAATTAGGTGCAAATGCGGTGATAGGTATCGATTTAGACTACGAAACTGTCGGTTCAAATGGTAGCATGTTGATGGTAACTGCCGCCGGCACTGCTGTTCGTTACGAGTAATTTGATTGATAATTGAATGTGCGGATTTAGCGGCATCATTTCGAATAGGGAAATCTGTTCGGAATCCATATTGAAGAGCGTTTCTGCGATTAAACATCGTGGACCAGACGATACTTTGCTCTTTGCAGACGATGCAAAGCTCTATTCGTGCGACCTTTCGACTCCCACTTTTCAACAAAAACTCCCTTCAATTACATCAAAATCATCCTCAAAACTCTATTTTGGATTCAATCGCCTTTCTATTGTCGATTTGTCGGAAAATGGAATGCAGCCTTTCTTTGATGAGCAACGCAATGTCGTGTTTATGCTCAATGGAGAAGTGTATAATTACGTCGAACTCCGCCAAACCTTTCTTGCTGATGAGCCTTTTCAATCTGAAACAGACAGCGAAGTCGCCTTTCGACTCTACCTGAAATTGGGTGATGATTTTGTGCACCATTTGCGAGGAATGTTTTCGATTGTGCTTTACGATTTCAAAACAAAACGCCTTAAAGCGTGGCGCGACCGATTGGGAATGAAGCCGTTTTACTACGCTTTCGTTGATGGCGCGTTTGTTTTTTCATCCGAAATGAAAGGGATTTTTGCTACCGGATTAGTCGAAAAAGAGACAAACTATCAAGGTCTCGCCTATTCGATGTACTTGACAACTTGCCCTGCGCCACTCACTATCTACAAAAATATACATTCGCTTCAAGCGGGATTTCAATTGGATTTCTCGTTGGAAAACAACTCTGTTCAAACAATTAACTATTGGCATCTAGAATATAATCCAGCAAAACAGGACATCAGCTTTGCCGAATTTGAAACCGATGTCGAACTGGTTTGTCGCCTCCATCAAACGGGCGACGTGCCAAAAGCCATTATGCTGAGTGGTGGAATGGATAGCGGTTTATTGGCGTACTATTTGGGGAAATCAGACAAAAAACTTGAATGTCTGAATATTTACGCTGAAGATCACACAACAGATGAGCGCGATTTTGCTGCGGTAAATGCTGTAAATGCTGGATTGCATTTAACGTACCTCAAGATCCCATCAGTCCCAAATGAAGAGGAGTTGGTAGATTTTCTCACGGCGGAAGAGGAGCCAAATTCTGAACCTGAAGCCGCACTTTTTCTAAGCAAAAAGGCTCGTCAAATGGGATATAAAGTACTCTACAATGCACTTGGCCCTGATGAAATCTTTGGTGGATATCCTTATTTTAAAACGGTTTCAAAGATAAAAAAATTCGATTTTTTGTTCCGCTTTATTCCAACATTTGTTTTACCGCAGAAACACCAATCGAAGTTCGATGAATTGAAGCAATTTGGAGCGGAAGGCTTTCCTATGCTTAGTCGTCGGCTTTTCACATGGGAGGAGATTTCAGATTTTATGGAAGAAAAAGGAGAGCCAATTCCAATACACCCGATTCAATTCATACAAAATCAAGTTGTTGAGATTTATCCAGAATTTAAGCAAATGCCACTGCTCAAACGAGTATCGTACCTTGAGATTTTTTACTATATTGCCTCGCATCACACGTTTCGAAGCGATCAGCCATCGATGCGTTATTCGATAGAGATGAGATTTCCGTTCCTCGACCACCTCTTTTTGCAAAAATATTTCAACGAATCAACGATTTTTGATAACCTCAATCATCACCTAAAACCAAAATTCAGAGAGTTTGCGCTGAAAGTTTTACCACCTCGAATATTTGAAATGAAAAAGAGGGGGTTCTCAATGCCAGTCGATTTGTGGCTAAAGGAAGAACCAAATTCAGATAAAAACATGCATTTGTTATCGGTTCAAAAAAAATGGTATCTGAAAATGTACAATTTAATTTCGCTTTGATACAGCAAAACAGCCAATTTTTGCATCTTTGTAGTTTAGAATAGCTTTTCGGGGTTGTTTTTCACCCTATTTTTAAAATTCTATTAACTTTGTAACAATTAAACAATAATACAATAAAATATGTGTGGAATAGTAGGTTATTTAGGGGATCGCGAAGCGTATCCAATTCTAATTAAAGGATTACACCGTCTCGAATATAGAGGTTACGACAGTGCTGGTGTTGCTTTGGTGAATGCTGCCAAAAATCTCAACGTATATAAGGCTAAAGGGAAAGTTGCTGAACTTGAAGCATTTGCTACATCAAAAGATGTTTCGGGCTCAATTGGCATTGCACACACACGCTGGGCTACACATGGTGAGCCAAATAACGTAAATGCCCACCCACACTACTCTCAGTCAGAAAAACTGGCACTCATTCACAACGGAATTATCGAGAATTACAGCGTTTTGAAAGCAATGTTGATCGAAAAAGGATTTACTTTCTCGAGCAGCACCGATACCGAAGTTCTCATTCAATTGATTGAATACATCAAAAATACCAACAATTGCGAGTTGTTTGAAGCTGTGCAAATAGCTCTAAATGAAGTAGTTGGAGCTTATGCCATTGCTGTGATTGAAAAAGGAAACCCCGACCAAATAATTGCTGCTCGTAAAAGTAGCCCATTGGTAGTTGGTATTGGCGAAAATGAGTTTTTCTTGGCGTCAGATGCTACTCCGATTGTAGAATATACAAACAAAGTGGTTTATCTTGAAGATGAAGAGATTGCAATCTTGCGCCGTGGTGAAGAGCTGAAAGTGGTTGACTTGAAGAATGTGGAGAAGACTCACGCAATTCATAGCCTCGAGCTTAATTTGGCTCAACTGGAAAAAGGCGGCTACGATCACTTTATGATTAAAGAGATTTTCGAACAGCCAAAAACGATTATCGACTGTACGCGTGGGCGCATCAATGTTGAAGGAACAAGCGTTTCTCTTTCGGGTGTTATCGACAACAAAGAGAAATTCCTCAATGCACGTCGTATTATCATTGTGGCATGTGGCACATCGTGGCACGCCGGCTTGATTGGTGAGCATTTGATTGAAGACCTCTGCCGCATTCCTGTGGAAGTAGAGTATGCATCGGAATTTCGCTACCGCAATCCTGTCATTTATCCCGACGACGTGGTGATTGCCATTTCTCAATCAGGCGAAACTGCCGATACACTTGCAGCTATTGAATTAGCCAAAAGCCAGGGCGCATTTATTTATGGTATTTGTAATGCCGTTGGGTCGTCTATACCTCGTACTACTCACTCTGGATCATATATTCACGTAGGTCCTGAAATCGGGGTTGCTTCAACTAAAGCATTTACTGGTCAAGTTACCGTTTTGACGATGTTGGCATTGACTATTGCGAAAGAAAAGGGATCAATCAGTGATCAAAAATTCCTGGATATCGTGAAAGAATTAAACGAGATTCCTGCAAAAATTGAGCATATTTTGACCCAAAATGATTCCATTAGACGTTTCTCTAGAATCTTTACGTATGCCAAAAACTTCATTTATCTAGGACGTGGCTATAACTACCCATCGGCATTGGAAGGCGCATTGAAATTGAAAGAAATATCTTATATTCACGCCGAAGGTTATCCTGCTGCAGAGATGAAACATGGACCTATTGCATTGATTGACAATGAAATGCCTGTGGTTGTGATCGCGACACAAAATGCAATGTATGAGAAAGTAACGAGCAACATTCAGGAGGTAAAAGCTCGTGGAGGAAAGGTCATCGCTATCGTCACTGATGGGGATGAGACGGTAACCAAATTGGCTGATTATGCGATTTCTGTGCCACCAACCTTGGAATGCCTCGACGCATTGTTGACGTCAATTCCACTACAACTTTTGGCGTATTACATTGCCGTAAGCAAAGGGCGAGATGTGGATCAACCTCGTAACCTGGCAAAATCTGTTACGGTAGAGTAGTTTTCAACGACACTTATACAAAAAATCCTCGCCAATTCGATTGACGAGGATTTTTTATGTCTCTGTACCTAGTTACACAAAAGCGCAATCTCCATCGCCATGTTGGATTTTTCCTTGCAGAACAATCTCTCTCCTTTCACGAGGAAATGCGAAATGTTTTACTTGATTTTTGGTGAAAAGGAACGGGTTTTGGCGAGTTTTAATGGAAGTGGAAATAGCTTCGTCGAAAGTAGTAAAAGTGTGTATATTGTTATCTAACAACAATTTGAAGATTGTTTCGACTACTTTTCCAACAACTTCTTGCTTGTAGTAGGAATAAGTAAGAATGGCTTTCCCGTTGTGCATTAGCAGTAGATAGACCGCTACAATTTCTCCGTTTTCTGTGATTCTGACCACAGGCATTTTGTAACCTTGCACCTCGTGAGTGAAAGCATATTGTTGCATCTTGGCGCTCTTCTCATTCGTAATCCAAGGATTATCTATTAACCAATTGAGTTCCGTTTCGCCTCTACGGAACAGCTCATTTTGGTTCATTTTTGCAATAAATTGACCTGCTTCATGATCGATGCGATTTTCAACTGAATGGTCGAATTTCAGCTTATGTAAACGCATTTTCCAAAACCATAAAACTGGCTTGTACAAAAGATTTACACACCAATCAACGATGTTGAGTACACCAACCCATTTCGCAAACTTCGGTTTTTTTGCAGGTAAAATCGTTGATAAATTAAGTTTCAGGTAGCCTCTAATGCCACAGTCGATTGGCAACAATTCGAATGTTTTTATTTTTTCGAGCAGAAATTTGGTTTCTGGAGTTAGTTCTGGAAGATAAATTCGTCCTTTCAACTCTTTGGAGGCATAGTAAAAGAGGTGAATGCCAGCATTTGTTTTCACCTTTTCGTTAGCCCACCAGCAACTTACCCACCAAATTTTCTCAGGATGATTTTTTACAAAAAGCGTGTCAGGAAGCAGTCCGAGGTAGGCAAGTAGGTTGTCCGATTCGTCAGTTGCCACGAGCAGAGCGATATCGTCTGCGTCAGCGCGAGGATTTTTTGCTTGCGAAAGTGCGCGAAGTCGGGTGATCGGAATTTCGTCAGAATCGTTGAATTTTTCCGATTCTACGAACGCGATTAAGTCTGCAATTTTCAAAATCTCAATCTTCATCGTTTATCGATTGATTTTTGCAGATAAAGCCGACAAAATAGCACCTACGCTATTCATCTCGATCAGTTCATCGAGGTCGAAATCGACGCCAAAATGTTCCTCAATCGCGGCAATCAAACCCACGTGAGCCATCGAATCCCAATTTTCAATCTCGTGAGCCGTTGCGGTTGGCGACAGTTGCATGGTAGGATTCTCAAATACCTCTCTGAAAATCTGTTGTAGTTGGTCGAATATCGTTTGGTCTGTCATTCTGCAAAAATAGTCGTTAAATCGTTTCGAGCAGTTTTTTTCTATCAATTTTCCCGCTTGATGTGATAGGGAATTTATCGCTGTTAATAATTTTCGTTGGCATCATATAGAAGGGTAAAACTTTGTGAAGCCTTTCCGCAAGCTCCTTTGCCTCCATCGAACTATTCTCCAAGAAGAGGTAAAGAAGGGTATTCCCTTGGCTGTTCTCTTTAGCCGCGGCAGCCACTTGCACGTTTCCTGCAATCTGCTTGGCGTAGTGTTCAAGTTCACCAAGTTCTACGCGATAACCTTGCACTTGCACTTGGTAATCGATTCTACCACAATACATAATATCACCGTCAACATCGCGATAAACCAAATCTCCAGTTCGGTAAAAAAGCCGTTTTCCGCCGTCAAACTCATAAGACACAAACGCGTCTTTTGTCTTTTCATCGAGTTTGTAGTATCCCAATGCGATTTGATTTCCACCTATCCAAAGTTCGCCTTTCGATGAGTCGGTAATCAGATTTCCACTCTCCGACACAATAATTGCTACCGTGTCGCCAAACGGTTTTCCGATGGATACAATACCGTTGTATGTTTTTGCCTCACGAGTTTTTGCCTCCCACATGTGGAAAAGACAATCAATGGTGCCTTCAGTCGGTCCATAGTAGTTTTGAATCACGGCATTTGGCGTGCAAGCAGCCCATTCCGAAACCAATTGATCAGGCAATGCTTCGCCAGTAAACATCGAAAAATTGAGGTGTGGCAGATTGATTTTCCGGAAATAGGGACGCAGATACGCGACCACCGACGGAACGACCATCGCCACAGTGATTTTATGTTTGTCGAGAATCTGATAAATCGAAAGAAATTTGATGTTGTCGAGCGGAACCGTATGCACCGAAGCTCCTACAAACAGGGGCACGGTATAGCAAAGTACAGATACATCGAATGTGAAATCGAACATCTGTAAAAATCGGTCATTTCGATTGAACGAGTAACCGTTTGAGGAGAAATTGGAGACAAATGCATTCAAGTTCCGACGGTTGATGGGCACGCCTTTGGGCACGCCTGTACTTCCTGACGTGAAGAGAATATACATTAAATCGTCGTCGGAAAAGCCGTTGAAATCAAGATTAAACGCCTGAGTTTCTATATTCGAAGTGCTGATATAGTGGGAAATCTTATCGGATTGAATATATGCTGTAGCATCGCCACTCGAAAGAAGAATGCTGATTCCAGTTTGATCGATAATCGATTGATTGCGCGAAACAGGTAGCAGCGGATTGATGGGAAGAAAGCACTTTCCACTGAACCAAAGGGCATAGATAGTGGCGTAGGTTTCTATGTCATTGTACGTCACCACGCCGATAATTTCGTTGCGTTGTTGCGATGTTTGCTCGACCACGCGTTTAATATCAGATACCTTTTCGCCAAATTGCAGATAGGTGTAAGCCGTTTCGTTGATAACGAAAGCCACACCATCGGGGAATTTTTCGATGTTCTGTTTTATTTGGTCTATCATTTTCGTTCGATGCTGTTTTTATTCAAAAACGATTTGGCTAAATAGTAAAACTGTTCGCCATAAATCACCTCTTGTGCGGTGTGGTTGCCAATCTCAATCGGAATACGTTGAATGTTTCGATTCACAGAATCGTGTTTTAATCCCGAACAACCAAAGGTGAAATCGGCAATTGGTGACTTGGAAGCAAAAATGGTATCAAAAAACAAATGCCCAACCCGATCGTCGGAGAATGGAAACGAAAACAACCTTTTCGGCGTGCCAAATGCCGATGAAACCGCCTCGACACTCACCGTCGTTTGTCGGATTTGCTCCGTCAAATCGATCTCGGCGTAGCGCGGATGGTCGATGCTGTGTGCTCCAAACGAAAACCCTTTTTGTTGTAAATCTACAATTTGATTGGTCGTAAGATAAGGCTGTTGATCTCGCAGAAACGCATCAAAATCAACACCCAGGATATCGGCCAACTTATCCAACTCTGCTCGTTGATCGTAGCTGATGGCTAAAAGCGATTGTGCGAATCGGTCGGAAGGTAGATTCAACTCAGCAAACCAGTTTCTAACGGCTTGGTCTTGTGCAGACGAATGCTTTTGCTGCATCAGCTTTCCAATCAGCAAACTCACTTTGTAGCGATAAAACAGGGCTTTGTTATCTATAAATCCGCTATTCACAAAGCAAATTGCAGGAATGCCTTTACGCAATAAAATTGGCGCAACAGTATCGTGAAATTCACGCAATCCATCGTCGAAAGAAAGCACAAAAACAGGCTTTTTAAAGCTCTTTTTATATTCCAGCAATGAAATATAATCATTCACCGAAATTGGCTCGAAATGAGCCAACAGAAAATCAAGATCTCGCTCGAAAGTGGCTGTGTCTCTTATTTGGTAGAGGTGTTTGATGTGCGGCAGCTCGCGGTCTGATACCGTGTGATAGAACGGATGAACGACATTTTGACGGGTAAGTGCAAGAATCCAACTCAACGGAATTGGATTCGAAAACTTTGCCAAGGTGTAGAACAATCGATTCATAAATGCAGGATCGCTAGTTTTTGAAAGCCTTCAAAGATAGGAATTTTGGCTCTACTGTGTTTATTTGAGACTCACTTTTTCGATTTCCGCTGTAAGGTTGTTCTGTTTTTCGCTAATAAAAGGTTTTATAAATTGAAATAACATAAAGGAATTAACATGTTGTCCTGACTTGCAAAATTTAGCAAGTCAATACTATCTACAGCGGAATTATATAAAATGATGAAGGAATGTCCCCAATTTTCCATTTAATATTTTGAATGAAATATGAAATTATTCATTTTATCGTTATATATTTGATTAAGGAAAGAAACACCCGCACGAAAACAGACCGTTAATGATCTCTATTTGCATTCCGATATATAATTTTGATGTCAACAAGTTGGTTGTCGAGTTGTCTCGACAGATTGAAATGTTGCCAGTAAAACCTGAAATTCTGCTGATTGACGATGCCTCGAGTGAGTCATTTAAAGCGATAAATAGGGAAACCTGCCAAAAACATTGCTACGTTGAGTTGGTACAAAATGTAGGTCGAGCAGCTATACGAAACTTGTTTCTGAATTATGCCAAATACGACTATTTGCTTTTTCTCGATTGTGATTCGGTGGTGATTCAAGATGATTTTATCGCTGCCTATCTTGTCGCTATCAAAGAGTTGCATCCAATGGTGGTGTGTGGAGGTCGAGTTTATGACGAAGAGTTACCCGATCGCAATCACCGTTTGCGTTGGAAATTCGGAATTGAACGCGAAAGTCAGTCCTCCGACACCCGGATGCTGAATCCCAATAAATCGTTTATGACCAACAATTTTATCGTCAAGCGATCGCTTCTCGAGAGCGTGAAATTCGACGACCGGCTGAAGGATTATGGACACGAAGACACGCTGTTTGGTTTTGAACTAAAAAAACGTAAAATTGTAATTACTCACATCAACAATCCCGTACTCAACGGCGATGTGGAAGAGAATGCATTATTCTTCGAAAAGACAGAATATGGCATTGCCAATCTGGCAAAAATCCTTCGGATCGTGAACTACAACACTTACTTTGTAGAGGATGTAAAAATATTGGCTTTTCACCGGATGATGAAAAAGTGGTCTCTCTCGATGCTTATTCTGTGGATGTTTTGGTGGCTTCGTCGACCAATTAAATGGTTGTTAATCAAAGGATACGTCTATCTTCCACTTTTCGATTTTTATAAATTGGGATTACTTATTCAGAAAGAGAATTCCCGAACTGCACAAAATGAGTAGTCGGGAGAACGAAAACAGTTATCAATCGATACTTGAAACCACAGGACTGATTGGTTTAGTGCAGATTATCGGCGTTGCATTGGGTATCATTCGCACCAAAGCAATTGCACTAATACTCGGCACACAAGGATTTGGTGTATTGAGCCTCTACAACGGCATGGTCGATTTCGCTAGCTCTACGTCTCAATTTGGTATTGGCGTGGGCAGTGTGAAAGAGTTGTCGAAGGCTCAAAGTGAAGATAAGCAACAAGCTATTCGCGAAATTCTCTATGCTATCCGTTTTTGGATTGTTATGGCTTCTTCATTGGCTGGACTTATCATCGTCGTTTTTGCACCGCAAATTGGCACGTATCAATTTGGAGCGCAAGGCGCAGAGCACATCGATGGCATTCGTATGCTCGCATTTGCAGTATTGTTTGGTAATATTTATCAAATTCAAATATCGATCCTAAATGGGGTACGTCAGTTACGTCAAATGGCCTATTCGCAGGTTTTGGCTTCTGTGGGTGGCGTTTTCCTAGCGTTGCCCGTCATCTATTATGGAGGTAAAAGCGGCATTGAGTTGAGTATTTTGGTGGTCGCATTGTTCAATGCGGTCACGTCGTATTGGTTTATTCGCAGAGTTGGGTATCGATCGCTTCGTGTGGATTGGACTACACTCAAACGCCACTTGCGCGAGATATTAAAAGTTGGTCTTAGCTTTGCCATTCCCAGCATATTAGGAGTTAGTCTTGCTTATGGTTCACGCTTCTTCCTCAAAGAGCAATTCAGTTTTGCGATGTTGGGCATTTATCAGGCATGCGTGGTGCTCTCCACGTTGTATGTTCAGACTATTCTGAGTGCGATGGGTGCCGATTTTCTGCCTCGCTTGATGGCGGTGCACACCGACAATGCTATGGTTAATCGTAAGGTAAACGAGCAGATGGAATTGGGCATATTGATGGCTTCGATAGGCGTTTTTGCAACGTTTATTTTAGCGCCTTATCTTCTGCAACTGTTCTATTCGGCTCAATTTGTATCGGGAACAACCATTTTGCGGTGGCAGATTTTGGCTGTTTTCTTGCGAGTGTTGGAGTGGCCAATGGGATTTGCAACCACTGCGAAAGGGAAAAATGTGCTTTTTATGACGCTCCAAAGCGCCTATCTGTTGTTTGAACTGGGGGTTTTGTTTCTCCTATCCATTTGGTTTGGAGTCGATGGTTTGGCGGTGAGCTATTTCATTTCATACTCTATTTTCTTTGTGGTAAGGTATTATACCATGCGGGTTATCACTGGCTTTCGTTTTTCGTCGTTATTGTTATCCATTATCAAAATAGTTTTATTTACTTTGGGAATCATAATTGCAGCCATAACAATGTTGCCCACTTACATTGGCGTTTCGATTGCTCTGACAGCATTGCTCGTTTACACCTTTTGGTGCAATCGAGTACTGAAGCAGAATATGGAGATCGATTTATGGGCAAAATTAACTTCGGTTTTTAATTCAAGAAAAGATAAATGAAAAAAGGGGAACTCTTTTTTTCAGTGGTAATTCCACTCTACCAAAAGGAAGATTACATCACGCGAGCAATCGACAGCGTAGTGTTTCAAAGCTACCCAAATTTTGAAATTCTGGTGGTAGATGATGGTTCGACCGATAACGGCCCTGAAATCGTTTCGCTTTATTCAGACAAACGAATCCGTCTCATACGTCAAGCAAATCAAGGAGTTTCATCAGCAAGAAACAGAGGTATTGTAGAAGCACAATACGACTATATCGCGCTACTCGATGCCGATGATCGTTGGAAACCTAGCTTCTTGAACGAAATGAAACGCCTCATTGAAACCTATCCTAAGTGCGGTTGGTATAGCTGTCGTCGGTACAATTATTACCGTCATCGCCCGAAAGAGTTAAGCTATTCTGAGTTGTCTGAAGGTGTTATTGAGGACTATTTCCGCATTGCTCACAGCAACGATATCGTACACTCTTCGGCTATTGTTGTTCCCAAAATTGTTTTTAGTGAGATTGGGGGATTCAACGTAAACGTAAAAACTGGCGAAGAGGACTTTGTGATGTGGACAAAAATAGCCGCAAACTACAAAGTCTGCTACACCGACAAACCATTGAGTTGCTACTTTTTCGACGAAGCAAACCTCGAAAAACGGCTACATGTGAGAGACCCTGATCATTTCTTCGAGATGATGGAAGAGGGGAATTTCTATAAAAATGAGTTTATTGCCGATTTGGCTCTGCACCGTGGCTTAATTGAGACAGTATATGGCAGCAGAAAACATTCGAAAGAAACAGCGATTCGCTACAGTTATACCAAGCTGTATCGCGATCGATTGATTAAATTGCGTCTGTTTAATGTTATACCACAACCTATCCTTCTGAACTCTTATCGTGCCTTAAAGAAGGTGGTTGCTGCCAAAAGAGCGATTTGGAAAAAATATTTTCAGAAAAGGAAATGATTAATAATTTTCAATTCGAATTTTTCAGAACTTGTTTGAACACATTGTATAGTTGTTCTCCAACGACATCTGATGAGGCGATTGATTTTACATGTTCTGAATTGTATTTTGGATTAAATGTTTTGTAATTCAACAGCATCCTCCCCATTGCTTCTCCAAACTCAACTGGCGACTCAATAGGTACAGTGTAGCCCACTTCTGAAATTCGAATTTTTTCGGGTACAACATCCGTACAGATTATTGGAAGACCTGTACTTAGAGCTTCTAATGTGGAAATTGATTGAGACTCACTTCTACTTGGTAAACAAAATGCATCGGCTTGCCAAAGAAGTTGTCTTACTCTTTGTGAATCAAGATCGCCAGTAAAACTAAAAGTTTCAGGATATCTGCTTTTTGAGAATGCAACTAAGCATTCCGTCGTGTCAAAATCAGCTCCCGCAATCCTTACATCAAAATTAGCTCCTTGATCTTTTAATAGATTTACGGCTTCTATTAATGTGTCATATCCTTTCATTTCTTTGAAGTCATTGGTGCAAACAAACAAAAATCGTTCATTTTTTGGCTTTGTTTTAGGCACATGATAAAACTCCGTGTCAACGATATTCGAAATTGAGGTTATAGGTGTGTGTTTATCCGCATATTGCTTTATTCCAGGTATTATTTCATCAGAGACAGCAATTATAGAGTCCGCATTATAGATTGCTTTTTGAATATGTTTTACTGTAAAATCATCAAAAAGACTACGCGAATAGTCTGATTTCAAGCTAAAAGCATCCCAGTGTTCCGTTAAGACATAAGGAATACCGTATTTTTCTTTGATAAGATGCGCTACATAGCCAGCAAAAATTGAACTATGGGTATGAATGATATCAGGCTGTCCTTCGATTGATATATATTTCTCGAAAAGCGCCATGTATTTCTTAATCCATAAGTTAATGTTATATTCGCGAATCTTTGGTATTTTCCTAAAATAATATACATATACACGAATATTTTCCATTTCTGTCTGAATTAATCTCCATGGATAATCTTTAAAATGGAAGCCATAACCGCTCCAAGGAAGAATTACATTTGCTAAGACAGTAACCTTAAATTCCTTATTTTGAAGAGCTTTACCCTGGGTGATCGTAAACTGACCACCCATTGGATAAAACCACGAAGGTAATTCAAGAATATGCGATTTGCTCATTGTTTTGATATTCAGTTATTTATGAAAATTCCAACCGATTAGGGTTCTAATATTTTCAATTAGTGAATAAATTGTTGATTTTTTCTCGAGTTGTAGGTATGGCTTTTTGGTTGTACCAAATTGTTTGAATGAGTTTGCGACCTCAGGAATCATACTTCCTTCAAAATCAAATACTTTTGTTTTATCGGAAACAAACCGAATTGCTTCCAAAACAACTCGTGTTGATGCTCCACTATTTCGGAAGCTAGTATCAATCGTTGATATCAGATTATATGCAGATTCCGAATCCCAAATGATGAAAAGAGCAGCATAGATAATCTTATTCTTATCTCCTAAAGCAATTATCTTTCCCTGATTTCGAAGTAGAGCCTCGTTGTGCATTTTTTCGAACATCTCGTAAGAATAGACAATATTTATACCTTTGGACTTTAAGGTTCGTTTGTGATGCTCATAAAACTGGTTGGAAGACACTGAGTCAATTAAGACCAAATCTTTCGACTTCGCTAGATGTTTTTTTTTCGCTTTACTAAAATTATGTTCAACCAATTCGATATTTGAAATGTCCTCTATAACATAAGTGTACCGAATATTTTGATTAAAACTTTTCCATCGAAATGATGAGTAATTTGTTAATTTATAGTGAAATGATTGTTGGAAATAATCAACTTTTATTTTGTTTAATTCATTAAAAAAATAGTTTGATACTTTTCCTTCAAGTTCGAATTTTTCAGTCGGATTAGTAACCAAAGGGTAATTCAACCAGATCCCATTTGATTGAGTAAAGAAAGGTTGAACGATTAGTCTTAATCCAAGTTTTTTGTGTGAAAAAAAAATCATGGTGGCAAGCAATTGACCGTCTTCTTCATAAATTAATACTTCCCAATTTTTGCCACAAACACAATCCATCCACCAATGTTGCGAAAAAAGTGGAATTTTGTATTGTTTACAAATTGAAATATACTTTTCTTTTGAATTCATACTTCAATTCTTTTCATCAGAAACCGTTTCACAAAGTACATCAATGGACGCAGGATTGAAAACCTATACCAAGCCCATTCACCATTGTACACTACGTATTCTCCTTTTACCCCCGATTTAAACTTAAAAACAGCATCTTTTGAGTGTACTGAAGGCGCTAATCGACCCATGTCATAGGACTCAAATTTCAGTTTTGACAATGCTGAGAAAAGCTCGCGATAAATAAAAAATGAAGCCCCATTTTCTCTTGCTTCAGGAGTTGTCACTCTATAAAGATCGACACACTGACTGCGCCGTTGATGAAAAAGAACCATACAGATGATTTTGTCGTCAGAGTTTCTCACAGTAGAGCAGCTAAATTCAGGTTGATTCACAAGTTGTTGGAACTGCTCGATTTGCGTGGAATCCCCAAATCCTTTTCGGCTCAACATCTCCTGATAAAGTTCAAAAAA
This sequence comes from Bacteroidales bacterium, assembly GCA_049315325.1. Lineage (GTDB taxonomy): Bacteria > Bacteroidota > Bacteroidia > Bacteroidales > UBA7332 > CAXXIC01. Next base: position 571,973 of record JBMOKJ010000001.1, read on the forward strand.
GATATAAATTTGCTCGTCGCTGATTGACGAAGAAAGTTCAAATTTTAGGTTTGCTTTATCTGACTTCTTTAAATTTTGATGCCAATTTTTATCAAATTGAACTGATTTATTAAGATGTACAAGTGTGCTGAAAGAAGCAGAAAACAAGCCGACTGGACGCAAAAATCCTCCTCTGCGAATTCCAATTTCATAATTCGGATCATAAATTAAACAGGAATCCATTTCAATAATGTGGTAGCCAATCGAACCAAGTGATTCGAAAAACAACTTCATCTTTTTATTGTCCACAGGAAGTTTCCCAAAGCATTCGCCTTCGAGGAAAAGCATATTTATCCCTGCTATTTTTTTTTCAATGCCCATAAAGGCAATCTCGGGAGAGGTTTCATCATCAACAAAAAAACGCGCATTTAACGGTTTTCGGACATTATAGAAGTTGTACCACGCTTCCGTTTGTGAAAACGGAATGTAGTCAAAATCCTTTATTAGACTAAAATAGCGCTCTTTGTCCCGAATTTCTACCATTGTTTTCTTACAATTTTAAACCATCCAATAGTTTAACGTAAATTTCTATCGCTTCGCGTATTTCGGCTAAAAAAATGTATTCGTCGGCAGTGTGTGAGCGGGCTGAGTCTCCTGGTCCCATCTTCACCGTCGGGAAACGCATGAAGGTTTGATCCGACATCGTTGGTGATCCGTAGATGGTTTTGCCAAGCGTCAGGGCGCGTTGCACAAATGGGTTTTTCGGGTCTGTGTTCGACGAGTTGAGGCGGAAAGAACGAGGCGTAATGTCGCAATCCATCTCCAATTTCAGTATTTCGAAGACTTCTTCGTTTGTATAGCATTCATTAGTGCGTACATCAACCGTAAATTCGCATTTGTCGGGCACAATGTTGTGTTGCAATCCGGCGTGAATCACACTGACGGTCATTTTCACTGGCCCGAGCAATTCCGAGCGTTTCGGGAACTGATAGGTTCTGAACTTCTCGATGATTGGAATTGCTTCGTAAATCGCATTGATTCCCTCTTCGCGTGCGGCGTGACCCGATTTGCCATGAACCACACAATCGAGCACCATCAAGCCTTTTTCGGCAATGGCAGCATCCATTTTGGTTGGTTCACCAACGATACCAAAGTCTATTTTGGGTAAATGGGTAACGGCCAATTCTGCGCCGTTGCTTCCCGAAACCTCCTCTTCGCACGATGCCAAAAAGAGCAAATTGTAAGCCTGAGGCTTTTCGCGCAAAACGAGGAAAGTGTGCAACAGCGAAACCAACGGTCCGCCGGCATCGTTACTGCCCAATCCGTAGAGTTTTCCATCTTCTTCGGATGGCGTAAACGCATCGCGTTGCCAGCCCGAAACGGCTTTTATCGTGTCGATATGTGAATTGAGAAGGATGGTTGGTTTCGATTCATCAAACGGAAAAGCCGAGCACCACGTGTTGTTGCCCAACGTTTGATATTCTACTTGATGATTGGTCAAGAATTCTCTAAACGCCTCAGCAGCTTTCTCCTCTTCGCGACTCAACGATGGAATCGAAATCAGTTTTTTCAATAGGTCAACCGCAGAGTAATATGCTTCGTCTATGTTCATACTTTCGGTTGTTTGTAGTTCTGATTATATTCTAAAACAAACATTGTGGAAGAGTCAGAATCAATAATAATTCGAAAAATATTGTTGGATTCACACAATTTAAAAACATCTTTCGATTTCATTACAGTGTATCCTGATTCAGATTTTGTCCAATTTATTAGTGCTTTTTCTGATGTAAAAACCCCAATACTTTGAATGCCATCAATTTCATGTATAGATGTTAATTTCAATTTTGCATTAGGTTTTAAAATATGCCAAATACTTAATGTGTTTGAATCATTAATGGACGGAAGATAAAGTTCGGAATTTCCAAACAACAATTCATCATATACTCTTTTGTATGATTCATAAGTCAATTGCTCGCAATGTTTTGTGATTAACTCAATTAACTTTCCATTCTGTGTATTTGTATTTATTTCTGAAATCATTTAATTTGGAAGTAATATTAAAATACAAATGTGCCAATATTTCGGGAGAAATCCAAATATTGGCACATTGTGATAATGTATAACGGGGTTTTAAAACATCAGCGAAACCCTTTTGACGGCTGCAACCAGCACATCGACCTCTTCTTTGGTGTTGTAGAACGAAAACGAAGCACGAACAGTACCTTCCACTCCAAGGCGTTTCATCAGCGGCTGAGCGCAATGATGACCGGTGCGCACCGCAATACCAAGCTTGTCGAGCAACATACCCATATCGTAAGGATGAATGTCACCCACAAGGAACGAAATAACCGCTCCTTTGTGGTCAGCCGTTCCGAGAATGCGCAACCCATCTATTTTCAATAATTCAGCAGTTGCGTAGTGTAAAAGTTCATCTTCCCAAGTCGCAATTTTATCCATTCCAATGGCAGAAACGTAATCAATCGCAGCTGCTAAACCAGTCGAACCGATGTAATCAGGTGTACCAGCTTCAAATTTGAATGGTAGTTCGTTGAAGGTCGTTTTCTCGAATGTCACCGTGGCAATCATCTCACCACCACCTTGATACGGAGGGATTTTGTTCAACCATTCTGATTTTCCATAAAGCACGCCAATGCCGTTGGGTCCATAAATCTTGTGTGCCGAAAATGCATAGAAATCAGCATCCAACGCTTGAACATCCACCGTGAGGTGAGGAACTGCTTGAGCTCCATCAATTAACACCGGAACGCCTTTCGAATGTGCAAAGTCGATAATCTCTTTCACCGGATTGATGGTTCCCATCACGTTCGAAATGTGCATCACAGAGACCAGTTTTGTCTTTTCGGTAAACAGCTTCTGATATTCGTCGAGCAGCAATTCGCCTTTGTCGTTCATCGGAATCACGCGCAGATTGATGCCTTTGCGTGTTTCGAGCAGTTGCCACGGCACAATGTTGGAGTGGTGCTCCATCACCGAAACGATGATTTCGTCGCCTGCCGAAAGCAGTTCGCCATAAGAAGAAGCCACCAAATTGATTGCTTCGGTCGTACCGCGCGTAAAGATGATTTCGCTCGACTCTTTGGCGTTGATAAAGCGTTGAACGGTCTTGCGCGCCTCTTCGTGCGCTTCGGTGGCAGCCTGACTGAGGAAGTGCACTCCGCGGTGAATGTTGGCATTCACATTGTAGTAGCCCTCCTCGATTTTCTCCACCACACAACGTGGTTTCTGAGTAGTAGCTCCGTTATCGAGATAGACCAAATCCTTTCCGTAGATTTTACGCGAAAGAATCGGGAAGTCGTTTCTTATTTGTTGAATGTTCATAGCCCCCTAATCCCCCAAAAGGGGACTTTTAAGAATGAAAATTATCAATATTATAGAACTCTGAGCCCCTCCTTGGGAGGGGTTGGGGAGGTTTTATTAGCAGCCGCTACAGCCGGCACATTTCGCTAGCTCGTTGCGGAAACGTTTCTCAACCAAAAGTTTCAAGCGATCTTTGAACGCATCCATCCGAATGTTGTCAATCACATCAGCCATAAAGGCAAATTTGAGCAACATACGAGCCTCTTTCTCCGAAATGCCGCGAGCACGCAAGTAGAATAGCGCATTTTCGTCGATCTGACCAATCGTTGCACCGTGGCTACACTTCACATCATCTGCATAGATTTCGAGCTGCGGTTTGGTGTACATTTTTGCATCGGCAGTCGTACAAATATTTTTATTTGTTTGATATGCCTCTGTTTTTTGAGCATCTTTACGCACCAAAATTCGTCCTGTGAATGCTCCAACTGATTTCTCGTCGAGTACATATTTAAACATCTCGTGGCTGGTGCAATGAGGCACAGCGTGATCAATAAACGTGTGATTATCTACCGATTGCGTTTTATCCACAATGGCAATGCCACCCAAATGAGTTTCGGCATGTTGTCCGTTAAGTGTCACTTCATAATTGTTTCGGGTGCGACCGTTATGAAGTGTGATACTGTTGACCACTGCATTCGAATTGGCTTCTTGCGAAACAAAAGTAGAGGCCACACGACAAGTATCGACGCCGTTTTCTTCCATTTCGTAGAAATCGAATCGAGCATCTTTGCCAACGAATATTTCGGTCACTTGCGTCGAAAGAAATTTTCTGCCTTCATCGATGGTATGATCGCACGAAAGCAGTTTTGCCTCTGCGTTTTCTTCCACGATAATAAGCAGACGTCTGTTCGACATCATATCCACATCGCCACGGAAAATATTCACCAATTGAATTGGCTTTTCAACTGTAACGCCTTTTGGAATGTAAATCACGAATCCATCTTGCGCGAAAACGGTGTTGAACGCCACGATGCCGTCGTTTTCAGTTTTGGCTAATTTGCCATAATGTTTAGCAGCTAAATCGGGATGTTTTTCACTGAAATCTTTCAAACTGCCAACGAAAACGGATGCAGGTAAACTCTTTCCAACACCTGGTTTTGCAAAATAACTGTCGTTTACCAAGAAGTAAAGCAACGAACTCAGATTTGGAACGTCGCATTTGAATACTTCGTACGGATCGACCGGCACCGCAAGTCTGTTTAGGTTAAATCCGTAATCAAGTTCGAAAAACGACGAAACATCGGTGTACTTGTACTCTTCCGACTTTTTGGTCGGGAAACCATTCTTTTGGAAGTCAGCAAACGCCTGTTCGCGGGGTGCATTCAGCACGTCCGACGAATGACGATTTATCAGCTCTTTAGCTTGGTTGTAGAGGTCTATATATTGTTGTTCTATAATCATATTGATAATACTCTTTTCTTATAAATTAAGAATCTTATTGAGTTGTTTTGTCTTAGCCTCCTCTTTTGGATGGGGTTGGGGGGAGGTTATTCTCCTAACTCTTTTTTGATCCAGTCGTAACCTTTTTCTTCGAGTTCGAGAGCCAACTCAGGACCAGCCGATTTAACGATTTTACCTTTGTAGAGTACGTGCACAAACTCTGGTTTGATGTAGTCGAGCAGACGTTGGTAGTGCGTGATAACCAAAGTCGCGTTGTGTTCGCTTTTGAGCTTGTTTACACCGTTTGCAACGATACGCAACGCATCGATATCAAGTCCAGAATCGGTTTCATCGAGAATCGCCAATTTCGGTTCTAACATTGCCATTTGGAAAATCTCGTTGCGTTTTTTCTCACCACCCGAGAAACCTTCGTTTACCGAACGACTTGCGAGTTTATTGTCCAACTCCACCACTTCGCGTTTTTCGCGCATCAATTTCAGAAAATCAGATGCCGAAAGCGGCTCCTGTTGTTTGTATTTGCGGTGCTCGTTGATGGCCGTGCGCATAAAGTTGACCATACTCACGCCTGGTATTTCAACTGGGTATTGGAAGCTAAGAAATATTCCTTCGCAAGAACGCTCTTCAGGAGCAAGATCGAGCAGATTTTTTCCTTCGAAAGTCACTTCACCCTCGGTGACTTCAAACACTGGATTTCCTGCGAGAACTGATGACAATGTGCTTTTCCCAGAACCGTTAGGACCCATGATTGCGTGTACTTCGCCTGGACGAACAGTGAGGTTTATTCCTCTTAATATCTCTTTGCCATTTACGTTGGCGTGTAGGTTTTTGATTTGTAACATAATTTCTAAAATTGAGAAGTAAAAAGAATTAATGAGAAGTTATAAGAATTGATATGAATCAAAATCGTTCATTCTCATATTCATTTTTACATCATTTATTGTTCATTTTGGTTTAAAAAGGCTTTACAATAAGCGTTTAATAAAAAGCTCGTTTTATTTAGTAATTCAAGTAAATTTGATTTGTCATTTTCAGTAATTAATTCAATATCTTTTGTTAGGATAATGTAATATCTGCATTCTTCAAGTGACCCTTGAGCTATATTAAAAAATCTGAGTTTGTCAGCCTTGCCTAATTTCTTGTATCCTTCTGCAATGTTAGCTGCGATTGAAACTGCAGCTCTTCTGAATTGAGAAGTAATGCCAAATAATTCTTCTTTTGGAAAGGTTTTGGTGATTCTATAAACAGCTAATGTAAATTCGTGAGCTTTTTGCCAAGCGATCAAATCTTCAAAAGTTTTGCTCATATTATCACCCATTTTTCTTATAACTCCTTATAAATTCACATGACTTCATTTAACTTCCTCAAAAATTTATCCAACACTTCCTTCGAGACTAATTGCGAGCAATTTTTGAGCTTCAACAGCAAATTCCATTGGGAGTTTGTTCATTACCTCTTTTGCATAGCCGTTTACGATCAAACCAACTGCATCTTCGGTGGAGATTCCACGTTGGTTGCAGTAGAAAATCTGATCTTCGCTGATTTTAGAAGTTGTTGCTTCATGCTCTACAACTGCCGTTTCGTTGTTGATTTCCATATACGGAAACGTGTGTGCACCACATTTATCACTGAGCAAAAGGCTATCGCATTGCGAGTGGTTACGCGCATTTGTCGCATTTTTACTGATGCGAACCAACCCGCGGTAGCTGTTTTGGCTAAAACCTGCCGAAATACCTTTCGAAACTATGGTGCTTTTGGTGTTTTTTCCTAGGTGAATCATCTTTGTGCCAGTGTCGGCTTGCTGGTGATTGTTGGTGACGGCTACCGAGTAGAATTCGCCCACAGAATTGTCTCCTTGCAGGATGCAGCTTGGGTATTTCCACGTCACGGCCGAACCGGTTTCTACCTGCGTCCACGATATTTTAGAGCTATCACCTTTACAAATACCGCGTTTGGTCACGAAATTGTAAATTCCTCCCTTGCCTTCTTTATCTCCAGGATACCAATTTTGCACGGTCGAATATTTTATTTCGGCACGGTCGTGAGCAATGATTTCTACTATCGCAGCGTGAAGCTGATTTTCGTCACGCATCGGTGCGGTGCAACCTTCGAGGTAGCTTACGTATGCATCATCGTCAGCCACTATCAGTGTGCGCTCAAACTGCCCTGTGTTAGCAGCATTGATACGGAAATAGGTGGAAAGTTCCATTGGGCAACGAACGCCTTTCGGGATATAAACAAACGATCCGTCGCTAAACACAGCAGAATTCAACGCTGCATAGAAATTGTCGCGGTAAGGAACCACCGAACCGAGGTATTTTTGTACCAAATCGGGGTAATCATGCACCGCCTCGCTGAACGAGCAAAATATCACACCCATTTCGGCCAATTTCTCTTTGAAAGTAGTTTTCACAGACACGCTATCCATCACGGCATCAACCGCCATGCCCGAAAGTGCCATTTGCTCCACAAGCGAAATACCTAATTTGTCGAATGTTTTCAACAATTCTGGATCTACTTCGTCGAGGCTTTTGGGTCCCTCTTTTTTGCGAGGGGCAGCATAGTAACTGATTGATTGATAATCAATCTCAGGAATTTGAAGGTGTGCCCATTCAGGCATCGGTAGTGTTACCCAATATCTAAAAGCCTTTAAGCGGAAGTCGAGCAGCCATTGCGGCTCACTTTTTTTCGAAGAGATGAGGCGAACCACGTCTTCGTTCAGACCAATCGGAATAATTTCCGTGTCTATATCGGTAACAAATCCATATTTGTAATCGCCGGTTGTTACCTCGTCGAGTATATCTTTTTCTTCTTGCATAAACTATGATTCTAAAACTAATTTACAAAAGCTAATTTACGAATGCTGTTGCACAACATATAAACTATTTTTTGGCAGATTAGTTCACCCCACGACCTCTTTTTTATCTTTTATTTCAATCTCTTTTTCTTGATGAAAATAATTTTGGAGGTAAGGGAAAATGGTTGGAGACACTTTCAGTATGGGAAAGTACGAGATGGATTCACTTTTTGAGGTTGATTTGATGATACGGTTGTTACTGTCAAGCTGTTGGAATAGATTGAGCGCAATGCTGATGATGAGAATAAATTTGATTCCACCAAAAATAGCACCTGCCACATGGTTCAAAGGTCCGAGACCAATACCAGCAAGCACTTTTTGGAAAATAGTGGCCAAAAGATTGGCTAAAATAATGATAGCAATAAATGGAATAAAGAACGAAAGCGGTTTCCAAATGTAAACTGGGAAATCGTAAAGTGTTAGCAGAAACTTTGCAGCTATATCGGCATAATGAATTGCTACCCACGAACCAATAATGATTCCAGCTAGTGAAATCAATTGCCGCACCAAGCCATCGGTTAGCCCTTTCACCATTCCGATTCCGATTAAAATAAAAAGTACCCAGTCGATGTAATTCATTTCGCCAAGATTGATAGACAAAAATAGTCAAATTTATTCGGTGACTATTCCAACGGTGATCTATTTTGTTGAAAAAACAATGCTCAATTTAGTTTAACTGCTTTCGAGCATTAAGTTGCCACTGATTCGCAAATAAAGTTTGGAATAATTCCAGTGGAATTAATAAGGAGTTCAGCATTTTTCTCGAGCACGTTCCCCGAAAGCACAAGGCACGTATCGATGCCAAATTTGTTGCCACCGATGATGTCTGTTTTCAGCGTATCGCCCACCATCAAGATATCTTTTTTCGTAATTTTATCGTTTTTTATTGCATATTCATAAGCAAAAGTAAAAATCTGCGAATCTGGTTTTCCGAAACGAATGAATATTTTTTCGGACAACGGCTCGAGTAAATCTGCCAGTCCGCCAATGGCGATGGCCACGTGATCTCGAGACACAGGATATGTTTCGTCGGAATTGGCTACAATCACCGGCAAGCTCCTTTTGCGCAGCAAATTAACGGCCTTTGTTAGGTCGGTTTTCCAATCGAAACCTTCGTCGTCGAGCAACACCAGCGCAGTGTATTCTTCCATATTCTCCACATCGATATCGCTGATCGAAACTGTCTTCAATCCAACGGTTTCGATGTAGTGAGCCGAGCACTCCGTGCCAAGATAAACCACCGTTCCACCTTTGATTTTATTTTCAAGGTATTCGTTGGCAATCATTCCCGATGAGATAATTTTGCTTTCCGTGATTTCAGGAATTCCACGCGATTTGAACGCTTCGGCTAACTGCTGCGGGCTACGCGAAGCGTCGTTCGTAAGCACGTAGTAAGTGATTCCTTCCTCTTTCAAAAACTGAAGCATCTCTCGCGCTCCAGGCAATATGCCTTGGTAGTTGCGCAATACGCCATACGAGTCAAGAAAAACCACTTTATACTGCTTTGCTACCTCTTTGAATGATTGTATATTCATAATCGTATTTTTTGCTATTTATTTATAGAACAACCTATCTAACGCCGAAGGCAAATATCTACTTAATATCTCTCAATCTTCTTTCATCGCCCCAATAAATGCCTCAAAAACCCGCTTGTTACCCTCGTATTCGGTGAGCATTCTCTCGGGATGAAACTGCAATCCGACCAAAAAACGGTGCGATGGATTGTAAACACCTTCGATTAATTCGTCGTCGGAATAAGCCATCGGCAGTAGCCCTTTTCCTAGTACCTCAATGCCTTGATGATGGTACGAATTTACTTCTAATTCAGGCAATTGATACCAATTGGCAAGAGGAGTTTGTTCGATTAATCGTATTCGGTGGCGATGCGTGTCGTAGTTATCGTAATTGATGTGTAGCACTTTGTGATTCGATGCTTCGTGCACATCTTTGTGAATTTTCCCACCGTGAAGCACGTTGATTAACTGCATTCCGCGGCAAAACCCGATAACAGGTTTGTCCGTATCGATGGCATGGCGAAGGCAAGCGATTTCGATTTCGTCTTTCAGCGGATCGTATTCGTCGAGTGTCTCTGGCTGGTGATTTTCGCCATAATAGATTGGATTGATATCGCCACCTTCCATCATCAACATTCCGTCGTAATCCGACAGATATTCACTCAAAATATCCTTTGTGGCTTCGGCAATGGGCACAATGATGGGCATCACACCGCCTTCTGCCAGTAGCTGAAGATAGACTTCTGAAACCCAATTTATCGGTTTGTCTTTGCGGGTCAATCGGCGCGACACGATTAATACTTTCTTCATTTGTGCTCTGTTTTAAACTGTTTGCGCGAAATATCCTGCAAGGCATCGATGAGCAACCGATCTTTCTTTTCACCCTGCGAAGCCACTCGGATGTGGTAGTTGTCGAGTCCCACTTTGTTGCTGCAATCGCGCACATAAGCCCGATAATCTTCGAGCAAAATCCGTTGAATTTCAGTGGCAGTCAATCCGCATTCCGATTTTAGTAAAATAAAATTGCTGCCTGTTGGGTAGGCGTGAAATCCGTTAATTTCTTGCAACTCTTGATAGAGCAATCTCACATCTCTAATCACTCTCAATCGGGCTTTGTGATACTCTTCGTCAGTCTTTTCGAGCTGAGTCAAGAAGTATTCTGCCAGCGTGTTGATGTTCCAGACTGGGAGCAGTTTGCGAATCGATGATAAAAATTCCTGATTCGATGAACAGCAATAACCAAGCCTCAAACCCGGAATGCCGCAATGTTTACTCATGCTGCGTACCAGCATCAAGTTCGGGAATTTGTCGATGTGCGACAACAGACTTGGTATATTGACAGCCGCAAAATCGATAAACGATTCGTCGACAATCACCATTTTGAGGTGCTTCATTCGGTGGAGAAATCGCATAACCTCTTCTGCCGAAATAAGTTGCCCGGTCGGGTTGCCTGGGTTTATAATCAGTGCCGACGATATGTTGTTTTGATTGATCCAATCGGCGTAATCGTTGAGGTTGAGCTGATACTCCATTTCTGGAGGAAGTTGATAGAGTCGTGCGAAATCTTTGCGGCGGATTTTGTCGGTGTATTCGCTAAAAGTCGGCACCGGAATGGCGATGTTGTCTATCAAGTTTTCGATGATGACCGTGATAAGTTCCGTCGCTCCATTGCCTATCACCAGACTGTTTGGATCGACGTGCAGCACGCTTGCCAGATTTTTTTGCGAGATAATGGAGTTGCTCGATGGGTACGATTTTATAAGCATCGGAAGCTCGCGTTGCATCAGTTTGAGCAACTTTTTATCGGGATAATAGGGGTTGGCGATAAAGCAAAAATCGACCACCTCCTTCAACGCCTCTTTGCCCACAATATCTGCCAACGAAGGAGAATGGGAGGTCTCGTAGAAAAGGTGTCGTTTTATCTCAATTTTATCTTTCGAAAACATCTGATGGCTCTATTTACTGCACTAAATTACAAATTTAATGGGAATAATCAACAGAAACCCATTTTGCAGAAGAATAAACGCTGTTTTTTGCGATGTTTGTTTCGCCTCTTCGCTCAGGCGAATTTGTAATTTCGGCAATTTAAAATATATTTGTTGTCGGAATGTAGTTCCTAAGAATAATTAGCGGAACAGAATATAATTTCGCCCGTACAAAATCATTAAAGATATTAAGGATATGCTTAAGTTAGTGATAATATAACTATAGTCCAATATTTTGATTATTAATATTAATTATAACCTTTGGCATGAAAATTATTATTAGAATATCGTGGGCATTTCTATTAACAAATTTCTTAGGAATAATTTATTATTTAATTAATTACATATTAATCGGTCTTACAGGGCCTAATATGTTTTTGGCAGGTGCGATCCTTAACATTTTGTTCTATAGCACAATAAATGCTGTATTTTGGGTAATTTTATATCTAACTACTTCTTTTATTAATAAGGAATATATTGAGAAATTGCTTAAGCCAAAAACAATACTTATTGAAATTGCTGCTTTATATTCATTGGTTTATCTTTTATCACATATCTCATATACAATAAATATACTGCCTATAAACAAAGTAACTGAAGATGATGTAATGGTAGCATTTGGTCCATTTATTATTTTGTATTTAACTTGGATAGGTATAATTTATTGGAGAAGAAAATCATAAGATAAGGCCGACACTCCCCTTAGGCGCAGGTTTAACGAAGAGAAATCTGCGATAAAAGAGAAATTCACTCAATAAAAAAAGCCCCCATTCCATTAGGAACAGAGGCTCTTCGTATTGTTGATTCAAGAAATTAGAATTGTCCTGAAGCTTTAGTTGATTTCACGATTACCGAACCAATTTGGTAAGGACAACCGTTAGATGCTGGACGACGGTCTTCGAGACGACCTTTCCAACCATCTTCTACTGTACCTACAGGGATACGGATAGAAGCACCACGGTCAGATACACCCCAAGAGAAATCGTGGATAGATGCAGTTTCGTGTTTACCAGTCAAACGTTGGTCGTTGTATGCTCCATATACAGCCATGTGCTCAGGAACGTGTTTACCGAACTCAGCGCAGATTGCATCGAATACAGCTTTGTCACCGCAAGTTCTCATTTTACCGTTAGAGAAGTTAGCGTGCATACCCGAACCATTCCAGTCTGTTGCGCCTAGTGGTTTTGGATGCCATTCTACATAAACACCGTATTTTTCAGCAGTTCTTTCCAAGAAATAACGAGAAACCCAAATTTCGTCACCAGCTAATTTAGCGCCTTTAGAGAAAATTTGGTATTCCCACTGTCCTGTAGCTACCTCACCGTTGATACCTTCGATGTTCAAGCCAGCCTCAAGACAGATGTCGAAATGCTCTTCTACGATTTCGCGACCGTAAGCATTGCGAGCTCCTACTGAACAGTAGTATGGGCCTTGTGGGCGATCTGGGAAACCACCTTTAGGGAAACCTAATGGCATTTTAGTTTCAAGATCGTACAAGAAATATTCTTGTTCGTAACCAAACCAGAAATCATTATCCTCATCTTGGATAGTTGCACGGTGGTTTGTTACGTGTGGAGTTCCATCTGGATTAAGAACTTCAGTCATTACGATGTAAGCATCTTTGCGATCAGGATCTGGGCAAATGAAAACTGGTTTCAACAACAAGTCAGATGAACCACCTTGTGCTTGATTAGTTGAAGATCCGTCGAATGACCACATTGGGCAATCTTCCAATTTACCACTGAAATTTTCTTTAATGCGAGTTTTGCCTCTCAATACTTGAGTTGGCTCGCTTCCATCTAACCAGATGTACTCTAATTTTGATTTGCTCATAACGATTTGAATTAAGTAATTGTTTATATTTCTTGTTTTTTGAATGCGAAATAAATAATATTGATGCAAAATAACGAAATAAAAAGCAAATTGTCAAACAATTCACGCATAAAAATAGCAAAAAAATAGTTAAGAATGGAATTTTAACACCTTTAGGATGAATTTTTTTAATTTTGTGTAACTTCTGATAGCAGAATGGCGTTATTTTGGAATTAATGATAGCGGCTAGGTTGAGCCTACATTAATGATAAACCAAATTTTCAACAAAAATTATACTCTGTTCATATTCAAAATTTTCTTACTTTTGCAGGAATCAATTCAAACCCTATGTCTGACGAAACTTTAGATAACCTTCCCGAAGAGTTGGAAGAGAATATTGGCGCAGAAGCTGATGAGATTGCGCCCGAAAAAGCGGGGCACTCGGGCTACCGTGTGCCTTCTATTACAACCGAATTGACCAAGCATCACCTCTCGGGGATGTATCAAAACTGGTTTTTGGATTACGCATCGTATGTGATTCTAGAGCGTGCCGTGCCACACATCAACGACGGTCTGAAACCGGTTCAACGACGCATTCTTCACTCGATGAAACGCCTCGACGACGGACGCTACAACAAAGTGGCGAATGTGATTGGTCACACGATGCAGTTTCACCCACACGGCGACGCCTCTATTGGCGATGCGCTGGTGCAACTCGGACAAAAAGATTTATTGATTGATTGCCAAGGAAACTGGGGAAACATTCTCACCGGCGACGGAGCTGCTGCTCCCCGTTACATCGAAGCCCGATTGTCGAAATTTGCACTCGATGTCGTCTTCAACCCCAAAACCACCGAATGGAAAAAATCGTACGACGGACGAAACGATGAACCGGTGACACTTCCCGTGAAATTCCCGTTGCTATTGGCACAAGGTGTGGAAGGTATTGCGGTCGGTCTCTCTTCTAAAATATTACCTCACAACTTCAACGAACTGCTCGATGCGTCGATGGCGTATCTCAAAGGCGAGAAGTTTCAGCTTTTCCCCGATTTTCAAACGGGCGGTTTTATCGACGTAACTAAATACAACGACGGCGAGCGCGGCGGTTCGGTGAAAGTTCGCGCCAAAATTGAAAAGAAAGACAATAAAACGCTTTCTATCACCGAGATTCCTTTTGGAAAAACGACCTCAACGATTATTGAGTCAATCCTGAAAGCAACAGAAAAAGGCAAAATCAAAATCCGTAAGGTCGATGACAATACGGCGCAGAACGTAGAAATACTTGTGCATCTTCAACCGGGTGTTTCGTCAGATAAAACGATTGATGCACTTTATGCTTTCACCGATTGCGAAGTGAGCATTTCGCCTAACTGCTGTGTGATTTCGGAAAACAAACCACACTTCGTGAATGTGAGCACAGTGCTGAAGCACGACACCGACTTGACGCTAGTATTGCTCCGCACCGAATTAGAAATCGAAAAAGGCGAATTGCAGGAAAAACTCCATTTTGCTTCACTCGAAAAGATTTTCATCGAAGAGCGCATCTACAAGGATAAACAATTCGAGAATTCTGCTTCGATGGACGAGGCACTGGCGCACATCGACAAACGATTGGAGCCATTCAAACCGACATTTGTTCGCGAAATCACGAGAGAAGATTTACTCAAGTTGATGGAAATCAAAATGGGTCGAATCCTCAAATTCAACTCCGACAAAGCGGAAGAGTTGATGGCAAACATCAAAACACAGATTGAAGGCATCGACCACCACTTGGCACACATCGTGGACTACACCATCGCATGGTACCAACGCTTGAAAGAGAAATACGGCAAGAACTTCCCGCGGATGACCGAAATCCGCAATTTCGATACCATCGTGGCAACCAAAGTGGCAGAGGCGAACGAGAAACTATACATCAACCGCGAAGAAGGCTTCATTGGGACTTCTTTGCGCAAAGACGAGTTTATCAGCAACTGCTCCGACATCGACGACATCATTATTTTCTTCAAAGATGGAAAATACAAAATCGTGAAGGTGAGCGACAAGCAGTTTGTGGGCAAAGGCATCATTCACGTCAATGTGTTCAAGAAAAACGACAAGCGCACCATCTACAACGCCATTTATCAAGATGGTAAAGGTGGCGCATACTATATCAAACGCTTTGCTGTGACTGGTTTGACGCGCGACAAAGAGTACGATCTGTCACAAGGAAAAGCGGGTAGTAAGGTAGCTTACTTTACCGTTAATCCGAACGGAGAAGCCGAAGTAATCCGTGTGGTATTGAAACCAAATCCACGCTTGCGGAAAACGACTTTCGAAGAAGATTTCAGCAAAATAGCCATCAAAGGTCGGCAGTCGAACGGAAACATTCTGACCAAAAACGACGTGTTTCGCATCACACTTAAAAACCGTGGTGGTAGTACGCTCGGTGGACGAAAAGTCTGGTTCGACTGGGATGTGCTGCGCGTGAACTACGACGGTCGTGGCGACTACGTGGGCGAATTCCACAGCGAAGACCAAATATTGGTTGTGCTGAAAAATGGTGAATACTACACCACCAATTTCGATGCAGGGAATCACTACGAAGCCAACATTTTACGCATTGAGAAGTTCGACGGAAACAAAGTTTGGTCGGTCGCATTGTTCGATGCAGAGCAGGGCTTTCCGTATCTCAAACGGTTCAATTTCGAACCAACGGCCAAACGCCAAAGTTTTCTGGGCGAAAATCCGAAATCGGAGTTGTGGATTCTTACGTGCGAAGTCTATCCTCGCATCGAGGTGACGTTTGGTGGAGGCGACAGTTTCCGCGAACCAATCGAAATCGATGTGGATGAGTTTATCGCCGTGAAGAGTTTCCGCGCGAAAGGGAAACGCATTGCCACTTTTGCCATCGACAAAGTGAAAGAGTTGGAGCCAACTCGTTTCCCCGAAGTGGTGGTAGAAGAGCCGACAGAATCTGAGGTTGAGGACGAAGAAGAAATTGACGAAGATATTGCATCAGAATCTGACGAAGATATTTTGGACGATGCAACTGGTCAGATGAAATTATTCTAATTGAGATTCTTTCAATAAATAAAGCTTTACAGTTTTTTCCGAGTGAGTATTTCAGCATTTCATTAATAAATGCTTAATCGTTAGTCCCAGTGGGGACAAACACAAATATCAAGCGTCGAAATCTTGTAGAGTGAGTGAGTCCAATAACGATTATTCTACTAATGGTAGTATGATGTATGGACGATTGAGCGAGTTATTTCGACTATGTTTTTTTTTGCTTACTTTTTTTTGCGCCAAAAAAAAGCAAGACCCGCGGTAGCGAAAAGGAAGTTGGAGTGATAAATCTATTACATTTGGTTTAAGCATTATATTCGTTATAGAACCATTAACAAAATACAAATGAATTTTCGAACTGCGATTCTTGCTTTTTGTATGTTGGTGAATGCCACGCTCTTGCAAGCGCAAAAGGATTCGTTGATTCGCTCAAAACAACTTTCCGTCCTATTTGGGTATGGCAACTACGGCGCTCTCGAAACCTATCTCAGTCCTTATAAATACAGTGGTACAGATTATCGCTTGATAGGTGAATTGTCTGCGTTTCGCAACGAAAACAAACTCTTTCTTCAACACACCCTGAACCTCAACTACTCGAAGCTGACCAACTTCTCGGGACGCGGCCTTTCGCATGTGGGGATGGCAGACTACACCTACGGCCGTCACTACAAAGTCTGGCAAAATTCTCACTATCAATGGTTTGTTGGTCCTTCGATGACTGCCAATTTCGGCGCAATATACAATGTGCGAAACGACAACAATCCAGTGCAGGTGAAAGCGGCAATCAACCTCAACCTGTCGAGCATGGAGGAGTATCGTTTCAAGCTAAAATCACGTCCTATCACCGTTCGCTACGAGTTTCGAATTCCGATGCTTGGTGCAGGTTTTGCACCCGAATATGGAGCATCGTACTACGAAATGTTTCAACTTGGAAACACAAAGGGAATCGTACATTTCCTCTCACTTCACAATCAGTTGGCTATGCAAAATTGCATTACGGTCAATGTCCCAATTGGAGGAAACAATTTGCGGGTGGGCTATTACAACAACTATTACCAAACCCGTATCAACAGTCTCGAGACATCGCTAACGGCGCACAATTTTGTGCTCGGTTATTCGGGAGAAATATTCACAGTTGCTCACCACAAAAAAGGGAAAAGATGAAAAAGCTACTTCTAATCTTCTTCCCACTACTCCTTTTGGCTTGTATCGAGGAACCTAAATATTCCGATACACCACGCGACAATTTCGAAGCGTTGTGGAAAATTATGGACGAGCACTACTGCTTTTTCGACTACAAAGCCATCGATTGGAATGAGGTGCACGACCGCTACAGCAAACGCATCACCAATTCGATGAACGAAGAGCAGCTTTTTGGTGTGCTCGGCGAAATGCTTGGCGAGCTGAAAGACGGACACGTCAATCTCTATTCGTCGTTCGATATCACGCGCTACTGGTCTTGGTACGAAGATTATCCTGCCAACTTTAGCATGGATTTGGTCAAGAAATACTACCTCGGTAAAAATTACCTGATTTCGTCGGGAGTCAAATACAAGCTCTTTACCGACAACGTCGGCTACATCTACTACGAAAGCTTTTCGGATGGCATTGGCGATGGCAACCTCGATCAAGTAATCTCGAAATTCAGTAGTTGCAACGGCATCATCATCGACATTCGCGACAACGGCGGTGGCAGCCTGACCAATGTGGATATTCTTGCGGCTCGGTTTACGAACGAACGCAAACTGGTGGGTTATATCCAACACAAAACAGGAAAAGGACACTCCGATTTTTCGTCGCTTTATCCCAAATATCTCGAAACAACGGGCAGATTACGGTTTCAGAAGCCAGTGGTGGTGTTGACCAACAGGCATTGCTTTAGCTCAGCCAACGACTTTGTGAGTGTGATGAAGCAGCTACCAAATGTGACCATTATGGGAGACAAAACGGGTGGCGGCAGCGGATTGCCTTTCAACTCTGAGCTTCCCAACGGGTGGTCAATCCGATTCTCCGCCAGTCCACTCTACGATGCGGATAAGACCCAAACCGAATTTGGCATCGACCCCGATGTGGTGGTAGAGACTACTGACTCTGATGCTAAAAAAGGCTTCGATACCATCATCGAAGCGGCTCGGAAACTCATTGCAGAAAAGGCAAAGAGTTCTTCACTTTGATTTTTCTCTTCCATCAAGGCGGGTTTAGAATTCGAAAATTCAATATCTTTGTTGTCGTAGCACAGTTCCTAATAATAAATAAGGGGACGGAATACAATTCCGCCCCGACGGGGGGAAACTAAATCAACCTTAGGTGAAGATATTGTGAAATCAAAATTAGAAAAAAAGTGATTAAAAATGAATTTCAAAGAATTACTACTATTTTTTTTGTTCTCAGCACTTTCTATATTTTTTTATCTGTTCCATAAAGAATGGTTAAAAAATAGAATAGAACACAAAAATGACTATGCTGACATCGACACGTCCCTCACAAAGTTTAGAAATTGGATGATAATAGTTACTTTAGCAATAATATCTCTGATATTTCTTTTTAAATCTTTTTAATAAACTCAATATAAATGGAAATCTTTTCAAAACTCATATACCCAATCTTATTTGTACTAATCGGATTATTTCTAAAAACTACAAGAATAAAGAAGTTAGCTTCTGCAAAGGGGTGGTGGAGAACATTAGTATTATTGGGTATTATTGGGATAATCTTACGTTTGATAGATATTGTAATCTCTTGGTAATGTTTCAGATTTGGAGTTAGAGAAGTAACGTTTTAAAAATCAACTAAAATAAGCAAATAATAAACGAAGATGGTGGGTAGAAATGCTCACCATTCTTTGTTTTCAGACCTACAATCCCGTGCGATAGTTGCGCAATTCGCGACGGAGGAGGTTCGATTTCGACTGTGCGAATTCGTCTAATTTTGCCCAAAAGCGTGGGCTATGGTTCATCTCCCATCGCCACGGATATAATGCAGTAGAAAGATGATGTGGTTGTCGGGAATTGCATTCCCACCTTCTTAATATTATAAGCATTCGCAATGCGAAAAAAATAGATATATTTGTTGTCGGAACGTAGTTCCTTATAATACTAAAAAAGCGGGATAGCATATCCCGCTAACGAACACCGCCATTGTGCGGTATATCCGAGAGGACGGGTTGAATCGAAGATCAGCGGAGCTAATTTGCAATTCCGATAATAAGAAATATATTTGTTGTCGGATCACAGATCCTAATAATAAATAAGGGGACGGAGTACAATTCCGCACCGACGAGAGATGTAGCTGTCTTTGATAGAATAAAGGGGCCTGCCTTTTGGCAATCAGATTCCATCTGACAATTAAATAAATTATAAACAGATGAAAACTACGATATTATTGTTTACTTTTCTGGCTTTCATTTTGCAATTAAAATCTCAGAATTCGGAAGTAGAAATTTACGTAATGCAAAACAACACAATCGTAAAAGGTAAACTGTTACAGGGCTCCCAAGATTCTGTTCGTATCATGGTGGATAGTGTTACAACTTTGGCATTTGCAAAATCTGAATTGGAAGGAAAAGAATTGTCCGTCTCGAAAGAAGTAAATAAATTTCAGAAAAAACTGATGAGAAAAGAGAGTATTGAAGTTCGAAATTCATTTCCTGGCATTTATCAGATAAAGAACGGTCAAACTATAAAAGGTAAAATAATGTTTGGAATTGCAACACTTGGTCTAGTTGGATTAATCTCATCAGGTGTAGTTTTCGTTGCTGTATTGACAACGACTCCAGGTTTAAATGGCGTTTTAGTCGCTTTCTCAAAATCTGCGATTTTATTCGCAACTTCTACAGTATTTGTGGGTGTTGGTTCGGGATGGTCAATCGGTGATAAGTTTAAAACAATTAAGCAGAAAGTCAAAAATCGGTATTACTATCGTGGGATACTACCAACTGGCGCCGGTTTGTAATTTGCTATAAAAGAGGTAGGCAAAGCTCCCAAAATTTAAAACTAAATTAAAACAATTATAAAATGAAAAATACAGCATTGATAACAGGAGCATCCAACGGAATTGGATTAGAATTGGCTAAAATACATGCCTCAAAAGGAGGTGATTTGGTTTTGGTAGCGAGAAACAAATCTAAATTAGATGAACTTAAATCAGAGTTAGAAAATCAATTTGGTGTTACGGTTTATACTATTGGCAAAGACCTTTCTGCGATAAATGCTGCACATGAAGTATATGCTGAAACAAACAAACAAAATATCCAAATTGACTACTTAATAAATAATGCAGGATTTGGCGATTTTGGGATGCTTGAAGAATCTGATTGGAACAAACAACTGGATATGATTAATCTGAACATCACTACACTGACGCATTTCACAAAACTATATCTACAAGATATGGTGAAACGAAGAAGTGGGAAGATAATGAATGTGGCTTCAACTGCAGCGTTCCAACCCGGACCAACGATGTCGGTCTATTGTGCAACCAAAGCGTATGTGTTGAGTTTTACGGAAGCAGTTAGCAATGAAGTGAGCGACAAAGGAATTACCGTAACGGCGCTTTGTCCAGGTGCGACCGAAACAGGTTTTCAAGCAGCAGGAGGACTGGACGAAAGCGAACTTTTCAAAGGCAAAAAATTGCCAACAGCTAAAGAAGTTGCTGATTATGGTTATAAATCAATGATAAAAGGAAAGACGGTTGCAATACACGGAATAATGAATAATATAATGTCTACCTCTATAAGATTTATCCCAAGAGCCTTGGTTTTAAAGGTTTCACGAAAAATGTTAGACAAAGCTTAACTAGCTCAAGGCGGATGTTTCATCCGCCTTTTTTGTACAAAAAAGGATTTTATGGGTTAGTAATGAAATAATGACACAACCCTGAAAGGGTTATAGCTCAATAACCGTGGGTGCAACCCACGACCAGAAGCCCAACACCATCACAGCCCCAAAGGGGCTGAACATAAGAATACAGAAGATGTTTGGCTAAAGTCAAGAGTTAGGACATCAACTATACGTCCCATAAAAGGGACGCCAACGAACATCCTTATTCAGCGATATATCCGAAGTGACAGGGTAGAGACTTAATGAAACACGACGTGGACAGAGCTTCTGTCGAACGAAGGACTTACATCTGAAGATAACTACGGCCTAAAAAATTTATTTTTGATAATTCTCCGTAATAAACGCTAGCAAAGAATTGACACCATCAGCTAGGTTCGTAAGTTTTTCTATTGCTTCTTGAATTTCTTCCCTATTGTTCAAGTCATTTTTCAATTGTATAGAACGCTTACAATCATGAATCGTCAGTTTCATAATGCCATCTTCCATCACTTTAGCATGATAGCACGACATACTCCTATGGCTTTCTGGAAGCAGAAATCTCTTAATATTATGTGTATGATTCATTTCTTTGTGTATTATTTTTTGAAGAAAAAAAGGGTAGTTCACGCTATCCTTTAATGATTGATATTTAAATCAAAGAAACATGAGACATATTGCATTGGTATTTCTCGAAAGTTAAGTTTTTACTACCCCCAATTGGCGTGAGTTTAGTAAAGCGTAACTTATTCCAAGAGGGGGAAGACATGTGATAAAAAGTGCAAAATGGATGATTCTATTTTGCACTTTTTTAGCCAAAATCTTCTTTCCTACCTATTTATTCTTGCATTGAAAAAGAAATTACTATTTTCGATGTTACAATTAATCAATCGTTTCGTCTTTAAAGAGAATGACCGCCGAAGAGTTTAAAATAAATGTTTTGCCGCTTCGCGAAAAGCTGTATCGGATAGCTTTCAGAATGGTGGAAGAGGAGCAAGATGCCGAAGATGCCGTGCAAGAGGTTTATCTGAAGCTTTGGCACTTGCGCGACACGCTCGATCGTTACGATAGCGTGACGGCATTCGCTACGGTGGTGACTAAAAACATTTGCGTTGACAAACTCCGAGTACGATTCAGAGAGGAGCCGATAGAAGACCACTTGCTGCATCGCGAGGCAACGGGCAATCCGCACACGTTTCTCGAACGCAGCGACACCGACCGACTCATTCGTCAGATTATCGATCAACTACCACCCTTGCAGCGGATGATTATTCAGATGAAAGACATCGACGAAATGGAGGTTGAGGAGATTGCGGTGATTACAGGTGCAAACGCCGAAGCAGTTCGCATGAACCTCTCGCGAGCACGAAAAAAGGTACGGGAACAGTTTTTGAAACTTAATTGAACGAAGATATGGAAAAGATAGATAATTTACTCGAACGCTATTTCGAAGGCGAAACCACTGTGCAAGAAGAGAGAGTCTTGCAACGCTTTTTTCAAAAACAGAACTTGCCCGAGAAATACAAAGCTGAGAAAGCGATGTTCGACTATTACGCAGCAGCCAAAGGTGAGAAAGTAGTTAAAATCCCACTCTATCGCAAGCTTTGGGTGCAATCGGCAGCTGCCGCAGCGGTAGTCATTATCGCATTTGTGCTCCTCCTGCAAATGCCTCAAGGACAAATGCTGTTGAGTGGTGGCAGTTATGTGATTAAAAACGGTGTTGTTTACAGCGATCCAACTATCGTACACGAAGAGGCTCTAAAGGCATTGGACGCAGTGTCTGGCGGTGAGGAATCGAAACCTAAAGCACCGAAAAACGACGAGGCACAAACCATTATGCTCGAGCAATTGAGCCAGTTTGGAAAATAATTAAAGATTAACGATGATGAAGAAAAAACGAATAATAGGTTTAATCTGTTTGCTTGGACTGATGGCTTTCCCATCGATACTTCATGCACAGGAAGACTTGCAGATACGCAAGGTGTTTGACAAGTTTGGGCACAACAAAAATGTGGTGATGGTGGAGCTTTCGGAAGATATGCTCGAGTCATACAATTTGACGCTTTATAAGAGTATTTCGATTAAAGACGAGCCTTCGGCCATTGAGTACATTCGTCGCTGTCTGAAAAAAGATCAAGAGGGGGCGAAGAAGATTAAACAAGTCATTAAAGCCGGAGAGCTCTTCTCAGCCTACTACCAATTAGCAAAAAAAGGGTCGGACAATCGGTTTATCCTTTTCAAAAACGAAGACGAAGCAGCCACGCTTATCTACATCGAAACGCCTGTAGAAACGGATAATATCGTGAATCTGTTGCTTAAAAAAGGGCAATAAGGAAGAAAAAAACAATTTGATAACCATTAATAAATTTACAAATATGAAACGGAATTATAGATTGATAATTTGCACATTAGCATTAATCTTCGTTGCTCAACTTTCGGCGAAAGCTGCAACTTTGGCTAGCGATACCACGACAATCCGCTACAACGATAAATTGGTGAAGATTGAAGAAAACAAAGACCAGATTAAGGTGAAAATACTCGATGCAAAACGTCCGAACGACACCACTGCCTACAAACAACTCTACGAAGGCATTTTCAGCGATGGTAAAAGCTACGAAACGTGGTCGGTGATGGAGAGTATGGGTATCAAATTGCCAAACTTTGGCAAGAATAAGTCTAAAAGGCACGAACACTCTTATTCGATGGATCCACACTATTCAGGGTTTGGTATTGGGTTTGCCAATTTGATTGACCAAAATGACAAACGAAGCACTTTGATTCCGTTGAAAGCGGACGAAACGACGGAATGGTTTATCAACTTTATCGAGCACAGCTACTCAATTTACCGCAATCGTTTGGCATTGGTCACAGGTTTTGGTATCAACTGGAGAACGTATAATCTGATTGGAGATTACCATTTGATAGATATTAATGGAGTAACTAATCGCGTTCCGTCACCAAATGGGGAGCATTACAATATTAGCCGTTTGAAAGTGACACGCCTCACCATGCCACTGCTTATCGAATGGCAACCCAGATGGATTCGAAACAGTTTTCTGTCAGGTGGTGTTGAGGCAGGCATCAAGACTTACTCTTCGTATCGTGTAAAATATACCACAGCGCAAGGCGATAAAGTAGATAAGATTGAGGCACATGGTTTGAATACCAATCCGCTGTCGTTGGATGTGATGGCAAAAGCGGGTATCGACAACATCAGCATCTTTGCGAAGTATGGATTGATTGGCGTTTTCTCAACCGATAAAGGCTACGATGTTCGTCCAGTTTCGATTGGCATCATGCTCAATTTCTGAGAATAAAGAGTTTAATTAAAACAAAGCGAGGGCGACAAATTCAGTTTTGTCGCCCTCGCTTTTTCAATAGGTTTTTGCTATTCGCTTACTTCTTATTCTTCTTTCCACGTGGTTTCATACCGCGCGTTTTGGGTTTTTTGTATTTCATCTTCATCTGCTCGCAACGGCGGACTTTCTTGTTCACTTTCCTGTTCTTCTCCAGTTTTTCGTGAAATGCAGGTCCAGCTTCGTCGCGTGGAGGAAGTTTCACCAACACATTTTTCATATCCACCTTCGGCATCTCGTCGTCGGTCAGTTTTTCCGAAATCACGAAGTCCTTTGGCAATTTTGTTTGAGGTATTTTGGTGTTCATCAACGCTTCGATAGCCTCTTTCGCCTCTTTTTCGGCTTTGGTAACGAAGGTGATGGCATTTCCTTTTTTGTCGGCACGGCCGGTGCGACCAATGCGGTGAATGTAGTTTTCTGGGACGTCTGGAGTATCGAAATTGATTACGTGACTCACTTCCGAAATATCCAATCCACGAGCGACAAGGTCGGTAGCAATCAGGATGCGGATTTCGCCCGAGTGGAACTGCTCCACGGTGGCAAAACGGTTGTTCTGCGCTTTGTTGGAGTGAATGACGCCTACCTCTTCAGGAAATAGTGTATTCACCTCTTCGAAAAGCTGATCGGCAAGCTTTTTGGTAGCAGCGAAAATCAGAATTTTCGTAAACTCTTCTTTATTCGAAAGCAAGCGTTCGAGCAGGTTGATTTTAGTATAAAAATTGGGTAAGTGATAGCAGGTTTGCTCGATGTTTTCGAGCGGAGTGCCCATGGGCGTAGCTTCGATCCAGAGCGGCACGTTGAAGAATTCGTGAATCAATTCGTTCACCTCTTCGGTAATCGTAGCCGAGAACATCAAGTTTTGGCGTTTTGGTGGCAACAGGTCGATAATTCGAATCAGTTGCGGACGAAATCCGAGGCTCAACATCTCATCCACCTCATCAATTACGAGGTGCTTCACCGATTTCAGCCTGACTGAGCCATTCAACACCAAATCGAGCAATCGCCCTGGAGTAGCAACGAGCACATCCATTCCACCGGCCACGGTTATCATCTGTTGTTTGATGTTCACGCCGCCATACACACCTACTACAGCAGCACTCATGTAGGCTGTCAACTTTTGCACCTCATCGACAACTTGCGTCACCAACTCTCGCGTAGGCACCACAATCAAAATCTGCGGGTGTGGCTCTTTGGTGAATTTCCACATGCGAAGAGTGGGCAACAGGTAGGCAAATGTTTTACCGGTTCCGGTCTGTGCAATGCCTACAATGTCTTTGCCCGACATAATCGCCGGAAAAGCACGTTCCTGAATGATGGTTGGGGTGGTGAAACCGAGGTCAGCAATCGCGTTTCGCAACGGCGCATTGATATTTAAATCTGCAAAAGTCATAATTTCAATCTAATTGGGGTGCAAAGGTAACGCTAAAGTGCCAATTATCAACCGATTTGGGCTGATAATTGGCACTTTAGCACATTATTTGGATTTTGGTCAATTCAATTTTGACGATTTAGATTCTGATTTTTGATGATTTTTTTCTTTGATTTCTGTAAAACCGAAGCAATTTTTTGTGCCATCAAACCAGCACCTTCTGCGTTGGGGTGAATCAAATCAGGGAAAAGTTCGGCGTGATTAGACAGCTCCTTATTCAGATTGATAATTTTGAGTTTGCGCTCTTTGGCAACCTGCTTTACCATCGGTATCACATCTGCATTGATAATGCTATCGCGAATCCCCCATTTGTCACCGTAAGCCGGAGCAGGTAGGCAGACAAACACAAGCGGATGCGAAGGCAATGCTTGCAGGGTATCGACTAGTTTGAGGTAATCGCTCACATATTCGTCTTTGAACTTCCAATTCTGCGGTTTCGAGTCGTTGGTGCCAAGTTTAATCACCACCACATCGGGTGCGAAAGCCATCGCATCCGAGAGTCGGGCTTGTTTCCAATAAGGTTTATCTCCTTTTTTGAGTAAAGTAGCGCCACTGATTCCAAAGTTTCCGACCACCCAATCTTTCCCCAATATGCGTCCCATTTGCGCTGGATAACTCAGCGAATCGCGGTTTTTGATACCTGCTCCATACGTGATGCTGTTGCCAATGCAAGCAACACGGATTTGAGCTTGAGAGAGGAGTGAGAAAAAGAGAAAAGTGGATAGCAAAAAGAGTGTTCGTTTCATGATGTGTAGTGGTTTTATGTTAGAAAAGGCAAATTTATGAAAAAAGAATCTATAGTTCGCCTTTCGAATGCCGATTATTAGAACTGAATGGTCGAAAATGTGTTATATTTTCATCGCTCAAAATTCGTATTGGTCGGCTTTTTATTTTATCGTAAATAGTATTATGATAGTTTTGTGGAAATTTTAAAAGGTAAAGTTTCTTAATTAAATAATGCCGAATCGATAGTCCCAGTGGGGACAAACACAAATACCAAACGTCGAAATCTTGTAGAGTGAGTGAGTCCAGCTGCAAATACTCATAAAATGGACGTCAAATGTATGGACGAATGAGCGAGTTATTTCGACAATTAAATAAATGTAAATGCTCCCTCTCCGTTTGGGAGAGGGCTGGGGTGAGGTCTTTGCACCAAAAAAAGTAAAACCCGCGGTAGCGATAGGATTTGCATAATAACTGTGTCGCTTATCTGAATACCACTAATTTTTTTGTTAAACATTTAAAGTGTAAGTATATGAAACTAGGATTTGCCATCGTTTTTTGCATCGTTATATCGTTGATCACGCTCACTATTCTTCGTGGTTCTCAATCGCTGTCGGCGCACAGCATGTGGCGCACTGGATATGTGACGGCAAGTATCGCAATGTTTGTTTTGTTCCTTGTCGGGATGATTTTTGGACACAAGATGCCGACCGAAGTGGCGAAAGTTATTTCGTTTATAGGCAATAGCTACGTCATCATTTTTGTCTATCTCTCGATGTCGCTGATTGTGCTCGATGTGCTACTGGGCATTAACCATTTTGCACGATTCGCACCCAATGGATTAGACGATTTTCGCTTCTGGTGGATGATGACCTCGTTTGCTATTATTGCTGTGGTGATGGCGGTTGGTAACTACAACTTCAATCATCCGAAAACGGTAAATCTTTCGATTCAAGCGGAAAAGCCTTCTCAAAACAAGACGCTTAAGATAGTTGCTGTGAGCGATTTACACCTTGGGTTTTCGATAGATAAAGCACGTTTGAAAACGTTCGTGGCAATGATTAATGCACAAAAGCCGGATATTGTTTTGATGGCGGGCGATGTCACCGATCGTTCGATTGAGCCTGTCATTCGCCAAAATATGCGCGAAGAGTTGAGTCAGATTCGTGCCACGAAGGGTGTTTATGCCATCAATGGCAACCACGAGCACTATGCCGAGCAACTCGATGCTACCGAAAATTACCTGAAATCGGCAGGCATCACGTTTTTGAAAGATTCTGTGGCGTTGGTCGATAACTCATTCTACGTGGTGGGACGAGACGATTTGACGAATGCTCACCGGAAATCGCTTTCGGCGTTGGTGCAAGGTTTGAAGTCCGACTTGCCAGTGATTCTGCTCGATCATCAACCGCATCACCTCGAAGAGGCGGAAGCAAACGGCATCGATTTGCAGATTTCGGGACACACGCACGAAGGACAGTTTTTCCCCGGCAATCTGTTGGTGAAGCGCATGTTTGAAGTGGGACACGGTTACCTCAAGAAAGGCAAAACGCACATCTACGTTTCGTCAGGACTTGGCATTTGGGGACCGCAATACCGCATCGGCACGCAGTCAGAGATGGTGGTGATAGATTTTAGATTCTAATCAAATCTCAACACTTTCTCCTTTGTGTTTCCACTCCACAATGCGGCTTCCTTTGCTTTCAGCAAACGGGCGAATGGCGGCTGCGCTTTCGTAATATTTGCCAAAGTGCATCGGTGCGAACAGATCTACTTTGATTGCCGATAGAAACTGCTCCGCTCCACGCATATAGTCACTGCCCAGCCGTTTGTCGATGGGAAACATCACTACATCGAGTCGAGATATTTTTTCTGAAATATCTGCTAACTCCGACAAATAGAGTCGCTCAGCTTTCTCCACCTCTTCCGAGGTCGATTCGTCTTTCCAATGCCAGTTGTTGAGGTCGCCGGCATGGAAAATGCGCTTGCCTTCTACCTCTATCAGAAACGAATCGCCAATATCGGTCGAGCCAAAAGCGGTTACTTTCAGCAAATCGTCTTCGTAGGTTTCGAGCTTGTCTATGAAGTGTCCATCGTCGGATTTTGCTTTGTGGCACAGCAGAATGTCTTTCGAGAGAATGTAAATGATGTCAGGTCTCTTTTCGCGCCATTTCAGCACTTTTTTCGAGAAATGGTCGTGATGCGAATGCGAACTCAATACATAGAGCCGCCCACTGCGGGTGAGCAATTCGCGGTTGACGTAGCCAGTATCGAAATCACCATCCGTGTCTTTGAAGAAGTCGATCAGGATGGTATAATCTTCTGCTTCGATAGCAAAGCAGCTGTGGTAGATGTATGTGAGTCGCATTTGGGTTTATTCGTTGCTTTCGTGTATGCAAAAGTGCGAAAAGATTTGGTATAACCAAAAAACATATCGAACTTTGAACCGAATTTGATGTTAAATCGTAAATAAAACATAAGTGAAATGAAAACTGCAAAAATGATTACCGAAAAGGGCGAAATGAAAATCGTGTTTTTCGAAGAAGATGCCCCAAAAGCGGTAGCAAACTTTATTAAATTGTCTGAGAGCGGATTCTACAACGGATTGACTTTTCACCGTGTGATTCCAAACTTTGTGATACAAGGTGGATGTCCAAAAGGTAACGGTGCTGGTGGTCCGGGTTATACCATCCCATGTGAATTGACTGGAGGAAACCAATACCACGACCGAGGTGTTTTGTCGATGGCACATGCTGGTCGCAACACGGGTGGTTCGCAGTTCTTTATCTGCCATTCGCGCACCAACACAGCTCATCTCGACAGAAACCACACTTGTTTTGGCAAAGTTGTGGAAGGGCTAGAGGTGATTGATGATATTCGTCAAGGCGACAAAATCATCTCAATTACAATTGAAGGATAAAGAGTAGTCATTCTAGAAAAGACGATTCTCGTTATTTTGATTTGTCCACTAAAGTTGGATTGATTTATAATAAACGATTAAGAGGGCTGAGTTCGTAACCAATCGAACTTAGTCCTCTTTGTTTAAGTTCGATTCAGTGACAGCTAAAATCAAGAATTATGACTAAAACTTTATTGGTTAAGGCCAATATGAGACTAAAACTCTTAGCAAGTGTTTCGTTTTGAATCATATTTCTACCTTTTTGCCCAAATAATAGGAGATTATCTATTCTTGATTAAGATATATTTGTAATGTGAAAAAGTATTCAGTTTTCTGTATTTTTTCAATTGAAAGATACGCTACAACAAATGATCAAAACTCGATATAAATTGGAATTCTTGTTGAAGATTTGAAATGACTTTATTATTTGACCCATGAAAAAGCTATTATTTATTGCTATTGCAGCATCTCAGCTGATTTTTAACGCAAAATCACAGACAAGAAATGTAATCTTACTTTCCAACAATTGGAAATTCCAAAACAAAGAAGTTTTGAATGCCGAAAAGCCAAATTTGGCTGATATCGATTGGGAAACAGTTCGCGTTCCTCACGATTGGGCAATTAGAGGGAACTTTGATATGAACCTCGATGCTCAGATGGTGCAAGTTAAAGAAGATGGTGAAAGTAAACCACTGCTTAGAACAGGTCGCACTGGCGCGCTCCCGATATTTGGAATTGGCTGGTACCGAAAGCTGTTGCCAATAAGTGAGTCGGATAA
This sequence comes from Bacteroidales bacterium, assembly GCA_049315325.1. Taxonomy (GTDB): domain Bacteria; phylum Bacteroidota; class Bacteroidia; order Bacteroidales; family UBA7332; genus CAXXIC01. The sequence continues at coordinate 601,943 of JBMOKJ010000001.1, forward strand.
AGGAAAGCAGATTTCTGTAGAATTTGATGGTGCAATGAGCCTTTCGAAAATATACTTGAATGGTGTATTTGTTGGAGAACACCCTTATGGCTACTCGTCATTTTCGTTCGATATCACTAAATTTATTCAGTTCGGCAAACCAAATCTATTGGCAGTGCGAACTGAAAACAAACCCGAATCGTCACGATGGTATTCGGGGGCAGGTATTTATCGAAACGTGAGGTTGGTAAAAACGGCTAACACGCACGTCGCACATTGGGGCACGTTTATCACGACACCTAAGATTACTGACAAAAAGGCTGATATAGCTATTCGCACCGAAATTGAAAGCGATTCTTTAACTGAGAATAGCATTACATTAGTTACAGAAATCTATTCGAAAAACGGAAAGAAAGTAGCCACTACATCTACTACTAAAAATGCAAAAGGCAATCGCATGTTCGAACAGACTACTCAAATTGCAAAACCTACACTTTGGTCGGTCGAGTCTCCAACTCTTTATACTGCTGTCTCTAAGGTATATGTCAAAAATGTGTTGTGCGACGAATACAAAACGAATTTCGGTTGTCGTTCAATACGTTTCGATAAGGATAAAGGGTTTTTCATGAACGAAAAATCAGTCAAAATTAAAGGAGTCTGCTTGCACCACGATTTAGGGCCATTGGGTGCTGCAGTCAATTACCGAGCCACTGAGCGACAACTTGCAATGATGAAAGAGATGGGTGCGAATGCTATACGCACGTCTCATAATCCCCCTTCGCTAGAGCTGCTTCAGATTTGCGACAGTATCGGGCTAATGGTTGTGGTTGAGGCTTTCGATGAGTGGAAAAATAGTAAAAATGCCAATGGATATGGCAATTATTTTGATCAATGGGCAAAGATTGATATTCAAAGTATGGTTATACGAGATCGAAATCATCCATCCGTTATCATTTGGAGTATTGGCAATGAAATTCGTGAACAATCGATGCCCGAAGGAAAAGAAATTGCGACATTTTTGACTAATATTTGTCATGTAACAGACCCTACTCGACCTGTAACGGCTGGTTTTAATGATCATACAAAGGCCATCAAAAATGGATTGTCTGATGCCATTGATATAGTTGGGTTTAATTACAAACCATTTGATTATAAGAAGAAACACGCACAATATCCAAACTATGTTCTTTTAGCCACTGAAACAGCATCTACCGTGAGTTCAAGAGGAGAATATAAATTCCCTGCGAAAGAAGTGAGATCACCGTGGTACAACGATTATCAGGTATCGAGCTACGATTTGGAATTTCCAAGTTGGGCACAAACACCTGATAACGAATTCGAGGCGCAAGATGATTGCGAATTTATTCTCGGAGAGTTTGTGTGGACAGGTTTTGATTATCTTGGAGAACCAACACCTTACAATGAAGGTACACCTGCACGAAGCTCCTATTTTGGAATTGTGGATTTAGCCGGATTGAAAAAAGACAGATTCTACCTTTATCAGACTAAATGGAGTAGTGAGCCTGTTTTGCACCTTCTGCCACATTGGAATTGGGCTGAAAGAATTGGCGAAAATGTGCCAGTCTTTTGTTACACCAACTATCCGAAAGTTGAGTTGTTTGTGAATGGTAAAAGCCAGGGAGTTAAACAAAAAGATAAGAGCAACAAGTACACTCGTTACAGACTGATGTGGAAGGATGTTGTGTACCAACCAGGTGAATTGAAGGCAGTGGCTTACAATGACAAAAACGAAGTGATTGCACAAGAAATTATCAAAACGGCAGGTGAGCCTTATACTGTGAAACTAACAGCTGATAGACAAAAGATAAGTGCTAATGGAAAAGATTTGTCTTTTATTGCGGTTGAAATCGTTGATAAAGATGGTAATCTATGCCCCAAAGCTGATAATTTTCTGTTCTTTCAAGTTACAGGCGTTGGTAATCTAAAAGCCGTGTGCAACGGAAATGCAATTGATCAAACCTCTTTCGCCTCGACTTATATGAAAGCGTTCAACGGAAAACTTGTTGCTATTGTAGAGTCAAATACGCTTTCAGGAAATATAAAACTCTTAGTAAATGGAGGTAAATTAAAAGAGGGTGCTCTGACAATAGCCACGGAGTAGCGTATTCCGAAATACTTCGTTTTCCACAATATTTAAACCTCCGTTTTGAAACATAAACTGAAAGGTTGGCTTTTTTGTACAAATTCATCAAATGAACAAAAATAGGGTAAGCAAAATTAGTCTATAAAAAAGGGCTTTTTCAGTTATGTATTCAATCTGCTTTTTAGATTTACCCTTGTCTTGTACTGAAATAAACGATAATATAAGATTATGAAATCCCTTTTTTCTGCTTTTGTTTTTCTAACTGTATCTTTCAACGCGGCTTTCGCTCAAAAACCAACAAATCAACCATTTGACATTAACAAAACTGTAATTGCTGACTCTGTGAGGGCTAAGCAGATTGCTGATATGCGTTTTGGTATGTTTATTTGTTGGTCGTACAGCACGTTTTCGGGAATAGAATGGACACCAACAACTGATAAAAATGCTTCCTACTTTAAAGCGACAGGATGTAATACTGATCAATGGTGCAAAGTCGCCAAAAAAGCGGGGATGAATTACATTCTTTTTTTGACGAAACATCACGATGGCTTCTGCTTATGGGATACGAAAACAACTGAAAAGAAAGTCACCAACAGCCCTTTAGCAATTGATGTGCTTGCAAAACTGCGCAAATCATGTGATAAGTACGGAATTAAATTGGCTTTATACTTTTCGGAGGGCGATTGGAATTTCCCTGGTGCTATATATTGTAAGAGCGGTGGCTCAAATCCTGAAATGAAGAAGGCGCAATTGAAAGAATTGTTGACTAATTACGGTGATGTAGAATACATTTGGTTTGATCACGCACAAGGAGATGGAGGTTTGTCGCATGAAGAGACCGATAAGTGGGTGACTCAGTTTCAACCAAATTGTTTGCCTGGATATAATCATGGCACATCTGCTGGCCGTATACGGTTGGGCGAACGTGGACACGCATCTGCACTTGATGATATTTCAGGGGCGGGTTACAATAAGCAATGTGGAAATTACAAAGGCTATATTGCAGCAGAATTTACCTATCCAATCCTTCCAAAGCACAAAGGGGGAGCTGATTGGTTCTATTCCTTGCCAGAGCATGACACTCTTTGCTCCACTGCTGAAAAGATCTATGAAGATTATTTGGGAGCAGTGAAATATAAAAATATCTTTTCGCTCGATATTGGTCCCGACTATAAAGGAAATTTGAGAGATATTGATGTCAAAACTTTGTTGGAAGTCAGTAAATTAATCAAATCCAAAAAGTAAATTTAACTCACAAATACTCTTATATTGAAGTCAATCACTAAAGTATGAAAAAATTTAATGTACTAATTGTTGCGCTTATTTCTTTCTCTGCTTTGCAGGCGAAGTCGATTTATGTATCGAATTCGGGCAATGATGCAAATGCTGGAACAATTAATAGTCCAGTGCTATCTATTTTTATGGCAGATCGTTGGAACCCCAATATTCAAATCGATGCGCGATATAGTTGGCAGCCCATCTTGTTTGAACACGGGATACCTGTATTGAAATGGCAAGATAATTGGAATATTTAACGGGAAAAATATAGTAGGGGCTTATTTATAAATATAATAAAATATATAAAATGAAAAAATTAATAATTGTAATCTATTTTCTCTTCTCATTCGTATCGGGGTTTTGTAATGATAAAGAAAGCCAGAAGTTAGTAAATGATACAAGTATTTATAAGGTAAGCATATTAGGAGATTCATATTCAACCTTTAAAAATTATTTAACTCCAACTACAAACTCTCCTTGGTATCCCCGTTCAACTAACGATAACGATGTTCTAACAGTTGAGCAAACATGGTGGTATCAATTTATACAAGAAAAAGGATTTGTATTGGAATATAATAATTCCTATTCCGGTTCAACTGTTTGTAATACAGGATATAGTGGTGGAAACAGTTCCGCTTCATCTTTTATTACCAGAATGAAAAATTTAGGAAATCCGAACCTTATTATTATTTTCGGAGGAACTAATGACAGTTGGGCAAATTCTCCTTTAGGCAGTTACAAATATAGCGATTGGACAGAAAACGATTTGAAAAGTTTTCGACCTGCATTTGCTTACATGCTAGATTACCTCATTAAAACATATCCAAACGAAAAAATTATCAATCTGGTAAATACTGAATTAAAATCAGAAATTGCAGACGCTCAAAAATTAATATGTAAACAATATAACGTAGAGAATATACAGCTTAATAACATTAACAAAATGGCAGGGCATCCTTCCATTGCAGGAATGATCAGTATAAAAAATCAGATATTGAATATAATTAGCAATATAGAAGATGTATCCCTTTTGAGAAAGAATGTCAATGTTTCACGTATTAATGCAAACAAGGTAAAAGTTTCTCTAAATTCAGAATTAAGCGGAAATTTAGAATTGGTTCTTTATAACATGCAGGGTCAACTTTTACAAACAGTGTATACTGGAGCAAATTTCAAAAATTCATACGAACTTGCTGCTCCTAAAAACAATTCATACATTTTACGTATTGTTGATGCTAACGGTAGTATTATTAATATAAAATTTTAGTATATAAGTCCAGTCTATAAAGTCCAAAACATCGTTTTTGTGCAAAATAATGATGAAATATGTACATAATAAATTAGTACTACAATCTATAAAAATACTGATATTCAATAGTCTAACTAACTACGGCGATATCGAATACATCTGGTTTGACCATGCGCAGGGTGATGGAGGATTGTCGCATGAGGAGACCGATAAGTGGGTGACTCAGTTTCAACCAAATTGTTTACCTAGTTATAATCATGGCACCTCTGCTGGCCGTTTACGGTTGGGCGAACGTGGACACGCATCAGCGCTTGATGATATTTCAGGGGCGGGTTACAATAAGCAATGTGGAAATTACAAAGCCTATATTGCAGCAGAATTTACCTATCCAATCCTTCCAAAGCACAAAGGGGGAGCCGATTGGTTCTATTCCTTGCCAGAGCATGACACTCTTTGCTCCACTGCTGAAAAGATCTATGAAGATTATTTGGGAGCAGTGAAATATAAAAATATCTTTTCGCTCGATATTGGTCCCGACTATAAAGGAAATTTGAGAGATATTGATGTCAAAACTTTGTTGGAAGTCAGTAAATTAATCAAATCCAAAAAGTAAATTTAACTCACAAATACTCTTATATTGAAGTCAATCACTAAAGTATGAAAAAATTTAATGTACTAATTGTTGCGCTTATTTCTTTCTCTGCTTTGCAGGCGAAGTCGATTTATGTATCGAATTCGGGCAATGATGCAAATGCAGGAACAATGGCTACTCCAGTGCTATCTTTTGAAAAGGCTCAACAGATTGCGAGAGCTCAATCTATGAGTGAATCGGTCGAAGTGATTTTTGCTGATGGCGTGTATTATTTACCTCATACCATAACTTTTACAGCTACTGACAATAAATCAGCCGTAACTTATCGAGCTCAGAATGAAGGAAAGGCAATTATAAGTGGTGGTAGTTTATTGTGTTTGAAATGGCAATTATATAAGAATGGTATTTTTGTAGCAAACATATCGGGAAATCCGATTATCGACCAACTCTACATAGACGGAGTTCGGCAGCGTATGGCTCGTTTCCCGAATGCAGTGTTAGGGAAAAATGTGTTTGATACGTGGTCGCTTAGTCATAGCGCCAAAACCGATTCAGCAAATAACCCTCTTGACCCAAAACGCATTACGCGATGGAGGAATCCATTGGGAGGCTATCTCCACGCGATGCATTCGATGCTTTGGGGAGATATGCACTGGGTGATAAAAGGGAAGAAGTCGGATGGGACTCTTGATTTGGAAGGTGGTTGGCAGAACAATCGACCATCGAAAATGCATCCTTGTTATCGGATGGTGGAAAATATCTTCGAAGAATTGGATGCGCCAGGGGAATGGTTTTATAACTCCTCTGAGCATAAGCTTTACTTTATGCCTGATGCAAAAACCGATCTGAAAGCAGCCAAAGTAGAAATTGTTCGGCTAAAAAACCTGATTGAATTCAATGGTTCCAAAACTGCTCCAGTGAAGAATATTCTTATGCAAGGTTTTGTGTTCCGTCATGCAGCACGCACATTTATGGAAAACAAAGAGCCACTTCTTCGGTCGGATTGGACCGTATTCCGCGGCGGAGCTATCTACTTTAATGGAGCCGAAGATTGTAGCATACAGGATTGCGAATTCGACCAAGTAGGTGGTAATACGGTTTTTGTAAACAATTACAACCGCAGAATAGCCATTGTCGGATGCTATATACACAACAGTGGAGCTTCGGGAGTTGTTTTTGTAGGAGATCCTGCAACCGTTCGGAGTCCAATTTTCCAATACGGAAATCAGGATTACCAATCGATGGATCACACACCAGGAGCTAAAGGCGATAATTATCCAGAAGATTGTTTGGTCGAAAACTGTCTGATAACGCTCACCGGTCGTGATGAGAAACAAACTGCACCTGTTCATATTTCTATGTCACATAAAATCCGCATCAACCACTGTTCCATTTACGATGTCCCACGTGCAGGAATTAATATCAATGAAGGCACATTTGGTGGTAATATTATCGAAAATTGTGATATTTTCAATACCGTGCTCGAAACTGGCGATCACGGCAGTTTCAACTCGTGGGGACGTGATCGCTACTGGACACCCGACGTGAAACAAACCAGTATGGAAGTAGAAAAGGACACTCTAATGCCATTTTGGGACACGCTGGAACCAAGCATTATTAGAAACAGTCGCTGGCGTTGCGACCACGGTTGGGATATTGATTTAGACGATGGCTCAACAAATTATGAAATCTATAACAATCTTTTGCTCAACAGAGGATTAAAACTGCGTGAAGGATACCGCCGAATTGTCACAAATAACATCATTGTGAATAATGGTTTGCATCCACATGTTTGGTATAAAAATAGTGGTGATGTATTCAAAAATAACATTGTTTTCAAGGCTTACCAACCTGCCATAATGAATGCCGTTATTGCTCCTGATGGCAAATGGGGAAAGGAACTGGACTACAATTTCTACGTTTCAACTAAAGATGAAATGACCAAATTCTCGAAAAACGGTTGTGACTTGAATTCCCAGAATGGTGACCCACAGTTCGTTGATGTTGAACGTTGTGATTTTAAAGTGAAAATTTCATCACCTGCATTAAAACTGGGCTTCCAAAACTTCTCGATGGATCAGTTTGGTGTGAATAAACCATCTTTGAGAGCCATTGCCAAAACACCACAAATTCCAAAAGTTGAGGTGAAAATGAAACCCGAAACAGGTAGCGTAAAAAGTCCAAGCCATACTTGGCTTGGAGTGACACTGAAAGAGCCTAGTGGAGATGAAATGTCGGCATTCGGAGTGGCTTTCGACGAAGGTGGTGTTTCGTTGGTTGCGGTTAGCGAAAATTCAGAAGCTGCAAAAATGGGCTTTCGTACTGGCGATCTAATTCAAGCTATAAATACAACTAAAATCAAAACCATAAGTGATTTGCGAATATATCTTGATGCACATAGTAAAGACACTAAACCTAAGGCGTTTTCGATTGTGCGAAATCAAGTTAGAATATCATTAACGATAAGTCAGCTATATCTAAAAACTATTGGTGAAGTGGCTAAAGAGTAGAATTAGCACCATTCGATTTAAAAATTTAGGCTAATTACCGCATTGATATTTTCAGACACTTTTGGAGTTAATCTTTCGTTGGGTAAGGATTCATTTCATAGGGTTAAAACCACTTCATAATCTCATTTGCAATCAGTTCGTGTCCTTTTTCGTTTGGATGATTAATCTGAGCCATGTACTTTTCTAATTCAGCTTTGTCCGAATATAGAAAACTGAAGGCTTTATAAGAATCCGCCAAGCCAACATGATTTTCGGCAGCTAGTTTTCTGATTTGTTCCGTATGTTTATTCAACTCGTTTTGTGGATCCATTAAATTAAGTCTGGTATCGGGAGAAGGTGTGAGTAAAACTACCTTAATTCCTTTTTCAATCGATGTTTTTATCATTCTATCCCAAGCTTTGTATGCTCGCTCAAGTCCTATGTATGTATCATTCAGCCCATAATCAATAAAAATTATATCGGGTTTGTAAGTCAGCACATCCGACTCGAAACGTAAAGCACCCATTTCCGCATTTTCTCCGCCTATCGAGGTATGAATCACATTTAAGACGGTATATGGATACAATTCCTTTATTTTTTTCAAAACAAGATAGGGGTATGATGATAACGCATTTACAGTAGGTGTTTTAAAGTAACCCGAAGGAACACTATGACCATGAAAAATGATATTAATTGTTCTGTTTTTAGGCCATTGAACCTGCATCTCTGCTTTTAGATTTTTCAAATAGGAACTGGAATCGGCGAAAGACAACACATTATTCTGGCATACAACCGTTGTTTCAATTGTCAAAAAAAATAGCAGGAAGGGAATGAATTTTAATGATTTTGAGAACATGATTTTATTTTTTTGTGTACGAAATTGTAACTGGTCCAATCAAACCTGATTTTGTTCGTCCAACGTATTTCGAAGGAGTGGTTAAGTAATGGTTACCGAGCGTATTGTAAATGAGGACTTCAAGTTTATTATCACCGGATTTTAGTTTTCCACTGAGGTCAAATTGCCAAGGTGGTGTCAATTTTATATCTATTGACTGACCGTTTACCCAAACTTCAGCCGACGAAACCAAATCACCCAGATCGAGACTAATTTCGGCTGAGGCGGCTTGCTGACTTGTAACATTCAGCGTTTTGCGATACCACATTCCACCTGAATAGGTTTTTAGTGATTGGTTATTTGCCAAATCTCCTAATTGGATTTTGCCTTTTCCACACACAAATCGGATTGGCTCCGGTAGGGCCGCTCCACCGAATAGACCAGGAGTTTGTTCGATTCTCAATGCAACTTGTGCTGATTTTTGGATGGAATCAGGGAAAAACACTTTCCAAACCGGAATGGTTCTATCCGCATTTTTCGTGTAGACCGTTTCAACGACTTGCGCTTTCAAATTAACGCTTGATGCCCATACTTCGGGTTGATTTGCGCTTGTGATATACATAACCTGTGCTCCCGGAGGCGATTGGAAGCGATATAAACCGTGTGATTGATTTCTTTCAGGGTAGCAGTTAAATTTGAGTATGTCTGGTTTATTGTACCAATTGGTGGAAAGTGGAGTGGTTTGTTGCCAATCCGAATTTGAATCCTTTTTTTCAAGAATAAAATAGCCTCTGCCAATGCTGTTGTATTTTAGCAAAATGGTGTTTTGTCCACGATTTAAACTCACCGTATTAGAATTCAAGGGAACATCATGGTTGTTTATGCTGATTTTTGTTGGCGATAAACCTCCTATATTCAGTTTGGCATATATATTTTCATCACACAAAACGGTTGACCACAAATAATATACAGAGCCTTCGGATTCCTTTAGCAATGGCACAACAGGTGCTCCAATCCAAGCTTTTTTATCAAGTTTGCCTAACGAAATGATTTCGTCATGCACCTCTGCTTTCAATCCGTGATAACCCTGATGACCAGCATCATCTTTCAATCCCCAGCGCCACGAAAATTCATAGGGTTGCCAAGTGTATTTCTTTGAGTTGATCTCAAGTGCTTCATTTATGCTTATTGTTCCTAGATTCAGAATTTTCGACTCTATAGAAACCGTGTCAATATCATTAGGGAGTGGTCCAAGTTTTAAAAACTGCGGTCCATATGAAACTGTGGCTGTTGACCATTTACTGTCATCAAATGCTGGATTTTGCCAGTTTGTAGAATTCGAGATTTGCTCCGAGAATTTCATTTTCCAGGTTTCAATACCAATTTTGTCGTCGAAAGCAGGCAAGCGGTAATCGCCGTATGTATTATCAAGTGTAGGCTTGAGTTCAAATTCCCAATCGCCTTCCAGCACTGTTTTTTCTACTTTGGTTACAGTTGTGCTTGTTTCCAACACAGCCTTTCCGGGGCTAAAAATAATTAATTGAGGCTCCGATTTTTCTAACGGTAAATGGAATGTTGTTCCTTGTTCCGTAATTTCTGCTGCTTTAAGTTCTTTTGTGCTAGCATCCCACGGATTCCAAAGTTCAACTTTTCCCGTGCTACGAAAAAAACAGGAAGTGCCTTTGGGTATGCCGTAAACGAAATACAAATCGCGCGGTCCCACTTTTCGGTGCATGATATTTGAGGTGATATCGCTACCTATTATTTTAAAATCGGGAACAATTGTTTGACTGATTACATTCGCAACGCTCTTAAAATCAGGAATGAACATCCCCAGACCACCCACGCTATTTCTTTTTGTGTAGGTATTATCCTTTTCTACTTTATCTTCGTAAGTTATGCCAAACATTTCGCGAATCATCGACTGTAATTTGGTGTCGTTGCCACAAATTCGGTCACTGGCTTCAGGTAGAGCTGTCACAGCCAACACCGTGCCGCCAGCGCGATAAAACTCCAGTGCTTTTTGTATGGTTGAATAGCGCACTGCGGCTAAAGCGGGTAAAATCAATATTTTATACTTTTCTCCGCTGACTTTTAATTCTTTGTTTTGGATTGTACATCTGTTGAGCGACTCAAAATCCATAAAGTCAAAATCTATACCTTTTGGGTAAAGATTATTTGCCAAATCGAAGGCTGTTTTCGTAGATTCTTTTCCCTTCAGATTGGCTTCGGTAGGGGAAACAGGATAAATCATAGCCACATCGCAGCAGTGGTAACCTTGTGACAAAATATAACTCAATCGCTCGGTACATTTCAGAAACGAACTCATATTTGCCCAATAGGGTTGTCTAAAATGGTTATCGGGGGCTGCCCATTCCCACCAACTTCCATGAGTGGAATAATAGAGGCCGTGTAAGCTGAGCAAGTTATGCCCCATCGCAAAATCGGTGAAGGTGGCATTAGCCAATTCCTCGCTGCTTGTGCCCCAACCACTGCCGTAGTAGCCTTCCAACCAGGTTCTTGGTCGCTCATACATGTGACTGATGGAACTGGCAACTTTTGCTTTGACAATGTTTTCCCCCAAATTAGGTTGGTCGGAACCTGGACCGGAAAGCCAACGTTGGGTGCGGAAATAATCGCCAAATTCTGTCACATCCTGCCCTCGTCCACCATGATCGCATCCGAAAAGCATTCCACGACTGTTGTGCCAATTATATACTGGTTTAAAAAACCCATCTTCGGTCAACGACACCATCACATCGTTGTAGTCTAGGCGGGTTTTATAGGATTCGGGACCCAACTCTTCGAAAAGTTGGTCTAATTTTCTGGTGATATCGTAGCCTTTCTTTTTCCTGAATTCATCTGCAAATCGGGTATTCCATAAAAAACCTCGGATACCAAACTGCAATTCGTCGGAAAAGAAAAAATTCAGACCTTTCCCGCTTTCTCCAGGACAATGATCTTCGAATCGTTGATAAAACTTTTCATTAACTTTCTGCCCCGAAATCGGATTCATTGGGTCGAATGACGTTTTAACCGTTGTTTTATAAACTGCAATTACGACCCATTTACCGTTTTTAGCAGTCCATTTTAGCAGACTATTTTTGATAAAGGGTTTTAAATCAATTTTGGTGTTGGATGCTATTTCCCCATTTTGAGTTTGGTAAGCGTTGATACTCATCAAATCTGAAGGGAGACTTGTTTGAAAGGCCTCAAACCCATTTACTTCATATTTTTTCGACTCAAGTTTAGTGCCATAAAGTGACGGGTTTTCGTTCAACATCTCGTCGATATACCATCCTTGATTTGCAGCACCAAGGGTGTAGTCGCTTAAACTTACCGACATTCCTCTCGCTTTGGCTTCCTTAACAAACCATTTAAATAAATTCCACCATTTATCACTAAAAAGCGCTGGCTGACTTGGCATAGTCAACCCATAATTTGATCCACCTTTGTCCGTATGGCAATAATTAATCTGAAGTCCTGTAATACTGTTATCTTTTAATTGGTCGAGTTGCGAAGTAATACGCTCCGTTGTCAATGTATCTCCCAACCACCAATAAAATGAAACCTCACCGTAGCCTTTGGGTGGGTTTTTGAAGCCGGGAAATACATCGAGTTTAGATGAACGACTAGGGAATCCTGGAGTTAAACCGACCTCATTTTGAGCAGAAGATAATAATGTAGATACGACAAAACAAAGGGTTGTAAATAGTTTTTTCATGGACAATATGTGCTAATTTTTACTTTATTCCATCACTTTTTTATTGAACTCGATAGCGATTATTGTTACTGCTTTATCGTTGCGTTGAATTTCGGATAGCGTTATTTCGCGTGCTTTATTTTGTTTCATTTTTACCGGAGATTTATCAGAAACTAAATATGCTTTTACTGCTATTTGCCCTTTATTCACGGCTGGTAAAGTGAGCGTTTCTCCTTTGAAATCGCTCAGTAAATATACAAATAGTTTATTGCCTTTGTATGCAAAACCATATTCTCCATCTTTTGGGTTCCAGGGACCACCACGTGTTCCATAAACTGCCTCGCCAACCTGATTTAGCCATTTGCCCATTTCGAGCAAACGGTTTTGAGTTGCTTTTGGAATTTGTCCGTGTCTGTCGGGTCCAACATTGAGCAAAAGTACCATGTTGCGGATCACACAATCCGAAAGCATCCTTTTCAGCGCATCTGTTGATTTGATTTTCGCAGAATCTTCGTAGCTTTTTGTATATCCCCAACCTTGTCCAAGGGTCATGCATTTTTCGTAAATATCTTCGGTTCGGATACCTCCTGTTATAGGTGCATTCCCTTCTTCTGCTTTGATGTCGCCATACCAACCACATCGCGGATTTACGATGATGTCTGGTTGATATTTTCGTACAATTCCCATCAACCCTAGCGGTTTTCCCGTTGTGTCGTCTTTATCTTGAAAATTGGGATTTACAGGCCACTGATTGTTTGGGTCGAGGTATTTACCTGATTCCCAAAAGTATGCGGCTTCTGCATCTCCGTTCTGTTGACCCAGCCAACCACCGTCCCAAAATATTTGATCAATCTTTCCATAATTAGTCATCAGCTCCTTCACCTGACAGTATAGCTCTTCTTTCATCAAACGCGCATTTTCTTTGTGCGAACTATCGGTTTTATAACCATAAGGATTCGGTTTGCAGTCGGTTCCCGTAACGTCGTAATATCCCGGATAACGCCAATTAATGAGCGTTTTGTAAAGTCCAACCCGTAAACCTTCGGCACGACAAGCTTCGACGTATTCTTTTACAAAATCGCGGTTGTGGGTTTGTTTAGACGAAAAGGCGTTTATGTATTTGCTTTCAAACAGTGCATACCCATCGTGGTGCATCGTGGTCATGTTCATGTACCTCATCCCAGCGGCTTTGGCGAGTTTTGCCCAAGCTTTTGGGTCGTATTTATCGGCAGCGAAATAATTTTCACCAGCAGAAGGGTAAGCATATTCTCTATAGTCTTGGGGCGAAATTGCGGAGTTGTACATCACCCATTCTCCTTTGCTAGGTCCCGCATATAATCCCCAATGAATAAACATCCCGAATTTTGCATCGAGCAACCAAGCCAATTTTTCGTTGGGTTGTGTCAGAATGCCTTGATCCAAAAGTTGTTTGCGAGTAGGAAAAGGCATGATGCCCGAATTAATCCCACTTTTATAATCTCCAGTTCGTTCAATTTGCAAATCATCTACCCAAACTCTGTTTTTAGAGCTGTTTTCTGGGTTTTTGAATTCCACAACCGCTTTATTTTGGTTTTCACCCGTGTGAAATTCCTTTTTTTGCAGAGTCCAACTCGTTAATGCACTGGCAATGCTGGTATTATTTTCTGCTAATCCTAGCACATTTAATTGGACTTCATCCGATCCACTCTCAGTTTTTACCCATGCAGATAGTTGGTATGTGGAGTTAGGAACTAACGTAAGATTGCATTGTACAGCCGATCCCGAGGCAATTTCGAGAGATTGATTGCCAATTTTGACGGTCGATTGGGTCAATTTTGCTGAATTCCCAACTACTATCCACGGATAAAGTGTGGCCGCTTCAAAATCATATTTCGCCGGGATTGCCAACGTCCTTTTTTGAGCATTAATATTACTAATTAAGCAGATAAAAGTAACCACTATTGCTAAACGCAGAGTTGGGTTGTATTCTCTTTTTAAAATCATAGTTGATTCGGGTTTTATATTTGAAATTTATTATTGTAAAATGGATTTTACCATTTTCAATGTAGTTCAATTTTAGATGACGCATTTGTCATCTTTTCACGCAACTTTTTTTCGCGGTTTGCATCCCAATAGGCACAATCCAATTGAATAAGAACAGATGAATAGGGGATTGTGGATTCGGTTTTAAGTACCACTACGCCAAACAATTTAGAAGCTTCATCCAATTTCGCAAAAACAGCTTCGTGAAGAATGGTTTTTACATCATAACCTTTCAAAACTTCAAAAAGCTCTTTTTTCAACGTATCAACACCCGGCGATAAATCTTGTGTTATGTAGCTCAATTCAGAATCGGTGTACACGATTGGTTTTACATGCGATGAGGTAGAAATGCTTTTCATCACTTCTTTCAAAACGACTGGAAGTTGCTCACCAGTGTTGATTATGGTCATTCCCGCTGCACTTTGTAGTGGGAATGCCTTATCGACAACCAACACCCAATTTCGATGACCCAGCAAAGGCAATTTCTGTTGAAACTCTGTTTGCCAATTCGATTCTTTCGCTGTTTGCCGCTGGCAAGAAAAACCAATAATAACAGTTAGTAAAATTGTGGTTAGCAGAATTGCTTTTCTGTGTTTTCTCATGATTATTTAATTAACAATACGTTTCAAATCGTTTTCTTTTCACCTTCCAGAATTCGGAAATTCTTCAATCTGCGGGTTTCTTTGCCTTTTAACGTGATGTTCTTCAGTTCGAGGACTCCTTTCAAAACTTCTATCGTTGCATTATCGTTTGTGACTGTACACAACCCCCAAGCATATCCATTACTCCAAAAATAAGTACCTGGCTTAGAAGTAATAGTCATAGATTTTGTTACACCAGAATATTGAAATTCACTCAACGCAATGATAGCTGACCAGCTTGCCATTGCCCTTGCATAGTGGTGCCCGCATTCGGGTTCGTCAAACGGACTGCGCTTTTCTCCATCGAAACGGTCGCGAATCGCTTTAATGCAGGTTAGCGCATTGTCGTTCTGACCTTCGTAAATCATTCCCGTAGCGGCGCAATACTCAAACCCTGTCATCGATTCATTGAAATACGGAAATGGTATTTCGAGTCGTCCTTTTGGAAAAGCTCCCATCAATAATCCAGATTCGTTACCCATCACATACGACCGCATATTGTTGAAATGCGCACTAAAATCGCTGATGTAATTGTATTTCATTATCGACTTTAACGTGGTCTGAATGTTTTCCTTTTTTGCCAAGTAGCCCAATCCACAAATGTGTGCCATATATTGTCCCACCAGCTGATCTACAAGGCAGCATTTCCCAAGCTGAAACCGAGGAATCACCGTTTTGGGGTCGTTCATGTCAAGGTATTCGAACGTTTTTGGGTTGGTGATTTTTTGCTCGTAATATTCGCCATTGAACATATTTGCATCCATCCACGCGCTTCCTTGAGCGAATAATCTATCGCATTTTTCGGCAAACGGCTTGTCTTTCATGTACGTCGCCATCGCGCTGGCAGCTTTCAGAGCACCCATATACCAAAATTGCATTTGCGAATTCGGTCCAAAATAATTCACATCCATCGTGTTGTGCTGCGAACCTTCCATTACGCCGTCTTGATTGCCATCCCAACCTTTATTGGCCCATGTAAATGACATTACTTTTTTCACTTGAGGCCAATTCTTTTTCAGGAATTCATCGTCGCCAGAGAGTTGCCATTCGCGATAGAACTTCATAATGCACCCCATCTGACCATCGGCTGCGGAATTACTTCTTTTTGCAGCTTCTGATAAAGGCAAGTCAGCTCTGAAATTCATTAACCCATTCTCTTTGGTGGCATAGTTAAACTCCACATCGCGCATTGTTTGAGCTAAATTACCGAAAAGAAAAGGAGTTACCACTTCGTAGTTCCAAACGTGAGTGCAAGATCCTTCGCATGAGCCAATCTTATCCATAACACCTTCCCATCCCATTAAATGACCGCTCGGAATGCGAAAGACGGTTTGAGATCGCAAGGTCGAAAGATTGAAAAGTGCGGCTTCTTTTACTACTTCTGGATACGATGAACTTAGGAGTGCGTTTACAAAACTTAGCGTTTGTTTCTCCAATTGAGGTAGTTGAGGTAAGGTTTTAGCCATTACATCCCACGCATCCGAGTATTTTGTGGTGTAATAATTTCCTACAACAGTTTTAGACCACGCTTTTCGATTTGGGAAATGCCAGGTGATGAAAAATGAAAATGTCTGTTTGCTGTGCGGTGCAATCGTCTTTTTTACAGACAGAGAGCCCATTGGATCGTCATTTTCTAGTTTTGAGCGTTCTGTCAATTGCCCATCAGCGCTAAAATCGTCCCAAAAATTAAGCATTGCTAGTGACCAATCGTCTTTCACAGAAGACGTTCTGTACGAAACACCTTGCAATGCATTGGTGGTGAGTGCAATAGTCCCCCAAGCTGGGTCAATCTTCGGAACGCTGTCGGAATACATATAAATCCCTTTCAGCCCATTTTCATTTCGGAAAACGTTGATATTTTTTTTTGCTCCCACAGGAATGTAATCGCCTTTCCAATCGGTTTTGAATTTGCTGCCATCTTTGCCTACAAAGTTTCGGACAGATCCGCAAACCGACACTTCAATCGGTTTGTCGGAGGTGTTTGCCACTTCGTAGGTTAAACTTGCCATTGGAATACCGCTTGCATCAGCATCTGTGGGGATTAGTGGATTAAACCCTTTTATTTTGACAGAAATAGGAACAGTCTTATCTGATAAATTCACTTCTCCAAAAGGATAAGCCGCATTGAATGAGGCGTTTGAGAAGCGTGGTAATCCGTGGTGGTTAATCGAACGACCTTCGTAGTGCATGTATTCCGAAGTATGCATTGGTCCCAAAAGCGCCAATGTTTGAGCCGTTTTATTTTGCTCTTTCACATAAACTGCAAAAAATGGGGCATCGTTTCCTTTAGTTATGGTGTTGAATTGTTTCCCGGGAATATTCATAATCTCCCAATCGCGCAATTCGCCTCGTCCACCCAGCGAAACTGTACCTGTTCCAATACCTCCCAACGGCAAAGCAATGTTCAGCAGATGCTGACTATCGTACCTTTTCAGAATCGGCCAATTCGTAGGCGACCACTCTTGTGCGATGGAAATTAACGGTAAAAGGCTAAATAAAAGTAAATTGAGAATGGACTTCTTCATGGACTTTAGATTTCACGTATTTTGGTTTTGCAAATTTAGTTTTCTCTTCGATTCTAAAGGATAAAAAACAATTCTAATAGGTTTGAAATTTGACCACTTTCGTAGAAAATGATTTTTTTTGTAATAACGTTTTGCTTTCTTGTTGATTGTGAATTAAAAGAGTTAAAATAGCCTCAAATGTCATTTTTAGTAGTTGATACAAATATTTGGTCAATTATCACTCATAATTGAACTTAGATTGAACTTTTTTCGGATGCCAGTATACTTACATTTGTATCGAAGAAATTATTGTGTTTTTACCCATTATTTGCTTGAAAAATAATTAGGTTTAATGAAATTTAAATTACGAATTGTACCATTATTCTATGTTGTTTTAGTAGCAACCAATCTATTGGCTGCTCATCATTATTATTTTGATGCAAGCTTTGGTGGCAAAAAAATATAGGCACATTATCTCAGCCTTTCAGAAGTCTCGATTTATTGAGTGAGATATAACTTAAATCAGGCGATTCGGTTCTGCTAGCTGTTGGCACAAAATTTCGAGGTACAATCGTAGTACGTAATGTTGTGGGCACAAAATTGAAACCCATCATTCTATCAAGTTATAAATTGATGGATAAATCGGACAAACAGAATTATGCAACTATAAAAGCTGCTGGCTATTATTTTTAGTAAAGTTAGATTAAAGTGTGTTTTTTGTAAGTCACTTTAGATGTGAATTTGAGGTGACTTTTGAAAAAAAATTATAATCAGTGTTAATTCATTAAAGATAATTGTCATTTAAATGAAACCAAAATTATTTATACTTGCAGCTGGAATGGACAGTAGATATAGAGGCTTAAGACAACTTGATGGCTTGGGTCCCAATGGCGAAACCATTATGGATTAATCTATATACGATGCGATTAGGGCGGGGTTTGGTAAAGTAGTCTTTGTTATACGTGAAAGTTTTTCAGAAGATTTTAAAACAAATAGCCTTAAATAAATACAAAGGCATTATTGAAGCCGAGCTAGTTTGCCAAGATATTACCAAAGTCCCAGTAGGAACGACACACAATATAAGTTGAGAAAAGCCGTGGGGAACCTACCATGCCGTTTTGATGGGTAAAGATGTCATCAAAGAGCCATTTGCTGTTTTCAATGCAGATGACTTTTATGGTCAAGAGTCTTTTGTCGTGTTAGCTGATTTTCCTAAAAATGTAACAAATAGTAGCAATGATTATTGTATGGTGGGCAACCACATAGGCATTACGTTGTCTGAAAGTGGTGCAGTTAGTCGGGTGGTATGTAGTGTTGAAAAACAAGATTATTTGGAGCAAATGGTCGATCGAACGCATATCGAAGAGAAATCAGACACTATTTGTTACACAGATGAAGCTGGCATAGACCATCCTTTGGATTTTAACACGCTAGTTTCTATGAATATGTGGGGTTTTGCACCAGACTATTTTGACTATTCGAAAGATTTATTTAAGTTGTTTATTCAAGAGCATGGAGCCGAGTTAAAATCTGAATTTTACATTCCATTAGCAGTAAACACGCTTATGGAGAACGGAAAAATAAAATGCAAAATGCTTGACACTCGGTCCAAATGGTTTGGTGTAACTTATTCAGAAGATAGATTAGGTACTGTGGCAGCAATTAAAGCTCTAATAGATGAGGGCAAATATCCTGAATGTTTATTTAGGAATTAAAGAGACTTTTATTTGGTAAGTAAAAGTAGTGTTTTTTTGGTAAGCCATCTCAGATGTGAATCTGAGATGGCTTTTATTATGTTCATAATTAGGTGAAAGAGATAGAGGGTTTTTTGTTTAACCATTTGATTTTTTCGTGAACTCACGTGGTGAAACACCAAATTCTGCTTTGAAGCAAGTGCTGAAGTATTTTGGGTCGTTGAAGCCTACAGCGAAAGCAATTTCTGAGATGTTTCCAGTATCATTCTGCAACATAATACAGGCATGCTTTAGTCGTATATTCCGAACAAACTCACTAGGAGATAAACCTGTTAATGATTTTATTTTTCTGTACATCGTTGATTTTGATGTATTTAAGTTCGAAATTAGTTGCTCGTGTGTAAAATCATAGTTATCCAAATTGTCTTCTATCATCTGAATGATAGTTTCAAGAAATTTTTGATCTAAAGTGCCAGCTTCTAGTTCTTTGGGATGGATTTGCAGACTTGATTTATATTTGTGACTTCTGGCTTGACGATTTAATATTAAACTATTTATACGCGCAATCAATACCTCAACTTCAAACGGCTTAGAGATATAGGCATCTGCTCCTGCATTGTAACTTTCTATTCTGTCTGCTATCTGATTTTTTGCGGTCAGCAAAAGCACTGGAATATGCGAATAATCAAGGTCTTCTTTTATAACTTTACAAAGTGTAATGCCATCCATTTCAGGCATCATAATGTCGCTCACAACCAAATCTATCTCTTTATCCTTTAAAATAGACAATGCTTCTATTCCATTGCCAGCAGTTATTACTTTGTACAATCGAGATAGCGTATTTGCAATAATCATGATTAGATCTGGGTTGTCTTCGACCACCAAAATTACGAGATCATCATTTTTTACCAATTTTGTTGGATTTTCATCAATTATAGTGTTGTCTATCTCAAGATTGTCATCCAAATCCTTATCGTCAAAAGTGTCTTTACCATATATGTGTCTATCGATTGGTATTGAAATCATAAATGTGGTTCCAATATTTTCTTGACTTTCTACAGATATTACTCCTTTATGTAGTTCGACCAAGTCTTTTGTCAAAGATAGACCAATGCCATTTGATTCTATGGCACGTTCATTGCCATAAAAGCGGTCAAAAATATAAGGTAGATTTTTGTGTGGAATTCCTAAACCAGTATCACTAACAAAAATCTCAGCAAATTCAATTTCATTTCGATAAGTTGATTGAATAGTGACATTGATAACTCCTTTTTCAGAAGTATGCTTAAATGAATTGGAGAGTAAATTAAATAAGATTTTATCAATTTTATCAGCATCGAACCACGCATCCATTGTCTGCGGTGCATTGATTGAGAATTGGATATTCTTTTTAGTTGCAAGTGGATTAAAATTATTCCAACAAATATTTTCAACAAACTGAACTAAATCATTCTGGGTGACATTCAACCTCATGTTTCCACTTTCAACTTTCCGAAAATCGAGAATTTGTTGTAATAAACGTTTTAAACGATTAATGTTCGATTTCATTATATTGTACTGACTGAATTTGTCAGGATTTGTAAAATGGAAATCGTCTATCAAACAAGATATAATTGTCAAAGGCGTTAACAGTTCGTGAGAGATGTTTGTGAAATATCGAAGTTTTGCTTGAGTTAGCTCTTCGGTTTTTTCTTTGTCAATTTTCGAAATCAATAAATCTCTTTTGAGCAATACTCTGTTTTTAATATTGCGATAAATAATGTATGATATTAATGTTACTAAAGATATATAGATCAAATATGCCCACCAAGTTTCCCATGGAGCCGGCTCTACGATTAATTTTAGCTTAGTTATATTGCTCTGCCATTTTCCATTTTCATCAGTAGATTTTATCTCAAATGTATAGTTCCCCATTTTCAAATTATTGTAACTGGCGAAACGTCGTTGGCTCCCTACATTTACCCATTTGTCATCTACTCCATCAAGTTTGTAGGCGTATCGAATGTTTCTAGGAGAAACAAAATTTAAAGAAGAAAACCCAAATCCTACATTTCTTTGCGTAAAATTTAGAACTAACTCATTCTTTTTTCTATCGTAGTGGTTTTTAGTTTCATCCCAAATGGATTGGTTGTTAATTTCTATATCAGTAATGGCTACATTTGATACTTGAGATTCTTGTCTCTCAGGTATTGGAAAGAAAGCGTTAAACCCATTTCCCCCACCAAAATATAATTTTCCATCGCTTCCTTTGTATGCTGTACATTGCCTATAAGAAATCCTTCGTTCATTGTCGTTTTCTGAAAACAGATAAGAAATCAGGTTTTGAATATTTATTTTAATAATTTTATCGTTACTTGAAATCCAAAGGGATCCATCATTGTCTTCTAATATGCTTTTAATATCTTCGTCTTGAATGTTGTAAACTTCATTTTGTGAAGTAAATTGATCAGAATTAGGGTCAAATTTATTAAGCCCACCATTGTCTGTACCCACCCAAATTGATTCATATTTATCAATAAGAATACTGTTTATCTGGTTGCTGTTTATTTTATGATTTTTAATGCAATAATTTTTTATTTCAAACTTATGATTTGCATTCTCTTTCAGTCTGAAAACTCCTTGTGATGTAGAGCCTAACCAAATATATCCATTCTTGTCTTCGCAAATGCTAGAAATGTTGGAAATAGTAGATGAGATTTCTCGAAATTCATTGTTTATAAAGAGTAGAACAGAGTAGCGTGATCCTATCCACATTCTGTTTTTTGAATCGCAAAAAAGTTTCATTCGACCCTTAGGCTTTATGTTATATGTCGAATTAATTTTCAGATTCACAATACTATATTTATTGTTTTTTCGAATTAATCGGTACAAGTTGCTAGATCCACCCACCCAAATAGAATTGTCGCTTTTATTTCTACAAAAAGACATATCAGTAACAAAAGGGAGTTGAATTGCACCTTCGCTATTAATGGATGATATTTTTTTAATATGCTGGGTCTTTTTATCCATTTCATAAAGCCCATGAGTAATTAATCCTAGCAATATTTTGTCCTGATCTTCTATAATTGCGTCTACAGTAATATACCCAAATTTACTTTTTAATTCATTTAGATTATTTGAATTGATGGAGAGTTTATCTAAAATAGCTAGATATACACCATCATTGTTTGTCGCAATCCATATATTTCCATTTTGATCTTTGAAAAGATGATTGAGAAAATTACTACCTTCTTTGAAAATTGCTTGAATGTTATACTTTTCGACTGTAAATTTGTTTTTATTGGGTATAACACCTAAACCCAATTGCGAGAGAATCCAGATTTTACCTTTATTATCTTCCACAAGGCTATACACTGTGTTGTCTGCTAAGCTTTGTGGATCATTCGAATCGTGCTTGAATTGTTGATAATTGTACTTGCCTTTTTTAGTATCAATTTTAAATAGACCGTCAATCCATGTGCCTACCCAAACAAATCCATCTCTATCTTGAATAATACTAAAGGGATTGTTCTTTTTGCCTAAAGGAGGTAGAATTTTGAAGTTTTTATGAAGTTTGTCATATACGCAAAGCCCTTTTTCCCATAGTGCAACCCAAATAATACCATCTTTGTCTTGAAAAATGTAGTTGATATTACTCCCCGGTAAGGAGTTCGTATTGGTCTCATTATTGCAATAACTCTTTATTTTTTTCTCATTGTAATTATACACAAATAGCCCTTTTTCTGAGCCAATCCAAACATTGCCTTCTTTATCACATAAAATTGAATTGATTCGGAGCTCTTGTATGGATTGATTTTCAAACAGATTGAGAACTCTGTTGTTTTGATCAATCACGTTTACTCCTCTATCAGTACCAAACCAGAGGTTGCCTTCATGGTCTTCTGCAATGCAAAGGATATTGCCGCTAGTTAATAGATTTGGGTGGTTGATGTTCGATTTAATAGCAAAGAGTTTATACCCATCGTATCGATATATTCCGGACTCTGTGCCAAGCCAAACATAGCCATGCTTGTCTTGAAAAACTCGTTTGACATTTCTATTGTATAAATAATCTTCAAAAGCTATTTTCTGAAAAACGATAGACTCTTTGGCTGCATTTACATTGAATAAACAGAATAGTAGTGTCAGTAAGATTAAGTAGTGTGTTTTCATCTCAATTTGACTTATAGTGAAGGTGAGGCGGTGTAAACCTTAGTTTAGCAAATATATATAAATTATTCCAAACTTAACTTTAAGTTGACGTGTAAAAATGACTTATGAACTTTCATTTTTGGTATAATAGAGCAATAAATTTGACTAATAATTATATAAATTTTGTGATTATCTATTTATAAATAAATAAAAATAGCTAATACACTGGTTTAAGTCGAAAATTTTCGTGACTGCCGTATTTTATCTACGGTTTCTAAATTTAAGTGCCATTGCTACGGAAATAAGAGAGCAAGAATATGGTATATAATTGATTACAATTCAGTAAAATAAAAATGGCAATTCTATTTTCAAATAATTAATTTTTCTTTGTGGTAGTTATAGTCATGGTTGTTAATGCTTAATTGAAAAAATAAGGGAAAATAATGTAATTTCGAACGCGTATCTTTTTCTCACCTTAAGCAGTTTTATTGATTTACGATTGTGGTGCTAACAAAAGTTATTGATTTACAAATACCAATAATCTTTCTTTAAAATAGTGAAATGATTATTCATCTATTATTTGTTTGATCAATTTGTTTATAAAAGATGACATAATCATCAGAATTAGTATTATGAATCAAAATTCAAGGTTTTTGGTCAAATAATAGACATTCTAGTTAAGTATGTGCTTTATTTTTGCATCATCAAAATGCCTTAATCTATTTCATCTTTAATGGTTTTATTTGTTGCTCAACTGCAAATAAAATGCGAATATTAAAATTCACCAATAATACATGCCATGAAGAGTATTTACTTAATTACATGTTTTTTATCAATCTTTTTTTCTTCCTTGGTGTTTGCACAAAGCAATCAAAAAATTAAAGGAAAAGTTGTTGATTCTAAAGGTTTGCCCTTGATTGGGGTAACCATTATTGTCAAAGGAGCCTCTACAGGAACGGTATCTGATTTAGACGGTAATTTTACAATAAATTCCGTCAAAGAAGGAGCCGTATTGCAGTGTAGTTATGTTGGTTATTCCCCTCAAGATATTAAGATAAAAAACCAATCTTTTCTCCGTATAGAATTATTAGAAGACATCAAAAACCTATCGGAAGTACAGGTAATTGGTTATGGTCAGAAGAAGAAAGTGACCATGACTGGCGCGGTTGTTTCAATTGGTACATCCGAATTACTTAAATCGCCAGCGCCAAACGTGGGAAATATTTTAGCAGGAAATTTGAGTGGTGTTTCTTCTGTTCAGTACTCGGGTCAGCCAGGTGCGGATAATCCAGAAATTTACGTTCGCGGTATTGGGTCATTAAATACAACTAACTCTTCGCCACTTATTTTAGTGGATGGAGTGGAAAGAAGCTTTTTTAGTATGGACGCTAACGAAATTGAGAGCGTAAGTGTATTAAAAGATGCCTCTGCCACTGCCGTTTTTGGGGTAAGGGGTGCAAATGGAGTAATTTTGGTTACTACCAGAAGAGGAGTTGAAGGAAAAGCCAAAGTAAGTGTTACAAGTTCTTATGGAACTCAAGTGCCAACACGTATGGTGGACTTTACGGATGCAAATGAATGGGTGACTTATTACGAGGAAGCAATGAAAAACGATGGAAAGGCTTCAGTATTTAGCGCTGCTGCACTTGAGGGATACCGTACAGGTAGTAATCCTGTCCTTTATCCGAATGTTGACTGGTTGAAATTACTTTTTGCATCGTCGGCACCTCAAAGTCAGACGAACGTCAATATTTCGGGAGGTACAAAACGGGTGCGCTATTTTACCTCCCTTGGGTCTTTACATCAGGATGGTTTGTTCAAAAATTACGACCAACGATATAATAATAACTATTACTTTAATAGGTATAATTACCGCACCAATCTAGATGTTGATTTTTCAACTACTACTTTTATGAAAATAAACTTAGGAGGTAGTGTGGAAGAACGCAATCAGGCGAATGTGGATGATCAAACGCAATTATTTCGTTATATTTATTGGGCAACACCACTTTCAGGTGCAGGAATTGTGGATGGAAAGTATGTTACAGCAAACCGTGATTATAATCCTGTGGCAGGAAATGACGGTCTTAGTTCTTATTATGGGAAAGGATTTAGCAACTCGGTTCGAAATGTCTTGAATATTGACTTAGAACTCAAACAAAAGCTGGACTTTGTAACTAAAGGTCTTTCACTCAGAATTAAAGGAGCATACAATAGTACCTACGACCACACTAAGCAAAGATCTACCTCAATAGAGAGTTACACACCGTATCTGAAAAAAGATCTTACTTGGCTTACCGATATTCCGGCATCCCAAATGAATGATGTCGTTTTAGTTAAAAATGGAGATGAAGGGATTTTGAGTTACAGTGAGGGTTTTTCAAAAGCACGAAACTGGTACACCGAAACAAGTTTAGATTATGCTCGTGATTTTGGAGATCATCATTTCACAGGATTACTTTTGTACAATCAATCTAGAAGTTACTACCCAGCTTCTTACCCTGAAATTCCTACAGGATATGTTGGACTTGTTGGTCGAATAACATACGATTATAAAACACGTTATTTGCTCGATGTAAATATGGGATATAACGGTTCCGAAAACTTTCCTAGTGATACAAAATTGCGCTTTGGAATTTTCCCGTCGATATCAGGTGGTTGGATAATATCGGATGAAAAGTTTATGAAAAATCAAGAAATCGTGAACTTCTTGAAATTGAGGGCTTCTTATGGTAAAGTAGGAAATGATAGAGCGATTGGAGGTTATCGATTCTTATATTTGCCAGATGGCTATAAATCGGGTGCTACAGGTTATAGTTTTGGCTTGAATGTTCCAAATACTACAGGTATTGCGGAAGGTAAAATTGGTAATCCTGGTATTACTTGGGAGACTTCTTACAAGCAGAATTATGGACTTGATATAGCATTCTTGCAAAATAGGCTAGCTCTTAATATGGATGTGTTTTTTGAACATCGAATTGGGATTCTAGCAACTAGCAATTCGGCTCCAGGTTACAATGCGATGGATCTTCCAGTATTGAATTTAGGGGAAGTGGACAACAAAGGGACAGAGCTTACAATAAAATGGAAAGATAAGTTCAAAAAATTTGAATATTTCTTTAATTTTAATTTATCATATACCCAAAACAAAATTGTTTATCAGGATGAAGTTTTATCGCCTTATGAATACCAATGGCGAACAGGAAAACAAGTCGGACAAATTTTTGGAAAACAGTTTATTGGTTTCTATCACGAAGGTATGACCGATAATGGTAAACCGGTAGTTGCAGCTTCAGGAAAAATTGAGCCAGGTGATTGTGTTTATCGCGATTTAAACGGAGATGGGAAAATTGATGGACAGGATGACACTGCCATTGGATATCCTGCCTATCCTTCACTCAATGCCGGATTGACTATGGGATTCAATTACAAAGGTTTTGCTTTCAGTATGCTATGGGCAGGAGCTACGATGACTTCTCGACTTTTGCAGGAAACATTCAGAACCCCACTTGGCTCAACACAAAATAGGTCGTTGATGCAGTCGCAATACGATAATCGTTGGACACCTGAAACAGCTGCGACTGCAACGTTGCCACGGGCTTCGTTCGATTCAGGGGTGAATAATTATAATTACGATTCCGATTTGTGGTTGAAGGATGCGAGTTATATAAGATTGAAAACCATAGAGATATCTCAGACATTAAAGTTCCCATTTATGAGTAGGTTCGGAATATCTCAATTACGACTTTTTGCAAATGCATATAATATGATAACTTTCGATTATTTGAAAATTGCTGACCCAGAAACTCAAACCAGTAGTCGACCAACTTATCCTACCATGAAAATTATAAATGGTGGCTTCAATATTTCATTTTAATCTAAAAAAAAATTGATATGAAAAAAATTAATAAGATAATATTTGGACTTTTGTTATTGAGTTCTATTGTCTCCTGCACCGATGAATTGAAGTTTGGGAATGACTTTCTTAATAAGCTTCCCGGCCAAGATATCACCATTGATACTGTATTTTCAAAATCAGAATTTGCTCAAAAGTTTCTGTGGAACGCTTATTCTTCTTTGTGGTTTGGGCTTAATACGGATTGGAGTAATCGCGGAGTAAAAATGGGCATGGGTTTGCAGGAATCGATGACTGATAATTTTCAAAGCTATCTGAATTGGGATAACGTCAATGCGATCTATTATAATGGGAAATACAATTCTACCTTAGAGAGTAATACCTCGGCGTATAATTTCATAACAGAAGGAAGTTGGGATGGTATTCGAAATGGGTGGATTTTTATCGAGAATGTAGATCGGGTTCCAGATATGGATGCTGCTCTAAAAGCTCGCTTGAAAGGTGAAGCCAGAATGATAATTGCTTGCCATTATGCTGATATGTATAGGCATTTTGGAGGACTCCCTCTTGTAACTAAAGCATTCACCGCAAATGATAACATGGTTTTACCACGTGCAACAGCAAAAGAAACTCTTGATTTTATAACAAGTCTATGCGATTCGGCACAGAAAGTTTTACCATGGACTTTACCCAAAGATGATTTGGCTAAATGGGACGGACGTTTTACCGGTGGAGCTGCTCTTGGCCTAAAAATTAGAATGTTGTTATTTGGTGCAAGTCCATTGTTTAATTCTGATAAACCTTATTATACTTCCAAAAGTTATGAGTCGGTTGATAAAAAACAGGTTTGGTTTGGTGGCTATGATGCCAATATGTGGAATAATGTTGTTTCGGCTTGTCAACAATTCTTTCAGTTGAATGCAGCTGATCCAAATGGAGGATATAGTTTGGTTGTAGGGGATCCTCAGAAATCGTACCAACAGGCTTATTTTACTCGGGGGAACAGCGAAATTTTAATATCAACACGCGTTCGAGCAACAGTATCTTATGAATGGGATGCAAACTGCTATTACTTGCAGTCATTGGGTCATTACGGTGCTGCGTCACCCACCTTGAATTATGGCGATTTGTTTCCAATGGCCGATGGTACTCCTTTTGATAATTCAATTTGGAATGATTCACTAGGTATTTACAAAGTGAATGCTCCTGGAGATACAACATTTATTGATCCTTTTGCTAACAGAGATCCACGTATGTACGAAACATGCCTTGTTAATAATTCGAGTTACAAAGGCCGTAAAGCTGAATTGTGGATGGGTGGACGTGAGCGAGGATCCGCCCCAGAATCTGGTTCTGCACCAACGGGGATGGGCGTTTATAAATTTATAATGGACTTGACAAATGCAACAGCACTTGGTGCACCTTCACAATGGCCCTACTTACGACTAGCTGAGATTTACTTAAGTTATGCTGAAGCTTTGAATCAAGTAAACAAAACTGAAGAGGCATTTACATGGGTAGATCAAGTCCGTGCTAGAGTAGGCTTGAAGGGTTTGAAAGATGCATATCCAAGTATGGTATGGTCACAAAGTGCATTTTTAGAGCAAGTTTTGAGAGAAAGGTCTTGTGAATTTGGCATGGAAGAAGTGAGATGGAACGATTTAGTGCGATGGAAAAGAGAGGGTGATTTCAGAAAAAGATTATATGGAGTTAGAATTAATAGGGTTTATAGAAATGGTGCTCTAGTGCCAAATAGATACACATACACTAAATTCACTCTATTTAAACGAGCATGGCAAGATAGTGATGATGGTACCAATAATTTTGATCCAAAATGGTATTTGGCTGCTTTTCCTATCGCTGAAATCTATAAAGGATATGGATTAACACAAAATCCGGGTTGGTAAGAAACCTCATTATTAACAAAATAAATATACATAATATGAATATTAGATATTGTCTGTTTTTACTTGTTTTTGGGTTGGTTTTTTGTTTTCACAACGGAGTGATTGCCCAAAATATAAGCGGTAAAGTGTTAGATATGAATGGAAAACCCATTTATGGGGCTACTATTTCAAGCAAGTATAATTCTTCGATAAAAGCCTTAACCGATGAAAAAGGGGGGTTTGAAATTCTTCTCCCCATAGGTGCTAAATTGGAAGTAGTTACTCCAGATAAAGCAAAGCGAACAGTCGTTGCGAAACAGTTTAACGAAATTAAAATGGATCGCTTATTCACGGTTGTTGAAGAGGGAAATACCATTGAGCAGTCGAAGTTTGAAACAACTGCTGCTACTTCGACTATTAATTCAGATGAAATTATGAAGAGTTCATCAATTAATGCTATGAACACCATATATGGCAGAGGGTTAGGTTTAACATCTTTGCAAAACGATGGATTTGAATACGATAATAACACGTCATTTAATATTAGAGGTTTAGGTAGTCTTCAGGGTAATAGCCCAATGATATTAGTGGACGGATTTGAAAGACCACTGAGTTCATTGGTAAAAGAAGAAATTGAATCAATTACTGTTTTGAAAGATGCGGCATCATTGTCGTTGTATGGATTTAGAGGTTCCAATGGAGTGGTGCTTGTGACAACCAAAAAAGGGATTATTGGTAAAACACAGATTGAATTTTCGTATGATCATTCACTTATCCAAGCGTTGCGAAAACCAGAATTTGTGAATGCTTACACTTATGCAACCGCTGTAAATGAGGCACGAGTAAACGATGGAATTGCGACTCCACTCTATAATTCCAATGAGTTAGCGGCCTTTCAGTCGGGGATATTGCCTGATTATTATGCAAATGTAAATTGGGTGGACCAAGTGTTGAAAAATAATACGTCTTCTAATGCATACAACATAAGTGTACGTGGTGGTACGACCAAGGTCCGTTATTTTACAGTAATGAATTTAGCAAGTAATGAAGGTTTGATGAAGCCAACCAATAACATTTCAGCTTATTCATCTCAGTTCAAGTTTTCAAGATTGAATATACGCACCAATTTAGATGTGCAATTATCCCCAACCACAAACATGAGTGTGAAATTGTTGGGTGCGCTTACCGAATCTAATAGGCCAGGTAATGTTATAGGAACTATTATGACAAGCATGTATAATACACCATCAGCAGCTTTCCCTGTGAAAACTTCAACAGGTGAATGGGGAGGAAGTGATACGTGGACAAAAAATCCTGTAGCCATGATATCCGCACAGGGATATGGAAAAACTGATTCGCGTACTCTCTTTGCAGACTGGACTATCAGTCAAGACCTTTCGAGTTTTGTGGATGGACTATCCGCTGAATTGAGAGTAGGATATGATAATTATGCTGATTATTGGGAATCTATCTCGCAAACTTATCGTTACACTAAAAATACGACGCAGTTCACTGCAACGGGCGACACGATTAGTAATCGGACAACTTCTGTTGGCTCAAACTCAGTTCCAACCTATTCAAGTTCATTAGGTAGTCAGTGGAGACATTTTAATGCGTTTGGTAAAATTGACTATAAGCGAAATTGGAAGAATGCTAGCTTAAGTTCCAGTTTGATATTTTTTCATGATCAATATGTTGGAAATGGTCAATTTAGCACAACAAATAGACAAAGGATAAATGGGTATACTCACATAGGGCTTTTCGATAAGTACTTTGTCGATTTATCGTTAACCGGAAATGGATCAAATAAATTGGAACCTGGTCATAATATAGGTGTTTTTCCTGCCATTGGTTCAGCGTGGGTTTTGTCTAGAGAAGATTTTTTGAAAGACGTAAAAGCAATTGATTTTCTGAAACTGAGATTGTCTTATGGTGTAGTTGGAAATGATTATACAAGTTCTGCCGACCTATACAAGCAAACTTATGGTAGCGGAAGCACATATTACTTTACTGACAACTACACCGCTGTAACCGGAATGACCGAATCGCGCCTTGCAACATCAGGATTGACCTACGAAAAATCACATAAAACCAATATCGGCTTAGATGGTCGTTTCTGGAATGCGGTCGATTTGACAGCAGAGGCTTTTTATGAAAAACGAACTGATATTCTGGTTAGCACTGCAGGCTCAATGTCTGGTGTAATTGGTGCAACTTCTTCCATGTCAAACGACGGTATAGTTGAAAATAAAGGAATTGAGTTAGGTTTAAATATTAACCAATCGATAGGCGATTTGAAATACAATATCGGAGGTCAATTTACTTATGCAAAAAGTAAAGTGGTTAATCAAGATGAAGGATTTGTACAATATGATTACCTGAAACAGACCGGGAAACCAGTCGGTCAGATAATGGGTTATGAATCAATAGGATTCTTTAAAGATCAAGCCGATATCAATGCAAGTCCTGCACAATTGTTCTCAACTGTAGTTCCTGGAGATATCAAGTTTAAAGACCAAAACTTGGACAACAAAATCAACGAATTGGATAAAGTTGCCTTGGGTTACAACAACATTTGTCCAGAGATTTATTTTTCAGCTAACGTAAATCTCGAATATAGAGGCTTTGGTATTGATGCCAACTTTCAAGGAGTAGCTCATTACAGTGCAATATTGAATACAGCTAGTATGTTTTGGCCATTGCGCAACAACACCAATCTTTCAACTTACTACTACGATAATCGTTGGACACCCGATAATCAGAACTCATTATTTCCAAGATTATCAACACTACAAAACGATAATAACTACACTACCAATTCGGTGTGGGTAAAAGATTGCTCTTATATCAAATTACGTACTTGTGAATTGTATTACAAACTCAATGAAAAGTTATTGGCTAAATCATTTCTTTCAAAAGCTAAAATTTACGTGAGGGGGATGAACTTATTCTCCATCGATAATTTGAAAGTGGTTGATCCTGAGTCTTATGGAATTGCTTATCCTATGACGGCGTCGTTCGATTTGGGTGTTAATATTGGCTTCTAATAAACTGAAAAAATATGAAAACAAAAATATTATTCCTTTCGTGCTTAACATTGATGATTTTTTCATGTAGCGATTTCCTTTCCTACGATGAATCATCGTCTTACACCGAAGATCAGGTTTTTACCGTGTATGCTAGATCAACTCAAATGGCTACAAACGTATATGCCTATATGAGGTCTGATTTTGGAATTGTAGGAAACTCGATGCGTGCTGCAGGTTGCGACGAAGCTGAGTATGTTTGGCCATCATCAAGTGTTCATACATACTACAACGGTACATGGAGTTCGATTAATACAGTAGATGATCTTTGGGCTCACTATTATAAAGCAATTCGGGCTGCGAATCTCTTTTTAGAAAAAGGAGCAGGACAAACTTTTGAAGAGAATAAATTTCAATCTGACTATAGTAAAGCCATGCTGAAATACAAAAATTTGCAGTATGAAGTACGATTTTTGCGTGCATATTTTTATTTTGAACTTGTCAAAAGATATGGTGGAGTTCCATTGGTAACAAAAGTGTTAACCGAAGACGAAGCAAATGCTGTTACGAGAGATTCTTACGATAATGTTTCCCAATTTATTGTGAATGAATGCGATACTGCTGCAAAATATTTACCTAAATCCTACGATGTCAGTTACGATTTAGAAACTGGACGTGCAACTCGTATGGCTGCCTTAGCACTTAAAGCCCGTGTTTTGCTTTATGGAGCTAGTAAACTCCATAACAATCCGGTTGTGACACAAAAATGGGTGGATGCAGCTAAAGCAGCCAAAGCACTGATTGACTCAGCATCAGTTTATAAAATTAGCACATTGGTGGGTTACGACAAGATTCCAAACAACATTGCCTTACCGGAATTAATTTATGCTCGTAGAGAAGCAAACTCCGGCACATTCGAAAGCTTGAATTATCCAACCGGATTTGTAGGTGGAAACACAGGCACATGCCCAACTCAGAATTTGGTTGATGCCTATGAGGTGAAAAAGTCAGGAAACATTCTGGATGGTACTACTTTTGACTGGAGCAATGCTACTTTAACAGCAAATCCATACGCCAATAGAGACCCACGATTGGCTTTCACTGTGGTGCTAAATAACACTACATGGGCTGACAATCAAAAGGTAGAGGCTTGGGAAGGTGGTAACAGCGGACTGCCAAAATCGGGAGCTACCAAAACAGGGTATTATCTGAAGAAATATGTAGATAAGACGATCAGTTTCCAACCTTCTGGAACTACCGCAACCCGTCATGTGTGGGTAGTTTTTCGATATGCAGAAGTTTTGTTGAACTATGCAGAAGCTATGAACGAAGCGTTTCCAACTCCAAACTATAAAGATGCTACTTACACCCTTTCAGCAGTTGAAGCGATTAATATAGTTCGTAAAAGAACAGGGGTTAGCTTAATAGCAATACCTGCGACAATTAATACTGACGATTTCAGAGCAAAAGTTCGCAACGAACGAATGGTAGAGTTAGCTTTTGAAGATCACCGTTTTTGGGATATTCGTCGTTGGATGATTGGGCCACAAACCGTAGCAATTAAACGCACTAAAATTGAGGCTGTTGATGCTACTAAAGGATTGTTTAAGTATACTACCTATACAACTACTGATAGAGTTTGGGATGATAAAATGTATTACTATCCTATTGCATTATCCGAAATTTACAAAAATGCGAACTTGAAGCAAAACCCTGGCTGGGAATAAATATGCCATAGTAATAAGAATAGTGTTTATGATTGTAAACCAAAGATTATAAGTTAATTATAGTCTTTGGTTTATTTAATTTACCAATACTACATCAGAGCATTTTTATAAAAAATAAATGGTCGATTTTAAGAATCGTATAACATACAAAATATCAAACCTACAGCCTAATAAACTCAACATAAATGAGTTCATCATTCGTAAATTCGATTACAAATCCAGCTTTTACTTTACGAAAAAGTAAGTTATCTACAATAAAAATTGAAAAATTATGGGCATTCTGAAATTTTTAAAGGTATCATCGTTGATAGTCCTTTTTCTTCTAATCGGATTAAATTCTTTTGCAGATGGTTTGAAACCATTTAGACCAGGTGAACCTTGGCTCGATACGGATGGCAAATACATCAATGCACACGGTGGAGGTATTCTGTTTCAAAATGGGACTTACTATTGGTATGGTGAAAGTAAAGATGAAAAAGTTGCTTTTGCTTTGGAAGGAGTATCGTGTTATTCGTCAAAAGATTTGTATAGCTGGAAAAACGAAGGAATCGCCTTTAGTGTTGTGAAAAACGACACTACCTCCGATGTGACTTTGGGTTGTACTTTGGAGCGACCTAAAGTAATTTACAATGCCAAAACAAAAAAATATGTCATGTGGTTTCATTTGGAATTCCGAAATCAAGGGTATAAAAAAGCTCGAATTGCCTTAGCTACTTCCGACTCGCCTACAGGACCTTTTGTTTTTAAAAGATCTTATCGACCCAATGCTGGTAAATGGCCATTAAACTTTAAGACAAATAAAAAATTTGAAGATTTTGCTGAAGCCGTTAACTCCAAGAGTATTGATAGAAAGACTCTTGTGCAAGAGGGATATTATTTCTTGCGAGATTTTGATGGTGGCCAAATGTCGCGTGATATGACTATTTACGTTGATGATGATGGTAAAGCGTATCATATTTGTGCTTCAGAAGAGAATCAAACCCTACAGATTGCTGAATTGTCAGACGATTATCAATCTCATACCGGTAAATTTATTCGTGTAGCAGTTGGCAACGCTAATGAAGCACCAACTATTTTCAAACGAAAAAACAAGTATTATATGATCACATCTGGATGTACAGGTTGGGCGCCGAATGCAGGTCGATTATTGGTAGCAGATTCTATGTTGGGCGAATGGAAAACGCTTCCAAATCCATTTATAGGTAAAGATTCTGAGAAATCATTCTTCTCGCAAGGCACATACATACTTCCGATACAGGGTAAGAAAGATGTGTTCATTTTTATGGCTGATCGATGGAATCCCCAAAACCTCAAGTTTAGTTCTTATATTTGGCTACCTATTCGTTTTGAAAACGATCTACCAGTTCTTAAGTGGTTTGATAGCTGGGATTTGAGCGAATTTTAATGCATTAGTAATAATATTTCATTTTTTGGACTATTTTTCGACTTAAATGGATAATGATTCAACTTTATTTCATTAGTTGTTCTGTATTTTTGTAAACCAAATATCAATAATTGTTTTCCATTATTCCAATGAAAAAGAAAAATTGAAATTCTTAAAATAATCATAAACTTAAAAACAATAATCATGAAACGAAAATTACACATTGCGCTTATTGCTAGTTTTGCTCTGTTCTTTGTACAGGCACTAATGGCTCAGTTAACCCCTAAAGATTTAGGTACACCACTTTACGATGGACAAGGTAAACCAAATGCAACTACATTCCTCGCCGCGCCTACTTACAATGACAGTGTCATTTTCACTCAGCTACCCGAAGGAATGAATATCTTGACCAAAGGTTCACTCTATACACCTGTATCATGGGTTTCAAGTTCACTCAACGGCTTTGCAGTAAATGGAGCTTATACCGTTGAATCTAAATTGTCAATCACAAAATCGATGAAAAATGGCTTTAATTTAGAAATGCAAGGTATGCCAGGAAAACGATTTCATATCAATATTGATACTGCTGCCATCTACAATATGACTTATTATCCTTCTGCCGCAAAAGAAGTGTTGGTGAATAATTTGGATAATCGTAGTATGCATACCTATCGGGTTTCTGTTGATGCAACAGATAAAGCTCATATTTATCGTGATGGAGTAGCTGTTGCTACTGCCGATGTGGATGGCCTTTTCAGTGCTACTCCAGTTACAACCGATATCGAAGATGTGTTAGTTGATCAATTTTTCGAAGATTTGTTCACTCAATATGGCCCCAGCAAACCGTTCGTAACGGGCGTAGCAACGTATCCCCAAGAAGCGGCATTTACAGCTGATTTGAGTGGGAATAGGGGTATTTCAATGAGTACTTGGGCGCATATGGGACTTGATACCACTAAGGCAAATGTGAAGGTAGGTCAATCAAGTATTTGGTATCAGAACGGTACTACTGGTATGCTAACAATCAAACTACCAGTTACTACAGGAAAGTATAAATTAAGTTATTGGACAAAGTCGCAAACAAAATACATGCAGCTTAAGGGAAGTATTGCGATGGATGGAACTGGTGGTGCCATATTACTACCAGTGACTATGATGGTCGGTGACAATCAAAATTACAATCAAAGATCTTTTCTTTTCGATGTGCCACTGGATGGAGATGTCAAAATTGTCTTCCACAATGGTTGGGATAATAAACAAAACCCTGGTTGGGCAAGTGTTTGGTTTGACGATTTAAAGTTGGTTAAAGTTGATGTATTGCCTTATGTTCGCTTTGGAAAAGACAGCGAGGCTGGAGTAACTGATATGACCATTGGTTCTTTCACTTACGATATGACTGGCGCTTATGCTCCCGACCCAACAGGAATTAGCGAAAGTAAAATGCAGACTTCAAACTTATCTGCAACTCAAGTCGGAAAAGGAATGTTGAATGTTCGTTATACATTGTCAAATAACACACCAGCCAAAATTCAAATACTAGATTTGAATGGTCGCATTTTGACAAGTCAACCTGTTGCGGCATCTATGGGTGGAAACTCTATATCACTTCCAGTTTCAGCTATGAAAGGTGTATATTTGCTTCGTTTGATAGCCAACGAAAAAACCGCTACCGTTAAAGTTGTTTTGAAATAGAATATTTCTTTATCCCTCTCCTTTAGTTAGGAGAGGGATAATTTTGATAAATAGAAATCATTCAATTTCGAACAATATGCTTCTCAATAGCATGATTGACAAAGCGAAAGCCATTTATTTGTAGTCAATTTCTTTAAGAATTTAATAGAATTACAAAATAATGAAATTCCACATCGGTTGGATTTTTTTCATGGTTTTTGTTTTTGCCGTTAATGTTCAAGCAGCTAAATTATTTCTTGTTGCCGGACAGAGTAACGCTGTGGGGCAAGGAACTTCGACGTTGAGTACTGTTTGTACTTCTGGTACTGCTTTTGAGTACAATGCCTTGACTAACAGTGTGCAACATTTGCAAGATCCGATGGGACAGAGTTTTGACAACTTAGAACCTGCGCTTACTGGAAGTATTGGACTCTCATTTGCTCAAACCTTAAACTCATTGATTAACGAACCAATTTATATGGTTTCTGCCGCGCGAGGTGGTTCATCAAATTGTGTAAAGGCGGAACTCTCATCTTATGGAACATGGGACGACACAGGTACAAAAATCTTGTTTGGTAGTGCTGTCAATAAGGTTCAAAACGCTATGAAAACAACAGGCCTTCCCTTATCTGGTATCATTTGGATACAAGGTGAACGAGATGCCAATGCTATAAAGACCTTGACTGAAACTGAAGCCGAATACCGAGCTGCTTTAGAGAAATTGATTGCTCGTTTTCGTGGGCAATTTGGATCAAATCTCCCTTTCTATATTGTACTAACTGGTTTGCAAGGTGTTGTAACGAAAGGAGTTCCAGTTGCTACAGATACACAATCAAATTACGCAGTAAGAACCATACAAAGGGACATTGCCAAAAAGACACCTAATGTTTTTGTTGCATTTTCTTCAACTGATAAGTTTTTCGACCAAAGTTGGATGAAGCCAGAAGCGGTTACCGTTCACTATATTCAAACTGCATACAATCAAATTGGCGATTCGGTGGCTCGATTGGTAGCTACAATTCCGTACGATGCAAGTAACTATGAGCCTTTTTCTACGCCAAACAGTGCCAATTTGAAAATAATTGTTGATAATATGGATGCGGCTTGTACTTTTGATGCTCCTTGGCCTACAAGCGTTTATGCACCAGGATATTATGGGTCGAACTACACACAAGATGGAAGTGCGACCGCTAATCCTGATAAATGGGCGAAATGGGCACCCAACATTCCAGGTTCAGGTACGTATCGTGTGTATATGCAATGGACGTCAGGAGCGGGGAGACCAACGGTTGCTCCTGTTGAAATTCAATCAGCCGATAGTGTTTCGCACCTAACTATTGACCAAAGCATTAACGGCGGCAAATGGAATTATTTGGGAGCTTATAATTTTTCGCAGGGAAACACTGGATATGTGAAATTATTAGCTTCAGCAGTAGGTTCTACTATTGCCGATGCAGTGCTTTTTGAACAAATCAAATTAGATACGAGTGTAAAAGAACTGATTGATGCAAAGGATATTTTATCTGTGAAAACGATAAATGGAGGAGACTTAGTTAGAATTACAATAAAACTAAAAGCTCAATGTCGAGCTTCTCTTACTTTGTATTCAAGTTCTGGTGCCAAAATTAAGCAATTCATAGAAAATAAGGATTTATCCGAATCTGAATATTCGTTTTCTGTGAATGCAACAAAACTTAGTAAAGGGGTATATTTTGCGAAATTAAATATTGGGAATAGCTCAATTATAACCAAAAGGCTTATTGTTGACTAGTGTTTCAAATGAATTTGTTGAGATATATTTTTTAAATCGAAATATAAAAATGAAAATCACGACATATTACTTTATTTTTTTAATGCTGACTATTAGTAATACGCTTACTAGTCAGACTGTAGTATTGTCGAAATTATTTTCAAAAGGGATGGTGTTGCAGCGTGCAACCGAAGCCCCAGTTTGGGGAACAGCACCTGTTGGAACAACCATAACTATTTCCGGAAGTTGGAATAACACACCCATACAAACTACTGCTGACAGCAAAGGCAAATTCATCGCTTATCTACCGACTCCCGCTTCTGGCGGACCATACACGCTAACTGTAAATGACATTGTGATTCCGGAAGTGCTTATTGGAGAAGTGTGGTTTTGTTCTGGACAATCAAATATGAATTTGCCGTTGGGTGTTTCCAATGCAACTTCATACAAAAATGCAAATATTCGGTTTTTTAGAACCAATATTGTCAATTCAAGTTTACCTTTGGATACATTGGGTGGTCGTTGGGCACATGGCGATTCAATTAACGAAATATCTGTAGTTAGTACTGTTGGCTATTATTTTGCCCTCAGATTATACGGTTCTCTTAATGTTCCTATTGGAATGGTTGGTGCATATCAAGGCGGAACAAATGCTGAAGAATGGATAAAACCTTCCATTTTTGATACTTTGTCTGCTGCTGTCAAAAACGCATACGTTCCTCCTACATCTGAACGCACTCGTGGATGTTTGTACAATGGCATGATTAACCCGTTGTTGCCCTTTAAAATATCGGGAATGATTTGGTATCAGGGCGAAAATAATGCTGCGCGATATCAAACCTATTCACCAATTATAAAAGCACTGGTAAAAGGTTGGCGGTCTGATTTCAAAAACGATATGTTGCCCTTTTATTTAGTTCAATTGCCAAACTACCAGGCTAATAACTGGTGTGATTTTAGAGAAATACAGCAGCAAATTTCCGAATCATTACCTAATTCGGGCTTTGCCACCACCATTGATGTAGGTGAAGAAACAAACATTCACCCCTGGAATAAAATGCCTGTTGGCAATCGTTTAGGCGATATAGCTTTGGCAAAAGTATATGGAAAACCAACCACTTTCAGTAGCCCTCAATTTAAATCGGTGCAAATTGAGGGAAACGCCATACGTGTATTTTTCAATTTTGCTGACAAAGGATTGAAAATCAATTCAGGAGATAGTCCACAATTATTCGAAATTGCAGGTGCCGACGATGTTTATTATCCTGCTAAAGCAAGAATTGAAGGGAATACTGTGTTGGTTTGGGCTGAAGAGGTTAAAGTGCCAGTTAAAACACGGTATTTTTGGAAAAACTATGCAGTTCCCAATTTGTACTCAACCGATAATTATCCAGTTACACCATTTAGAATGAAGTAGATTTAGATGACTTGATCTGCTTTCTGAAAAATATTTAAATGCTTAATTGATAAATTATTATGTCCAATATTAAAACACATTTGCTGCTTATTGTTTCTGTTGTAGCTGTTCTGGCCTCGGCGCAGACTAGTTTCAGAAGTTCTTCGGCTGTAGTCGTGTCGTCGTTATTTGGAAATAAGATTTATGATGGAAACATCAATCCAATATATGCTACTCCCACTTGGACAAAATTCTTTGTGACAGGCGAAAATTCACAGTCTTCAGTTTTACCTACAGGTTTTAATATTGTAACAGCTGCTGCAGGTGGCGTTTATGGATATAAATTATCAAGTGCGGATTTTAATGGAATTACAAACTATTACTCTGGTGAGGTGAGGACAGCGGTGAAATCCCCAAAATCAGGTTTAGGAATCGATATCCGGACTAAAACAGGTAACAGAATTAATTTAACGGTGCTCTCTAATGCAATTGTAAATTCTGTGACCAATGACACGTTGATAAAAAATATCGATAATACAAAATTTGCCAATTACAGATTGTATGCACAAGGGGCTACAGCTACAATATTTAAAGATAGCACTCAAGTGGGAACGGTAAGTACTGTGCGAACTGATGTAATTCCTGATACAGGCTTCGAGTCTAATACAATAAATGCAATGTGGGGTGGTGATAGTTATGCAACCCGAATTATTGAAACAGCTGCAGCGAATATTCACTCAGGAAAATGTGCGATGGTTTGGAATAACGGTTGGAATGGTCGTTTTCTAGGAAAAATAAAAGTTCAACCAAATTCAACTTACAGACTCACTTTTTGGGTTAAGCTCAAAATATTATCCAATTATAATGGCCTATCTAAAATGGATGGTGGCATTTGGGTTTCTGGTGTAAAAGTTGCTGATTTAACAGTCAACAATACAGCTGCTTATGTTCAAAAAACTGCGGAATTTACAACTGGGCCAGATTGCAATGAAGCACAGCTTAATTATCACAATGGTTGGTCGGTTTCTGATCAATACGCTATCTATTTCGATGATTTTGAATTGACTCAGTTGGAAGGCTTACCCTATTTGCAATTTGGGAAACTATCAACTACGAATGCGGCAGATTTCACCACATCTT
This sequence comes from Bacteroidales bacterium, assembly GCA_049315325.1. Lineage (GTDB taxonomy): Bacteria > Bacteroidota > Bacteroidia > Bacteroidales > UBA7332 > CAXXIC01. The sequence goes on from JBMOKJ010000001.1 coordinate 643,000, forward strand.
ATATTGCATATTCGCCTGATGCAGCTATACCAACGAATCTTAGCAGTTTAAAATCAATGCTATTGCAAGCCCAAAATAGTGTTTCAGCAGCTGTTGTGGGTGCTGGGTTGAATCAATATCCTCAATTTGCAGTTGATAAATTCAATTCTGTGATTTTCAAAACAGATCTAATACTATCAAGCAAACCGGATTATTTAGGTATTGATACAACTTATTACTTTCTGAATAAAGCAATGACGGTTTTTGCGAATAGTAAAATAACAAATACAACTGTAAAACTTGCTTCTATTCAAGCCTTAGCCGACAAATCATCAATAAAAGAGCACTTAAATACGCAAATTACAATCACAGGAAAACTATCAGACAATACGGTTGCTGATATGAGCATTGCCCAAATTACGTATAATATTTTAGGTAATCCAGTGGTTTCTGTTAGCACATCGGGCTTAGTTACAGGTCTTTCGGTCGGAAAAACCAAAATTGAAACGGTGGTTCAACTAAGTGACGTAATCTTGAAAGACACAATAGATATTGACGTATTAGAGTATAAATTCACCACACTCAACTTCACTTCTTATGCTTCAGAAGTTGAAGTAAATGAGGCCACTGGAACTTCCCTCCAATTATTGATGAATGACGGGATGGCTCCTGATAATAAATATGTTGAAATCAAGTATAGTAATTTAACACCCACGGTTGTTGATTTGAATGCATTTGGAACAATAATCCCAAAAGCAGTTGGCGAAGGAAAGGTCGTTTTAACGGTTACCGTATTGGGTGTCACGTTGAAGGATACTGTAATAGTTCGGGGTATAAACTTATCTAGCGTGAATCTATCCATTCCAAAAACGGCATTGGTAGTTTCTGAAAGTGGGTCATATTCATTATCTGCATTGATGTCTAATAATAAAGCGCTTGAATTGTCAAATACGAACACTTTGATTGTGAGTGATGACCGAAATATAGTGCAAATTGATAACAGGGGGAACATGATGGCACTAAAGGAAGGGTCAGCGCCTATTCGATTGGTTATAAATAGAAATGGAAAAACTTTGACGCAAACTGTGAATGTAACTGTTGCAAAAAATACTTCTGGTTTTGGGATATCAAAAATGAATGTCAATAATTTCAAGTATTATCAAAATCCAGCAAATGGCAATCTAACAGTTGATTTTCTTGGAAATAGATACACTTCACTAAAAATTATAAATTTGCAAGGTTCAGAACTGGTGCTAATGGATGTTCGAAACAGAAATAGTCAGAATATCCAATTAAAAAATATGAAAGGGTGCTACTTACTGCAACTTATTACTGAGAACAATAAAAAGATTACCAAAAAACTAATATTTCAATAAAATGAATTTAAAATCAAGAATGCTTATTTTGTTTTGTTGTTTAGCCGTTGGATTTTTATCGGCACAACAAATTAGTTGGACAGGGAATATTGATAAAATATCCATATTTAATTCATCAAACTGGCTCGACGAAGCTACAGGAAATGCTCTAACAACGGCTATTTCATCATCTGTAGCAATAAACAGAGATGTGTATTTTGGCTCTAAGGCAACTATTGGTACCGATCAAGAGGTAAAAGGCTTGTTTGATGCTGGGACTGGTAAAATTACCTTTAAGAAAGCAAATGTAAAAACTGACTATGTAACAGTTTCCGGTTTTAATTCTGCCACATCTATTACCCTAGACAGCTCTATTGTTCTGACTGGAAAAGTAACTGCTCCACTTATAACACTCAGCGGCAATTCACAACTTCATTTGTATGAAAGTGATGCACTTGGAGCAGGCACTAAAATCAATTTTGTAGGACAAAATGCTTGGCTATATTTTCATTCACTTACTCCTCAGCAGGTTGTTGATAAATATTCAGCTCAAATTACACTCGATGGTATTGCAGCGATTGTTAGTAGCAATGTTCGCGTTGTTCAGTATTACGGTGGGACAGTGGTAATCCCTCAGAATGCATCTTATAAAGCTATGTATCTCTATTCGGGTCTAAACCTGACAGGTGTTAGTAAGTATTTCCGCGTTAGCTATAGTACCGGAACGAACATTGGAGCAAACAGTACGAATAAAGCCGCTTCAATGTTTCTGAAGAAAGGTTACATGGCTACCATTGCTCAGAACCAGGATGGTACAGGGCCCTGTAAAATCTATATAGCCGAAGACAGCGACATCGTTGTAAACGGTAAAATCAATGGTAAAAATGATACCGTAATGTTTGTGCGTGTTGCGCCTTGGCGTTGGATTTCAAAAAAAGGTATTGGCGGAAATTTCCCTGATTTCAATACAGGTTGGCTCTACAACTGGGGCGCAAATTTATCATCAACAATAGAGAAGGAATATGTGCCAATGCAATGGGGCACTTGGGGGCTAGATGACAATGCTGTCTCACTTAGAACAAAACCAGACGTTACGAATGAACTAGGGTTCAACGAACCCGATGGAACTGGACAGGCAAATATGTCGATTACACAATGTTTAAGTAATTGGCCGAAATTAATGGTGACAGGTTTGCGTTTAGGATCACCAGCTTTTGTTAGAGTTGATTCGCTATACAAGTTTATGGACAGAGCTTTGGCTCTGGGTTATCGTGTCGACTACATGTGTTTACACTCCTACGAGAAGCGCACGGGCGATAACTATGTAAATACGATATATAAACCCTTGTACGATAAGTATAAAATCCCTCTCTGGATTACGGAATTTAATTATGGAGCATCGTGGAACGTAACGGCTAACGAAAGTATGCTAAGTTTATATAATGGTCAAAAAGATTTTGTAACCAAAATGAATGCTGCGCCATTTATAGAACGTTATGCTCTTTTTGCATGGAGTAATCCTGTGAATATGGTCGATACACTTTGCTATTCGTTTGAAAAGTATGATGCTGCGGCTGTGGGTGGTACTTCGAGTACAACACTGTCTGCTAGAGGTATTTTTTATAGAGAATTTGAAAGTTTGCCGAGCAGAGGAAATCCATTGATTTACAGAACTAAAATATCAAAAGCTAAACAAACTGCAGCAGCTCTTGCTAATACGGTGACCTACGATATGCACTACTTTAGTTTTGTTTCGCGCAATACCGATGGTACTAATCGCAGAAGAATACAAATTTCAACTACAGCAGGTAAAATAAATACTGCCTTTATGGGAGGTATAAGCACTACTACTGCTCCGACAAATGAAGTGTTTTTCATGACCAAAAAGAGCGGAAATATCTATAAATTGAAAGTGAACAGCAACTCTTTGACGCTGAGTGTACGCAATGATTCAGTTGTGGTGGAAGTTGAGAGTCAAAGCGACAATCAACTGTGGGAAATGGTTGCCATAACCGGAACCAATTATTTCGCGCTGAAAAATGTCGCATCAGGCAAATATATTAATCCAATGGGAAATAATATAACCGTAGGTACACTGTTAACTTCATTGTCATCGTCCGACATTACCCTAAACAAGTCAGCTCAATGGGAGCCAATTGCAGGTGCAGATCCTACATTAGGGGTATTTGACATGAGTGTGGGCCCTTTAAGTGGAAATGCTCCTTTGACTGTAAATCTGATGGGCGCCAAAAAAACACTCGAAAACAACGATGCATTCTATCGCTGGTATATGTTTCAAGGAACTGATACTTTGGTGTCAACGAATTATCAAGATCAGATTACGTACACCAAACCTGGAAGTTACCGCATACAAGCACGTGGTCGTGATTATATTTCTCGTACTACATACAAAGAGTATACTGTTATCGTAAACGATCCTTTGGCCGTTCCAATTGTATCAAGTTCTCTGGTTCGCATTTTCCCAAATCCTGTACGCTCCGAATTTCAGTTAGCGGGAGTTGAAGAAGGCAAATTGGTTAGTCTGTACGATATACGTGGTAAGTTAGTATTACAATGCATTTACACAGGTAATAGCATTAAAACGAACCAACTATCTTCTGGCTTTTATATTCTTAAATGCGATGGATATACTCCTTTGAAATTGATCAAGAAATAAAACTTGAAATAAAACCAAAACATAAACTTTTATGCTTAAATATGGCTTTTTTGGCCATTGAAGCTCATATGTGATTTCATTGGCGTCGATCAATGAAGATGAAACTTGCGGCAACGTCTGTGTTAATTCAATTGGCAATAGATAATCAAACTGAAAAATGCTAAAATCAAGTAATTATTATGAAATGCGTGTCTTTTAAGCTTTTTCTGTTTATTATTATATCGTTTAGTTCTATCATTATAGGAAATGCTCAAAACCTTGTTTGGACAGGAGCTGCAGGTGATTTGTCGTTCTTCAACGAAGTGAATTGGAGAAATACTGCCACTGGTAACGCCCCTACGGCTGGAACAATAAACCCCGGCGTCGCCATCAATGCAGCACTGCTTATTCAAAATGCAACAGGAGTAATTGGCAGCAGTTCAGGGATTTCAAGCGATATTCTATTTGGAACAGGCAATCTGATTATACGAAAGTCCACTCTGAAAATGGCTGCGGGTAAAGGAATTGATATGGCTAAAGCAACTAATACCCTGACAATTGACAGTGCGTTGGTTTCTGCCGACTTTATCAATAATGCAACGACTTCAATAACGGGTGATTCTCGATTATACCTCTTGTCAACGAATCCGTTTAATTCTACCTCAACAATTAATATTGCATCCAACGATGCGTGGATTTTTGCATCTAATTTGAATGCAAGTACAGCTCTTAGTTCGTATGTCTCGCGTGTGAAAGTAAATGGTAGTGCGTTGGTTGACATGACAAATGGTCGCCTAAGTCAATATTATAATGGTTGTGCTATGTCTGCGTACACCTCATCACTTGCTCCGTTGCGAGTCTTTGATGCTTCGAATTTAAACGGCACGTATGCAGATATTCCCGTTCAAACAATTTTTTCGGGCAATAGCATACCATCGAATCTGAATAATGGTATTGTTTCTTTCAAACTGAAAAAAGGGTACATGGCCACCTTGTCAGTAGGAGACGATGGAACCGGGATGAGTAAAGTGTATATAGCGTCAGAATCGGATCTAGTCGTAAACGCTCTACCACCTGCTTTGTCCGGTCAAATTTCGTTTATACGTGTTGTTCCTTGGATTTGGGTAAACAAAAAAGGAACAGGTAAATATATTGCCAATCCAAAAGTTTCGTGGTTTTACGATTGGGGTCTTTCTAACTCGAGTTTAATGGATGAAGAGTACGCAACCATGTGTTGGGGAAAAACCGGATTAGATACACCTGCAGAACAAAACAGCCTAATCAATAAAAAGAAAATAACTCACATAATGAGTTTCAACGAAGCTGATGACTGTAATGGTCAATCGGGTCAATGGGGGTCGTTATGTGTACCAGATACAGCTGCACTTTGGCATAGATACAGTATGAAAACCGGACTACGCATCGTCTCTCCCTCCTGCCGTGAACACGAAGAAAATGCTTGGCTAAAGACTGTGAATACGATTCTGGTTCCCGCTGGTACGCGTATGGATGTAATTGGAATGCATTGGTACGACTGGGAAGGATTAAATTCAACTTCGGACGCCAACAGCATTTTTACGCGCTTCAAAAACAGAGTTGTAGCCTGTTATAACTATTATAAAATGCCGATCTGGATTGATGAATTCAACGCAAATCCAGCTCGTTCCACCGCTATTCAGGATGGGTTTTTACAGCTTGCATTACCGTGGTTAGAATCCACACCCTACGTGGAGCGATATGCCTATTTTCAACCTTCAAGTTCAACAGGCAATTATTTGGATGCTAATGGGAATCTTACCTCAACAGGCACGATTTATTTAAATCAGGTTTCAACACCTTCTATTCCAGAGAATTATGTAAATTATTACAACAACAATCTGCAATCGCGAATGAATGAAACTCCATTGATTACGAGTATGATTGAAAAGAATAACCGATTACAATATCAATATAATTCGACAACCAATCAGATATTTGTCAAAACCGAAGTGGTAAATCCTGTGAAATTGTACAATCTTCATGGAGTTTGCTTGAAGCTGATTTCGTCAAATGCAAATACGATTTTGGCTGGAATCCCTTCAGGAATATATATCCTTTCTTCCAGTGGCTTCCGCCCTGAAAAAATATCAGTTTACTAATCTATTAATTCTCCTAAGATGTACATTAAATTTAAGTCGCTATCCATTAAATTTAAAACTTTAGTTTTTATCGTTATCTGCCTCTCGGCTAAAGTAGCTTCTGCTCAGGAAATTTCTCCATCCGACAAGCCGAATAAAACACAACAGTTGCAAATAAAGCGTGCGTATGGCATGTTTATGCACTTTGGTATCAATACTTTCTCGGGAGATGAATGGTCTGATGGTACTGTTCCAGTAGATAAATACAATCCGACACAATTAGATTGCGACCAATGGGTGCGAGTAGCGCGTGATGCCGGATTTCGCTATGTTTTGCTCATTACCAAACATCACGACGGCTTTTGCTTATGGGATAGCAAATATACCGAATACGATGTGGCTTCTACAAAGGTGAAAACAGATATTGTCGCTGAGGTTTCAAAGGCGTGTAAGAAATACGGATTGGAATTTGCAGTTTATTACTCCTTGTGGGACAGGCACGAAGTCAGTTTTAAAGACAAAGACCAACAAAAATATGTTGAGTTTATGAAGAATCAGCTAACCGAACTGTTCACAAATTATGGCTCGATTTGCGAATTGTGGCTCGATGGAGGATGGCAGCGTAAACCAGGAGATTGGGGAATTGATCAAGTCTACAGTTTGGTGAAAAAACTCCAACCTTATTGCGCCGTTTCGGTTAATCACACCATTGTGAATGTGGAGGGAAAGCGCAATTTTACACAACCAGATTCGATGACTGTGGATAACAAATACTTTTTCCATTATTTTCCAAGCGATTTCCGACTTTGGGACCCCAAGATTGCTAATAAATTCGACAAAAAACAATATTTACACAACGAAAAATCGTACTATTTACCTTACGAACATACCTTATGTTTAAGCCGCCAGTGGACTTGGTTTCAGAAATCAACCCCAGGTTTGGTGCGTGATTTAGATGAAATGGAAGAGCTCTTTTATTGGTGTACCGACAACGACAACATGTTGGTAGTGAATGTCCCACCTGACAATACAGGAAGAATAAGAGAGAATGAAGCAAATGCCGTAATTGCATTGGGTAAACGAATTGGCATTCAAAAAAATAAGCCATTGCCCAAAAATGGACGATTCATATCGCTGAAAGCAGCTACCTCTGCTACTTCTGTACTTGGGGACAAAATAGCACAGTTTGGTTCGCAATTCGCAGTCGATGGAGGTATGGAAACACGCTGGGCATCTGCAGACACCTTACCAGAGTTGATCATCAACCTGAATAGTTCGGATAAGTTTAACAAAATCGCCATCTTCGAATATCAAGATGTGAAGAAATCTACGGAAAAAAATGACATTTTCTCGAATTACAGATTCAATCGCATTCAGTCTTATAATATTGACATTTGGAAAAACAATCAATGGCAAACTATTTATACGGACAATCGACCTATGGGTGATTGCAAAGTGATTCGCTTCCCAGTATCCTACCAAACATCAAAAATCAGGATGAAGGTGACAAAAGCAACTGCGCCGCCTTCGATTTATGAATTTAATGTGATTGATTTCAAAAAGCTTTAATTACTCTCATCAAGATTTGTAATGAAAAAACGAACAATTTTATCCTACACAAGCCTTTCGATTTTGCCTTTCGCTTTATCTGCGGGAAATGCAAAAGATAAGAAAGAAACTAAACCAAATATTGTCATCATTTATGCTGACGATTTAGGGTATGGCGACGTGAGTTGTTATGGCTATTCCGCTATCAAAACTCCCAATATTGACAAATTAGCATCCGAAGGAATTCGATTTACTGATGCCCATTGTACGGCTTCTACAAGTACACCATCGCGCTATTCATTGTTAACGGGAGAATATGCTTGGCGCAGACCAGGTACAGGTATTGCCGCAGGTGATGCTGCTACTATCATTAAACCTGAACGATATACTTTACCAAAAATGATGCAGCAATCGGGTTACAAAACTGCAGTGGTTGGCAAATGGCACTTAGGTTTGGGAGAAACTACATCAGCACAAGATTGGAATGGACACGTAAGCCCAGGACCGCAAGAGTTGGGGTTTGATTATTCCTATATAATGGCTGCAACTGGCGATAGAACACCCTGCGTTTTTATGGAAAATGGCAAGGTTTGTAAGCTTGACCCTAAAGATCCTATTCAAGTAAGCTACACCCAAAATTTCCCTGGTGAACCTACTGGGAAAGATAATCCTGAATTGCTTCGAATGTTGCCATCTCATACACACAATCAAAGTATTGTCAATGGGATTTCTCGTATCGGATATATGAAAGGTGGAAAATCAGCCTTGTGGGTAGATGAGAATATCGGTGATAGCATAACTGCAAAAGCGCTTTCTTTTATTGACCAGAATCAAAATCACCCATTCTTTCTCTATTTTGCGACACAAGATGTGCACGTACCTCGCCTTCCTCATCCACGATTCGTAGGTAAAAGTGGTATGGGTGCCAGAGGTGATGCAATTCTTGAGTTCGATTGGATTGTCGGTGAAGTGATTGCAAAACTGAAAAAATTGAAACTTGACAACAATACACTTATTCTTCTCTCGAGCGACAATGGTCCAGTGGTAGACGATGGATACCAAGACAAGGCGGTCGAATTATTAGGAAGCCACAAACCTTGGGGCCCATTTAGAGGAGGGAAATACAGTAATTTTGAGGCTGGAACCCGCGTGCCACAAATCGTCCGATGGACAGGTCACTTCGCTCCTGCTGTTTCAAGCGCTGCTACGTGTCATGTAGATTGGTACGCTTCATTTGCATCGCTGATAAATGCAAAACTACGAGCTGATGAAGCTCCTGATAGTTTTAATAAATTGAAAACATTGCTTGGCAAAAGTAAAGCAAACAGAGAGTATATTGTTGAGCAAAATATAAATAACAATTTAGCGATTGTTGTAGATGGTTGGAAATACATTGCACCAAGCAATTATTCTTCCTTCAATAAGGATACAAAAACAGAATTAGCGAATAATCCTAAAGTTCAGCTTTATAATCTAAAAACTGATCCAGGAGAAAAAAATAATATAGCTTCCCAATATCCTGATAAGGTCGTTGAGCTTAAAGATTTACTTGAAAAAGTGAAGAAATCAGAGAAGTAAATTGAACTTCAAGGAAGAAATACATTGAACTGATACAGAGAAGAATAATCTAAAAAAAGCATTATGTCTTTTATAAAAAAAGTGACCCCTTTTTTAATCGCAGGATTGCCAACTGTGATTTCAACTGCTCAATCAAAGCAAGTCAATATTCTTTTCATTTTGGCAGATGATTTAGGTTATACGGATTTGAGTTGTATGGGTAGCAAGTATTACGAAACACCCAACATCGACAAAATAGCCAAAAGTGGAATGGTTTTTTCAAATGGCTATGCTGCATGTCAGGTGAGCAGCCCGTCGCGTGCAAGCATACTTACAGGGAAATTCCCCGCTAGGCATGGTATTACCAATTGGATTGGAGAAAAATCAGGAGTTGCCTGGCGTTCAATGGGTCGTTATTCCATAATATTACCCGCTGAATACGCTGACAATTTATCCAAAGAATATATTACTCTCCCGGAAGCTTTGAAAGAAGCTGGGTATAAAACTTTCTTTGCAGGCAAATGGCATTTGGGTGAAAAGGGCTCGTGGCCCGAAGACCATGGATTTGACATCAACAAAGGAGGTTGGGAAGTAGGTGGGCCCAAAGGCGGATATTTTTCTCCTTACGAAAACCCAAATCTTTCGGATGGACCTGATGGCGAAAATTTGGAAATGCGGTTAGCTAAAGAAACAATAAAATTTATGCAAGAAAACCGCGAAAAACCATTTTTGGCTTATCTTTCATTTTACGCTGTTCACGGACCAATTCAGACTACTAAAGAAAAATGGGCGAAATATCGGTTAAAAGCTCAAAAAATGGGTATTTCAGATAAAGGATTTGCAATGGAGAGAAACCTACCTTATCGGTTGCATCAAGACAACCCTGTTTACGGCGGTTTGGTAGAATCTATGGACGATGCTGTGGGTGTTGTGATGCAAAACCTCAAAAAGTTAGGACTAGATAAAAATACGATTGTTATTTTCACAAGCGACAATGGCGGTGTCACATCGGGCGATAATTACTCTACAAATAATGCACCTCTTCGTGGCGGTAAAGGTTACCAATGGGAAGGTGGAATACGTGAACCCTATTTTATTTCGGTACCTTGGATGAAATTGTCTGGTAAAAAAAGCGATACTCCGGTGACAGGAACTGATTTCTATCCGACGATACTCGATTTGGCTGGTCTTCCTCTAAAACCAGAGCAACACAGTGATGGCGTAAGTCTATTGCCTCTGTTGAAGGGAAAGGAAATCCCTGAAAGAGCACTCATTTGGCATTATCCTCATTATGGAAATCAAGGAGGTGATCCAAGTTCTATTATTCGCAGAGGCGACTGGAAATTAATACATTATTACGAGGATGATCATGAAGAGCTTTACAATTTGAAAACAGATAGGTCTGAAAAAACAGACGTTGCTTCTAGTAATTCAGATGTAGTAAGTCGTTTGCGCAAAGAGTTGTTTGATTATCTGAAAAGCGTAGGTGCTAAATTCCCTGAGAAAGATCCAAAATACAATGCGGAAGGCGACAAAGAGTATCGGAAAAGTGTAGAAAACAAACTTTGGCCACGACTCGAGAATGAAAGAAAATCTATGCTATCTCCTGATTTTAAGCCAAATAAAGACTGGTGGGGTAGTCAAATCACCAAAGATTGAAAATGGCGATTTCAATCTTCAGAATAGGTTGATAGATCACTTAAAATCAGAGAATATTTGTGCCAAGCATTTTTGCCAGCTTTACCAAAGCAACAGAAAGTTTGACCTACAAGTTTTATAAGACCATAATAAACAATAAATTACACATGAAAAACAAAACAAATCTATTAATTCTACTCCTCGTATTTTCCAATATCTGCATTAATGCGGAATTAAGAGTCGCTTCAATCTTGGGAGATAACATGGTTCTTCAACGCAATAGCGAAGTGAAATTATGGGGAACTGCAAATCCTAATGAAACAGTTACTATTCTAGCCAGTTGGACAAAAACACGCATTAAAACTACTTCAAATGAAAATGGTCATTGGTTGGTAAAAGTTAAAACTGGCAAAGCTGGAGGTCCTTACGAAATGACTTTTAAAGCGGGCAAAGAATCTGTCAAGATTACCAATATTTTGTTTGGAGAGGTATGGATTTGCTCCGGTCAATCAAATATGCAAATGCCGGTTGAAGGATTTACAGACCAACCTATTAATGGCTCGTTTGATCTATTAATGAATGCCAATAATGACAAGATTAGACTTTTTACTGTTGGACTTCTTTCTATTGATACACCACAAGATACTTGCCGCGGAAAGTGGTCGATCGCTAATGCTAAAAGCGTGGCTAAATTCAGCGCAGTTGGGTATCTTTATGCCAAACAGCTCTTTCAAGGGTTGAATATTCCTATAGGTATGATTTCTACCAATTGGGGTGGTTCAAGAGTGGAGGCTTGGATGGATAAGGAGACTTTATCAAATTACCCTGAAGCTTTGGCTGAAACATCAACTCCTAAAACCACACCAAATCAACGTGCATCGGCTCTCTATAATGGAATGATCTCTCCAATTCTAAATTATAAAATAAAAGGCGCTATTTGGTATCAAGGTGAATCTAATGTTACGAATTATAATCAATATGCAGATATGCTGAATAGCATGGTAAGCAATTGGCGAAACAAATTCGATTCAGGGGATTTCCCATTTTATTATGTACAAATCACGCCTTTTGCATATGTCAATAGAGGTAATTCGCAGTTGTTGAGGGAACAACAAGTGAAGGCATTATCGATGATCAAAAATTCGGGAATGGCTTCTACAATTGATCTCGGAAACGAAACATCGATACATCCTTCTGAAAAAGTAACTGTTGGAAAACGTTTAGCGGCGTATGCTTTGGCAGAGACTTATCAGTTTGAGGGGCTTCCTTATAAAACACCGGAGTACAAAAATGTGGTTTTGAAAGACAGCGTGGCCACTATTCAATTCGAGAATGCTTCTCAAGGTCTCACTACGTTTGGCAAAACAATAAATTGCGTTGTAGCAGCTGGTAGCGATAGTGTGTTTTATCCTGCTACAGCAAAAATTATTAGCAAAGGACAACTGAGAGTGACATCAGATCGAGTGAAGCATATCATTGCTGTAAGGTACGCGTTTTCAAATTTTCCACGCACTGAAGGTTATTTATACAATACATTGGGTTTGCCAGTACCCTCCTTTCGAACAGATAATTGGGTTGTAAAATAACAGGTAAAATTGAAAACATGATAAAGTCTTCTTCACTTTTGCTTACCCTATTGTTAAGCCTTTTTGTAAGCTCAACTACCATTGCTCAAACTGCCAATGATTGGGAAAATCCGACCATCTTTCAAATCAATCGGTTGCCCGCACGATCCACTTTTATGAATTATGCGGATAGAGGTACTGCAATAGCTGATGATTATTCTAAATCGCCATACTATATCTCATTATAAGGCAAATGGAGGTTTAATTGGGTAGGAAAGCCGGCCGACCGACCAATTGATTTTTATAAAAATGGGTTCGATGACAGTAAATGGAAATACATCGACGTGCCAGGTAATTGGGAGCTGTTGGGTTATGGCACCCCAATTTATACGAACATTGAATATCCATTCGAAAAGAATCCCCCATTCATAAATCACAAAGACAATCCTGTAGGATCGTACATCAAAGAGTTTGAGCTTACAACCGAGTGGCAAAAACGCAAAACATTTCTGCATTTCGAAGCTGGAGTAGCCGCAATGTATATTTGGGTTAATGGTCAAAAAGTGGGGTATTGCGAAGGAACAAAGAATCCTGCTGAGTTTGATATAACCCCATTTGTGAAGAGCGGACAAAACAAAATTGCCATCGAAGCCTACCGTTGGAGCGACGGTTCGTATTTTTAAGATCAAGACTTTTGGCGTTTGTCAGGTTTCGACAGTGGGATTTACGTCTATAGCATTGGCAAAACGCGGGTTACAATATGATAGCTATAGATATCGATTGAAAATTATGTAGATCGAAAAGATGGTTCGATGCTTGAAATTTATCAAAGCAAAGTAAAAGGCCAATATGTGCCATAAATTCGCCCTCAAGAGAATGGGAATAAACCCGATGTACGTTGGTTGACGCTAACCGACGAGTAGTGTTATGGGCTCAAAGTAGAAGGTCTACAGCCATTAGGCGTAACGGTCTTGAACTATGCCTCAGAAGATTTTGATCCAGGGTTTACAAAGAAGTTTAGGCACACGAATAATCTTTATCCTCGTAAGGATGTTGTGTTGAACTTAGACCTTATTCAAAGAGGACTAGGGGGCACTAACTCGTGGGGGCGCTTCCACTCGACCCATATCAATACAAAAACAAAGACTATCAATTCCGATATAAATTATCGATTATACAGCTGTAGAATGTCTTCGAAATTGAATATAATTAAAAGTAAAGATGCCAAAAATAATTTTTGGCATCTTTACTTTTTTGTGATTTTATGAGAATTACATCTTCTCAATTTTATTCAGCATCTTGATTGTTGCCTTTATTGCAGCTTCAGTTTGGTCGCCGTCTAGACCACGCGTCTTAAACTCTTGTTCGTGATACTCCCATGTTATCATGGTTTGTACCAAAGCATCAGTTCGTCCTCCTGGAGGAATGCTCACAGAATAGTTTGTCAACATTGGGAAATCGCGGTGAAGTTGATCTTTGTAGATTTTTCGCAATGCTTTGACAAAAGCATCGTACTGCCCATCACCTCTAGCCGCTGATTCGTATTTCTGACCGTTTATCTCAATCAACAACGAAGCGATTGGTTTTAAGCCTTGTGTCAACGAGAGCGAATAATTAAGAATCTGAATCTTGTTCTCAAGTACATCTTGCTTTAATACATCGGAGATGATGTAAGGCAAATCCTCGGGGGTGACAATCTCTTTCTTATCGCCTAGTTCGATGATTCGTTCAGTCACTTTGCGGATAGACTCTTCGTCGAGATCAATGCCAAGTTCTTGAAGATTTTTCCGGATGTTGGCTTTGCCCGATGTTTTTCCTAATGCATATTCACGCGTACGACCAAATCGCTCTGGAAGTAACTCGTTGAAATAGAGGTTGTTCTTGCTATCACCATCGGCGTGTATACCAGCGCATTGGGTAAATACGTTGGCTCCGATGACTGGTTTGTTCGAGGGAATTCGAACACCTGCATACGACTCAACGATGCGACTAACATTGTTCACACTCTGCTCGTTGATATTGGTTTCTACACCGAGTTGGTCATGAAGAACTGGAATTACGCTCGAAATTGGTGCGTTACCTGCACGCTCACCAAGTCCATTTACAGTTACGTGGATTCCTTTCACACCTGCTTTCACCGCCGAAAATACGTTGGCAGTTGCCAAGTCGTAATCGTTGTGTGCATGAAAATCGAAATGAACGTTCGGATAGCGTTTAATCATCGTTCGACAGAAGTCAAACGTGTTATACGGATTCAAAATTCCCAGTGTATCAGGAAGCATCACGCGTTTTAACGCAACGTGTTGGAGTGTATCCATCAATTCGAAAACGTATTCTGGCGAATTGATCATCCCGTTCGACCAATCTTCGAGATAGATGTTTACATCAATATCATTTTTGTTAGCTAGAGCGATGGTTGCTTGAATGTCTTTCAAGTGCTCCTGTGGCGTTTTGCGTAGCTGATGCTCACAATGGTTCAACGAGCCTTTGCAAAGCAGATTGAGCACACGGCAGCCCGCATCTTTCAACCATTGAATAGAGACGCCACCATCTACAAAGCCTAGCACCTCGATTTTATCGAGAAAACCACGCTTGGTTGCCCACTCAATCACTCGCGAAACGGCTTGGTATTCACCTTCCGACACGCGTGCCGATGCAATTTCGATGCGATCTACCTTCAACTCTTCGAGGAGTAGTCGGGCGATGCTTAGTTTTTCCTGCGCTGCAAACGAGACCCCTGAGGTCTGTTCACCATCTCGCAGGGTGGTGTCCATTATCTCTATTTTCATGATTTAGCTAATTTGCTAATTGTTTAATTTGCCAATGTGCCAATTCTTGAATGCGTCAATTTTTGTTGCCTAATTGGCATATTAGTCGCATTGGCACATTGATTTATTTCACTTCCCAAGCTTCGATTTTGTCTTTGTTGCTGAGCAAAAAGTCGATGTCGTCGAAACCGTTCAGCATGCAACCTTTTTTGTATGAATTAATGTCGAACGACTCTTGTTTGCCGTTGGCATTGTTCACGATGGTTTGAGCTTCGAGGTTGACGGTAACGGTCGTTTTTGGATCTGCTTCCATCGACGCAAACAATTCTGCCAGAAATCCTTCGCTTACAACAACGGGCAAAACACCATTGTTCAACGCATTTCCTTTAAAAATATCTGCGAAAAAGCTCGAAACTACTACTTTCAGTCCGTAACCTGCAATCGCCCAAGCAGCGTGCTCGCGGCTCGATCCGCTACCGAAGTTTTTACCTGCTACCAACACCTGACCACTAAAGGTAGGGTTGTTGAGGATGAACGAAGGAATTGGATTTCCTGCTTTATCGTAGCGCCAGTCGGCAAACAGGTTGTCGCCGAAACCTTCGCGAGTAGTCGCTTTCAAAAAGCGAGCCGGGATAATTTGATCTGTATCGACGTTCTCTATCGGAAGAGGAATGCAAGTCGATGTTAATGTTGTGAATTTTTCCATAATCTAAGACCCCACCCGACCTCCCCCAAGGGGAGGAGACTCGGTTGTCGGGATTATTTTATAATTTGAATTATTGTAGTTTGTATCTTTAAGCCCCTCCTTCGGAGGGGTTGGGGAGGTTTTAAATTGTTCTCGGATCCGTAATCTTACCCGTTACCGCTGCCGCTGCTGCTACGAGTGGACCGGCAAGGATGGTGCGAGCTCCCGGCCCTTGACGACCTTCGAAGTTACGGTTAGAGGTTGACACAGCGTATTTGCCTGCAGGAACTTTGTCGTCGTTCATTGCCAGACAAGCCGAGCAACCTGGTTGACGAAGTGCAAATCCTGCTTCTGTAAGGATTTTATCCAAACCTTCTTCGCGGATTTGTTTTTCAACGCCCCAAGAGCCAGGTACTAACCATGCTATCACGTTTTCTGCTTTTTTCTTGCCTTTTACGAAGCTAGCGAATGCGCGGAAATCTTCGATGCGACCGTTGGTACAGCTTCCGAGGAATACGTAATCAATTGCTTTGCCTTCGATTTTCTCACCGGCTGCGAAGCCCATGTAGTCTAACGATTTTTTGTACGAGATTTTACCCGCTTCGTCGATGCTTTCGAGCGTTGGGATGCTTTGGTTGATGCCCATTCCCATACCTGGATTGGTACCGTAAGTCACCATTGGCTGAATGTCTGCCGCTTGGTAAGTCACCTCTTTGTCGAATTTTGCACCTTCGTCGGTTTTCAATGTTTTCCAATAAGCCAATGCTTTGTCCCACTCTTCGCCTTTTGGTGCGAATTCGCGACCTTCTACGTAGGTGAAAGTTGTTTCGTCAGGAGCAATCAGTCCACCACGAGCACCCATTTCGATACTGAGGTTACAAACCGTCATGCGTTCTTCCATGCTCAAGGCACGAATAGCAGCACCTGCGTATTCTACGAAATAACCTGTAGCGCCACCAGTCGTTTGTTGCGCGATGATATAAAGTGCCAAATCTTTCGCAGTTACCTTATCTCCCAATTCGCCTTCGATGTTGATGCGCATCGTTTTTGGACGAGGCTGGAGGATACATTGCGATGCAAGCACCATTTCCACTTCACTTGTTCCGATACCGAACGCGATAGCGCCGAATGCACCGTGAGTAGAGGTGTGGCTGTCGCCACAAACGATTGTAGAACCTGGCAATGTGAGTCCGTTTTCTGGTCCAACTACGTGTACCACACCGTTTTTCTTGTGTCCCAATCCCCAAAGCGTGACACCAAATTCGTTTGCGTTTTTGGTCAAAGTATCCACTTGGAAACGAGAAATTGGATCCTGAATTGGTTTGTCCTGATCGATTGTTGGGATGTTGTGGTCAGGCGTACAGATTGTTTTCTCAGGACGTAATACGGTTAGGTTACGTTTGCGAAGTCCGTCGAATGCTTGCGGGCTTGTTACCTCATGACAGAAGTGTCTGTCGATGTACAATTGTGTTGGGCCGTCGTTTACCGAAGTCACTACGTGTGCGTCCCAGATTTTGTCAAATAATGTTTTCATATTAAAAGCTTTAGCCCCCTCTATCCCCCAAAGGGGGACTTTTAAGAGCATTTATTGTTGATTTATTATTCTTTATTAATAATGAGACGCAAAGCATTGCGTCTGTACAATCGGTGGATTATTTTACAAATTTATTAATTGCGTCGATATATGCCTCTACAGAAGCAGCAACAATATCAGTATTTGCACCAAATCCGTAGTAAACAGCACCGTCGTACTCCACTTGCATGTGCACTTTGCCCACATCTTCGCTGCCTTTGGTCATGGCTTGAATAAGGAACTCTTTCACGACTGTTGTACGGCGAAGAATCTGTTTGATGGCGTTCAAGGCTGCATCTACAGGGCCGTTGCCTGACGAAGCTGCTTCGAATTTCTCACCAGCAATGTTCAAGCAAACGCTTGCAACAGGTTTGATGCCAATGCCTGAGCTCACTTGCAAATACTCGAGTTTGATGCGGCTGTGTTCTTGGCGTTCTTTGCCCACCAACATCAGCACATCGTCGTCGTTGATGTCTTTTTTCTTATCAGCAAGTTTCAAGAAATCTTCGTATGCTACATCCAATGACTCTTTGTCGAGAGTTACACCCAAGATTTCAAGACGGTGTTTCAACGCTGCGCGACCGCTGCGAGCAGTCAACACGATAGAGTTTTCGTCGATGCCCACATCTTTTGGGTCGATGATTTCGTAGCTCTCGCGGTTTTTCAATACACCATCTTGGTGAATACCCGATGAGTGAGCGAAGGCGTTGCGACCTACAATTGCTTTGTTGGGTTGCACCGGCATGTTCATCAAACTCGAAACCATGCGGCTCATGCCGTAGATTTTCTTGGTGTTGATGTTGGTGTCGATCAACAAATCTTTGTGGCTCTTCAAAATCATGGCCACCTCTTCGAGTGAAGTATTTCCAGCACGTTCGCCGATGCCGTTGATGGTCACTTCTACCTGACGGGCGCCGTTGAGCACCCCCGAAATGGTGTTGGCAGTTGCCATACCTAAGTCGTTGTGACAGTGCGTAGAGATAATTGCATTGTGAATTCCATCTACGTGATCCACCAGGTATTTGATTTTAGCGCCATATTCATGTGGCAAGCAATAGCCCGTTGTGTCGGGAATATTGACCACCGTTGCTCCGGCTTTGATGACCGCTTCTACCACGCGAGCAAGGTATTCGTTGTCCGAACGACCTGCATCTTCTGCGTAGAATTCCACATCTTCCACAAATCGTTTCGCATATTTCACAGCAGCAACGGCGCGCTCAATCACCTCTTCGCGAGTTGAGTTAAATTTGTGTTTGATGTGATAATCCGAAGTCCCGATTCCAGTGTGGATGCGTTTGCGTTTTGCGAATTTTAGCGCATCGGCTGCCACTTCAATATCTTTTTGCACTGCGCGGGTCAATGCGCAGATAGTAGGCCATGTTACAGCTTTCGAAATTTCAATCACCGAATTAAAATCGCCAGGACTCGAAATCGGGAATCCCGCTTCGATCACATCCACACCCAACTCTTCAAGCGCTTTGGCAACTTGAATTTTTTCAATGGTGTTTAACTGACAGCCCGGCACTTGTTCGCCGTCTCTCAAGGTGGTGTCGAAAATAAATAATTTATCAGACATATTGTTTTGTTTTAATTTGTACAAGTTTGGTTAAATGACAAAAAAGCCTTTTCCACTTTGAAGTGAGAAAGGCTTTCTGAACACAAACGCGAAACATAATCACACACTAAACTCACTTCCAACCGATTTTCTCAGTAGAATAATAATGCCTAGTAGTAGAATATTTGATGTTAAAGCGTTCATTTTCTTTTCTTTTACGATGCAAATATAGAAAAAATATTTCAAAATCAAATTAAATCGAACTTTTTTCTATGATTTTTGAATAAAGTATAAGTTATTTTATTAAAAATGTTTCGATTTATCAAAAATAGAGTTGTTTTATTGATAGTATGAAGATAAAACAGCGAAATACTCTTTTTGTTCGGGAGTATTTCGCTCTATTTTCAAATTTTATGAATTAAATGAATTCACTCCAATCCACGGTACGCATATCGCCTGTTTTGGTGAATTGCGTGTGGAATGCCATACATGCCATCAGGTTTTGAGGCGTGTGTCCTTTTTGACCTAATACGAGGTAATCCCACAACAATTGTTTGTATTCAGGGTGAACACAGTTTTCGATGATTTCATGTGCACGCTGTATCGGCGATTTTCCGCGTAAGTCGGCAACACCTTGTTCTGTGATGATGATTTTCACCGAGTGTTCGTTGTGATCCACGTGTGCCGCCATCGGTACGAATGAGCTGATAGCGCCACCTTTGGCAATAGAAGGAGTCACGAATATAGAAAGGTAAGCGTTGCGGGTGAAGTCTCCCGAGCCACCGATACCGTTCATCATTTTTGTTCCAACTACGTGCGTAGAGTTGATGTTTCCAAAAATATCTGCTTCGAGCGCTGTGTTGATGGTGATTAATCCTAATCGACGTACCACTTCTGGATTGTTGGTGATTTCTTGGTTACGCAACACAAACTTATCGCGGTAATATTCGATATTTTCGTAAAATTCTTTCATCACCGGATCGCTGAGCGTGAGAGAGCAACCGCTGGCAAATTTACAATGTCCGCTTTTGATTAGATCAATCACTGCATCTTGTATTACTTCTGTGTACATTTCGAACGCAGGGATATCAGGATTGTGACCTAGTCCAAACAAAACAGCGTTAGCAATATTACCTACACCCGATTGAATAGGAAGGAAACTTGCTGGTATGCGTCCGACTTTCATTTCTGCGGCTAAGAAATTGGCTGTGTTTTCTCCTAATTTGAGCGTCACTTCATCAAGCGGTGTGAAACCAGCTACTCCATCTGGAAGATCTGTTTCAACGATTCCGACTATCTTATTTGGATTCACCTTAATAACTGGCGAACCTATGCGATCACTTGGCTTGTAAATAGGTATTTCGCGACGATTTGGTGGGTCTAATGGAAGGTAAATATCATGGAACCCGCGCAATCCTTTTGGTTGGTGTTTGTTCAACTCAATAATAATAATGTCAGCCAACTGACAAACGGTAGGTGAAATTCCTACAGCTGTAGTTAGGACGATTTCGCCATCTTCCGACACATCGGCTGCTTCGATGATAGCAACATTTACTTTTCCCAAAAAACCGTAACGCATATCTTGCGCCAATTGCGAAAGGTGATAGTCGAAGTAGTGCGATTCGTGGCTGTTGATTGCTGCACGAAGGTCTTTGTTCGACTGATAAGGTGTGCGAAAACTTACTGCGTTTGCACGTGAGAGAGCTCCATCAAGCCCATCGCCAGAGGATGCACCTGTGAAGAGTCCTAACTTAAATGGATTACCTTTTTCGTGTTCTGCTTCAGCGATTTTAGCAATCTCTCCTGCCACTACTTTTGGGCTTCCGGCAGCAGTGAAACCACTAAACCCGATGTTGTCTCCATCTTTCACATAAGTTGCTGCTTCAGCAGCTGTGATAAATTTTAATGCCATAATACTTTATGCTATTGTAAGTTAATTATTCGTCCTTTTTGAATTGCGTTGCGAAATTACAAATAATAGTAGAGATGGAAAAGAAGTTTAGCGAAAAATTAAGGAAAAATTTCGTTATTTGATAAGATTGCTTTAG
Organism: Bacteroidales bacterium; assembly: GCA_049315325.1. Taxonomy (GTDB): domain Bacteria; phylum Bacteroidota; class Bacteroidia; order Bacteroidales; family UBA7332; genus CAXXIC01. The sequence goes on from JBMOKJ010000001.1 coordinate 664,044, forward strand.
AAACTGAATTTGTGGCAGGCAAAACAGCAAAATTCCTCAATTTCAACCAAAATCGCTATCTTTGCGATGTTAAAATTTGAAATAAGAAAAATTGACATTTCCTTAATTTATTTTTTTAATCCCAAAATCCCCTAAAGGGGACCTTGCGATAGCTTATTTTTGAAAATATATTTTTAATTTGTAGTATGTAAAAGCCCCCTTCAGGGGGTTGGGGCAAAATCTTTGTAGGTAAAGCATGCAACTCTTTTGATTCTGCAATTCTACTATAACAATTATGGTACAAAATATACACATCAGTCGCGATTTAAGAGCCGATATCGAGCACATTCTGTCGGATATATCGTTCGATAAACTCTTTATTTTAACGGATAAAACTACGAACGCCTTGTGTCTACCACATCTTCAAAATGTAGAGCAGTTGAAAGATGCATGTTCCATTGTTATTGAAGCGGACGACACCAACAAAACGCTTGAATCTTTGGCAAGTGTGTGGCTTGAGCTCAGCAAAAACGACGCTTCACGCAAGTCGTTACTTATCAATATCGGTGGCGGTATGGTGACTGATTTGGGAGGATTTGCAGCTGCGACTTTTAAGCGGGGAATTCAGTACATCAACATTCCAACTACGGTGCTTGGTGCTGTGGATGCAGCTGTGGGTGGCAAAACTGGCATCAACTTCAACGGACTGAAAAACGAAATTGGGGCATTTGCGCCTTCGCATACGGTGGTGCTCTATTCCGAATTCTTCAAAACGCTCGATTTGCCAAATATTCTTTCTGGCTATGCCGAAATGCTGAAACACGGGATTTTGAGCAGCGAAGCCGATTTCACCAAACTGTTTGCATTTGATTTTTCTACAATCAATTACGATTTGCTAACTCAATTGGCAGGGGATTCTGTGCTGGTGAAGGAGCGTATCGTGACCGAAGACCCGTATGAACACGGTATCCGCAAAGCACTCAATCTTGGACACACCGTTGGGCATGCGTTCGAAAGTCTTTCGTTTGAGCAGGATCGCCCTGTGCCTCACGGATATGCGGTGGCTTGGGGAATGGTGTGCGAACTCTATCTGTCGCACAAAATTGTCGGGTTTCCTTACGAAAAGCTGAAACAAGTGGTGACGTTTGTGAAGGCGAATTACGGTCCGTTCTTCTTTACGTGCAAACACTACGATCGCCTCTTCGAACTGATGATGCACGACAAGAAAAACGAATCGGGCATTATCAATTTTACGCTGATGGCTGAGGTTGGCGAAATATGCATTAATCAGCAAGCGTCGAAAGAACTGATTTTCGAGGCACTCGATTTCTATGCCGAATGTTTCGGATTGTGAATCCGATTTTCTAGAGACCGCTATTGAAATTTTTGAAAATATTCTCTACATTTGCAGTCGCAAAAAGCGGGGTGTAGCTCAGCCCGGTTAGAGTACACGTCTGGGGGGCGTGTGGTCGTACGTTCGAATCGTATCACCCCGACTGCTGATTATTAACGACTTACATTTATTTGTAGGTCGTTTTTATTTTGAGGTTTAAATTTTTATTAGATTTATGCCTTTTTGATAATAATTATAGGGGTGAAATTTCATTTATCAATATACCCAAACAATTTAGGCCGAAATCACAATTTTTACTCATTAATATAATCAAATTCCACCATGTCTTACTGCACCGCAATCGAAACTATGACTGAAGAGCGAAAGGCGCTTCATAAACGCTACCACGATTTGCAATACGGCTTTCCGATTGCCGACGACAATGAACTCTTTTGCCGGTTGGTGCTAGAAATCAATCAGGCAGGGCTTAGTTGGGAGACCATCCTGAAAAAAGAGGAAGGATTTCGTCGGGCTTACGACAACTTCGATGTGGCGAAAGTAGCGGCATACGATGAAGACGATCGCGCACGACTGCTCGCCGATGCAGGTATCATTCGCAACCGACTGAAGGTGGATGCTGCCATTGCCAACGCACGAACAATCTTGGAGTTACAGGCAGAGCATGGTTCTTTTGCGCAGTGGATAGCGCATCACCACCCCAAGAGCAAAACGGAGTGGGTGAAGGTGTTTAAGCACACGTTTCGGTTCACAGGAGGCGAAATTGTCAACGAATTTCTGATGAGTATTGGGTACCTGCCTGGCGCACACGACGAAGATTGCCCAGTGCATCACGAAATAGCAAAACATCGTCCTAAATGGATGTGATGTTTTCGCGATAGGACGGTTTGGAAGTGATTTAATTTTGTTTTTAATAATAAATCGATAGTCCCAGCGGGGACAAACACAAATACCAAGCGTCGAAATCTTGTAGAGTGAGTGAGTTCAATTACAATTCTTCATACACTGTAGGATACTCTTTGAACGAGTGAACGAGTTATTTCGACAGTGAAATAAATGTAAAAACTCCCTCTCCATTTGGGAGAGGGTCGGGGTGAGGTCTTTGCGCCAAAAAAAGTAAAACCCGCGGTAGCGATAATGTTAGCGAAGATAAACAATCTATTAGAATCATACTTACCCACCTTAATCGTTGCAGAACCCAAAAAAAATGCGTTTTTGAGCAAAAAAACTATGTAAACCCCTCTTTTTTTATGCTGTAATTTCAAATAAAAGAGCTATATTTGTTGGCTTTTTACTTTTTTTGTAAGGAAGAAAAAACTATTTTTGTTTAATAGAAATAATCAGTTTGATAGATAAATAGAATTTATGTCAGAAGAGATTTTGAATCAAGAAAATGGTGGCTACTCAGCCGATAGTATTCAGGTTTTAGAAGGTTTAGAAGCAGTCCGCAAAAGACCTGCGATGTACATTGGTGATATTGGACAAAAAGGTCTTCACCATTTGGTGTACGAGGTAGTCGATAACTCAATTGACGAAGCTTTGGCGGGTCATTGCAAAAACATCGATGTGATTATCAACGAGAACAATTCGATAACTGTTGTAGATGACGGTCGCGGTATTCCAGTCGATTTTCACGAAAAAGAGGGCAAATCGGCTCTTGAAGTGGTGTTGACAGTGCTTCACGCTGGAGGTAAATTTGACAAAGGGTCATACAAAGTGTCGGGTGGTCTTCACGGAGTAGGGGTGTCGTGTGTAAATGCGTTGTCTATCTATTTGCGTGCTGAGATTAAACGAAACGGTACCATCTATATGCAGGAGTATTCTTGCGGAAAGCCACAATTCGAAATCAAAGAAATTGGACCTTCAGATGCTACGGGAACAACCATCACTTTCTTGCCAGATGCTTCAATCTTTATTGTATCGGAATACAAATGGGATATTCTCGCTGCTCGTCTGCGCGACCTTGCATATTTGAATGCAGGTATTCGTCTTTCTTTGACTGACAAACGTCACCTAAACGAAGAGGGTGAGCCACGTCACGAAGAGTTCTTCTCGACAGAAGGATTGAAGGAGTTTGTTCGCTTCCTCGACGAAACACGCGAACCGTTGATGGATTTCGTGATTCACATCAACACCGAAAAACAAGGCATCCCAGTAGAAATGGCGATGACCTACAACACTTCGTACAACGAAAACGTCTATTCTTACGTCAACAATATTAACACCATCGAAGGTGGAACGCACTTGGCTGGTTTCCGTCGTGGATTGACTCGTACGTTGAAGAAATATGCCGAGGATTCGAAAATGCTCGAGAAAGTAAAAATCGAAATCAGTGGCGATGACTTCCGCGAAGGGTTAACTGCCGTTATCTCGGTAAAAGTGCAAGAGCCACAATTTGAAGGGCAAACCAAAACCAAGTTAGGAAACAACGAGGTGATGGGAGCCGTAGATATGGCTATCGGCGAAGCATTGGGCCATTTCTTAGAAGAAAACCCTAAAGCTGCAAGAATCATTGTTGATAAGGTGATATTGGCAGCAACGGCTCGCCACGCAGCCCGTAAGGCTCGCGAAATGGTGCAACGTAAATCTCCGCTCACTGGTGGTGGTCTTCCAGGAAAATTGGCCGACTGCTCGAATCGTGATCCAGAGAAATGCGAAATATTCCTTGTCGAGGGAGATTCTGCGGGTGGAACGGCCAAGCAAGGTCGCGACCGTAACTTCCAGGCAATTCTTCCGCTTCGTGGTAAAATTCTGAATGTGGAAAAAGCGATGCAACACAAAGTGCTCGAAAGCGAAGAGATTCGCAACATCTATACTGCACTCGGTGTGACCATCGGAACAGAAGACGATAGCAAAGAGCTGAATATTGTGAAATTGCGCTACCACAAAATCATCATCATGACCGATGCTGACGTCGATGGTAGCCACATCACAACGCTGATTTTGACCTTCTTCTTCCGCCACATGAAACCGCTGATTGAGAATGGCTATGTCTACATTGCTACGCCACCACTCTACCTGTGTAAACGTGGTAAAAACGAAGAGTTCTGCTGGAACGATCAACAACGCCAGGCATTTATCATGAAGTATGCCAACGGTAACGAACAACTTGTGCACACCCAACGATTCAAAGGTCTTGGAGAGATGAACGCTGAACAACTTTGGGCAACTACAATGAACAGCGAAACGCGTACGCTCCGTCAAGTGGATATCGATAGCTTGACTGAAGCCGACCACATCTTCTCGATGTTGATGGGTGAAGAGGTTCCACCGCGTCGTGAATTTATCGAAGCGAATGCGACTTATGCAAATATCGACGCATAAAGTCGGGATTTTATAAACATAAAAATGGCTGTTTCATCTTGTGAAACAGCCATTTTTAGTTTAATGAATATGGTTAGATTGAGTCTATTATCCTGCAACTGAAACCTCAAAACCTGCTTCACGAAGCTCTTCTGCTATCGACTTTAACTCTTCCACCGGCACCTTTTCAAGCGTGTTTTCAGGAGTATCTCTGTCGAGCGAGTAAATCATTACCTGCTTAGGTTTGATTTCGTTGAGGGCAGCTATTAGGGCTGAAACCTCCTCTTTTGTGGTATTGTCCACCTGCTTGCCGTTGTGAGTGCCGCGCAAAAACATCGTTTGGATGATAAGATTGCCTTCGAACTTCTGAAGCTCTTTGATGATGCCTGCCACCGAATAGGTTGATTGAGTTGGGCGGTCGATTTGAGCAACTGTAGAATCAAGTCCCGAATCGAGTTTCATAATGTTGTTTTCCACTTTTTTCAAAGCTTCGAAAACCACATCCTTTCTGACAAAAGTTGAGTTAGAAAGTACGCTAATTTTCGCATTCGGAAAATAAGTATTGCGCAACGTAATCGTATCATCCACCACCTGAGGAAACTCGGGGTGCATGGTCGGTTCGCCGTTTCCTGCAAAGGTGATGACGTCTGGAGCTTCACCCGCAGCTTGCATCTGTTGTAGTTTTGTTTCGAGAGTCTCTTTCACATCGGCGCGAGTTGGCAGTTTGCCATCTTTTACCGTAGTGTTGTAGCCACATTCGCAATAGATGCAGTCGAATGTGCAGATTTTAGCATTTGTTGGTAGTAGGTTTACACCCAAAGAAACCCCAAGCCGACGGCTTTTGACAGGGCCAAATATGATTTCTGAGAATAGGAATGACATATATTTAGTTATGAATTATAAGTTATTTTTTAAAGCGATATTAAGTAGATATTTCTCCTTCGGATGATAGTAATTGCTTTCAATCAATATCGACAAAGTCAATTATCGCAAAGCTAAAATCTTGAATGTAAAAACCGCAACTTCTCATTGATTGGTATCAAGTGAAGATGCGGTTTCAATGAGAATTATAGTTTCAGCCTAACGTCTTTTTTTAGAAAAAGAGTTGGTTTTGAAATCTGGTTTGTTACTGCTGCCGAATCCGCCTCTTGAACCACCGCCTGCAGGTTTTTCATCGTTTCTTTCGCCAGCCACTTCTACGTTGATTCTGCGACCGTACCAATCAGCCTTGTTCAGACCTTTTACTACGTTTTTAGCTTCGCGACTCTCCACTTCGAAGAAAGAAAATGCTTTCATCAAGTCGATTTTACCAATCTGTACGCGTCCGCCTACGTTGTTGTTAATCAATTCAATCACTTGGTTTGGATACAATCCGTCGGTCTTACCAATGTTGATAAACAAACGAGTGTAGCCCTCTTCAGCACGGTTGTCACCGCTGCGATTTTCGCCACCACGACCACGTTCGCGGTCGATGCGATCAGGGCGATCTCCACGGTCGCGACCACCACGGTCTCCGCGATCTCCGCCTCTTTCGAAACGGTCGTTTTTGCCAAATTTATCACCACCGCGTTCGCGTGTTGCACGTTCGTCTGGCACGTCTATTTCGCCTGCATTTCTGTAGTAAGCAATTAAGCGATTGAATTCCATCGAAACAACGCGTTTCAACAAATCTTCTTTGCTCAACCACTCCAACTTTTTGATAGCAGCTGGCATATATGCACCAATTTCAGCTTCGTCAACTTCCACTTTTTCGATTTTGTCCATCAAGTTGAGGAGTTGTTTTTCGCAGATTTGGTAGCCAGAAGGTAGATGTCCGCCTTCGAATTTCTTTTGGATAATACGTTCTATTTCGCGCAATTTGTGCTTCTCTCTCACGTGAATCAATGCCACAGAGATACCCGATTTGTTGGCGCGACCCGTACGACCACTTCGGTGAGTGTAGGTCTCGATATCGTCCGGCAAACCGTAGTTGATGATGTGTGTCAAGTCGTTTACGTCCAATCCACGAGCTGCAACGTCGGTAGCTACCAATAATTGTACGTTTTTGACACGGAATTTTTGCATCACGTAGTCACGTTGCGCTTGCGAAAGCTCACCGTGTAGCGAATCTGCATTGTAACCGTCTTGAATTAATTGATCTGCAATCTCTTGCGTTTCTTTACGGGTACGGCAAAATACGATTCCGTAGATATTTGGATTATAGTCGGCGATACGTTTCAATGCCAAGTATTTGTCTTTTGCATGAACGACGTAGCTGATGTGTTTTACGTTTTTCGTTCCCTCGTTTTTCGTTCCGATGGTAATCTCTTTCGCATTGCGCATATAGGTTTTTGCAATGCGAGAAATTTCGGCAGGCATGGTTGCAGAGAACAACAACGTGTTACGCTCTTTCGGTACGTTTGCCAAAATGGCGTTGATGCTTTCGGTGAAACCCATATTGAGCATTTCATCTGCTTCGTCGAGAATCAGGTTGCGCACCATTTCGAGGTTTACAACGCCACGATTCATCAAGTCGATCAATCGACCTGGAGTTGCCACCACGATGTGAACGCCACGGCGCAATGCTTTGATTTGGCTGTCGATGCTCGAGCCACCATATACTGGCAACACGCGCAATTCGGGCATATATTTTGAGTAGTCCGCTAAATCGCCTGCAATTTGAAGACAAAGTTCGCGGGTAGGAGAGAGAATAAGTGCTTGAGTTTTATTAATAGAAAGGTTTACTTTCTGAATAACGGGAAGACCAAATGCTGCTGTTTTACCTGTTCCTGTTTGTGCTAAAGCGACCACATCGCTTTCTTCTGCTAATAAATAGGGGATGACTTCTTCTTGAACAGGCATCGGAGCTTCGTAGCCCATTTCTTCGATTGCTTTCAAGATTTCTGGGCAGATGCCCAATTCCTGGAATGACTTCATTTACTTTTTTGCTGCAAAGGTACGAAAAACTAATGGGTTAACAGTAACTCTCTGAGTTTTTCTCTTTTCTTACAGTTGAAATTGAGCTTTTTAGAGAAATAATCTTCGACCGAATTATTGTCTTGCCGAATCTTTTCGAAGCTGTATTGGAGGAAGTTTTTTTGCGCCGACATCAGCATCGTGAGAGCTTCTTGTTGATCGGGATGAAGGTCTTGCCCAAACTCAGCAATTTTAGCCAAATCGACGCACGAATTGGAGAATAGGTAGTCGTCAATAATCTCTTCTTCAGGCATTTGCAGTGCCGACATAATCAAGGCAACGATGAAACCAGTGCGGTTATTGCCAGTTCCACACTCTATCAGCACCGGGTATGATTCACGCTTGCTTAGGGTGTTGAATAGCTTTGTTAGCTGAGTCTGATAGTCGGTAGTGTAGGATGAGAAAAGGTCTTGCATAAAGATGATGGCATCGTTTCGTCTGCATTTGCCCTCCATCAGTCGGTCTTTCATTGCGTCGTCGAAAGGTTGAGACATCGGTATCGAAATCACATTATTGAACTTAAGTTTGCTTTTATCCGATGCTTTCTCTTCAGTCGTTCTAAGGTCAACAAGCGTATTAATATTTAGCCGATCAAGTCTATCTTTTCCGTTTTTCGTGATTTCTGCAAGTGAGCCCGAACGGTAAACTTTTCCCCATTTGATAGTCTCTCCGTCTTCATTTTGGTAGCCTCCGATGTCGCGTAAATTGAAAACACCCGGAATGTTTAGTTTACGATTTGTGACATAGATTTGCTCTTTTTTATCGAACGAAAGCATAAAATATTTGCGACTGTCGCTCAATCTTGGAACGAGTACGACGTGATCAGCAATATTGGCTGTGAGAATTGGGGAATTGAGGTTAAAAATATCGGGAGTGGACGATGCAAATATCTCAACGGCACCCTCATATTCTGGAAAAACTTCCCATTTGATGGTGTCTTGCAGTTGTTGCCCTTCTTCGCAAACACATAAAACCTGCATTTTTTGAGAGACGCAAGAATCGAGAGCAATTAGTAGTAAAACAAGTGTAAAAGATGTAACTATCCGATTCATTTGGTGTAAAAATCCAATTATATAACGAATGCAATCAAACCTAAAAATATGTTTATATACGGTTGAAATTCAACAGTTTGCAAATTTTTAGTCGCACTTCTTAACTGCTAATTTATCTCCTTTTTTCTGAAATAAAACAGCAAATGTAATCCAATCTGTTTCAAATTAAACAGATTTAACTTAAATGAGCGGTGAAGTGTTATTTTGAAAGGTATTTTTTGGCAAAATCGGTAGAAACATAATTTTCGTAACTTTGGCATACTTCGCTTGAGAAGTCGATACCACATTGTATAATTTTTGCCCACAAATCTTCGGAAAGATTGTCGAGATCGGCTCGTAGAACGTCGTATTTAAGCAGCCCGAAGAGGATTCCAGCGTTAAAATTATCTCCTGCGCCAATCGTACTTTTTGCCTCAATTGCTGGCACTTCGAAATTCTTTTCTCCGCTTTTTGTGCAGAGGAGAACGCCTTTTGCGCCCTGGGTACAGATGAAATTCGGACAATAGAACCGCACTTTATTTTTATAAACTGCCGATAAATCCTCCATTTTGTAGAGGTTCTGAAAATCTTCGTCTGAACCTCGAACAATGTCCGCAAATTCGAGGTTCTCGATGAGCGAAGTCATCAATTTTATGGCTTCGTCGTTGTGCGATTTGCGGAAGTTTGGGTCGTAATAAATAATGGCTTTTCGTTCGCGAGCATATTCGAGAATTTCAACCATTTTTTCGCGAAGCGTCGGATTTAGCGCATAGAATGATCCGAAAATAAGTATGTCATCGGGGTTGATGCGTGGCAAGGCTACATCGAGGCGCTGGCTCGGATAGTCTTTATAGAACATATATTCGGCATCGTTTTGTTCGTTGAGGAAAGCCAATGCAATAGGAGATTGCCCATCGGGAAAGCAATCGACATAATCGGTTGTGATGTTGTTCTCTTTCATAAAATCGAGAATCACTCGTCCTACTTTGTCATTCCCTAATTCACTGACAAATGCGGTAGGCACTTGCAAGCGACCCAACGTAACCAATCCGTTGAAAATTGAACCACCAGGAACAGCATGTGCCGGCTGATTGTTTTTGAAAATAATGTCGAGAATGGTCTCGCCTACGCCTATTATCTTTCTCATAATTTTTAAGGTTCTATAATGAAATGGAGGGTAGGTCTAAAAGTGATAGATTTGATATTATATCATCTTTTTCGCTACCGCTGGTCTTACTTTTTCTGCAAAAAAAGTAAGCAAAATTGCTTTTTTGTCGAAATAACTCGCTCAATCGTCCAAACATTTGACTACTAATATATTCAATATTTAAAATTGGACTCTCTCACTCTACAGGATTTCGACGTTTGGTATTTGTGTTTGTCCCGTTGGGACTAGCGATTATTTTTTCTACAAATGTATTTTGTCAGTAAACACCTATTTAACATTGGAGAGCCATTTTATAATATCCTTCCTATTATTCCCAAAGGGAATGGGTTAAATAGATTGTTGGTTTGTATTCTTTGAGCCCCTCCTTGGGAGGGGTTGGGGAGGCTTTACTCTTCCCTCGATTTTACACCCAAATATCCGCCGTGATGGCGTTTTGCATACTCTTGTTTGGTGAATCCACTCTCTTGCATCACATTTACGACTAATGCATCGCCAATTACAGTCATGGCTGTGGTCGAAGTAGTTGGTGCCATGCCGAGCGGACAAACTTCTGCAGGAGCTCCAGTGAAAAGACAGGCATCGGCTTCTTCTGCAAGCGGACTTTCTGTATTGCCAGTGATTACAATAAAATGCAAATCGGCATACAATCGACGGGCAAGAACAATTAATTCAAGAATCTCACGCGTTTTTCCCGAGTTGGAAATCAACAACATCGTATCGTTGGATTGAATGATTCCCAAATCACCGTGTTGAGCTTCACTTGGATGCAAAAAAACAGCAGGCGTGCCGGTTGAACAAAACGTGGTGGCAATGTTCATCGCAATTTGACCCGCTTTACCCATTCCGCTGACGACCAATTTCCCATTTTTCGCTTTAGTCTTAAGAATCAGTCGAACTGCTTTTTCGTAATCGTCGGTGACAGGGATGTTTCGTATCGCTTCCGATTCGTGTAGAAGAATCTCTTGAATGGTTTTGATCATAATTGTGAACTTAGTTTTGAATCACAAATATAGCGTTTATTTGAAAGGGGGCAAAATTCTACTTTATAGAATGCTGTGTGTTTTGCTAATATAAATTCATCAACAATAATATTAGAATTTGAACGAATCCAAACAAAGGTAGGTGTTGCGTTGTTTTGATGATGTTTAACGCGCGGGTTGGATGGAAGAGAGAAATAATTTTCGTACCTTTGCGCTCTCAAAACAAGATATAAAATAAGGTAAATTAAAAAACTGTTTATCAACAAAATAACACTCATTTATTATGGCTAAAAAAGCACTTTTGCTGATTCTCGATGGTTGGGGAATCGGAAACCACGGAAAAGAAGACGTAATCTACAACACACCAACTCCATATTGGGATTATTTGAATGCAACGTATCCGAACTCGCACTTGTTGGCGTCGGGCGAAGATGTGGGTCTGCCCGAAGGTCAGATGGGTAACTCGGAAGTGGGTCACTTGAACATCGGTGCAGGGCGCATCGTGTATCAGGATTTGGTGAAAATAAATATTGCTTGCCGCGACAATTCGATTTTGAAAAACGAAGGCATCGTAGAGGCATTTACATACGCGAAAGCGAACGGCAAACAGGTGCATTTCCTCGGTTTACTGTCTGATGGCGGTGTGCACAGCTCGATGGATCACCTCTTCAAATTGTGCGATATCTCGAAAGAGTATGGCATCGAAAAGACATTTATACACGCATTTATGGATGGTCGCGACACCGACCCACGCAGCGGAAAAGGCTTTGTGGAAGCCTTGGAAAACCATTTGACAAAATCGACAGGCGAAATTGCTAGCATCATCGGGCGCTTCTATGCGATGGACCGTGACAAACGTTGGGAACGTGTGAAAGAGTCGTACGACCTGATGGTGAACGGCGTGGGAACAGCAACGACCGATTTCGTGGCAGCGATGCAACAATCGTACACCGATGGCGTGACCGACGAGTTTATCAAACCACTCGTGAAGGTAGATGCAGCAGGCAATCCTGTGGGTAAAATTGCTGAAGGCGACGTAGTGATTTTCTTCAACTTCCGCAACGACCGCGCCAAAGAACTAACCATCGTGCTGACACAACAAGATATGCCTGAGTTTGGCATGAAAACTTTGCCGTTGAAATATTATACGATGACTCCTTACGACTCGAAATTCAAAGGTTTGACCATTTTGTTCGACAAAGACAACGTGCAGAATACGCTTGGAGAGTACGTTTCGGCATTGGGATTGAAACAACTCCGCATCGCAGAAACTGAGAAATATGCTCACGTAACGTTTTTCTTCTCAGGTGGTCGCGAAAGCGAATTCGATGGCGAAGAGCGCATCTTGGTATCTTCTCCGAAAGTAGCGACGTATGACCTTCAACCCGAAATGAGCGCTTACGAAGTGAAAGACAAATTGGTAGCGGCTATCGGCGAACAAAAATACGACTTCATCGCTTGCAACTATGCAAATGGCGATATGGTGGGTCACACCGGCGTTTACTCGGCAATCGAGAAAGCGGTGGTAGCGATTGACAACTGTCTTAAAGATACCGTAGAAGCTGCAAAAGCCAACGGATACGAAGTGATTATCATTGCCGACCACGGAAATGCTGACAACGCATTGAACGAAGACGGCAGCGAAAACACGGCTCACTCGTTGAATCCTGTTCCATTCGTTTACGTCACCGAAAACAAAGCGGCGAAAGTAGCAAATGGCGTGTTGGCAGATGTTGCACCATCGTTGTGTAAAATTCTCGACATTCCCGTTCCTGCCGAAATGACGGGCAAGATTTTGATTGGATAAAGCCCCACCCCAACCCTCCCCAAAAGGGATGGAGCTGGAAGCGCATTTAACTAATATACAATAACTTTTTAAAGCCGCTCTCTTTCTCCTCCCCTTTCGGGGGAGGTTGGGAGGGGGCTTGTTTTTTATGCTTCAAATAGAAGATACCATCATCAGTCTCGACCTCATTGAGCGCGAGTTTATCTGCAACCTCGAGGTGTGCAAAGGTGCCTGTTGCATCGATGGCGACTCGGGCGCACCCATCAACTACGACGAACGCGATAAAATCGAAGAAGTTCTGCCCTTGATTTGGGACGATTTGAGTCCAGCAGCGCAACGCTTGATTGAAGAAGAGGGCGTTTCGTACATCGACATCGAAGGCGATTTGGTGACTCAGATTGTGAACGGTCGCGAATGTGTGTTCACCTACTACGACGAGAAAGGCCAATGCAAATGCGCCATCGAAAAGGCGTTTCGCGAAGGAAAAACCGACTTCTACAAACCGATTTCGTGCCACTTGTATCCCGTTCGACTAAAGGATTACGACGGATTCACCGCTGTGAACGTGCACCGCTGGAAAATCTGCAAATGTGCTGAAGTACTTGGTCGCAAAGAGGGCGTTCGGTTGTACGAATTCCTGAAAGAGCCGCTTGTCCGCCGCTTTGGCGAAGAGTGGTGGGATCAGCTGAATATTGCTGCTAAGGCGTTGACGTGAGTGTCGTTGTACGGATATTTACTGTGGATAACTGCAAGTGTAGAAAATAAAAAGAACAACATATGAATAGACAAATTCTGAATCACTACATAAAGGAGTACAAACTCAATTTTGACCGAGTAAATCAAGAAGAGATTTATAAATGGAGAGCCGTAAAGTGCTATCAAGATAATTGGAATCTCGATGCAGACAACTTCTATGAAATGTTATTGTCTTCATTAAGAATGACAAAAAACTTAATGGACTCTGGTCAATATTTTCCATTAAGAATGTTAGTCCAATATGCCGAGCATAGACCAAATGAAGTAAGACTACTTTTTAAAAGCTTGTATAATGAAGAAGAAGATTTATATGAGCGATTAAATGAATTTCAATTGGGAATTAATGCTATTCATGAAGAGTTATTTGAAAACAGAAAATCATATCAAGACCCGAGAGCCATAATTGTTTATCTGGTTCTTCGATTCCCTGAACGATATTTTTTCTATAAGTTTGAAATGTTCAAACAATTTTCTGAGAAGTTAGAACTAATCTATAGACCAGTCAAAGGACACATTGAAAATATTGGACATTTCAACAGTACTTGTGAGTTAATTAGGTACGAGCTATCACTTGACCAAGAACTATTAAAACTGCATAAGAATAGAATTACAGCCGACTGCTATTATGATGAAAATCTAAACATTCTAACGCAAGATTTCATTTATGCCGTTACTGTACATTTGGATAAGAGTTTTGCTCCTGAAATACAATCAGAAAGAGAATCGACCGAAACACACATATTATCTACTGACTTAACAAGTTCAACTGAACATATAAGTTTCCGCGGTAGAACAGTCAACTTTATTCAAAATGGCATAGAAAATAAACGCTTAGGTGACTTAGGTGAACTTTGGGTAATGAAATATGAAATTGAAAAGCTTAAAGAAGCCAACAAGAATCATTTAATTGACAAAATTAAGCACACTTCAAATGATGAAGGTGATGGAACAGGCTATGATATTGAATCTTTTGACAGAGAAGGAAACAAGATGTTCATTGAAGTAAAAACAACAAAAGGAAATAAGAATTCAACTTTTTTTATAACTCGAAATGAATTAGAAAGAAGCAAAATAGAACGAAACAATTATTTCCTATATCGTTTATACAATTTTGACGAACAGACAGAAACTGCTGACTTGTTGATTATCAAAGGAGAACTGACAAACTTATGCGAATTCCCAACAACTTATAAAGTGAACTTAACGAATAATGAAAATAGCTAGCTTATGAAAATAGTCTAAATTCATAGTTAACTAAATGTGTGTTCGTCACCTTGGAAATATTAGCTCCCGATGGTCGCGATATTTATTGTCTTGATTGACATAGCGACTTAATATCGTTCGAAGAACAGTTTTCCAGATAATATTTCTATTTTTGCCAATTAACTTATTAGCTACCAATATGAAAGAATTTTTCAAGGTATTGCGCCGCTTTGTTCCACCATACAAGAAATACCTTTTCTTTAATATTCTCAACAACATTCTTTCGACGATTTTCAGCCTCTTTTCGTTTGCGTTGATTATTCCGATTTTAGAGATTCTCTTCAAAATCAACAACGTGAAGTACCATTTCATGCCGATTGGCAGCACCGGTTCGTTGAAAACTGAACTCACAAATAATTTCTATTACTACATATCTCAAGCCATTATCAATTATGGAGGAAGTTTGGTATTGATGATGCTTGGTGTGATGCTTATATTCATGACAATGCTCAAAACCGGGACGGCATATCTAGCACTCTACAACATGATTCCGCTGCGAACGGGTGTGGTTCGTGACATCAGAAATGCAATTTTCAACAAAATAACGGCGCTACCGATTGGGTTTTTCTCCAACGAACGAAAAGGCGACATTATCGCTCGAATGAGTGGCGACGTAAACGAAATTGAGAACTCGATTATGAGTTCGCTCGATATGATTTTCAAGAACCCGATCATGATTTTGGTCTATCTCGGCACCATGTTTGCGCTTAGCTGGCAGTTGACGATTTTCGTGCTAATCCTCTTGCCAATCAGCGGTTACATTATGGGAACAGTCGGAAAAAAACTGAAGCGAACTTCACTCGAAGGTCAGCAACAGTGGGGGTTTCTGATGTCGCAACTCGAAGAGACGCTCGGCGGATTACGCGTCATCAAGGCATTCAATGCAGAAGGTAAAATCAGATCGCGTTTTGATAAACAGAACAATCTTTTCCGCGGAACTACGAACCGAATCAACCGCCGTCAGTCGCTAGCACACCCGATGAGCGAATTTCTCGGCACGGTGACCATCGCCATTGTGCTTTGGTACGGCGGAACGCTCATTTTGCACAACAATAGCAGTATCACAGCTTCGTCATTTATCTACTACATCGTCATTTTCTATAGCTTGATTAATCCAGCAAAAGACCTTTCGAAAGCTGTCTATTCGATTCAAAAAGGGTTGGCATCAATGGAACGTGTAGATAAAATTTTGGCAGCAGAAAACAGCATCAAAGACCCCGAAAAACCGGTTGAGATGAAAGATTTTGCCAAAAATATCGAATTCAAAAACGTTTCGTTCAAATACCACAATCATTGGGTGTTGAAAGACATTAACCTTGAAATTCCGATTGGAAAATCCATCGCATTGGTAGGTCAGTCAGGCTCGGGGAAATCGACACTCGTGGATTTGATTCCACGATTTTACGATGCAAAAAAGGGAAGTATCACCATAGACGGAACGGATATTCGCGACCTACGTGTGCACGCACTTCGCTCATTGATGGGAAATGTAAACCAGGAAGCGATTCTCTTCAACGATACCTTCTTCAACAACATTGCTTTCGGAGTGGAAAACGCCACGATGGAGCAGGTGATAGATGCGGCAAAAATTGCCAATGCGCACGACTTCATCGTTGCCACCGAAGAGGGTTACGAAACCAACATCGGCGACCGTGGCGGCAAACTTTCGGGCGGACAACGTCAACGATTGAGCATTGCGCGTGCCATTCTCAAAAATCCTCCGGTGCTGATTCTCGACGAAGCAACATCGGCACTCGATACCGAATCGGAACGCCTTGTGCAGGAAGCCATCGAAAACCTGATGCGCAACCGTACTTCGATTGTGATTGCACACCGACTTTCCACCATCAAAAACGCCGACATGATTTGTGTGATGCACGAAGGCGAAATCGTAGAACGTGGCAAACACGACGAACTGATTGCACTGGATGGCTACTACAAACGCCTGGTAGATATGCAGAGTTTCTGATGCCGCACCCCAATTCCTTCGACCTAAAAGCATTTCTCGATGAAAAGGTAGATCGCTACAATCGACCAGGATTTATCGAGAACGACCCTATTTTGATTCCACATAGCTTCGAAAAGAAGCAAGATATTGAGATTATGGGTTTCTTTGCGGCCGTATTGGCTTGGGGGCAACGTCCGACAATCATCAACAAATGCCGAGAGTTAGCTCAACGAATGGATGGGGAACCGCATCAATTCGTCACGCAATCTTCCGACAAAGACCTAAAGCAGCTACTTGGCTTCAAACACCGCACGTTCAACGATACCGATTTGCTCTATTTCGTCGATTTTCTGAAGCGTCACTATGCTCAATTCGACAGTTTAGAAGATGCTTTTGTGAGAAATAGAGTTTCGGATGTAGAATCGGCTCTTTTACACTTCCGGAAAACGTTTTTCGATAGCACTGATGCACCTTTGCGCACACGGAAACACATCTCCTCTCCTGCTCAGAAATCAGCGTGCAAACGGCTGAATATGTTTCTGCGATGGATGGTGAGGAAAGACAATTGCGGAGTGGATTTCGGCATTTGGAAAAAGCTTCAATCCAAAGATTTGATATGTCCGCTTGATTTGCACGTAGACAGAGCCGCACGGCATTTTGGCATGATAGCACGAAAGCAAACCGACTGGCAAACTGCTATCGAATTGACAGAAACACTGCGGTCTTTCGACCCAAATGATCCAGTCAAATACGACTTTGCCTTGTTTGGCATTTCTGTGGAGAAAGAGTTGTATCTCTAACCACAATAAAAAAATCTCCGAATCGGTATGATTCAGAGATTCTTTTGTTTTCTATTTTGTTGTAGAGCAGGTTATTTCTTTTTTCCCAAAAGCAGTTTGGTGTAACGACGCTCGTCTTGAAGAATGGCAACTCCTTTTTTGAATGTTTCGTTGTCGCGGTTTGCCACTTTGAAATAGGCTGCCATATCGAACAAATCTCGAGCCATTAATGCTTTAATTTGTGTCAAAAGCAATGGTTTTGCTTTCACAAGTTGCGCGCTGTCTGATTTTATCTTCTCGGTTTCGGCTGTTTTAGTCAATTTTTTGAGCATTTCGTCATTTACCTCGAAGCCTGAGATGTAGCTCTCGATTGTTGGGTAATTGGTTTTCAGTTGCTTACGATTATCTTCGATGTAGTTGAGGCAGAATTTATTCAGAATGCCTTTAGCAACTAATTCACGGTGATAATTGGTGTAGTGAGTTGTGTCAATTGGTACAAAAATATCTGGCATAATGCCACCACCACCATACACCACGCGGCGATTGACTTTGGTATAAGCTTTCAATGAATCGGGGAAATGGATGCTATCTGCGTGTGCCATTTCGCCTTTGTTGTAGCGTTCAATGAGGTCTTTGCTGTATTTCTCCGCACCTTCTTCATACGATTTTTGGATGCATCGTCCTGCGGGCGTATAGTATCGGGCAATTGTCAAACGAATCATAGAACCGTCGGGTAGGGGAATCGGGCGTTGTACCAATCCTTTACCAAAACTACGGCGACCAACTACCACCCCACGATCCCAATCTTGAATGGCTCCAGTGACAATCTCACTCGCAGACGCCGAGCTTTCGTCGATGAGTACAACTAACTTTCCGTCCTGGAAATTACCTTTTGCTGTTGCTAGTGTCTCTTCTTTTGGTTGGTGAACTCCTTCGGTGTAAACAATCAATTCTTTCGATTTCAGGAACTCGTCGGCAATGTTTGTGGCAGCATTTAAGTAACCTCCACCATTGTCTTCGAGGTCGAGAATGAGACTCTTCATCCCTTGTGTTTGAAGGGTTGTGAGTGCTGTCATAAATTCGTCGTATGTTGTAGCGCCAAATCGACTGATGCGTATGTAACCAATTGATTTGTCGACCATATAAGATGCATCGAGGCTAAAGACTGGAATTTTGTCGCGAATAATGCGAAAATCAATCAAATTCTTTTCTCCACGACGAAGCACTTTTACGTTTGCGATGGTTCCTTTCGGACCTTTCAAGCGTTTCATGATGTCGGTCGTTTTGAGCTTTCTGCCGGCAATCGATGTGTCGTTCACCATAAGAATGCGGTCACCAGCGATAATCCCAACTTTTTCGGATGGACCACCTGAAATCACTTGAATTACAAACAACGTATCGTTCATCATATTGAACTGAATACCAATACCGTCGAAACTGCCTTGCAGTGGTTCGTTCATCTCTTTTGTCTCCTGCGCATTGGTGTAAGCCGAGTGTGGGTCGAGTTTTTTGAGCATTCCCTCAATGGCATCTTCTGTCAACTTGTTTTCGTCGAGTTTATCCACGTAGAGGTTTTGAATGGCAAACTGGGCGAAACTCAATTTGCGAGCCGCTGCAGATTGCGAGCCTTGAGCCATTGCTCCAAGAGATAAAAAGAGCAGCACAAAGCTGCTTAGTGTTATTTTTTTCATGTGGTTATAATTTATTTTTTTTGTCACATGGAACCTGTCTGCCGACAGGCAGGCTCGCACATTAACATTTCCTTGTGTATTAAAGTTTGTTTTATCGTGCTCGTTTCATTAAAAACGAATTGTTACAGGAAGTGATAAATAGAAAATGTTATGGTAAAAACTCACTCACATCGCGTCCGTAGCGCATCAATTCGCGCACGATGGTAGAGCTGATGTGAGCATATTCTGGTTCGGTGATAAGTAAAATAGTTTCAACCCCTGATATTTTGCGATTAATATCGGCTATTTGCTTTTCAAATTCGAGGTCGGTGGTGGTACGAATGCCGCGCAGAATGATTTTGGAATCTTGCTCAGCAGCGAAGTCCACCGTCAAACCGCTATAAGTCATCACTTTCACACGAGGTTCTGCTGCAAATACTTTTTCGATAGCCGCCACTCGATCTTCGAGCGAATGCATCGTCTTCTTGCTGTCGTTGCTGCCAATTGCCACGATAATTTCGTCCAGAAAAAGCAATCCGCGACGCACAAGTGCCTCGTGTCCTTTGGTGAAAGGGTCGAACGATCCTGGGAATATGGCGGTTTTTTTCATCGTACTTTTCTCTGTTTATGAAGCCACATCCTCTTCCACCACGAGGTTTTCGATGATGAATGTCTGACGCTCCATCGTGTTTTTACCCATGTAGAATTCGAGCAACTCTTTAACCAAATCCTCTTTCTTGAGAGAAACTTGGTCGAGGCGAATGTCTGCTCCGATAAAGTGTTTGAACTCGTCAGGCGAAATCTCACCCAATCCTTTGAATCGAGTAATTTCGGGATTCGCACCCACTTTTTCCATTGCCGAAAGACGTTCTTCTTCTGAATAACAGTAGAAAGTCTCTTTCTTATTACGAACGCGAAAAAGCGGCGTTTGCAAGATGAAAACGTGCCCTTTCTTAATCAAATCGGGGAAGAAATTGAGGAAGAACGTAATCAGCAGGAGTCGAATGTGCATTCCGTCCACGTCGGCATCAGTAGCGATGATGACCTTGTTGTAGCGCAAACCTTCGAGTCCGTCTTCTATGTTAAGTGCCGATTGTAAGAGGTTGAACTCTTCGTTTTCGTACACAATCTTCTTGGTCAACCCAAATGTATTCAGCGGTTTACCCTTCAAGCTGAAAACTGCCTGAATCTCCACATCGCGGCTTTTGGTAATCGAACCGCTCGCCGAATCTCCCTCGGTGATGAAGATGCTCGTATCGTCGAGACGTGCGCCTTTCGGGTCGTTGTAGTGAATGCGGCAGTCGCGCAGTTTTTTGTTGTGCAAATTGGCTTTCTTGGCACGTTCACGAGCAATCTTGGTGATACCCGCCATCGCTTTGCGCTCTTTCTCCGAATCAGTGATTTTACGCAGCAACACATCCGATGTTTCGCTGTGTTTATGCAGATAATTATCGAGCTCTTTTTTGAGGAAATCACCAATAAATTTGCTCACCGACGGACCATCCGGACCAATGTCTTTCGACCCGAGTTTGGTTTTGGTTTGCGATTCAAACACCGGCTCTTCTACTTTGATAGCAATCGCTGCCACCAATCCATTTCGTATATCACCGTATTCGAATGGTTTAGCGTAATATTCCTTGATGGTGCGCGAAACTGCCTCTTTGAAAGCTGTGAGGTGCGTTCCACCTTGTGTCGTGTGCTGTCCGTTTACAAACGAGTAGTACTCTTCGCCATTTTGGTTAGCATGGGTTATCACGACTTCGATGTCTTCTCCCTTCAGGTGAATGATGGGATAGAGCGGCTCGGAAGTCATGTTTTCGTTCAACAAATCAAGCAATCCATTCTTCGAAAGGAACTTTTTGCCGTTGTAGTTGATCGTCAGACCGGCATTGAGGAAAGTGTAGTTTTTTAACAAACTCTCCACAAATTCGTCTTTGTATTTGAAGTCTTTGAATATCGTATTATCGGGCTCAAACTCAATGTAAGTTCCGTTTCCTTCGGTTGTCGAAGTCAGTTTTTGCTCTTCGAGCAAGCGACCCGCACTGAAGTTCACCCCTTTTTTCTCGCCTTCGCGGTGACTGCAAATGTAGAACTTGCTCGACAGCGCATTCACTGCCTTTATACCAACCCCGTTCAGACCTACCGATTTTTTGAAGGCTTTGGAATCGTATTTTGCACCAGTGTTCATTTTCGACGATACATCGAGCACTTTCCCAAGCGGAATACCCCGACCGAAGTCGCGCACTTTTACAATACCATCGGCAATCAGTACTTCAATATTGCGGCCATTTCCCATCATAAATTCATCCACCGAGTTGTCGAGCACCTCTTTGAGCAACACATAGATTCCGTCGTCGGAATAGGTGCCATCGCCAAGTTTACCAATGTACATACCGGGGCGACGACGAATGTGTTCTTGCCAATCAAGCGTCTTGATGTCGTCGTCAACGTATTCAGTCTGTGGTTTATTCAGAAGTTCGTCCATAATCGTGTTTGACTTTAGAATCGCAAAGATAAGAAAAATCATTTCACGAAACGAGCATGAAATAGTCAATTATTAAAAGCAGATAAGAATTTCAAAATATGAGTTCCAACTGATTTTTTTAATACGATGGTCACTAAAATATTGAAGAAGTATTGGTTTAAATAGTGATTGATATTCCATTCGCATTGGGAATGAATCGATTTTTTGTTGAGAATATTTGACGTTCGATTCGTTCTATAACACATTTTAATACACTGATTTAACGAATTGAACACTTTTTACATTTGTTGTTCGTTTGTTTAGTGTATTTTTGCGTTCGTCAAAAAATAACCTTATTCAAATATTATTAAGCTGATGAAACGAGTCAAACCTTTTAGCAAGGTTATCTTGCTAGTTTGTTGACAAGGTTCATTAGTGAAAAAGAGAAAATTAAAAACAACCGTATGAAAAGAAGTTTTTTTGCATTAGCACTGATTGTTTCTGTTTTAGGGGTAGCCAAAGCATCTGACCCTGTATTGATGAAAATCAACGACAAAGCGATTACCAAATCGGAGTTTGAGTACATTTATGGAAAGAACAATAATTCGTCATCAATCGACAAAAAATCGCTCGAAGAGTACCTCGTTCTGTTCAAAAACTTTAAGCTAAAAGTGATTGAGGCCGAAAGACTCGGTATCGATACTACAGCTGCTTTCCGCAACGAATTGAGTGGCTACAGAAAGCAACTTACTCAACCTTATCTTTCGGATAAAACGGTTGAAGATAAACTTGCGCAAGAGGCTTACGAAAGAATTAAAGAAAACGTAGATGTGAGCCATATTTTGGTGATGGTGAAAGAAAATGCGAGTTCAGCTGATACTTTGGCTGCGTACAAAAAAATCATGGACATTCGCAATCGACTATTTACACAAGAGCCGACCAAAAAAGGTGGTAAGGCTAAAGTAATAACTACCTGCAGCAAAGAGCGATTTGAGCAAATTGCGAGTGAAGTATCGGAAGATCCTTCTAAGGCCGACAACAAGGGCCATTTGGGTTGGTTGACGTCTGGTCAAACAGTCTATCCATTCGAATTGGCAGCATACAATGCGCCAATTGGTAAAGTGTCTATGCCGGTTCGTACAAACTACGGTTATCATCTGTTGTTGGTGTCGGGTCATCGCCCAGATGCAGGACAGGTATTGGTTGCGCACATTATGAAATCTCTTCGTCCAAAAGCCGACTCTATCAAACCAGAAGTTGCTGAAGCGTATGCAAAAAAAGATATTGAAGCGGTCTATGCCAAATTGAAAGCAGGTGCTGACTTTGGCGAATTGGCTGCTAAAGAGTCTGACGATCGTGGCTCTGCCGCTAAAAAAGGTGAATTGCCTTGGTTTGCAACCAACCGTATGATTAAAGAGTTCGAAACCGTAGCGTTTGGATTGAAAAACAAAGGTGATTACTCAGAACCGTTCAAAACACGTTTCGGATGGCACGTGGCTAAACTGATTGACAAAAAAGGGGTAGATTCGTTCGAAAACACAAAAGAGGAGATTATAAAAACATTTGCCCGCGACGAAAGAGCACAAGCAGGTCAAGAAAAAGCGGTGGAAGGATTCAAAAAAGAGTATGGCTTCACCGAAACTCAAACTGCCTTGCAAGAGATGGTGAATTTGTCGAAAGTAGGCTTTCCGAAAGACTCTGTTTATCAGGTGATTGGTCAAACATTGAGCGCACCACTCTTCAAAATTGGTGACAAAACGGTTAGCCAAAAAGAGTTTGCAGCTTACTTGAAAAATCGCCCTACATCTGAAAATAAGAATGGAGAAGATTTTATCAGAACCAATTACCGTGAATTTGTTAAAGAGAGCGTTTTAGGTTACGAAGATGCGCAGCTCGAAGGCAAATACCCTGAATTTAGGAATTTGATGAAAGAGTACCACGATGGTATGTTGCTTTTCGAAATCAGCAACAACGAAGTGTGGGAAAAAGCATCTAAAGATGATGAGGGCTTGAAGAAATTCTTCGAGAAGAATCGTAAAAACTACGATTGGACCATTCCTAAATACAAAGGCGTGGTGATTTACTGCAAAGATGCAGCGACTGAGAAAAAGGCGCGTGCCATTATGAAGAAAACGGGTGCCGACACGCTTGCTGTAGTGCTTCAAAAAGCATTGAACGACAGTGTAACTCGCATCAAAATTGAGAAAGTGTTGGCTGCAAAAGGCGAAAATAAAGTGGTGGACGCAAAAGTGTTTAAAGGTGAAAAATATGTACCGACCAGTCAATTTCCTTTCGTATTTATCGATGGTAAATTATTAGAAAAAGGCCCAGAAGATTATACCGATGTACGTGGTTTGGTCACTTCTGACTACCAAAACTTGCTGGAAGAGCTTTGGCTGAAAAAATTGAATGAAAAGTACAAAGTGGAAGTGGACAAAGATGTCTTAAAAACGGTTAAACCGTAGCGATTGCAATAAAATCGGTCTATCTTTACCGGTCAGATGAAGCAAATACCGATAGCCATCGCCCTCACTATTTTCTCTTTACTGTCGTGTCAGTCAAACTCTTCGAATGCAAGCAAAGAGGTTATTGCCGAAGTAAAGGGAAAATATTTGTATCTAGCCGATCTTCAAGATGCGATTCCAAAGGGATTGAATGGAAAAGATAGCACGCTATTTGCAAAGGAGTTTATTCAAAGCTGGATTTCTGACGAACTGATGTTTGATGTTGCCCGTAGGAATATTCCCGACGAAGAAAAGATTGATCAGTTGGTGGAAGATTACCGCCGGCAGTTGGTAACGAACGAATACAAACGTTATTTGATTGAAGAAAAACTTTCGAAAGAGATTTCGGACGATGAGGTTGAAAGTTACATTGCGACTCACAAAGCTGTAATGGCGATGAAGACAAGTCAGATTCGGGGTCTTTACCTTAAAATTCCGGCGAAATCACCAAACATCAATCAGTTAAGAAATTGGATGAGTCTCAAGCGTGAGGATGATGAGGATAAAATCAATCGCTATTCGATTCAGTATGCTGCCGACTATGAGAATTTCACTGAGCGATGGGTTGATTTTGACGAGGTGATGTCGAATATCCCCTACACGGTGAGCAATCCGGTGCAGTTTCTAAAACAAAACAAACAGTTGCAGGTGAGGGATAGCGCTTATTTTTATCTGTTGGCTATTCAAGATGCAGCGATTGCCGGTTCTCCGTTCCCCGATGATCTTGCAAAATCAGAGGCTCGGGCACAATTGGTTTTACAACGTAAAGTAAACTATCTCGCTAATTTTCGCAATGAAATCGTGAGCAAAGCACTGAAAAATGGTGATGCTGTAGTTACACCAAAATAGAACGTTCGGCGACGGACTACACAAATATTCAAACAAGTTATTCGATGAATAAAAAAATACAAGTACTTGCTTTTTCTGTAGTAGCTCTCTTTTCGGGAGTGAATGCCTTTGCACAAGACAATACAGTCGATGAGGTGGTGTGGGTAGTGGGGGACGAGGCCATCCTAAAGTCGCAAATCGAGGAGCAACGTATGCGTATGACCTACGAAGGTGAACGCATCAATGGCGATCCGTATTGCTTTATCCCGGAGCAAATGGCAATTCAAAAACTCTATCTTCACCAGTCAAAATTAGATAGTATCACAGTCCCCGAATCAAACGTGCTTCAGCAGGTTGAGGGACGAATGAACTATTTTATCTCGCAAATTGGCTCGAAGGAAAAATTGGAGGAATACTTCAATAAACCGTATGCCGAAATTCGCGAAGAAACCAAAGATTTGGTGCGTGATCAGAGCATTATTCAACAAATGCAGCGTAAGATTACTGGTGATTTGAAAGTTAACCCATCGGATGTTCGCAAATTCTTCAATACGCTTTCACGCGACAGTATTCCATTTATCCCGACTCAAATTGAGGCGCAAATCATTGTGCTCGAACCTAAAATTCCTGTCAAAGAGATTGACGCTGTCAAAGATCGCTTGCGAGAATACACCGAGCGGGTCAACACAGGTAAATCGGAGTTTTCGACGCTGGCTGTGCTCTATTCGCAAGATACAGAGTCGGCAAAACGTGGTGGAGAGCTAGGTTTTATGGGGAAAGGACAACTCGTGCCTGAATTTGCTACTGTGGCTTTCAACCTCACCGATCCAAAGAAAGTATCGCGTATTGTGGAGTCTGAGTTTGGTTTTCACATCATTCAACTGATCGAAAAACGTGGTGATCGTATCAATTGCCGTCATATTTTGCTTAAACCAAAAGTGTCGGAAGCCGAGAAACGTGAAGCAATTGCACGACTCGATACAGTAGTGATGGATTTGAAAGTTAATAAATTTACCTTTGATCAAGGAGCGCAATACATTTCGCAAGACAAAGATACGCGTAACAACAGCGGTATTCTGGTGAATTCAGAATCGAATACTTCACGATTCGAAATGCAACAACTTCCACCAGAAGTGGCTCGAGCAGTTGAAAAACTGAAAGTTGGCGATATCTCTAAACCTTTTGTGATGATGAATAAGAATAATAAAGAGGTGTGTGCTATCGTGAAGCTGAAAAACCGTATCGAAGGACACAAAGCAAGTGCAAACGAAGATTATCAGGCGTTGAAACAGATGGTTGAGGAGAAAAAACGCAACGAAATTCTGAATGCTTGGATCAAAAAGAAGATGGCCGATACATACATCCGCATCAAAGAGGAGTATCGCAACTGCGATTTCCACTATGCAGGATGGGTGAAATAAGAACTATTAGATAGAATGAATCTTGTCCCAAAATTAGTGCCCAACAGGCATAAAATACTTATGTTAGGTGTTTTATGCCTGTTTGCCGTTTGTCTATTTGCTCAAACGAAAGTGAATGCAAAAGGCAAATCGACCGTCGCTGCCGCTAAGCCAGCAAAGAAAGGCACGCGTGTTTATCTTGAATATGCCGATCAGTTGGAGTTCGATAAGTCAAAAGGTCCAGACTATCAGGTGCTTCGTGGTTCGGTACGTTTTCGTCAGGATAATATGTTTATGTTTTGCGATAGCGCCTACTTTTTCGATAAAACCAACTCGCTCGAGGCTTTCGGTAATATCCGAATGGAGCAGGGCGATACACTTTTTGTTTACAGCGATTACCTCTATTACGATGGCAACATTCAGTTAGCAAAACTCCGCCGCAACGTGAAAATGGAGAACCGAAACGTAACACTGCTCACCGATAGTCTGAACTACGATCGTCGATTCAATATCGGCTATTTCTTCGAAGGCGGCGTGGTGTCGGATCTCAAAAATGAATTGACTTCAGTTTATGGGCAATTTTCACCAAAAACAAAGGATGCTATTTTTCAATACAAAGTGAAACTGGTAAACGATAAAATGACATTGCTTTCGGATACTTTACGCTACAATACCCAGACTAAAATTGCCGACATCACTACACCGACAACGATTTTGTCGGACAGCAATACAATTTATACCAGCAAAGGGTGGTACAACACGCAGAAAGAGACGGCAGTGCTGCTCAAACGTTCGTTGATGGTGAGTAAGACCAAAACGCTGACGGGCGATACTATCCTTTATTTCCGAAATTCTGGTCGTGGAAAAGTGCTTGGGAATATGCATCTGCGCGATTCGTTGAATAAAACCGACCTTTATGGTAACGAAGGTTACTACAACGAGAAAACAAAATCTGCATTTGCTACTAAATCGGCTTGGGTGCGTGAATATTCCCGTCCCGACACGGTTTTCTTACACGCAGACACGTTGATGATGATTGAGCCTGATTCCACTTTTCGGGTGATGTCTGCTTATCGTCATGTTCGATATTATAGTAACGAATCTCAAGGAGTGTGCGATTCGTTGCGCTACTCTTCTAAAGATTCGGTATTGCGAATGTATAAAAATCCGGTATTGTGGAACACCAACTATCAACTTTCGGGAGACACCATCAATGCTTATATGAACGACAGTACCATCAAACGCGCTGATATCATTGGATATGCCTTTGTGGCGACACAGGAAGATAGCATTGCTGGGTACTACAATCAATTATCTGGTAAAGAATTGAAAGCGTTTTTTGTTCATGGAGAAATTCGAAAAGTCGATGTAAAAGGAAATGTCGAATCTGCATTTTATCCGACTGATAAAGATAGTCTGATGATAGGTCTAAACCGTGCTGAAAGTAGTTTCCTGACAATTTACGTAAAAGATAGAAAACTCGAAAAGCTAATCATGTGGCCGTCACCCAAAGGGTCGCTCACACCTTTAATCGATATAAAAGCCGACGATCGTTTCCTGAAGAATTTCCGATGGCAAATTGACTCTCGTCCCAAATGTGGCAAAGATATTTTCAGAACTGAAATGGTGAAAGTAGAACCGATTAAGCGAACAAAACGCCGCAAGAAATAATTACCTGAAATACGACTTTTATGAGCGATATTATCCATCTTTTACCCGATTCGGTTGCTAATCAGATTGCAGCCGGTGAGGTGATTCAACGTCCGGCTTCGGTCATCAAGGAGTTGGTGGAGAATGCGCTTGATGCCGGTACTACCGATATTCAAATCATCATCAAAGATGCAGGTCGCACACTGATTCAGGTGATCGACAACGGAAAAGGTATGTCTGCCACCGATGCCCGTTTGGCATTCGAACGACATGCTACCTCCAAAATACGTAACGCTGACGACCTCTTTGCTTTACAAACCATGGGTTTCCGTGGCGAAGCCTTGGCTTCTATTGCTGCAGTGGCTCAGGTGGAATTGAAAACCCGCCGTGCTGAAGACGAAGTGGGTACGCACATTGCCATTTCGGGTTCTACATTTGAGCATCAATCGGTGATTTCTTGTCCCGTAGGCTCTATTTTTTCAGTTAAAAATATATTCTTCAACGTTCCGGCGCGTCGCAAGTTCCTCAAAACAAACAATGTGGAGTGGAACAATATTCTGACTGAGTTTGAGCGAATTGCGCTCGTTAATCCAGAAGTGGCATTTAAAGTGATTCACAACGACAGTACGGTTATCAATCTGGCGGCTTCGTCCGTTCGTCAGCGTATTGTTAGTTTAATGGGCAAAGTGCTCAACAATCAGCTCATTCCGGTCGAGGTGGAGACTTCGTTGGTAAATATCAGTGGTTTTGTGGGAAATCCGGAAGCGGCGAAAAAACGCGGTGCAGCACAGTTTTTCTTCGTGAACGACCGCTACATGCGCCATCCATATTATCATAAAGCGGTGATGCACTGCTATGAGCAACTGCTGGCGGCAGGTGAAATGCCGCCGTATTTTCTCTACTTCAATGTCGATCCGTCGACCATAGATGTCAATATTCACCCGACCAAGACAGAGATTAAGTTCGAAAACGAACAGCCGATTTGGCAAATCATCATGGCAGCCGTCAAAGAAGCATTAGGCAAGCACAATGCGGTGCCGTCTATCGACTTCGACACAATGGATGCTCCCGATATTCCTGTGTTCGCGCAGCAATCAAACGCCACACCGCAACCACCAAAAGTCAATTTTAATGCCGATTACAATCCGTTCAAAACGCAATCTGCCTCATATCCACGAAGCAGCTCAGCTTCTTCGAATTGGGAAAAACTCTATCAAGATTTTGAGACGAGCGGAAAAACTTCGAAACACGAAGAGGAACCTCCTATTGACCTTGAAATAAAAATTGATGTCGAACAACCTACTGTTCATACACCGATTTTTGAAAAGAATCACGATCAGGAAACCTCTCGTCAATTGCTTCAAATCAAAGGGAGATACATTCTTACTTCCTCCAAGTCAGGTTTGATGGTGATTGACCAACGTCGTGCTCACATTCGGGTGATGTACGATATTTTCTTGGATAATATTCAGAAAAAACAGAACGCCTCACAGGGAATTCTTTTCCCAGAAATGATACAACTGACGACTGCCGAAGCCTCTGTGTTGCCAATGCTTAGCGACGACCTCCATCTGTTGGGGTTCGAAATCGGCGATTTGGGCAACCACACATTCTCCATCAATGCCGTTCCAGCAGGTGTGGAGAGCAAGGACTTCGTGTCGTTGCTCCACAATATTCTCTTCAATGCCGTGCAAAATGGTTGCGACGTGAAAGACGAAATTCACCGGATGCTTGCGCTTTCCCTCGCCGAAACTGCCGCCATTGCCTATGGCAAAAACCTGAACGAAAGTGAGATGCAATCGCTCATCGATCAGCTATTCAACTACACTTCCCACAGCTTTACACCCGATGGCAAGACCATCATCACCATCATCGGAAACGACGAGTTGGAGAAGCGGTTTAAGTGAGTTATATTTGTATTTGATGAATTTTAATTGAGGCAATTCAACCATCCATCTGCTTTGTTTGTTTAAGGTAAGTTCAATCGAACTTCTTTGAGAATTTCTTTGGCTCATTTTTTATATCTTTGTCTCCCTAATCAACTAAAATAATCCTATCCGTGGCAAAAGAAGTCGTAGAAACCCCGTTAATGAAGCAGTACCTTGAGATCAAGGCAAAACATCCCGATGCTATTCTGCTGTTCCGCGTGGGCGATTTTTACGAAACATTTTCGGAAGATGCCATTGCAACTTCCGAAATTGTGGGCATCACGCTCACTCGTCGTGCAAACGGTGCTGCGCAGTACATCGAGCTGGCCGGTTTTCCGCACCACGCGCTCGATACTTACTTGCCGAAACTGGTTCGCGCCGGAAAACGGGTTGCCATCTGCGAACAGCTCGAAGATCCGAAAACTACCAAAAAGATCGTGAAACGTGGCATCACCGAACTGGTGACGCCTGGTGTTTCTATCAACGATAACATCCTCAATCACAAAGAGAACAACTTCCTTGCTGCTGTGCATTTTGCCAAAGGCGGTTGCGGCGTGGCTTTTCTTGACATCTCCACTGGAGAATTCCTCACGGCAGAAGGTACGCCCGATTATGTGGATAAACTGCTGAATAATTTCGGGCCAAAAGAGGTACTGTTCGAGCGCAGCAAACGCAAACAGTTTGAAGAAAATTTCGGCACACGCTTCTTTACCTTCGAACTCGAAGATTGGATTTTCACCGAAGATGCCGCTCGCGACCGATTGCTGAAACATTTCGAAACGAAGAATCTGAAAGGCTTTGGCGTTCATCATTTGGTGAATGGCGTTGTAGCTTCGGGTGCGATTCTGCAATACCTCGATATCACGCATCACCTCCAAATTAAGCACATCACGGCATTGTCTCGCATCGAAGAGGATCGCTACGTGCGACTCGATAAATTCACCGTTCGCAGCCTGGAGCTTATCGGCACCATGAACGAAGGTGGTCGCAGTCTGCTCGACGTGATCGACCGCACCATCAGCCCGATGGGCGCACGTTTGCTAAAGCGTTGGCTCATCTTCCCGCTGAAAGACATCAAACCCATCAACGATCGCTTGAATGTGGTCGAATATTTCTTCAAAGCACCCGAGGTGAAAGATTTTCTCGATCAGCAACTGTCGCTGATTGGCGATTTGGAACGCATTATCTCGAAAGTGGCAGTCGGTCGGGTTTCTCCGCGCGAAGTGGTGCAGCTGAAAATTGCACTCAATGCCATTCAACCCATCAAAGAGATATGCGCCAATTCCGACAACGAGAGTCTGCAAATGATTGGCGAACAGCTCAATCCGTGTCTGCTGATTGCCGAGCGCATCGAAAAAGAGATTACCAACGACCCGCCAACATTGCTCAATCGGGGAAACGTCATCAAAGAAGGTGTCGATCCCGATTTGGACGATTTGCGGCATATTTCGCACTCCGGGAAGTCGTATCTGCTCGAAGTTCAACAGCGCGAGAGTCTTCGCACCGACATTCCGAGCTTGAAAATTAGCTTCAACAACGTTTTTGGCTACTATATCGAAGTGCGCAACACACACAAAGATAAAGTGCCGACTGATTGGATTCGAAAGCAGACGTTGGTGAGTGCCGAGCGTTATATCACGCAAGAGTTGAAGGAGTACGAAGAGAAAATTTTGGGAGCAGAAGAGAAAATTCTCGCTATTGAAACCCGATTGTTCAACGATTTGGTGTTGAGTTTGGGCGAATACATCTCTGCTATTCAGATGAATGCGAATAAGATTGCACAACTAGACTGCCTCCTGTCATTAGCCAAAACAGCAAAAGAGAACAAATACATTCGCCCCGAAGTGAACGAAACCGAGGTGATTGACATCCGACAAGGACGACATCCGGTGATCGAAAAGCAACTGCCTCCCGGTGAGCAATATGTGGCTAATGACCTGTTTCTCGATTCGGAGAAAAATCAGATTATCATCATCACCGGACCCAATATGGCGGGAAAATCGGCACTGCTTCGACAAACGGCGCTGATTGTGCTATTGGCACAAATTGGAAGCTTTGTACCTGCCGAAGCGGCTAAAATAGGTTATTGCGACAAGATTTTCACCCGCGTAGGAGCATCCGATAATATCTCGCTCGGCGAATCGACCTTTATGGTGGAGATGAACGAGGCAGCGGATATTATGAACAACATCTCGACTCGAAGTCTGATTTTGTTCGACGAATTGGGGCGTGGAACGAGCACCTACGACGGTATCTCAATTGCCTGGGCTATCGTGGAGCACATTCACGAACACGGGAAATGCCGTGCCAAAACGCTTTTTGCTACGCATTACCACGAGCTGAACGAAATGGAGCGCACCTTCAAACGCATCAAGAACTTCAACGTGTCGGTGAAAGAGGTGGACAACAAGGTGATTTTCCTCCGCAAATTGGTGGCAGGTGGCAGCGAGCACAGTTTCGGTATCCACGTAGCCAAAATGGCGGGAATGCCGCAAAGCATCGTGAAGCGCTCGAACGATATTCTGAAACAACTCGAAACCGACAACCGCAAGAGCGGTATCGCTAAACCAATCAAAGACATTGGCGAACACCGCGAAGGGATGCAGCTGAGTTTCTTTCAGTTAGACGATCCCGTTTTGAGTCAGATTCGCGACGAAATCAAAAATGTGGACATCAACAACCTCACGCCAATGGATGCGCTGAACAAACTCAACGAAATCAAGAAAATCATCACCGGACGATAAACGAAAAAGCCGTCACCTGAGAAATCGGATGACGGCTTTTTTTATGATTCGACTCGTTTGCTTACTTGTCTCTGAGGAACAAATTAATTTGCACTCCTTTGAAATTCCAATGCGCACGAATTTTGTTTTCCAAAAAACGTTTGTACGGATCTTTCACCCACTGTGGCAGGTTGGCAAAGAAAACAAACGTCGGGATATACGTGCCCGGCAATTGAGTTACATATTTGATTTTGATGTATTTTCCTTTGTGTGCAGGTGGTGGGAAGCTATCGATAATCGGTAGCATCACCTCGTTTAGTTCGCTGGTGCGCACGCGGCGTTGGCGGTTTTCGTTGATTTCGATGGCAGTTTCCAACACTTTGAAAATACGTTGTTTGGTGGTTGCCGAAGTCAGAATAATCGGAAAATCGGTGAACGGCGCAAAGCGTTCGCGAATCGCATCTTCGAACACCTTAATTGCCTGTTGCGACTTATCTTCCACCAAATCCCATTTGTTTATACATACCACCATCCCCTTTTTGTTCTTTTGGATAAGTGAGAAGATATTCATATCCTGACTCTCAATGCCACGAGTAGCATCAATCATCAATATACAGACATCTGCGTTTTCGATTGAACGAATAGAACGGATAACAGAGTAATATTCAAGATCTTCAACAACTTTCCCTTTCTTACGAATGCCGGCAGTATCCACAAGGTAGAAGTCGAATCCAAATTTGCTGTATCGTGTGTAAATCGAGTCTCGCGTGGTTCCGGCAATGTCGGTCACGATGTAGCGATCTTCGTCCATAAAGGCATTGATGATGGACGATTTACCTGCATTGGGGCGACCAACTACTGCAAAACGCGGTAATTCGTCGAGTTGCTCTTCTTCTAGTTTCTTTGTAAATTTAGTGACCAATAGATCAAGGAAATCACCCGACCCAAGCCCATTAATGGCAGAAAGTACGATTGGCTCTCCCAGTCCAAGTCCATAAAACTCCGCCGCACCGTATTGCATTTCGTGGGTATCCACTTTGTTTGCAATGAGCATTACTGGTTTTTCTGTCCGACGAAGGATTTTTGCGACATGATCATCAAGGTCTGTGATGCCATTTGCGGTATCAACCACAAACAATATCACGTCCGCCTCTTCGAGTGCTATCGAAACTTGTTTATTGATTTCTTCTTCGAAAACGTCATCCGAATTCACCACCCAACCACCGGTGTCGATGACCGAAAACTCTTGTCCGCACCACTCTACTTTGCCATACTGGCGATCGCGCGTAGTGCCCGCCTGTTCGTTTACAATGGCTTGGCGACTTCCAACCAAGCGATTAAATAGCGTCGATTTACCTACATTCGGACGACCTACGATGGCAGCTATATTTCCCATTTTTAGAATCTTATTATTTGATTATCAATCGGATAGCCCGATACTGAACCTTCAAAGCATCACTGCTTTTTTCAATTCAGCCTGCAAAGATACAACTTTTTTGGTTCTTCTTCACTAAATCAGGGAGTTAGAATAATGAAAGCAGCAGTTTGATATTCAGAAACGTGACAATTCCTCCAATCAAAAGAAGGACTCCCACCAAAAATTTACTGTTAGCGTATTTGCCCATCACTTTCTTCGAAGAGGTGAGATAGAGCTGTATAAATATCGTGAACGGTAGCTGAATGCTAAGAATCATTTGGGAGTAAATCAATCCTAAAAAAGGATTTGAAATCATAAAAATTATAACTAATGCTACAAAAAGCGAAATATATACCCCCAATCGGCTATGATTGTCTTTCAAATCCATTGGCTCGCCAAAAAATCCAGCAAATATGGATGCACCTGCCATTCCCGAAGTAATTGTCGAAGAAATGCCTGCTAACAGAAGTGCAACAGCAAAAACAATGGACGCACCTTTCCCAAGAAGAGGAACAAGAATCGACCCTGCCTGCTGCAACTCGGTCACCTGCGTATGGTTTTTGAAAAACACGGCAGCTGCCATAATAATCATCGCACTATTAATCGCCCAACCCACAATCATCGAAAATAGCGTATCGTAGAATTCGTATTTCAACTGTTTGCGAATAACTGCATCATCTTCGAGGTTCCACTGACGGCTCTGTATCACCTCAGAATGCAGAAAAAGGTTGTGCGGCATCACCACCGCTCCTAGCACGCTCATCACCACAAGGATAGATCCCTCAGGCAGAGCTGGCGTCACCCATCCACGAACGGCTTCTCCCCAACTGATATCGGCAATGTACAGTTCATAAACAAACGCGAACCCGATGATGGAGACAAACCCCATTATCCACTTTTCGAGTTTTCGGTAATTGTTGGAGAATAAGATGAAAATAACAAATACGACCATCACGACCGCACCAATCTTTATGGGGATATTAAATAGCATTTCTAGGGCGATTGCTCCACCCAGAATTTCAGCTAACGAAGTCGATATGGAAGCTAGCATGGCAGAGCCAATCAATGTGCGCGAGCCTGCCGGTGGCAAGTATTTATTGGCAGCTTCGCTCAGGCAAAGCCCCGTAGCAATGCCAAGGTGAGCAACGTTGTGTTGCAACACAATCAACATGATAGTTGATAGCGTCACCATCCAAAGCAGCGTGTAGCCAAAATCGGCACCTGCTGCGAGGTTCGATGCCCAATTTCCCGGGTCGATAAACCCTACTGTGACCAACAATCCTGGACCAATATATCGAAGCAATTCAAGGCCACCAAGCGATGGCTTCTGCTTATCTTTTAGAAATTCTTTAAAAAATCCAAACATCTTTCTTTTGAGTTAACGAGTTGATAAGTAAACAAGTACACAAGTTGACGAGAGGACAAGTAAACGAGGTGATAATCGAACCGAAACTCAATTAGCTAATCTGCTAATTCACTAATTAGCTAATTATTTATTATCGTATCCAAAATTGCGCAAAGCACGCTCCTTGCTTCTCCAGTCCTTCTCGACCTTAACGTATAGTTCTAGAAAAACCTTTTTATCGAGGAATTGTTCAATATCCTTGCGTGATTCTGTGCCAACGCGCTTCAATGCCAAGCCACCTTTGCCAATAATGATACCTTTTTGACTGTCGCGCTCCACATAAATCACAGCACTAATGTTGATTTGCTTCTCCGATTCCTTGAACTGCTCCACCAGCACTTCCACCGAGTATGGAATCTCTTTGTCGTAATGATCCAAGATTTTCTCGCGAATAATTTCCGTCACAAAAAAACGGGTCGGACGATCAGTCAAAGCATCCTTATCGTAGAATGGCTCCGAAACTGGCAATAGTTCTTGAATTCTCTTCAACAAATAGTCGGTGTTGAATTTTTCTTTGGCAGAAATGGGAATCAATTCCGCTTTTGGCAACAATTCAACCCATTGTTGAGCCAAACCATCGAGAGCTTTAGGGTCGGTGGTATCAATTTTATTTATCAACAGTAAAACTGGAATATCGAGGGCTCGCACGCGTTCTAAAAAGGATTCGCTTTTGTTCACCTTTTCCACCACATCGGTCACATAAAGCAACACATCGGCATCAATCAGCGCAGAGCGCGAAAAGCTGAGCATTGACTCTTGCAACTTGTAGTTTGGCTCAAGCACGCCTGGGGTGTCGGAATAGACAATCTGCATATCTTCCGTGTTCACAATACCCATGATGCGGTGACGTGTAGTCTGCGCTTTCGAGGTGATGATGGAGATACGTTCGCCAACAAGGGCGTTCATCAAGGTCGATTTTCCGACATTTGGGTTTCCAACGATGTTGACAAATCCTGCTTTGTGCATATTTTAATAATTGATGGTTAGGTTGATATTTGCCTTCGGCGATATTTGTTTCACGATATTTTAATGGAACAATTAATATCAATGAATATCACGCAGGTAATATCAAAAATCAGGTAAAGATAAACAAAAAACGCATCCCGAAAGAGATGCGTTCTGTTAGCGAAATATTTTTGAAATTATTTTCCGTCGTATCCCCATTTCAAATAGATGGATCCCCACGTAAATCCTGCCCCAAAAGCGGCAAGGATAATATTGTCTCCTTTTTTGAGTTTTGGCTCCCATTCAGCAAGGCAAAGTGGCAATGTTGCGGCACTTGTGTTGCCATATTTCTGAATATTAACCATCACTTTCTCTTTTTCGAGCTCCATGCGGTTGGCCGCTGCATCGATGATGCGCAGATTTGCTTGGTGGGGCACAAACCACGAAATATCATCGTGAGTCAAGTTGTTACGCTCCATAATTTCGGCAGAAACATCCGACATACGCGAAACTGCGTATTTGAAAACCACTTGGCCTTCTTGATAAACCGTGTGCATATTGCTATCAACCGTGTCGTGCGATGCTGGACAAGCCGAACCACCTGCTTTCAGTTGCAGATTCGGAATACCAACGCCATCAGTACACAATATTGAGTCCATTACACCAAATTGTTCTTCAGTTGGCTCAACCATTACGCAAGCCGACGCGTCGCCAAAAAGCGGACATGTAGTGCGGTCTGTATAGTTGGTGATAGACGACATTTTTTCTGCCGCCACTACGATCACTTTCTTGTAACGACCAGCTTTGATAAACGCTGTGGCAGTTTCCAAAGCAAACAAAAAACCTGAGCAAGCCGCCGAAAGGTCGTATGCAAAAGCATTCTTGATGCCATTTCCCTCAGCAATCATCGCTGCTGTAGATGGAAAAGTGAAATCGGGTGTAGAAGTAGCACAAATGATTAGGTCTACCTCTTCTGGTTTGGTAGAAGTCTTTTCGAGCAAAGACTTTACCGCACGTACTCCCATATAGGAAGATCCGGCACCTTCTTCTTTCAAAATTCTGCGCTCTTTAATCCCAATACGAGTCATAATCCACTCGTCAGTGGTATCCACCATTTTCGAAATCTCTTCGTTGTTGAGGATGTAATCTGGAACGTAGAATGCTACGCCGGTAATTACGGCATTCAAATCTTTCATAACGCTGTTTTAAGAGAGGTATATGCTAAAAAAAATTGCCCTAAAATAGTCTTTTAGGGCTATATTTTTAAAAAGCAAGGTTGTGAGTATAATCAAATTATACTGCTGCTTCTTTTTCAATAGCTAATTTACCTCTGTAGTGACCGCATTCTCCACATACTGTGTGGTAGATGTGCCATGCGCCACAATTAGGACATACTGACATTGTAGGTGCAGTTGCTTTATCGTGCGTTCTTCTTTTTGCAGTTCTTGATTTCGATTGTTTTCTCTTTGGATGTGCCATTTTTCTATAACTTTTTAATTATTATCGATAATTTTTTTTAGATCGTCCCATCGCGGGTCTGTCTCACTATTGCTGTTAGACTCTGGTTCCTCTTCTATTTCTCCGAAATCAAAAGAGTCATCTTCATCATCGTCAGTTTTCGCACTGTGCTTTTTGAGCTTAGTTGACATCGTCTTGTTGCATTTCCCAGGTCCGTGAACGTGCTTCATCGGAATACAAAGTGCTACAAATTCGTATATAAACCAAGCTAAATTAATTTCACTCTCTTCCTCAGGAATAACAATCAAATTGTCGCTCTCTTCGGTGTACTCTTTGCCTAATTTTACGAAAAGTTTCTCGGTCGTTTCGACCAAAACTTCCATGTCGTCTAGGCATCTGTCGCAGGGCACTTGAACTGTTCCGTTAATAACAAACGTAAATTCGTAAGATGCCACCGTTTTTTTGACTGTCAATTCTACAGTTAGCTTGCCTTTTTGAACTTCGTTTCCGTCGATTTTTTTGAAAAAATCATTGTCCAAAAGGAATTCGAATGTGCGAATATCCTCCTGATGCCCTTTTAACGAAATATTATATATATCAAATTTGCCCAAAGCTTATACTGCTAAAACTGCGCAAAAGTACAAAAAAAAGTGACGCGAGCTATTGTTGCCCTATTTTTTTTGGATGTTTTACATCAGTTTACCATTTTTAATTCGATGCAAAAAGTTGTTCCTTTGTTAATTTCGGAGGATTTTACGTAGATTTTCCCTTCGTGGTACTCTTCAACTATCCTTTTTACTAAGGTTAATCCAAGTCCCCAACCGCGAGATTTGGTGGTATAACCGGGTAGAAAAATGGTTTTGAATTTGGATTTCGGAATACCTTTGCCTGTATCAGCTACTTCAATAATAACATTTCCTTCGGAATTTGTCCCCAATGAAAGCGTAATCCTACCCATTCCATCCATAGCATCGATGGCATTTTTGCAAAGGTTTTCGACCACCCATTCAAAAAGTGGAACGCATAGACTCACAATTACTGCTTCGTTGGGTAGTTTTGTCTCTACTATCACCTTCGTAGAAGTTCGTTTGGCGATGTAGCTGGTAGCCTGTTGCAATGTTGGCACAATATCTACTGGGATAATCTCCGGTTTTGAGCCAATTTTCGAGAAACGTTCGGCAATGATTTTCAGACGGTTGACATCTTTGCTCATGTCGTTGAGCAGAGTCGGATCGACATTTTTCATTTTTAATAACTCTGTCCATGCCATCAGCGACGAGATGGGCGTGCCCAATTGGTGCGCGGTCTCTTTCGAAAGCCCCACCCAAAGTTGATTTTGTTCTGCTCGTTTTGCTCCGCGTACTGCAAAAATGACCACAAGGAGGAACATCGCCATCACCGCCAACTGAATATAGGGATAGTAAGAAAGCTTTTTAAGAAGCGTTGAGTCGTCGTAATAGAGGTATTGGTAAGTTGAATTTCCTAATGGGATCAGAATTTTGTTTCCTTTGACTTTTAACATTTGTACTTTGTCCTTTAGGAATTGAACCGAGTCTTTTCTTGGAATATCGATGTTATTGTAGGTCAGCACATTGTCGTGATCGTCAATCACCATCACCGGAATGGTGTGATTGCTTTGCAAAACCTTCAAAATCAAAGGGATATCACCTTCTCCAGTTTCGGTTGAAAAGATTCTTAGCGATTCAGCCCAGATTTCTACTTTTGTACGCTCTTCTGCAGATAGCTCATTCACTAATTTATGAGAAAAGTAAAGAAAAGTAGAGACCAGAATAATGGAAATTGAGACAATCAGAATGGTGGCCTTGAGTTGTTTGTCGTAAATCGAAGTCATATCTTGTTGTTTGAAAAAACAAAAATAGTGAATCAAATTGATTGACTCACTATTTTTATAAAAATGATGGTTTTTATCTTAATTTAGAGGCATTTAGCAAAGCGCTCCAAAAAAAGTTTTGCATCTTCTAGAGTCAATGTCAGCGGTGGTAACAGACGAATGACGTTCGCACCCGTCACACCCGTAAAGACTTTTTGTTCATAAAGTAATTTAGAGCGAATCTCTTTCACCGGTTGCTCAAATTCGAGTCCAATCATCAGTCCCAAACCGCGCACTTCTTTGATTTGAGGGAATTTCTTCAATTCGGTCATCAAGAATGCACCTACTTGGGCAGCGTTCTCGATTAATTTTTCTTCTGCCATAATGTCGAGCACAGCAATGGCGGCGGCGCAGCCGAGGTGATTCCCTCCGAAGGTCGTTCCGAGCATTCCGTGAACTGCTTTAAACATCGGACTGATCAGGATTCCGCCAATCGGGAAGCCGTTGCCCATGCCTTTGGCCACCGAAATAATATCGGGTTTGATACCCGCATATTCGAAAGCGAAGAATTTTCCGCTACGTCCGTATCCCGACTGAATTTCGTCGAGCACCAACACAGTGCTGTGAGCCGTGCACAACTTGCGAAGCTCTTGCAAAAACGAGGCATTCGGCACTTTTATGCCGCCGATTCCCTGTATTCCCTCAATGATGACGGCGCAAATGTCGCCTTTTTCGAGTTCGGATTTGGTGGCCTCGAGGTCGTTCCAGGGCAAGAAAACGACATTCATGTTGTCATTAATCGGCGCCACGATTTTTGGATTGTCGGTTACTCGAACTGCCGCAGCGGTACGACCGTGGAAACTGTTTTTGTACGAAATCACTTTAGTGCGACCGGTATGGAAAGACGCTAGTTTCAGCGCATTTTCGTTGGCTTCGGCTCCAGAGTTAATCAAGAAAAGTGAATAGTCTTCCAATCCCGAAAGCTTGCCTAATTTCTCAGCCAGCTCCACTTGCAATGGGTTTTGCACCGAATTGGAGTAGAACCCGAGTTTCGCAGCCTGGTCGGTGATGGCTTTCACATACTTTGGATGGGTGTGGCCCACAGAAATCACCGCGTGACCACCGTAAAGGTCGAGGTACTCAGTACCTTTTTTATCAAATACTTTGCAACCGGCACCTTTGTCGATGGTGATGTTGAAAAGTGGATATACGTCGAATAAATTCATTGTTATTATTTTTTTGTTCCCGCAGATTGCGCAAATTGCGCAGAAATAAAATCTGCGTCATCAGTAAGATTTGCGGGATATAGATTCTTAAAATGCTGAAGATTTCAGATTCAATCCCACCTTTTCGTCCAATCCAAACATCAGGTTCATGTTGTGAACCGCCTGACCCGAAGCACCTTTCAGCAGATTGTCGATGATGGAGGTGACGAGCAGTTTGTTGCCGTATTTCTCCACCTGAACGATGCCTTTGTTGGTGTTCACCACCTGTTTCAGGTCGATAGTTTTACTAGCAACATGTGTAAACGGATGCGCTGCATAGAACTCTTCGAACATGGCTTTCACCGTTTCGACATCCAAATCGCAATCGAGATAGACCGTGGCGAAAATACCCCGCGCAAAATCTCCACGGACGGGAATAAAGTTGATGATGCCGTCGTATCCGCCTTGCAGTTGAGCGAGCGATTGCTTAATTTCCGGCAAATGCTGGTGCTTGAAGGGTTTGTAGATGGAAATATTGTTGTTTCTCCAACTGAAATGGGTTGATTCGGTCGGTTTTTGACCTGCACCGGTAGAGCCAGTAATGGCATTGACGTGCACTTCGACTTTCAGCAATCCATTTTTTGCCAAGGGCAGCAACGCCAACTGAATGCAAGTGGCAAAGCAACCCGGATTTGCCACGTATTTTGCCGTTTTGATTTTCTCGCGTTCTAACTCCGGCAAACCGTACAAGAAATCATTTCCATCAGCTTTCAAACGAAAATCGTTTGCCAAATCGATGATTTTGAGCGATGCAGGCAGGTTGGTGCCGTGTGTCTCCATAAACTTCTTGCTGTCGCCGTGCCCCATGCAGAGGTAAAGCAAATCAATGCTGTCGAACGGCATCGCATCGGTGAATGTCAATTCTGTTTCGCCAAACAGTCCGGCGTGCACGTCGCTGATTTTGTTGCCCGCATTGCTGCTGCTATTGATAAAGGTGATTTCCACCTCCGGGTGGTTAATCAGTAATCTCAGTAGTTCTCCG
Organism: Bacteroidales bacterium; assembly: GCA_049315325.1. Lineage (GTDB taxonomy): Bacteria > Bacteroidota > Bacteroidia > Bacteroidales > UBA7332 > CAXXIC01. Next base: position 705,813 of record JBMOKJ010000001.1, read on the forward strand.
GCGGTGTAACCTGCTCCGCCGATAATTCCGGTTTTAATCATAATGCTTTTGTGTGAAAAAATGAATTCCTTTAATTATTTGACACATTATATTAATTGCTTTTTGTTTATCAGTTATACTAAGAATATTCCCCCAATGAAGATTTATACTTTTTTCATTATGTTCTATTTCCATAGATGAATAAAGTGATCTATTGGAAAAATGAGTAAAGAAATTCCCCTGATTATAAGTTTTTTCCACCCAATTGAAATCACTAAGTTTGCTTAATTTTTTAACAATACTTCTTTCTGTTATAATTCCCTTTTCTTCACAATTATGGTATAAAAATTTGTTAAGTTCTTTATCTTCATGAATTATGTCACTCGCATATTTATTTTTTGATTCAACTACATCTAGTGCATAAACTCGAATCATAACTTCGAGATTAATTCTTATTAAAGAGTATGAGGCATCAAAATTATCTAACTTTAATAATTGAATAAATCCTTCAGTAACAAAATAAGATTTTTTTAAAGTAGAGAAATGAAATAAAACTAAATCATCCGCTTTTTCTTTTTTAGAAATATTATCGAAAATCTTAATATTCATTGAAATAAGACTTTGTAATTCATCAAAAAATAATTTATCCATCTTATAAATCAATATTGAAATCTCGTCTAATGATTTCCTTTATTTCATCATTTTCCTTTATTTCTTTTCCACTATCTTGCCAATTTTCAGGCTTCTTTTGAATTTTATATCTAATTTTTATGTCATCTTCAAAAATAAAGTGATGAAGTTCAATAGGTTTCATTGCATTGAGTAGGAAAAGAAATAATGGGATTATACGACAAAAGAAAAATAATAAATATTGATTATTGTATGACTCGAAATTAAGGTAGATTAAAAATAAATCAATAAAAAATAAGTTTGAAAAAATTCCAGTGACAAAAATCAAAGAATTAATAAATCGTCCTTTTTTCTTTCTTTCTGTATAATCCCATTCATAAAAATCTGTATTGTCGGTTATTTTAGAATTTATAAATGAATTCAAAATAGAAGCAAAGAATAAAAACAGCAACAACATATAATAATCTGATTGTCGTAGATGAATGCCTTCTGGTTCAAAAACAATTAACGAAAAAATCAATAAAGTGTAATTTATACCTATTACGAATTTATTTGTAAGTATACTTTTTTCGTTATAACAAAAAAAAGATTCACGTTCCATAGTTTATTTAGAATTATTAATTCAAACTTCAATTAATTTATTAAATGTTCGGATTTTCAGAACAGTTCATAAATATTTTCAAATATTATCTTTTTCCTGATTTCATGATGTGCTTGATTGCCAACACCGGATGAAGGTAAATCATGTGTGGTCCGGCAATGCGCATGATACGTTTGGCTTCCATACGCAAATCAGGTTTATAACAATGTATTTTGCAATGCTTGCAGTTCGGTTTCTCTTCACCAAACGGACATTTATCGAGTCGAACAAGAGCATACTCGTTCATCTTTTCACATTCGGGGCACAATCCTGTAGCGGTTTTGTGCTCTTTTCTGCAATAGATTCTCAGCATTTTGCTGAAGGTGAGTTTCTCTGTTTCGATGCGATTCATTCTAATACACATTTGGATTGTATAGCTCCATGTAAATATCGGGTTTGGGGATTTTTACAAAGCCATATTTTTCATACAACCAGTCAGCAGTCGAAGTGAGTAATATCCATCTTCTTAATTGCTGTAGGTGCGGATGATTCATCACGGCATCCATCAGCTTTTTCGATAGGCCTTGACCTCTAAATTCTTCAAGCAGATAGATGTCTCCGAGATAGGCAATGGTTGAAAAATCAGAAATCACCCTTGCGAATCCTATTTGTTTATCTTCGTGGAATAGTCCGAAATTAAGCGAGTTATCAATAGAAATTTTCACTTTTTCTAATGAAATATGATTACTCCAACCTGAGTGATTCGATAAAAAATCGTGAATCGCTCCGATGTCCATCTTGGCTTTGTCGGTGGTAATCAGATAATTGCCAAAGTGATATTCAACTGTCTCCATTCTAGACTGTTGTCTTTAGATTTCGGTTCCGTTACGTTTTTGCACATTGTGGTAAATTTTCATCTGGTTACCCAGTATCTTGGTAAACCCACGGGCATCGTCTGCCGACCATGCTTTGTTCACTTCGCCATATTCACCAAAATCGGTCTTCATCATATCGAACGGACTGTCCACGCCCACCAACACGTAGCGGTAAGGAGTCAGGTTGATAATGACTTTCCCAGTCACATTGCGTTGCGAAGTTTGCAAGTACGCCTCGATGTCGCGCATCACAGGCTCGAGGTATTGAGCTTCGTGCAGGAACATGCCGTACCAGTTACCGAGCTGCTCTTTCCAATACTGTTGCCACTTGGTCAACGTATGTTTTTCGAGCATTTTGTGCGCGTTGATGATAATCATCGGTGCTGCGGCTTCGAATGCCACACGGCCTTTGATCCCGATGATGGTGTCGCCAATGTGCATATCGCGACCGATGGCGAATTTCGATGCAATCTCTTCGATTTTCTGAATTGCGGCTACTTTGTCGGTATATTCCACGCCATTAACGGCTGCGATTTCGCCTTCTACAAAATCGATTGTCAGCGTTTCGTTTTCGGTAGCGGTCATTTGCGATGGATAGGCTGATTCGGGAAGTGTTTGCTCCGATTTCAGCGTCTCTTTACCTCCGATGCTGGTTCCCCACAAACCTTTGTTGATGGAGTATTCCATTTTCGTAAAATCGGCTTCGTAACCGTGCGATTTCAGATAGTTGATTTCGTATTCGCGAGTCAAAATCATGTCACGTGTCGGAGTGATGATTTTGATTTTTGGTGCCAATACTTCGAACGTCAGATCGAAACGGATTTGGTCGTTACCTGCACCGGTGGAGCCATGCGCTACGCAATCTGCACCAATCTCTTTCGCATAATTGATAATGGCAATGGCTTGAAAAATACGCTCCGAGCTCACCGAAATGGGGTAAGTGCCGTTGCGCAATACATTGCCGAAAACCATATATTTGATACTTTTCTCGTAATATTCCTGAGTGACGTCGAGTGCAATGTGTTTCACCGAACCGAGTTTGTAGGCACGCTCTTCGATGCGTTTCAATTCTTCTTCACTGAAACCGCCGGTGTTGGCAATCGCTGTGTAAACTTCGTATCCTTTCTCCTGAGCCAGATACATGGCGCAAAAAGAGGTATCGAGACCTCCGCTGAATGCTAAAACTACTTTTTCTTTCATATTTTTTGTTCCGATTTGCTTATTTAATTTATTGAAAAGTAAACGAGTTGACAAGTGAACGAGTAAACATCACATGCCCTGCTCCATTCTCATCACTCCTTTTACTTCTGATAACTCCCCTAACTTCTTCTTTTAATTATTCAATCACGATATCATCCGCTATTCCGTCCAAGATATCCTTTTTGCCTTGATCTGCAGGGTCGAAAATCAATCCGGTACACATGCAGAAACGGCGGTTGGCACGTTGCAGAATGTCGAAGTTAACACATGTCTCGCAACCTTTCCAGAATGCTTCATCATCTGTCAGTTCAGAGTAAGGAACCGGTTTATAGCCGAGTTCTGTATTGATTTTCATTACCGCCAAGCCTGTGGTCAGACCGAAAATCTTCGCATTTGGATAACGCTCGCGGCTGAGGTCGAAAGCCCGTTTTTTGATGGCTTTTGCCAATCCTTTTCCGCGATAGGCATCTACCACGATGAGTCCCGAATTCGCCACAAACTGCTTGTTTCCCCACGTTTCGATGTAACAGAATCCGGCAAATTCGTCACCTGCCAAGGCGATGATGGCTTTTCCTTCGCGCATTTTTTGCTCCACATATTCGGTTGAGCGGCGGGCAATACCTGTTCCGCGCACTTTGGCGGCTGCTTCGATGGTGTCTAATATTTTTTGTACATAAGGCACGTGCACATCGCTCGCCACCAATACTTTGATCTGTTTATTCATTGTTTTTGTTCGAAATTTTGGTCAACTAGTTTAGACTGAAAATAGCTCCGAAAGAGTTCGCGACACTTCCTCGCGGGTGAATCCCTCACGGGGAATGAGCAAAATGGTGTCGTCGCCGGCGATGGTGCCGAGTATCACGTGCGATGCGTTGCTGTCTATTTCGTAGGCAATCGCACTTGCGTGTCCAGGGCGCGTTTTTACTACGGCGAGTTGGTTCGAAAATTCCACCGAAATAAATCCAGATAGCGTTCGTGAATCACGACTGGATGCTGTCGTTTGCTCGTCTCTTTTGAGAGATTGCGGGAATGTATATACATAGATTCCCTTTTCGTTCGGAGCCTTCACCACCTTCATCAGCTTCAAATCGCGCGAAAGCGTCGCCTGCGTCACTTCGAATCCGGCTTGCTCCATCATGCCCAAAAGCTCTTCCTGACTGCTCAACTGATGCTGGGCAATCATCTCGCGAATGATATTCAAACGGTTGGTTTTTGGGGACATATTGTATATTTATGCAAATTGAATGCAAAATTATACATTTTTGTTTGATTTTTATGCAAGGTATGTCGAATATTTTCTAAAAAAAGTGTAATTTCGGTCGGATTTTCATTGAATTAGCACTATGTTACTCCCCTTTTTACAAGAAAACAGAATAGAAGCTGGATGCGACGAAGCCGGTCGTGGATGCTTGGCGGGAGCGGTTTTTGCTGCTGCGGTCATTTTACCGTCTAATTTTCGCTGCGAAGAGCTGAACGACTCCAAAAAGCTGACCGAAAAGATACGTTACAAGCTTCGTCCGCTTATCGAGCAAGAGGCGGATGTATGGGCTGTAGGGATTGTATCGCCTGCGGAGATTGATAAAATAAACATTCTTAATGCCTCTTTCTTGGCGATGCACCGCGCCGTAGCGCAACTGTCTGTGGCGCCAGAGCATTTACTGATAGACGGTAATCGCTTCAAATCGTATCCTGATATTCCGCACACCTGCATCGTGAAAGGTGATGGCAAAATGCTCTCCATCGCAGCTGCCTCTGTGCTCGCCAAAACCTACCGCGACGACTATATGATGCAGCTTCACGAAGAATTCGGCAACTATTCGTGGGATAAAAACAAAGGCTACCCAACGAAAGCACACCGAGCAGCTATTTCGAAATTTGGCACCACACCTTACCACCGAATGACTTTTCAACTGCTGGAAAGGCAATTGAATCTCTTTGATTAACCTATTTAAATAGTTTATTGCTCCTCATTTTCAAATAAAAGCCCTAATTTTGCAGTCGTTTTATCTTATTGGGCATCAACTATTCTAAACTATACAATTGTGAAAAATTTTAGTTCTAAATTTATTATTGCAGCGATTGCAATTTTTATGTTCTCGTGTAAATCGAATCAGATTATCGAGAAACCAACCGAATCTTATTTGCCTTCGACTATCTCACCGGCATTGTCTGAACTACCCTTACAAGTAGAAATTGATGTAAAAAAGCTGGAGGTAGGCATCAATAAGAAGATGAACGGATTGATTTTCGAAGGATCTAATCTAGCAGATAAAGATTTGCAAGTGAAGGTGTGGAAAGCGCAAAACTTCACCTTCTCAATCAACGGAAATGTCATAGAATACCGTGTGCCACTCAAAGTTTGGACACGTTTTGCATGGTCGATTACCAAATTGGGATTTACTGTTTCAGATAATTATGAAGCTAACGGTGCAATCGCCTTGACTTACAAAACAACTATCAGCCTCGATAAAAATTGGAAATTAGTATCGAAAACCGCTAGCTCGGGATTTCAATGGATCGAAACACCAAAATTGAGCGTAATTGGTGTGAATGTACCCGTCACTCCAGTGGCGAATCTAGCACTTTCGCGTTGCGATAAACTGATTTCGGAGCAAATAGATAAATCGCTTGCCGAAGCTGTTGATTTGAAGAAATACGTATCGCAAGCTTGGGGCGAGATGCAAAAACCGATGATGATTAGCCCCGAAAATCAGATGTGGTTACGTGTGACTCCGCGCGACATCTACGTATCTCCTTTCTCTACCGTTGGCAACAAACTGAACCTCTCTATTGCGCTCTATTCTCAAATCGAATCAATTATCGGAGCACAACCCAAGAAAAACCCGATGGTTTTGCTTCCCGACATGAAATACATCAGCCGCGCACCACAACAATTCAATTTAAATCTGGCAGCCGATGTGACATTCGACAAAATATCAGAAATGGCGAAAAAACAACTCGTCAACAAAACATTTGCCGATGGGAATAAGAAAATCACTATCACCGACTTGTCGATTTTCGGAAGCGAAGGTAAAGCCGTATTTGTGGCCGATGTGATTGGCTCTATCAAAGGAAAGATTTACTTTACCGGAAATATGGTTTACAACAAAGAGAAAAACGCATTGGAGATAGCACAACCTCAATTCGAACTCAAAACGAATAACTTTTTGCTCAAATCTGCTGCGTGGTTGGCACACGGCATTATCTTGAGTAAAATTATGCCTTACCTTACTTATCCTTTGCAAGAAGATTTGGATAAAATCAAAAATGAATCCAACAAAATGCTGAGCAACTACACCGTATATGGTGGCATGGCATTACAAGGTAAATTGAATCAAGTGAATGTGACATCGTTTTCATTAGTGCCTGGTGCTGTACGTGTGATGGCTACTGTAAAAGGGAATGTGGCATTGAAAGTGCAAGATATTCAGTTTTAATTATGCAATATAACGTTGTAGCACCCTCGTCTTTGAGTGGAAAAATTCAATTACCAGCATCTAAGAGCATTAGCAATCGGGTGTTGATTCTCAATGCACTCAGTTATAGCCCATTTGAGGTTAAGAATGTGGCAGAATGCGACGATACACAGGTGATGCTCAATGTGCTCGATTCGGACGACAATCACTTCGATATCAAAGCGGCTGGCACTGCAATGCGTTTCCTTACGGCTTTCTTGTCGAAAATTGTAGGCGAATGGACCATCACCGGCACCGAACGGATGAAGAATCGTCCTATACTGATTTTGGTAGATGCAATCAACCAGTTAGGCGGAAAAATTGAATACGTCGAAAAAGAGGGCTATCCTCCGTTGCGCATTTTCGGAAGTGCTTTGACGGGTGGCGAACTCAACCTCGACGGTAGCGTTAGTTCGCAATACATCTCGGCGCTGTTGATGATTGCACCTACTATGGAGAAAGGGCTTACTCTACGACTGCAAGGTGAAGTGATTTCCCAGGCTTACATCAATATGACGCTGAAATTGCTCGAAGAGTTTGGCGTGAAATCTACTTGGAACGGTAATGTCATCCGTATAAAGCCTCAAGAATTTATCCCCCGAGAATATACCGTTGAATCCGATTGGTCGGCAGCATCGTATTGGTACGAAATGATGGCACTCAGCAACGATTCCGAATTAGTACTTCTTGGGTTATACAAAAATAGCACGCAAGGCGATTCGAAAGTGGCGGATATTTTCACTCAACTTGGCGTGAAAACCACCTTTACGAAAACAGGAGTTAAACTAACCAAAACAGGAAGTGTGACTCCTAAGCTGATTTACAACTTTGTGGATCAGCCCGATTTGGCGCAGACGTTTGTCGTCACATGCTGTATGCTCGGCATTCCGTTCTATTTCAACGGTTTGCAGACGCTCAAGATTAAAGAGACAGACCGCATTTTGGCGTTGAAAAACGAAATGAAGAAGTTGGGATTTGTGATTACGGATAAGAAAGACTCGATATTAGAATGGAACGGCGAACGATGCGATTCTGATAACAATGCAGCTATTGCTACTTACGAAGATCACCGTATGGCAATGGCGTTTGCACCTGTATCGCTAAAACTCGATTCGATAACAATAGCAGAGCCACAAGTAGTCTCAAAATCTTATCCACTCTATTGGGAGAATCTGAAAGAAGTAGGCTTTATGCTTAAATAACTGAGAAAAAAAATTAAGGTATGGATTGCTAATCTGTACCTTTTTTTGTGAGTGAAAAAGTAAATAATTGGTCAAAAAGTATCAATTTGTCAATTCAAGTTTTATATTTGCGCTTTCTGAATAGAGAACCTTAATCCTTAAAAACGCAAATCTATGAAACACAAACTTTTCACACTCGCACTCTCCATCTTATTTTCGATGTCGCTCCTTGGTCAAAACAGTGATAAAATTCTAGGGTATTATCTCACGTTTGACGATAAAACAGGCACAGAGAAATCACAAGTTCAGATTATGAAAGCTCAAAATGGCACCTATTTTGGCAAAATTGTTTGGTTGAAAGAGCCAAATCGAAATGGTGCTCCAAAATTGGATGAAAACAACTCGGATAAGAAATTACAGTCACGTCCGATCATGGGATTGCCACTGATTCGCGATTTTGTCTACAACGCAGAAGATAATGAGTGGAAAGATGGCTCCATCTATAATCCGACTAATGGGAAAATATACCATTGCATCATCAAATTTGAAGGTGCAAATAAGCTCAAAGTTACTGGCTATGTAGGGGCTGCTTGGATGGGGCTAAACAAAACGGCAACGTGGGTTAAAGAACCATCGCTCAGAAAATAGATAAACCAGACAATTGTAACAATATAGATAAAGCTTTCGAACGACGGGAGCTTTCTTTTTGCAGCAATTCACGAAGCTGTTCAGTCGAAACATCCACTATTTTGATTCTTTCTAAACCATCAAAATTTCAATAGAAAACATTTCTCAAATAAATAATGTTGTTTTGTATTTCGGGAAAATTTTGGTACTTTTGTGACGCATTTGGCAAGCCATTTCAAATCATAAAAAGATTGTGAAATTTGCAGCTAAATCGCTGACTGTTTAGAATACACTAACTAAAAATAAACTATTATGAGCAAAATTTCTGATGTAGTTAAGCCAGGTGTTGTGACTGGAGCTGATCTACAGTTTATCTTCAAAGTAGCGAAAGAAGAAGGTTTCGCAATCCCTGCAGTAAACGTTGTTGGTTCTTCTACTGTGAATGCAGTGATGGAAGCTGCAAAAGTGGCAAACGCTCCTGTTATGATTCAGTTTTCTAACGGTGGTGCTGCTTTCAATGCAGGTAAAGGTTTGAAACTTGACGGTCATGCCGCAGGTATTTTGGGTGCTATCGCAGGTGCGAAACACATCCACACTTTGGCAGAAGCTTATGGCGTTCGCGTGATTCTTCACACTGACCATGCTGCTAAAAAATTGCTTCCTTGGATTGACGGATTGCTCGATGCAAGTGAGAAAAACTTTGCTGAGACTGGCAAACCATTGTTCAGCTCACACATGTTGGATCTTTCGGAAGAGCCACTTGACGAAAACATCGAAATCTGCGAAAAATACTTGGCTCGCATGAGCAAAATGGGTATGACTTTGGAGATGGAATTAGGTATCACTGGTGGTGAAGAAGATGGCGTAGATAACAGCGATGTTGACAACAGCCTTCTTTATACTCAACCAGAAGACGTTTACAAAGTATATTCTGCTTTGAGCAAAATTTCTCCTAACTTCACAATCGCGGCTTCATTTGGTAACGTTCACGGTGTTTACAAACCAGGTAACGTGAAATTGACTCCGAAAATCTTGAAAAATTCACAAGATTTCATCCGTGCAAAAGACGGTCTTTCGGTAGATCACCCAGTAAGTTTCGTATTCCACGGTGGATCTGGTTCTACTCACGAAGAAATTCGCGAAGCTATCAGCTACGGCGTTGTGAAAATGAACATCGACACAGATACTCAATGGGCATATTGGGATGGTGTTCGTGGTTTCGAAGCTAAAAATAGAGGTTACCTACAAGGACAAATCGGAAACCCAGAGGGCGAAGAGAAACCAAACAAAAAATACTACGATCCACGCGTATGGTTGCGCAAAGGTGAAGAGTCGTTGATCGCTCGTTTGCAAGTTGCTTTCGAAGATTTGAACGCTATCAACAGCCTTTAATCAATAGATTGTTATAAATTAAAAGCCGTTTCGGGATTCCCGGAACGGCTTTCTTTATCTCTTAATGTTCTGTTTAGAAGGAACCAGCACCTACCTATCACAGGCAAGTACTGGTATTGCTCTCAATTTAAACTTACACATATAATATTCTATAATCATTCTTTTGATAAAAGGAGCTTTTTCAAGCCTCCCTTTTTTGAAATGGATTCTTTTTCGAATCCATTGTATATGTTTTAGCATTGCTTGAATTTGATATCTGATCAAATTTCGCTCTGAGGAGTTCTGAAATTTGTTGTTTTGCTTTTTTATTCCATTCGATAGCTGTACTGTTATTCTTCTCCAATAAGTCTAAGGTCTCTCCCATTTGTTCCATTGCAGAATGGATAGCTAATTGAGGGTTGTATTCATTTAATGCAATATTGATGATAATTGTATTCTTTATTGGAATAATTACGACTGGCTTAGGCGATTTTGATACACCACCAACTGGCGAGCAGGTAAACAACACTTTGTCGCCTATGAATGGGATTGATAATCGGTGTGTAAATTGATTATTTACTTTTGCCGTTTCATTTTCTTTTTGTAAACTTCCACTTTTTAATGTTTCGCAAGCAATAAATTCAATTTCACCAAGTTCAACTGGGGTTAGTAAAATCTCCTTTTCAATCCGCACCTTTTCTCTTTCCACATCAGAAGTAGTCGCTAAATCGCTCAGTGACAATTCACCGATAAGAGAAGCGATACTTGTTTCCCTACGAGTCAGATAATCTGAAATTAGGGGCAAGTTATGTGGGGAGATGAAATTGTTACTCATATACTCTAAAGCAATAACTGCTGGTTCAACTACTCTAACGACAACTTTTTATACCAAAATTCACTAATTGAAAATAGGTCTTGCCTGTTTATCTTGCAGAACTAATAAGTGCCCATTCATATCCACAAATCAACTTTTGAACCTTTGACTTAATGGAGTTATCTTTTTCTTCTTTCGATAAGTGTTGAAGAAGATTGCTTCTTAGGTTTGAGGAATGTCCTATATGTATGCAATCCCATTCCCCTTTTGGCAGTTTCGCCCATAAGAGATAAATTCCTGCATCTTCAGGTACTTTCTCAAGAACACTCGCCTCTGTATAAATATCAAATTCACTTTTTTCGATATTGAATCTTGGCCTCATTACTCTTTATCGTTTTGAATTACTACTCTATCCACAACTTTGTAGGAGTCCCATTGATGACAACTGTCACCCAAACACCACCATTGATATTTTTCATTTCAGCAAGAGAAAGATCTTGTAATTTAGCAACACCATTTTCTAAAGTTTTCATAATTGTAAGTTTTAAATTGTTTGCAATAAAATTCTAATGATGTTGCAATAGTATATCCAAAAAGAAGATTCTTTGTTAACGAAAATCTCATTTTTTTCTCACGAAAACCTCACGAAAAAGTTAACATAACTAAAATTAACAAATTGCTAGCTGGAGCTGTTTTTCGACGATTGTTTGTTAATATGCAGATAATGAATAATATATATAATTTTATGAATTTTTAGCACACACTTTTAAATAGAAAAACCTCACGAAAACCTCACGAAAAAATTAAAATTTGTATATTTGAAGTGTTATAAAAGTTGTTAAAAAATTGCATGTAACCAATTCTTCGTCTTATTTAGTCTGATAATTATGAAAACGAGAATTATTACCTACCTATCAATCGTCTGTCTGCTCCTAATATTAGTGATGCAGTCCTACATTGTTTATGATCATTTTCAGTCCATAGAAATCTCTTTAAAACGAGAGACAGATGCCATTCTGGAAAATGCGTATCGTAAAGAGTTGAATATCAGACAAAACATGCGCAAAAGGGCGGAAATTTTTGATCCAAGAAAGTATACCCCAAAAAAAAATGTTTTCAATGTAGATAAAATGAAGAATACCCATATTGATAAAAATGATTTTCTAAGTATTCTCAACAAAACAATAGATGCGGTAGTGAGTGAAACTTTTCCAATGAAGATTGCCAATGTAGATAGTATAACTGCTTTGGAGTTAAAACTTCGAAACATTGATACTCAGTTTTTAGTCCAGATTATAAATCCACAAAATCAAGCAATATTGGAAGTCTCAAAAAAAGGGTTTAAACCTTCCATATTTGCTGTTGAATCGAAAATGCTTTCCTTAGATTTTGAGGAAAAAAGATCTCTTCAACTCGTTTTGATTAATCCGATGAATAATATTTTTAGTCAAATGGGGTATTTGTTGGCTGGGTCTCTTTTGCTTACGCTGATTTGTTTATATGGATTGTGGTTTCTTTTTCATACGTTAGCACAACAAAAACAATTGCTTCAAGTTAAAAATGACTTTTTTGGACATACAGCACACGAACTGAAACGACCTGTGGCTCAGCTCCATATGGCGCTTGATGCGATTGCTCGACCAGCAATAGATGAGAATAAACTTAAAAAGGCAAGGTACATTGCTATTATGAAGGAGGCCACTCAAGATATGTCTGAGAAGATAGGTATGATTATGACATTGTCGATGGCCGAAGAGGGGGTATTCAGGTTGAATTATAGTGATTTTGATTTGATCGAATTAATTGAAACATTAAAAGAGAAGTTCACGGCTTTTACTGAAAAAACAGTGTCAATTCAGTTTGAGGGAGTGGAAGAAAAAATGATGATACATGCTGACCACGATCACATTCGTCAAACAATAGCCAATTTAATTGATAATGCGATAAAATATTCGAATGACACTGTCGTTGTAAGTATATCAGTGAGTCGCCAAAAGGGTAACCTAATGCTTTGTGTGAAAGACAATGGCATTGGTATAGCTGCCGACAAAATAAGTAGTGTTTTTGAAAAGTATACTCGAATAAATTCTGCACCAGGATCTCCATCGGGATTTGGCATTGGCTTGAGTTACGTGAAAGCGGTGATAGAAAAACATGCTGGACGAATTGAGGTGTTGAGTGAGTTGTCTAAAGGAACTGAATTTAGAGTCTATTTACCAGCTTAAATTTTATATATGATAAATAAGGTTTTGTTGATAGAAGATGATGTCAATTTGGCATTTATGCTGATCGATGGTTTGGAAAGTGAAGGATTTGAAATTCATCATATCGCAAGAGGTGAGGAGGCAATTGAGGTATTTCTTGAGTTTGAGCCTAATATCATATTGTTGGATGTGAATCTGAAAGGTGTGATGACTGGGTTTGAGGCAAGCCGCGAAATTAGAAAAAGAAGTGATGTCCCTATTATATTTACGACCTCTCGAGCTCAGTTCGAGGATTTGCAAGAAGGATTTCAAATTGGGAATGTTGATTATCTGAAAAAGCCCTATAGTATTAGAGAGTTAGGTTTAAGAATTAAAGGGCTCTTGATGCGCTATGAACATGCCGAAAAGGCGAAAAGTGCGGATGATGAAAACCGCATTCATTTAGCAAATTATGTTTTCTCTCCAATGGAACAAACTCTTCAAAACATTGATACCATTCGGTTAATGAAAAATGAGAGTTTGGTATTAGAGTATTTGTGTAAACATGTAAATGAGGTTGTCACAAAGAAAGAATTACTTGAGTTTGTTTGGGGTGATGGCGAGATACAAGCACGGGAGAATTCGTTGTACAATATCCTAACATCTTTGCGCACCAAGCTTTCGGGAGATTCTCATGTCTCTATTCAGACCATCTCGAAGGTTGGATATAAGTTGGAACTCGAAAGAAGAGATTGACAATTATTTCTGAATAAATAAAGGCTCTCGTTCAGATGAACGAGAGCCTTTCTGTTTTATTCGATGAAGCGTTTGTCGCTTCCTTCTATAAAGTTGATAAATGCCTGATTAACGAGACGCGTTCCGCCGGGTGTTGGGTATTCGCCAGAGAAGTACCAATCGCCAGTGTGATTTGGACACGCCTTGTGAAGCGCTTCAATCGTTTGATAGACGATTTCGACAGATGCTTTTGTCTCTTGCGGAGTAAGCATTTCTGCAATTTTAGCTGAAACCTCTTCGTCGGTAAACGAGTTGTAAATCTCTACAGCATAATTTTGGATCTTCTCTTTTGGCAATCCTGCTTGCGCTTTCGACTTCTTGTAGATTTTATCGATCTCTGCCTCTCTCCCTTGATCTTTCAGCAATCCAACCGCGGCTTTAAAGGCGATAAACTCATTCATTCGCGACATATCGATGCCGTAGCAATCGGGGAAACGAACTTGAGGTGAAGATGAAACAATGACGATTTTCTTGGGTTGAAGTCGGTCGAGAATCTTGATAATGCTTTGCTTCAAAGTTGTGCCACGTACGATGCTGTCGTCGATTACAACAAGGTTGTCAATGCCCGGGCGAATAGAGCCGTAAGTGATGTCATAAACGTGCGTCGCAAGGTCGTTTCGGTTGTTGTCCTCAGCAATGAATGTTCGGAGTTTTATATCTTTGATGGCAACCTTTTCGAAACGGATGCGCTTTGCCAGAATATCTTGTAAATCTTGCTCTGTTAGACTTCCATTTTTCTCACGAATTTGCTTGATTTTTTTGTTATTAAGGTGCTCCTCCATGCCTTCTACAAGGCCGTAAAAAGCAACTTCTGCTGTGTTTGGGATGAATGAAAACACAGTATTGTCGAGGTCGTTGTCGATGGATTTCAAGACCTGATCGACGAGTAATTTACCTAATGCTTTACGCTCTTTGTAGATGTCTTTGTCGCTACCGCGTGAGAAATAGATTCGTTCGAACGAACAAGCCGAGGTTTCTCTCGGTTGGTGAATTTGAGTGAGATTGACTGTCCCGTTGCTTTTGATGACAATGCTCTGACCTGGATTAAGTTCTTTCACATTGTCGTACGACACATTCATCACGGTCTGAATCACAGGGCGTTCAGATGCAATCACGACCACTTCGTCATCTTGATAGTAGAATGCTGGACGAATGCCCCATGGATCGCGAAATGCAAATGCATCGCCACTTCCGATGAGTCCACACATCACGTAACCGCCATCCCACATGCGGCTAGCTTCGCGAATAATGTCTTCCACATCGAGGCTCTCCTCAATCAGTTTGTTGATTTCTGGTCCCGATGCGCCATTCCATTTAAATTGCTCATACAGTTTTTCCACTTGTCTGTCGAGCAGATAGCCAATCAGTTCCAATATAATGAACGTATCGGCATTGTGGCGTGGGTGTTGACCTTGCGAAACGATAAAGTTGAATATTTCGTCAACATTCGTCAGGTTAAAGTTACCAGCAAGGGCAATGTTTCTACTTTTCCAGTTGTTTCGGCGAAGGAATGGGTGAACATACGAAATACCGGAGCGCCCGGTGGTGCTGTATCGGAGGTGGCCCATGTAGAGCTCTCCTTTGAATGAGTTGTTGTTAAGGTTGTTGGGGTCTTGGATGGTTTTGTGAATCGATTCGAAAGCTCTATGAATGGCATTCGATCCTGTTTGTCTCTCTCTGAAGATGTACTCTTCGCCTGGTTTTGCATCTAATTTCACACAGGCTACACCTGCGCCCTCTTGACCCCGATTGTGCTGTTTTTCCATCAGGAGGTAGAGCTTATTCAGCCCATAGGAGTTAGTCCCATATTTTTCCTGATAATATTCAAGAGGCTTCAGCAGCCTGATCATCGCAATTCCACATTCGTGTTTGATGCTATCGGACATTGTTCAGAGTTATGTAGTTAGTTTTTTAGAGGCTTATTACAGCGAAAAAATGAATCTCTCAAGTCTGTTTTAGAATGCAAAAGTACGCATAAACTACGATTAATATGTTCGCAAAAATAGGCTCAGAATTAAATTAAGGGAATTTTATCATTTAGTAAATAAAGTTTCATAAAATAGATTTTAAGGATAAGCTACATCCTTGTCACTTGAATCAATTTAGTAAGCAATTGGGAGATGAGAATCGACGGGTTCAAATTGTTTTACCTTAGAAAAGACCTCCTTTGGATGGTAGTGGAAATTGCGATTGACCTACGACTGTTTGTCTTTATATTGCCAAATCTGATGCATTACCACAATTAGTGAGGGATAAAACTAACCGTCCAAGCCTTTTCATATCTGACTATTTTATAATTTTTGTCATAGTAAAACGATGTGAGAAAATGGTTGTTACGCTTGTTATCGATAAAATAATTTGACGATTTATACAAATTTGAATTAATTTTCTCAATCTTAGTCATATATTTTTCATCATCAAAATAATTAACAATCATCGTATCTTTTAGTATAGTCAAACAAAGAGTTGTATCATATTTGCTTATAAAATAATAGCCTAAATCTTTTTTTATAAATTTGCTAATCTCGACTTCATGATTTTCACAATCAGTTCTTTTCATTTCAATACTATCGCCAAAATAAGTCAAATTATATTCTTCGGTAATATTTGAAACCAATCTATCCTGTTTTCTTGAACACGAATATAAAATCAAAATGCTGCATACAAATACAATTATTTTTTTGCACATATATCAATTATTAAAATATTCATTTTCTATTTTATCCATTGTTTATGTATGAGTAGAACTTTATTCTGTCCCCATTCCTTATTATTCGATACTGTGTTCCGGCAACAAATATATTTCAAATTGTCTAATTATCAAATTTGTTTTTCTTTAAAGTTTTGTAAAGGATAAGCGATATCCTTGTCGCTTGATGGATAGGATTCCTTTTTCAAGCGGCTGGGAAGCCGCTTGTCCCTATGGATGCTACTTGCCCCTTGGAAATAAAAAAGGCTGCTTCAAGTTTTATCTCGAAGCAGCCTTATATCTGTATTTGGAACTTATTTTTTGTTCAAGAATTTGTCCATCTCTACAGCAGCTTTACGCCCTGCCCCGATTGCACGTACTACCAAGCTCGCACCAAGGTGCGCATCACCCGCAGCGAATACTTTTTCGAGCGACGTTTGGTGAAGTCCATTAATAGCCACATTTTTTCGAGCATCAGTTGCGACACCAAGTTCGGTCAGCAGACCTTCGTGAACTGGATGTACAAAACCCATTGCTAGAAATACCAGATCAACTTTCATGATCTCTTTTTTGCCTGTGCGAATCAGTTGCATACGACCTTCTGCATCTTTTTCCCATTGCACTTCTTCGAGTTCAACAGCAGTCAAGACACCATTTTCGCCGATGAATTGTTTGGTTTCGAGGCTCCAACGACGCGTGCAACCTTCCTCGTGAGAAGAGGATGTTTTCAACACCATTGGATAAGCTGGCCACGGAGTATCTGGGTTGTGGTGTGCTGGTGGCATTGGCATAATCTCAATTTGAGTGATGCTTGCTGCTCCGTGACGAACCGATGTTCCAACGCAGTCAGAACCAGTATCACCACCACCAATTACCAATACGTGTTTGCCTTTGGCATCGATGCGTGTATCAGCATCAAATGTTTGACCGGCAATTACGCGGTTTTGTTGGGTCAAGAATTCCAATGCGAAATAGACACCCTTTAAATCGCGTCCTTGAATAGGTAAATCACGTGGATGCTCTGCACCTACAGCCAAACAGATGGCATCGTAGTTTGCCATAAGCTCTTTTCCGCTAATGTCAACACCAACGTTTACGCCAGTCTTAAACTTAACGCCTTCTGTCTCCATGATTTCGAGACGACGGTCGATAACTTTTTTGTTGAGTTTGAAATCTGGAATACCGAAGCGAAGTAATCCACCGATGTATTCGTTTTTCTCATACAGAGTTACGTCGTGGCCTTTGCGGTTCAATTGGTTGGCTGCTGCCATACCTGCAGGACCTGAGCCGATAACGGCTACTTTTTTGCCTGTTCTTGCCTTAGGTGGACGTGCTACCACAAAGCCTTCGGCAAATGCACGCTCTGCAATCGAACATTCGTTTTCGCGAATAGTCACAGGGCTGTCGCCTGACAACTTCAACACACACGCTTTTTCGCATGGAGCTGGGCAAACGCGGCCTGTGAATTCAGGAAAGTCGTCTGTCGATTCAAGTGTTTCATAAGCCTCTTTCCATTTGCCTCTGTATGCTAAATCTTGCCACTCAGGTTGGAGGTTAGCAGTAGGGCAAGCCCAATGGCAGAAGGGGATGCCGCAATCCATACAGCGTGAAGCCTGCAATTTGCGGTCTTCGGGATTGAGCGTTTGCTCTACCTCGCTGTAGTCGCCTATTCTTTCGCTCACCGGACGGTATCCCGCCTCGTTGCGAAGTATTGATATAAATGCTTTAGGATTTCCCATAATTTTAATGAGCCCCACTAAATCTCCCCAAAGGGGAGACTTGCGGTTAGCTATATTAGTCAGTTAATACTATTATCTTTTTCTCCATTCCCCCTTTGGGGGCTTGAGGGCTTAATAATCTCTTTCTACTTCTTCGATTTTTTTCTTGAGCGCATTTGCTTTCTCGTCCGTCAACACCTTCTTGTACTCGATTGGGGTAATTTTGATGAACTGATCGACATATTCGCTCCAGTTTTCCAACATTTTCTTGGCAACAGGACTGTTTGTGTGGTCGAAATGTTTTTGGATATAACCTTTCAATTCACGTTCGTCGTATTTGTCTTCAATCAATGTCAGTTCAACCATCTCCATATTACAGAAGAAGTCGAAGTCACCATTCTTATCCCAAACGTACGCTACACCACCACTCATACCGGCAGCAAAGTTACGACCTACTGTTCCAAGAACGATGGTGCGGCCACCAGTCATGTATTCGCAGCAGTGGTCACCTGTGCCTTCTACCACAGCGGTTGCACCACTGTTTCGAACGCAGAAACGCTCACCTACGCGACCATTGATGTAGATTTCACCAGAAGTTGCACCATAAAGCATGGTGTTACCCGCGATGATGTTGTCTTCGGCTGCAAATGTGCTACCTGTTGGTGGTACAACTGCAATTTTTCCACCCGAGAGACCTTTTCCAAGGTAGTCGTTTGCATCTCCTTCGAGGCGGAATGAAATCCCTTTCGCTAAGAATGCTCCGAAACTTTGACCCGCTGAACCTTTGAAGTTACAACGAATGGTGTCTTCAGGAAGACCTGCATTGCCATACAATTTAGCAACCTCACCCGAGAGCATCGCTCCCACCGAACGATCTACGTTTACAATTGGGAAGTCGAGTTGAACGGCTTGTCCCGATGTGATGGCGTAGTGCGATTGTTTAATCATCTCGCGGTCGAGGATTTCGAAAATCTCGTGGTTCTGTCCTTTTACTCTGCGGATGGCGTTCTCTTTCGATTCAGCAGGAGTGTAAAGCAATTTCGACAAGTCGATTTTCTTCACTTTCTCGTTTTTATCCGATGGAAGGAACTCTATCAAGTCTGAACGACCAATGATGTCGTCCATTTTAGTATAACCTAATTCTGCCAAGTGCTCGCGAACGTTCTCTGCCATGTAGGTGAAGAAATTCACCAAGTATTCGTATTTTCCAACGAAACGTTTACGCAGCTCTACATCTTGAGTAGCTACCCCGACAGGGCAAGTGTTGAGGTGACATTTACGCATCATCACACAACCCAATACAATCAATGCACTGGTGGCAAATGCGTACTCTTCAGCTCCCAACAAGGCTGCGATCACGATATCGCGACCCGATTTCATCTGACCATCTGTTTGCAAAGTCACCTGTCCACGTAGGTTGTTGATCACCAACGTTTGTTGTGTCTCTGCTAAACCTAACTCAAACGGCAAACCTGCGTGTTTGATAGAGCTGGCAGGACTAGCGCCTGTCCCACCTTCGCAACCACTGATGGTGATTGAGTCGGCTTTCGCTTTAGCCACACCCGCAGCAATCGTACCTACACCACTTTCAGAAACCAGTTTCACACTGATAACTGCGTTTGGATTCACGTTCTTCAAGTCGAAAATTAGCTGAGCCAAATCTTCGATGGAGTAGATATCGTGGTGAGGAGGAGGAGAAATCAACGAGATACCCGGCGTAGAGTGACGCGTTTTTGCAATCACTTTGTCTACTTTCAAACCTGGCAACTGACCACCTTCACCCGGTTTAGCTCCCTGAGCCACCTTGATTTGGATTTCGTCAGCGTTCACAAGGTATTCGGTTGTTACCCCGAAACGACCTGATGCTACTTGTTTGATAGCACTCCGTTTAGAAGTACCGTCGGCTTGTGGTTTGAAACGTTCTGGATCTTCGCCACCCTCTCCGGTATTACTTTTTCCACCGAGTATATTCATCGCGATAGCCATCGCTTCGTGCGCCTCTTTGCTGATTGATCCGAATGACATAGCACCCGTTACAAATCGTTTGGTAATGGCAGAAACTGGTTCTACTTGCGAAATATCGATAGGATTACGTTTGTAACCCATAAAGTCGCGCAAGAAGATGCGGTCTTCTTTTTCGTCCACCGCTTTCACATACTCCTTGAATTTTTTGTAGCTACCTAAGCGGGTTGCCAACTGGAGGTTCGTGATGGTTTCCGGATTCCAAGCGTGTTTCTCGCCATCTTTGCGGTAAGCGTAGTTACCGTTATTTTCAAGTTTTGGCTCCTCCACCGTCCAATGGAATGCCTGGTTGTGTAAGTCTATTGTTTCGCGGGCAATGTCTTCGAGGTCGATACCTTCGATTTTAGAGATGGTGCCGTTGAAATACTTTTCTACCAACTTGGTCGATAAACCGATGGCTTCGAAGATGCGTGCACCTTTGTAGCTCAACAGGGTAGAAATACCCATTTTCGAAAGGACTTTCAACAACCCTTTGTCGATGGCTTTGATGTATTTTTTCTCAGCAGTGTGGTAGTCGAGTTGAATCTCTTTTTTCTTCACCAAGTTATCCAACACAGCGAATGCCATGTATGGGTTCACCGCGCTCAAACCGTATCCGAAGAGCAGTGCGAAATCCATAATCTCGCGTGGCTCTGCCGACTCCAAGATAAGAGCGACCTGCATACGTTTGTGTTTGTTGATCAAATGGTTGTGTACCGCAGCTACTGCAAGAAGCGATGGGATAGGAGCCATTTCGGCGTTTACCCCACGGTCGCTCAATACGATGTAGTTGATGTCTTGGTCTGCAGCCTCTTCGGCTTTAGCCAACAGTTCGTCCATCGCTTTCTCCAGACCCGCTGCGCCCTCACTTGCTTTAAACAAGATAGGTAAAGTTGCGTTTTTGAAGCCTTTGTAGCGTAGGTTTGTCAGAATGTCGAACTGCGTATTGGTCAAGATGGCGCTGTTCAGTTTCACCATTTTACACAAGTTGAGCGATGGCTCAAGCAAGTTTTCGGCAATAGAACCAATGTAAGTGGTGTGCGACATCACCAACTCTTCGCGGATAGGGTCAATCGGTGGATTGGTTACCTGTGCGAATTGCTGACGGAAGTAGCGGAACAACGATTGAGGTTTGTCCGAAATCACAGCCAGTGGCGTGTCGTTACCCATCGATGCGGTTGGTTCTCCACCATCGCGACCCATTGGCAACATAATTGCGTTGATATCTTCGTATGAGTATGAGAACGCTTTCAACAGCGCATTGTAGTTCTCTACAGTATGTTTTACGCTACGACCCGATGAAATCTCGTCGAGGTTGATGCGGTTTTTACCCAACCAATCTTTGTATGGGTGAGCCGAAGCTAATAGTTTTTTGAGTTCAGGATCGTGGTATACTTTTCCTTCTTCGGTGTCTACCATCAACATTTTACCTGGGCTAAGGCGGCCTTTCTCTTTGATTTCAGCAGCGTCGAATGCCAAAACACCTGTTTCGGAAGCCACCACCATCATGTCGTTTTTAGTCACCAAGTAGCGAGCAGGACGCAGACCGTTGCGGTCGAGCATACCACCAGCGTAACGACCGTCAGAGAACAACAGTGTTGCAGGTCCATCCCAAGGCTCCATAAAGATAGAGTGGAATTCGTAGAATGCTTTCAAATCAGACGAAATTGGGTTTTTGTCGTTCCAGCTTTCAGGTACCATCATCGACAAAGCGTGTGGTAAGCTCATACCAGCCATTACGAAAAACTCCAATGCGTTATCTAACGACGCACTATCACTCATCGCAGGTTGAATTAGCGGAGTGATGTCGTCCATTTTGCAGCCCAATTTTTTAGGATCGAGCAACCCTTGACGAGCCTCCATCCACGAGCGATTACCACGAATGGTATTGATTTCGCCGTTGTGACCTAACAAACGGAATGGCTGAGCCAAATCCCACGTTGGGAACGTATTGGTAGAGAAGCGTGAGTGAACCAACGCCATCCCTGTTGTAAAGTAAGGACTAGTCAAGTCGGGATAGTAATATCTCAACTGCAAAGAAGACAACATCCCTTTGTAGATGAGTGTGCGAGTCGAAAGGCTCACTATATAGCAACTGCGTTTCACCGTTAGGTTCGAAGCAAGCACTGCTTTTTCGATTTTCTTGCGGCAAACGTAGAGTTTAATCTCAAGTTGATCTTGCGTGAAATCTCCCGTTACGAATATCTGTTTGATATCCGGTTCGTTAGACGCTGCAGTTTCGCCAAGTTGAGAGCTATCCACAGGCACATCGCGCACTGCAATTAGTTTCAACGACTCTTTCTCTATGATTTGCTTTATCTCATTCAAACACCAAGCTTGCTCGTCCTTATTCTTAGGAAGGAAAACGAGTCCAGTACCGTATCTACCCTTCTCAGGGACAGCGATACCTTGCAGCAATATAAACTCGTGCGGAATCTGTACCATGATTCCAGCACCGTCACCGGTTTTGTGGTCCGCATTCTCTGCGCCACGGTGCACCATGTGCTCAAGCACTTTCAGCCCTTTTTCTACCACATCGTGCGACTTGGTGCCTTGAATATTTACTAATAATCCAACACCACACGCATCGTGTTCATAATCAGGGCTGTACAATCCTTGTTCTACCATTTTCATTATTTAGTTAATCCACTACTCTCGAAATCTTGTCTTCGCTATACACACAAAGTCATCCTCGCACCGAGCGGAGATGACATCTTGTGAGCGTTTCCTTGAGACCAAATCAGGCTCTTTTTCAGAGACTTAAGTAGCTTCCGGTTTAATTACACAATCTATTTTCAGTAAACTTTTCCGACAACGACTAATTGTCGAATTGTTTAAATTTTAATATTAATTTGTCAAAAACTTTTAATTTGTCACCAAAAATATAACAAATTATTCCTAATTAAGTGCAAAGTTAAGCATTTTGCTTTAATCTGAAACTTTTTTATGCTCTAAATTTTCCAGTTTTTGATTCTTTCCACCGCTTCGATGGTATTTTCTCTGTTTCCAAATGCAGTCAGGCGGAAATAGCCCTCTCCGCTTGGTCCGAACCCAACTCCCGGTGTACCCACTACGTGGCATTCGTAGAGCAGACGATCGAAGAATTTCCACGACGAGATGCCGTTTGGCGTTTTCAACCACACGTAAGGTGCATTCACTCCACCAAAGATTTGCAATCCAGTAGCTTCCAACCCTTCGCGAATGATTTTTGCATTCTCCATGTAGAAGTTGATGGTCTCGCGAATCTGCGCTTTGCCGGCAGGCGAATAGACCGCTTCGGCAGCTTTCTGAATAATATACGCCGTGCCGTTGAATTTAGTCGTTTGGCGACGGTTCCACAAGGCGTTGATCGATACTTTTTGACCGTCTGGCGTGCGTCCCATCAGCTCTTTAGGCACTACGGTGAGGCCGCAACGAAGTCCAGTGAATCCAGCCGTTTTCGAGAAGCTGCGGAATTCGATAGCACACTGTTTTGCTCCTTTTATTTCGTAGATGCTGTGTGGCACGTCGTCTTCTTTGATAAATGCTTCGTAAGCTGCATCAAAGAGAATCAATATTTCGTTTTCGAGGGCAAAGTCTACCCATTTTTTCAACTCTTTCTTCGTCAAAACAGTACCCGTTGGATTGTTTGGATAGCAGAGGTAGATGATGTCTACACGCTTCTCTGGCAATTCGGGGGTAAAGTTGTTTTCGGCGTTGCAAGGGATATAAACGATATTGCTCCAGCACCCGTCTGTTCCGAGTTCGCCTGCACGGCCACCCATCACGTTGGTATCTACATACACAGGATAGACCGGGTCGGTGACTGCTACACGGTTGTCGCGACGCAGAATATCACCAATGTTACCGGTGTCGCTTTTTGCGCCGTCGCTGATGAAAACCTCATCTGTATCGAGCTTCACACCCAGCGGCTCAAAGTCGTTTTTGATGACCGCATCTATCAGAAAGCGGTATCCTTGCTCTGGACCATAACCACGAAAAGTCTCTTCGTTTGCCATCTCTTCCACGGCTGCGTGGAGGGCTTGAGTCACTGCCGGAACGATAGGGCGAGTTACGTCGCCAATGCCCAATCTGATCAGTTTTGCCTCAGGATGTACAACTTTAAATGCATTTACTTTTTTTGCAATGTCCGAGAAGAGGTAATTCCCCGGAAGTTTAAGAAAGTTCTCGTTTACTAATGCCATTCTTTAATGAAGTTATACGGAGTCAAAGGAAGTTATCGATTCGCTCCGAAGTTATTTTACCTGTTATTCTTATTTACAATTTAATCATTTACAATTTACAATTACGTCGCTAGTCGATGCATTTTTAGGTCTGAAGACACAAAGGTTTGCATTGCGTAGCCAATAGTAAATTGTCAATCCCGATAGCTATCGGGACAAATTGTCAATGCCTAAAAGAGTTCTCCTGCAAACACCTTCGTGGCACCGCCGGTCATATAGATGCGGTTGTTGCTTTCGCGCCATTCGATGTTGAGGTCGCCGCCGCGCAGTTTCAGTGTGGCTGTTCGCTCCGAAAGTCCGTTGAGCACCGAGGCCACCAACGAGGCGCAAGCTCCTGTGCCGCAAGCGAGTGTTTCGCCCGAACCGCGTTCCCAGACCCGCATTTTCAGCGTGGTAGGCGATACAATTTGCACAAACTCTACATTGGTTCTTTTCGGGAATAGCGGATGAACTTCGATTTGACGACCAATGCCGTGTACATCAAACAGATCCACATCTTCCACAAATATCACTGCGTGTGGGTTGCCCATCGACACACAGGTGGCGTGATACACGATGTCGTTCACCACTATGGGTACGCGAATGGCTTTATCTCCTTCTGCATTCACCGGAATGAGGGCAGGGGTGAGGATTGGCTCTTCCATATCGACACACACGGTAGACACAGTTCCGTCTGTCACAAACAGTTTCAGCAGTTTCACCCCGGCTTTGGTCTCGAGCGTGAGGTCAGTTTTGGTGGTCATCCCCATGTCGTACACATATTTTCCGACACAACGTGAGGCATTGCCACACATCTCCGCTTCCGATCCATCTGCGTTGTACATGCTCATCCGGAAATCGCACGTCTCCGAAGGGCGAATAATCACCAAACCGTCGGAGCCAATACCAAAATTGCGGTCGCTCACACGAATCGCGAGCTCAGCAGGGTCCGAAACAGTCTCTTCAAAACCGTTTACATAGACATAATCGTTGCCCGCGCCGTGCATTTTTAAGAATCTCATACTGATAAGCTTTTGTATGTGTGCGAAAATCTGTGCAAAATTAGTCATTTTGCCACAAATCAGAAAATTTTCTTCTACTTAAAAAAGAGAAAATAACAAATTGATAGCTTTTTTAGCTGTTTTATTCTGAAATATAAGCAATTTTGGTAGAAAATGTTTCGATTTAAAGGAGGAGTAGAGAGAAGGAAACCGCAGAGTTCGCAAAGGTTGCACGGTGAGTGGAATAATTGAGTAATTGACTAATTGAAAGGGAGTCATGAAGTTAAAGGAGTTAAGAAGTTATTGGAATGAAGGGAATGAAAGAAATTAAGAGAATTAAGGAAATGAAGGAAGTAGGAGTTATGGTTGTAAAGGAGTTAATGAAGTTAAGAAGTTAGAGGAATTAAGAGAATTAAAGAATTAATTTTTGCGTTTCCTCTTTGTCCTGAAGGGACAGAACCTAAATAACCCCGTACGAAGTGCGGGGTAGAAATACTCACTCAAACCTTAGCCCCGGAGGGGTTGAACCACGCTCACTAATATTCAACCCCTTCGGGGCTGTTATTCGGATTGTCACCATTGCCGTGCGTTTCACACACGGTTATTGAAATTCAACCTCTCCGAGGTTAGGGTTTAGTCAAAACCTTTACGCCCTTTGCGTATGTTCTCCGCGTTCTTTGCGTTTAAAAATCAGAGCGTGAAGCAATTGTAAATGGTAAATGAAATAGGATTGTAAATGGCCTAAAACAGTTTCCGATACACATGGCAATACGGTGTTCCGTTTTTGTGGGTGTAGTAGTTTTGGTGATAATCCTCCGCAACCCAGAAAGGATGCCCCTCAGCCTGACGAATCTCGGTGGCGACGTAAAAGCCCTTTTGCATCAGCAGTTTCTTGTATTTATTGGCAATCTCCTCTTGTGCTTTGTCGGTGACGAAGATGGCAGAGAGGTATTGCGATCCAATGTCGGGGCCTTGTCCGTCCGTCTGCGAGAAGTCGTGCGTTTCGAAAAACAACTTCACCATCGCTTCGTAAGAGGTCTTTTCGGGATTGAAGACCACTTCGGTGGTTTCGAGGTGACCTGTCTCGCCGGTGCAGACCTGACGGTAGGTTGGATTCTTGACCGAACCTCCCATGTAGCCCACGTCTGTAGAGATGACGCCATCCGCTTTCTCGAAATGGTATTCCGTGCCCCAGAAACAGCCAGAGGCAAAATAGGCCGTGTCCGTTTTGGCAAAGTCGAGCGACACGGAGTTGACGCAATAGCGCGTATCTTTCGGGGTCATGCCTTCGCCTTCGAACACGTGCCCGAGGTGTCCGCCACAATGCTGACAAGTGATTTCAGTGCGACGCCCATCGGCATCGACCGTGCGTTTCACGGCTCCGGGAATGGCATCATCGAACGACGGCCAGCCGCATCCCGAGTGAAACTTAGAGGTTGAAGTGTACAACGGTGTACCGCATCGACGACACAGGTAGACGCCGTTCTCGAAATGGTTTTCGTACTTTCCGGTGTAGGGCATTTCGGTGCCTTTGCCTACAATCACGCGTTCTTCTTCTGGGGTGAGGATTCTGAATTTATTCATAGTTGATACAGTGTTATTGGGTTTCTGGCTGCACGACGGCAGACTGATGATTAGGATGAGTAGATAGAGTAGCTTTTTCATTTACTATTTAACCATTTACAATTTACCATTTTAACCACAGATAACGCAGAGTCTTCACAGAGAACGCAAAGAATAATTTCTTTAATTGACTTCATTCTCTTCATTTCCTTTATATGGCTATTTCTTTGTGTATCTCCGTGTAACCTTTGTGTACTCTGTGTTTAGATATTTACTAATTAGCCATTTACCATTTTAACCACAGAGAACGCAAAGAATAATTTCTTTAATTGTTTTCATTCTCTTCATTTCTTTAATTCTCATTCCGACTTATAACCTGAAACGATGATTAAAAGTTCAGCGCATTATTCCCAAAAAAAGCTAACAATTACGATAGAATTTATACCTTTGAGGTCGAAAGAAACAGAAAATTATTCCGAAAATTATGAAGATAGCAATAATTGGTGGCGGAAATATGGGTGGAGCCATTGCCCGCGGACTGACTCAAGGTACATTGGTGGCACCGAGTAATATTCGCGTGTCGGACCTGAACGAAGCGGTATTGGCAGACCTGAAAAAATACAACGAAGCAATCAATACAACCACAAATAATGTGAGTGCCATCAACGGTGCCGATATTGTGGTGATAGCCGTGAAGCCCTGGTTGGTGGAGACGGTGATTCATCAGATTAAACTGCACCTTGATTACGAGAAACAGCTGGTGGTGTCTATTGCCGCTGGCATCACGTTTGAGCACCTCAATGCCCTGTTGGAGATAGAGGGAATGTATCCTCCACTTTTCCGTGTAATGCCTAACACCGCAATTGCCATCTTAGAAAGTATGACCATCATAGCGGCATCGAATGCGTCGAAAGAGCAAGAAGCGTTGATTAAAACAATTTTTGATGAACTTGGCAGGTCTATCATCGTAGAAGAGCGATTGATGGCTGCTGGCACTTCGTTGGCATCTTGTGGAACGGCTTTCGCACTGCGCTACGTGCGTGCTGCGATGGAAGGTGGTGTGGAACTGGGCTTCTACCCCGAACAGGCTAAAGAGATTGTGGCGCAAACGGTGAAAGGTGCGGTAGAACTGCTACTCACCAACGGTACGCATCCTGAGTTGGAAATCGACAAAGTGACTACGCCGGGTGGCATCACCA
Source organism: Bacteroidales bacterium (assembly GCA_049315325.1). Classification (GTDB taxonomy): domain Bacteria; phylum Bacteroidota; class Bacteroidia; order Bacteroidales; family UBA7332; genus CAXXIC01. The sequence continues at coordinate 733,876 of JBMOKJ010000001.1, forward strand.
TCAAAGGACTCAACGAAATGGAGCATGCAGGGTTTACATCGGCGGTGATCAGAGGCTTGAAAGCAAGCACTGTTTGATTGACAATCCTTTTTCATTTACCATTTAACGATTTACCATTTACAATTTTAACCGCAAAGGGCGCAAAGATGTTTTATGTCTTCGCGCCCTTTGCTATTTATTGATTTACAATTTTACAATTTACCATTTACTAGTGCTTCGTCCACTAATTTACTTGTAACTTGTAACTTGTAACCCGTAACTTGTAACTTGTAACTCGTAACTCTTCCCCTCTGTTCTTTGCGCTCCCTGTGTATTTCCTCCGTGTTCCCTGTGTTAAACTTACAACTCAAGTCGAAGCGAAATACCCGTTGTGCCGTAGTCGAGCAGGGTAGGCGATACCTTCCATTGAAAGCGTTTTTTAGGCAGCTCAGCCTGATTGCCAAGGATGGCTTTGCGACGATCAGCCGACACCACTTTGTGTCGCCCTTGATTCACAATCATGTTTCCGAAAGCATACCCCAAACCGATGGCCAAAGGGTAGTCGCTCGCCCAATGCACCCCGTTGTTCACCATTTGAAAGCCGCACAGTGTCATCAACGTATAACCAACCGGACGAATCCATGTCTTCTCTGGGTAATTCTTGGCAATGACAGTCGTTGTCATCATTGCGGTGATGAGGTGTCCCGAAGGGTAAGCATCATAGGTGGGTACAGAATTAGTGTATTGAATAAGGCTTCCAAGTGGGTCACGAAGGTTTATCCAGTGCCATTTGCCACTCGGTATGGTCCGTCGTTCGGGAGTTTGGCGCATTGTGACGTGTTTCAGCACTTGTACTGTAACACCAACAGCAACCATACCTTCAGCTAATTCGGAGGCGGTGCGGATGGCACGTACATCTTTTGTGACTAAACCATACGTCCAAATTCCGCCCGCAAGTCCAATCTCGGCAATTCCATCACCAAGGTAGTAGAGCCCAGAGGATAAATCAGTAGGGATGTTGATTGCTAAAGTCTTACTCCCCGTCAAATTAATAGTGTTATTATCTGGCGAAAGCCCAATATGATCGCAAAAGCGACGTACTCCATCGTAAATTTTTCCGTCATAGGCAATTAATAATGCTGTTGAAGCAGCAATACCAACGGCAGGCACGATGGTCTCTTTATTCCACAACTGCTTCGGCATTTTGGCAATATCGACAAAGCCTTTGGGGATAAACCTAAACAACTTGGGACGGCTATAGACGTATTGTGTGCTGTCGTTGATGGTGTAGAGGTGCGATTTGTCGAAGCCAACACTATCGGCTAGGACTTTAGCATCGATGGTTTTTATCTCTTGGGAGAAAGCGGTTGACGTCAAGAACGTCATTATGCAAAAAACAAAAAATCTATTCATACTAACTGGGAGAAATTATGTGTTAACTAATAACCAGTATTCTAGGTAAAAGTTTATTTATAATTATTAACTGTTTGAAAATAAGGCAATAAGGTTCGTTGGGATTTATTGCCATGGCTATTATGGTTGAAAAAGTCAGCAAATAATGTCTTAACCTTATTGAGGAAAAAAATCTCGACTTATCACGGACTCAGATGAATAGCAATACCTGTCACAATTCTCCCTGACTGGATGCCAAGGCGACGAGCCGAGAAAAAACGGTCGTGATGCGTGTATGTGCAAATGCCCGATACCTCAATGTTTTGTGGATTTAATCCTGCCTCTGTCAAATCTTGACGGTTGGCAGCCCATATGTCGATGTGAGGTTTGGGGTAATTCGTAATAATGCAATCGGAAAAACCACTCCTTGTGAACTCCATTGCTACCTCTTTTCCCACTTCAAAAGCGGCGAGGCCAATACTAGGGCCTATGGCGGCGATGATATCTGACGGGTTGGAATGAAACTGCGATGCCATCAAAGCGACTGTTTTGCTCGCCAAATGCTTCACCGTTCCACGCCAACCGGCATGAACAACAGCTGCCACTTTGCAAATAGGGTCGTAGAGCAGGATGGGAACGCAATCGGCCATAGTGACGCCGATGCAGATGTTTGGAACAGATGTTATCAATGCATCTACACCTTGTAAAGCGAGATGTTGAGCTTCCGGATTTAGAGATAGAAACTCGCTGTCTATAATGCCAATAAGGTCTTCGTGTGTTTGAAAGGGAATAAAAAGGTGCTGCGGTTTGATTCCGATTTCGTTGCAAAGCAACAATCGGTTTTCGGCTACAGCAGTTGGGTGATCGCCGCTGTACTCGCTTAGATTTAGCGAAGAGTAGTTCCCTGTGCCAATGCCTCCAGCGCGTGAGGTGGTGAAATGGGTGATTTCGGGATGCTGCGCCAAGAGGTTGTAGCGCAGCAAATCAATCTTCGTCGTCGGCGATCCAATCGAACTCATCATCCTCGTCGTATTCTATATCAGTTTCATCAAAATCTTCGTCCCACTCGTCTTCAGTTTCGGGGCGACGACGTATCTCGAGGTTGCGGTGCTTCACCTCGGTGACCTTGTTGGTCTCTTTGTTGAGCTCCGTCCAAATCAAATCTTTGAGTTCCACAATTCCCATTCCGGCAACCGATGAGATGAACACACACGGTATTTCGGGCAAGTCACGTTTGATTTCTGCAATCAACTCATCGTCGAGCATATCCGATTTCGATATAGCTAAGATGCGCTGTTTGTCCATCAACTCGGGGTTGTATTGGTTCAGTTCGTTCAGCAGCACTTTGTATTTGTTGTGGATGTCGTCGCTATCGGCAGGTACGAGGAACAACAACAATGAGTTGCGCTCGATGTGACGCAAGAATCGCAATCCGAGCCCTTTGCCATCGGCAGCGCCTTCGATGATACCCGGAATATCGGCCATCACAAACGAACGATCGCCACGGTACTCTACAATGCCCAGATTGGGCTGAAGTGTGGTGAATGGGTAGTCTGCTATTTTGGGTTTCGCAGCCGATACAGAAGAGAGTAGTGTTGATTTTCCAGCATTCGGAAAACCTACCAATCCCACATCGGCAAGCAGTTTGAGTTCGAGAATGACCGTGCGCTCAATAGCGGGTTCACCAGGCTGCGCAAAGCGTGGAGTTTGGTTCGTCGCCGAGCGAAAATGCCAATTGCCTTGACCGCCACGACCGCCTTTCATCAATGTGACAAGTTGACCATCGGATGTTACGTCGCAAATAAATTCACCTGTTTCGGCATCGTAGGCAACCGTGCCACAAGGTACATCGATGATGATGTCTGTGCCATCTTTGCCGGTAGAGCGATCGGCACTACCCGAACCACCATCGCCTGCATAAATATGTCGTTTGTATTTGAGGTGCATCAACGTCCAGTGGTTCTGATTGCCACGAAGCGTGATGTTGCCACCACGACCACCGTCGCCACCATCGGGACCGCCTTTTTGCGTCCAGTTGTCGCGGTGAAGGTGTCTCGACCCTGCTCCGCCTTTTCCTGAGCGACAATAAATCTTTGCGTAATCGACAAAATTTGATTCCATAATCTATAGTTGCGAGCAACAAGCAATTGATTTTGCCTGAGAAAAAATCAGGAAGCACAGTTTGAAAACAACTTAGTTCTCAAACGTGGCTTCCTTCCTTGAATTAGATGTTATAACGCTTGTATTACAGCGTCTATTTTGTTGAAAATATCGTTAATCGATCCAACGCCTTCGATGCCATGGAACTTTCCTTCGCTTTGGTAAAACTCAATCAAAGGTTCTGTTTGTGTGCGATAGACATTCAACCTTTTTTGAATGGTCTCTAAATTATCATCCGAGCGCCCTGATGCTTCACCACGTTTGAGTAGTCGTTCAACCAGCTCTTCTTCGTTTACTGTGAGCGCAACGACTGCGGCTATGTCTTTGCCATCTTTCTTGAGCATCACCGAAAGCGCTTCTGCCTGTGGCAAAGTGCGAGGAAACCCATCAAATATGAACCCTTTTGCGTTGGGTTGGTCATTCATTACCTTTATCAATATCTCTACCATCAACTCATCGGGGATAAGCTGACCTTTCGAGATAATCTCTTCGGCTTTCTTGCCGAGTTCTGTTTGGTTTTTGATTTTCTCTCTCAGAACATCACCAGTTGAAATGTGGAACAAGCCATATTTCGCTTCAAGCAAATCACTTTGCGTTCCTTTTCCCGAGCCTGGAGCTCCGAAAATTACTAAATTAAGCATTTTTATTCTATTAACAGATTACATAAATATCATTCAAGTTGCGTCCATTGCCGTCGTAATCCAAACCATATCCCACAATAAAATCGTTCGGAATTTCGAATGCCACGTAGTCGAGCGATACTTCACACTCCACAGCATCGGGCTTGAATAGCAGAACCGCTGTACGGATAGACTCGGGATTCAGTTTGTTCAACGAATCGTAAAGCCCAACCAGTGTGCGACCTGTATCAACAATGTCTTCAATCAATACTACGGTACGTCCTTCGATGTCATCTACTAAACCCAAAATCTCCTTTGTTACTCCGGTTGAGTTGGTTCCTTCATACGATTTGAGGCGGATAAATGCAATTTCGCAATCGATATGCACTTTTTTCATCAAATCGGACGCGAACATAAACGCTCCGTTAAGAACACATACGAAAAGTGGATTTTTACCTGCTAAATCGTGATTGATACGTTCTGCCAATACATCGATTTTTGCTAAAATCTGCTCTTCTGAAAGGTAGGGTTTAAAGACCTTGTCTCTAACTTGGACGGTTGTCATACTAAATGCTATTTCTTAATGAGAATCTGAAAGAAGCCTTGGCTTTCACCATTTATTGCTTTGTAATTTCTATAAGTTTGCAAAAATACACATTTCCTGCCATAAGTTTAGTAAAAATTGATACCATATCTTCTTTTTATGACTAATCTATTGAAAGAAAAGGGCGAACGCAAATGAAAAAGGAGACCCGTTGTGCGAATCTCCTTTTCGAAATCACAGTAAGTGTTATTTTATGCGCCGTTTGTCACTCGTTCGAGGCGTTTCATCATCGAAAAGATAAATGTCGCCGAGATGAGACAACAAACCACGAAGAATGCCCAAAGTGCTGAGAGCGATACTCTGTCGTAGAGCAATGCGCCGATGAACAGCAACTGATTACCGATTGCCGTTGCTGCCAACCAACCACCCTGCATAATGCCTTTGTAGCGAGGTGGAGCTACTTTCGATACAAACGAAATACCCATCGGACTGAGGAAAAGTTCGGCAATGGTCAGAATGAAATAGGTGCCAATCAACAGATACGGTGTTACCAATTCGCCTTCTGGCACCGGGCTGCCTGCCAATGTGGCTTGCGAGGTTAATCCCAACGAGCCAATCGACATCACCGCAAAACCGAGCGCTGCGAGAAGCATTCCGAATCCGATTTTACGCGGTGCAGATGGTTCAATTCCTTTAGCGTTCAACCACGAGAATGAGGCTACCGCGATGGGCGTAAGTGCGACGATAAAGAACGGGTTGAGGTGTTGGAACAATTCAGGAGAGAATTTATTCAAAGCTGGCATTCCGCTCAGTTTGTAATAGGCAATTCCACCAAAAATGGCTGCCATAGCCAATCCGATAGCACGGATAGAAGCTTTAGAGGTTTTGTTGATGAGCATATAGATGCCATAAGCTGCACCAAAAAGTGGGAGCAATGTCCACAGGTCGAACCAAAAGAAAGTTGATCCTGGAACGTCGCGTTGCACGTAGTCGCGAGCGAAATAGGTCATACTCAGACCGTTTTGGTGAAACGACATCCAGAAGAATATCACCACTGCAAAAACCAACAACAGCGCCACGATGCGCTCTTTTTCTTGTGCTTTTGGCATATCTGCTACTTGTGTTCCATCTTTTGACAGTTTTGGAGCGATGGAGTATCCTGGTGTCAAATAGTGATTAAAACCAAAATAGACTGCTAACGAAACCACCATCATCAACGCTGCAAAGCCGAATGCGTAGTTGTATCCAGTCGAAAACGCTGTGATGTATTGATTGGCAAAAGTCGTCATATCGGGCAACGAAGCTGGAGCAGTAATGTAGGCACTCGACGCCACTTCTGCTAATTTCGTGGAAGCACCTTCCACGCCGTGAATCACGTTCCAACACATGGCTGGTAGTTCGGCTTTGTCGATAAACCCTTGACCGGCAAGCACCCAATGCTTGAGGCTGATGGCTACCGTTGGAGCGAAAAGTGCACCGATATTGATTCCCATGTAGAAGATGGAGAATGCAGAATCGCGTTTCGAAGCATATTTTTCGTCTTCGTACAAGTTCCCGACTACGGCTTGCAAATTGCCTTTAAACATTCCGTTTCCGAATGCGATAATCAACAATCCTGCACACACCGGAATTAACCCTAAACCAGGAATGGCAATCAACACATAACCCAATGCCATGGCTACGATACCCAGTGTAATGGTCTTTTTTAGTCCCGCGAAACGGTCGGCTACGATACCTCCCACCAAGGCCAATGCATAGATGGAGGCATAAAATACAGCATAAATCACGCCGGCATTAGCGCCCGTGAGTCCAAACTTTGCCTGAAGAAAAAGCACTAGAATAGCCATCATAGTGTAGAAGCCGAAACGCTCTCCCATATTGGCAAAAAATGCAACTAATAATCCCTTAGGATGATCCTTTAACATACGTTCTCTATTTTAATGTTTAACAAAAATGCAATGCAGAAAGGCAAAGATAAATATTTTTGGTGCGTGGCAAACTCTTCGCTCAAATATTTTGAGTGAGGAGCGTTGTGAACCATCAGATAATGACTAAATTTGAAATTTATAGTTTATGGGGTGTGAATTCTATTTGCAATTATTCTTCTGCATTGAGAAACTCGATTTAGAAGAGAAATCGTTAGTCCCAGTGGGGAAAAACACGAATACCAAACGTCGAAATCCTGTAGAGTGAGTGAGTCCAACTACAACAGTAACTCAAATGAGGGAAAGTTGTATGGACGATTGAGCGAGTTATTTCGACTATGTTTTTTTTGCTTACTTTTTTTTGCGCCAAAAAAAAGCAAGACCCGCGGTAGCGATAAATGCTATTGTTGATGGAGAATTTAAAAATATATTTGCTAAAATTAACTTGGTATGAAATTCTTCCCGACACAAAAAAATCGAGAACTCGACCGATACACTATCGAGCACGAGCCAATTGCCTCTATCGATTTGATGGAGCGCGCTGCAGTAGCCCTGTTTGATGCGTTCTCGAAGCGATTTAGAACTGAGCAACCGGTGTTTGTTTTCGCAGGATCGGGAAACAATGGCGGCGATGCGTTGGCACTGGCGCGTCTGTTGCTACAAAGCGGTTATCGGGTGCATGTTTGGCTTGTCAGTGGCGGAAATCAACTCTCAACCGATTGCAAAATAAATCGTCAACGTCTGTTGAGCGTGTTTCCTGATTCATTGTTGGATAAATTTAGTGAAGAAGATATTCCGCACGGTGCAGTCGTTGTTGATGGACTTTTTGGTTCGGGATTGAGTCGCCCTCTATCGGGAGAAGTAGCAGAAGTGGTGCATTTCATCAACGACCTGTCCAATTTTGTAGTGGCGATTGATATTCCTTCGGGTCTGAACGGTGAAGAGAACGATTTTCAGAAACAAATCTCAATCGTGAAAGCCGATATGACGCTGTCGCTTCAATTCCCGAAACTGGCTTTCCTTTTACCTGAAAATGAACTGTATGTGGGTGAATGGGAGGTCCTCAATATTGGAATCCATCCCGAAGCCATTGCAAATACAGCGAGTGATTTTCATTATTTGGAGCAAATAGATGTGGCTCCGCTGATTAAACTGCGCTCTCGATTTGGTCACAAAGGTTCGTATGGTCACGCATTGGTGGTTGCCGGAAGCCTTGGAATGGCAGGAGCAGCCATTTTATCGTCGAAAGCGGCTCTGAAGAGTGGCGCAGGATTGGTTACGCTTCACAGTGCGGCGATCAACAACCAAATTGTGCAGATTTCGTTGCCCGAGGTGATTTCGCAACCCGATAAATCGGCCGATTGGATATCAAAGATTGAGCATTCCGACCAATACGATGCCATCGCCATTGGCCCTGGAATAGGTGCTCACCCAGAGACGGAATTGGCTCTTGAGAATCTTTTTCTTGAAACGAAAAAGGCGATGGTGATTGATGCCGATGCGTTGAATATCATCGCAGGTCGTCCGGTTTTACTTTTGAAAATCCCTAAAAAAAGCATCTTGACACCGCATCCCAAAGAGTTTGATCGGCTGTTTGGCACACATTCTACACATTATAAACGTATAGAAACCGCGCGCACAGAAGCCATGAAATTGGGGGCAGTTATTGTATTGAAAGGAGCATACACCGTGATTGCATTGCCAAATGGCGAATTGTGGTTCAATAGCACCGGGAATCCGGGTATGGCGACTGGTGGTTCGGGTGATGTGCTGACGGGAATGCTAGTTGGGTTGTTGGCTCAAGGTTATTCACCTGAAAGTGCAGCTAAAATCGGCGTCTTTCTCCACGGACGGGCAGCAGATTTGGCGCTTTCCGTCGAATCGGTTGAGTCGCTTATTGCGGGCAATATTATCGATTGGATTGGTAGAGCGTTCAAGTCGGTATTAAAACGATAGAAAAGGTCAATGCCAGAGGCATTAAATAGGTATAGAAATACGATTTGTGAAAAACAAGTTCGACCCCGTTGTGGTCGAATATTTGGATTGTCAAACTTTTCTATAAATATGCGAACCCGATGGGTTCATAAGAAAATTTCTAATTAGGCTTTCTGATTGAGATTGTATATCTATGTTCCCTAATCAATACTGTTCTTTTTCGTTCGGGAAGTCTTTCGATTTCACGTCTTTGATGTAGTGTTGCACCGCCTCGGTGATAATCTCCGAAAGGTTGGCATAACGACGTAAGAATCGTGGCGAAAAGTGCTGACTAATGCCCAACATATCGTGCATCACCAATACCTGACCATCTACACCCTGTCCTGCACCAATCCCGATGATCGGAATGGTCAATTTCTCAGCAACACGCGCTGCAAGTTCTGCCGGAATCTTCTCCAACACAATAGCGAAACAGCCAATCGATTGCAAATGCAGCGCATCTTCCATCAGCTTAGTGGCTTCGTGCTCCTCTTTTGCACGCACGGTATAGGTGCCGTATTTGTTGATCGATTGAGGCATCAGTCCGAGGTGTCCCATCACAGGGATGCCTGCACTTAGAATGCGCACAATCGATTCACTAATTTCTGAGCCACCCTCCATCTTCACCGAATCGGCCGAGGTCTCTTTCATAATGCGGATAGCCGATGCCAATGCCTCGCGCGAATTGCCTTGATACGAACCAAACGGCATATCTACCACCACGTGCGAGCGTTTCACCGCTTTGGTCACCGACGCTCCGTGATAAATCATTTGATCCAAAGTCATTGGGAGAGTGGTCGGATTTCCAGCCATCACGTTCGAAGCAGAGTCGCCTACCAATATCACATCCATTCCGGCAGCGTCAATCAAGCGCGCCATCGAATAGTCGTATGCTGTGAGCATTGAAATCTTTTCACCCCGCTTTTTCATTTCGAACAGGCGGTGAGTGGTCACTTTCTTTAGGTTTTCTGAGTAGGTCGACATAGCTATCTATTTTTGTAGAAGCTGCAAAAATAGGCATAATCTGTAGAATGTGCGCCTTTTTGCATGTTTTTCGGTGATGCGGACTGATTTTTAATCAAAATCAGTTTATAAATGATTTAAAGATAAAAGTTTTTGTGAAAATTATTCGTCTTTTGTTTGACAATATAAAAAGTATTTAATAATATTGTAGAGCATTTGAATTCCTCGTAAATATCTACACTTATGAAAACAAAACTTTTAGCTTTGCTTCTTTTGGTAATGATATCATTGTTATCTGCATCCGCACAATACAAATCTGTATTTGGTTCTAAATCGACTTCTTGGAATCAGCTTTTTGATGATAACAGTACAATATTTACGGATTCATTATTTGTAACTGGCGACACAATTGTCAATTCTATTTTATATAAAACCATCGGATTATTAAGTCGAAATGATTTTGAGAACGGGTATTATTTATTAAGAGAAACACCGGACAGAAGTAAGGTGTACATGTATTTCCCGGAAAAAGTTTTTCCAAATATGATTAAAAGAGAATTCTTAGTGATGGACTTGAACCTGAATGTGCATGATTCTTTTTTGATTGAGGAGGCAAATAGTAGTCAGACAATTTTTGTTGATTCAGTTTTTATTGATAGTGAAAATCGCAAACATGTTAGATTTGCTAAAAGAGTTACTAACTTTTTAGGTGATGAGAATTTTGAATTTATAGAAGGAATTGGTACTAATTTAGGTCTTTTCTATAAAGGTGTGATGTTTGATTATTGGGCGCCAAGTCACAATTATTTGTTATGTTCTCATCAAAACGATACAGTTTCCTACTTCGGCAAACAAAGTAAAAATCAATGCAGTTTCTTCTTAACAGATATAAAAGAGACAAGAAAAACTCAGTCTATTCTGTTATCTTTCGATAAACGCACCAACCAACTCGTAATCAAATCGAACAATGTTTCTGAGGCGGATTTCACTTTTGCGCTCTACTCAGCCAACGGCACAATGCTCAAACAAGCGGACGAAACAACGTTGCCCACATCCATTGGTCTGAGCAATCTACCCAATGGCGTTTACATCGTGTCGCTCAAAACCACAAACAGAGTCTTTAACCGCAAGATTGTGGTGAATAGATAGAAACAAAACCTGATTTATTAACTTTTAAAATTTATGCTTATGAAAAGAAAACTTTTACTTGTTGTTTTTAGTGCATTTACTGCTATTAGCGCAGTTTGTCAAACGTATGTTCCGTTCCCCACAAGTGGAGCAAAGTGGAATAATCTTGTGATACACAGAAACGAAAGCTATCGTAGAGATACCACTCTAGAACGATTGCTTATAAAAAATGATACTGTATTAAATAATCATACATATCATATATTGTGGTCTCAAACGGGAAAACTTGAGACCCCCGTCAACTTCTATGTTGGTGGAATTAGAGAAGAAAATAAGAAGATTTATTTTAGTGAATTTTATATGTTTCCTAATGAAGAAATTCTTCTTTACGACTTTTCGAAGCAAGTAGGTGATACTGTATTTCACCATCCAGCTTTTAAAGATTATTCCACACATACAAGAATCCTTGATATCGATTCTGTAATAATAAGCGGCAAATATAGGAAGCGATTTAAAGTGTTTGGCATGACCGGTGAAGATTACTGGGTGGAAGGCATTGGGAGTATACAGAATGGTCTATATACACATATAATTCCAATACCAACCTGTATATGCCAAACTACCATTAAATTTATTTGCTTTAATGCGAATGATTCTTTAATATACAAAAATCCAGAATTCGACGATTGCATTCCTTCTTTCCTCCGTTCGTCTATCAATGTGCCTAGTGTTGCAAACACAAAAGTGTATCAACAAGTTGGTTCGTTAGTTGTGGAGTCGAGCGAAATTCCCGATAAAATAGAGGTTTGCGATTTGTTAGGTAAAAATGTCTATTCAATGCTACCTATTGAACCGAAATCAGTCGTCTCACTTTTGTCTTGTCGCAAAGGAGTCTATATCGTGAAATCAACTTTCGGCAAGAGTATTGTGACGAGTAAGATTGTGATTCGATAAACTACAACAAATAGATCAAAATAACAAGGGCGACTCCAACTGGAATCGCCCTTGTTTTTATCTATTGTTCTTTTCTCTAAAAGAAAATTATTTTACCAATTTCACGAAATCGAGGTTCTTAGCAAACTTAGCAAACTCAACATCGGTCATTGCTTTTTGAGCCATACCTTTGTTCTTAGAAATTGCATCTTTCAAGTTGTTCAATACCATTGTTTCGTTGTTTGTGCGAGCACCTACCACAGCCATCAAGTAGCTTGTAGTGGCATCTGGAGCAGCCACACCCGAGAGCGTGTTTTTCGCTTTGTTGTAGTCTTTCACCAAGATTTGTGATACAGCAGCGTTGTTGCTTTTGATGTCGCCAAATGCGTTTGCTGCTTTTTCGTACTGTCCGTTTTTGAGGTAAAGAACACCTAAGCCTTCGCCCAAACCTTCAGCACCTGCTGCTTTACCAAACAACTCCTCTGCGTTGCTCGATTGTTTGTTGTTCAAGGCTATCAAACCAAGGTTCATCGATACTTCAGGTGAGTTGTTCAACGCTTTCGCTTTGTTGAACAGCGTTTCAGCGTCAGCCAATTTGCCTTGTTTGTAAGCCACCAATCCTAAGTTGTTGAAACCACGGTAGTCCGATGGGTAGATTTCTGTTGCGCTTTTGTATATGGCAGCTTTGTCAGCTCCAGCGATGGTAGCAGCATAAAGCAACTCTTCTGCAGTCAACGATTTTGGATTCTCTTTCGCCAGTTTACTCAACTCAGCATCCGATTTTCCGATGATGTCGTAGGTCGCAGTCAAACGCGAGCGACGAAGTTGTGGAAGAATGTCTTTCGCAATGTTGGTGAATGCTACCGAAATATTTTTGATTTGTTGTTCGCGCTCTGCTGGGTCGTTGTAGGTTGACAATACACGCAACACCAACTCTTTGTCCTGAATATTTGATTGAGCAAGCAACTCTTTGAAACCGTCCCAGTCTTCAGCCGTGAATTTAGCGTCAACAGCCGTTTTAACATTGCCTTTTTTCAATACCCCGTTGAGGTATTCGACGGTGTTTTTCTCACGTTTCTCAGCCAATTTGGTGTTCAAATCGATAGCACCATCGGGTGAAGCATAAGAAGATACTTCGATGCCAGTCAATTTCTTGTTTGGAGAAGTAGCTGTAGCAGCGATATTTTTTTGCAAATCCTGAACCGATGCCGATTTCAATTCGCTGTCGCGAAGGTTAGCTTGTTCGATTAAGAAAAGAATGCTCGCTTTGTAAGCGTCTTTGATTGTTTTTTGGAATTTGTCAGCAGCCAAAGCTGGAGTTGCCGAAGCAGCCGAAGCGATTTCTGATGTAGCAAGCACTCCGTCAGCCACTTTTACGCGTGGAAGTTGGTATGTTTTGCTTCCTTGTTTCACCGTGAATGACAGGAATAGCTCTGAACTTCTCATCGCTTCTTCGTAAACGAAGCTAGCTGGAATGGCTACTTTACCACCGTCGATGTAGCTGATTACTTGTCCGTTAGCTTTTACTTTCTCCCCTTGTAGCGATACTGTAGCGCCCTCAAGCTCTTTACCTGCAAATACAAGAACAGGCGTAACTGTTACTTCAGCTTTTTTGTTGAAGTACTTCGCAGGAATAGTTCCCTCGACAGTTGCCTCTACTCTGCCTGCTTTTACTTCAAGCGGATTTGGTGTACACTTAAACAAGTCTGAAGACAATGGTCCCATTTGCTTGTTACAAGAGGTAAAAGCAAAGATTAAAGCCACCATCAAAGCTGACAAATAAAATTTTCTTTTCATAGGATTTAACTTTTGATATTTAGTTTTTGATTTATTTCTAAAATTTCAGCACAAATATACGACTAATAATGAAATGTTAAATCGAAGAATAGAGTCGAAAAGTAGCTAAAAGTTTGATTTTTAGTTAAATTAAGGATTTGGACTGGCAAAATGGCTCATTTTCCAGTGATTACAACCTTTTGCTGATAGGTGACATTCTCTCCATTCAATACGGCAATGTAAACACCGCTTCGTTCGCGGTTCAGTTGAATGCCCTCTTTCCAGTTGACCGATTTGTCCATTACCAACATTCCCGACGTATTAAAGAGCCTGAATCGGTAGAGATTGAGCGGTGTTAGACCTTTGAAGTAGAGGCTGCGTGTAGGTCCGTAGAAGACCACTTGCACCGGAGGCACTGTGTCGATGGGTACGAGAGATGTCTCTCCAGTGTGAATGATTGGATCGATCCACAACGACGTATTCATTGGGGCTTTGGAGTAGTCTGATACGTCGCGCCATCCGTAGGGTATGTCATTTATCATCGCTGAGTTGAAAGGGGCAAGACGGTCTATGACATTGTAGATTGCAAACGTGTCTGCCGAGGCGTAGTCAATTTGATAACTCATAAAGAAGCTGTAATCGACCGTAATTGGCGACTCTAATTTGACGAAATTGTCGAGAGCAGCCGTGTTGGGTTTTGTGTAATCGTGAAACGCTCCGAGAGAGTAGGACAAATAGCTCAGATTCAGTGTTGTGGTTGATATTAACTGTCCGGGCGTGTTGTAGCCGTTGTAGATTTTGAAAGTCACTTTGCCGTTGTAGCTCGATTTCCAAGCAGGAAGTACGAAATTGAATCCAAAAATGGTGGTGCGTTTTGCTGTTATAAAGCGTTCGCCGTATTCAGATGTTTTGAGAGAGTTTTGCCCGAACAGTGGTCCTTTAGCACCAACGCTGTAACGCGTTATTCCAACTTTTTCCGATTTGCTCACATTACTCATTCTCAAGCACGTGGAATCGGCATAAGGGTCAAGTCCGTCGATCTTCATTACGCCTCGGTTCATTGGGTCGAGCCAGTGCTTCAACTGCCGGTCGTTTTCGGGGTAGCGACTCCAACATTTTTGAATGGAATAATAATAATCGTCGTGTGGGTCAGAGCAGAATGACGCTCCACCGGTAAGTGCGCCGATAAGTTGTTTGTTTGAATCGAAAAGCGGAGAGCCCGAAGAGCCGCCTTCGGTTGTGCCATCGAGCCAAGTGTCAATTTTCCAATGAATATCGCTCTCGATTGTATAGCCCAAATCGGTGCTGTTGTACGAAGAGAGTATGATTTTTTTCTCTGAAGTTGCAATCTTTTTGGTCTTACTCATCGGATGATGAATGCCAAAATAGGGCTGTGATGCAGGTTCATCGGCATTCCATCCTGCATAATAAGGTCGGTAGTAGCGAGGAGGCTTTTGCATCAACTTGAGCAGCGATAAATCGAGTGATTTCTCATTTGCAACCAGCTCCGCCGAAGCCATACTCATCTCTTCCGAACCGATAATTGTCGTTTGGCACGATGGATTTTGGTAGTTGAAGAAAATAACCGTGTTTTGTGCACGAGTCTCAGATGAAGCGCCATTAATAGGTAGAAAGCAGTGCGCCGCCGAGAGTAAATAAGGTGTTCCGTCTTGTTCCACATTGTTTACCAAACAGCCTGTGCAATACTCATTTCCATTGACAATAATCAGTGTGGTCGCTTGTGCCTGATCTGTGTATTGTGGAAAACAAACGGCATCGCGATGGCAGGTTTGCGAAGTGGAAAGTGCACCCGGCCGACCGCGAAAAGTCACGCCACGGTAGTCGTGATTCACTTCGCCAATCGTTATTTTACCTTCAAACTCCGCATTTGCAGGTTCCTGATACTCAACAATGATTTCGTCACCGGAAACAGGTGCAGTTGGTAGTTTGTTGAACTTGTTGTTGTTTGCATCTGTAAACGCGCCGATTTTATGTGTTCTATCGCTGTTGTAGATGAATAACTTGGCGCCTTTTGGTATATTGTATTCCGAAAAAAGAAGATTGATTGAGTAGGCACCTTTCGAGCGAATGCCACATTGCCAAACACGCGTGCCATTGGCGGTAGTGAATCGAATGCCTGAATTATCTGGACGTAAATCGGTGGTGAATTTCTGCGCAAAACGGGTGGCACGATGTAGCGATACATTGACTGAATCTTCTTTTATCATGGCTGAAGCATCGAACGGCTCCATCTCGGTGAATAGTGCTGCGCTAGCATGTCGAAGCATCGTAGGTGGCAACGGGTCACCACCTTGGCTGATTTGAGCAAATCCTTTTGTGTAAATTGCGCAAAGGGAAAGAAGTAGAAAGATGAAGTTGATCCTTTTCATTAAAATTCTTTAGGAAAGCAAACTTACTGTTTTTTTTGCAAAATGCTTAAACAAGACTCTAAAATCAAGTATTAATATTTTATTTCTTTTTCTGCGAAATTGATGGCGTTTAGTTTTCTTATTACTGTAGATGCTCGCGAAATAAGAATAGTCTTGTTCAAGTGTGGTATCATTAGTTTAAATCTAATATGTTAATAATGTTTGAGTCGATTTTCCTTGTTGCGTTAATCATTATTAGATGAAAGCCCGAATTGCTTGAATGAATAATTAACATAGTGGGAGTTTGCTTGTTTTTGAAATTAAGGTACATCTGTGGATCTCCATTTTTATTACATATTGAAATCTTATCAATTAAACCATAAAACCCTTTGTAACTTGTCCCCGAAAATTCGTTGATTATATGAGATTCCTTATTAACATTCAATATCATACCATCCATTCGATAAAGATATTTAATTGTAATTGGACAAAAACTCTCTGAGTCTAGAATTTCACTCATCCAAAAGTCAGATTTCTCAATATTGCTATTTGTATTGATGACTGCATCGTTTAAAGATAAATTTTTCAACGACTTGAATTCCCAAACTGCGATATAATAATTATTATATGTTGTGTCCGAGACTTCATAAAATGGCCTTTTATCCTTCATATTCTCATAAAAAATAAAATCAGTCAGATTATCGTGTTTCGCTACCCAACTTGCTGGCATTCCATTTAATTTATACCGTACTGAATCTTTGAATAAATAAGCACTTTTTTGAGTGATGGTAATAAAAGTTGGTCGATGACCAAACAAAATTTGTAATCCAAAGTACAATAAAAAAATAGAACCTATAAAGATTGCAGTGAATTTGATTTGCGGTCTATTCATTTGTTGATAGAGATTTGATTTTTTTTGCAAAAGTAATATTTTAGGTTTATTCAAAAGACAAAATGGCTAAAATGAAATATTTACAGTTCTAAGTTTTACAAAAAAAGACCTCATATCTCTATGAAGTCTTTTCTGGGTGGGAGACGGGGTTCGAACCCGCGGCCTTCGGAACCACAATCCGACGCTCTAACCAACTGAGCTACAACCACCATTTTGCTCAAAAGCGATGCAAAAATACAATGGATTTCCCATCTATGCAAGCCTTGAGCGATATTTTTTATTCGTAAATTTCCTTTTTGCCAGCTAACAACGTGTTTTTCAGGAGCGAAACAATTGTCATCGGACCAACACCTCCGGGGACAGGAGTGATGAAGGCGCATTTGGGTGCCACTTCGTCGAATTTCACGTCACCAGTCAGTTTAAAACCCGATTTGGTGAGGGTAGAAGGCACACGAGTTGTTCCCACGTCAATCACCGTTGCGCCGGGTTTCACCATGTCGCCTTTTAGGAATTCTGGAACGCCAAGTGCTGCAATAATGATATCTGCTTTAAGGCATTGTTCTTTCAAGTCAGACGAATAACTGTGGCAAATGGTAACGGTGGCATTGCCTGGATTAGTTTTAGCCATCATCAGATTGGCAACCGGTTTGCCCACGATGTTGCTTCGACCGAGCACCACGCAATGTTTGCCTTTGGTGTCGATATTGTAGCGCTTCAGTAGCTCCATAATGCCAGCAGGCGTAGCTGATACAAAGCACGGCAGACCAATAGACATGCGACCTACGTTGATAGGGTGAAATCCGTCCACATCTTTGCGGTAGTCGATCGCTTCAATCACTTTTTGCTCGTTGATGTGTTTCGGAAGTGGAAGTTGAACGATGAATCCGTCGATGTCGGCATCGTTGTTCAACTCGTTCACTTTGTCTAGAATTTGTTGCTCGGTAGCGTCGTCTTCGAAACGTACCAATGTCGATTTGAAACCCACTTGTTCACACGATTTCACTTTGTGCGCCACATAGGTTTCGCTTCCACCGTCGTGACCTACCAAGATAGCTGCTAAGTGAGGAATTTTACATCCTGATGCTTTTATTTCTGCAACTTCGGCAGCAATTTCTTGCTTCACCAGATCCGAAATCGCTTTACCGTCAATTAATTGCATATTTTTTTGTTTTGATATTAACTTCGTGATATTTGCTTTGCGATAGTAGGCTTCGCCGATATAAGTCGAAAACAACCTAATATGTATTCATATCGCGTAGCGAATATCAACTAAATATCATCCGAAGGATTCTTATCTTCTTAATTTTTTCATCAAAGCCGGATTGCTTTGGGCTTTGGTTACCATTTGCATCATTTTGCGGGTCTCTTCAAACTGTTTTAGCAGCTTGTTTACCTCCTGAATGCTGGTTCCGCTGCCTTTAGCAATGCGTTCGCGGCGAGTTCCGTTCAGTAATTGAGGATTCTCGCGCTCTTTTGGAGTCATCGAGTAGATGATGGCTTCCACGCCTTTAAATGCATTATCGTCGATGTCGACATCCTTGATGGCTTTGCCTACGCCAGGAATCATCGACGCAAGGTCTTTGATGTTACCCATCTTTTTGATTTGATGGATTTGGCTCAGGAAGTCGTTGAAGTCGAATTGATTCTTGGCAATCTTCTTTTGCAGACGGCGCGCCTCTTCTTCATTGTATTGGTCTTGTGCACGTTCCACGAGCGAAACGATATCGCCCATACCGAGAATCCGGTCGGCCATCCGTTCGGGGTGGAACACGTCAAGTGCTTCCATCTTTTCGCCTGTTCCGACGAATTTGATAGGTTTGTTCACCACCGAGCGAATCGAAAGTGCCGCACCACCACGGGTATCCCCATCGAGTTTGGTGAGCACTACGCCGTCGAAATCGAGGCGATCGTTGAACTCTTTGGCTGTGTTCACGGCATCCTGACCAGTCATCGAATCGACTACGAACAGAATTTCGTCTGGCTTAACGGCTGCTTTGATGGCTGCGATTTCGTTCATCATCAATTCATCTACCGCAAGGCGACCCGCGGTATCGATAATCACCAGGTCGTGACCGTTCTCTTTTGCAAATTTGATACCAGCGTTGGCAATCGATATCGGATTGTTGTTGCCCAAATCGGAATAAACTGCCACTTCGATTTGCTCACCCAAAATCCTCAATTGCTCCACAGCTGCAGGGCGGTAGACGTCGCATGCTACCAAAAGAGGGTTTTTGCCGCGTTTGGTTTTAAGCATTTTGGCTAATTTACCCGAGAAAGTGGTTTTACCCGAACCTTGCAGACCCGACATCAAGATGACCGACGGTTTGCTTTTCAGATTCAAATCCACGCTGCTTCCACCCATCAATTGAGCAAGTTCGTCGTGAACGATTTTCACCATCAACTGGCTAGGTTTTACGGCAGTAAGCACGTTTTGCCCCAACGCTTTCTCTTTCACCGTGTCAGTGAATGTTTTTGCCACTTTGTAGTTGACGTCGGCATCCAACAGCGCGCGGCGCACATCTTTCAGTGTTTCCGCTACGTTGATTTCGGTGATTTTACCTTCGCCTTTGAGTATCTTAAATGACCTTTCGAGCCGTTCGTTTAAATTTTCAAACATAATCAATTATCCGTTAGTCGATTTGGAGCGCAAATGTACAAAATTTTGCTTTATTCTGAGCCGTTTAATTTTGATTATTAATAAATAAAAAGCCGTTGAATTTGGTTTCAACGGCTACATTTATTGTCGATTGATGGTGTGGTTTCTTAATTCACCGAAAATTCTGGTGTGTGAACTTTACCTATAAATAAGATTGTGTTGCTGTTTCGTTCTCGGATAAGACACATAAACGGCCGATTAATTTCGATGTATTGTGGTTGGACTGGAATAGAGGTTACCCCAACTTCGATAGATGTAACCGCTGCGGCTTCACCACCGTCTTCGTAAATCTTGATGTAAGTCTTTTGTTTCACTTTCGAAACTGTCAGCGGCAGCTTTTCCGTAAAGAGATTTGGTAGTTCGGCTTGATCAGTAAAGGCACGTTTCATCCCGAGCGTTTTTAGATTTTCATTCATTTCTGTTTCAAATGCAAATTCGAAGCGAGGCATTTTTAGCATGAGGTTGGTTGTGCTATTAGGGATAGCTTTGAGAAGGTTTGCCCATTTGCTTTCATTAAAAGTTGCTGCAAAATTATCTAAAGTTGTTGTAGCATTAGGTAATAGGATAGTAAACGAATAAGCCCCATTGCCAAAAGGAAGATCCACCAGCTCAACATCCTCGTTTTTGAAGTAGTTGCCTTCCATCTTGTCACTCTTCATCATATCCACAGAAATCACGGATTTGTCATCTTTTACAAATGATGCTTTTTGCGTTAAATTTTTGTTGAATTTTGTTTTCCAGTCCGATTTAAAATAGACTGCATTGATGATAAACATCACAGCATCAGCACTTATTTGATCAATTATAGTTGGGATTTTTCCGTTGGTTTGTGTGTTTACCCAATTGTTGATGGTGATGACGCTTTGCGGATTGGAGAAATCGAGCGAGTTAACCTCTGCTTGATAGTATTCTTTGAGAATGGCTGAGAGGTTAGGGGCAACGGTGAACTCTTGTTTAGCCCAAACAGAATTTGCGATATTTAGCGTGACGCCCTTATCTACCTGAACTAGATAGTCTTTTAGCGATTTGAAGCATGATTTTATGGAGTCGTCGCTTTGCGATGATATTCGAAGTGCGTTTTTTATCTCTTGTTTGGTTTCTCCACTTGCACCATAAATCAGCATACTGAGTGCAGCATGTGCGCTATATGGAGAAAATAAAATGTTTTCAGAAGGCTTTTGCTGTGAGAGTAAAGCGAAATAGTCGAAGCAAAATTGATTGGAAGAGGCGAGAAGCGCATTTTCGGCTGTTCTCATTTGCCTAATTCCCGATGTGTTAGTGTTTTGTGTTGGCTCTGATTTTGAGCATGAGAATGCTAATAATGTTGCAATAAATAGCGTGGAGAAAAGAAGAATTGTTTTCATTGTGTTTCTTTAAGAAATAGGTCAGCTTATACAAATGATGCCTAACTGAGCCTAATAGCTGCACAACAATGAAAATTTAGGCAAAAAAAAAGAGCTGCTCGATTTCTTTTTTTTCGAACAGCTCTTCGGCCTCACTATTGAGTTTTAAGATTTCGTTCATAATCATTCAAGTGTTTGGATGTACATTGCTAAATCTTCTGGTTTGATGTTGCGAGCTACAATTACTCCATTTTGGTCGAGTAAACAGTTGCTTACACTTTCGATACTAGTTGCGTCAGTTGTTGCAAGAAGCATTGGGTTAAAAGTAATCATAACCATTTCAACGTTTTTGTTTTTTGAATTACGCAGCGTGTTGTCCATTTCGATACATCTCTTCAAAGAGTTCGCATTGCGTTTTGACCAATATTGTAGCAAAATGTATTTGCCATTCACATTGTCTAACTTCAGCGTATCGCTACTTAATTTTACACTTGCAGGAATGTTTGACTTTGCGATTGGCAAATTGTCGGGGTTATTCACTGCTTTTGTTGCACTAGCTACTAAAATAGCAGCTACAATCATCATCATTTTAATCTTTTTCATAATTTGTTTGTTTTCGTTTGACTTAAAGTCTGATGAAAATTTCAGACCCGCAGATTCTCTGCTGTGAGGTTTTAGTTTAGTTTGTTTTGAACCTCGTTGTTTTATTTTCACTGCAAATGTAGGGGTAGAATATTACAAAAACAATACATTCTCAATATATGTATAATAAAAACAACTATTTTAATATGTTTTATAACATAAAATACATCGTTACATGTATTTTAACGTATGTTTTACAGCATAATTATACAGCATATAACAGGTGGTTTGCTTTTTGGTTCATATAATAAATGAAAAAAACGTTATGTACCGAAGCGAATCGAAGAAAAATTGTAAGTTTGTAATAATAAACTTACAGAAAAAGTATGAGAAAAGTACTATTTACCTGTCTATGCCTTCTGACCTTAACCTGTTTTGGTCAAATTGAATTCAAATTTCGTGTTTGGTTGAAGGATAAAGATGCGGTTGCCAATTCGAATATCGACGCAAAGTCGGCTTTGACAACGCGATCTATTCTACGCCGAGAGAAGCAGCACATTCTACTTGACTCAACCGATATTCCAGTTTCGAAACGTTATATTGGTCTGTTGGCGCAAACTGGAGTGCGAATAGTCACCACTAGTCGCTGGATGAATACAGTAGTGGTGGCAATGACTGATTCCTCTATTGTCAATACAATTCGTCAGAAATCATTCGTGAAAGCAACCGAGCTAGTTTGGGTAGGACAAGGGGCTCAATCTGCTTCAAAATTCTTGAATCAACCCTTGGTTGCAGATGCGCAACCACGTTCGGCTACTGAATTTGCAGAATATGGAAGCGGATTGGCTCAACTTTCGGTTAGCAATGCGCAAAAACTGCATCAAGCTGGATTTCGCGGTGAAGGGAAGGTGATTGCTTTGATTGATGCTGGGTTTATGAACACAGATACGATTTCTGCATACAAACGAACAACGATTCTGGGGACTAAGGATTTTGTCAATCCTGGCGGGAATGTTTTCAAAGAAGATAAACACGGTGAACAAGTTCTCTCGACCGTCGGTGCGATTGATTCGTTTCATTTTATAGGTTCGGCTCCTAGGGCGGCATTTTGGTTGCTTCGTACAGAAGATGCACCGACCGAATTTCCTGTCGAAGAGGATTATTGGGCTGCGGCAGCCGAATTTGCTGATAGTGTGGGAGTCGATGTCATTAATTCGTCATTAGGATATGCCGTTTTCGATTTACCTGCACTCGATCACACCCACGAGCAACTCGATGGAAAGACAATTTTTGTGACCCGCGCTGCGCAGATGGCTGCTGATAAAGGCATATTTGTATGCATCAGCGCAGGAAACGAAGGCAGTAATGCTTGGAAAAATATAAATGCACCTGCCGATGCAGCCGATGTTTTAACAGTGGGGGCAATCAATATTCAGCACCAGATCGCTTCGTTTAGTTCATTGGGGTACACCGCAGATAATAGGGTGAAGCCCGATGTGGTGGCAGTCGGACAAAATACGTACTTACTGAATATGTACGGACAAGTGAGCACTGGAAGTGGTACTTCATTTTCTTCACCCTTGATGGCGGGAATGGCAACTTGCTTGTGGCAAGCACTGCCTCAATTGACCAATAAGGAACTTTTGACGTTGATTCGTCAGCAGTCGAATTTCTATACAACACCTGATGTTCGTTATGGATATGGTATTCCTGATTTGTGGAACGCCTATTTGGTTAAGACCGATGTGCCAAAAGTTATTGTTGATGAGCCAGACATTTTCTTTAGTAACAAACGTTCGAGCAATATTACGGTACGAAATTTGCCCACAAACGATTCTGTGTATACTCTAAATATTTACACGCAAACCGGAAAGATGATTCATTCGCAAGTTATCTCAAATCAAGAACAGGTGCTGAGCGTGAAGGCTTTGAAACAGGGCTTTTATGTGGTCTATATCGAAGGAAAGAATCACCGATTTACAAAGAAACTGATTAAATAGAATGGCTGAAGCTCTCTCGCTACACGAACTAAATAATTTGATTAAACTGGCTCTGAAAGAGTGTTTTCCCGAAACGTTTTGGGTAAGAGCCGAATTGAGTGAGGTGCGTACTACGGGTGCTGGTCATTGCTACGTGGAGTTTGTAGAGAAAGACAATCGCAATGGAGCCATTGTTGCGAAAATGCGTGGAAATATCTGGGCAAATACGTTCAGACTCCTCAAGCCCTATTTCGAAGAGGAAACTGGACAGCCGTTTGTAAGTGGATTGAAAGTACTCGTCAAAGTTACAGTTGATTTTCACGAAGTGTATGGACCAAGCCTCACCATTTCAGACATAGACCCTACATTTACTGTGGGCGATATGATACGCCAACGATTGGAGATTATCCGCAGACTGAAAGAAGAAGAAATCTTTGATCAAAATAGGGAGTTGACGTTTCCAGTTTTAGCGCAGCGATTGGCAATTATTTCGTCCGCTACCGCGGCGGGATTCGATGATTTTATGAACCAATTGCGAAACAACAGCGGCGAATTTGTTTTTTACAGTAAACTTTTCCCAGCATTGATGCAAGGCGAACAAGCTGAAAGTTCAATCTTGAAAGCGTTGAAAAGCATTGAGAAACAACTCGATGCATTCGATGTAGTGGTGATTATTCGTGGCGGTGGTGCTGTTTCCGATTTGAATTGCTTCGACAGTTTTGCTTTAGCAAAACGCTGCGCTACTTTCCCACTGCCCATTGTGACAGGCATTGGGCACGAACGCGATGAGTCGATTCTCGATATGGTGGCTCACTCACGCATGAAAACACCGACAGCTGCTGCCGAGTTTCTCATTTCTTGTTTCGAAGAGTCGGAGAAAAACCTCTACGAGCTGTACAACACAGTCGTTTCGGAAGCAAAAAGTAGGGTTGATGCAGAGGCTAATCGGTTGAAAAACATTGGTTTTCAACTCTCTAATCGAAGTAATCAGATTGTAAATAATACGTCAGCAAATTTGATGAATGCCATTCATATGCTGAAGAACGGTGTCAGAAATCAGTTTCTGAAAGAAGAAAACCGCTTGAAAGAGTATCGTTATTCCGTGAATACATCGGTGAAACAACGCATGACGAAAGAAGAAAACCGACTTGCCCTTTTCGAACAGACAATTCGCCTTTCGTCGCCAGAAACGATGCTCAGAAAAGGATTTACATTAACAACTAAGAATGGAAAGGCGGTGCGTTCGGCAAACGATTTGTGCACTGGTGATCAGATTATCACACACTTTGCTGATGGCGCAAAAGAGAGCATTGTTTCGAAATAATAGAATTAATGGATAAATTTGAACTCAACATATTGGGCTGTGGCTCAGCCATTCCCACCAGCCGTTTTAATCCAACTTCGCAGGTGGTCAACTTTCGCGATAAGCTTTATCTGATTGATTGCGGTGAAGGTGCGCAATTGCAGATGCGGCTCAATAAATTGAAAATGAATCGGTTGGGACATATTTTCCTTTCGCACCTGCACGGCGATCACTGCTTTGGTCTGATGGGATTTATCTCTACGCTTGGGTTGCTCGATCGGAGTGCCGATTTGGTGATTCATGCGCATCCCGATGCAGAGCGTATTTTCCGTCCTCAGTTGGACTATTTTTGTGCCGATTTGCCTTTTAAGGTGATTTTTCATCACATTGCTCCGCAGAAATACGAATTGATACACGAAGAGCGAAATCTGAAAGTTTACTCTTTGCCGCTGAAGCACAGAGTGCCAACGTGTGGTTTTCTGTTCGAAGAGCAAGCCAAGGAGCGACACATAAACCGCGAAATGGCAGAGTTCTACAAAGTTCCTCTGCGTGCTTATCCGTCATTGAAAGAGGGTCAAGATTTTGTTGCCGATGACGGAACCGTGATTCCCAATTCTCGATTGACACGCGAAGCAGCTCCTGCTCGAAAATATGCTTTTTGCTCCGATACAGCACCTTCTAAAACGATTATTCCTTGGATTGAAGGTGTCGATTTGCTTTATCACGAAGCTACATTCGCCGAAAGTGAAGTGGTGCGTGCGAAACTGACAATGCACACCACTGCTGCACAGGCTGCTGAAATTGCCAAACAAGCGAAGGTAAAAAAGCTGATTATTGGTCACTATTCGGCACGTTATATGGACTTATCGGTGCTGCTGAACGAGGCTCAGGCCATTTTTCCAAATACGCATTTGGGAGACGAAGTTTCAACTGTTGAAATTTAAAACGATTATGGGGATGAGATTTCGAAATTTAGCTCCTGTTTTTATGCTTCTTATTTTGCTAAGCGGTTGCTCAACCGACGATGTTAAATATGGGTTAGGCGACTTTAGAATGGATATGGCAACTGTTGTTGATCTGACTCAAGGGCGAGGTTTACAACTTGATAATTTAGTAGTGCTGATGCCAAATAGCGTGTTGAGCACCGACCTGAAAAGCGGCTCACGTGTGTTGGTGAATTACGTCGTAAACGAAAAAAAGAGTGCAAATAGCTTTTCAGTTTCGTTGAATGGAGTCAGTTCTGTAAATTCGAGTACAATTAAACCATTGGGAGCTAATGCACCCGATGATCCATTGGTTGCGGAGGCTGTTTGGCAAACGGGCGATTGGTTAAACCTGCGCATTGCATTCGACTATTTAGAGAAAAAACACAGCATTGAGCTCGATCAACGGTTGATTGCTAATACAGACACCATCTACTTAGAACTTCGGCATGCGAAAAATGGCGATGCGAATGGTTATTGGGTGAAAACGTATCTCTCATTCCCGCTGAAAGCGTATGCGCAAAAAGGGAAAAGCGTGCCTATAAAATTACGTGTAAACTCAGATAAGGAGGGTGTGAGGTATTTCTACTTCAACTATATTAGTCCAACCCAAAATTAAAGTAAGGTTTCTCGAAATCTGGGAGAATTGCATTCTCGCAAAATCGAATCAAAGCAAACTCTTCGTCGGTCGATAGCTGGTATTGTTCCAACGGCAATGCTTCTACGACTTGATTTTCGGGTGAAAATAAAACGTATGAGTTCTCGGAAATGAATGCTTTTACACCATCATCTGCCAACTCGTTCAACGCAAATCTGAGATGATTGTCTGGCCAATGACATGCAAAATCAGATGTTAGATTCCTCTTTCTGATTGCGATGATTTCCGAAATAGTATCTTTGTTCAACGGTTCAGTTAAGAGTTTATCGACTGCCGCCAATCTAAATTTGGTTTTGCAAAAGAACGGTAGAAAACCTATTTTCTGGTAATAAGCAGAAAGTTTCTCGCTCGCGGGAATCAATATCAATGCGAAAGCAGATTGTTCAACAGCTTGTTTGTAGGCGGCTTCAAGTAAATCACGCATCACTCCTTTTTCACGAAATTCTGGTGAAGTGGCACAAGCATAGATGTAAATTACATCTCGAGATGTTCCCGCCACATTCATCTTTGCCGGTAGCATAAAAATCATCGAAGCAATTTTATTCTCCAACTCAACCACCAAACATCGTTCAGGCGTGCCAATGATAGACAAAAACGAACGTATGTATTCGTCCGAATCGCCAAAGCATGTACGCCAAAGCGACACGATTTGAGGAATGTCAGATTGTTTGGATGTGCGAATCATTTTCTCATTTATGCGTTTCTCAACACAAAAACCTCTTCTAATATATCCGGATAGTACGATAGTTTGGCTTTGCGTAAACCTTCATCGTCGTTGTCTTCGGCACGATTTACGTAGCTAAAATTGGTGCAAAAGTGGCGTACGTATTCTCGGTTTATCATCGTGTATGCCCCTCTTATAGTAGCATCTGCTTTTTCGAAAAGGACGAGATAAGTGTCAGAGGATAGTGGGCAGCCGATTGCAAATGCTACAATCTGGCCTTCAACGCGTAAAACTCCACCCTGGAGCTGCAAACAACTAAAGCTTTCGATGGCATTCAACAGAGCCATATTTTCCATATTGAGTGCGCTGCCGATCGAAACATTTGCATCCGAATCCCATTTGTGTGCGAACAGAGTCACTTCCAACAAGTTCTCTTCGCTTATTGGCTCGAATGCCCAATCGAAATTCTTCTCGAAAAAGTTTATGTGGTTTCTTTTCGATTGCAGTTTCTTACCTTGAAGATTAGCTAATCGTTCTGTTTCGAAAATGTACTCAAACTCACTTCGAAGCGGTTCTATTCTGTATTTATTAGGAAACAACACTTCAATTTGTGCCTTTTGTTTCGAGTTGACCTGATACATTGTAAACTCGATGCCTTTAGCTTCGCAAAACTCTTCCATTCTTTGGAATGCGAGTTGCAAATCGCCTTCGCCAAGCGGAAATAGGAAATTATGTTTGTCGTGAAAACAGGTCTTAATAAAAAGGAATCCGTTGCTCTCTGAAATCTCAAAATCACACACATCACGCCACAAATAGAGCACTTCGAAGCTGTAGTTCAGTTGTCGTAAATCGCTTTTCCGACAATAGCTTTCAATCAACTCCCAATCGCCCAACTCAATTTTTTTGAAAATCATCAAATAGTAAAATTTAAACAAAGGTATGTAAATAGATAGTAAAACATAAATTTTGAGAAACTGTTCCGCAGAAAAGAGTGTTTTACACCTCTTTTTTGATTATTTTCAATACATTTGTAAATCAAAAACCAACAATAATGGAGAGTGAAGATGTACGTTGGAAGCAGCGATTCCAAAATTTTGAAAATTCGCTAAATTACTTGGGTGAGGCATTGGATTTATTTCAACCCGATGTGATTCAACGTGCTGGGCTGATTCAATTTTTTGAAATGAGCTTTGAATTAGCTTGGAATACATTGAAAGACTACTTGGAGAATCAAGGTTTCGACGACGTTAAATCACCGAGATCAACCATTAAAAAATCGTTTGAAATAGGGTTGATTACCGATGGACACACTTGGCTCCAAGCTCTCGAAAATAGAAACCTTACGGCTCATACTTACGATGAAATGACTGCTATTGAGGTGGTTTCGTTGATTAGGGAACAATATTACCCCCTTCTTAAAGAATTACATCTTTTCTTACAAACGAAGTTATAATATGTTTGGTTTAAAAGAGAGTGACATTCAAGCAATTTTGTCGGTGTTAGCAGACTATGCTCAGGTCGAACAAGCCTTTGTTTTCGGTAGCCGAGCAAAAGGAAATTATCGACCAGGGAGCGATGTAGATATTGCGTTAAAAGGCTTGTCAATAACATTTTCGACGATACAAGAAATTGGTTTTCGATTGAATGAAGAAAGCTTAATGCCCTATAAATTTGATATCTTAAACTACAACACCATTCAAAATGAAGCGTTGAAAAGTCATATTGATCGTGTTGGAACCTGTTTCTACACAAAAAATCCCCTGATTTACTCAGAGGATTCTAATGCGATAAAGCAAAATTAGTTCGTTTTGTATTTGTATTTCAGTTGCGATAGCTCTTCGTTTGCTTTCACAATTTTCTTTTTTAGTCCTGCTTTGTAGTTTGACAGTTTGGTCTGCAACTCAGTATTGTCGGATGCCATCATTTGTACGGCAAGAATGGCTGCATTCAGGGCACCATCTATACCAACTGTCGCCACAGGAATTCCCGGAGGCATTTGTACAATGGCGAGCAACGAATCCATTCCGTCGAGCGATGCGTTGATTGGGACTCCGATTACTGGTAGTGTAGTCATCGAAGCGATAACTCCCGGTAGGTGAGCAGCCATACCTGCTGCGGCGATAATCACTTTGATGCCGCGCTCTTGAGCACCTTTGGCAAATACTTCCACTTCGGCTGGTGTTCTATGCGCCGATAATGCATTGATTTCGAACGGTATTTCAAATTCGTTCAGCAACTCTGCCGCTTTTCCCATAACAGGTAAATCGGAAGTGCTTCCCATAATTATACTTACTACTGGTTTCATTTTTTATATTTAGCCCCTCAACCCCCAAAGGGGGAGTTAAGAGTAGTTAGTTCAAAAATTATACGACTTGGTATTGTTTCCCTCACTGTTGGGGAGGGAAGGGTGTGGTTTATCCGATAAGCGCTTTATACTCATCTGCCGAAAGGAGTGAATCGATTTCTGAGGCATCAGAAATGGCAATTTTCACAATCCAACCTTCGCCATACGCATCAGTGTTCACCAATTCGGGTTGATCTTCGAGTTGTGCATTAAATTCAACCACTTCGCCCGAAACAGGGAGAAACAGGTCTGAAACGGTCTTTACCGCTTCGATTGTGCCAAAAACTTCGTCTTTCGCCAACGTTTCGCCAACGCTGGTAACGTCAACGTAAACAATTTCTCCCAATTCGCCTTGTGCATAATCAGTGATTCCTACAACAGCTTGGTCGCCTTCGATGCGAATCCATTCGTGCTCTTTGGTGTACTTCAATTCTGATGGAAAAGTCATAATATTTTGTTTTTAAATTAATTTTTATAACCCCTAAATCCCCTAAAGGGGACTTCTGTATCTACTGTTTAGAGAATTTGTTTCCTTTGCTGTCCCAAAGTCCCCTTTAGGGGATTTAGGGGGCGAAAATTTATTAGGTGATGCAATGGATTATTAAAAAAATACTATACCAATTTATGAATCAATGTAATGCCGTCGCGTAATGGGAGAATCACTTTCTCTACCCGCTTGTCGGCAGCTATTTTTTTGTTAAATGCCAAAATCCCTATGGTTTGCGCATCGTTTTCGTCTGGTGTTTCAAGCACTTTGCCGTCCCACAGCGTATTATCGGCAACGATAAATCCTCCTTTCGAAACTTTATCAAACACCAAATCGAAATATTCGCAATAGCTGCGTTTGTCGGCATCGATAAAGACCAAATCAAACGTTTTGTCAAGTTTGGGTATCACCTCGAACGCATCGCCGAAATGAAGATAAATTTTGTTGCCTACTGGTGATTCGTCCAAATGTTTTTGGATGAAATCCTCCAGTTCGTCGTCAATTTCAACCGTATCGATGGTGGCATCTTCGGCTAATGCTTCAGCCATGCAAAGAGCTGAATATCCTGCATAAGTTCCCAGCTCGAGTACAGATTTCGGACGAATCATCCGACACAGCATTTTCAAAAATCGACCTTGCAGATGCCCCGACAACATTCTTGGGCGCAACAAATTGACGTTCACATCGCGGTTGAGTCGTTGGAGATTTTCTCCTTCAGGATCGATGTGGTCAAGAATGTATTGCTCGATTGGGTCGTACATGCTGCTTTTTAGAATACTCGGATTAAGTGCTGAAACAGATTAATCTAGTTTGCAAAAACTTGGCAAAATGTAGTCGCTGCTGTGGTAAAGAATCTTCGACACTTCGTTGATCTCAAGGTAAGTTGTTCCACCACCTTCACCAAAACTGCCACCAAGGAAAGCCACAGTGTCAGACTCTTTAATCAATTTACGGCGCAACAGCATGTAGATTCCGTCGAAGAAATATTCGCGAGCAGAACCGCGCTCTTTTTGAAAAATAGGAAATACACCATAAGAAAGCGACAAATGTCTGATCACCTCTTCGTTGTAACAAATCGCATAAACCGGACATACTCCACGGAAAGCAGCTACATAGCGAGCAGTTCCACCGGTATAAGCATCGGTGATAATTGATTGAACGTGTAGTCGTTGAGTAGCATGAACCGCTTTTTCGGCAAGGAACGATGCAATTCGAGAATCTACCGCATTTACTGGAATATCATTCTCAGGCATTTTTGTCTTTTCAGCCTCTTCTGCAATTTTCGACATTGTCTTCACTGCTTCAACAGGGTATTTCCCGTAGGCGGTTTCCCCGCTGAGCATCAATGCATCGGTGCGATAATAGATGGCGTTAGCAATGTCGGTTACTTCGGCACGCGTTGGGCGTGGGTTCGAAATCATCGAGTGAAGCATCTGAGTAGCAACAATTACCGGTTTTTTGGCCTGCACACATTTACGAATCAATTGACGTTGAATTCCAGGTATTTTCTCCTGAGCCACTTCAATTCCGAGGTCACCACGGGCAATCATTACGCCGTAGGTTACTTCCAAAATCTCGTCGATGTTGTCCACACCTTCTTGATTCTCTATTTTCGAAATGATTTTGATTGGGCTTTTAGCCGCATCTAGTATTTTTTGTATGTCAAGCACGTCTTGGCGATTGCGCACAAACGAGTGAGCAATGAAGTCGACTTTGTGTTCGATTGCCAACTCGATGACCTCTTCATCGCGTTTGGTGAGCGATGGCAGATTGATTCGGACACCAGGTACATTCACGCTTTTTCGAGAACCGAGTTCGCCACTATTTTCAGCCACACAAACCAAAAGATGATCTTTCTTCTCCGTAACCGTAAATTCTAGCTCCCCATCGTCAATAAGCATTTTGCAGCCTATGTTCATATCGTCCATAAGGTTGGCATACGACACACAGATACACTCTTTTGTGGTCAAACGTTTTGGGTCGCCTATCACTTCCACAATATCACCAGTTTCGAATTTGATTTTGGCATTGTCTGCAATAGCAGTTGTGCGTACTTCAGGCCCTTTTGTATCTACAAGTAACCCAATATTAGCAGAGACTGCTCTCACATTGTTTATTACTTTTAGAAAGCCTTCGTTGGTGAGGTGAGCCGAGTTCATGCGAACGACGTTCATTCCACTCTCGTAAAGTTCAGTAAGGAAATCGACATCGCTTCTCCAATCAGAGATGGTAGCTACGATTTTAGTGTGTTTAGACATATAACTAGTTGTTGTTTATAATTGCTTCAATAGCCAGACGATACGAATCGAGTCCGAATCCGAGAATTGCACCCTTACATGCTGGAGCAATCATCGATACGTGGCGAAACGCCTCGCGACTGTGAATGTTTGAAATATGCACTTCGATAACGGGAGTGGTGACTGCGCGTATAGCATCGGCTAAGGCAATCGACGTGTGTGTGTAGGCACCAGCATTGATAATGATGGCATCGAAATCGAATCCTACTTCGTGAATTTTGTTGATTAGTTCCCCTTCTATATTCGACTGAAAGTAGCTGATTTCACACGCAGGAAATTTTTCGACTAACTGCTTCAAATAAGCTTCGAATGAGGAGTTTCCATAAACGGTTGGTTCGCGTTTCCCCAACAGGTTGAGGTTTGGACCATTGATAATCTGAATCTTCATATCGGAATGGAATTAACGAGGGTTCGAAAATGTCGCCCGAATTTTTACTATTTTTGCAGAACTGTGTGCGACAAATACGGTGCAAAAGTAGTCAAAAAATATGAAGGATAGTCAATCGGCTTTAAAAAAATACACCACTTATTTGCGTTTAGAGCAATCGCTTTCGGCAAATACCATCGAAGCATACCTCGAAGATGTGGGTAAATTATCCCGTTTTTTGATTGCAGAAAACAAGTCAGTTCTAGATGTTGAGTTGAATGATTTGCATCAATTTGTGGCGCAACTCCGAGATGTAGGGATTTGTGCTCGCTCTCAAGCACGCATTATTTCGGGCTTGAAGTCGTTCTACAAATTTCTAGTGCTTGAAGATTACCTCGACGCTTCACCCTGCGAGCTGCTCGAATCACCAAAAATAGGGATGAAAATTCCCGAAGTGCTCACCACCACCGAAATAGACCTGATGTTGGGGCAAATAGATTTGTCGAAGCCCGAAGGACAGCGCAATCTAACGATGCTCGAAATGCTTTACAGCTGCGGTCTGCGTGTATCGGAGTTGGTCAATCTTCAAATCTCAGATCTCTACCTCGACGAAAGATTTGTGCGCATCACCGGCAAAGGAAATAAGCAACGGCTCGTGCCACTATCATCACCGGCTATCGATGGAATTCGACTCTACTTTATCGATCGCCATTTGATAAACATCAAAAAAGGGAACGAGAATTTTCTGTTTCTCAACCGTTGGGGGAGTAAATTGAGTCGTGTGATGGTATTCTACATCATCAAAGATTTAGCATCAAAAGCCGGAATCAAAAAGACCATCAGTCCGCACACCTTCCGTCACTCTTTTGCCACGCACCTGCTCGAAGGCGGTGCCAACCTGCGTGCCATTCAGCAAATGTTAGGGCACGAGCGCATCACCACCACCGAAATATATACTCACATCGACCGCGAAATGCTGCGACGAGAGATTTTGGAACATCATCCGAGGAATAATAGGGATTGAGGGGATGAAAGCTGAGGGATTGAACAACTGAGAAACTGAATAACTGATGATAGTGGCATTGTATCTGTCGAATGCGACAAATAAAAAACGGTTAATTGAGCAAATCATGAAGGAAGATTTGCTCTCACCATACATCAATCTTGCCGAGTTGTCCGGATTGTTGCACTCCATTATCACCATTGACAAACTCATTGACGAAGAGTACCGCCTCGACCGCTTTCCGATTCAAACAGACGAAAACAAAAGCCTAGAGTCGATGTCGAGCGGTCAACAGAAAAAGGCGCTGCTCAACTACCTCATTGCCCAAAAACCCGATTTTCTAGTCCTAGACGATGTGTTTAGCAACGTGGACAAAGCAACTCAAATCGACATCATAGAACGCCTTGAGACGCTATCTTCAGACATTCAATTGATTCAAATCGTCTATCGCAAAGCCGACATATTGCCACATGCGGAACTTGTTTTGAGCGTGGACGAAGAAAACCAAATCTCTGCGGCGGAAAGTCTTAGCGATTTCACCAAACGAACTTTACTACAACACGAACACCGCTTTCGACTACCCAAAATATACACTGAAACCGCCTGCAACATAGATCCGCTCATCGAACTGCGCAACGTGTCGGTGCACTACCTCGACAAACAGGTACTCGAAAACGTCAACTGGACCATCCGAAAAGGAGAGTTCTGGCAATTAGTAGGCCCAAACGGTTCTGGAAAAAGCACGTTAGTCTCAATCATCACGGGCGACAATCCGCGTGGCTACAACCAAGACATCACACTGTTTGGCAGAAAGAAAGGCAGCGGCGAAACCATTTGGGAGATTCGCAAACAGATTGGGTACTTCACACCCAACATGACCACTCGTTTTCGTCGAAACGACAGCGTGCTCAATATGATTATTTCGGGATTCAACGATTCGGTCGGGCTCTACACTTACCCCACCGACCTGCAAATAGAGGTAGCACAGCAATGGCTCGACATGCTGGGGTCGGATTTCCAGAACAAATCGTTTCAAGACCTCACCGTGGGGCAACAACGCATGGTGATGGTGGCACGCGCCATGGTGAAGCATCCGCCGCTGCTGATTCTCGACGAACCCACCATCGAGCTCGACGAAGAGAACATCCGATTATTTATTGACATGGTCAATGCCATAACGGCTACGACGCAAACCGCCATCATCTACATCTCTCACCGCGACGAAACGGAAATTCAACCCACACATATCTTCGAACTTATCCCTGTAGTAAGGGCTTTCACTGGTGTGATTAGGGAATAATTCAGCTTGAATCTTAGAGTTTCGCGCCTAATTTCGATACAGTAAAAAAATAGATTGGTGCAACTATTTTACGAAAATTAGGAAAGGGTTTTATTCAAAAAAATAAAACAAAGATTCACAAAATCGATCCTTCCGAAAACTATTTCACTAGTTTTGTTTTATATAAGGAATATATCTGCTTTTTTATCAAGAATTAGGCAATGAAACGATCACACCAAACAATCATTGACACACTAAAGCATAGTTAAATTTTCACAAATTCCTCTCCGCTCCTCCTTTGGGGGCTAGGGGGCTTAAATATCAACACATGAAATCCAACGAAAGTCTGATTTACGTTATTTTTGGTGCATCGGGAGACTTGACCAAACGAAAATTGGTGCCAGCGCTCTATTCGCTTTTTGTGCAAAATCTACTACCCGATAACTTCGCATTGTTGGGCACTTCGCGCTCTGTGTTTTCCGACGAAGAGTTTCGCGTGAGTATGAAGGCAGCAATCACCGAATTTAAAGAGATTGACGACATCTCACGCATCGACGATTTTATCAAGAAAGTCTATTATCAACCGATTGTTTTCGACGATGGAGCGACGTATGCCGACCTGAAAACCCGCATACAGCAACTACGAAAAGAAAATAATATTTGTCACAATACGATATTTTACCTTTCCACGCCTCCAAGTTTGTATGGTATTATTCCACAGCATTTGGCATCGGTTAGCCTCAACAAACAGACAAATGGCTGGAAGCGATTGGTCATCGAAAAACCGTTTGGTTACGATTTGGATTCGGCATTGAAGCTGAAAGACCAACTGATGCAGGATTGGAAAGAGGAGCAACTCTTCCGAATCGACCACTATTTGGGTAAAGAAACGGTTCAAAATCTATTGGTGGCGCGCTTTTCGAACGGGATTTTCGAACCGCTTTGGAACCGAAATTTTATCCACCACGTAGAAATCACTTCAGCCGAAAGCATTGGTGTGGAAAAACGCGGCAACTACTACGACGGCTCGGGTGCATTGCGCGATATGGTTCAAAATCACCTGTTGCAAGTGGTCGCTCTTACTGCTATGGAGCCGCCAACGTCACTAGAATCTGATTCCATTCGCCACGAAATCTTGAAGGTTTTTCAATCGTTTCGTCCCATCAAGTGCGAAGAGGTCAAAAAAGTGGCGATTCGTGGTCAATATATGCCTTCCAAAATCAAAGGGAAACCCGTTCAAGGCTACCGCGACGAGGTAGGTGTAAATCCAAATTCGAATACCGAAACTTACGCTGCGCTCAAGTTTTATATCGACAATTGGCGTTGGGGTGGTGTGCCATTCTACATCCGTACTGGTAAAATGCTACCTACACGTGTCACTGAGGTGGTTATTCACTTTCGACCTACCCCGCACTTCTTATTTGCTAACGAATCGACCGTTCAATCAGAAAATCAGTTGGTGATTCGCATTCAGCCCGACGAAGGCATTTTGCTCAAATTTGGTATGAAAACACCTGGTGCAGGATTTGAAGTGCAAACGGTAAACATGGATTTTCACTATTCTGATTTAACAGTGCAGCGCATCCCGTCGGCTTACGAACGACTAATAAACGACGCCATCAAAGGCGATTCGACCTTGTTTGCTCGAACAGAAGAGGTGATTGAGGCGTGGAAATTCTTGATGCCAGTGCTCGATTGTTGGAAAAACGACAAAGACGTGCCGCTTTATGGCTATCCCGCAGGAACGTGGGGGCCGGAGAAGGCGCAAGAATTGTTTGACGAACCGGATATGACTTGGCGTTCACCGTGCAAAAACTTGACAAACGACGGCAATTATTGCGAGTTGTAAGAGGTCGTTGTCTATCAAATAGAGAGAATCAAAACAAGGAATATACATTCGGAGTATGAAAACAAGCCTGTCGCGCACACTTTTGGTATCGCTGATTCTGTTTTTTGCAGACATGGATGAGACCTTTGGTGCCAATAATCAGCTTTTTGTTATTGACCGGAGCCTCGACAAAAACCAAATTTACTATATCTTGAATGTGGACGCCAAAAATCGACTCAATGAAGATGCACCGATTACCATCTATTGGTTGAAGCGCGTTGATGGAAACAAAACCCAGTCTCTGAGCTGGATGCAGTCGCACTATGGTTATGGGTTGAAGTACATTTCGAAGAATAGTGCATCAGCCATCTTTCAATTTGCGGCCTATAACAAGCGAACCTTTGAATTGAGGAAAGATCAAAGCGGGCAGTTTAGAGTTTTTACCCAAACGGGAAAGGGTGAAATTGTTGTTAATCGTATCTTTGTGCACAATAACGGCGGCACATTTATGAAGCCTAAAATATCGGCAGTCGATATCTATGGCACCAACCTCAAAACCGGTGAATTGGTGGTGGAAACCACGAAGTTTTAACCAAAAGCACAAAAAAATGAACAAAATGTTTGCAATTTAGTTATACATGCTATACATTTGCAAGCAAATTAAACAAAACGAAACAATGAATCTTACCTCAGTAAATAAATTTTGGTGGTGGCACTTACAACTTCAACAGTCGTGAGCCGCTAACGTTTTGCCAAAATTATTCCTGAATTAGAATAAAAATAACAAAAGCCTGTCGCACTCACGACGGGCTTTTTTTTTAAGCCCCACCCGACCTCCCCAAAGGGAGGAGAAAGAAAGGCAGAGTGAAATTATGAAGTTAAAAACAATTTAATACTACTCCGGAAATCCCCCTTTGGGGGACAGAGGGGGCTAAATTATGAATTACAACGTCAACGAAGAAGGTTATTACGGAGAATTTGGTGGAGCTTACATTCCCGAAATTCTGTACAAAAATGTGGAAACTTTGCGCACTTCCTACTTAGATATTATGAGCGAATCGTCCTTTCAGGAGGAGTTTCAGCAACTGCTGCGCGACTACGTAGGTCGCCCTACGCCACTCTATCTGGCACGTCGCCTTTCGGAGAAATACGGAGCAAAAATCTACCTCAAACGCGAAGACCTCAACCACACAGGTGCACACAAAATCAACAACACCATTGGTCAGATTCTGTTGGCGCGTCGATTGGGTAAAACCCGCATCATCGCCGAAACCGGAGCCGGACAACACGGTGTGGCAACGGCTACTGTCTGCGCACTGATGAATATGGAGTGCGTCGTTTACATGGGTGCGGTGGACGTGGCACGTCAGAAACTGAACGTACAGAAAATGGAGATGCTAGGTGCAAAAGTATTCCCGGTGCAAAGTGGAAACAAAACGCTGAAAGACGCCACCAACGAAGCCATTCGCGATTGGTGCAGCAATCCGGCAAACACCTATTACATCATCGGTTCGACTGTCGGACCGCATCCGTACCCCGATATGGTGGCGCGTTTTCAGTCGGTAATCAGCGAAGAGATTAAGAAACAGTTGCTCGAAAAAGAGGGACGCGACTACCCCGATTACCTCGTTGCGTGTGTGGGCGGTGGTAGCAACGCTGCCGGAACCTACTTCCACTACCTCGACGACGAACGGGTGAAAATCATCTCGCTCGAAGCAGCAGGATTAGGTATCGATTCCGGTGAATCGGCAGCGACCATCCACCTCGGGCGAAAAGGAATTATCCACGGCAGCCAAACGCTGTTGATGCAAACGGAAGACGGACAAATCATCGAGCCGTACTCCATTTCGGCAGGATTGGATTATCCGGGAATCGGACCAATGCACGCGCACCTCGCACAAATCGGTCGCGCGGAAGTATTGGCAGTGACCGACGATGAAGCCATCGAAGCAGCATTCGAAATCACTGCGTTGGAAGGCATTATTCCTGCCATCGAATCGTCGCACGCATTGGCTGTTCTGGCGAAAAAGCAGTTCAAACCGACCGATGTGGTGGTCATCAACCTCTCGGGACGTGGCGACAAGGATATGGAAACGTATGTGAGTCTTTTTGAGAAGAGAGGCCCCCTAAATCCCCCCAAAGGGGACTTTTAAAATGGTTTTTTAATATTATCGAAAAAATAATCTATTAATAACAGCCTTAATTCCCCCTTTGGGGGTAAGGGGGCTTTCAACATTATGAATTACAAAATAAAAACCCGCAGCCAAGCATTGCTGGCAGACCTTCAGACGCCGGTGAGCCTCTACTTGAAGGTGCGCGATATTTTCC
The DNA here is from genome assembly GCA_049315325.1 of Bacteroidales bacterium. Classification (GTDB taxonomy): domain Bacteria; phylum Bacteroidota; class Bacteroidia; order Bacteroidales; family UBA7332; genus CAXXIC01. The sequence continues at coordinate 772,632 of JBMOKJ010000001.1, forward strand.
CCGAATCGGCATTGCTCGAAAGCACCGATTTCCACGTGGTGGACAACCGCTATTCGTTTATCGCGGTGAAACCGTTGGCGAAATTCGTGGTCGAAAAAGGCGTTGTCACCGAGCAATATCCCGATGGGAAAATCAACAAGATTCAGCTCGAAGAAGATACTTTTTTGCCTGAACTGCTCGAAAACTTCGTGAAAGAATTCGACGTAAAAAACGACAACAATCCGACCGGCATCAATGGATTTTTCGGATACACCGGCTACGATGCGGTGCAACATTTCGAAAACGTAAAAATCAGAAAAGCCGCCGTGGAGTCGAGCGACGCTCCAGAAATGGTTTATATTCTCTACAAATACATCATCGTGGTGAATCACTTCAAAAACGAGATGGTGATTGTGGAAAACATTCCCGCCGGAGACAAAAGCGAGATGGACGAGATTGTGGCGATGCTCGACAGCCGCAACTTTCCTATCTATCCGTTTGAGGCAAAAGGCGAGATTACATCGCCCATCACCGACGACGAATACATGGAGATGGTGGACAAAGGCATCAAACATTGCAAACGCGGCGACGTGTTTCAAATCGTGCTTTCGCGCCGATTCGAGCAACAATACAAAGGCGACGACTTCAACGTCTATCGCGCCCTTCGCTCGGTGAATCCATCGCCATACCTCTTTTATTTCGACTTCGGCTCGTTCCGAATCTTCGGTTCTTCGCCCGAAACGCACCTCAAAATGGAAGGTGACAAAGCAACCATCGACCCGATTGCGGGCACTTTCCGCCGAACAGGTGATGACAAGAAAGACGAACTTCTTGCCGAACAACTTTTGCTCGACCCGAAAGAGAATGCCGAGCACGTGATGTTGGTAGATTTGGCGCGCAACGACCTCAGCCGCAACTGCTCCGACGTGCACGTGGAGTCGTACAAGGAGATTCAGTTCTATTCGCACGTCATCCACATGGTGTCGCGCGTGTCGGGCACCATTTTCCCAGAAGCGAACCGCATCAAACTGTTTGCAGATACGTTCCCTGCCGGAACACTCTCCGGCGCTCCGAAAGTAAGCGCGATGCAGCTCATCGACAACATCGAGAAACATGCCCGCGGATTTTATGGCGGATGCATCGGCTACATCGGCTTCAACGGCGATTTCAATCAGGCAATTACCATTCGTTCGTTCTTGAGCAAAAACAACACGTTGCATTTTCAAGCAGGTGCGGGTATTGTCTCCAAATCGATTCGCGAAAACGAATTGCAGGAGGTGAACAACAAACTCGGCGCACTAAACAAAGCGGTGGTGCTGGCTTCGACTATTAAGTAAAACCCCATTTTTTCAGATACAATTATGGAAATAGGAAAACAATATTCAAGAGATGATGATTTTAAACGAAAAGCGAGACTTCATCAATCCAAATATCGAGCAGAAATCCTTCAAGTAGATTTTGATGAATTTGGAAATATGCTGAAGGAAGAAGATGGTCAAAAAGGTCTGAATTTTTATTCAGAATTCGATATTCTAGATGCCGTTTATGAAAGGTATGGCAAAAAGTATAGTAAACAGCTATATTCAAACTTATTAAGAAGTGAACACATCCCCTTTAATTTCTTTATTCCTTTACGTTACGATTTAGATTTTGCTAGAATTGTACTAAACGAGTTTGTTTCAAATTCAATTAAAGAAGTTTTTGAAATAAAAATTGAGTATGCCCCAGAACCAGCAGAAAACTATTTATACGACAGAACATCGTTTGATGCTTACATTAAATACATTCACTCTGACAATGAAATTGGCATTTTAGGAATTGAAGTTAAGTATACGGAACAGGCGTATCCTTTGAAAAAGGGCTCAAAAGAAGATATTGATATTAATAACAAAAATTCAAATTACTGGTCAACCACCCGTAAATCTGGGTTGTTTGAGAATCCAAATGAAGAATCACTAATTCGTGACGACTTCAGGCAGATTTGGAGAAATCATCTTTTAGGAGAAAGTATTAAGCAAAAAGATCATCTTTCACATTTTACTTCAATCACATTATATCCTAAAGGAAATTCTCATTTTGAAATGATTTTACCAAAATACAAATCATTTCTGACAAAAAAGGAATCTGTAATTGGCATAACATACGAAGACTTCTTTGAGAAACTCAAGGTTCACTCGCCCAGCATTCAGTTTAATCGTTGGATTGATTATTTGAATAAGAGGTATATTATTTGAGTTTTATTAAATGTGTCAACGATGTTGACACAAATTTTTTCCTTATTCCTAAACATAGCAACAAGATGAAAATATTAGTATTCGACAATTACGATTCATTCACCTACAACTTGGTGCACGCGTTGAAAAGCTTCAACCTTGCCGAAATTGAGGTGCACAGAAATGATAAAATATCGCTCGACGAGGTGGAGAAATACGACAAAATAGTGCTTTCGCCAGGTCCGGGCATTCCTTCGGAAGCAGGTTTGTTGCTGCCACTGATTAAGCGATTTGCACCTACGAAAAGCATTCTCGGCATTTGCCTCGGGCATCAGGCCATTGGCGAGGCGTTCGGTGGCGAGCTGACCAATCTCGAAGATGTATATCACGGCGTGACGAGCAACGTCAACATCATCGCAGACGATGTGCTGTTCAACGGCTTAGACAAGCAAATCGAAGTGGGTCGCTACCATTCGTGGATTGTGAGCAACTTGAACTTCCCCGATTGCCTCGAAGTGACCGCTATCGACGACAACGGACAAAATATGGCAATGCACCACAAAACGTACGATGTACGCGGTGTGCAGTTTCACCCCGAATCGGTGCTGACTCCCGAAGGGTTGAAGATGCTGAAAAACTGGATAAGCGCCCCATCCCAACCTTCCACGAAGGGGAAGGAGTAAGAAACCTTACCCCTGACCCCACTCCCAAAGAGAGGGGATTAAGAATGAGGAAAGAGAAAATATTTAATAAGTAAGAAATAATTGATTTTTTAAAAGCCCCTCCTTGGGAGGGGTTGGGGAGGTTTTTATGAAACAACTACTATATCACCTGTTCGACCACAACACGCTCGACCGCAACGAGGCCCGCGACGTGCTGCTGCGCATGGCCAAAGGCGAATTCAACGAGAGCCAGATTGCCGCGTTTATCACCGTGTTTTTGATGCGCAGCATCAGCATCGACGAGCTGACCGGCTTCCGCGATGCGTTGCTGGAGATGCGTCTGCCCATCGACTTGTCGGAATACGATGCCATCGACATTGTGGGCACGGGTGGTGACAACAAAAACACGTTCAACATCTCCACCACGGCCTGCTTCACAGTGGCCGGTGCGGGATACAAAGTGGTGAAACACGGAAATTACGGTGCGACCTCCGTCAGCGGAGCATCGAACGTGATCGAGATGCACGGCGTGAAGTTTACGCAGGATGTTGACCAGATGCGTCGCTCGTTGGATAACAGCAACATGGCCTATCTGCACGCGCCGTTGTTTAATCCTGCACTGAAAACCGTTGCTCCGGTGCGTAAAGCGTTGGGTGTTCGCACCTTCTTCAACATGCTCGGCCCGTTGGTGAATCCGAGTATGCCGAAGCGTCAGTTGCTGGGCGTTTACAACCTCAAACTGGCACGTCTTTATCATTATTTGTACCAACAAATCGGCACAGAGTTCACCATCGTGAACAGCCTCGACGGATACGACGAAATTTCGCTGACCGACGATTTCAAGATTATCAACAGCCAAGGCGAGCGCGTGATTGCTCCCGAAGACCTCGGATTTGAGCGTTGCACCGAGCCCGACCTTTTTGGTGGCGAAACGGTGGAAGATGCAGCTAAAATCTTCGACAACATCCTCGAAAACAGAGCCACCGCTCCGCAAACAAATGCCGTGGTGATCAACGCTGCGTATGCCATTCAGACGTTCAACCCGTCGAAAAGCATTCAGGATTGCATCGCTGAAGCGCGCCAATCCATCGAAAGGGGCAATGCGAAAGCGGCGTTTGTGAAGTTTTTGGAAGCGAATAGATAGACCTCCCCAACCCCTCCCAAGGAGGGGCTTTAAAGATATTTAATGAATATGGAATACAATTTAGACAAAAGCAATTCAAACTCCTCCCTTTTGGGGAGGTCGGGTGGGGCTTCCATTTTAGATAAAATCATAGCAGACAAACGGATCGAAGTCGCCACGCGAAAGCAAACAACGTCAATTGCCGATTTAGAGGAAACGGAGGCTTTCGGGCGTACCTGTCTGTCGCTGAAACACAACCTTTTGACCTCCGAATCGGGAATTATCTCGGAATTTAAGCGGAAATCGCCGTCGCTGGGCTGGATACACGAGCACGCCGACGTGGTGCAGGTGACCGAAGGCTACAGTCGCGCCGGAGCATCGGGTATCTCCATTCTGACGGATTTTCCCTATTTCGGTGGTACGCCGCAGGATTTGATGGCGGCTCGTCCGCAAGTCACGTGTCCGATTCTTCGCAAAGATTTTGTGGTGGACGAATACCAGTTGTTCGAAGCCAAAGCGATGGGTGCCGATGTGGTGTTGCTCATTGCCGCCGCTCTTACGGTGAAGGAGACGCTCGACCTCGCACGTCGGGCTCACGACCTCGGGCTCGAAGTATTGCTCGAAGTGCACAACGCCGAAGAACTCGGCCACGCAAACGATCACGTGGATATGCTGGGCGTGAACAACCGCAACCTGAAAACCTTCGAGCAGAGCATCCAGACCTCATTCGACCTCGCAGCACTCATTCCCGACCAATTCGTGAAAGTGAGCGAAAGCGGCATCTCGAAAACCGAAACTGTGGCCGAACTCCGCAAAGCAGGCTATCGCGGCTTCTTGATGGGAGAAAATTTTATGAAGGAGCAGGATCCCGCTAAAGCGTTAGATGATTTTATTACTCGAGTGAAAAAATAAAATGTTCCCGCAGATTTCGCTAATCTCGCAGAAAGAATCTGCGTAATCAGTGAGATTAGCAGGATAAAAATAGTAAGAAAGTGATATTAGGGAGTTCAATGTTCCCTTGAAAATTAGAAAAAAACCAAAATCTCGCAGAAACCATCTGCGTAATCTGCGTAATCTGCGGGAGTAAAATATCAAGCGTGAAAATTAAAATCTGCGGGATGAAATATCCCGAAAACATAGCACAAATCGTAGCGTTGAAGCCCGACTTTCTGGGTTTCATCTTCTACCCGAAGTCGCCGCGCTACGCCGAGCCGCTCGATGTGGAGGCAATGAACTCGTTGCCGCGCAGTGTGCTCAAAATAGGCGTTTTCGTCAACGAATCGCTCGACGATATTCTCGAAACGGTGAAGAAATACAGTCTCCACGGCGTGCAGCTCCACGGCTCGGAGTCGGAGGAGATGTGTTACACCTTCAAATCGGCAGGATTGTTGGTCTTCAAGGCGTTTTCGATAGCCGAACCGGCTGATTTCGACCTTACGGAAGAGTACGAAGGCACGTGCGACTTCTATATTTTTGACACCAAAACGCCACAACACGGCGGCTCGGGACAGAAATTCGATTGGACCATGCTCTCGGCTTATCAAGGTAACACGCGCTTTCTGCTGAGTGGTGGCATCACTGCCGACGATGCCGATGCCATCAAAGCCATCGATCATCCAAAGCTTTGGGGTGTGGATTTGAACAGCAGATTCGAGGTAGAACCGGGGAGAAAAGATGCCGAAAAACTGAGGAATTTTCTAAGAAGCCTCCCCCGACCCCTCCAATAGAGGGGAGAAAGAGCTTACGCATATTTTGTAAGTTGTAAAAGAATTAATAATCGCTTTCGTCTTACTCCTTACCCTATTGGGGAAGGTTGGGATGGGGCTTATATTAGAATTATGAATAGAATTGAACAACTTTTTCAACAAAAGCCGAAAGGCATTTTTTCGGTCTATTTCACTGCCGGATATCCGACGTTGGACAGCACTCGCGAGGTGATTCGCGAACTGGTGGCACAAGGCACCGACCTGATTGAAGTGGGAATTCCCTTCTCCGACCCGATGGCCGATGGTCTGGTCATCCAGAAAAGCAGCACCGCCGCACTCGAAAACGGCATGACGCTCCACAAACTGTTTGAGCAACTAGCAGACGTGCGCAGCGAAATCTCCATTCCGCTCGTGATGATGGGTTATCTGAATCCGGTAATGCAGTTTGGTATCGAGCCGTTTTGCCATCGATGCGCCGAAGTGGGCATCGATGGCGTTATCATTCCCGACCTGCCGTTCAACGACTACATCGCCAACTACAAACCGATTGCCGATCGCTACGGCATCAACTTCATCATGCTCATCACTCCCGAAACATCCGATGAACGCATCCGCTTGATAGACGAGCACACGGCGGGATTCATCTACATGGTATCATCGGCTTCGACCACTGGCGCGCAAAGTTCGTTTGGCGACGAGAAGCAAGCGTACTTCCACCGCATCGATGCGATGAATCTAAAGAATCCTCGTCTGATTGGTTTCGGAATTTCGAACAAAGCCACCCTCGATGCCGCACAGCAAAACGCCAGCGGAGCGATCATCGGCAGCACATTTATCAACTGCATCGCCGAGACGAATGACGTGAAAGAGGCTGTGACATTGTTATTTGAGAAGATGAAGAGTTGATTTTAATTTTGGAAGAAGAAATTGTGGTAATTACAAATACATTGGCAGCATTTGTCGCCAAAATCGGGCACTATGAGCCAATCCTTCCCATTCGTAGAACTTATGATGAATATTTTTGTTCCAAAGCAGTTGACTGAAGTCTCTATTATTGGATAAAAACACGTCATCTTTGCCACAAACAACAGTGATGTCTAATTTGCGTATCTGTTGTAGTAATTCACTCTCTGAAATATGATACATGTAATGGCTTGGCGAATGATAATAGATGGTGTCGTTATAAAAACCGCTCAATAAATCTTCGAACATTCCTAGTTTGAGGGTTAAATCGTATCGACCACTCAATGCTACCACTTTACCAAATAAGTTTGGAAAGCGAAAGGCGATATTTACAGCATGAAAAGCTCCCATACTACATCCCACTGCCATTAGAAAAGGATTCGAATTTTTAGTAACAGATAAAGGCAGGACTTCATTAATTATGTAGTTTTCGAACTGGATATGTCGCTCAATTCGTCCTTGTGGATGTGCCCAAAAACAATAAAAACTTTCTTGATCTATACTGTCTAAAGCATATACTTGCAGCCATCCGTTTTCAATAAAGTGTTTGATAGAATCAATGATTCGCCAATTTTCATAATCATAAAACCGCCCGGTGCGTGTTGGGAAAAGCAAGACCCGTGCTCCGCTATGTCCATAAACAAGCAGTTCCATATCACGTTGCAAGCTTGGGCTAAACCATTTGTGATATTCGCGGTTCATTGATTATTCAACATTTGATAAGTTCTCGACTTCAGAAGTTTTTTTTGCTGGTAGAAATTGGTTCAAAAATTGCTCTTTGAGCTCTTTAGCCCAAACTTCATAACCCTTTTTGCTTAAATGCAATCCATCCTCATCGAACAATAATCTATCAATTACTCCATTCTTTTTCATCGGAGAAACGATATCTACAAAAGTACATTGATTGTAATTTCGGAGTATTTCGTCTCGAATTATCTCATTGGTATAAATAATGGAATTGTATAGAAACTGCCTTGCAGGAGATGTTTTTACAGAGATAAAAGCTACAGGAATAGCGCCCCAATGACGTTGAATTAACGAAAGTATGTTTGTAAAATACAAGAAAACTTCTTCGGGGTGACGGCCATCTCCTAAATCATTGTCGCCTGCATAGAGCACTATCATATCGGGTTGAAAGCGAGGAATCACTCGCTCGAAAAACCAGCAACACGCAGCTAAAGTGGAACCTCCAAACCCTTGATTGATGACTTCAAATTCTGAAAAATCAGATTGAATGCTTTCCCAATAATGAATCGAAGAGCTTCCATAAAATACTATACGTTTTTTCTCACTTTTAGGGGTTACAGGCTTAAGTTCAAGCTGTCTAATTTCATCTTCGTACCAATACATATTACTTTTTTGCAAAGATGGCAATAAATGTCAAGCAATATATTAAGCATGTATTAAAATTAATAAACATTGCTAATACGGAAGTCCACTATTTAAACAAACTCAATAATGAATCGCTTTGGCACAATTTTTGTAACTTTGCAACTTAAACAAAAACAGACATACTATGGCATTAGGAAAATGGATAGCAGGCGGACTCGGTTGGGCATTTGGCGGACCGATTGGCGCATTGATAGGTTTTGGTATCGGTTCGTTGCTAGAGGGAACGACGGTGCAAACCACCACACAACGCACCACAGAGGCAGATTTTAAAATCAGTTTGCTGGTGCTCATTGCCTGCATCATGAAAGCCGATGGCAAGATACTAAAATCGGAACTCGCTGTGGCAAAGAAATTTCTCGTCAACAACTACGGCGAAGAGCATGCACTTGAAGCGCTGCAACTGCTGAAAGACCTTCTCGACAAGGAGATTAACGAGACCGAAGTAGCGGCTCAAATCAGCCAGCAGATGAACTACTCTTCGAAGCTAGAACTGCTGCACCTGCTCTTTATGATTGCCTATGCCGATGGCGAAGTGCATCCACTGGAACTTGAGGCGATACAGCGCATCGCGGCGAACTTCCGCATCTCGGCAGCCGATTTCGATTCCGTTCGTGCACCTTACACCCAAACGGTCGATCGCGATTGGGCATACAAAACCCTCGAAATAGAACCAACTGCCACCAACGAAGAAATCAAGAAAGCCTACCGCCGCATGGCGATGAAGTACCACCCCGACAAAGTGCACGACCTTGGCGAAGATGTGAAGAAATCTGCCACCGAGCGATTCCGCACCATCAACGAGGCATATGAAGCCATCAAGAAAGAGCGAGGAATAGCATAGAAATAAAAAAGCGACCCAAATTTGAGTCGCTTTTTCTATATCTGAGTCACGATTTCACTCAACGTGAAGCCCTGACTAACGAAAACCGTTACACTTCCAAATCCAATCCGTGCACTTCGTGCCAAGGCAAACCGTGGATGTTGAGTGCTTCCATAAACGGATCGGGATTGAACTCCTCTACGTTGTAAACGCCCGCCTTTTTCCATTCACCTTTCATGAACATCATCGCACCAATCATAGCAGGCACGCCGGTGGTGTAGCTTACGCCTTGCGCGCCTGTCTCTACATACGAATCGTGGTGGCTACAGTTGTTGTACACGTAGTAAGTCTTTTCCTGACCATCTTTGATGCCTTTGATGCGGCAACCGATAGAAGTTTCGCCGGTATAGTTTTCGCCCAAATCACCCGGATTAGGCAATGTTGCTTTGAGGAACTGAATCGGAACAATCTCCACGCCGTTGTACATGATAGGCACGATGCTCGCCATACCGATGTTTTGAATCACGCGCAAGTGAGTCAAGTATTCCTGACCAAATGTCATCCAGAAACGAGCGCGTTTGATGGTTGGGAAGTTCTTCACCAGCGACTCCAACTCTTCGTGGTAAATCACGTACGACTCTTTCGGGCCGATGTTTGGGTAGCTAATCGGTTGGTGTATTTCGTGCGGTTCGGTAACGACCCATTGACCGTTCTCCCAATACTTTCCTTTTTGAGTCACCTCGCGAATGTTGATTTCGGGGTTGAAGTTGGTAGCAAAAGCTTTGCCGTGGTCACCCGCGTTGCAATCTACGATGTCGAGGTAGTGCATTTCGTCGAAATGGTGCTTTGCTGCATAAGCAGTGTAAACGCCTGATACACCTGGGTCGAATCCGCAACCGAGAATCGCTGTCAGACCCGCTTTTTCAAACTTTTCGCGGTAAGCCCATTGCCAGCTGTATTCGAATTTAGCTTCGTCGATTGGCTCGTAGTTCGCCGTATCGAGGTAGTTGACACCCGCTTCGAGGCAGGCATCCATAATGGTGAGATCCTGATAGGGGAGTGCCACGTTGATCACCAACTCCGGACGGAAATCGTTGAACAACGCCACCAATTCTGGCACATTATCGGCATCTACCTTGGCGGTTTTGATGCTCGTGCCTGTTTTGGCAAGCACTGCGGCAGCGATGTCGTCGCACTTCGAGAGTGTGCGGCTCGCTAATAAAATATCTGTGAAAACATCAGGGTTTTGAGCCACTTTGTGCGCTACAACGGTGCCGACTCCTCCGGCTCCAATGATGATAACTTTTCCCATTTTCTTCTTTGTAAGTTATTATTCTATTTTTATGGATGCAAAGTAACAAAATTAATTTGGCAGATACAATAATTCAAACATAACATCTTGGTTACAATGCGATAAACTTTGTGATGTACGATGCGATTGTAGCGATATCGTGCAGATTGTGAAAATAGGATATTGATACTCGTCTCGTGGTCGAAAGGGGTTAATACAATCACGTCTAAACACAATTCTCACCCAGCAGACACACGTATTCCCTTGATAATTATATACATTACAGAGTGAAAAAGATAAACAATTAGATTGATTGTAAATTATATCTTTTTGTGGCTAATGTTTTTTAATTTATACTGAAATAATTTCTTGAATATTATCATAAAATATAGCAATATTATTTACAATACGTTTGAATATCAGTTATTTAACTATTAATGTTGAATAATTTATAAATATAGAAACTGCCTGTGAAGTATTGTTGTATGCGCTAAATTTAAAATAATTAGTTCTTTTTGAAAATTTATATTGTATCAATAATGTATTCTCAATAATTTATTTAAATTTGCAAAAAGTAATTCATCTAATGGTTTACCTGCTGCTCAATATAGAGAGGCAAGAGCGAAAATAGGAGACACAAAATCGAAACTGCGAGAGGGGTATTCTAATGCAAGAGAGATATATTCTAAGCGTAGAGCGACTAGTTCGAACAGTAGAGAGGAGAGTTCAAAACGTAGAGAGGCATTTATTTGCACTAGATCTATTTACTCAAAACATAGAGAAGCAAATTTATAAAACTAGAGCGGATTACTCAAAAACCAGAGAGAATAACACCATTGTTGAAAAAGAGGAATCGAAACCTTGGGTTTCGACGTTGTTGAGAGAAATGGACAAAACCAATGCAGAGAACGGAAATGCAAATTACCGCATATACGAACTAAATACACATTTGTTTAACCTTTAATTAGTCTTATCAATGAGTCAAAAAGAGTTTTATTGCAAAAATGAAGAAGTGCCTGCTATCTCGGGCGAAGTAGTATCGAACTACGAACGAGATTTTGCAGATTTTAGTGAGTTTTCAAGCGAGTTTACGCTGCAATTTGCTGAGGAGTTGAAGCAAAAGCGCGCGCACTGCCTAACGATGGTGAAAACCAAAGAGGTGACCGAGCAGATGAAGTCGCTGACGGAGCAGCTGCCCAAAACGATTAAGGCAATACGCCTGAGTGTAAACAAAGCGGAGGGCTACATCCTCTTGGCCGAGAAATGGCTCGATCTACCGGTATCGGGATTCAGCATTTCGGAGCTTCGCACCGAGTTGAGTGTCAAAAACATCCCTGCCATCGTGCTGCAAGGGAATACGCTCTACACCAAGCTCGTGCGCAATCAAACGGTATTGGCATCTAAGGGGATGAGTGACGAATTTCTCGCGTTGTACAAATCGCAAATCGACGAACTCGATACGCAAAAAATCACGCAGAAGAGCAAAATGAGCGAGCGTGCACAAACCACCGACAGCAATACCAAAGATTTCAACGAACTGTGGGAGATGACCACCAAAATATTGGTTGCCGCCCAAGCGATGTACCGTGGCGTAAACGACCTGAAACTAAAGGACTACACCATATCGCACCTCCGCAAACAACTCAGAGCCAAAGCCACGGACAGCAAAGGCACAGATACTAACCCTGCTGGAGAATAATAAGAGTGAAAGACGCAGCTTAAAGAAAATTTGATTATTTTTGAGGGCTGCGTTTTTTTACTAAAAAAATAAAGCAGAAGCGTTAAAGAAATAAACGACATGCGTTGGCAAAGCCATACGCCGAACGGCTGGTTTGTATAATAATGCCACACGAAAGGATTCGTGCGGTAGCGGCGGTGGTAGAGACTAGGGTGGACGAGAGAAGAAAGAGCACATATTAACCAACAAATATGCTATTGTGGTTTAAATTGCGAACAAATCAACTAAAATTTATAGTTGAAAATTTATAGAATAATTAAAAATAAAGAAAATGAAAAAACTATTATTAGGCTTAATCACACTTTTATCATTTACAAGTGTATTTGGACAAAATGAAACACTAAATCTTCCGATTGACAGTTTAACTGGCAAAATAACCTATAAGGAAGTCATTTCTGTAGACAGTTTAACGAACAAGCAAGAACTTTTTTCGAGAGCGAGGGAATGGTTTGCTAAAGCATACAAATCTTCTACAAATGTTATTCAAATGGAAGATAAAGAAAGCGGTAAAATTGTGGGTAAAGCTTTGATTCCAGTTTCTTATAAATTCATGGGAGGGCAACAACCAGGTGGTTATATTAATTATACCATTTCTATTTACCTAAAGAATGGCAAATATAAATATGAGGTAACTGATTTCTATCATTCCGGAGAGTCTGTGAATGGACAAAGACTTCCTGATGGAGGAAATTGTGAAAAGATATTGATGGAAAAGAAAGGGGCTGGTTATCTCTCGTACAAAAAAACATATGAATTATATTTGGTTCAAATGGATGAAAATATAAAAGCCTTGGTTTCTGACCTAAAAACTGCCATGAAAACAAAGGCAACCAACACAAAGAAAGAAGACTGGTAAGAAAAGATTGATTGTTACACATAAAACCGACCCCCTCTCTTCAAGCAAACAGAAAATACGGCTCGCTAAAGATTATAGAAATAAGAGAAAAACTTGTATGCCTCTTAAGTTATAATGACTTCCGACTAAAATGAAACAGACTCGGACTATTATAAAACGAAGAACAACTATACATAACCAACGGTTAGCTGCTAACACACGTCTATGGGCATTGGCTGGCTGAAGTGAAATTAGCAGGTGTCGCACCCGCATTCACTTTGTCGCACGCGACAGCGAATACGCCCACAAAAAGCCAATAGGTATAATCTCAGTCGTTATGCACAAAATTAAAAAATAGACCATGTACACAGATAGATTACATAATGGAACTTTTCTTTCTGAATTTCTTTCCGAATTGAGGAGAGCATTAATTGATGAGATAAAATCTTTGGATGGAAAAAAAAGTATAGACATTGAATATGAAAAGGAGAGGTTATTGCTTAAGTATACTCAAGGACCTTTAAAAGTTGCTGAACCTATTCCTGCTGAACCGAGGAGAGAAAAGAAAATGATTTATAATAACTGGGGGCAACAAATTGAAGCAGATGTATATTTAATGAAAATACAACTTCCATTCGAAGGGAATGGTGATTTGTTTTATTGTAAACCATCAATATGTAATTTAGTATATCCCAAAATTGATTCCATAAGTAATCAATCTAAAAAAATTTTATTTACAATTGAACTGTCCGAACTATCTGAAGATACTTACAGAAAAGCAGTAGGGTCAGTCGTAAGTGATCTTAAAATAAATATACCAAATGTTAATAACGACATATCTTCTTGGGATAGTGGATTGAAAAATTTGATTGATAGTGAGTTTAGCAAATTTGAAGGTTTTTTATCAAAAAAGAATTCATTTTATGAAAGCATAGGATTAAAAGTAACTTCAAAAGCTGACCAATTTATTACACCTTCCCCGATTACAAGGAAACCAGTTCCAATTCCCAAACTTGAAGAAACTGGAAGTATAAAGAAAATACACCCCAAATTAAAAGAAGAGGTTTATAAAGATATTATTACTACACTAAATAATGTTGGTAGGGCAATAGAGCGAAAACCATCACTTTATAAAGGAAAAGGTGAGGAAGATTTAAGAGATATGTTTTTACTGTTTTTAGAAACAAGATACGAAGGAACAAGTGCAACAGGTGAAACATTTAATAAGAATGGCAAAACAGATATTTTATTAAGGTATGCTAATGATGGAAGTAATTTATTTATTGGAGAATGTAAAATATGGAAGGGTACTAAAATATTTCATGACACTATTGACCAGATATTAGGTTATTTAACATGGCAAGATTCAAAATCTTCTATCCTTCTATTTATAGATAATGACAACCTTGATAATGTAAAAAATACAGTTAAAGCCGAAATACAAAATCATTCAAGCTTTAAGACTGTTATTCAAGAAGGCGATGAATCATTTTCATATACAATGACTTTAAAAGATGATAAAACAGTTAATTTTAGTTTAGAAGTTATATTTTTCCATTTACCTGAAAGAAAATAAATTCTGTGCATAGCATCGTGTATAAAACATAACGTATACATATGATTTTTGTATATCTGGACTGGAACATATTTGACAAAATCGAGAAAATTACTCAACTCGACAAAGAGGAGCAATTAATTTATTCTCAGATTGAAAATCTAATTCATAATAATTCGATAATTGTACCATATTCAAACGCACATATCAATGATTTAGTTAGGGGATATAACAAGAATCCTGATTTTATTCCTCAGCATCTGACTACATTAAAGAGATTGACAAACAATCTTTGTATTGCTCAATATTGGGGTCAAAAACAAGTATTATGGCATAATAGAGCTGTTGATGAGTTTTTTAATTCAGCGATAGATGACGTTGAAACTTCATTTTCTTCATTTTCTGATTTGTTTAAAGTTGATGAAACTGGATTAATGGAATCTACATATAACCTTATGAAACACATTCCAGTTCCATCTAATTTTAATGAGATATATAAGGTAAATCCTATATTTTCTGTGATTTACCCAAGGACGAAAACTGAGATGTCCATGTTTGCATTATGTGAAGATATTTTCGATTTTTCCCACAACGCAAAAAAAGATTATAATCTTTACAAATCTCTTAGGTCGTTTATTAATCAAGGCAGAGCAAAACTGAAAAAGCAGGATAAAATGTTTAAGGAGCTTGATAAATCTATGTCCGGTGTTCCAACTCATTTAGATTTTGATGAAATGTGGGAGAAACAAACTGTTAAATCAAAGACAAGTGATAATCCAGCTTATCAGAGAGTAACAGATACTTACTTTCGAA
The DNA here is from genome assembly GCA_049315325.1 of Bacteroidales bacterium. Classification (GTDB taxonomy): domain Bacteria; phylum Bacteroidota; class Bacteroidia; order Bacteroidales; family UBA7332; genus CAXXIC01. The sequence goes on from JBMOKJ010000001.1 coordinate 787,722, forward strand.
TAGATTTCAAAGGGTACAAATCGGACGAGAGATTCTCAAATATGATTGATGATGCTTTACATGTTTTTTATGGTGCGCATTGTGACTATTTTGTAACTTTGGATGATAAGTGTCATTACAAAGCAAGTGTAACATATGATCATTTAGACATTATGACTGAAGTATTAAAACCTATGGATTTTCTTAATAGAATAAATAAAAACAAAAACCCCTAGTTGGTTCCCCGCTGCCGCACGAATCCTTTCCCCCCCGTCCTCACGGATATGAAACCGTAGAAAAATGATCTTCCGTTGGCGGGATCTGTGCTCCCGCCTCTTAGATATTATGAGCATTTATAATGCGAAAAGACAGCAAGTTTATTACCGGAACGCAGTTCCTTATAATAGAAAAAGCGAGATTGCAAATCTCGCTAACGGACAACACCATTTTACGGTATATCCGAGAGGACGAGGTTTGTCAAGAAGCTGGTGATCAGGTAATCTTCAAAACTTTATTAAAAGATAATTAGTTTGATAAGATTTTAAACCGCAATCTCAACCCCCGCTGCCGCACGAATCCTTTCGTGTGGCAAAGTCTTATAATTAAACAAATATCAATCTATGAGTAGGAACTATAAATGCCATAATCCTTCGGGTGTATATTTTGTCAGTTTTGCGGTTGTAGGGTGGATAGATGTTTTTACACGAAACGAGTATAAGAATATTATCATAGATAGTTTAAGGTTTTGTCAGCAGAAAAAGGGGATGGAGATTTTCGCGTGGTGCGTGATGACAAGCCATATACATTTGGTTTTCAGAAGTGTAAATGAGGAAAAACCCGAGCAATTATTGGGTGATTTCAAACGATTTACAAGCAATAACATCATCAAAGCAATACAAAATAATCCACAAGAAAGTAGAAAAGAATGGCTACTTGAGAAATTTATGGATGCTGCAAAAAATTCATCCAATGTAAAACATTATCAATTTTGGCAGCATGACAATCATCCCATTGAGCTTTGGAGCAATAATGTAATTGATGAAAAAATAGATTATATTCATCAAAACCCGGTAGTTGAAGGACTAGTATTTAAAGCTGAAGACTATATGTATAGTAGTGCTATCGATTATGCAGGAGAAACCGGATTACTGAAAGATATTATCGTTGTTAAATAATGCCACACGAAAGGATTCGTGCGGCAGCGGCGGTATAGAAGTGCCCTTTTTTGGCGCGGGTTTGTAACCCGTGCCTCTTGTTTATACAGTTTGCTCCCGATAGCTATCGGGATTTATAGATACGAAGTTAAAAAGAAGTTTATCAACTTCAAAACAGTTGCAAACTGCTTAAAAATAAAAGGCACAAGTCACAGACTTGCGCCAGAGAAGGAAACCGGTTTACTCAAAGATATTATCGTTGTTAAATAATGCCACACGAAAGGATTCGTGCGGCAGCGGATTCGTGCGGCAGCGGCGTAATGAGACAGCTACACCACTTTAAACCGCAATCTCAGCCGTCCGTCTTCAAAATCCCAGTTGAGCATTTTGAACGTGCCGATTTCGGAAGTGTTTTGCACGTGTTGTCCGATGCAGGCACAAGAGTCGTAATCGCCCACACGGATGATGCGAATGGTGTCGCCCACTTGGTCGGGCAGTTTACTCAAATCTACTACTTTAGATGCTTCTTCGAGAGAAACAAAGTCAATTGTCACGGGATAATGCTTTGCAATTTCTTCGTTTACCCGACGTTCCACCTCTTGCATCTGCGCTTCGGTAGGAACTTCCGACAGAAAATAGTCGCACTTCGATTTCTTTCGCTCGATGTGCGCGTTCATCGAACGCTTGCATCCAAACACCCGAATCATGGTTTGGTTTAACAAGTGCTCTGCGGTGTGCATCGGCTCACAATAATCTTTCTTTGGTTCGTCCATAACACTGACTTATGCTTTCTTAAACAGATTCCGATTGTAAATCAAGATTCCGACAGTGAGCGATGCGGAGAGGAAATCAGAAGCTGGAGTTGCCATCCATACGCCTTTTAGTCCATAAAACGAGGGCAAAACAAGTATCATCGGAATCAAGAAAAGCACCTGACGAGAGAGGCTCAGAAGAATGGATATTTTCACTTTGCCTATTGATTGAAAAAAGCTAGAAGTCACGATTTGAAAACCGATTAACGGCATAAAGACAAATGCGGTGCGCAACCCTTCTTCGGCAATGTCAATCAATGCTTTGTCGGTAGTAAACGCCATGGCTATTTGTCGGGGGAAGAGCATGGCTGCTGCAAAACCCACTAAGGCAAAACCTGAAGCGACACCCATGGTGAGGTTTCTAGCCCGCTTCATACGGTCGAAATTGCCTGCGCCAAAGTTGTATCCCACAATGGGTTGCATTCCTTGGCAAAGTCCCACGATACCCATAACGACCACCACGGCAAGGCTGTTGACCACACCATTTGCGCCAATCGCCAATTCATGTCCGTGACTCAACAAGGCATTGTTCAAAATAACATTGACCAAACAGGCTGCCACATTCATCAGAAATGGCGACATACCAATGGAAACGATGCTTTTGACCACCTCCATTTCAAGTTTTAGGTTTTCCCAATGAAATTGGAGGTAACTGCTTTTCTTGAAGAAGTGTTGCAAAACAAAAACAGCTGTGGTTGCCATCGAAAGCATTGTGGCAATGGCGGCACCACGAATTCCCCAATCGAAAACGAAGATAAATAGCGGTGCGAGAATGGTGTTCATCACCGCGCCAACAATCATCACGATCATTGCTTTGGTGGGATAACCAGTGGCGCGCATCACGTTGTTGAAACTGTAGGTGAGCGTTGTGAAAACACTTGCCGGAATAAGAATCAACAAATATTCTCGTGCAAAAGGAATGGTTTGATCGGTTCCGCCAAACAGACGAAGAATGTCGTCTAAGAAACAGAGCATTAAGGTGATAAAGAGAGCAGAGAAGAGGAGTGAAAGCACGATGCTGTTCCCTAAAATCTTTTCTGCCCATTTCTTGTTTTTTTGACCTAAAACGATGGAGATGCGCGACGAAGCACCTACGCCAATCAGCATGCCGAAAGCACCTTGCAAAATCACAATCGGGAAGGTGATTGCCAAACCCGAAATAGCCAATGCACCTACCCCGTGACCGATGAAGATTCGATCAATCACGTTGTAGAAAGTATTCACCATGATGCCTACAATGGCAGGTAGCGAATACTTCAAAAGCAGCTTGCCGATGGATTCTTGCTCGAGAGCAATGGTGCGGTTTTCGTTGTTGCTCATTACTCTTTCTCTTTCCAGTCGCCGTTTTCTTTGATGAGGTTGATGAGTTTTTCTACCGCATTGTCTTCGGGAATATTCCGTTCGATGCAGGTCATCCCTTTGTAGAGACTGATTTTGCCACGTCCGGCACCAACATACCCATAATCGGCATCTGCCATTTCACCTGGTCCGTTGACGATGCAACCCATAATTCCGATTTTCAATCCAGTGAGGTGATCGGTTACGGCTCTAATTTTGGCAATCGTTGGCTCGAGGCTGAAGAGCGTTCGTCCGCAGCCGGGGCACGAGATGTACTCTGTTTTGCTCACTCTTAAGCGTGCTGCTTGAAGGATACCAAACAGCAGCGAGTGCACATCTTGCGCGCTCACTTCGCCGGTGTTTATGATAAATACACCATCGCCAAAGCCATCGAGCAGCAGTGGTCCGAAGTCGGCTGCTGCTTTAATCATCAAATCTTCGGCTACGTTTTCTACGAAATGGCGACCGATAATCACTGGATTTGTGACGTTGTGAATCAACAATTTATGGAAGAATGCGCGTTGTTCGCCAACTCCATTCAGGTGATTGGTCAGGAGTAGAATGACGACATACGGATTGGTTTTCAAAGCCGCAATCAATTCGGAGGTTAATTCCGGATAAATCATTGGAAGAAAAACCGGCACAGTGTAGTTGGTTTTCAACACATCGTCGGTCGAAACAATGTCGAAACCGTTTCCCTCGCGATCGAATACCTTTTCGACCGACACCAAATAGTCGATGGCTGGTGTGGTCTGTTTGCTCAAGGTGGACATCACCACAGGATGGTTTGAGCCTCCAATACCTTTCACCGCAACAGATTGCCGCCTAGCAGGAGCGAAATAGTTAAACTCAGGAGCTTGTTCGCCCTCAATCGGTTCGTGGTTGACCCGTTGGCTGATGTAATCCGCCAATTTATTGGCTACAGGTACTTCGTTTTCGGGTGGTTCGCTGAGTGAGACACGGATGGTGTCGCCATAGCCATCGGCAAGCAGAGCACCAATGCCCAATGCTGATTTCACACGACCATCTTCGCCATCGCCCGCTTCGGTTACCCCTAGGTGGACTGGGAATTTCATCCCTTCACGATTCATTACTTCGATTAGCCAACGCACCGAACGTACCATTACTACGGTGTTCGATGCTTTCATCGAAATCACTACGTTGTAGAAATTTTGAGCTACGCAAATGCGAAGAAACTCCATGCACGACTCCACCATTCCTTCTGCCGTATCGCCGTATTTAGTCATGATGCGGTCTGACAACGAACCGTGGTTTACCCCAATGCGAATGGCACGATTATTGGCTTTGCATATATTGAGAAACGGCACAAACCGCGCTTCAATTTTCTTGATTTCCTGTGCATACTCCTCGTCGGTGTACTCCACGCTGTTGAACATACGCGCAGAATCGACGTAGTTGCCCGGGTTGATACGCACTTTCTCTATCTCTTTGGCAGCGGCATCTCCTGCGTTGGGGTTGAAGTGAATGTCGGCAATGAGCGGCGTGGCATAGCCTCGGGCGAAAAGTCCTTCGCGAATGTGGCGCAGATTTTCTGCCTCTTTCACGCCTTGAGCAGTGCAGCGCACATAGTCTGCACCCTTTTCGATGATGCGAATAGCCTGTTCGATGGTGCCTTCGGTATCCATTGTCGAGGTGTTGGTCATCGACTGTATGCGTATCGGATTCGAGCCACCCATCGGTCTGTTGCCAATTTGCACTTCGGAGGTCTCTCTTCGTGTATAGTTGAATAAGTTCATTGGATTTCTTTTTTTATGGAATGACAAAGTTAATAAAAAATGTACTCTGCCAATTCTGTTTGTATTTGCTTGTCAACATTTAAACAACAAACGATTCGCGTTTCTGTTTTATTTTACAAAATAAAAACCTCACCAACCGAATTGATGATGCTTGCACTAGGGTTATGCTAGCTACGAAAAACTTGGAGTTTTTATTTTTAAAAACGTCTGCTGTTTAATTGTTTCTCAAATGGGGATGAATCTTCAATAGAAAAGGAAATCGGAAGAGTGAACCACACTGGTATAGGCTCATCTTCCAGAATGCCTGGCTTCCACTTTGGCATTAAAGAAATCAAACGCATCGCTTCTTTGCTGCCTGCTGGATGAGGACTGGTTATAATTTTTAGATTAGTTAATCTTCCATCCTTTTCAACACGAAATTTTACGATAACTTTTCCTTGAACACCTTGTTCGACCATAAAAGAAGGATATCTTATATTTTCACATATAAATTTTTGAAACATTTTTTCTCCACCAGGAAATTCAGGCTTATATTCCAAGGGTGAATATTTTAATAGATTCCCTAATTGGTCAAAACTCTTTCCTTCAACCGACTTTTTACCATCTAAATAAGACTCTTCCCGTTTTTTTTGCCCATTTTCCCAATATGATAGATAGTGGCCATTCATTTTCCCTTCAGAATATTCAATCTCTTTGCGGAGTTGTCCGTTTTCGTACCACTCTTTGTATGTGCCATCTTTTAAACTTTCAATGTATTCATTCAAGCGTGAATCGTGCCATGCTATTTGTCCCGAAGTATAGGCTTCGACTAACTCTTTCTTCGCATATAATGAGAACTGTAGTAACAAGGAGCACGAGGAACGTAATTTTCCGGACATTGAATAAATGCTTTCAATCAAATTCCCGTCACGTATATTATCCGTTACATAGACCCTGTAGCTGGAAGCAGAATCCAACGAAGCAACTCGTTTGTCGTTTATGTCAAAATAGAGGGTGTCTTGCGCATGGATAATAACTGTAACTGTCAACAGGAGTAATATTAGAACTGATTTTCGATTCATTGTCTTTAAAAATTTACAATTTGATATTATAAGGTTTTCAATCCGACAACAAATATATTGTTTATCCACGAAAAAATAAAATCCCCACCAATCGAATTGATGAGGATTTTTGAAGTTCTATTTTCTACTTAAAGTGGGATTTGGATAAAGAACGTGGTGCCCTTGTCTTTCTCGGAAACGAACCCGACAGAACCTAAGAGATAGCGCTCGGTGAGTAGTTTTATGGAGTATGTTCCGATGCCTCGGTCGGTGCCTTTGGTCGAGAACGAGCGTTGAAAAACCTGTGCCTGTACCTCTGGAGGCATTACTCCCTCGTTGTGAACACTAAACTCGACGTATTTGTCAAATTTTTTGCTGCTTAATACTACGGCTTGATCGATAAACGACGCTTCGAGAGCATTTTTCAACATGTTGATAATAACTCGTTTGAGTAGCGTTACATCTGTATCGAAAAAGACATTCTCCGAATCGGCTGCAATTCTCGTTTTTTTGCTCTCCGAAAATCCATTGATAGAGAGATAAGAAGTGGTGTCCTTTAAAATAATTTCAGATGAAATGCGCGAAATATTAATGTGTAAATCACCCGACTCTGCCGAAAGAAGCGTCCGTTGTGAGATTATCTCGTCCAACAGTTCGTTGCTGAGTTGCCCCATCACATCAATGTATTCGAGCACATCTTTATCGTGAATTTCACTTTCTGTCGATCTTGTCGATTTCAACACATCGGCAAATCCTTTAATCGATCCGGCAATATTGAGGATGTCGTGGAAAAATATACGCTCTAGAATCTGGCGTCTTTTTTGGTTGCTGATGTCTTTTATCGAAAGTATAGTGTATGTTTTTGAGCGAAAAACAAACGGAGTAGCAGTGACAATTAGGTCGAGATATTCTGTTGAATCATCTGTTTGAGTGGTGATTCTACACTCCTTTGCCACTTTTTTTACCCCTTGTTGGCTTTCCAATATAGCATTTACTGCACCGCAGTATTTGCAATTTTCAGAAGTTCCGCAACCGCCGCTATTAAGCCTTGAATTTACACAATTAAAGACTTCTCCTGGTCTCAATCCAAGTAAATCATTTTGATCAATAAGCTGTAGAAAACCTAATAACGATTCATTACCATATATAATTTGCCTGTGTTCGTTCAATACTGCTGCTATATCGGGCATAGCATCTAGGATTTCAGTCAAATAGTCGTTGTTTTTTATTTCTTGATAATTGAGATAGACCATATCTCGTGGATCGCGTTTTGCAGAAGCAAAGTAGGTAAAATCATCCATAGCGCAATTTTCAACTTATTTGTACAAATATATACTCTTTTGCTATAAAACCTATGGTTTTCTAAATAATTTAATTTTCAATTGATTTAGGATAAAAAAATGACCACTTCATTCTAAGAATTTTCTATACCTTTGCTAAAACAGAATTTGAGTTTTATGAAAAAATTTCTATTCGTAACCTTAGCTTTAATCGCTTTTGGGTGCAAAACAGCAAAAGTGGTTGAGAAATCTTCCGCAAAGTTTGATTATCAGGCTTCTATCAACAAAACATTTGAGATTGAATTGGCATCGAACCCATCAACTGGTTACATTTGGCATTGGGCGAATGAAGCAAAAGCGACAAAAGTAAGAATGGTGAAATCGAACTATGTATCGAAATCGTCACCTAATTTGGTAGGAGGCGGCGGTGTCGAACAGTTCACATTTAAAGGGGTGCAAAAAGGAACTGAAATCATTGAGCTGATTTACATACGACCTTGGGAAAAGGGAGCACCTCCTGCGAAGAAAGCGGTTTACAAAGTGGAGGTGAATTGATAAACGTCTTTGGATTATGGGGAAAATGTCGTTTAAAATAAAAGAAAATCCAGCTGATGCCTTCGTCGCCTTAGTGGCATTGGTAGTAGTTGGTATGGTTCTGTCGGGATTGGCTTTTGCTGCCATTTCGTTTGTGATTCCACCATTTCGAGAAATTTTGTACCACGGAGCAGCGCAATCACCATCTTTTCTGCGGGCAATGGTGGCGGTCAATATGCCGGTTATGTTTTTGCTGCCAGCGATGTTTGTTGTTGGCAAATACCGACCTGGGCGATTTCGGGAAGTGACTCAAATCGGGCGATTACCAGTAGCTCAAATGGTGCTATTGGCAATTGTTGCAATTGCGGTTAGCCAACCTGCTCTCAATCTGATAGGAGAGTGGAACAAGCATCTTTCCCTGCCCGATTCGTTCGGTGGATTGATGGATTGGATTCGGCGCACCGAAGCAGATGCCGAGTTGGTAAGCAATCAAATGGTTGAAACGACTTCCGCGTGGGCGTTGATGGCTAATCTGTTGGTGATGGCTCTTCTGCCCGGTTTTTGCGAAGAGTTTCTTTTCCGCGGAGTTATTCAGCCTATTTTCCACGACTGGTTTGGGCGCAAGCACCTTGCCATTTGGGCAACCGCTTTCGTTTTTAGCTTCATCCATTTTCAGTTTTTTGGATTTATTCCCCGTTTGCTTTTAGGGGCGATGTTGGGTTATATCGTCATGTATAGTGGCTCGCTTTGGACTGGAGTGTTGATGCACACACTAAATAACGCTTTGGTAGTGATCGTCATCTATTTGCAGTTCAATCATCACCTTTCGCACGAAATTGATTCGCTTGGCACTGGAGATACTGCTTGGGTTGGACTTAGTGGAATGGCACTGACTGTTGTCATTTATTTAGGTATAATTAAAAAATCGAAATTGAAAACATACTAACGATTACACTCTTCTTTTTGAAAATATTCAGTGTGAATATTTATTCTTTTGTTACTGTAGATAAGATTAAACTTGTTGTTGAATTGCGTTTTAGGTTGATGTTTTACCCCATTTTTAGTGAGAAAATGGGCTTAGTGAGTAACTAAATATATTGACATGAAGAAGCACGTTTTCCCTCCCGAAGTAATCGAGTTTTCGTCCGAAAACCATTTTGTTCGGAACCATTCTAATAGCCGAATCATTTATCAAATTTCTATTCTTCTCCTAATTATTGTTCTTGGACTCTTGCCGTTTATTGATGTCGATATCACTACGCAAGGCCGTGGGGTGATTCGAACACCTTACGAAAATTCGGTGCTTCAAACTACTATTTCTGGAGAGATTGAGCGTGCCATTGTGGAGGAAAACCGACGTGTGCACAAAGGAGATACGCTGCTGCTGCTGCGTACCGATCAGTTGAACGATGAGGTTGCTTCCAATCGTGCGAAATTGGAGGATAACTTGACAAATATTGAAGACGTGAATCTGTTGATTGCCGACAAATCACCAAAAGCCTACCGTTTTTTGAGCGAATATCGGGAGTTTTTAACAAAAAAAAGTGAACTATCGACACAGGTTCTTTTTGCTGAAAAGGAGGTCAAACGTGCCGAAACGCTTTTTCAAAGGAGTGTAATTTCGGAAGCCGACTACCTTCAAGAAAAAAACAGATTTGAGATGGCGACCAAGCAGCGAGATTTGTCGCTCAACGAATATCGAAACAGGTGGCAAACCGAGAAAAAACGTATGGAGTTGGAGAATTTCGACCTGACTTCTAGGATTTCTCGTCTCATTCAATCGAAACGAAGTTATGCCGTAGTGGCAACTGCCGATGGCTCAATCATACAGACCTCGGGTTTGCAAGTGGGCAGTTTTATCAATTCCGGACAAAAAATAGGGTTCTTATCCCAAGATGAAAATCTGATTGCCGAGTGTTACATCAAACCGAAAGATATTGGTTTTATTCGAATGAAGCAGCGTGTAGAGTTTCAGATCGATGCGTTCAACTACCGCGAATGGGGTGTTGTGACCGGTTCGGTTGTTGAAGTTTCGAACGATGTTTTTCTGTTGAGCGGAAACGAATCGGCTTTCAGAGTGCGCTGCCAACTGGATAAAGGATTTTTGCTTTTGCACAACAACTATCGTGGAAATCTCAAAAAAGGGATGAGCCTAACGGGGCAGTTTTACTTGACAAAACGCTCAATAGCTCAACTCCTTTTCGATAAGATGGACGACTGGATGAACCCAACACAGACTAAATGATGCGATTATGAATGTGAAAATCAAACAACAGGATATTACCGATTGCGGCGCAGCTTGTTTGGCTTCGGTGGCGGCTCATTATAAGTTAAAACTGCCGATTGCTCAGATTCGTCAAATTGCAGGAACTGACAAGAAAGGCACTAATTTATTCGGGCTCTATCAAGCAGCAGAAAAGCTTGGGTTTCAATGTAAAGGTGTTCGCGGCGATGTCGACTCTTTGCCTTCTATTCCGACTCCAACGATTGCACATGTTGTGATTAATGGAGCACTGGAGCACTATGTTGTGATATATTTGGTGAAGAAAGGGTTTGTTCGCTACATGGATCCCGCTGATGGGCAGTTGCACAAAATCGAAGTCGCCAAGTTTCAGCAAATGTGGACGGGTGTGTTGTTGCTGATTGCTCCAAGTGTCGATTTTAGGAGTGGTAATGAGCAAATTTCGAATTTTTCCCGCTTCCTGTTTCTGCTCCGTCCGCATCGAAGCATTTTGCTTCAATCTATTTTTGGTGCTATTCTTTACACAGTACTTGGGCTTTCTACAGCCATCTATTTGCAGAAAATCACCGACAATGTATTGATAAATGGTAATGTCAATCTGTTGAATCTGCTGAGTGTGATTATGCTCGTTTTGTTGGTGCTGCAACTGTTTGTTGGCGCGGCAAAGAGTGTCTTTATGCTACAGACGGGGCAGAAAATTGATGCTCAACTCATTTTGGGGTACTACAAGCACCTCCTCAAATTGCCACAACAGTTTTTTGATACGATGCGTGTCGGTGAAATTATTTCAAGGGTGAACGATGCGGTGAAAATTCGGCAATTTATCAACGAAACAGCGGTTGGTCTCATCGTTAATCTCTTCATCGTCTTTTTCTCTTTTGTTTTGATGTATATCTACAGTTGGAAATTGGCTCTGATTTTGAGTGCAATTATTCCGCTCTACATATTACTTTATTTGGTGGTAAATGGCTTGAATAAAAAGCAAGAGCGCAAACTGATGGAAGGCACTGCCGAACTTGAAAGCCAATTGGTGGAATCTATCCAATCGGTGAAAACCATCAAACAATTTGGCATCGAGCAATATGCAAATCTGAAGACTGAGAAAAGGTTTATTTCGTTGTTGAATACTGTCTATCGCTCTGGATTGAACTCTGTTTTTTCGACTTTTTCGTCCGAATTTCTTACCAAACTGTTCACTATCCTTATTCTTTGGATTGGCTCGTATGCTGTGCTTAATCAATCCATCACGCCCGGAGAGTTGCTCTCATTTTATGCCATTATTGGTTATTTTACTGCACCGATGGCTGCTTTAGTTTCTATGAATAAATCGATTCAAAATGCATTGATTGCTGCCGATCGCTTATTCGAAATTATGGATTTGCAACGTGAATCTGAACAAGAAAATATTGAGTTGAAACCCGAATATTTGGGGGATATCACTTTCCACGATGTGTCGTTTAGTTATGGTACGCGAACTGATGTGTTCGACCGTTTCAATTTTACAATTCCGAAAGGCAAACTAACCGCAATTATTGGAGAAAGTGGCTCTGGCAAAAGTACCCTTGCTGCATTGCTTCAGAAATTGTATCGAATCGGTTCGGGCAAAATAACGATTGGAGAGCACAATATCGACAGTTTTACGATGTTGAGCTTGCGACATTATATTGGTGCTGTGCCGCAAGAGGTGAATCTTTTTGCAGGAAATGTGGTCGAAAATATTGCGTTGGGAGAGTTCGAGCCGAATATAGAGCGTGTGATTGAAGTTTGTCGGTCGGTGGGAATTTTAGAATTTATAGAGCAACTGCCTAATGGATTTGGAACCTACATCGGCGAGAATGGCGCATCGCTTTCTGGTGGTCAAAAACAACGGCTCGCCATTGCACGGGCGCTCTACAAAAACCCCGAAATTTTAATTCTCGATGAAGCTACATCGTCACTCGATTCAGAATCGGAAGTGTTCGTGCGAAAGACAATACAAGGATTGATTGATGCAGGTAAAACGGTGCTTGTGATTGCTCACCGATTGAGTACAGTGGTCGATGCCGATAAAATAGCCGTGCTCAAAGCCGGAGAAGTAGTAGAAGAGGGAACTCACGAATCATTGTATAAATCGAAGGACCTTTATTACAACATGTGGCAAAAACAGATTCCACCGAATGTGCTCTGAAAAGCAAAGAGGCTGACCCAACTAAATGTGTCAGCCTCTTTGCTTTATTTTTAGTTGGATTTAACCGTGTTTGCTAATTCTTCTCAATTTCTCTTCGTCAATGATTTTAATCCTTCGTCCATCAACAGAGATAATCGATTCAGCGTGAAAAATGGAGAGGGTTCGAATGGCATTCGAAGTAGTCATATTCGATAAGTTTGCCAAATCTTCGCGCGACAGATAGATATTTAGTGTCACGCCATCCTCTTCCATGCCATAATTATCTTGCAAAAAAAGAATTGCCTCAGCCAATCTTCCGCGAATGTGCTTCTGCGTAAGGCTCACTGTTCTGCCATCTGCAATACCCAAATCGATTGATAGTTCTTTTATGAAGAAATAGGCTAGTTTGTTGTTTTCTTGGATGAGTTTGTCAATCAAATCCATCGGAATTAGGCAGATAATAGAGGCCTCGAATGCAGTAGCTGCAGTCACATACGGTTCATTTGCGAAATAGGCACGGTAAGCAAAATACTCGACTGGTTTGAGCATTCTGATGATTTGCGAGCGTCCTCCAATCCCATCCTTAAAGATCTTGATTTTACCTTTAATCAGGCACATCAGCGATTTTGGAATATCACCTTCGCAATAGACAATTTCGTTTTTCTTAAAGTGTTGGATGTGGTGTTTTTGCTGCACCAACTCCTTTTGTTCCTCCGTTAAAAGAGAGAATAAGTTTGGAATGATGTCTACCAGATTATGAGACATTTGCTCTTTATCGCCCATACTCAATGTTGAATAACATAATTGTTTATCACAAAAGTAGGGTAATTTTATCATTCGACAATTATTTTGGTAATAATTTTTAATATATTTGCTTATTTAATTAACAATTTTGTTGAAATTTGCTGTTGTGAGAGTCTGGTTTTACAAGTTTTGCGTTTGAAAAGTGGTTGTTGAATCTGTTTTTGAATAAGAATGAGATAGTTGTGATGTTGAATTGACGTAGAATTAAAAAAGCAAAAAGGCGATGAAAATAATCGAAATAGAAGAGTTGGCTTCCACCAACAAGTATCTGCAAGAGTTAATTAATGGTGGTGAAGATTGCGAGGGTGTTTGTGTCAGGACACAGTTTCAGACCGATGGTCGTGGTCAAATTGGCAACGGTTGGGAATCGGAAAAGGGTAAAAATCTGACATTTAGTTTCGTGCTTCATCCTGAGTTTCTTCATCCTGTCGATCAATACGTTTTGTCGCAAACGGTTTCTGTCGCAATCAAGCATGTGCTAGACGATTACGCCAATGAAATTACCATAAAATGGCCCAACGATATCTATTGGAGAGATAAAAAAATAGCTGGAATATTGATCGAAAATAGCTTGTCTGGGGTACAAATTGACTACAGTGTCATAGGTGTTGGGCTTAATGTCAATCAAGAAACATTTGTTAGCAATGCCCCAAACCCGATTTCGTTGAAAACGGTTGCATTTAAACCTGTCGATATCGAGTTGTTGTTCAGCGAACTACTCTCATCAGTTCTGAAATACTACATTATTTTGTCTCAGAGAGGAGCCACCAAAATCAGAGCTGAATACATGAAATCGCTCTACCGGCGAGAAGGCTTTCACCCTTATTCAGACCTTGAAGGACGATTTAATGCACGCATTGTTGAGGTTTCGAACGACGGCTGTTTGCATTTGTTGACCGATGATGGTGAGGCGCGAGCGTATTATTTTAAAGAGGTTGTTTTCGAACATTAATCGTTCAACTCAAGCTCCATCACGTAGTCGTCCAGCAGGAATTTGCCTAAGTAATTGTCCTCTTCTCTGATAATCTTGAAGCCAAATTTGCGGTATGCTTCAATCGAATTTTGATTCTTGCGGTTTACGTTGAGCGTGAGAGTTATTGCTCCTTTTTGTTTTAGGAATGTATCGAGAAAACCAATCGCTTCTCTCCCAATTCCTCGATTGTGAGCTGATGGGTGTATGTATATTTTCTCTAACTTCCAGAGTTTATCATTGCACCGAGCCACCGAGAAAAATCCAACAACCACTCCTTCAATTTCTACCGTAAACCAACACGCGCCAGCATTCATGCTTCGTTCAATGGATTCGATAGAGTAGTGCACATCGAGCATAAACTCAATCTGCTCTACACTGAGTATGCTTGGGTAGTGCAAGTGCCATATCTCCCGCGCTAACCGCTCCAGCAAAGGAGCGTCATTTAACGATGCTTCAAGAAAATGGGTCATTTAGCGTATTTTGTTATTTCTTTGAGTTCAAAGTGTTGGCTATTTCTTCCTCAATTTCACCTTTGCTGACAAGCCCTAGCACTGCTTTGGGTTTCCCTTTTAATGGAATATAAAGCAGCATCGGAATTGTAGAAATATTGAAATAATCTGCTATTTCGGGTTGTTCGTCTACATCTATTTTGTAAACTGAGAGTTCAGGGTGTTTTAGTGCAATTTCGCTAACGATGGGTGACAATTTCTTACACGGGCCACACCAAACGGCATAAAAATCGATGATGGCAGGTTTTTTTCCGAGGTACTTCCACGTTTTAGATTTGGTGAAGTCGTGTACTTTCTGAATGTAATCTGCTTTAGTAAGATGAGTTACTCTGTTTTGTGCTGAAAGCGTGGTAGATAAAACACTAAAAATGACAACTAAGTATACGAATGTTTTTTTCATTTTCAATTTGAGTTATGTTTTTTGAATTTGCAGCAAAAGTAAAAATTTCCTTTTTAGTAAAACAAATTTTTTATAAAAACGTTTGCAAAAGTCTGAAAAAACTGTACCTTTGCAACGCCTTTGAATAAAAGGACATCGAGTGCCAATGGAGAGATGGCAGAGTGGTCGATTGCAGCGGTCTTGAAAACCGCCGTACTGCGAGGTACCGGGGGTTCGAATCCCTCTCTCTCCGCAAAACTTAAAAAGAGTTAACCGAAAGGTTGGCTCTTTTTTTTATTTCTGTACAATATCCTATCCTTTTTATAATCCGAATATTTCCCGCTTTTTATTCTTATCTCATTCTTAATCAGTCTATTGAGAGTTAATCGTTAGTATTATCTTTTTGATATAAATTTGTGTTTATATATATCATTATGTAAATAATTGCGGTTTAAAGTATATTAAAATGCTTGTTTAAATCTGTAAATAATATCATAATGTAAATTAAAACATTATATTTGCATTATAACGCTATTCTGGAATGTGAAATGCAGATAAAATGTTTCTTTTTGCGCATTTCGGGTGTTATTATGTCAAATTTAAACAGGTAAAGTATGTATTCACTGTTAGAGCAAAGAGACACGGTAAATAAATGGATGGAGCGATTTGGTGTCCGCTTCGGGATTTACAAAAATGGCGTTTTCGACGAGCAACTTTTCCCGTTCGATGCTCTTCCGCGAGTGATACCTCACGCAGAATGGACAGTTATGGAGAAAGGACTCATCCAGCGTGTGAATGCTTTAAATATCTTCCTCAACGATATTTATCATCAAAAGCAAATCGTAAAGAATGGTATAATTCCTCAAGAATTTATCTATTCTTCGAAGGGGTATATGCCTGAATGCGAAAATATTACACCCAAAAATAAGATTTATTCGCACATTTCAGGAATCGATTTGGTGCAGGCGAAAGACGATTCGTGGTTTATTCTCGAAGACAACCTTCGTATTCCGTCAGGAGCATCGTACCCGATGATTGCACGGACGATTACACGCAAAGTGTCGCCTAATACGTTTAAAGAGAATGATATAGCTGACAACAGGACTTATCCATCGATGTTGCGCAAAACAATGGAATATGTGAATGTAGACGAGGGGTTGATGGTGATTCTGACTCCCGGACGATATAACTCTGCTTTTTTTGAGCATTCGTATTTGGCTGAAAAGAGTGGAATGGTGTTAGCTTTCCCAGGTGATCTGGTGGTAGAGAAAGATTGTGTTTATTACAAAGGGTTATTCGACAAAAAGAAAAGAGTGGGAGCCATTTACCGACGGGTGTCGGATGAGTTCCTCGATCCATTGGCATTCGACAGTTCGTCGTTGTTGGGCGTGCCCAATTTGATGCGAGCTTATGCCAAAGGCAATGTGGCAGTGGTGAATGCTTTAGGAAATGGCGTGGCCGATGATAAAGGGATTTATTATTTTGTGCCAAAAATGATTGAGTATTACCTCGGCGAGAAACCTATTCTACAAAATGCGCCAACTTATCTGCCTTATTTTGAGAATGATAAAAAGTATATTTTAGAGAATCTTGCCAAATTGGTGATCAAAGATGTATCGGAAGCCGGTGGTTATGGCGTGTTGTTTGGTCGCGATATGGACTCGAAACAATTGGCAAATATCAAAAATTTGATTGAGACTGAACCTCGTCGTTGGATTGCCCAAGAGGTAATCGACTTCAAAGATTTGGAGATTGAGGAAGGTAGCGAAACAGTTTTTCGAAAGGCAGATTTGCGCGCTTTTGTACTCAGCGAAGCCGAAACAAAAGTCTGGAAAAGCGGACTGACACGCTTCTCACGCGATCCGACCTCGTTTATTGTGAACTCTTCGCAAGGTGGAGGATTCAAGGACACATGGGTGCTGAATAAATAGGTGGGTTTTTAAAATAGAAAGATAAACAAGGTAAAGTTAAGATTATGACAAAATTACAAGAATTGGAAATTTCCACGCTTTCGAAGGAGAAAGCTATTCGTCTGCTGTGGTTGGGCAGATATACTGAGCGAGCCTATTTTTCGCTTCACGTGTTGCGTAAGTACCACGATAAAATGATTGACGAAGACGATACTGCTTACAAAACGTATTGCTTAAAGATGGGCGTTGACGATAAATACAAATCGGCAACAGATTTTATGGTCAGTTATTTATATGACAAAACAAACCCCGATTCGTTGATTTCGATGTTGTCTTCTGCAAACGACAACGCTATCGTGTTGAGGGAAGAGATTACGAGTGAAACTCTCTCGTACATACAGTTGTGTATAAGCCATTTAAATGCGTGCGCATCTGAAAATCTGGTCATTTCTGAGCTGCAATATGTAACGGATCACCTGTTGGCATTTTGGGGTTCAATCGATGTCAGAATAGGTAATTCGACTATGCGAAACGTACTCAAAGCAGGTAGATTGATTGAAAGTGTCGATTTGCATATCCGTTTCGACTATTCGTTTGAGCGTGTGAATCAACTATTTTTGCCATTAAGTGAGTTGGTTATCAAAGAAAAATATATCTTTAACGATGATATTTTAGAAAAGCTAACCGCACAGATGAGTAAAATCAACTATCGTGAGGTCAAAACGCTTCAGTTAGTCAACCAGTTGTTCAACGCATAATACCTAAATGGGAAAGTATCAATATAGCTTTACAACCAAAATTAATTTCACCGAAGAGGTACGTTCGCATTCGTTTCTATTGCGATGCACCCCTCAACATCTCCCTTTCCAGAAAATTATAGAAGAAAAATGTGTTGTTACGCCAAATACAGAGCTGTATCGAGGAATCGATTCATTCGGCAATATTGTGCACTCGGGGTTTATTGCCGAAGCGCATTCGTCATTTGAGTTCACGTCCGAAGGTGTATTATCGCTCGGCTCATACCGAATTTGTGAAGAGTTGAATCCGCTCTATAGGTATGCTTCGGAATACACAAAACCAACTGCTTTGTTGGTGGATTATTATGGAGCAATCGATTTTTCGGGAGTGGATACTGTTGCGCAAAAAGTAGAGCGAATTAGCGAGCAACTGAGCCGTACATTCTGGTACGAAACGGGTGCGACATCGGTCACCACTTCTGCACATCAGGCATTGGAGATGGGGCGTGGTGTGTGTCAAGATTTTGCCCATTTGCTGATTGCTTTTTGTAGAATGGCGGATATCCCCGCGCGCTATGTGGCAGGATTTATGCAAGGAGAAGGCTATACCCACGCTTGGGTGGAATTTTATGAAGCAGGTATTTGGTTACCATTCGACCCCACTCACAATCGATGGGTGGAAGATGGTTATATTAAACTCGCACAAGGTCGGGACTACGCCGATTGTCCGATAGAGAGAGGTGTTTTCAATGGTATCACACAACAAACATTAGCCGTAAATTTAAGAGTAGAAGGAACAGACCAATGATTAAAACTATTATATCGGAAGGGCTTCCGGTCGATGAAAATTTAATTATCCAAAAGAAAATTCTTAGCGGGGAAACAGGGAATCAGCGGTTGTGTATCGTTACAGGTACGCATGGCGATGAATTGGAGGGACAATATGTCTGCTTCGAACTGGCACGACTGTTGGAGGCTAACAAGCATCTGCTGTCAGGCAGTGTAGAGCTTTATCCCGCTCTTAACCCAATGGGCGTTGATTCGGTGATGCGCGGATTTCCGGCATTCGACCTCGATATGAATCGCATTTTTCCCGGGGATAAAGAGGGTCACCTGATTGAGCACATGGCATCGTGCATTATCGACGATTTGAAGGGTGCCGACATGGTGATTGATATTCATTCCAGTAATATTTTCTTAAGAGAGATGCCGCAAGTGCGCATCAATGTGCAGAGTGCAGATAAGTTGGTACCGTATGCGCAGCTGCTGAATATCGACTTTGTGTGGGTGCACGATGCGGCCACGGTGCTCGAAGCCACCCTTGCGCATTCGCTTAATGTGCTCGATACTAAAACGCTGGTGGTGGAGATGGGCATTGGTATGCGCATCACTCGCGAGTATGGCGACCGATTGGTAGAAGGTATCTTCAACCTGATGGCGACTATGGGAATGTGGAAAGGCGATGTAGCTCCGAATATTTCTGTACCCTTGCTTTCGACCACAGGCGAAGTCTGTTTTATGAATGCCACGTCATCGGGTGTAATTATCCCAACCGTTTCGCATTCAATGAAAGTGAAAAAAGGTGATTTGCTGTGTCAAATTGTTGATCCGTTGCGTGGCACAGTATTGCAAGATGTGCTTTCGCCTGTCGATGGTGTGGTGTTTACGTTGCGCACCTATCCGATTGTGTACGAAGGGTCGTTGATAGCGCGTATTTTTAGTCAAAAGGAAGAGTAGAGAATGGAAAGAGAGATATTGTTTCGAATGAATTCGCCTTACAGAGAGGAGTTTCGAATTCAGGGTTTTCGGTTTGGAAAAGGAGAAAAGACCATCGCCATAGTTGGTTCTATCCGTGGCGATGAGGTGCAACAGCAGTTTATCTGCTCACAAATTGTAAAAAATTTGATGGAGATTGAGGCACGTGGCGGAATAATGCCCGGAAACGAAATATTGGTGATTCCATCCGTGAATCACTTTTCGATGAACATCAACAAACGCTTTTGGGCAATGGACAACACAGACATCAACCGGATGTTTCCAGGATACGCCAAAGGTGAAACCACACAACGCATTGCTCACGCGGTATTCGAAGAGATAAAGCAATATAAATACGGCATTCAATTGGCGAGTTTCTACCTGCCCGGCGAGTTTATTCCACACGTTCGGATGATGAACACGGGTTATCAGGATACAGATCTGGCGAAACATTTCGGGTTGCCTTACGTGATGGTGCGCGATGCACGTCCCTACGATACGGCACTCCTCAATTACAATTGGCAGGTGTTTGGCACGCAGGCATTTTCGGTCTATTCTGGCACGACCGATTCGGTGCACAAAGCATCGGCTAAAGTGGCTTGGTTGTCGGTTTTGCGATTTATGCACAAAATGCAGATTATTGACAACCCAATGCACGCCGGATATCATTCCAACATCATCGCCGACAGCGATCAGGTGACTGTGAAGTCAGATCGTGGTGGCATTCTCTACACCTTCAGAGATGCAGGAGATGAGGTGAAAGAGGGTGATTTGCTGGCCAAGGTGCTCGACCCATTCACGGGTGAAACGCTGAGTTCTATCATCTCCCCAGCCAAGGGCGTAATCTTTTTTGCGTACGAGAAACCATTGATTTCTGAAAATACGGTGTTGTATAAGATTGTTGTGCATTCGTGATTCAATCCCACACGAATTTCCATTTGCCGTCTGCTTGTTTTTTCCAAACGGTGTGGAAGATGCCTTTGTCGGAGACCTCTTTGCCCTCTTTGTTGAGGTACGTAATTTGGTATTCGCCATACGTGTAGCCCAAATCGCCAGAGGCAGCAACTTCTACAAAATCGGGAGTCCACGTGAGCGAGGTGATTTTGAGGGACTGTTTGGCGAAATGCGTTTCCATTTCTGATTTTCCTTTCACCAGTTTGTCGTTGCGATTGAGTACGGCATGTTCGTCGGCAAATGCCAGAAATGCAGCGGCTACACCTTCTTTCTTTGTCAGTTCTGCAAACGCTTTTTCAGCTTCTACGATTTCTCTTTTTGAATTCTCTATAGCGATGTGTGAAGTTGATTTACACGAAAAGAGTGTGATTAATATTAGCGTAAATAGTGGTGTTCGAAGTGATTGTGTCATATTGAAGTGTGTTTGATTAATTTATTTTACAAAAATAGAATTCTGTTTTACAAATCAAATTTTTTGACGATAAAAAAAAGGAGAATTCGACCAACGACCAAATTCTCCTTTTGTAATATGATTGGATGATTCTATTTATGAACTATCGTAAATATTCGTTTGAAGCGAATGCCGCCGTCGAACCAGCCACGATCTTTGTCGAGCGATAACCAAACGAGTATCGGTTTGCCCACCACGTGATCTTCGGGCACAAAGCCCCAAAAGCGAGAGTCGGCAGAGTTGTGGCGGTTGTCGCCCATCATCCAATAGTAGTCCATTTGGAACGTGTAGCGGTCTGTTTGCTTTCCGTTGATGAATATTTTTCCCTCTTTCACTTCGAGCTTGTTGCCTTCGTAGTCGCGAATTGGGCGTTCGTAGATGGCGATGTTGTCGGCTTTCAGAATCAATGTTTTTCCTTTTTGAGGAATCCAAATCGGACCGTAGTTGTCGCGTGTCCATCCTTTATCAAGTGTGAGCGGATAGGTTGGTCCCGAAGCAATATCGCCAGACTCAATGACAATCTTCTTGACATACTTTTGCGCTTTCAAAATGTTTAGAGCCGCTTGCGTCAAAGGAAAATGGTAAACAGGATTGTACTGACCATTTGCGTTTGGAGTGATGCCATGCACTTTGAGATACTCCTCGTTGGTAATATTTTGAATGAAATCTTCGTTGCTGATGTTCAACACTCGTCTTAAATCTTCATTAATCGACGTGCCATCAGTCTCCACGATGTAGTTGAACTGAAGATGTTCAGGGTTCTCCGATTTTTTAGTATTGATGTAGAGCTGATTGTTCACAATTTGCAACACATCGCCCGGCAAACCTACACAGCGTTTTACGTAATTCTCACGTCGATCTACAGGTCGGAAGACGAGTTTACCGTATTTCTCCGTATTATTCTTTACCACTTCGCGCCCTGCAGCCAAACAGCGATTTGCATAGTCTGAATAGCTCATCTTGCTCTTGTCGAAGTAATTCCCCATCATTTGCATCTGCTGAATTCCCTCTTGAAGACAAGAGTTGTAGTAGTCAGGGTTTTGCACCTTCAGAGGAACGGTATCTCCTGCAGGAAAGTTGAAAACCACGATGTCGTTGCGCTCCACTTTGCCAAATCCGCTCAGTCGTTTGTATTTCCATTGAGGCCAGTCGATGTACGATTTGCACTCCAAAATTGGCAATGTGTGTTGTGCTAATGGAAAGGAAAGCGGCGTGTTTGGTACACGAGCACCGAAGCTGACTTTGCTTACGAAAAGGAAATCGCCCACCAACAATGTCTTTTCGAGCGAAGAACTTGGAATTTTGTAGTTTTGGAAGAAAAATGTGTTGATAAAATAGACTGCAATCAAGGCGAAACCAATGGCATCGACCCACTCCATCACTTTTTTAGCTGGTGAGTTTTTCCATTTTTTCCAGAATGTAAATGGAATGTATTTGGTCAGGTAAATATCGACCACCAAAGGCAAGCCAATAAGCAACCACAGATTGCCAACCCAAAACGAAAAGAGAATGTAGCAAATGGCTGCTATTGTGAATTTTATCCACTGTTTCAATGCAAATTTCTTCATCTTTTTTATCAATTACAATTTTTTGAATGATAGTTTAAAACTTCAGCATATCGTCCATCGTTAGGAACCCTTTTCTGCCTGCTGTAAACTCAGCTGCCACAACGGCTCCCAAAGCAAATCCTTTCCGACTTTTGGCATCGTGCGTGATGGTGATATTGTCTACTGCCGAATCGTAAATAATGGAGTGGTAACCAGGTACTTCACCTTCGCGAAGGGCCTCAATTGCCAACTCGTTTGCGCTGTTCGAATTGTCGGTCAATGCCCATTTGTCTTTGCGATCCACGTTGTCGATTACACCTTCTGCCAGTGTGATGGCTGTTCCGCTTGGCGCATCCAGTTTGTGAATGTGGTGAATCTCTTTCATACGAACGTCGTAGTCGGGAAACTGATTCATGATTTTCGCCAAATGTTTATTTACCGCAAAGAAAATATTGACTCCGATACTGAAGTTCGACGCATAGAAAAACGTATTTCCGTTTGCACAAGCCTCTTTTATTTCTGACAAATGCTCGAGCCAACCGGTTGTGCCAGCGACTACGGGCATTCCCACTTCGAAACATTTGCGGTAGTTGGTAAGAGCCACCGACGGTGCGGTGAATTCGATTGCTACTCCTGCGCTCTTGAATGCCTCGGAGCTGAAATCTTCCGGATTATTTACATCAATGATACTTACAATTTCGTGACCACGACTGATGGCTATTTGTTCAATCTCTTTGCCCATTTTGCCATATCCGATCAATGCTATCTTCATAACGGTAATTTTGTTGAAAACTGATTATTATATTCTATTTTGGGATAAAATATCCCTCGTTTTTTATTTAATTTGCAAATATATGGATTTCTCAACGAAAAATGGGATGTGTTTCTGAAAATCCGGTCTAAACTGTTACTCGTAAGCTATGGAAGAGTTGTTTCAATATATCTGGAAATATGGTTTGTTTGCACGTCACGACTTGAAAACGGTGAGTGGCGAGTTGGTCGAAATTATCGATGGTGGAATGCAAAATCGAGATGCTGGTCCCGATTTTTTCAATGCGAAAGTGAAACTTGGTGATACGGTTTGGGCAGGGAATGTGGAGGTGCATTTGCGTTCGTCGGATTGGTTGAGGCACGGTCACCAAAACGATAAGCGTTACGACTCGGTGATTTTGAATGTGGTTGAAGTGTGCGATGCCGAACTTTATCGTACGAATGGTGAGCCGATTCCTCAATTAGTTTTGCCTTTTCCGGACAATGTTCGCGACCATTACACGTATTTGGTGGCTGCAGCATCTTCTATTCCGTGTCGGAACCAGTTGCAGGATATAGACGGTTTTCTCCTTTCGTCTTGGAAAAATGCGCTGCTGACTGAGCGATTGGAACGAAAAACGGAGGCTATACAGCAACTGTTAGACCAAAACAGGCAAAATTGGGAGGAGGCATTCTATGTAACGCTGTTGCGCAGCTTCGGTCTTGGTGTGAACAACGATGCATTTGAGCGAATGGCGCGCAGTTTGCCGCTTGGTTTTGTGCAAAAACATGCCGATTCGTTGTTGCAAATCGAGGCGTTCTTTTTTGGACAAGCAGGTTTGCTCGATGAAGAAAATCCTGATAATTCTTACTTGATTTTATTGCAGCGCGAATATCACTTTCTTCAGAATAAGTTCTCACTAAAACCGATTGACAAAGAGGCGTGGCGATTTCTGCGTTTGCGTCCAGCAAATTTTCCGCACATTCGTTTGGCACAAATGGCAGCACTTTATCATCAGACACCGTCACTATTCTCGAAAGCGATGGAGATCAAAACTCCTGAAGCGTTTTATGCGATGATGAATATTGAACCATCAGCCTATTGGCAGACCCACTACGATTTCACTTCAGAGTCGAACTCCAAAACAAAACGCATTGGGAAAACGGCTTTGCAAGTGGCGTTTATCAATGCAGTGGTGCCGATGATGTTTGCTTACGGTAGAGCCACAGGCAACGAAGAGTTGTGCGAACAAGCCGTCGCTCTGCTCGAAACCTTGCCTTCGGAAGAGAATAGTATTGTACGCGAGTGGCGTGGTGTAGGCGTAGAGGTGGCTTCGGCATTCGATTCGCAGGCGATCATACAACTTCAACGCGACTATTGCGACAAAAAGAAATGCCTTTATTGTAGGATTGGTCACCGCATTTTGAGTAGAAAATGATTCTAATTGCCTATTTTTGTCGTCTGATTATAGTATGAATCGCAAAGCATTTTTATAAAGATGAATTTTTTACTTCGGATTTGTTCTTTTCTCGTCTATATTTTTCTTGCAGTTTCCTGCGCCAATATTGGTCGTCCGACGGGTGGTTTGGTCGACGTAACACCGCCTAAATTGATAAAGAGCACTCCGAAGCAAGGAGAGGCGAATTTCAACAAAAAAAAGATTGAGTTGGAGTTCGACGAAATCGTGTTGGTTGAAAATGCATCCGACAAAGTGACAGTATCTCCACCTCAGCTCGATATGCCAGAAATCTCTACGAATGGGCGCAAAATTATCGTTGAGCTTAAAGATAGTCTACGCAAAAATAGCACTTACACCATCGATTTCTCCGATGCGATTGTTGATAACAACGAGAAAAATCCATTCAACAATTTTGCTTTGTCATTCTCCACCGGATCGCAAATCGATTCGCTCGAAGTGGCTGGTACCTTGCTAAATGCTGCCGATTTAGAACCGATTACGGGAATGTATGTTGGTTTGCATAAATTGCTTGACGACTCTGCATTTGTGAAAACGCCTTTCGACAGAGTAACACGCTCCGATGTGTATGGAAAATTCAGAATTCGAAACGTGGCTGCAGGTCGCTACCGTATCTATGGTCTTAAAGATGCCAATCGCGACTTTAAATTTGATCAAGCCGGCGAAGATATCGCGTTTTCCGATTCAATCATTGTGCCCAATTACACTTACTATCAAGCACCCGATACAATTCGCGGAAAAAAGAAAGGAGAAAAGGATTCGGTCATTCAGGTGAAACGGACTAGATTTTTGCCCGAAAATTTGATTCTGAGATCTTTTAATGAAAAATATAAAGCGCAGTACCTCGATAAGTATGAGCGCAAACAGCGCAATAAATTGACACTGAAATTTGCAACTGCTTCAAAAGATTTACCAACTGTTCGTCCGTTGAATTTTAGAGTTAAAGATTGGTCAATCTTAGAGCACACTGCTACGAACGATACGCTCACTTATTGGTTGCGCGACTCCACTATTTATAAGCAAGATACATTACTCCTCGAAGCGCATTACCTGAAAACCGATTCGTTAAAAAACCTTTCACCGCAAACCGATACGCTGAGTTTTGTGTTTCACGATCCGAAAGTGATTGTCAAAAAGAAGAAAAAAGACGATGAGGCGACAAAGGTAGAGAAACCATCGCTTGCTGTTGACCCAAAAATTGGGCCAGTGATAGATGTCTACGACGATTTGGTTTTTATGATGCCTGTTCCGCTCGACAGCATTGCTTTTGGGGATATTCGTCTTGAGGAGAGAAAAGATACACTTTGGCGACCGGTTAAAACAACTTTCGAGCGCGATTCGTTGAACATCAGGCAATACCATATTCGATACAAGTGGACACCCGATCAGGAGTATCGTTTGAGAATTGATTCAGCTGCGTTTTTGGGTATTAATGGCTTGTGCAACAACGCCATAAAGAAGAGCTTCAAAGTGAAAAGTCTAGAGCAATACTCGAGCCTATTTCTGAAAGTTGCGGGCTTTACGGGTAACGCATTTGTGGAGTTACTTAACGAATCGGATAAGCCTGTTCGCCGAGAGCCAGTGATAAACGGTACGGCAGAATTTTACTATGCTACTCCAGGTAGCTTCTATGCTCGATTGGTTGTCGATAAGAACAATGACTTCAAGTGGGACACTGGCAATTACGCCAAAAAACTCCAACCCGAAGAGGTCTATTATTATAATTCTCTCCTCGAACTTCGCGCAAATTGGGACGTGGAACAGGAGTGGAATGTCACTGCTCAACCACTCGAATTACAAAAGCCAAAGAAATTGGTGAAAAACAAACCGAAGGATAAGAACCCAAAGGATTCTAATGGCAAAGAGATTGTGCCTCAAGGATATTGAAACATTGAGATTTTTCTCATCGATATTGGATTAAAGAATCTGATTCTGTGTATATTTGCTCGAAAGTACAAAAGCCGGAATTATGATCTACACTTTAATGCCGATAATCTTTCTGATAGGCATTTTAGCAATTGCTTTCGAAGAAAAATTACACATCAACAAAGCTGCGTCTGCACTTTTGATGGCTCTGCTTCTGTGGGGATTGTTTGTTTTTGATTCCGTGAATATTCTTGGAAATCACACAAATGTCTATTTTGAGGAGTTTCTCACACATAATCCCAAGATTGCCTTATTACCTCTAATCGATCAGTTCCATAGTTTTATTGTCGAAGACGCCATTTTGAAGAGTTTGGGAGATGTATCACAGACACTCTTTTTCGTGATGTGTGTGATGATAATTATTGAAATGATTGACTCTCACGGTGGTTTTCGAGCGGTTTCGAGCTATATAAAAACCCGAAATAAGCGAAAACTACTTTGGATCATTTCGTTGATGACCTTCTTTTTGGCAGCGCTAATCAACAATATGGCTTGTGCGATTGTAGTGATAGCACTGCTTCGTAAGCTGATTCCAGATCATCGAGAAGATAGACTTACGTTTGCCTCCATGGTGATTATTGCGGCAAATGCAGGTGGTTCGTTTTCTCCAATTGGCGATGTCACCACTATTTTGCTTTGGACTGGAGGAAATATCTCTGCGCTTCATCAAATTACTCACCTCTTTTTGCCTGGTTTTGTATCTATGATAGTTCCGTTGTCGTTGCTAACCTTTCAATTTAAACCAAATGCTGCTTGGGAGTCACCTTCCGCTATTTTGGAGGAGAATCGTCAAATTCCACAGTTGAACACAGGTCGAAGACTTACAATCCTTATTATTGGTATGCTGTCATTGGCATTGGTTCCACTTTTTCGACAGCTAACGGGACTTCCTCCTTTTATGGGTGTGATGTTTGGCCTTGTATTACTTTGGATTGTCACCGACCTTTTTTACCGAAATATAGATACAATCGAAGAAAAAGAGAAATTGAATGTTTCTCGATTGACTTCTATGATTGATTTGCCAACCATTCTTTTCTTTTTGGGCATCTTGATGTCGGTAGCAGCTTTGCGTTTTGCTGGTCAGCTTGGCGACATTTCGATGTGGATCGATTCGAAAGTGAGTAGTCCCTATATTGTGAGTTTTATTTTGGGAGTCATGTCGTCGTTTGTTGATAATGTGGCTTTGGTAGCTGGTACGATGGGAATGTATCCTGTGATAGAACAGAGTGGGACAAATGCGCCACATCTCAGTCATTTTGTGACCGATGGCGATTTCTGGACATTTATAGCCTATTGTGCCGTGACTGGTGGTAGTTTGCTAATAATAGGTTCAGCTACTGGCGTTGCAGTGATGGGAATGGAAAAGATTACTTTTGGATACTATTTCAAGCGGTTTTCTTGGCTTGCTACACTTGGTTACATTGCTGGGGCATTAACCTACGTCTATATTAGCCGATAAAAATGCACTCGCTCGACTCAGATATTTTTTCTATATTTGGCAAATAAAAACAGAAAGCATGCTTTTTTCAATCATCATACCAGTCTACAATCGTCCGCAAGAAATTGCTGAACTGCTCGAAAGCCTCACCAAACAAACAATGACCAATTTCGAAGTCATTGTAGTAGAAGATGGCTCGTCGGTGACTTGTCGGCATATTGTGGAACAATATGAGGAGAAACTAACTCTTTTTTACTTCTTTAAACCGAATTCTGGTCCAGGCGAATCGCGTAATTATGGAGCCGAGCGAGCCAATGGCGATTTTTTCATAATTCTAGATTCTGATTGTATCATTCCTCCCGATTACATTGCTGAAGTAACGAAAGAGCTAACTACAAATTCGTGTGATGCATTTGGCGGACCCGACAGAGCGCACGACTCTTTTTCTCCTATGCAAAAGGCGATAAACTACAGTATGACTTCTTTTTTTACGACTGGTGGCATTCGTGGAGGAAAGAAAAAGTTAGATAAATTCTACCCGAGAAGTTTTAATATGGGAATCAGTGCCGAAGTGTTTCAAAAACTGAATGGATTTTCGAAAATGCGCTTTGGGGAAGATATTGATTTCAGCATAAGACTATTCAACGCAGGATATCGAGTGCGGCTTTTCCCTGAAGCCTGGGTTTTTCACAAACGTCGAGTCGATTTACGGAAATTCTATAAACAGGTATTTAATTCAGGAATTGCACGCATTAATCTTTACAAGAAGTACCCCGATTCACTTAAAATTGTACACCTTCTTCCCGCAGTTTTTACTGTTGCTGTGATTTCGTTCTTGCTCGGTGGTGTTTATAATTTTCTGATGTGGGTTCCTATATTGCTTTATGCTACAATTATTGGCATCGATTCATCGTTAAGCAACAAAAGTTTGAAGGTTGGGTTGCTGTCTATTCCCGCCTCATTTGTTCAACTTTTTGGCTATGGATTTGGCTTCTTGAAGGCAACTTGGCTACGCATAATTCTTGGTAAAAGCGAGTTTAATGCTTTTGAACGAAATTTCTATAAATGAAAAATCCATTGCATTGTTGAGACTAGACTGAAGTTTTTATATTCTTGATATACTTTTTTCTATTTGTAGTAATATTTAACACTTTTGCTTTGTTTTTTCTGCTTTGTTTTGTAACTTTGTTATGTTCTTTCTTGAAAAGGGCTAATATAGTTTAAAGTTTAATCTGTTGAATCAACCGCTGATGAAAAATTTTATTACCATATTTATCTTAGCCTCAATTGGAGCTTTTTCGAGTTGTATGGATTACTCGCTTGATGATCTAGGCCCTACCACTGATGCCAAAGATATGAACGCGATGGTTGCTCCTCTTAGATTTAATTGGACAACCAGCCAGTCGGTTTCAGTTTCTTTTAAGGGGACGGTGACATCCAATTCAATACAATCTACATTATCAATTTCAGGTTCAAAAAGCAGTTATTACAAAGCTCTCCATTCGAATTCTAAAAATCAAGAAATTAAATTGACGATTCCATCAAACGAAACTAGTTTTACAGTAAAATTTAATGGCAGTGTTCAAACGGTGTCTATTGTTGGAGGTAAAGCTGTAATCGATTTTTCTAAATTTGCTTCTCAACAAAAGACAACTTCTCGCCAAAGAATTGTAGAAGATGCATTGGGTGATCAAGATGGAGATGGCGTTATCGACATTGATGACGATTATCCAACTGATGCGAACAGAGCATATAACAATAATTTTCCATCAATCAATAATCAAGGCACTTTGGCATTCGAAGATAACTGGCCAACAAAAGCAGATTACGATTTCAACGATGTAGTGGTGGATTACAATATTAATACTGTTACCAATGCTCAAAACCAAGTTGTAGAGGTGATTGGAACATTTACTTTGAAAGCTTCAGGAGCATCATACAACAATGGCTTTGGGTTTCAATTAGATAATATCTCTCCTTCCAAAATAACCACGGTTACAGGAAGTCATCTTTCATCACAATATATATCATTAGATTCAAAGGGTTTGGAGAATAATCAGACATTTGCAAATTGTATCGTGTTTGATGATTTTTACAGCATTATGCCTCGTCAAGTAGGCAAAGTTGGCGTGAATACAGAAAAAGGTATCTCAAGAGTCACACCACAAACAATCACCACAACGATTACTTTTATCGACAACGGTGTTGTCCCATCGGGAGGTGCTGTTTTGTTGAGTGACTTGCCATTTAGTGTGTATAATTTCTATATTATTGCAAACAGAAATAGAGGTGTTGAAATACATCTTCCGGATAGAGTTCCTACAAGTTTGGCAAATAGAGGTTTGTTTGGTCAACAAGACGATGATTCTGCTGGGTCAAGCAGATTCTATCGTACACAAAATAACCTTCCTTGGGCAATTAATGTGATACAAGGATTTGATTACCCGATTGAACGAGTCCCTATTGATGAAGCATATTTACATTTGATTCGTTGGGCCGAAACCTCTGGTGCTGAATTCTCCGATTGGTATAGTAATGGGGTAGGATATAGGGTTTCTTCTAATTTGTATTAAAAATTCAAAAAATATACACTCGATAAAATATTTTGTTAAATTGGTAGGTTTTTTATTTATTTCATCACCAAAAAAAACTAAAAATGAGAAAGAATCGATTTTTGAGGATGGCATTGTTTGTAACTGTCATCCTTTTCCTTTCTAGTTGCGTTAACGACAAATTAGAAGAATTTGCCCCTTCAAATAACGCAAAAAGTATGAATGAACTTATTGCTCCTAAAGACTTTCAATGGAGAACTTCTCAAACAGTGACCGTTGATATTACTGGGCTCCCTACGCTTCAGCCTGTAAAGTCTACTCTTACCATTGGTGATAATACAAGCACTTACTATTCAGGTTTTCATTTAATGTCTCAAAACCATCTATTGTCAATCGAAGTACCAGCAATTGACAAAGAGTTGAAACTGAAGTTTGGCGCAATCGAACAGACTGCTACCATCAAAGATGGTAAAGCTAGTTTTTCTTTTATTCCCATTGTTACTGACAATAATTAATATGTACCATGAAAACTCTGATATATAAAACAAAACTAATAATTGCTGGACTTGTTTTGATTTCAGCAACAGTAACAGCGCAAGTAACATTAAACTGTGAGTCGGGCAATCGTGCTATTGAGCAAGGAAATTGCTGGGGGTTTGGTGCCACAGGTTATACCAATACTGCAGGTCTGGTTATTTCAGGAACTTGGTCAGTGAGAAGCAACTCGATGTCGAATCCTTCAATTAGCAGCTCATGGGTGAAAACTCCATGGATGAAAATAGGTTCTGGAGATATAACCATGAAAGTTAAACTTGAAAATAATACAGGCACTACGAAACAGGTTGTAGTAACATACATTCCCTATAGTGCTGGAGCGCCTTATGGCGAAGGTACGTATACTACTTTTTACACATTCAACTTCCCAGGAACTTCAGGAGGATATGGTATGTCCACCGCATTACAGTCGCTTAGCATTCCAATACCTTCGGAAATTGCAAATGATGCAACCACTGCCTACAAAATCCAAATTAGTTTTGTAGGAACTGGTGGCAATAACAGAGCTATTGCGGATGATATTGTGATACCAGGAGAATATTGGTCAGATCCATCAAACAACTGTTTGCCTAAAGCTATGATTGTAGATACAGATGGCGATGGAGTAGCTGATACAAATGATCAATATCCGAATGATCCTTATAAAGCCTATAATACTTACTATCCTGCTGCTGCATCAAGCGGCACATTGGCATTCGAAGACAATTGGCCTACAATAGCTGATTACGATTTTAATGATGTGGTGGTCGATTACAATATTAATACTGTAACAAATGCACAAAACCAAGTTGTAGAGGTGTTAGGTCAATTCACACTGAAAGCATCTGGAGCAGCTTATAAAAATGGATTTGGCTTTCAATTAGACAACATTGCACCAGATAAGATCACATCAGTGACAGGTGCAAACTACAGCGATGCTTCTTACATCTCTTTAGCGGCCAATGGTTTAGAAAGTGGTCAGACGTATGCCAATTGTATTGTGTTCGACAACTTCTATAATGTGATGCCGCCAATTGGGGGTAGTGTAGGTGTTAATACTGAAAAATCTGCATCGTTTATTCCTTATCAAACAGTGAACGTCAAACTAACCTTCCTTAAAGATGGCGTTGCTCCATCTGGCGGAACAGTTTTGTTGAGCCAATTGCCATCAAGTGCATTTAACTTCTATATTATTGCGGATAAACAACGTGGTGTAGAAATTCACTTAGCAGACAGAGTGCCAACTACACTTGCAAATTTAAGTCTGCTTGGCACGAAAGATGACAGTTCTGTCATCAACAGTCGTTACTACAAAACTGTAAACAATCTGCCTTGGGCTATCAATATTCTTCAAGGATTCAAGTATCCAATCGAACATTCTCCACTGAATAATGCTTACTTGCATTTAATCAGATGGGCCGAGAGTGATGGTTTAGAATATCAAGATTGGTACGAAGATAAAGATGGTTATCGTAATCCTATTGAAATTTATTAAATCAACCAAAAAGAAAGGTCAGACAAAATTGTCTGACCTTTTTTAATGCCACTAACAACATGCCCTTTTTTCGGCAAATGTGTCTATCTTTGCACCCGAACTAAAAACAGACTATGATTTCAGTAGACGGACTTACAGTAGAATTTGGTGGGACAACACTATTTCAAGATATATCATTTGTAGTAAACGAGAAAGACCGCATCGCATTGATGGGCAAGAACGGTGCTGGTAAATCTACGCTTCTAAAAATATTAGCGGGCGATAGACAGCCCAATCGCGGGAAGGTTTCAGCACCAAAGGAGGCTGTAATTGCCTATTTGCCACAGCATTTGATGACAGAAAACGATCGCTCGGTGTTCGACGAGACGTCTCGTGCATTTTCGCACATGATGGAGATGGAGAAAGAACTTGAAGCTGCAAATCTGGAGCTATCGGAACGTACTGATTACGACTCGGAGAGCTACTACGAACTGATTGAGAAGGTATCAACCCTCAGCGAAAAATTCTATTCTGCTGACACATCAAACAACGATGCAGAAGTAGAAAAAACCTTACTAGGATTAGGTTTTGAACGCGAAGACTTCACCCGCCCAACTGGAGATTTCAGTGGTGGTTGGCGTATGCGGATTGAACTGGCGAAGATATTGCTCAAAAAACCGGATGTGATACTGCTCGATGAGCCGACCAATCACCTCGACATTGACTCGATTCAGTGGCTCGAAGATTTTCTTATAAACAATGCAAAAGCGGTAATTGTGATTTCGCACGACCGAGCTTTTGTCGATAATATTACGACTCGTACGATCGAAGTCACCATGGGTCGAATATACGACTACAAAGTCAATTACTCTACCTATCTCGAATTGCGCAAAGACCGCAGAATTCACCAACAAAAAGCGTTCGAGGAGCAACAAAAGATGATCGCTGAGAATATGGAGTTTATCGAGCGTTTCAAAGGAACCTATTCGAAAACCAATCAGGTAGGCTCGCGGGTGAAGATGCTTGAAAAACTCGAAATCTTGGAAGTGGACGAAGAAGATACTTCGGCGTTGAGGCTTCGTTTTCCGCCTTCGCCTCGTTCAGGCACATATCCTGTTGTGGCAGAAGGTCTTGGTAAAACGTATGGGAATCACATTGTTTATAAGAATGCCAATTTTACGATTGAACGAGGCGAGAAAGTTGCTTTCGTGGGTAGAAATGGTGAAGGAAAATCAACCTTGGTGAAATCCATTATGAAAGAGATCGATTTCGAAGGCAAACTGACCCTCGGACACAACGTTATGATTGGCTATTTCGCTCAAAATCAGGCTTCGATGCTCGATGAAAATCTCACTGTCTTTCAAACGATCGACGATGTGGCGGTGGGAGATATTCGCACAAAGGTGAAGGATTTCTTGGGTGCATTTATGTTTGGTGGCGAGGCATCTGCCAAAAAAGTAAAAGTGTTGTCTGGTGGCGAACGGACACGTTTGGCAATGATCAAATTGTTGCTCGAACCTGTCAATCTGCTGATACTCGATGAGCCGACCAATCACCTCGATATGAAGACCAAAGATATACTGAAAGCTGCGTTGAACGACTTTGACGGAACATTGATTGTGGTTTCGCACGACCGCGACTTTCTCGACGGATTGGTGACCAAAGTGTATGAATTCAGCCACAAGAAAGTGACCGAGCACCTCGAAGGCATCTACGGATTCCTCGAAAAGAAAAAAATGGACAACCTTCGCGAAATCGAGCGAAAACAGTAGAAGCCTCCCCAACCCCTCCAAAAGAGGGGCTTGAATACACATTAAGTATGAAGAAAATTGATAGAGATGCTTATGGCAAAGGGCTTTTAGCCTATTGGAGCGGAAAGCGAAGCGCAAAGTTCAGCGTGTTTAGCGACATAGCCGCTACAGAAAAATGGGATATTTCGCTCTTTTTTCGCTCGTACGAAGCCATGCCTGAGATTGAGCAACTTGCGCTCAGTCGTTGCGTGGGGAGAGTGCTCGATGTGGGTGCTGGAGCAGGCAGCCATGCGCTGTTTCTTCAGAATCTAGGCTTGGAGACTACTGCTATTGATATTTCAGAAGGTGCGGTTGAGGTGATGAAAGCGCGTGGCGTTTCCGATGTTCGCCTTCAAAACTTCTTTACGATGAGGAGCGAGAAGTTCGATACACTGCTTTTTTTGATGAATGGGGTGGGAATCGTAGAGCGCATGCAGAATTTCACCTCTTTCTTTTCGCAATGCAAAACCATGTTAGCCGATGGCGGGAAAGTAATCCTTGATTCGTCCAACATCATCTATATGTTCGTCGAAGACGATGGCAGCGCACTCATTGACTTGAACGGTAACTATTATGGCGAAATGACCTACCGGATGGATTTTGGTCAATTTAGAGGCGTTCCGTTCGATTGGATCTATGTCGATTTCGATACCCTAAGTCATTTGGCCTCTGAAAACGGCTTCTCATGTGAAAAACTCTATGAGGATGATCATTATCACTACCTAGCCGAATTACGAATCAACTAGAAAACTTTTCTTGCCCTTTATTTAAAAAAAATGGTGAGCATTTCTACCAACATTCCTTATTCAATTTTCACAAATCATTATTGATTTATAGCGCATTATCGATGTAACACCAAATCTGAAACATTACCTATCCGAGGCGACGGGGGTTTTATAAGCAATAAAATAGAATCACTGAAATAATCCACAACAACAAGAACAGATTGCATTTTTTTACATACCGATTGTGCAACAAATTGCCAAGTTCTCTGTATTTATATAATGGAACAAACCAAAGACAAAAACTAAAAATAGCTGCCATAGATAGACTTCTTGTGTCAATCTTTTTCGCTTCCTTCATCTTAAACCGCAAACGAATCGTTTTAATTCGGTAATAAATAGACAAGTACCATAACGATAATATTACTAAATAAATCGTCGTTTCAGAAATAAATTTAAAACTAATCATACATTTATTGTTTAATATCTGTTTTTAGGAGCGGGATTTGAATGTAGAGTATTTCTATACACATACCCTCTTCGATAACTTCCGGTATTGCCCCAATCGTAATAACAAATAACATCAACGATGAGTGAATCTCGTTCGTATCCCATCACATAAACGCAAGTATCGTAGGGCAGCATTGAAAAAGGGAATGTAATCTTTGGCGTCAGATTGCCATTTTCAATATTATGATAATAGGCTACCAAAGAGTCTGCGTCTTTTAAGTAATCAGTATATAATACTGGATTTACAACACTATCATGATACTGTTCGTAGCAGTACATCTTCTTTTTAGACATCACATTTCCTCGAAACGATTTTTCAATGTGATAACCAATAATATTCCATACAATTCCTACTCCAATAGCTATCAATATGTACAAAGCTGTTTTATTCACCATAGTCATCTTCATATCCTCCATCTTCTCCATCTGTTAATAAATCAATTGAATTTTTATAACTCTTTGACATCCATATATTATTGGGTTGACCCATATTTCCTTTATAAGTAGCGTTACTATATATATGTATCCCAGTATTAATCAAATTTCCATCTACATCTTTAGTAAATAAATTTGTAGTAAATCCTGTAAGATGACCACTCGTGTATATTGCTTCGGGATATCCAACTAACCAGGTCGAACCTATGACACCTTTTGCCAAAGAAGAAACTTGATTAGCTTCATAGAGAGATAAAGATATCGACTGATCAACTGTCATCCCCATAGTACTAACTGAAGCGCCATAGGAAAGTCCAATACCAACTGAGGCTGAATGCTCGCTAATTCCTAATGAAATGCCAGCTGAGGTTTTTAAATGAGGTGCTGTGACAGGGAACGAAGCCTGATTTGAGCCATATAAAGATTCTAAAAATGTATTTGATTTCCAGTCATAAGATACGCCGCCTGATAATGATATCTCAGCACCTAGAACTACATTTTGATTGGTAGGGTTTGTTAAATCTTGATTAGCAATATCAATATATCCAGAAACTAAAAAATGAGTTTCTCCGTAGTTGTCATAGGCAAAACCTGTTTGTTGTACGCCAAATAAACCATATCCATAGGCAATACCTACGCTAAAATTCCCAAAAACAAATAAAACGTCCTTCCCATTATTATCTATAGCATTCACTGGATTATTCGTGCAATATACGTATGGACTAATACTATAATATTTTTCCGCCAATGGATCCACTGTACTAAACCTACCAGTTGCAGGATAATATCCTCTCGCCCCATAATCATACGTATCATACCCGTGCATCTCGATAAACTCCTTGCCGTTATACTTGCGATTTTGCACAGATGCTCCTATACCAACATCCCATGGCAATCCACTTGCGTAATACTGAGTTTGCTGCACTGTTTTGTTTGTTGTAGCACACCAAACTTCTCTATTATTACCCAAGTGATCCTTACGATAGTAATAATATTGCGGTACACCAAGCACAGGAATAACGTATCCTTCTGCATTAAATACTTTATCCAAATCGAACTGATAGTCGCCACCATCGTTCGAAAAGACGTACTCTACACTACCCACATAATCTGTACCATTGATATAACTATAGTTGGAATTCAAATAGCTGGATGCGACTATCTGCCCTGCTGATAGGGGAACAGCCAATGGAGTCAATAATGTGTAATATTCGCTGTGAAGTTTCCGCCCGCTGGCGTCGTACTTATTTACTATTTGATTCCCATTCTTAAACTGAATGAGGTCTGGCAAATTTAAGATATTATACCGGATTGTCACAATATCGCGGTCTAAATCTTGCTTCATATTGCCATTATTGTCGTAGGCAAAGTCGTTGGTGATCAAATTTTTGTTGTTGTACTCTTTGGTGGCGTATTGGTTTTGCGATCCGGCGTAGTCGGTCACAGCCATCATTTGGTTGCCATTATAGCCAATAAGGTTGTCGTTGTAATTTCCCAGATTGTCAATCAGTACAGTTCCTTTCTTTCTTTGCAGAGCCCTTATATTTCCCATCTTGTCGTAGGTGAACGCTTCGTTGTATCCCAAATTGAAGAACGAAGAGCCTACAAGCTGATAGCCATCGGCATTAGTCAGGCGGTTCAAAGCATCGTATTTGTAGGTGTATGCCCGTTTTGATGAGCCATAGTTCCAAGTAGAGTAGGCGATATTGCCGTTGTAGCACGGGGTGGCTTGCGATACTGAGAACCCGTTGTAATACAACATTTCTGTAAACCGATAGCTGCTTTTGAGCATCGTAGACCAATTGCGGATGTTGTAGGCATAGGTGAGGGTATCTGCATTGTTGTGTCGGTAGTTGGTCTGCAATCGTCCGAGTTCGTCGTAACGCAGATCTGATAACAGCACTGGGGTTTGGGTACTGAATTTATACGTTGTGAGTAGCGGTCTATCGGCA
This sequence comes from Bacteroidales bacterium, assembly GCA_049315325.1. Lineage (GTDB taxonomy): Bacteria > Bacteroidota > Bacteroidia > Bacteroidales > UBA7332 > CAXXIC01. The sequence continues at coordinate 825,584 of JBMOKJ010000001.1, forward strand.
TTGTCGTAGGTGTAGGTATATAGCTCGGGTATAGGTGTAGTGCCGGCTATATTGTGCTCCTTGAGGGTTTGCTTGACCTTTCCTGTGAAGCTGTAGTGATTATGGACCACATCGAAGCCTCCGAGGTGGTTCGATGCGCGCGATTGCACCACGCGCCCGCGGTCGTCGTAGTAGAGTGCATTGGCGGTGTAGTTGGTGCCTGCTTGGTCGAGTATGTAGGTGCGCGACCCTGTGAGCAATCCCTTGGCGTTGTTGTATCGCACATCAAAGCCCGTGGGTGGTGTGACATAGGCTAGCGAGCTGCCACCAGTAGTCAGCGAGGTAAACGCATAGCTGTCGTAGTAGTTGACAGTGAGAGGTTGCACCGCAGCGACGCTGCCTGTGCAGGTGTAGCCCGTGTTGTAGAACGACGTGCTGCCATCGTAGGTTTCAGTAATCAATTGCGTTTTGTAATCTGCGCACAAAATAGGGAGAGTTTTCAGGCTATCGATGTAGGTGATACCGGTGTAGAGCACCCGCCCCAGCACATCGTATTTGGTCACACTCCACTGTTTTTTGTCAGCCTGCTTCTTCTGGCGTTGGTTGCCGTCTTGCGAAAGCACCAGTCGGTCGGCGCGGTCATACACCATCCAGATGGGGTAGCAGCCGGGCAGCTTTTTGTAAATGCAGTTGCCGCGACCATCGTATTGGTAGAGGTAGCCATAATTGATCAGTGCACCGCTGTTGTCTTCTATCACACCATCGGCAGTGAGTAGGTCGGCTGCCGAAGGAGGTATTACGTAGCGTAGGCGACCGAAGTCGTCGTTCACGTAGTAGGTGCGTACATCGGTGCTGTTTTGCTTCATTACAACTTGCCCCTGCTTGTCTTTGTATTCGGTTGTAGGTTTGCCATCTTCGTCTGTTACTACTGTTTTGTATAGTGTGGCGGCATCGTAATACCCTGCCCGTTGCAGCTTGTCGCTGCTGTTCACGTAATAGTAGGCTACCTCGTTGGCGGCAATAGTCTGATAGGCGGTTGCCACTTTCTTGCTGTTGGCATACCAAACCGCCCCTGCCCCATATTGACCTGTTGTTCGAGTTAGAGGGGTAGGTTCATATTCTATTTGAGCATATGGATTATTATCTCCATAAGCTGTTTTTTGAGTGGACTGAAACGATATTGGATCAACAAACGAGCCGTCAGTATTGACAGATGCCGCTGGAAGCCATTGTTGCCAATCGAGCCCAATGTTATTATAAATTCGCGTATTTACCAAATCTTTGCCAGTTGGTGTAAAGTTTCTTTTTACAGTTTCTATAGGGCGTCCCAATCCATCGAAATATTGAATAATGGAGAGTGAATTGCTTGACGCTAATGCCGAAGGGTCTCCAATTTCTTGTGTTGGAGACGTTACAACAACATAGTTTTGATTTATGCTTTGAGACAGAATTACTGTAAGTGGATAAAGCATCCACACAATAAGTATCACAAATCTTGCTTTATATTTCATAATCGTATAGTCTATATTAGTGAAATTGTATTACTTGGTTGTTATTAGTTTATTAATAGTTAAACTAGTATTCGCACCGTTGTCGACAACTACACATTGGACTTTGTATGATTTTACTTCAGGGCATATAAAATCAAAAGTTGCTGTTGCGTTGCCAGTGGTTAGCTGTGAGATTGTGGCACCAGTTGAATAATCAAATAAAGTCCAGCTATAATATTTACTTGCTGATCCTCCCGTGAGATTAACTAAAGAGGCTCTTGCTGTTAAACCGCCACTTCCACTGAGCGAGTGTGCGAAAAAATTATTTGTATCGAACACTACATCACCCGATAAAGGAACGTAGGTGTATGTCAATGGCTTTGAAGTAGAGATCATGTTGTTAGTCATCAAGTCCTTAATTTCACAAACCAAAGTGAGTAATCCTACCTCTGTGCATACAAAAGGGAAACTATAATCGTTACTGTTAATCGAACTTTGCAAAGTAGAGCCTGTACTGTTCTTTAAGTACCAACTGTAGCCAAAATAGCCTGATCCTCCCTCAACAGAAACAGTTGCTAAGTCATTATTGAGATAATAATTAGATCCAGATTTTGTAATAGTTGCTGCTAAAGCAGAATAATTAGACGTATTTGTTGTAGGTGTATTTTGGTAGTTATATTTATATCCCTTAAGTATATTCTGATTATTGTCACGAGTGATGACTAATTTACCATCTGAGTCATAAATATATTTTGAAGATGTATTTCGCTCATCGCTTATTGAGGTTAGTCCAATAAGTGGTTTATATCTATATATTTTTACCTGAGCATTAGGCAATTTACTCCTTAATCCATCTAATAAATATATATTTGGATTCAAACTTGAAGCAAAAGATTCAAGATCAGTACCTAATGCAGTTTTAACTTCTTCAATAGTTGCATTACTTATTTCAGCTATCGGGTATTGGTAGTTGTAGCCCCAGATATATGTTTTAGATGTTCCATTTTTGTATGATACTTGTTGCAAACTTCCTTTTGAGTCGTATTTGAAAGATTTATCTGTATAAAGGTATCCATCAATAATTGGGCTAAAATCTGGAGCAACGATGGGATGTGATAAGTCAGCAAGTTTTGTTTCACTCAGTTTATAAATTACCTTTCCATTAAGTCCAATGTTTGTATAGTTGTTTAAAGACAATTGTACTATACCTGAGTTTTCGATAGATGTTTGTGTTTTTATTGGGAGACTGACAAATCTGTTATCATACATATTGTCATAGACATTTTGAAATCCACTTGTGGATCTTAAATCGTAAGGATATCGTGTCTTTATCGATTTTGTTTTGCCTTTTTCAAGTGTAATGACAGAATTTATTAACTGTCCCAGATTGTTATAAGATAAGGTCGTTTCTTCTTTAGTCGGTACGCCTATGCCATCATACATTGTTTTTGTAACACCAATTAAAGGACAACTTCTGGTGTAAATTTTTTGTATGTAAAAGTAAGAAAATGCCTCGCCAACGGTGTATATATTACTCTCTGCTGGCAAAGGATATGGGTAAGTCGTTTTTTCGGATTCTGTTAAATCACGATTGAATCTATCAAAATCATATTTGTACTCCTCAGAATGTACCAAAATATTATCTTTTGAATAATCCTGTTGAGCTAGTAACTTGCCTCTTATTCTGTGCCTTGAATCATTCTTTGCAAAGAAATTATTGGGATAAGCCATATCTGATGTAGCAAAATCAAATTTCTTGAAGGTGATGCCGTTATTATGGGGTAAGTCTGGAAACATATTATAATCACTATAAGTATAAAGGGTGCTTGACCCATCTGAGAAAACCTTTTTTACTTTACTGTATGCGACATTGACTCCATCTTCTGAAGCAATATAATCGTTTAACCAAGATACTCTTCTTGTCCGTTGTGATTGCCCCCCAACGGTATAACTATAATTTACTTCTCTGTAAAAGCGTGGTGTATGCAGAAGTGTCCCCGAAGATGTATTTGGAGTAGTTGGATCACGATAAATGAAATCTGTAAAAACGCTGTCTGCCGCATTTGCATAGTTGGTTACTCTCTTTATTCGTGCTCCACCTGCGATTTCATTATTGACAGACTCGAGGTAACTTTGATTCTGCTTTCCATTTCTTAAATCTTTTACCAATTTAAGTCCATAATCGTGTGGCTCATAATAATATTTAGTATATCCACCCGTAGGATACGTTAACTTTGAAATCATACCTCGTAAAGTAGTGCTGAAATTTGAATTGTAGGTTTGATCATTTAATGTTTCAATATTTGTAGTAAGATCATTGGTTGTTGATGGCATCCCAGATACAACCCCTGTATTATTCCAATATCCCCAATAATCTCGACCATAAAGCAATGGTGGGAAAGCTTTGTCTTGATCAATATATTTCATGCTGTAAGTACCCATTCCAGAAATATCCACACTTTCCAATAGATGCACATTTCGACTAAACTTGTATCCATCATCTTTTCCATATACATAGTAAAATCCAATAGTTCTCATCGGAGTGGTTTGACTAATAGTTGAGACAGTGATTCCTCTCAATTTCCGTGTAACATATAGGCTTGATGTATTTGTGCCTTTAATTGTATTGGGCCTATCAAGTATCTCATTGTTTCTATCGGAGTATGTGAAATTAATGGTTGTATTATCTATTACAATCTTAGTAATTGGATATTCAATGTCATTTCTTGTCAAGTATCCATTGCTAATGCCATCCGAAGTGCCAACACCATCACTATTCCAATCAGAATTTTTGGAGAAATAGAAAGACGAAGTTGTGTTCCACTCTTTCGCATTGTAGATAAATTGAACTTTTCTCCCATTGGGGGCTTCTATTTCGGTTAATGGAAAATAGGTAGCTGGAGCTTTGTACAACGGTGACGCCATCCATAAGGATACGGCATTACTATATTCAGTAGAATTATCTTCAAATGTATATTTAAATCCATCACCAGTAGTAATTCTAATTTTTACTTTGTCGTTTGGATAGGTATCTCCAAATGATAAGAAGTCAATTTGATATTCTCCTTCTGGTTTAGACGTTTCGTAGACAGACAATGTTCCACTTTCGTTCATCATAAATTTCCCTGTATGACCAAGAAAATTAAAAGTAAATAAATCAGGTGATGTCTCATTGTAAATTGGATCTTTAAATTTAGTTTCAGCACCAAAGCTGTAATCTTTTGTGCCATTATTATGTATAACTTGTCCATTGTTTAATCGTTCCATAAAAGTGTGACCACCAGAAGAAGAACTCCAAAATTTAAATCCATTTGTATTTGATGACTGATATACATGTCCATTCTTATCAATTGGATCATTGGAACAAAAGGTATTCGCTTCATCAGGTACTCCATTGATTTTTCTTTGAATAAACCCACCTGTATTTAACTTCCAGCCCAAACCAACACATCCTAATAGATCATAAGTTTTATATCCACTTGATGCATACTGAATTGAAATAGGGATGCTGAAATCTTGATCTTTATACTCATATAATGGAATATTGATCGAAACAGTACCAGTGTATAAATCAAATCTATTAACAGAGGTTATCGTTTTAAGTGCGTCAATAAAGCCCGTTTCAGAAGGTGGATTGGTAGCTAGCTCTTGTGAGTTAGAGATCACTGTTGTTAGCAACAATAGGACTACAATAGCATATTTTTTCATTATCATATCTCATTTATTAATTCATTATCACTATCTTATTTCTTCACCACACTTCTTCTCAACAACATATCGTCCACATGCACATAGATAAGGTATGCGCCGTGGTTGAGTGCACTCATCGGCACTACGGTGCGGTGTTCGCCCGCATCGAGTGTTTCTGGTGTAGTAGCTGAGAAGGCAATCCCCATGCTGTTGTGCACCGAAAACCAGATGTTGGCTGGTCGGGTCAGTTTGTATTTGATCACGAGGTTGCTCACCACGGGGTTGGGGAAGAGCGTTGCTTCGGTGAACACACCAGCTGCGCCTTCGTCGTCGTAGAGGCTATCTGTGGGAATGGGCAGGGTGGGTATTTGCGAGATTTGTTTCTCGGGTGGATAGTAAAACGATGTGCTGAAAATGGTCGTATCAGCCTCACCCCCTGCATTCTGCTGTGAGGTTTTTTTGTGAATGGAGGTGCGAATGCTTTCGAACACCGGATAGCGGATGCCTGCCGCGTACCACGAATAGGTGTCGAGATCCATCTCCACACTGTCTTTGCCCGTCTGGGTGTAGTGGCGGAGGGTGTGCACCCGCAGGGCGCGCTTGATGGTGTCGGCCTGTGGCAGGATGAGGCTACCCATAGCATCGGCTTCTACACGGGTGATGCCTTTTACATTCAGGGAGATGCGTCGCCCGTATTGCCCTGTGCCTTCGAACCGACTACTGAGTGTATCGCCATAGGCAAATGGAAATCGCAACCGCAACTCGGGGCGGGTGTATTCCATCATCGTGGTGTTGTTTTCGTAGCCCGTTCCCCACACACTGTCGCCCTGTTGGCGGTAGTAGTAGCGGGTGTTGTGCTCCATGCCGCAGATGCGTAGCATATCGGTGGAGTCGGGGATAAAGTAGTCGAGGGTGTACTCTTCGTTGATGGGACTCACGCTGCTGAAATCCCACACCTTACCCAACCCTGCGGTGCCAGGTTCTTTGTATTCCACCTGTTGTTTGGTTATTTGATCGGCTGCCCGATAGGCATTGCGCGCCGAAGATAGAGCATAGAAGTTGCGCGCCGATAGACTAACGCAAGCGATGCTTAATGTGGTGAGGAGTAAAAGTTTTTTCATAAGTGTTATTAATTGAGTAACTGAATAACTGGGTAATTGAGTAACGAAATGAGTAGGTGGCTTTTCCTCATTTTCCCCTAAAAAAGTGTCTATGCCTCACTCCAGAGTGACTGTTTGCCAATCGAGAGTGTCTCTGACTCACTCCGGAGAGTGTCTGAGTCAATCAAGAGTGACTCTCCGCCAGTCGCGAGACTCTTTTTGCCAGTCAAGAGTGACTCCGAGTCAGTCGAGAGTATCTCTCAGCCACTCCGAAGAGGCAGCGAGTCACTCCGAAGAGTGTTTGAGTCAGTCGAGAGTCACTTCGAGTCACTCCAGAGTAAGTGCGTCACACTCCAGAGTGGCTCAGAGACTCTTTCGACCTCGTTGCTGGCTCTATTTAGCCTGTGCTTCTGGTTTTGCTTTGGCTTTTTTGAAGAAGATAGCGAGGTTGTCGTTCACGACACTCAATCCAGGTACTTTGTCTTTGTTTTGCTTTACAGCCGAATAGACTTCGAGGGCAGCCACCAGCGTATCACTACCCGCAGCGGTGTAGCTTTTCTGTAAGCCTTCACCCAATTCGTTCAATTGATTGAGGATAGGGCGTATAGCACTAAAGAGATCGTAGTCGCGCAAGAATTCTTCTTTGTCGAAAATTGCGGGGAGAATTTCGGGGTGTGTCACCACTACTTCGTGTATCTGGTCGATAAACGGAAGGTAGGCATTGCCTACTTTGAAAAGACCACTCACATCTGCTGATTGCAGTGTAGAAAGGAATGTCAACTTGGCTGCGACAGCCGATAAGTTTTGTTTTACTTCGGCTGCATCTGCTGCCGACAGGGTTGCTGAAATAAGATTTTGTGCCATAAAAAAATAAAAATTTGTGTTGATATTATGAAATTAAATAGTGATTTCAGCGTAAAAATCAAAGATTGAAAAACAAAACCTCTACTTCGATTTGTTGTCGTCTTGTAGATTGAACATTATTTATTCGACTCTTTTTGCAATTTTAAAGAGATTCAATCATTTGTAACCTAACGAAAATCTCATTTTTTTCTCACGAAAACCTCACGAAAAAGTTAACATAACCAAAATTAACAGGTTGTGCTGTAAAACATAATTTGGAAATAAATTATTAAATACTCTGATAATCTTTTGGTTAACTCAATTCACATCATTTAAGCACAAACTTTCTATCCAAAAAATCTCACGAAAACCTCACGAGAAATTTAAATAATGTGAAATGACAAATACGTAATAATTCTTAAAATAGAGTGACTCTGGTTTTATTTTATCGCACTCTGTTGTGTGAAAATTACACACCATAGTTGCGCCTTTACAGTTGTAAAGTTATTTTGAAATGAAATGCGAAGAGAGATTTGAGTGAGATTTATTATATATACAAGCAGATTTTAGACACGAATAAATATGCTGTTAATCAAGTGATTACAGCACACCAAAAATTGCTTCATATATACAATGCAAAATTTAGGATAATTTGAGGATTTTTTTAGGGTAATTTGAGGTAGAAAAGCAGTCGTGGTAAAGAATAATTACAATTCTTTGTTAAAGTAAATTGATTGTACAAAAAAAGACGGACTTGCAAAAATCCGTCTTCTCAATTCAATAATATTTTTTTATGCTTTCTCAGCTGCCAGTTTGTTAATCAATGGATTGGCATACATTTCGAGGATTTTAGTGCGAAGGAAATCTTCGTCACGGTTTGGAATGTCGATTTTGTCCAACTGCCCTTGCAGGTAGTTTTCGAAGACCTTTTTCTCCTCTTTCGAATATTTTCCAGCGAATTCAGTGCTGTTGTTTAGCAAATCAAGTGCCACATAGTTGCCTGGGAAGATGTTGTAACAACGGTGTATTTCATTATCTATGGTCGATACAATGGCTTGAATGAGTTCTGGTTTGGTCTGTTCGCTACATATATCTTGCAGAGTTTGGTTGATGGGCTTTCCCACTTGGAAATGGATTCTTCCTTTTTGTCCGAAAAGTCCGGTTTCCATATTGATTAAATCATCCAATTGACCTTTTTTATACTCTTGGTCATCGCGTTTCAATTGAAACTCTTTGGCTTTGAGGTAGTCGCAGGGATCGTATTCGTAAGACAACGAAAGTGGCACAATATTGAGCTTCTTGATGTTGCTGAAAAAGTCGCTATCGCCACCCATACTGAGCATTTTGATCAAACTCTCTTGTGTCTGGTCGTTCGAATCTTTGGCGCGTCCTTCTCGCTGAGCAATCCACACCATCTCTTTTTTGTCGTTGATTGCATGATGGATGTAAGCGGATAATTTTTGAGAAGAAGTAAGCATTTCGCGAACAGAAACACTACGTTTCACGATGAAACTTTTGTTGATACGCACCAAATTCTCAATCCAAGGGAAAACCAGTAGGTTGTCGCCAATGGCGATTTCACAGCCTCTAAATCCATATTTGAGTAGCAAAACACTCAAAATAGCAGAGTCGAGAACGATGTCTCGGTGATTCGAAATAAAGGTGCAGTTGCCCCAATGTTTTAATTCCTCAAATCCACCGCCTTCAACACCCATGGATGAGTGATTGACTAAACGCCACACCAAAGGTGCCGACATTTTTGTCTGAAACTCATCTTTTGTAGTGAGCTGTTTCAGATTCGAAATAACCTCAGCAAACTCTTTCTCAGGAAGCACATGCTTTACAGCTTTTATAAATCGTTCCTCTTTCAGAAGTTCTCTGATAATGGACGGCACCTCTTCGTCGTGAAAAGGGCGAATATCTTCAAAATCGTGACTCATAATTCGTTTTCAATTATATCGGTCATTACATCTTTTATGTCAAGTCCTGCAGCTCTAACTTGCTGCGGTATAAAACTCGTTTTTGTCATTCCTGGAGTCGTGTTTACTTCAAGCAAAAATACGCCATCTTTTGCAATAATGTAGTCGGCACGAATGATTCCTTTACAATCGAGTAGATCGTAGATTTCAGAGGTGCGTTGTTGTATCTCAGCGGTGAGTTCAAGAGATATGCGTGCAGGCGTGATTTCCTCTGCTTTTTCCGCATTGTATTTGGCTTCGAAATCGAAGAATTCATTTTTGCTAACGACCTCAGTAATAGGGAAAACAACTGATTTTTCCTGCGTTTTGTAGCATCCACAAGTCACTTCGATGCCCGAAATAAACGATTCGATGATCACTTCATCGCCTTCGCCGAAAGCTCCCTCTATGGCAGGTTGCATTTGCGATGCCTCTTTCACTTTTGAAACGCCAAAACTCGATCCACCTACATTTGATTTAACAAAACAAGGTAGTCCAACTTCAGCCAAAATGGTCTCTGTAGGTAATGTTTGGTGCTTGCGCAACAGCACTGATTTGGCCACTTTTACCCCAAATCCGCTCAAGTAGCGGTTGCACATGTATTTGTTGAAAGTCAACGCCGCAGCTAATACGCCACAGCAAGAATATGGAATACCAATGAGATCGAAATAGCCTTGCAAAATGCCATTTTCGCCCGGGGTGCCGTGAATAGTGATGTAAGCAAAATCAAATTTCACCTTTTCATCGTCGTTTTCGAAGCTAAAATCGTTTTTATCCACCACAGCCTTGGTGCCATCGTGTAGTGTTACAACCCATTGTCCGTCGCGCAAGACAACGACATAAACGGTGTATTTTTCACTGTCGATAAAGGTGAGCAATCCTTCGGCACTTTTCATCGAAACAACCCATTCCGAAGAGTCTCCTCCCGCAACGATTGCAATATTCTTTCTCATAATTCTCTGTTTGCTATATAATTTCTCCATCGATCCACCAATAGTTGCATATCGGTCGGGATTTCAGAATCAAAAAACATCTCTTCTCCTGTGCGTGGGTGCACAAAACCTAATGTCTTGGCGTGTAGCGCTTGTCGAGGACACACGTCAAAGCAGTTTTGTACATACTGCTTGTATTTAGTAAAATGAGTTCCTTTCAGCACTTCGCTACCGCCGTAGCGTTCGTCGTTGAACAGCGTGTGTCCAATGTGTTTCATGTGAACACGTATCTGGTGTGTTCTTCCGGTTTCTAAGCGGCACTCCACCAACGAAACGTAACCTAATCGTTCGATGACGGAATAATGTGTGACCGCAGGTTTGCCATAATCACCATCTGGAAAAACGGTCATTTGCAATCGGTCCTTCAAGCTACGGCCAATGTTTCCAACAACTGTTCCGTGGTCGTTCGCCACATTTCCCCACACCAATGCCACATAGCGGCGTTTGGTTGTTTTGTTGAAAAACTGTGCACTCAATAGCGTTTTTGCTTCGGGTGTTTTCGCAATCACGACTAAGCCTGAAGTATCTTTGTCGATGCGGTGTACCAACCCTAAGCGTGGATCTGCCGCATTGAAATTCGGGTTATCCTTGAAGTGGAAAGCCAATCCATTGACCAATGTGCCCGAGTAATTTCCATGACCTGGATGTACCACCAATCCCGGAGGCTTGTTGACCACCATCAAATCGTCGTCTTCATACACGATATTGAGATTGAGGTCTTCCGCAATAATCTCCAGTTCGCGTCGTGGCGTTGCCATCACCACCGTGATGACATCTAAAGGTTTTACTCTATAATTTGATTTGACCGGTTTCCCATTTGCCAGAATACATCCCGCATCTGCAGCGTTCTGTATTCGATTACGTGTTCCGTTTTCAATTCGATCGACCAAAAATTTGTCCACCCGAAGCATCGCCTGACCTTTATCAGAAACGAAGCGGAAATGCTCAAACATTTCGGTTGGTGAAGAGAGTTCAATCTCTTCGTTCAATTCATCGTCAATATCTTCTATCAGGTCGATCATCAAAACCACGATTCTGCAGCATTTTCCACTTTCTCAACTTCAGCGGTTGAATCTGAGTTCATAGCGCCAAGTCCATCGCCAATGTTGAGAATCAATTTGCTTCCCATCGGGATTTTTTGCCCTGGCAATACATTTCTGCCACGGTATATAATGTTGACAACCAAATCTTTGTATTCGGAGTGTACTTCAACTACCGATGCGATTTCGAATCCAACGGAAGTCAGCGTAGCTTCTGCTTGACGCGACGATTGATCGCGGACATCAGGCACAGGCACTTTTTTTGCCATTACAGAGTTGATGGAGAGAAATACGATGCGAAACTCTTTGACGTTCGATTCGGGAGCAGGGATTTGCTCAACAATAGAACCAGGTGTTTTCCCTTTGATGTAAACAGAATCAACAACTTCGAATCGGAGGTTCTTATTTTTTAGAATCTGAGCAGCACTTTCAACAGATAAGCCACGCAAATCAGGAACGGTGATGGATTCGTTGTGAAGTGTGTAGAAATTGAGCCAAATTAAAAGCGATATCACTAAGATTGTTATAATCCCAATGGCCCAAAGTAAGTTTTTGATGTAGAAATTTTGTAACAGTTGGTATATGGTCTTTTTAACCTCCATAATGGCTGTATTTTTTTTGCTTGAACGGGCTAAATTACACAATATTTTTCAATACTATAATGCCATATTCAAATTTCTTGTATCGAGAGCCTAATATTCTTAACGAATACGTGTATTATCGTTTTAGAGCAACAATAAGGGTATCCTTTTATAAACAAAAAAAGTAAAGATATTCCCTTGGGAAATCCTTACTTTCTCTTCGAAATATTGTTTTTAATTGGCTGATTATCCTTTGTATTCGTCAGATACAGTCAATTTAGATCTTCCTTTTGCACGACGTGCAGCCAAAACGCGGCGACCGTTTGCAGATGACATACGGGTACGGAATCCGTGTTTGTTTTTTCTTTTTCTGTTCGAAGGTTGGAATGTTCTTTTCATATACGTTCAAAATTTTTTCGATGGTCTGATGAAACTATCGTCGCATCGCCAAATATGATTATTGTTATTGTTTCTTCAAATGGGACGGCAAAAATACCCACTTTTTTTATAATTACAAAGCATTATTCGATTTTTACTCTAATCTTTTTCAATTTTTGGTGTTTTTGCATTACTTTTGTGCCCGATTCAACCCTTTGGCCTATTTATTTCAATTGTGGTTATAGAAAATTGACTTTTCTTTGGGAATCGAAATCGTACCGAATACAATTAATTAGAAATATATTTTATATGGCTTCTACATCAGATTTTAGAAACGGAATGTGCATCGAGTACAACAATGGACTCTATTTTATTGTTGAATTTTTGCATGTGAAACCCGGAAAAGGCGCAGCGTTTGTTCGCACAAAGCTTAAGAATGTTCAAACTGGTCGTGTGATTGAGAATACATTCAACGCTGGGTTGAAAGTGAATGAAGTGCGCATCGAAAGACGTCCTTATCAATACCTTTACAAAGATGATATGGGCTACAACTTCATGAACAATGAAACGTATGAGCAAATCACGATTGACGAAAATATCATCAATGGGGTGAAATTCCTAAAAGAAGGCGAAACCGTTGAAGTGGTAGCACATGCCGAAAACGACACCGTGCTTTATGCTGATGTGGCTTTGCAAGTGGTGTTGGAAGTGACTTACACTGAACCAGGTTTGAAAGGCGATACTGCTACTAACACATTGAAACCTGCAACGGTTGAAACAGGAGCTATCGTTCGTGTACCTCTATTTATCGAGACTGGCGAAAAAATCAAAATTGATTCACGCGAAGGTTCGTACATCGAACGCTCAAAATAGAATCACATAATCATAGGATTGAAAAAAGCGAAGGGGAAACTCTTCGCTTTTTTTTTGTTTAATGGTTATTGTTATTTATAGCTTCGTCGGTATGCATCACTTTGTCGGTGTATGCCAAAAGCAGAGCAGAGAGTATAAAAACAATGTGAATGCCAATTTGGAGCAAGGCATCTTGCAGTGGAACATTGTGAATGTCCACAAATATCTTCAAAAGATGAACTCCGGAAATGCTAACCAACGAAATGATTAATTTGATTTTGAGTGTGCTGGCGTTTATTTTGCTCAACCAATCTGGTTTGTCGTCGTGGTCGTCGAACTCTATTTTACTCACAAAAGTCCAATACCCACCTATGAATACTACAACTAAAAGATTGATAACCATAGAGATATCTATAAGCCCTAAAACAGAAAGCATAATCGTGTTTTCATTCAGACCAGGGAAATCAACCACCAAAGTCCACAGTTGCTTCATGAATTTAAAGGCATAGATAAACGTTGCGACAATCAATCCAAGGTAGATTGGCAGTTGTATCCATCGGCTGAAAAAGATAAATTGCTCAATTAAGTTTTCTAATCGTTTCATATTCTACATATTTCTTATTTATTAAACAGATTTGAGGGTTTGTTGGTTCGAAATCTTTCACTTTTCTGGAATAGTGACACCTACTTTAAGCATTAAGCCAAAAAAACCGTCATTAGGGGTGATGCTGCCAAAACCACAAATACCCGTGCTGCATTTTCTGAAAAGTTGATAGGTGAGATTGCATTCGAACGAAAGAGCAGGATTTACTGAACTATTGTCGCGGTAATTGGATTTGCCAAACCAACCGCTTTCGCGCGATATATATTCACCACGTGAAGTACTCCACAAAAGACCTATACCGCCAAAACATGAGAACGATGCCAGTTTATCTCGAAACTCTTTTCCAACTAAAAAGCTCAAATCGGAAACGGATTCGTTCGGCTCTTTTACTGCCATGAATTGTATTTCGGAGCCATAATCGAAACGAACTTTGTAGTTTAACAGCTGTCTTTCCCATCCAACTGAAAATCCTCCGATAACCCCTTCAAAAGGATCGTCACCCGCATAGGTATTGCCCGAGAAGTTGTATCCACCCAATAACCCAATCTCAATTTTTAGTGGGATTTGCTGTTTTACTTGAATCGAGTCGCGCTCTATAGCGGCAACCTGACCGCAGAGCAAGGTCAAAAGGAATAGAATGTGTGTTTTCATAGGCAAAGGGTTTTACCATGAATTTTGTATGAAAAATTATCGCCAAATAATGCGATCCCCAAGCTCTTTTGCCAGCTTATTTCGCATCCGGTTGATGTCTATCATCCGTTGTTGTATCTGATTCACGCGCTCGGGTGTTGTGCCTTTTTTGAGCTCGGTTTGCAACTGGCGTGTCTCTTGTGTGAGTATGGCATCCTTTAGCGCGATAGTGGCACGAGGAACAATTTCGAGGAGTCGTTCTTCTTCTGTCTCTATGCGCTGATATTTCATGTGGATATTGCTCAGCTGGTAGCGGTCGAAGCAGAGTTCTGTTGCCATTTTACTGATGTTGTAGTCTTGGTGGTTGTTGAAGTATTTTTCACTTTTAAAGCTCGGGATAGTGGAGTGAGCCATGCACTCTTCAACAATTCTAGTAAAAACAGGGTGTTTCATCTCGATATCGTCCTGTTTTAGATCTCCGTAAATAAAAGCGGCAACGGTGTGTTGAGTGATTTCGTTGGTTTCTTCATTCACCTCGGTGTAGAGAATGCGTTCACCATAGCGCACTACGAGACGAGCAAGCTCTTTTTCGTAAATGTCAAATCGAGTATCGCGCTCTTGAATAGGTTCAGGCATATTCAAATCAGCTGGAGCATCTGTTTCGTTTGGTGTCGGGATGTCTGATTGAGGTTCAGCCGGCCCATTGCTTGGTTCGAACGAGCGGTTTTGAGTGCGCATCGAATCGCGCTCCAACTCAGCCAAATTGAGCTTGTTGAGCTGATTCATCAACACCTTTTCGTCAATTTCGAGCTGTTTGCTACACTCTTTGGTGTAGACCGAGCGCACAATCTCGTCTGGAATCAGTGCAATGCTATTTACAATATCGGTAATGAGCGATGCTCGTTTTATCGGGTCGCGATCTGCCTCTTCGAGTAAAAGGTTTGTTTTGAAACGGATAAAATCGACTTCGTGTTGCTTGATGTATTCGTTGAACGATGTTGCGTTTTGTTTTTTTGAAAATGAATCGGGATCTTCTCCATCGGGTAGAAGAATGACTTTGATGTTCATGCCCTCTTTCAGCAAAAGGTCGATTCCGCGAATAGAAGCTTTGATACCTGCCGCATCGCCGTCGTAAATTACGGTGATGTTTTTCGTGAAGCGGTGAATCATTCTGATTTGACCAGCCGTGAGAGCCGTTCCCGACGATGCCACCACGTTTTCAATGCCCGATTGGTGCATTGATATTACATCGGTGTAGCCTTCGACCAAAAAGCAGCGGTCGTTTTTCACTATCGCTTGTTTGGCGAGGAAAATGCCGTAGAGTTCATTACTCTTATGGTAAATGGTCGATTCGGGCGAGTTGACGTATTTCGCCATTTTATCGTCTTTCTTGAGAATGCGACCACCAAATGCGACCACTTTGCCCGAAAGCGATTGAACGGGAAACATCACCCGACCACGAAATCGGTCGGTCAATAGCTTGGAGTCATTTTCGAATGCTAGTCCCGTTTTTATGAGGTATTCTTGTTTGTATCCGCTGCGCATGGCGTCTTGCGAAAAAGCATCACGCTTGTCTAACGAATACCCGAGTTGGAATTTTTTGATGATGTCGTCGCGAAAACCTCGTTCCCGAAAATAGGCGAGTCCGATGGCAATTCCGTCGGGGTTTTCGTAGAGCATTCGGGTGAAGTGCTTTTGCGCATATTCGTTGAGGATAAACATACTTTCGCGGTCGCTTTGTGCTTGCCGCTGCTCGTCGTTCATCTCTTTTTCGACGACTTCAATGTTGTATTTTTTTGCTAAATATTTGAGCGCTTCGGTAAACGAAACCTGCTCGTGCTTCATGATAAAGTGAACCGAGTTGCCACCTTCGCCGCAACTGAAACATTTGCAAATACCCTTCGATGGCGATACACTAAACGATGGCGATTTCTCGTCGTGAAATGGACACAACCCCGTGTAGTTTACGCCTCTTTTGCGTAAACTGACGAAATCGGACACCACTTCCACAATCTGTGCGGCATCCATTATACGATCGACGGTAGTTTGATCTATCACTGTTTAAACTTATTTGACGAGTATCACCGAGGAATTTCCTCGAAGACAAAGTTAGTCTAAAATTTGAAAATGCGACAGTGGGTTTTCAGATAGTTATCAACAATAATGAGACGAAATTTCAAATAAATGAACTGAAGCTACACTTTCTTTCCCGAATAATTTTTATCTGAAAAGGAATTACTATATTTACTTATAATTTGTTTTGACATTAATCGGTCTGTAGTATGAAGCGAGTAGTGGGTTTTTTTGTGATTTTGGCGGTATTTCAGAATTCGTTTTCTGCGTGTAGCAAAGAGAGTCCGTTGGTTTCGAATCAGCCAATAGTGGTGCAAAGCACACTCAATGTGTCTTCGCCAAAAGCATTCTATCATACCCTAACAAAAGTTCTAAACGAGTACAAAACACCCGAAAGGCGAATGGCACTTGCTGATAGCATCTATCTGGTGGCAAAATCGAAAAATTGGATTCCGATTGTGTTTGGCGATACTGCCGTCTTTTTCTACAAACACAGTTCGACCGCTGCTGCCACAATTCAGGTCTACGGAGATTTGAATGGATGGAGCGATACCAAATCGCCACAGATTTCGTTGACGAACATTGCTGGAACGAAGCTCTATTGGGCAGTTTACAAAGCTCCAGCATCAACGGCTCGTGTCGATTATAAGCTGGTGGTGAATGGATCGTGGGTTATGGATCCAGGCAATCCGCGTCAAGCTTGGGGAGGATATGGGCCAAATTCGGAATTGGCTTTGGGCGACTACGTCTATACGCCTTACGTCACCGAACGAGCAACTGGGAATAAAGGAACGCTCTCTGCCAACATCAAAATTCACAGCGATTCGCTCAACTACGATATCAACTACCGCGTCTATCTTCCGTATGGTTATTCAACTTCTACGAGCTATCCGTTGCTCGTGACGACTGACGGGCAGGAGTATAGTGATAAACTACTTGGAGCAACTACAGTAGTGGCCGATAATCTGCTGATGGATGGATTGATTAAGCCTCTCGTGATTGTTTTTGTGGACCCACGCGATCCTGCGACCTCTACCAATAAACGGGCAGATCAGTATGTGAATAATCGAAAATTTACGGCATTTCTGGCGGTAGAGTTGATGAAAAAGTTGAAGGCGAACTATTCGATTGCAGCTACACCAGACAAGACTGCCATTTTGGGTACTTCACTTGGTGGTATCAATAGCGCATTCACTGGGATTCTGCGACCCGATGTTTTCGGACTTATTGGAATACAGTCCCCAGCTTTTTGGTATTATCCCGCTGTTCAAACCATGTATGCCGATGCCCCAAAGGCACAATTGAAAATCTATATGGATACAGGAACACTCTACGATACGCAAGAGAATGCGCTGCAGATGAAAGCAATCATGGAGTCGAAAGGCTATCCACTCAATTATGCAGAATATTGCGAAGGTCACTCGTGGGCAAATTGGCGAGCACGCATCGACGACGTGCTAATCTATTTTTTCGGGAAGTGAGAAACAAAAACGCTCAAAATCGATTTTGATTCTGAGCGTTTTTGGTTTTGTTAGAAGCTGTAGTAAAATCCAAACATTAAATCAATGGCGCTTCCATTTCTGTTTGCAAACTCAGATGTAATCCTTTGTTCAGCATCATATTTTACATTCGACCAATTTAATCCGTAGATTAATGACCAATTCTTCCCAAAATACATTTCGAAAACAGACCTGACATGATAACCAAAAGCGTTATTGTAATTTAGTTCAGCTTTCTCGCCACCTATCAATTGTGATGTATTCACACTCAAATGTGGACCGAAATAATAATCAGGACCCGCTCCAATTTTTAATCGCATCATATAGCCATCACCTATTGGAATAACGTAAAAAGGAGTTAAACTGGCACTTGTCCGACTAAATGATACTTTCGCATTGCTGAGATAAGGCTGTAATTCGCTGTAACGGTAGTTCAAATCAAAATCTCCTTCGAAATGTTTGCTGAACTGATAAGCATATTTCACACCAATACCGATACCTCCACCAGCACTAATTGTCGACTCTTTATTATCAGTTGTCATTGCCATTGTGGTATTCTCAAAACCAAAACCAACTTCTAAATTGACTCCGATTTGATGTTTTGGGTGAGTCCAAATAGAGTGATCGTTAAAATTTAGGATTTTGTGACTTTTTATAGATTGTTTGGCGGAGATACTATCTACAACAATTAATTCTGGTATAGTTGCCCAAAAACCAGGATATAAAATGAAACGCAAATAGTAGCTTTTGTTTTCCTCTACATTTATTCGAATTGGAGCAGAAGGACTGTTTTTTAACGAAATAATGTAGTCGCCTGGAGCACACGAAAGTTCATTGAATGACCCATTTCTGATTTTTAGAATAGTGTCGTTTACAAATACTTTGTAATCGATGGCTGAACCCGCCATTCCCGATTCCCGATAAAAAACAATTTTTCCATTGGCAGCTTTAGTTTCACTCGTAAACGCTAATAAAGCTAAAGCAATAGACATAAATAACAGTTTCGCTTTCATAATGGTCTGTTTTAGGTATTTATTTATCCGTAAAGTTATAATTTTATAAGAATATTTAGTCATTCAAATACGAATCTTTAAACCCGAGCATGTAGAGAATTCCGTCAATCCCGATGGTTGAGATAGATTGTTTGGCGTTCTCCTTTACTTTTGGCTTGGCGTGGAATGCGATTCCAAGACCAGCCACACTGAGCATTGGGAGGTCGTTGGCTCCATCTCCTACGGCAATCGTTTGGGCAATGTCTACCTTTTCCACTTGCGCAATGAGGCGCAAAAGTTCAGCTTTTCGTTTGCCATCTACGATTTCACCGACGTGTTTCCCTGTCAGTTTTCCATCGATAATTTCCAATTCGTTGGCATAGACATAGTCGAGGTTATATTTATCTTTGAGGTAATTGCCGAAGTAAGTGAAACCTCCAGAAAGCACCGCAATTTTGATACCAACACGTTTCAATACTTTGATTAAGCGTTCGAGGCCTTCGGTGATGGGCAAATTTTCGGCAATCTCTTTCATCACCGATTCGTCAAGTCCTTCAAGTAGAGCCACACGTTGTTTGAAACTTTCGCTAAAGTCGATTTCGCCACGCATAGCCGACTCGGTGATAGCGCGCACTTTTTCTCCAACGCCAGCGCGGTCGGCTAGTTCATCGATCACCTCGGTTTCGATGAGTGTCGAATCCATATCGAAGCAAATGAGGCGGCGATTTCTGCGATACATATCGTCCTGTTGGAATGCGATGTCGAACTCTAATCGAACGCTCATTTCCATAAATCGACGTTGCATTTCGGCTTTATCGGTCGGATTTCCACGCACTGATAATTCGACACACGACTTGGCGCTGCGTGCATTTTCGTCAAGTGGAATACGGCCTGTAAGGCGTTGAATCATATCAATGTTGAGGCCTTGAGCTGCGACTAAACTAGTCACTTCCGCAATTTGCTCTGCGGTCAGTTGACGACCCAATAATGTGATAATGTGACGATTTTTGCCTTGCATCTGCACCCATGTTTCGTAGCGCTCTTCCGAAATTGGGGTAAATTTTATCCCGATGTTGAGTTCGTAAGACTTCATCAGGAGTTCCTTCATAATTTCTCCCGATTTGATACTCTCTATTTTGTAAAGAATACCCAGTGAAAGGTTGTTGTGAATGTCAGCCTGACCAATGTCGAGAATGAAAGCGCCGTAGTTTGCCAAAATGGCGGTTAGCGAAGAGGTTACGCCTGGTTTATCATCTCCGGAGATGTTGAGTAGGATTATTTCGTTTTTTGAATGCATTCTAAATCAGAATTGAATGGTTTTAAGTTGCAAAATTAAAACAATAATGCGGTTTTGAAATTTTTGAGAGAGAATAATGGGTTTTTCAGGAGAAGGAAATTGGGAATTTAGCTTATTGAATTTTACAAATCGACTATTATTGGGACAAATTATTCGTTTGTATAATGGAATAAGCTGATTAATAGAAACGAAAAGAGGCAGATCATTTGATCCACCTCTTTCTATGTTGCCGATATATTCGGATTGATTATTTTACCATTATTTTTCTAACTTCAGTTCCAATTTTAATCAATTGGAATCCTTTTGCAGATAAGGTCAATCTATTGTCGCCATCAGTAGCAATCGCAGAACTGATACATGATCCTGATACATTGTACACTTCGATCAATTGACCTGCTTTTGCTCCCGTGATATTCACCAGACCATTAGTAGTTACGATACGAAGTCCATCAGCTAGAGGTGATTTAGCGCCAACAGTAGCATCTACAAGACCAGAACAAGTTACTGTTTTGCTAGTTGCTCCAGCTGCAGATACAGTTACATCTCCAGTGTACGTCGTTGCACTTAAATTTGCAACTAATCGTACATAGATTGGAGTAGCTGCAACTGAACCATTGGTCGCTGTAACAGTAACCGAAGGGCTAAATTCGCTTGTTACACCAGTTTTTGAAACCTCGAAATTGGTTGGTGCAGTGACCGTGATATGGCCAGATATCGCGCTACCACTTACATTAAACGAATTCAAATAATTAGATGGACCAGTTGGCGCATAATTTAAATCAGAAAGTGCACTTACTGAAGTCGTGAGTGTTGCCATTTCAAAGGCTCCAATGATTGTTCCTACTCTCGTTGCTCCATCGTAGTCTAATCCTACACTTGTACCCAATACACCTGTCATAGATGTTGATGAAGTCAGCTTGTAATCAGAAGCCGTTGTACCTCCTGCATTAACAAACGACGGACTAACAGTCACACTGTTGCCATCGTTGCCTGTCACAATTGGCAACGTTGTTTTATTTCCACTATATGAACCTAACACACCTCCGGTGCCACTAGCGACATAATCGTTACCGTCCACAGCAATAGTACCTGTGGCGTTGGCTGTCATATTCAGGGCATAATGTGTACCCGTAGCACCATTATTGGAGCGGGCATTTACTAATAGGTTGTTCTTGTAGTTTCTAATTGTTGCAGAACCAGAGCTGTAAATGCAAGAAGAATTAAGCGCAAGTGTAGTAGGCGCGCCTGTTAGATAAACAGTATTGTGATAGGCACTATTACTCGTCGTAGCAGATGGATCGCCTATCCCTCTAATTTCGCAGGCGTTGTTGTCTCCAATTTTCACAATGTTGTTGGTGATTGTGTTCGTTCCTAATGCACCCCAGATACCAAAAACAGTTGCAGTTGTTGCAGTGGATCCAACTCCTATAGAATGGACTAAATTGCCGTTTGCTGTACCAGTAGAACCTGCACCACCCAAATTGATACCATAAGTACCCCCTGTAGTTGTCGTGTTTGTTATATTAGCAATAGTGTTGTTACTTACCGTGTTTGAGTTAGTTCCTGTACAACTTATGCTATAAATGTTACCTACAGCCGATACATTGTTAGTCATATTGGCTATGGTGTTATTACTTACTGTATTTATTCCGGTTCCTGTGCAATTTATGCCATATATAGTCTGAGTGGTTGTACCTGTACAGGTTGCATTGATACTATTCGCTTGAGTTGTGCTTCCAATTACATTATTGCTAATGGTAGTTGCACCGGCTACACCTGTTTTTACAATACAGTTAATACTTGTAACATAATTTGCAGTTGCATGAGAAGCAGTGATAGATCCTATTTTATTGCTTTGGCAATTTACGGCACCTGTAGTACCAATGTTAATCATTGTTGCACTTGCACTAAGATTACTTTTATTACTTACTGTGATAGAGCCATTTGTGGTATTGTCACCAATCGTATTGCCGGTTTCATTTCCAATATTAACAGCACCTGTGCCACCAATTGTAATTCCAAGCCAATTCGCTGGGTAATAATCATTTGCCCAACTAATCTTTTGGATAGTGTTGTTTTGGATGCTAGTTGCACTGCCACCACTTACACTTGGTGATAAGTAAATATTCATTCCATAGAATGTGGTTTCTCTTGCAGTTTTAGTAAATACACTACCTCCGCAGTTTGCGGCAGTACCACCAATGTAGTTGTCTGTGATCGTGTGTGATCCTCCGAATGCAGAAGTAGAGGCACCAATTCCAATAATGATTTTGGTAAGGTTAGTCGCAGCATAATCAGTCATAGCTACAGTATTGTAAAAACTATTACCCGAAATAGTGTAATTATCGTTTGTTGGAGAAGTGATTCCTCCTGTCATATATAGGGTTGTAGACGCTACATATTGCGCAATTAAATCTTCGAAATTATTGTTCGTGATTTTATTCCCCACATTCGGAAACGCACTATTACCCTGAGCACAGATTGCATACGATGGTACAGTTCCAGAACTTGGTTTAAACAAGTTGTGATCTATCACATTCAATCCATTTCCATTAGCCAACGATGCAGCTGTACCAAAATTAAGAATTCCTAGAGGAGATGTTACTTCTTGACCTTTAATTGTGCAATATTGAATGGTGTCGTTTTGAGCATTGCTATTGAGTGTAATGGCTGCATTTCCTGCATGAGTACAAGAGATAGTTAAATTATCGGCACTACCTACTGTTGGTGTACCTGTGCGGTTCACGCGACCATCTATAGTAACATTCTTTCTGCCTACAATCGAAATTAAACCGACTGCACCACTGATGGTTTTGCCTGCTACCGTTGGGTAAATAGCTAACTTGCTGAATTCGATACTTGGATATAGAGTTGCTACTGTAACGGTTCCACCTGTTCCACCTGCAACTGTGCTAATATCACAAGTTGGGGCGGAAGTGTATCCTGATCCAGGACAAGTTAAAACGTAAGTAAGTCCTACAGTGGCAGGTGTAGCTGCTGGTGCGGTAGCTGCAGTCGTCATCTTCACATCTACAGCCGCTCCAGTGCCATCACCAACGCTGAAAGTAGCTGATGGACCATAGTTCGTGCCACCATTTGTCATTGTAAAAACAACTTGACTGGCAGATAAAGATGCTGTAGCTGTAGCAGTTGTTCCACCACCTGCAGGTGCAGCAATAGTTATAGTTGGAGCTGCAGTCCATGTGCCACCAGTCATTGCGATACTCGTAATTTTGCCATTAGTAATAGTGGTAACTAATGTGCCTACAACCGTTTTTGTACCTCCATTTAACGTAACTACTGGAGCTTGATATCCACTCCCTGCAGAAGTAGAAATTGTGCTTACACCCATACTTGGGTTTAGGACGGCTGTAGCAGTCTCTGTCGTGTTGTCACTTATTTTAATGGCAATGTTATCTGTATTTACTCCAGAAGCATTGGTATTAATGGCATCAAATGCACCTTTCAGTGTGGTGTACGTTGTGCCGTCTGTGATGCCAGTAGCACCAGAAATACTAATCTGTGCTATAGCATTCCAAGAAAATAAACCCAACAATAGGGTCAGCGATAAAGAGAAGAATTTTTTTTTCATAATGTTCATTGTTTAATAAAGTTGAGATGATTTTAGGGTTTAATAATTGTGATAATTTTGTTCGTAAGAGGTGACGTGCATTGTATTACAAACATAGAAACAAACCTGCACTCAAAGGTTTAAACCAAGACCATTTAGGTTTGTTTATTCACCAATATCGAATGAAAAATGTTCTAAGGTTACAAAGGACTTTTTTTAATTGTTTGATAACGGAGATTTTTCATAAAAAGAAAGAGGCAGATCAAAATAATCCGCCTCTTTCTGTATTACCGATATTTTCGGATGGGTTATTTCACCATTAGCTTTCTTACTTCAGTTCCAACTTTAATCAATTGGAAACCTTTAGCAGATAGAGTTAATTTGTTATCACCTTCAGTAGCAATTGCAGAACTTATGCGTGATCCAGAAGCATTGTATACTTCTATCAATTGACCTGCTTTTGCGCCAGAGATATTCACCTGACCATTTGCGCTGATGATACGAAGTCCATCAGAAACAGGTGTTTTTGCACCTACGGTGATATCAACTACTCCTGAACAAGATACATTTTGAGAAGAGCCTGGTACCACTACTGAAATGTTTTCAGTGTAAGAGCCTGGTGTGGCTGAACCTGCACTACGAACATAAATTGTAGTCGAGCTCAAAGAAGTACCTGTTCTAGATAATGTAATTGGGCTAGTTGGAGTAAAGCCACCACCACCAACGGTTGAAATCTGGTAGTTTGTAGGTGCTGTAAGTACAACATCTCCAGCTAAGTTAGAACCACTTACTGTGAAGCTTTGTTGCCATCCTACAGATGGAGTACTTGGAACACCATTCACACTTGTAAGTGATGTTGTTGAGAGTGTGACTGTTGGTAAAACTTCGTAAGCACCAATTGATGGCGCAAATCTGGTTGTTACACCTGCATAATCATTGGTAACTCCTGTACCGCTTACTCCGAGCATAAACATCGGCATGTAGTCTGTTGCACTTGTACCACCTGCATTTGCAAACGTTGGATTTACACTCACACTCGCAGCATCTTGACTTGGTACAATTGGTAGTGCAGTTTTAACTGTGGAATACAATCCTAATCCACTACTACCCACACCACTAGAAATTGAAACATAATCATTGCCATCTACAGCCAGAGTACCAGGATTAGTAACTGGTGATGCATTAATCGCGTAATGAACGCCAGTTGCCCCAGAACCGTTAGAGCGATTGTTGACTAAAATGTTGTTTTTGAAGCTTCTTATTGTTAGAGGACCAGAACTCGCTATACATGTAGAGCCAAACGCACCAGCTGTTGGTGTACCACTTAAATACACGGTGTTGTGATAATCGCTGGTGTTTATAGCTGAAGAGTTGTCGGTTAACGCTTTGATTTCGTAAGAGTTGTTGTCTCCTAATTTCAAAATGTTGTTGGTAACGGTATTGGTGCCACCTCCACACAAAATTCCATAAAGAGTAGCACCTGTAGTAGCACCAGTTATTACATTGGAATGGATTAAATTTCCGTTTATAGTACCCGTAGTAGCTGACATACTCATGGAGTAAATATTAGCAGCCATTGTTGATGCTACATTGTTTGTGAAATTGGAAATGATATTATTCGATACAGTTTTGCTTCCAGTACCTGAGCATTGAATGCCAGTCATACTTCCAGTTACAGTAAAGCCACCCGGTGTTGTTATTGTACCTGACATATTGCTTGTGAGATTGGCTACGATGTTGTTGCTAATTGTAATTGTTCCAGTTCCTGAGCTAATAATACCAGTAACGCCTTGACCTTGGTTTGTTAATAATGTAGCAGGGGTAGTAGAGGTTGTACTTATACTATTTGCTGCAGAAGTGCTGCCAATTATATTGTTGCTAATGGTTGTTGTTCCAGCTGTCGCAGTTTTTATAATACCATTTATATTCACAACATAATTTGCGGCAGTATTCGAAGCCGTTATGGATCCAATTTTGTTATTTTGGCAATTTACTGTACCTGATGTCGCAATGTTAATCGCTGTTACACTTTGATTGGAGGCTCCGGAATTGGTTATAGTAAGCGAACCATTGGTAGTGTTGTCCCCAATTGCATTAGCGGTTACGTTTCCAATGTTTACGGCACCTGTTCCACCACCAATGTTAATGGCATTCCAACCAGCAGGGAAATAACCATTTGTCCAGCTGATATTCTTAATGGTATTGTTTTGGATGCTTGTAGCTGCAACTCCACCACTGGTTACACTTGGCGATGGGTAAATCAACATGCCATAGAATGTGGCTTCTTTGTCTGTTTTTGTAAGGCTTCCACTGCAGCTAGCAGCACTACCACCGATATAGTTCCCAGAGATTGTATGCGAACCTCCAAATGCAGCAGCAGATGAACCTATACCTATTATAGTTCTAGTTAAATTAGAAGATGCATAATTAGGTATATTAGCACTATAAAAACTGTTCCCAGATATAGTGTAATTGTCGTTTTGAGGAGCAGAGGCACCTCCCAAAATATAAACGGTAGTAGATGTTAGATATTGGGAAATTAAATCTTTAAATTCATTGTTGGTGATTTGATTACTAGCATTCGGAAATGCGCTATTTCCCTGAGCATAAATACCATACGTTGGCATAGTAAATGCAACGCCACCATAGGAAGTAATCAAGTTGTGATCAATCACATTCAATCCATTTCCATTAGCCAAAGTTGCCACAGTACCGAAATTAATGATACCAAGAGCACTTGAATTTGCCTGCCCTTTTACTGTACAATATTGGACGGTGTCGTTTTGAGCATTGTTGTTTAAAGCAATCGCGGCATTTGTAGCATGAGTAGATGAAATTGTCAAATTTGCACTGTTGCCTACTGTTGGTGAACCTGTGCGGTTCACTCGACCATCAATGGCCACATTCTTACAGCCTGAAAGTGAAATGATTCCTACAGCTCCACTGATTGTTTTGCTTGCTACTGTTGGGTAGATCTCTAATCTGCCAAATTGAGTTGAATTTAAAGCGAATACTGTAATGCCGCCTACAGTTGCACCCGTAAATGCACTGATGGAAGCAGTAGGGGTACTTGTATATCCTGAGCCTGCACAAGCAATCGTGTAGGTAACTCCAACAGCAGCAGGTGCAGAACCTGGCGCTGTTGCACCGGTTGTCAATTTTACATCTACTGTTGCGCCAGTGCCGCCTGTACTACCATTGTTTACTGTAGCAGTTGGACCATAACCTGTTCCACCATTTGTTACTGTGAAAGTTAGATTTGAACCACTTAATGCAGCTGTAGCTGTAGCACCTGAGCCACCTCCACCAGCGGCAATTGCAACAGAGGTAGGAGCTACAGTCCATGCACCACCAGTCATAACAATACTTGTAATGACACCATTAGTCACGGTGGTAACTGTTGTCCCAACTACTGTCTTTGTACCTCCAGTTAACGTTACTTTTGGACCTACAAATCCACTACCAGCAGTACTTGTAGTGATAGCACTTACTCCTTTGCTTGGGTTAAGAACGGCAGTAGCAGTCTCAGTCGTATTGTCATACACCTTAACTGATACCTTATCTGTGTTAACTCCTGATGCATTAGCATTGATGGCATCAAAAGCACCTTTCAGGGTTGTGTAACTTGTGCCGTCAGCAATGCCTGTAGCACCTGTTATAGCAACACTAGCTTTGGTAAATGTTGCTACATAGTTATTACCAAAATTACTCAAGTAACTATCTCCTTGTCCTGTCCCTTTACTTAAACCATATATAGTAAGTTTACAAGCCTTTCCAGCAGGAACTCCCGCTAAAAGATCAACATTAAGGCCAGACGATAACCCTTGATAGTTATTTCCTCCCAAAAATGTTTGCGTAGTAGTAATTTCAGTGAAAGCGGTGTAAGTTGTTAGATTATCAGCACTTTTTACCTCGTAGAACAATGAACCACTTGTTCGATCTTGTGAGTCGCTCCAGTATTTGATGTCTGCACCATCTAATTTCAAGGAAGTTACATTTCCAAATCCATTTACAAAGTTAGTTCCCCAGTATGTATTCGCGTCAATCCAATAATACCCCGATGGACCCCATACGTTTCCTTCATTTGCACTAATTTTAATGTAGTCTTCATACCAGCCAGTGGCTGCTGTGGCATTCCACGTAAATAGACCCAAAAGAAGGGTCAGCGATAAGGAGAAAATTTTTCTTTTCATAATGTGTTTTGATTAATAATTTGGTAAATAAATTTAAGAAAGTGAAATTATTTTGTGTGTTTTGATATACTTCCGTCCAAATGTCTGACATCTAATTGAATAAAAAATAGATAAAATGATGAGATGCATAATTTGAGGGATGAATATAAAAAATAACGTTTACAAAGGTATAGAACCTGTAAATCGAAAAGGTTTAAAATGTATTCAATAAGGTCTATTTATTGACCATTTGGCCTATGTATGGCTGTAAATGTTGGTTTTGTCGAATTTTTAATCAGTTTATATTTTAAATAGTATCAGTTTCAGGATATGTTGTATTTTTAATGCTTTTTTATAAAATTGTCTACATTATTGCCTTGCTGAAATGTGTAATAATTGTATTATTGGGTGTTTTTCATATACAAACAATACAAATTTATAATTGAATATTTATCCACACGTGTTTTAGGTTTAATAACATCATTGTAAACGATTACAATGACAAAAAAATCGTCGTAAACGTTTACGAAAAATAATTCAGACATGTATATTCGAATGGAATTTCACTTTTTGACTCTATTCTAAAATTGACAAATAAACATAAAGTCGGCTTGAATTAATGGAAGCTTGCAAGATTGGGCTTTATTCATTCGTGAAATTTTTCATTATTCCTTTCTTTTTTCGTATCTTTGCACCCGTAAAAATGAAAACTCACATTTTAACAACATAACACTATGCAAACTATTGATCAATTCAACTTTGCCGGTAAAAAGGCATTTGTGAGAGTGGACTTCAACGTGCCCCTCAACCCAGAATTTGTAATCACTGACGATACCCGTATCCGTGCAGCATTACCAACGCTCAAAAAGATTTTAACTGACGGCGGTTGCATCATCATCGGATCGCACCTTGGTCGTCCGAAGAAAAATCCGGAACCAAAGTTTTCATTGAAATACATCATCGACCACGTTTCTAAATTGTTAGGCGTTGAGGTGCAATTTGCAGACGATTGCGTAAGTGCAGATGCAAAAGCAAAAGCTGCAGCTTTGAAACCAGGTGAAGTATTGTTGCTCGAAAACCTTCGTTTCTATGCTGAAGAAGAAGGCAAAGCGCGTGGTTTGGCAGAAGATGCTTCTGACGACGAAAAGGCAGCTGCAAAAAAAGCAGTGAAAGAGAGCCAAAAAGCGTTCACAAAAGAGTTGGCTTCGTTGGCTGATGTATATGTAAACGATGCGTTTGGTACAGCTCACCGCGCTCATGCTTCTACCGCATTGATCGCTAAAGAGTTTGCGACTGACAACAAAATGTTCGGATACTTGATGCAAGCCGAAGTTGATTCAGTAGAAAAAGTGTTGAAAGCTCCTGTGAAACCAGTTACTGCAGTAATTGGTGGATCTAAAGTTTCTTCAAAAATTACCGTAATCGAAAATTTACTTGACAAAGTTGACAACTTGATTATCTGTGGTGGGATGGCGTTTACATTCGCTAAAGCACAGGGTGGTAAAATCGGGAATTCACTTTGCGAAGACGATATGCAAGAATTGGCATTGACCATTTTGGCAAAAGCAAAAGCAAACGGTGTGAACATCGTTCTGCCGGTTGACGCTCTTTGCGCTGACAAATTTGCACCAGATGCAGCTACTCAAGTTTGCGTTACGGGTCAAATTCCTGATGGTTGGATGGGTATGGATGCAGGTCCAGAGACGATCAAACTGTTTGCATCGGCTATCGAAGCTTCTAAAACCATCCTTTGGAATGGCCCTGCAGGTGTATTCGAATTCGATGCATTCGCTGGTGGTTCTAAAGCATTGGCTCAATCGATTGCAAACGCAACCAAAGCAGGCGCATTCTCGCTTGTAGGAGGTGGCGATTCAGTAGCGTGTGTCAACAAATTCGGTTTAGTAAACGACGTTAGCTACGTTTCTACCGGTGGTGGTGCTTTGCTCGAAATGATCGAAGGTCGCGTGCTTCCAGGTGTTGAAGCTATCCGCGGATTCTAATAAAACAATACAAAAAAGCTCTTTCCTTCGGGGAAGGGCTTTTTCTCTCTAAAACATCAGAAACCTTACTCTTTTTTGCCTATTGAAATTTATACCTAACGAAAACACATTTCAGAAACTACTTTGCACCGTATCAATTGGTACGGTTGCAAATTAGTTAACAACGACTACATTTTCTTGAAAATTCAAAATAATTCTCAGAATAATAGTTGATTTTCTAAAAAGTTACTACATTTGCGCTTCGAAACGCATCAAATTGATACAATTTAGCATGAACATCTTTGGTTTTGCATATTACTTCTTTTTTTACTTTTACTTTAGCAAGTAGTAAGAGCGGGAATTGATATGCAATGAGGTTATCCTAAACCAAAAGACATATAAAATTATTCAAATCCCGCTCACAAGGCGGGATTTTTTTTGATAGATACAACAATGAGAAAACGAGTAGCAATACAGGGAATTCGCGGGGCTTATCACGAGTTGGCGGCAAGAGACTTCTACAAAGGGGAAGAGATTGATATTGTGGAATGCAATACCTTCAAAGACCTCTTCGAAGCCACGCGCAACGACTCGTCGCTGTTGGCAGCTGTGGCTATCGAAAACACGATTGCCGGAAGTCTGCTTCCCAACTACGATTTGCTGAAACACAGTGATTTGAAGATTATTGGCGAATATAAACTCCATATTTCGCACGCACTGGTGGCTTTGCCGGGTACGAAACTGGAGGATTTGGTGGAAATCAATTCGCACCCGATTGCGCTGATGCAGTGCCACGATTTTTTGGATACATTGCCTCACGTGAAAGTGGTAGAGAAAGTGGATACTGCCCTGAGTGCCAAAGAGATTGCTGACGAAAAGTTGGTTGGGTACGGTGCCATTTGCTCCAAATTTGCCGGAGAAATCTATGGATTGGAAGTGCTTCGTCAGGGAATCGAGACGAATAAACGCAATTTTACCCGTTTCTTGATGTTAGCCAATGAAGATTTAGCTGATCAGATGACAGACGGACAAACCATCAACAAAAGTTCGTTGGTATTTTCGTTGCCCGATTCTGCTGGAAGCCTTTCGCAAGTGCTGTCGGTGCTCTCATTTTATGGCGTGAATCTCACCAAAATACAGTCACTGCCCATCATCGGTCGTGAGTGGGAATATCAGTTTTATATTGATTTGGTTTTTCCCGATTTTGTGAAATATCATCAGTCACTGCACGCCATTCGCCCATTGACGCACGATTTTCAGATGTTGGGAGAGTATCGAAGTTTTGAACAAACAAGTAAATAATATGCTGATTTGCGAATAAGCCAATTTGTTAATTTTAAAATAATAATATGATTACCAAAAGAATACAGCCTGCTAATCGGCTAGATAATGTAAACGAATACTACTTTTCGCGCAAACTGAAAGAGATTGCCGAGATGAATGCGCAAGGCAAAAACGTCATCAGCTTGGGAGTTGGAAGTCCTGATCTTCCGCCTTCGAGTGCGACCATCGAAACATTAGCACAAAAAGCACACAAACCCGAAGCACATGGCTATCAGCCTTACGTGGGGATTCCCGATTTGCGCAAAGGTTTTGCAGCGTGGTATCAGAAGTGGTATGGCGTTGAGTTGAATCCCAATAACGAAATTCAACCGTTAATCGGTTCGAAGGAGGGCATACTGCACATTTCGTTGGCATTCCTTAATCCCGGTGATGCGGTGTTGGTGCCTAATCCTGGTTATCCTACTTATCAATCGGTGAGCTTGTTGGCCGAAGCGCAAGTTATCAACTACGATTTAGTTGAAAGTAGAAATTGGGAACCTGACTTCGATGCGCTGGAAAAACTCGATTTGAGCAAAGTGAAGTTGATGTGGGTCAATTACCCGAACATGCCTACGGGAGCTAATGCCTCGTTTGATTTATTCGAAAAGCTTGTGGCTTTCGGTAAAAAGCACGGAATTGTGATTTGCAACGACAATCCATACAGTTTTATCTTGAATG
This sequence comes from Bacteroidales bacterium, assembly GCA_049315325.1. Classification (GTDB taxonomy): domain Bacteria; phylum Bacteroidota; class Bacteroidia; order Bacteroidales; family UBA7332; genus CAXXIC01. The sequence goes on from JBMOKJ010000001.1 coordinate 857,305, forward strand.
ATAAACCAATTTCGATTCTGAGTGTTAAAGGAGCAAAGGATATTTGTATCGAGCTTAATTCGATGAGTAAATCGCACAACATGCCAGGCTGGCGTATCGGTCTGCTGGCGTCGAATGCGCAATTTGTAGAGTGGGTGCTGAAGGTGAAAAGCAACATCGACTCGGGAATGTTTCGCCCCATGCAGTTAGCCGCAGTTGAGGCATTGAAAAACCCCGTTGAATGGCACGAATCGATGAATAAGATTTACCGCAAACGTCGCGACTTAGCTGGTCAGATTATGGATGAGATGGATTGTGTATATGATTCGAAGCAAGTAGGACTTTTCCTTTGGGGAAAAATTTCCGACAAATGGAAAAACGGTGAAGAACTTTCGAACAAAATGCTTTACGACGAAAACGTATTCATCACACCCGGATTTATTTTCGGAAGCAATGGCGACCGCTACGTGCGACTTTCGCTCTGTGCACCGGAAGAAAAACTGGCTGAGGCGTTGGAAAGAATTAAGAAATTAAACAGTGAAAACAATTAAATAATGATGGAATAGAGGATATGGGCTGAAAGTATTCTTAACTTCCCTGACTCCTTTAACTCCTATAACTTCAGAAAAATGAAATTACAACCTATAGCATTTCCCGGAGTGGAAAATAAACGTCCGATGTTGATCGCCGGACCTTGTAGCGCAGAGACAGAAGGACAAGTGCTCGCAACAGCACGTGAATTAGCCGAAAAAGGCGTGAAAATCTTCCGCGCAGGAATCTGGAAACCACGTACCAAACCAGGTGGATTCGAAGGAATCGGCAGCGAAGGTCTTTCGTGGCTAAAACGCGTGAAAGAAGAAACCGGCATGTTCGTCGGCACTGAAGTTGCAACCGAGCGCCATGTGTTCGAAGCGTTGAAATATGGTGTTGATTTGGTGTGGATTGGTGCTCGCACGACTGCAAACCCATTTGCTGTGCAAGAAATTGCTGATGCGTTGCGCGGTTGCGATATACCTGTTTTGGTGAAAAATCCAGTGAATCCTGATTTAGAATTGTGGGTGGGTGCTTTCGAGCGACTTTACAATGCTGGAATTACCAAACTCGGAGCTATTCACCGTGGATTTAGTTCGGCTGACAAAAAAATCTACCGCAACCAGCCACAATGGCATTTGCCCATCGAATTGAAACGCCGTTACCCAGATATGCCGATTTTCTGCGACCCGAGCCACATTGGCGGTAAACGTGAATTCATCGCACCATTGAGTCAACAAGCCATGGACTTGAACTTCGAAGGTTTGATTATCGAATCGCACTGCAATCCCGATTGCGCATGGAGCGACAAAGATCAGCAAGTGACGCCCGAAGCTTTGTTTCAAATAATCAACGAACTTCATATTCGCGATACCAATCAAACTACCGAAGATTTGTCTGACTTAAGAGCTCAAATCGACCAATTGGATAACGATTTGTTGGAATTATTGGCAAAACGAATGCGTGTATCTCAAGAGATTGGTCAATACAAAAAAGAGCATGAAATGACGGTGCTTCAAACAAGCCGATACGATGATATTCTTACAAAACGCATCGCTCAAGCGAAAGGTCTTGGAATGGATGCTGAGTTTATGAAGGTGATTCTCGAATCTATACACGAAGAGTCGATTCGCCAACAGATGGAAATTTTGAATAAATAAAAAGCCCCCTATATCCCCCAAAGGAGGACTTGAAAATAGTAGTGTAATGATTAATACCGCTCTGAAAAGCCTCCCCTTTGGGGAGGTTGGTGGGGCTTCTTTATGAAAATACTCATTCTTGGTGCCGGAAAAATGGGCACGTTTTTGACCGATGCGCTGTGCATTCAGCACGAAGTGGCGCTGTACGATACCGATCCGAATCGACTTCGTTTTGTGTTCAACACCCTGCGTTTGACCGAATTGGAAGAGATTCGTGCATTCGAGCCGGAGATGGTAATCAATGCTGTGACCATCAAATATACTGTTGCGGCGTTTCAAAAAGTGCTTCCTTTTCTGCCTAAAACAGCTGTTTTGTCGGATATTGCTTCAGTGAAGACGGGTTTGCCCGAGTTTTACAAAGAGGCTGCTCATCCGTTTGTCTCTACACACCCAATGTTTGGGCCTACATTTGCGAGCTTGAGTGATTTGTCGAGCCAAAATGCGATTATCATTACTGAATCAGACGAAAAAGGAAAAGCTTTTTTCCGCGAATTCTATAACTCGCTGCACCTCAATATCTTCGAATATAGTTTCAATGAACACGACGAGACGATTGCCTATTCGCTCTCGATTCCGTTTGCATCAACGCTGATTTTTGCTTCGGTAATGAAACACCAGGAAGCACCAGGAACGACTTTCAAAAAGCACATGGCTATTGCTCGTGGATTGCTGTCGGAAGACGATTACTTGCTGCGTGAAATTCTGTTTAATCCTTACACTTCAAGTCAAATTGAAGCCATACGAAGTGAATTGGCGCACTTATTGGCCATTGTCAATGAAAAAGACAATGATGGAATGCAAGAATTTCTAGCCAAAGTGAGAGCCAATATTGAATAATGTTTATATATTTGCGATCAAATACTTAATGAAATATAGTTATGGAAAAACAGTTTTCAATTCGTGAGTCTATTAAATCTAGTTGGGATTTAATTAAAGGTGAGAATCTATTCCTTTTGATAGGGCTTTTTCTGGGATATTTGGTCGTTTATGGAATTCTATCGTCCGTTCGAATTTTTATGCCAGGTGGTATTATCGGTTTTGTAGTAATGCTAATGGAACTCTTCATTAGTATGGTCTGGTCGATGGGTATTGTTAAGATTTTATTGCAAATCAGTAAAGGTGAGGAAGCTGAGTTCTCAGCATTTAAAGATGTTATCCCATTATTTTGGAGTTACCTTGGTGCTTCGATATTGAGAGCTTTACCAGTTCTAGGTTCTATGTTAATTGGATTTGTAATATTGATAACTATGATGTTGCCATCATTGGATATTGTAGCTATTCAGTCAGGTGATTTATCGTCGATATCTACGAGTTTGGGAGGAGGTGATCATGCTTTTACTTTCTTCATGATTGTATTGATAGCTATAATTCCTGCTTTTTACTTTTCAATTCGATGGATGTTCTACTCATATCTTATTGTAGATAGGAACAGTGGGGCAATTGAATCGTTAAAACAGAGTTGGAAAATGACTGAAGGAGATTTTTGGCATTTGGTACTATTTATATTGGCATACCTTGGTATGATTGTATTAGGTATAATAGCACTTATTTTAGGTGTTTTTGTAGTACTTCCATTAATGATGATGGTGCAAACGCTGATATACAAGAAAATTGTTTCGAAATTAAATGTCGAGGAAGAAGTTGTTACTTCAGTCAAGGAGTAAGAAGCGATACACAAAAAAATAAGCCTGTTGATTTTGGTCAACAGGCTTATTTTTTTAATTAGATTTGATAGACTTGAATAATTCAATCAGAGTTTCATTCTGTTTTAGTTTTATCGGATTTTGCCTTTCCAGTTTTCTGACATAATTGATTCGTTCTACCGTTTGAGGATGTGAACTGAGGATTTGAGGCATGTATTCGTTGTGCTCTTTCTTTAGATGTTCTAAAAGCTTTGTCATACCCGATGGATTGATCCGATTGTCGATGAGTATTTGTACTCCTTCTCTGTCGGCTTGTTCTTCGAATTCTCGAGAATAGGTGAGGTTGCTCAGGGTATGAAGATTATCAGCAATGACGGCCGTTATACCGTTTACATCGCTCATTACCGCTGATAAAAACAGATAGCCAGATAGATTCCGAGCAAGCATTCTCATCGAATGTCTATTGTTGACATGTATTGCCTCGTGTGCCAATACTCCGGCAAGCTCTTCGTAGTCTGTCATGGCATCCAGCAGAGCAGTATAGACCACGATATTCCCGTCAGGTAAGGCATAGGCATTGACCATATCTGACTTGACCACCGTGAAGTTGAGCTTTTTACTATTCCTAAATTTTATTTGCTTAGCGAATTTTCTTAGTTTAATCGATTTTGCGGAGTCGATTTGAGCGTAATCGATATATTTCAGAAAAAACATCTCGCCTAATTGATTGTCGTAGCTTTCGGGCAAAATAAGGACAGCTCTTTCTGCTGTCCAAGGAATCACGTATCGGTAAGTGGCAAAAATGAACCCAATAATCAGTATTGTCAATAATATATGGGCTTTCCAACCTAAATCAATGAGAGATTGATAGAGGTTTTTGTGGCCGTTTTGCTTCCGCTTCTCGTTTATTTGATCAAAGAATTTTTTGTCTTCAAATCTAATAATACGCATTGGGCTTCCTCCGAAATGGATTTCGGACAATCTTCCGATTTGTTCGATAGAATAGTCGGCTATAGCGCATTCAATCTTTTGGTTATCTTGAATGTCGAACGAGATATTTCCAGTTTTCTCATCGAAGTATAACTCGATTTCGTATGCTACAGACGACTCTCCATTAAAATATTTTGCGCCGGTTGAAATCATTAAACGATGAAGTTTATGTCTAACATATCGCTCATATCATCTCCCGTAGCGTCATTGTAAGACTCTTCTGTTTGTTGGATGGTATCTAAGTCGATATCTCCTTCGAGCACAATGTTTTCAGTGATATATTTCATTGTGCGCATCTCTATCCATGCGTAGCCTAATCCGAGGGTGAAGACCAGAATAAGCAGATTCAGAAACATTAGGCCGAAAAATCCGCCACCAGTAGCGGTCGATTTGAGTTCGATTTTTTGCTCGTCTTTATGTAGGCTGATGTTGTTGATGTAGAATTCGAAAAGCTCTTTTTGCCACCAAAACATGTAAATGCCAAGTGTGATAATGGTCAGAAAATAGCCTTTTAGATTGAGAAGGAAATAGTCACCGCCATCAGCTTCGTAGTTGAATCTGATACTTCCTAATTTGACGTTTCCAAGAATGAATTTTCTTAAATTTACTGCAAACCATGAGCTGTATAATCCGATGGAAAGGATAGTGAACAACAGCCATTTGAAGAAATTGATAGTTAACTCTTTTCTGTCGCCTCTATATCCAAATCGAATACCTCTCCACGATGAGCGCGACATTCTGTAGCGGTACGAACCGTGAATTGCAATCGGAGTGATGGCTAAAATGCTAAGATATAGGAACAATATTCCCAAGTTTGGCATTTCTAAAACGAAAAGTGTCCAGAAAATTCCATAAATGATGCCAAAGATGATTATCGCTTTAATAAAACCTTTAAACATCTCTTTTCCTGTTCCGTGAAACGAAAAACGGTCGTTGTTTAATTCGGTAGATCCATACATGTATTGAAGTTGTTTCGCTTTTGCCCAAGGGTAATAAAATCCGAGTGTAATTGCTGTTAGGAACCAGTTAACTATAACGATTCCAAAATACTCCATGCCATTTCCATGAAACATTAGGTTGTAACTCTTTTTTGTAGGCACTGCTGATAATTCCTCCATGACTCTTTTTTGATTTAAGATGAATAATTTAGTTTGTAAATACTTGTATCTATTTGCAAAATTATAATACTTTGCTTAAATACCAAACTTTACAAAATATATTTTTCTGTTTTTTTATTTGGAGGAGCGTAAAACGATAATGCCTGTGTTTGATCTAACTCCATTGACATAATCTGCCAATATTTTCTCCGAAACAATAACCTTCTTGAATTGCGAAGATGCGTGAAGAAAATGCAGCTCTTTATCTTGCCAAAGTGCGAATCCTACATGGCTAATGTCTAATCCTTTGAAGGAAGTGGTGATGGCGATGATGTCTCCCGACTTTATTTTGCAGGAAATGGAAGCGATTTTTGTCTTTGGAATGAAAAAATAGGTTCGCTGACGGATGGCATTTTCTTGAAGAACGATGGTTGGAATAAATTCCGAATGCGCTGTCAATGCTTTGTATTTATCTGGATTTTTACTCATAAACCCTACATTGACTTGAATAGAATCTCCACCGATTTTTTGAGTAATGTCTTTGATGATTCCTTTCTCTTGGTTGTCGGAAATCCAATCTGAGAAATAGTGTAGTCGCGATGGATATTGGTTTAATTTGCCGTTTCGATAGCGAATTTGAGTGAGGTTTTGCAGAAATCCGGAGAAAGCAAAATCCTTAGATTTTGCTGTCCGAGTCAATGCCAATGTTGTTTCCACAAATGTTGTGCAGTCGAGTTCACGTAGGTTGACCACCAATTGTTCTGTGTCGTTCACTTCCAAAGTATTTGCAACGTATGGCTTTCCCAAAAAGAATTTGCCCGTTTCGGCAATTACTTTATCGAGCGGTAGCTTGGCGTTGATTTTCGCTTTGTATTGCTTGAAAATCAAGCTATCTTCTTTCGTTTGGGCGTTTGAACTGAACAATAGAGTGAATGTGAAAAAGCAGGGAAAAAGTATTCGTTTAATCATTGCCAATAGATTTGTTTCAAAGATAGCGCATTTCATTTTTCTACAAATAAAAAGGACTGAAAGATTGTATTTTCAATCCCTCAGTCCTCATTCATTCAATCCCTAAACTAGAGAAGTCCTTTCTTTTTCAATAAAACTTCCATTTCTTGCTGCACCTTCAATGCTTCTGATTTGGCTGCTTCAGCAAAATCTTCGCCTTTCGACGCAAAAATAATTTGACGCGATGAGTTGACAAGCAATCCGCAGCAGCTGTTCATAGCATATTCAGCCACATCTTGCAGACTTCCACCTTGCGCTCCTACACCGGGAACAAGCAGGAAGTGATTCGGTGCTAGTTTGCGAATGTCGGTAAACATTTTGCCTTGTGTAGCACCTACCACAAACATCAATTGATCTTCTGTTGCCCAGTTTTGAGTGGTTTTCAGCACTTTCTCAAACAGACGTTCGCCGTTGACATCTTCCATCAATTGGAAGTCGTGCGAACCTTTGTTGGAGGTCAATGCAAGCACAATCACCCATTTGCCCTCATAGCTGAGGAACGGCTTCACACTGTCTTCTCCCATGTAAGGAGCAACGGTCACTGCGCTGGCTTGCAGGTGTTCGAAAGCCGATTGTGCGTACATCTCCGACGTATTACCAATGTCACCGCGCTTGGCATCGAGGATGATGAATTGGTCGGGATAATTCTCGCGAATGTAGGCGATGGTTTTCTCTAGCGCCGCGATGCCTTTGATGCCGATGCTTTCGTAGAAGGCCGCATTGGGTTTGTAGGCTACGCACAAGTCAGCCGTAGAGTCTATAATGGTTTTGTTGAAAGCGAAAATCGGATCTTGGTCGTTCAGCAAATGCTGTGGGATTTTCTGAATGTCGGTGTCTAATCCTACACAGAGGAAGGATTTTTTACGCTGAATATTCTCGAAAATTTGTTGCTTGTTCATATAGTTTGTGATTTTGCCACGAAGCCACTAAATCTCTAAGTTTTCACTAAAAGCTATAATTTTCTTCGGCGAATTCTTTTTCTTTTTCTATTTACCAATATCACTAAGTTTCTTTGAAATGATAAATTTTCGCGAACCTTCGTGTCTTCGAGCCTTTTGGTAAATTCTTAATTACAATTCACTTTCTTTCATCCGTTCCGCATTTTCAGCTACGGTAAGTTGGTCGATTACGGATTGAATATCACCATCCGTAAAGGCGGTCAGGTTGTAGATCGTGAAATTGATGCGGTGATCTGTTACCCGACCTTGCGGATAGTTATAGGTTCGAATCTTAGCCGAACGGTCGCCCGACGAAACCATCGTTTTTCGTTTTGATCCGATTTCGTCAAGATATTTTTGATGTTCAATGGCGTAGAGACGCGAGCGAAGTTCGTTCATCGCTTTAGCTTTGTTCTTGTGTTGCGATTTTTCGTCCTGACATTGCACCGTTGTGCCGGTCGGGATGTGCACCAATCGAATAGCAGAGTAAGTCGTATTTACCGACTGACCACCCGCTCCAGACGAACAGAAGGTGTCGACACGCACGTCCGACTCTTTCAATTCGTAGTCGAACTCCTCCATTTCGGGAAGAACTGCCACCGTGGCAGCTGATGTATGAACGCGTCCTTGCGTCTCGGTTTGGGGCACGCGCTGAACGCGGTGAACGCCCGATTCGTATTTCATTACACCATAAACGCCTTCGCCGGAAACGGAGAAAATCACCTCTTTGAATCCACCCGAAGTTCCTTCGCTGGTGTTGGTTACTTCTACTTTCCAGCCTTTTGTTTCGCAGTATTTTACATACATTCGGAAGAGGTCTCCGGCAAAAATGGCTGCTTCATCACCACCCGTTCCACCACGAATCTCGACGATGGCGTTCTTCGCATCTTCTGGATCGGCAGGCACGAGCAGAAATTTAATCTCCTCCTCCAAGGATGGCACGCGGGCATTGCAGGCTTCGAGTTCCTCTTTTGCCATTTCGCGCATCTCAGCATCGTTCTCTGTGTCGAGAATCTGAAGCGCTTCTTCGATGCCGTTGAGCAGTTGTTGGTATTCGTTGCGAGCCGCCACGATTTTCTCCAAATCGCGGTACTCTTTATTGAGTTTGATAAAACGTTTCATGTCTGCAATCACAGACGGGTCGGTGATGAGCGTGCTCACCTCCTCGAAACGGGTTACCAATCCTTCTAATTTTTCTAATAAACTATTGTCTGCCATTGTATTTCTTATTAAACGCAAAGGAGCAAAGACGCGAAGTCTTCTTCCATAAAATGCATTTTCTTATAAAAGTAAAATCTTACTTTTATTGAAGTTTATCTATAAATCTCTATTTTCTTGTCGATTTTAGGAAAAATAAAATTGGAAAATCTAAAGGCATTGTTCTTATCTAAAACTTTCCATACTCCATCCTTATAATATTCGAGTGTAAATGTTTGAGCAAAGACACTCTTTTTTTGAATTATTTGAGTCCTATTTCCTATGAGAATCTCAAGTTGTTCAAATAAATATTCTTTTCCTATTGTTTCGAAATCCGAAGCATTTGAAAACTCCATTCCAGTTGACCAAAAATATAAATTATTTGGTTGGTTTTTTAGAACTACCCCAATGCTAATGAATCTCAGTTCATTCGATATATCTACAGAATAATAATAATCAATTTGATACTGAGATTGAAAAGTTAACTGAACTCGATTGTTAAGAGATTGAATTGTGAATTTAATCTCATTAAATCGATCATTTAATGCTTTCAGAATCTCTTCAAAATCAGTCATTTATTAAGCTTGATATTATGGGTTTAATATTCAAATCGTCCGAATTCGCTTTCGATCACTAATTCTGTTTTGTCCGATTTTTCTACAAAGCCTACAATCTGCGCTTCGATGTCGAACGATTGCGAAATCTCAATCACTTTTTGCGCATTCTCGGGCGAGAGGTAAATCTCCATACGGTGACCCATATTGAACACCTTGTACATCTCTTTCCAGTCTGTACCCGATTGCTCCTGAATGGCGCGGAACAGCGGTGGAATAGGGAAGAGATTGTTTTTGGTCACCTTCACATTTTCTACAAAATGAAGCACTTTGGTTTGCGCTCCGCCTGAGCAATGCACCATTCCGTGAATGTCTGCGCGCATTTCGTCGAGCAGTCGTTTGATTACCGGAGCGTAGGTGCGGGTAGGCGAAAGCACCATTTTGCCGGCATCAATATCCAATCCTTCGATGGCATCGGTCAACTTCAATCCACCGGAATAAACCAAGTCGGAAGGAATCGCTGCATCGTAGCTTTCGGGGTATTTTTCTGCCAGATATTTTGCGAATACATCGTGGCGAGCCGAGGTCAGACCGTTGCTGCCCATGCCGCCGTTGTATTCCTTTTCGTAAGTTGCTTTTCCATACGACGAAAGCCCGACAATCACATCACCGCCTTGAATGTTGGCATTGTCAATTACGTCTGCGCGTTTCATTCGGCAAGTGACGGTGCTATCCACGATGATGGTGCGCACGAGGTCGCCCACATCGGCGGTTTCGCCACCCGTAGAATAGGCATTTACACCCATTTCGCGTAGTTCGGCGAGCAGTTCGTCTGTTCCGTTGATGATGGCCGAAATCACTTCGCCCGTAATCAGCAGTTTGTTTCGCCCGATGGTGGACGAGACGAGAATATTATCGGTTGCGCCTACGCAAAGCAGGTCGTCGAGGTTCATAATCAATGCGTCTTGCGCAATGCCTTTCCACACGGAGAGGTCGCCGGTCTCTTTCCAGTAAAGGTAAGCCAACGAAGATTTTGTACCTGCGCCATCGGCGTGCATAATGTTGCAATATTCGGGGTCGCCACCGAGAATGTCGGGGATGATTTTGCAAAATGCTTTGGGGAAAATCCCTTTGTCGATGTTTTTGATGGCGTTGTGCACATCTTCTTTCGATGCCGAAACACCGCGCTGATTATACCGTTGGTCGCTCATTGTAGAAATTTTAGGCCTCTCCATAGCCCTCTCACAAAGAGATGGAACAAGAAATGCACTTAATTTATTGTAGGGTTAAAAAGTCTGATTAAGAACATACTACGTGAAACGTATTACGTCTGACTTTTTCGGCTGCAAAGTTAGTGGAAAAATAGGAGTTTGGCAAACGAAAAAGAGAAGCCCCGCCTCCCAAAAACGGGAAAGACGAGGCTTGCGATCAGATTTAATCCGCTGTGGATTAGTAATTTTCTTTTTTGGGTTCGAAGTAAGCTTTCGGATGCTCGCAAGCGGGGCAGTTTTCGGGCGCTTTTTTGCCTTTGTGTATAAGACCGCAATTGCGACATTGCCATTCGATTTCTTCTTTGCGTTCGAATACTTTTTCTGCTTCCACACGGGCTTGAAGCGTGCGGTAACGCGCTTCGTGCTCGGCTTCTACTTTGGCTATTAGTTTGAATGCAGTTGCCACTTTTTTGAATCCCTCTTCTTCGGCAATGCGTGCAAACACAGGGTAAAGGTCTGTCCACTCTTCGTTTTCGCCATCGGCTGCGGCTTTGAGGTTTTCGGCTGTAGTGCCTATGCTTCCTGCGGGATAGGTGGCTGTGATTTCTACCGGACCGCCTTCGAGGAATTTGAAAAAGCGTTTTGCGTGTTCTTTTTCCTGCTCTGCGGTTTCGATAAATACGGCTGCGATTTGTTCGTAACCCTCTTTTTTTGCCACACTTGCGAAATAAGTGTAGCGGTTGCGAGCTTGCGACTCACCTGCGAATGCTTTCAGTAAGTTTTGCTCGGTTTTGGTTCCCTTAATGCTCTTTTCCATAACTTTTTATTCTGTTTAAATGAAAATGACTTTACACCCGTAAAGGTACAAAGCCATTTCTATTTTTCCTACGAAATAGGGTTTATTTAATCGAGGTTTTCGATGATTTTTTGGATTTCCTGATCCGTTTCGTGTAGAGTCTTTTTACATTGATTCAGGAGCTCGGTGGAACGAGTCACCAAAGCTTTCAGCTCATCAATCTCTACTTCTTCGTTCTGAAGTTTCGAAACTATATTTTCGAGCTCGTTCATCGCATCGGTGTATGTCTGTTTTTTTGCCATTGTATTTGATTTTATGCAAATGTAGTGATTTAGAATAGTAATTGCTTACGCTTTTATATGAATTATAGCATCAGACAAATATACTAAATTTATTATTTATCTTGCAAAAAGGATGGTTTATCCTTAAGAACAAAGGTCAAAATATTACACCTTGTTTATTGGTAATAAAAAAAGTGGCGATTTTGGTCGACCAGAATATGTTTTATTACAAATTTTTATTTAGTTTTGCGACATACCTTAAAACAACGTTTATGAAATTCACACAAATTGGATTGATAGCCTTATTTTTGTTTTGTCTTTCCGCAAATCTTTCCGCTTTAAAGTTGAATTCTTTAGTTCGAACTGGGATTTATAAGACAGATGGAAGCTATACTTGGACTTATAATTGTGAAGTTACAACGGCATCTATTAGTTCAACAAAGTTTTCAGTAGAGACAAATCTACCATCCGAATTTCCTTTTAAAATAATTAAATTTGCTAAGGAATACACTGCAGATTCATTGCATCCCGCAAATATTCAGTTCAAAATATCTGTCCCAGCAACATCCATCTCTAATTCTGGGAATCACAACCCATTTAAGGTTAGTGTTAAGCTCAAAAGCAATCACGAAGAAGCTCAGTTCAGTTTATTAGCAAGCGTACCACTTCCGGAGCATCCGCGTCTTTTTATTCGCAAAAATGAACTAAGTGATTTGAAACGGCATTTTTCACATCCCGATTTCATAGATGTGCGTAAAGCTTTCAACGAACAGAAAAGCTATGCTACAGATGGTAAAGTAACATCCGATCAGCCTGATGAACGAATTCGTCAGAAAATGGAAGCGTTGGCTCTGGAGTATCTGCTCGACACTGTTCGTAACAAAAAATCGGGGAAAGAGGCTATACAATTGGCAATAAATTACCTAAATTCTTATTCAACTAATCGAACAGTAAAAGCAGTTTCTTATGAAGAAAATACAAATACTTACGAAGCAATTTTGGGTGGAGCCATTGTGTACGATTGGTGTTACGACGTTCTTTCCGATGTCCAGAAAGTTGACCTGTTTAGCGGACTGAAAAAAGTTTGTAAGTTAGGAGAATATGGTTTGCCTGGTACGTCGAAAGTACAATACCTTGCTGGACATTATGGCGAATGTGCTCCAACTGCATTCCTAGCTATAGGCATATCCACATTTGATGAAGATCCATCATTCTTCGATTTTGAATACAAAGAGCAGGTCGAAAAATTTGCTCCTTCTCGCAACCCGATGTACAAAGCAGGAACCCACCATCAGGGCGCACAGTACATACATGTACGCTATACACACGAATTGCTGCAACATTTTATGTTAGATAAACTTGGGCTAAGTCCGTACGACAAAGATATTTACAAAGCAGTGTATCGTGCCATTTATGGTACTATTCCACAGAAAAAAGACATGGACGGTATGCCCGAAGGCGATGGGCACAAACATCTTGAAATGGGCTACAGTCAGTTGTATTATCTGGCAGCTAATCTCTCTAAGGACCCTGTTTTGCAAACTGTTTCACGGGATAATTTGATGGCAACAAAGCATCAGAGTGCACGTCTGTTTGTATATCACAATCCCGACATTCAGTCCAAACCGATGGATAGTCTGTGTCTGAGTCGCTTTTTCCCATCGCCATCGGGCATACTGATTGCACGCACCAAATGGGACATGGATCGATCTGATTTTTCGTCGAACGCGATGGTGGTGCTGATGAATATGAAGGAGTACAATGCGCAGAACCACACGCACATGGATGGCGGAAATTTCGATATATTTTACAAAGGACATTTGGCACTCGATGCTGGCATTTATCAAGGTAAGGATGCCCAGAATGGTTGGGCTAAACTTAATTACACAAACTATTTTGCACGTACAATTGCCCATAACTCGTTGCTAATTTACGATCCGAATGAGCCTTTGCCAGGCGGTTGGGATAAAAAGCAAAAGGTAGTGGCACGCGATGGCGGACAATTTTTTCTTAACGATCATGCCTGGGATATCAGTGCCGATATGTTTAAGGCTGGTAAATCGGCCACTATTCTGGCAGAAGAAATTTCTTCAGGACTGCAACCCGACTACAGCTATTTTAAAGGAGACCTGACCAATTCGTACAATGTTCCGAAATTCATTGGAATCTATCCACCTAAAGCACAATTGGTGCGCCGCAGTTTCGTGTTTCTGAACCATAAAGCGAACGACATATCTGGAACGTTGATTGTGTTGGACAAAGTAATATCCACCAATGCCTCGTTTAAGAAAACATGGCTTTTGCACATGCAGAATGAGCCTGAAATTAACGGAAACAAAATTACAGCTGTAAATACGAATGACGGACGAAGTGATAAACTGATTAATACCGTAGTGCTTCCCGAAATCGACAATGCCACCATTCAGAAAATTGGCGGACCAGGCAAAGAATATTGGTGCGACGGTCAGAATTGGGGTAGTGTGACACAGGAAGATGCTGGTTGTTGGCGAATTGAACTTTCGCCGCGCTCTGATGCTCTTGCAGATAACTTCTTGAATGTACTTCAGGCAATGGATGCGGGATTGTCGCCATCAAAACAGAATATTAATTCTGCCTTTTCTGACAATAAAGAATATGTCGTGATTACAGTAAAAGACCGCATTGTAGCAGAACAGCTTGCGCTCGGCTTAAACGAAAAGCCCATTTCCTTTAGTGCTGGCAATGGTAAAGGCGCTTACAAAGTCTTGATTACTGACCTGAAAAATGGGAAATGGAAAGTGAGTTCACCTGCTGGCACAAAACATCTGAATATAGACGAAAATGCCGGAACACTTTATTTTGAAAGCATAGGTGGAAAATTTGTTGTGGAAATGGAGTAATGATGAATTGTGTTGGGTTTATTTCGTACTATCAGAATAATTTACCGACCAGCAATGTCAATCAATTGTTTTATTTCGACGTCTTTACCAAATACTAACAACCTATCGCCGAACTTGATTGAGTTATCAGCTTTTGGATTAATTTGTAGATTGTCATGCGAGTCGTACGAGCCAATCACCATCAGATTAGTGCGCATTGGAATGTTGGCTTCACGATAGGTTTTACCGATTAAATCGCTGTCTTGGCGAATCTCTACTAAGCGGAATTTATACCCTTTCAATTCGTTTTTACTATCTGCGACTTGTGCAAAACTAAATAAGTCTGTGCTAGTTGTGGCAATTGAAATAATGCGGTCAGTGGCGATGTCTATTTGCGAAATAATGAAATCGGCACCTGCTTTTCTGAATTTTAGGTTTGAACTGACGTCTTCTACGCGTGCTATCACTTTGATGTTTTTGTTCAAGTCTTTAGCACTAAGTGTAACAAACAGATTTTCGGCATCGGTATTGAGTACCGAAATCAACATCTTTGCGCGGTCAATTCCTGCATGCAGCAACACTTCGTCGTGGGTGGCGTCGCCATCTATGTGAATCAGGTTGTTGTGGAAAACCTCCTTCAGCCTTTCGTTTCGTTCGGGCATACTTTCGATGAGTACCACTCGATGATTTTTTTCCAACAGCTCTTCCATTACACGTTTGCCCGTTTTTCCGAAGCCGCAAATGATGTAATGTCCTTTCATGTTTTCTAACGATCTGTTCATTCTTCTAATTTTTATAATGTTATGCAATTCTCCTTCAACAAAAAAAGCGGATAGTTTTCCGAGTGCGTAGATGCCTACGGTGAATCCTGTCGTGATTAGGACTATTGTAAATATCTGTCCCGCATCGGTAAGTGGATGTACCTCTCGAAAGCCAATGGTGGCGAATGTGATGGTCATCATGTAGAGCGACTCGAGCGGCGTGTAGCCTTCAATAATGATGTAGCCAAAGAATCCGGCAATCAGTATGGAAGCAATGGAGGCAATGGGGATCACAAATTGCCTGATGATGAGCCGTTTGTATTTCGAGCTTAGGGGGCTGTCTTTCATAATCGAGGTTTGGGTTTTATTTCTCTCTTTCAAAAGTAAACATTTTTCACAAATTTTCGTGACTTGAAAATTTTTCTGTAAAAAAAAAGAGCAAACTCATCTTGAATTCGCCCTTTAATGGCTGATTTTTCTCAATTATTTACCCAAGAGAAAAAGAAGGGGAGTGTCCAACCGTTTTCTCCACGCAATTTCGGAATGTTCTGCACCTTCAAATCTCATTGTCAGCCAGTTCTGTCCGCTGACGTAGCCTTTCTCGAGCATTAATTTGTCCATTTGTTTTTGGTAAGGCTCGTACCAAGAGTCGAGTGTTGCGGTTCCGTAGTCGAAATAGATTCTATTGTCCGCTGTAGGGGATGGTAAATTTGTTTTCAAATAGTCGAAAATCAGAGCCGGAATTCTCGGATTATTCTGCTTTAGACTTACAGGGAAATGAGTAGAAAGGCACGCCACTGCTCCGAAAACTTCTGGATAAATGGTTTTCGCATAAATGGTGATTAATCCACCCATGCTTGATCCCATCATCATTGTGTTTTGCTTGTTTGGTAAAGTTCTAAAGTGTCCGTCTACAAATGGTTTTAACTCTTCCACTATGAATTTAAGATATTCGTCAGCAAGTGGTTCGCCATTGTATTCTGCATCGAGCTGTTCTCGGATGTCTATATTTTTGTTCGCTAAATTCACAAATGGTTTATTAGGTTGATATTCTCTGAAGCGCTTCCCTGTATTCCAAATTCCGACAACGATTGCCTCTTTTATTTTATTCTCTTTGATGAGTTTAGTCATCATTTCATCCACTTCCCACTCTTCTCCCGATAATCCTCTACCACGTTCGAAAATTACCTGTCCGTCGTGCATATAGAGCACGGGGTAGTGCTTTCCGACTGATGTTGTGTAACTGTCAGGTAACCAAATATCTATATTTCTTGGGTCAACGTATTTTGATTTGAAATTGGGCAATTTTTGAAGCAAACCTGAAATGTCTTTGTTCTTTTTTGCTTGAATCGATTTCGACTGTATTGAATCATTAGGTTTGATTTGGCTGACTGGTAGGTTCTCTAATTTTGATTTTACCTCTTGTTGAGGGTTATCCAAAAACGTATGAGAATTAGTTGTCGATAACACATTATCTATAATAGCTGAGATTGCAGCAAAAGCAATCAGAAGGCCTTTTAGTCCTTTGTGTGAGTTTTTCATGGTTTGTCAGTTTGTGATTTAGGGCAAAACAAAAATCAACAATCAAATCAACAAAAGAAACAAAAATAGGATGAAGTAAAGAAAGATTGGGATGGAGTGATATATTTATAAAAAAGAGCGAACCTGATTAGATTCGCTCTTTCGTTATTTGGTGTGTCTCTTATTTTTTAGAAAGACGTTTGCGTTCGTTTTCATCAAGAATAATCTTACGGAGACGAATGCTCTTCGGTGTTAGCTCCACATATTCATCTTCGCGGATGTATTCGAGAGCTTCTTCGAGTGAGAATTTGATAGCTGGCACGATGCGAACTTTGTCATCAGATCCTGATGCACGCATATTGGTCAGTTTTTTCGACTTGGTGACGTTTACCACCAAATCACCCTCTTTTGAGTGCTCACCTACTACTTGGCCAGCATACACATCGTCTTGTGGGTCGATGAAGAAGCTACCGCGATCTTGCAGTTTATCGATTGAGTACGCAAATGCGTTACCACCATCCATCGAAATAATTGCACCGTTCAAACGTTTTTCGATAACGCCTTTCCACGGTTGATATTCTAGGAAACGGTGTGCCATGATAGCTTCACCAGCAGAAAGGGTCAAAACGGTATTTCTCAAACCGATAATACCACGCGATGGGATATTGAACTCGATGTTGATGCGTTCGTTTTTGGTCTCCATCATCAACAATTCGCCTTTGCGACGAGTAACGATGTCGATTATTTTGCTAGCTGACTCTTCGGGTAGATTGATCGTTAATTGTTCAATCGGCTCGCATTTCTGTCCATTAATTTCTTTGATAATTACTTGAGGTTGACCTACTTGTAGCTCAAATCCTTCTCGACGCATCGTTTCTATTAATACCGATAAGTGAAGTACACCACGACCGAAAACAGTCCAAGTATCCGATTCTGGCGATTTTTCTACACGAAGTGCCATGTTTTTCTCCAACTCTTTCATCAAGCGGTCGTGAATGTGACGAGAAGTCACAAACTTACCTTCTTTACCAAAGAATGGCGAGTCGTTGATGGTGAACGCCATCGACATGGTTGGTTCGTCGATTGCGATAGCATCCAATGCTTCCGGCTCCAACAAATCGGCAATAGAATCACCAATATCGAAACCTTCGATGCCTACCAATGCGCAAATATCACCGGATTGCACCGATTGTACTTTCAATCGTCCAAGCCCTTCGAACGTATGCAGTTCTTTGATGCGAGATTTCACGAATGATCCATCTTTTTTGCAAAGCATCACGTCTTGACCTTCGCGCAATTCGCCTCGATGAACGCGACCAATCGCTATACGACCTACATAAGTTGAATAGTCCAATGAAGTAATCAACATTTGAGGTGTTCCTTCGCGGTGCAATGGTGCAGGGATGTGCTCAATAATTGAGTCTAGAAGATAGTGAATATCATCTTCCTGTTTTTTCCAATCTTCACCCATCCAATTGTTTTTGGCTGAGCCATAAACGGTATGAAAATCCAATTGTTCTTCGGTTGCATCCAAATGATACATCAAATCGAATACCATTTCGTGCACCTCGTTGGGGCGGCAGTTTGGTTTATCCACCTTGTTTACCACCACGATAGGTTTCAGTCCGATGTTTAGCGCTTTTTGCAATACAAAGCGCGTTTGAGGCATTGGCCCTTCGAATGCATCTACCAAAAGCAGACAGCCATCGGCCATGTTTAATACGCGCTCCACCTCGCCTCCAAAGTCGGCGTGACCTGGGGTGTCGATGATGTTGATTTTATAATCTTTGTATTTTATGGATACGTTTTTTGAGAGAATAGTGATTCCTCGTTCACGCTCTAAATCATTGCTATCGAGAATCAGTTCACCTGAAGTTTGGTTGTCGCGGAAGAGCATTCCGGCTAATAACATTTTGTCCACCAACGTCGTTTTTCCGTGGTCGACGTGGGCAATAATAGCGATATTTCTAATCTTTTGCATACCTATTGATTTTAGTGAATCACTTCACCTTTATAAAATTGAGGTGCAAAGGTACGACAAAAAACCCAAATTCTATTCTATGTACGACTTGTCGTCAAGAATTCACAGCTTTGTAGCACGATTTTCGGCAATTTCTGGAAATAATTCGGATAAAATGATTGTCGGTTCAGAATATTAGTTCTATCTTTGCGCCTCATTTGTAAACAATTAAAAACGAAGAACATGTACTTAAGTGCAGAAAAGAAAGAAGAAATCTTCGGGAAATACGGAAAGTCTAATACTGATACTGGCTCAGCTGAAGCGCAGATAGCATTATTTTCATACCGTATCTCTCATTTGACTTCACACCTGAAGGCAAATCACAAAGATTATAGCACAGAGCGCGCTCTGAAAATGTTGGTTAGCAAACGTCGTAGCTTGTTGAATTATTTGAAAAACAAAGAAATCAGCCGCTACCGTGCTATCATTAAAGAATTGGGTATCAGAAAATAAGAAATTATTTCGCTGAAACCAGCAAAACAAAAGCCATCTCATTCAATTGGGATGGCTTTTTTTTTGTTTTTAGGCTACCCTCTCCTTGGGAGAGGAGCTGGGGGAGAGGCTTTTTATGCGAAGTGCATCATTCGGCTCAGGTATTTTCCGATAATATCGAATTCAAGATTCACCACCGTGCCTTTTTTGATTTGGTGGAAATTGGTGAATTCGTAGGTGTAAGGGATAATGGCCACCTGAAAACTGTTGTCCGTCGGGTTGCAAACCGTCAAGCTTACGCCGTTTACAGTCACCGAGCCTTTATCTACAGTCAAATATCCTTTCTTCGCCATCTCTTTGTCTAACGCATATTCGAAGGTGAAATACCAGCTTCCATCTGCCTCTTCCACATTCACGCAAGTAGCAGTTTGGTCGACGTGTCCCTGCACAATGTGTCCATCCAAGCGGCCGTTCATCATCATACTGCGCTCAAGATTCACTTTGTCGCCCACTTTGAATAATCCCAGGTTCGAGCGATCGAGTGTCTCTTTAATCGCTGTCACGGTGTACGTATCAGCCGTTTTGCTTACCACTGTGAGGCACACTCCGTTGTGAGCTACACTTTGGTCTATTTTCAACTCGTCCACAAACGAACAATTCATCGTCAGATGCAGGTTGTTTTTGTCTGCTTCCAATGCTACTACGGTAGCCGCTTCTTCAATAATTCCTGAAAACATATTTTTTGATTTAAAGCCCCACCCAACCTCCCCAAAGGGGAGGAGGAGACGCCTTGATTAATTATTCTAAATATTGGTATCTTTTAAAGCCCCTCCTTGGGAGGGGTTGGGGAGGCCTTTCAACTCCTGATACAACCGCTGAATGGGCAAACCCATCACGTTGTAAAACGAACCTTGAATCTCTTTCACGCCGATGTAGCCAATCCACTCTTGTACGCCGTAGGAGCCAGCTTTGTCGTAGGGTTTGTATTTGCTGACGTAATATCGAATCTCTTCTTCCGACAGAATCGCAAAGGAGACATCTGATACTACCGAAAAACTGTGTTGATGATCTTTTGTCGTGAGGCAAACTCCTGTAATTACCTGATGCGTTTTGCCCGACAATATTTTGAGCATATTCACGGCATCCTCTTCATCCGTCGGTTTGCCATACACCACGCCATCGAGCCAAACTATGGTGTCGGCAGTGATCAAAAGCGTATTTTCCTGTGTGTGAGATTGGTATGCGTTTGCCTTTTGGCACGCAATATAGATTGGAATATCGTTTGGCCCAATGCCTTCGGGATACGACTCATCTACATCGGGCAATGCCACCACGTCGTATTCGATGTCTAATCCGCCAAGTAGCTCTCGTCGTCTTGGCGAATTTGATGCAAGAAGAATATGATAATCTTTTAAATTGTTGAGCATAAGTAAGTTTCATTTATTGCTAATCATTGAAACACAGTAATTAGCATATTAGCAAATTAGCACATTTGCTAATTAATTTACCATCCAAAAGCCTCGTCGCTCATCCATTTGCCCTGAGCTTTGAGCACTTGTTCGATTACATCCCGACCACAGCCTTCACCCCCGCATTTTTGAGAGATGTATTTCGAAATCTCCTTGATTTCGGGGGCAGCGTCAGCAGGACAGCAAGGCAATCCGACCAACTTCATCACCGGATAATCGGGAATATCGTCGCCCATAAAAAGGACTTCGTCGAGTGCCAATCCCGTTTTCTGAAGAAAATCGTTAAAAGGCTCAAGCTTGTGAGATGCTCCCATGTAGATATGTTTCAACCCTAGACCTGCATAGCGGATTCTGACTGCTTCGGTCTTTCCACCAGTAATGATACCCACTTCAAATCCTTTCTTGACGGCTAATTGCATGGCAAAACCATCTTTGATATTCACCATACGCATCGGTTCGCCGCTCGGATGAAGCGGAATCATTGCCGACGACAACACGCCATCCACATCGAAAAGCAATGCCTTTATCTTTTTTAAGTCGTAATTGATGCTGCTCATGTTTTTATAGTTGACGAGTAAACAAGTTGACGAGTTGACTGGATGATGGATGTCGGTTCGTTTTTTTGATTACTCAATTCATAATTAAGTTTACTCGTTTACTTGTTCACTTTGTTTATTCTGAAAAATATTCTCACTCAACATATAATAAATGTGTTTGAGTTCGCCGTCACGTAGTGCATCGATGTGGTTTCCAATAATCGTTTCGTCGAAGCGAATGGCAGGACCAGTTTGTGCTTCTTTAGGAAGCAATTCGTGAACTTTACGTGCTGTTTCGTCTATCAACGGAAGCAGTTGGGCAAAGTCAAGCCCTTTCTCTTCGAGCAATTTTGCCGCAATGGAATACATTCGATTTGTGAAATTACATGCAAAAACTGCTGCCAAATGGAGTTGCTTTCGTTGTTCTGACGTTGCTTCTATTGCCGTTTTCGAAATTGAAGTTGCTAATTTGCGCAATGTTTCCAACGATTCACTGCTGTTACTTTCAATGTAAATCGGAATTTCCGAGAAGTCAACTTCCCTCGATTTGCTGAACGTTTGCAGTGGATAAAAAACTCCGAAATTCTTGCAAAATGGTTCGAAAACTGATATTGGCACGCTTCCTGCGGTGTGTACCCACAAGGCGTCGTTCGTTTTTATTTTTGATAATAGCGAAACAAGAGCATCATCTTTAACACTGAGAATATAGAGATCGCTAGTCTCGTTAATCAATTCAATCTGATTGGTGAACGAGGTAGAAACCTTTTCAGCGAGTAATTTCGAAGCTTCTTCTGTCCGACTGTATACTTGTACAATCTGATGCCCTTTTCGTGCCAGCTCAATGCCGAGTCGAGTGGCTAAATTCCCCGCACCAATCAATGTTATTCTCATTTGCGCAGCACTCCAATAATCAATGTTGCACCTATAATGATGAGAAATCCAGGAATCAGATAGTCTTGAAATTTACCCATATAACTAATTAAAGCTCCTATTCGCAGCAAAATTCCAATGACGAAAAGGACAATTCCGAATGTTTTTTGAGTTTTAACGATCAGAAAAGCTAAAGCAGCATAAATAAAGTAGCTGCGCCAGTCAATCAACTCTTGCCAAACTGCTGAATTTATCGCAATTATATGGGTTTTGTCAATTAAATGAACCAACCCAATCACCAGAATAGTGATTCCAGTCGCCAGTTTGTTTTCGTCTTTTTTAATTGCCATATTCGTTGAGGTTAAATTGTTTGACCCAATTCGTTCATTTCTTACGAGGTAGAATGCTAGAAAACATTTGCAAAGATAGCCGAAAAAAAATATTTTGCCTAACGATTCAAAAGAACTCTAATTTGTTGTCAAAATTCGGTTTTTCAGGTGAATTGTGGCTAATGCGTCGAAAAAAACATATTTTTGTATCCGCATTTACTCTGCGTGTAATTTTTCGGAGTGAAAAGCGTTATTGTACTGTGATTTAATAATGAACTAATGCGCCTGAAAATAGTTTTTCTTTTCCTCCTTATTGCGTTTACTACCACCTCTTTTGCTCAAAAAAAGATACGAGTCAGCGGATACATCACAGACTCAGATAATCATGGTGTTGAATACGCCAATGTGTCGTTGTGGAAAACAACCATTGGAGTCACTTCGAACCAGAACGGTTATTTCGACCTCTATGTTCCACAAAACGATAGTTTGACACTCGTTTTTTCTTCTTTAGGATTTAAAAAAACAAGCCGTACAATACTTAATCCAAAACATGACTTTTTTCTGAATATTCAGATGGAAACCTCTTCAACAGGATTAAAGGATGTGACGGTAAAAGGCAGTCGACTTCAAACCAATATGATGCAATCGCTGGATGCAGGGCGTGTCAAACTGCTCCCCGATGCTTCAGGTGGAAATATCGAGTCGCTCATTATGACCTTCGCTGGTGTAAACTCTAACAACGAATTGAGCTCGCAATATTCGGTGCGTGGCGGTAATTTCGACGAAAACTTAGTCTATATCAATGGTGTTGAGGTCTATCGCCCGTTGCTTATTCGAGCCGGACAACAAGAGGGACTGAGTATTATCAACCCAGATATGGTGGCGAGTGTGGGGTTCTCCACTGGCGGTTTCGATGCAAAATATGGCGATAAGATGTCGTCGGTGCTTGATATTACTTACAAAAAACCAACTTCGTTCGAAGGTTCTGTCTCTACTAGTTTGATGGGTGTAAATGCATATGTAGGTCACTCTGCTGGTAAATTTACGCAAATGCACGGTCTTCGCTACAAGCAAAATACCTCTCTGCTTGGCACACTCGATACGAAAGGTGAATACGATCCTCAATTTTTTGACTACCAGACCTATTTGACTTATACTTTTAATAAAAAATGGGATGTGAGTTTGCTTGGTAATATTTCGCAAAATACCTATAATTTTATTCCTCAGGAACGCACAACATCTTTTGGTACGCTTCAATCTGCTCGTAAATTTAAAGTCTATTTCGATGGGAAAGAATCAGACCAATTCGAGACTGGATTTGGCTCATTGGCGCTTAATTTTAAACCAGATGATCAGACGACGCTTACGTTGCTCTCTTCTGCTTTTATCTCTCGCGAAAAAGAAACTTACGATATCACAGGCCAATATTGGTTGAGCGATTTGAAAGTTGGGGGCAATACTGCCGATGATACTGAGTTGGTAGGAGTTGGTACGTTTCTTCAGCATGCTCGCAATCGGCTTTATGCACGGGTAATGTCGCTCTCTCATCAAGGTAGTCGTAAGATTGGCAAAAACAATATACAATGGGGTTTGACTTTTCAGTCCGAGCATTTTAAAGATAAAATTAACGAATGGGAAATGCGCGACTCTGCAGGATATTCGTTGCCTCATACCTCAAGTGGAGTTAATGTATTTTACAACTTGAATTCTGATAATAATGTCGATAGTCGTCGTTTTTCGACTTTTTTGCAAGACACTTATCGTGTGAATTCCTCATTTGGTCTTTTCTCTTTAACTGCAGGTGTCCGCGCTTCCTACTGGAATTTCAATCAAGAATTGATTGTGAGTCCACGCTTCTCGGCAGCTTTAGTCCCAAGTTCAAACAAAGATTTGACTTGTCGTTTGGCCGGAGGAGTCTATTACCAAGCTCCTTTTTACAAGGAGTTTCGCGATACAGCAATAGTCGATGGTAATGCTTCTATCCGCCTTAATAAAAATATCAAATCTCAGCGTTCCATTCAGCTTGTTGCAGGTGGTGATTACAATTTCCGATCAAACGGTCGCCCTTTTAAATTAACCGCCGAGGCATATTATAAAAAGCTTGACGATTTGATTCCTTACAATGTAGATAATGTACGCGTGCGATATTATGGAGAAAATATAGCGTCTGGCTATGCTACTGGTCTTGATGTTAAACTATTTGGAGAGTATGTTCCTGGTACAGACTCCTGGGTCAGTTTCTCTTTGATGAAATCAGAGGAGACAATTCATGGAGTCACCGTGCCTCGACCAACAGATCAAGCTTACAGTTTTGCACTATTTTTCCAAGATTACTGGCCATCAAACCCAAAATACAAAGTTAATTTAAAGATGATTTGGGCAGCTGGACTACCCGTGTCAGCACCGCGATTAGGTAGAGAAATCAGCTATTTTAGAACACCACCTTATCGTCGTGTGGATATTGGAGCCTCCAGAATGTTAGTGGGTGGTGAGGATAAATGGATGAAAAAACCGATTTTGAGAAGTTTTAAAACAATTTGGATTGGACTTGATGTCTTTAATTTGTTCGATATTAAAAATACAAATTCCTATTTTTGGGTTTCTGATATTCAAAATCACCAGTATGCCGTGCCAAACTATTTGACCTCTCGTCAACTAAATGTGAGGCTGATTGCAGATTTTTGAAAATTGTTCAAAATTTATTTTTTTGCCTATTCTTCTTATAACAAGTAGAATAGGCTTTTTTTTATTCTTTTTTGTTTGGGAATATCTCTGAAACCACTTGTATTTTTAAATAAATGGTATTATCTTTGTAGCCCTTTCGATAAAAAGTTAGGTTAGCGGAGGCTGATTTGGTGGGGAGGGAGAATAAAAAATAAATGAATAAAAAGCGTAAAAAGTTTGGAAGGAAAGAAATAATCCTTACCTTTGCACCCGCTTTGAGAACGAGAGATTGTTTAAGAAGTTATAACGATAGATCCTTGACATAATTTTATAGAGAACAAGTAGTACAATAGACTCTTA
>JBMOKJ010000004.1:0-309506 GCA_049315325.1 Bacteroidales bacterium
AAGATTCCCACCTTTATTGTACTAAATCAATAGAGTTTTCTTGGTCAATCAAGAGGTATAAATCAAATAAAGGGTTGAATTCATTCGAATTCAATCCCTTATGTATGGCAGAAATAATCTGACTTTTATTTCAAATACCTTTTTGTAATATCTCCAAAAGCATCGATTCGTCTGTCTCGGAAAAATGGCCACATTCGGCGAACGGATTCTGTACGTTTTTTATCTATTTCAACAAAAAGTATCTCTTCCTTATCATTTGTTGCCTGTACAAGATATTCTCCTTGAGGCCCAACTGCAAAACTATTTCCCCAAAACTGAATGCCATTTGTCTGTCCTGAAGGATCTGATTCGTGTCCCGTTCTGTTACAGGATATTACGGGCAGGCCGTTTGCAACTGCATGTGCACGTTGAGAGATAATCCATGCGTTGAGTTGTTTCTCTTTTTCTTCAGGAGAGTCTGTCGATTCCCAGCCAATTGCAGTTGGGTATATCAAAACCTCTGCACCCGCAAGTGCCATTAATCTAGCAGCTTCTGGATACCATTGATCCCAGCAGACTAAGACTCCTAATTTACCGACTGATGTTTGAATGGGTGTAAATCCTAAATCGCCGGGTGTAAAGTAAAACTTTTCGTAATAAGCAGGATCGTCTGGAATGTGCATTTTGCGGTATTTCCCCGCAATTGAACCATCTTTTTCAATGACTACAGCCGTATTGTGATATAATCCAGGTGCACGTTTCTCGAATAATGACAATACTAATACCAATTGAAATTCTGCTGCAAGTTTTCCAAACTCTTCGGTAGAAGGTCCGGGAATAGTTTCTGCTTGATCAAATATCGATGGATCTTCAGTTTGACAAAAATAGAGTCCGTTATGAAGTTCTTGCAAAACGACCAAGTCACACCCTTTTGAAGCACAAATTCTAATATTATCGGTCAGTTTTTCAATATTAGAGCGGATGTCGGCACTGTTTGCTTGCTGAATGATTCCTACCTTCATATTCTTTAAATATTTAATTTACAAAGCCTGCTGGATATTGCATCGTAACACAATGCAGTGAGCCGTGTTGTTTAATTAAAGGGATACAATTAATTCCAATTATTTCCCTGTCAGGGAAAGCTTTCTGAATTTGCTGTATTGCCTCTGAATCTTTATCAGAGTTGTATGTTGGCACCAGAACTGCATCGTTAATAATCAGGAAATTCGCATAGGTTGCTGGCAATCGTTCACTTTCAAAGAAAACTTTGTCAGCCATTGGCAATTCAATCAAACAGTATGGCTTACCGCTAAGTGTTTTGAATTGAAGCAATTGATTCTCCATTTTTTTTAATTCAGAGTAATGCTCGTCCTCTGTATTGTTACATTTGACGTAAGCGATAGTATCTTCATTACAAAGACGAGCCAAAGTGTCCACATGGCTATCTGTATCATCCCCCGATAGGTATCCGTGGTCGAGCCAAAGCACTTGTTTCAACCCAAAAAGCTGCTTTAGTTTTTCATCAACTTCTGATTTAGTTAAGTTGTTTCTGTTGTCCGAAAGTAAACATTCGCTTGTGGTCAGAAGTGTTCCTTTACCATCATTTTCTACACTACCACCTTCTAGCACAAACTTTTGCTGGTTTGAGTATGATATTTCAGCATTAAATGCATGCTGAGAGAAAAGATTCTTTGTAATTTGATTGTCGAAATTTGCTGCAAATTTCATCCCCCAACCGTTGAAGGCAAAATCGTAGATATAAGGTTTGTTATCGATAAATACTGAAATCCCACCATGATCTCTTGCCCAAGTATCGTTCGTAGGCACTGTGTAGAATCGGATGTTGTGATGAAAATCGCTATTAATTAATGGTTTTATTCCGTCGCAATCAGGACTAACAATGATTAATTTTTGACGTTTTGCTATTTCGGTAGCTATCGCGACAAAACATTCGTTTACCTCATCGAGCATATCATACCAGTCTGTATCGCGATGTGGCCACGTAAGTTGTACGGCACTTTGGGGATGCCATTCTGATGGGAATAGGATGTTATTTTTTGTCGTCAAAACCAAATCTTTAAGGAGTGCAAAAATACAATTTTTTGTTGATATAATTGTAAACAGAAAAGCCTCCGCGATAAATTCACGAAGGCTTCTATTTCGGTTCTGATAAGTTTAAGCTTTAATTTTGGCTAAAGCACTTTTTTTTGCAATTTCAAAATGCTCTTTCACATCCTGAATTACTTCTTTTACTGAATAAAGTCGCGTAGCTTTGTAAGCATTGCTGCCCGCAAAAGCGTAACCTTTGTCTAGATTACCCTTGTAGGCATTGAAAAGGGCAAGCATGATACAGTATGGTACTTTCTGGTAGTCGCAAGTATGTAAACAATCGTATGGACATGATTTAGGACGGGTTAAACCCATCTTTACTTTCTCCAAGAATTCGTTTTTCATCGCACGGCCAGGCATTCCTACAGGGCTTGCGATGATTTCAACATCATCTTCGGTAGCTTTGATGTACATCTGTTTGAATTTATCATCAGCATCACATTCATGGGTAGTTACAAAACGGCTTGCCATTTGCACACCTTTTGCCCCTAATTGCATAATGTTGTAAACCTCTTCTCCTGTGTAGATACCACCTGCCGCAATAACGGGGATTTCTTGACCGTATTTTTCTTCGTACTCAGCTACTACTGTTACAACTTCTGGGACGATTTTTTCAATAGAAAAACCCTCGTCGCTAATTTGATTAACTTTAAATCCAAGGTGACCGCCAGCTTTAGGACCTTCTACTACAATCATATCTGGTAGATAGTTGTAAAGCGTTTTCCATTTCTCGCAAATAACGCGAGCTGCACGTGCCGACGAAACGATTGGAACTAACTTTGTGGTGCAATCTGGAGTGCGGTATTTTGGTAAATCTAATGGCAAACCAGCACCTGCAAAAATTACATCAGCTTTTTCCGCAATCGATGTTTTAACCATATCACCAAAGTTGGTGAGAGCCATCATAATATTGATACCGATAATGCCTGATGTTTTTTCTCTAGCTTTTCTTATCTCTTCTTTGAGACCTGCAATACAGGCTTCCATATAGTCTTTTGCGCTGTCCCGATAAATCAACCCCAATCCGGCACAAGATATCACGCCGACTCCTCCTTCGTTAGCGACCGCTGAAGCTAAGCCTGATAAAGAGATTCCTACACCCATACCGCCTTGAATTATTGGCAACTGAGCTGTAAGATTTCCGATTTTTAACGTATTCATAGTGTAAGTTTATGTAAAACAGGGCGAAGTTACGCATAATATATCTAATTAACTTCTAAATTCAGCATCCGTTATCAGTTTTTAGAGTATTTTTCCGATTTACATATAAATTCGTTAAACCAAAACTGTTCAAAATATAGAATAATTAGGCTATATTTGTAGCACTATATTTAGAATTCGTAACACGATGGCTGTAACCCGTTTTGGTGTATCACTCGAGAATGATCTTTTGGAAGCATTGGATGAGTATGTTTATCTGAATAAATTTCCAAATCGCTCACAGGCTATTCGGCATTTAGTTCAGAAGAATATCGTTGAAAGCAAATGGCAGTGCGATAATATTGTCGCTGGAGCTATTGTGTTGATTTACAGTAAAGAGAAGATAGAAATTCAACAGAAATTAGCTGAAATTTGCGCTAAAAATAGCGATATCGTATTGTGCGTACAGCAATTTTATTTGCCAAACGAAAAATGCATGGAGGTCGTTTCTGCATTAGGTAAAGCACATAGATTGACCAACCTGTCTGATTTGTTGATTGTGGTGAAAGGGGTTGAGCACGGAAAATTATTAATGAGTAAAGCCGACTAGATGAATACACAATTGATTATTTTAGGTTTAACTGCTGCATCGCTTGGGTTTTTTCATACGTTGTTTGGGCCAGATCATTATTTGCCATTTGTTGTTCTTTCAAAAGCCCGTAAATGGAGCCGTGCCAAAACATTATGGATTACAGCTTTATGTGGCATTGGTCATGTGGGAAGTTCTGTATTGATAGGTTTTGTAGGGATAGCTATTGGTGTAGAATTGTCGAAACTGGAATATTTTGAATCGTTCAGAGGGCATATCGCTGGTTGGCTGCTCATTGGCTTCGGGTTACTATACGCACTTTGGGGATTAAAAAAAGCGTTTAAGAATAAGCCCCATACTCACTCACATTTTCATTTCGATGGGCGAACACACACCCACGTTCATACTCATTTTGAAGAACATACGCATTTCCATTCATCTGTAAACGAAGAATATGGGGGTAAAATCAAATATAAAACGCTGACACCGTGGCTACTCTTTGTCATTTTCGTTTTCGGGCCTTGTGAACCGCTTATCCCTTTGTTGATGTTTCCTGCATTGCAGCATAGTCCGCTGGGTGTTATTAGTGTGACTTTTGTTTTCAGTATTGTGACTATATCTACAATGTTGGCTGTAGTTTTAGCTATGACTAGAGGCTTAGAGTTTATAAAGATGGAAAAATTTGAACGCTACACTCATGCCCTTGCAGGAGGCGCAATTTTCTTTAGTGGTTTAGCAATTCAATTTTGGGGTTTGTAAATAAATATAAGAGAATCGAAATGGAATTAAAGGAAAAATATGAAAAGTTGAAGTCTGTCATTCAGTCGTATGGAAGAGTCGCTGTGGCATATTCTGGCGGTGTAGATAGTACGTTGTTGGCAAAAGTAAGTTACGATGTTTTGGGTGCAAATGCTGTTGCTATTACGTTGGTATCGCCGATGAATGCTAAATCAGAGATGAAAGATGCCGATGATTTCGCTAAGGAGATTGGTATTAATCATTATCGGATTTTGGATAAAGATGTTGAGCCAGAAGTACTTGCCAATCCTGTGAATCGATGCTATTTCTGCAAGAAAATCGAATTCACTAAAATTCTTGAAAAAGCGAATGAGTGTGGAATAAAGACGGTGTTTGATGGTTCGAACATAGATGATTTGTCTGATTATCGTCCTGGACTGCAAGCTTTATCGGAGCTAAAAGTGGTAAGCCCACTCAGAGAAGCGCAGCTTACGAAAAACGATATTCGTCAGTTGTCCAAGCAGCTTGGATTACGCAGTTGGGAAAAACCCGCTTTGGCTTGCTTGGGTTCTCGTGTGCCTTATGGTGAGAAAATCACACTGGAAAAACTGTCGAAAATTGATCGTGCTGAAGATTACTTACGTTCGATTGGTCTTGTGCAATTTCGAGTGCGCTCACACGACGATATGGCTCGTATAGAGTTAGCTCCTGATGAACGAAGCAAGCTGTTTAATGCAGATTTGTTAGACAAAATTTCGGCTACAATTAAATCGTATGGTTACGTGTATGTCTGTTTCGAATTGGAAGGCTATAAAACAGGAAGTTTAAACCGAAAACTGGATTTGCAATGACAGAGCGCGCGTTAGAAGAGCTTTTGCTGAGTGTGAAAGATGGAAATCTGGCGGTGTCAGATGCCATTAGCCAATTAAAGCAACTTTCTTTCGAAGATTTGGGATTCGCTAAGATTGATTACCATCGTGAACTGCGAACTGGATTTCCTGAGGTGATTTTTTGCCCTGGAAAGTCGAACGAGCAAATTGTGGGTATTGTGGAGCACATGCTTCAGAAGAATAACAATATTTTAGCCAGTCGAGCAAGCGAATCGGTCTATGAATCGGTAAAACACCTTTCAGACAATGTCGAATATTATAAAGAAGCACGCACCATTTTTATTCAGAAAAAGGAAATAAAAGCTAGTAAATTTATGGTTTTGGTGGTTACAGGCGGAACCTCTGATATTCCAGTTGCTGAAGAAGCAGTGGTGACAGCCGAAAAACTTGGTTGTACCGTTGAACGACTTTATGACGTGGGTGTGGCTGGTGTTCATCGACTGTTGAGTAATCAGCATCGCCTTGATTCGGCACAAGTGATCATTGCCGTTGCCGGAATGGAGGGAGCCTTGGCTAGTGTGGTTGGTGGATTGACCGATAAACCTGTAATTGCAGTGCCTACGAGCATTGGTTATGGAGCAAATTTTGGAGGATTGGCAGCCTTGTTAGCCATGCTAAACAGTTGCGCGAGTGGCATCAGTGTGGTTAATATCGATAATGGCTTTGGTGCCGGTTTTATGGCTGCAACCATCATCAGACAAATAGAAAATTATTCGAAATAGTTATGGAAAAGCGAATTCTTTACTTCGATTGTTTCTCAGGCATCAGTGGCGATATGGCCATTGGCGCAATGCTTGATTTAGGAATAGATGAACAGGTGTTTCGTGCGCAAATGGAAAAGATTCATCTGAATGAGTTTGAGCTTGAAATAAAAAAAGGTCAAAAACTCGGCATCACTGGAACTGATTTCTCAGTGATTTTGCAAGAGCATGATCACCACCATCACGATCATCACGATCACCACCACCATTCTCGTAATTTGTCTGCAATCAATCATATAATTGATAGTAGCGAATTAAGCGAAAAGGTGAAGCAGATGAGCAAAACAATCTTCCTACTTGTAGCCGAGGCGGAGGCGAAGATACATGGCAAGACGATTGACGAAGTTCACTTTCACGAAGTAGGAGCTGTAGACTCAATTGTTGATATTATTGGTGCTGCTGTTTGTATTGAACTACTGAATGTAGATGAAATAAGAAGTTCGCCTTTGAATCTCGGCGGTGGGTTTGTAAAGTGTGCTCACGGCGTATTTCCTGTTCCTGCTCCAGCTACAATGGAGATTTTGAAAAATGTGCCTGTCTATAGCAAAAATGCGATGAAGGAGCTGACAACACCAACTGGGGCCGCTATCTTGAAGGCTGTTTGTGCGGAATTTGGCGAGCTTCCAGCATTTATCGTCGAAAAGATTGGTTATGGATTAGGCAAACGCAATCTCGAAACGCCAAACGTGCTGCGTGTGATGATCGCTCGCGAACAACGCAGCGAAAACTTCGTAATGTTGGAGACTAATATCGACAACATGAATCCAGAGATCTACACGCATCTGTTTTCTAAAATACTAGAATCCGGCGCTTTGGATGTCTTTGTGACGCCAATAATTATGAAGAAAAACCGTCCTGCCAATAAGCTCAGCGTGTTGTGCAAGGCCGAATCTGTAGCTGCTGTCGAGACTATTATTTTCGAAGAAACTACAACACTAGGCATTCGGAAATACACTGTTGAACGAGAAGAATTGAATCGAACGTTTGAAAAAGTGCAAACAAAATACGGCGAAATAACAGTAAAATTAGCGTATAGACATGGTGAGTTGCTGAAATATGCGCCCGAATTCGAAGAGTGTCGGTTGATTGCTGTGGAGAAAGGACTTCCTGTTTCGACAATTTACAACGAAGTGATGAGTAAAGCTGCAAATCAGTTTAACAGAACATAAATGTATGATTACTCACATCCGTTATTCAGTTTGGGACGTAATCTGCTCTTGAAAATCTGACTTCCAGCATATTTTTGACGCAGTTTATCGCGGAAAACGTGTCGTTCGACTTCAGGTAATGACAACACCTCTTTGCACTCATCGGAACAGCATTTATCATACTTCACCGCGCATGCATCGCACTGAATGAAAAGCAAGTGGCAATCGTCATTCGCACAATTAATGTGCTTATCACACGGTGCACCACATTGATGACATTTGGCCAATACATCGTCGGTCACGGCTTCTCCCATTCGCTCGTCGAACACAAAGTTTTTCCCAATAAAATTAGAGGGAATTCCCTGTTTTTTAATCTCTTCGGCATAAGCAATAATTCCGCCATGCAGCTGATTTACATCTTCGAATCCATAATGGCGCATGTAGGCACTCGCCTTTTCGCAGCGAACACCACCCGTGCAATAGAGCAGAATTTTCTGATCTTTCTTGTCTTTCAACTCCTCCACGACCATCGACACCTCTTCGCGGAATGTGTCTACATCAGGACACCAAGCATTCTTGAAACGACCAATCTCGCTCTCGTAGTGGTTTCGCATATCCACCACGATGGTGTTTTCGTCCTCCACCAGTTTATGAAATTCCAGAGGCGAAAGATGCGTTCCCACGTTAATTACATCAAATTCATCGTCGGGCAGACCATCGGCGACAATTTTCTTACGGACTTTGATAATGAGTTTCAGAAAAGAGATTTTGCTCTCCTCAATCGCCCATTTGATAGGCATATCTTTCAATTCAGGAGTAGTATCGAGCAATGACAAAAAAGCATCCAGATTATACTCAGGAACATTCATCTGCGCATTGATGCCTTCTCTCGCCACATAGATGCGTCCATTGCAACCAAGGTCTGAAAGTTTGCGGTACAAATCGTCGCGAAACTCCTGCGGATTGTTCAAAATCACGTATCGGTAAAACGATAATGTTCGACGGTTAAATGTCTCTGATTCAAGAATTTTCAGCAAATCCTCCTTGCTGTACTTGTTGTGTAACATTGCTTGCGTATTTTGGCTTTGACCATAATAAACAAATTTTGGAGTGAATTGTTTGGAAGATTATTTGTACGTGAGAGCAAAGACCAAAAATCTGAGGAAATCGATTAAAATCAGCGTTATCTGTGTGCGAATACTCCAAATTACTCGCCAATTTTAACTAATTTTGCGCTTTCAATTAAACACAGAAGATGAGTAACCCCAAAATAGTAAAATGGAGTATTTCGGCCACAGTCACGCTGATTGTTTGCCTCGGCGCATACTTTGTTTACGAACGATTTGCTGATGAGCGATCTGCTGCTAAAACTGATCTCATGAGGCTTATTCCAGAGCATTGCGACGCTTTTCTGAGTGTAGATGACTTTGAGAAACTGAAGGATGTGGAGCAAAACAGCCTCGTGCAGATTTACCTCAATAGCAAAACAAATCCATCAATCTTAAGAACGTTAAGTCGACTGCGCCCATATTTCAACAATAAAAGCTGGAAAAGTGCCGAAGGAAATCTACATCAAATGATTATTTCGTTCCACTCGTGGGAAAATAGTCGTGCTGAGCTTTTGTTGTTCAAAATGGCGGCTGGCGATAAAGAGGAGATTCAGAAAATCATTGAAACCTACTTCAAAAGCTCATTTACGCCGCTCGAAGAGAGTAACGCAGGAATTACGGTGAAACATTACTACGTTTCGACTGGACTCAAACTTCACTGCTTTTTCTACAAAGGCATCTTTGCCGCCAGCTACAACAACAGGCTAATTGACGAAACTATCGTTCGAATGAAAGCCAAAACTGAGGTGCCGGAAGCTGATTTTATCGATATTGCCAACGAACAAGGTCAAAGTCGTTCGTTAAAATTCTTCATTCGCCTAAACGGTATTCCGCTCGTTTATGGTAATAATCCCGACAAAACAGACACGCTCGATTTAGCCGAATGGGTGGCACCTGAGTTGCAATTTGAGAAGGATAAAATCGAGATGAATTGCGCCACTTCTCCGTTGTTTGAGAACAAAAATCAACTCAGCTCTCTGATTGGACAGACTCCGGGGCGACCTCTGAATCCAGCCATCATCAGCGAAAAATGCTCGTTCTGCATCCACTACGGATTGAGCGACTTAGACCGTTTTTACCAAAACCAATCTATGGTTTTTGGAGAATCACCGAAAGATTCATCCATTTTCCGAACCGACAATTTGAGTATCGATTCCATCTTTTCCAATCACTTCGACAGCGAAATAAACATTGCTTACTACCCGGTGAATGTGCCAGAACGTCAGTATCAAAAGGTGATTGTGATACGATTGACAGACGAAGCGGAGTTTATGAGCAAACTGTCGAAACTTTACGATTTGCGCGACATCAACGACGAAGAGGCATTGGTAAACAAAGCGGGAATGATAGCCTTGCCCGAAGCGTTTGTATCATCTGTTTTCGGACAAACATTCGCCATTGACGCACCTTTGCTCTATTGCGATTTGGTGGACAACTACCTTGTGGTGGCATCGCGCCCCGAGACTGTAAAGAGCTACATTGCCGACATCAAAAGCAGCAACAACATCAGCGATAAAATCTGGTATCACGAGATTTCGAGCGAAATTGATTCAAAAAGCAACCTCTACTTCATCGGTCGTGGCAACAGCTTCATCGAAGATCAATACATCTTGCCGTTTGGTATTCCGCGCTTCTTGCTCGAAAACCAATTTTTGTTTCGAAACAACGTTTTTTGCTTTCAATTTAGTGCTGAAGAGAGTTTTATACATTCAAATACAATCATAAAACAGCTTAAACGGTAACACATTTCTTCTATATTACACCATAAAAAGCTATCTTTGCGATTCTAAAATTTTTGAAATGAGCACAATAACCGACAATAATCCAACCGCTATATTGCTGATGCACTGCCCCGACAGACCGGGTTTGATTGCATTGATGACCGATTTTATCAACACCAATGGCGGAAACATCGTTTACCTCGACCAACACGTCGATCGCTTAGAGAAGGTTTTCTTTATGCGCATCGAGTGGGAAATCGACCGATTCATCATTCCACGCGACAAAATTGACGACTTTTTCAACACGCTTTACGCGCTAAAATACGACATTACTTACCGCCTCTATTTCAGCGATTATGTGCCTAAAATGGCGATATTCGTGTCGAAAATGTCGCACTGCATCTACGATTTGCTGTCGCGATACGTAGCCGGTGAGTGGAATGTGAGTGTGCCGGTCATTATCAGCAACCATCCTGATTTGGAGAATGTGGCTCAGCGTTTTGGCATCGAGTTTCATTGCATTCCGATTACCAAAGAGACGAAAGCAGAACAAGAAGAGAAAGAGCACGAATTGCTTCGCAAACACGGCATCGACTTTATCGTGTTGGCACGTTATATGCAGGTGGTTTCGGAGGATTTCATTCACAAATACCCAAACCGAATCATCAATATTCACCACTCATTTTTGCCTGCTTTTGTGGGTGCAAAACCGTATCACGCAGCTTTCGAACGTGGCGTGAAGCTTATTGGCGCCACCAGCCACTATGTGACTACCGACCTCGACGCCGGACCGATTATCGAACAAGATATCACCCGCATTTCGCACAAAGACACGGTGCAAACGCTCGTGCACAAAGGTCGCGACCTCGAGAAAATTGTCCTCTCACGTGCCGTAGAAAAGCACATCGACCACAAAGTGCTGACGTACAAAAACAAAACGGTGTTGTTTAATTGAGGAGTAAAAGAAGTTATATTTTTTTACAAATTTTTCCGTAATCATCAATGAAAAAATAAACAAAACGCAATGGAAATACCAAAATTTGATGAAACATTTCTTCCAATCCTTGATATTCTGAAAACAGGTGAAGTTTTTAAAACAAGAGAATTGATTGAATCGGTGAAGACAAAATTTTATTCAGAATTAACCGAAGAACAGCTTAAACAACTCACAAAATCGGGAGAATTACTCATTGATAACAGAATTGCATGGGGTAAATCATATTTAAAAAAAGGTGGTTATGTTTTTTTTCCAGAGAGAGGAAGTGTTCAAATAACTGAAAAAGGTAAAAGCCATTCATTAAGCTTATCTGTTAGAGATTTAGAAAATGAAAGTTCGCTTTTTGATTTTTACAAACAAGAAAAGACGTCCAATCAATCTGAAAATAATGTATCTAAAACAATTTCTTCTCCACAAGATTTAATAGATGAAGGTTTTAGTAGAATTGAGGCTGATGTAAAAGATGAACTCCTTAATAAGTTAAAAAAAATTGACCCATATTTTTTTGAAAAGGTTGTACTTCAGCTTTTAAAGAAAATGGGATATGGAGATTTTATCGAGACTGCTAAATCAGGTGATGGCGGTATTGATGGTATAATCAATGAAGATAAACTAGGCCTCGATAAAATTTATATTCAAGCTAAAAGATTTAGCGAAGGAAAAGTAAGAGAAAAAGATATAAGAAATTTTATTGGAGCTATGAGTGGCGACACAAACAAAGGTGTTTTTGTCACTACTTCTGAATTTGATGGAAAAGCTTTAGAAAAGGCTAGATCTGCACATCATAAAATCATCTGCATCGATGGCATAAAACTTGTGACGTTAATGCATGAATTCAATGTAGGTATTCAAGTGAAGAATACTTATGAAATTAAAGAAATTGACGAAGACTTCTTTGATGAACAATAAAAGAAGTATTACCCTAGCAACAATCCACATAAAAACAAACCCATTTTTTCCTCCTTTCCAGGAAAGCATAAAATGAGGCTTACAAAATGAAAATAGCAATAGTAAAATACAATGCCGGCAATATCTATTCGGTCGATCATGCGCTGAAACGCCTTGGCGTGAATGCAGTGATTACCGACAACAAAGAGGAATTGATGTCGGCTGACAAAATAATTTTCCCCGGACAAGGAGAGGCATCTACCACGATGGCGTACCTCAAGCAGCACCGGTTGGACGAGGTGATTAAGAACCTCAAACAGCCGCTATTTGGCATTTGCATCGGTATGCAGCTCATGTGCCGCCACTCTGAGGAGGGCGATACGGAATGCCTTGGCATTTTCGATACGGAAGTGAAGCGATTCATTCCCGAAAAGCACGAAGACAAGATTCCGCACATGGGATGGAATAGCATCTACGACCTCAACCCCGTGTTGCTGCCCATGTCCATCGAAAACGAATTTGTCTATTTCGTGCACAGCTACTATGTGCCGCTGAACGATTTTACCGCTGCCAAAACAGACTACATTCAGCCATTCAGTGCCGCGTTGCAAAAAGACAACTTCTACGCCTGCCAGTTTCACCCTGAAAAGAGCGGAAAAGTGGGCGAAGAGATTTTGAAACAGTTTTTAGAAATATAAAACCTCCCCAACCCCTCCCAAAGAGGGGCTTTACTCCCTCCCTTGTGGGGAGGGTTGGGGTGGGGTTTCCAATTAGCACAAAATGATTGAATTAATTCCCGCAATAGACATTATCGACGGCAAGTGTGTTCGTCTGACGCAAGGTGATTACAGCCAAAAAACGATTTATAACGAAGACCCGCTTGAGGTTGCTAAACAATTCGAAGACAATGGGTTGACTCGTCTTCATTTGGTGGATTTAGATGGAGCCAAAGCACAACATATCGTCAATCACAAAGTATTGGAGCGCATTGCATCCAAAACCAAGATGGTAATCGACTTCGGTGGCGGGCTGAAAAGTGACATAGACCTCGAAATCGCCTTCAACTCAGGTGCGCAAATGGTAACCGGCGGAAGCATTGCTGTGAAAAATCCGGCTGTTTTTGCTTCGTGGTTGGCGAAATACGGCAACGAACGAATCATCCTCGGAGCAGACGTGAAAGGCGACAAAATAGCCATCAGCGGTTGGAAAGAGGAGACCGATCTTCAGTTGAATGATTTCTTGAAAAGTTATGTAGATCAAGGCGTTAGCAAAGTCATCAGCACCGACATCAGTAAAGACGGCATGCTACAAGGTCCTGCCACAGAGCTTTACCAGCAGATGATGGTCGATTTCCCGAGTCTCTACATCATCGCCAGCGGTGGCGTGAGTGGTATAGACGACCTCGAAAAGTTGAACGATGCCGGTGTTCACGCGGTGATTTTCGGAAAAGCGATTTACGAAGGTCGTATCAACCTGAGAGATTTGAGAAAATTTTTGTAAGCCATTAGTCAATAGCCAATTGCTAAATTGTAAATCAAACAGATGTTAGCTAAACGAATCATACCTTGCCTCGATGTGAAAGACGGAACAACCGTCAAAGGCATCAACTTTGTCAATTTTCGCGATGCAGGCGACCCTGTAGAACTTGGCAAAATGTATAGCGATCAAGGCGCTGACGAACTTGTTTACCTCGACATTACTGCGTCGCACGAAGGACGCAAGACCTTTACGCACATTGTGCAGCAGGTAGCAGCTAAAGTAAGCATTCCTTTTACCGTGGGTGGTGGTATCAACGAGTTGAAAGACGTGGATAGACTCTTAAACGCAGGTGCAGATAAAGTCTCCATCAACTCATCGGCTTTGCGTAATCCCGATTTGATTGACCAAATTGCCAAGCATTTCGGTTCGCAGGTGTGTGTGGTAGCCATCGATGCCAATCTCGAAGCCAATGGATCGTGGCAGTGTTACTTAAACGGCGGTCGCGTGCCCACAGACCGAGAACTTTTTTCTTGGGCAAAAGAGACAGAAAACCGTGGTGCAGGCGAAATTCTCTTCACGAGTATGACGCACGACGGCGTGAAAACCGGTTATGCCAACGATGCCCTTTGCACCTTGGCAGAAAGTCTGCATATACCTATTATTGCATCTGGTGGGGCAGGAGAAAAGGAGCATTTTCGTGATGCATTTCTGTTAGGAAAAGCCGATGCCGCATTGGCTGCAAGCGTTTTTCACTTCGGCGAAATTCCGGTTCAAGAGCTGAAAACATACCTACGTGAGAGTGGTATTGTGGTCAGATAATTTCACAAAAAGACAATTTCAATTAGATTCAACCGTTTTAATCTAAAATTAAACGTATGAAAAAAAGAGTTTTATTTTTTGCTTTTATACTTATTGCTACTAGCCGTCTTTTCGGACAAGAATACGAAAATCAGAACCAACCGACAATTGATTTCGAACGACTTCATTTTGGGTTTTCGATTGGATTGAACACGCAAAATCTACTCTTTACACACGTTGATCAGTCGGCTAGCGCTAACCAATATTATGCTGAAGTGCCAAATCTAAACCCAGGATTTAGTGTTGGTTTGGTGACAGATTACTGCCTTGGGCGTTACTTTAATCTTCGTACAACTCCTGCCATTCATTTTGGGAGTAAAGATGTTGAGATTATGGATTGGAGCACCAAGAAATCAATTACACAGGAGTTGAAATCAAACTATATTTATCTGCCATTGGAGTTGAAATACTCTTCTCTGAGGCTTAATAATACACGACCTTACCTGATGGTAGGTGCTGCAGCGTCTTACGATTTATCACGTAAAGGTGGAGACACAGAATACCTGAGGTTGAATCCGTTGGATTACTATCTTGAAGTTGGAGTCGGATGTGATATTTACTACAACTATTTCAAACTCAATCCGGAGTTGAAGTTTTGTTTTGGACTAAACAATGTGCTCGATACAGAACGAACA
This sequence comes from Bacteroidales bacterium, assembly GCA_049315325.1. Lineage (GTDB taxonomy): Bacteria > Bacteroidota > Bacteroidia > Bacteroidales > UBA7332 > CAXXIC01. Next base: position 15,042 of record JBMOKJ010000004.1, read on the forward strand.
GATATCGAAACCCCAATTTCGGGTGGCGCAGATCCAAAAAGGTTCACCAAAGCTTTATCAAAAGCTGCTTCACGATTAATTGTACTTACTTTTTATTTTGAGTAAACGACTGATAGATAGCTTCTTGAATCAAAGTACGGGTATTCATTTCACTCAACTTTTTATTCCAACGATTCGGATAAACTCTATTTGAGAGAAAAATGTAGATTAACTCGTTATCAGGATCAATCCAAAAACAGGTTCCCGTAAAACCTGTATGACCTACTGTAGAAAGTGGCGCAGCATCACTCGTTGGACCTTCACTTGGTTTTATTGGATTTGGCTTATCAAAACCTAAACCGCGACGGCTATCGGGACTTTTCGATTTCATAAACATTCTCACTGTTTCGTCCGAAATCAACTGTTCTCCTCCATATTCACCATCATTGAGTAACATCTGACAATATTTCGCAACGTCGTTTGCATTCGAAAACAGTCCAGCGTTCCCTTCAACACCACCACGAAGTGCAGCTAATTCATCGTCTACATTGCCAATCAACATCTGATTACGAAAGAATCGGTCATTTTCAGTTGGTGCAATCGTCAATTTATCTAACCGAGTTAATGGCAGAAAACCAGTTGAGTTTGCACCCAATTTTGAGTAGAGATTCATGTGGAGAAATGAATCAATTCGATTGTGCGTGATGTTTTCCACCATCATTCGCAGCAACATAAAGTTGAGATCGCTGTAGACGTATTTCTGCTTAGAACCTAGTTTTGTTTTGAGCAATCGCGACATCATCTCGGCGTAAAATTGTGGATTCAGGTAGAAATTTTCAGCTACTTTCACTTTATAAATTGGAGTTTCGGTTTCAGAAACCAATTCATTCCGAAATCTTAGATTTTTCTGCGCAAATCCTTTCTCGTCGATTTGTAAAGCGTATTTTGTCGTTTTCGTGCTACTGACCAAATTGCCCTCAAAACTTGTAGAATCAAACAACATGAGGTGAAAAGGGATGAAAGCAGGTAATCCCGATTGATGATATAGTGCCTCTTTTACAGTGATGTGACCGATATCAGAACCCTGCAATTGAGGAATATAGGTCTCCATTTTTTTTTGCAAAAGAAATTTGTCTTTATCATAAAGCATCATTGCAGCAGGCAAAGTCGCTGTGGCTTTTGTCATCGATGCAAGATCGTAAATGTCGGTAGGGGAGACAGGATGCGTGTTGGCGTAATCGAAGTAGCCAAAACCTTTGTTGTAAACAACCGTTCCATTTTTTGCTACAAGCACCTGACAACCAGGGATTGCTTGCTCACGAATGGCTCTTGCCACTAAAGTATCTATCAACGATAATTTTCGGGAATCCATTCCCACACTCTCTGGATAATCGTATGCTAACCGGCTTTTGGCGGTCGTTAATCCCGCACCAAATGCAAAAAGACTATCGACAGTAACGGGTAATCTTCCACTTGACTCAATACCTCCGAAAAGCAATTGAGCAGCTTTTTGTTGAACTGGAACTGTATTCTCATAAGCCATCAACACCCCTTTTGATTGGTGTATTAACTCTTTAAAAAGTTGCAATTTATAAGGTGAAATAAAGATTGTTGTAATGATTTGGTTCTCATGACTCAATTTCGATAGAATGACATTTGTTTTGGCGACTAATTCGCTTTTATCAGTTGAAATCGCGACTACAATCATTGAAAAATTGGTTAACGAATTTGCCAGTTGTGCAAGTTGCTCAGCGGTGGTCGATTCGGTCAACGAAAACGAACTAACATTGGTATACAGTCGTAGGATTGACTGAAATGTTGAACTTTTTTCACCAATATCAAGTACAGCAATAGACTGTTTATCAAGGTGTTTGATAGGCACAATTTCACGCGAATTCTTCACCAAAGTCAAAGAATGTTCCGCCAATTCTCGGTTCAAAACCTCACAATTCCTGGTATTGAGTTTGTTGGTCAAGCCATTTAAATCAATTGGAGTGTAATGATTGAGCCCAGCTATGTATTTGTACGACAAAATCTTTTTGCATCGCGCCTCAATAGCCTGTTCAGTAATCAATCCATTAGCAACAGCTACTTTTATCGAATCAAACTCCGCTGGCGGATTTGCAGGATTGAGTAATATATCGTTTCCAGCAAGAATAGCCCGCACAGCTACACTAGAGCCCTTCTGTGCAATTGCCTTCATCACCAAAGCATCGGTAAAAACCAAGCCTTCGAAACCTAATTCACGCTTAAGTAAATCGCAAATCACACTACTCGAAAGCGAGGCAGGAATGGTGTCGCTGTCGAAAGCAGGGAGATAAAGATGCCCCACCATCATTCCAGAATAGCCCCGATTAATGTAGTTTTTGAACGGAAATAATTCAAGAGAATCGATTCTGGCAAGAGACAAATTGAGTGTAGGAAGACCAAGATGGGAATCTACCGAAGTATCGCCGTGACCCGGAAAATGCTTGCCGACAGAAATCACACTTTCACTCTCTATCCCTTTTGCATAGGCTGTTGCAGCCGCCATTACGCGCTCCCGGTTTTCTCCGAACGAGCGAATATTTATTACTGGATTGTTTGGATTGTTATTAATATCGAGCACAGGCGCAAAATTGATGTGGATACCCATCAACTTGCACTGACGAGCTACCTCTCGACCGTATTCGTAGATTTGACGACTATTTTTGATGGCTCCAAGCGCAATACTCTTGGGAAATCGTGTTGTGCCATCAATTCGCATCGACAAACCCCATTCGCCATCAAGCGAAATAAAGAGTGGTATTCGAGCTTGTGCTTGTAGTTGATTCGTCAGTTTTGCTTGCGATTCGATGGTTGATTTAGCGAATAACAGCCCGCCAATTTTCTGATTTTGAATGTATGAGGTAAGCTTTTCAATATTGGTTTTTGCGAATGAAACATCGGCAGTAATCATAAATAGCTGTCCGATACGTTCATCAGGATTCATAGAGTCGAAAACTGAGTCGACCCACTGATTCATAGCTTTTTTATCGTGACAACTCGATAATAAAGTCGGCTTAACAGCCAATAAAGTTTGAGTAAAAAGAAAACAAAAAACTACGACAAACTGGATTTTTCTCACTTCCATTCCAACTCAATTTTATCAACAAAAAGCCCCATTCGCCCTGTTTGATTAATCACAACGGGTTTTCCATCCAAATTAGAAACCTGCATTGCATCCTCCAAAAATGTATGACTATGGCCTCCCAAAATCACATCAATATTCCGCGATTTTGCTGCCAATTCTCTATCTCCGATTTTGTTCTCCCACGCTTCGTAATTGTATCCCAAATGTGAAAGGACAATCACAACATCACATTTTTTCTCTGTTTTCAGAAGTTCGGCGTATCGATTGGCTTTTTCTATTGGGTTCGAATAGACCATTCCAGCATATTTTTTCTCTGGGATTAACCCTTTAGGATTTACACAAATTCCCAATACACCGATTTTCAAACCATTGCGACGAATAATCGTGTAGGGCTTCACATATTTCTTCAAAAGCGTATTTGATACATCGTAATTCGCTGCTAAAATCGGATATTTTGCTCGCTTCAACACATTCGTCAAGGACGCAATTCCATTGTCAAACTCATGATTTCCGAGCGTTCCTGCATCGTATTTCAGGCGATTCATCATTTCAATTTCTACCACCCCTTTGAATGCGTTGAAATAAGGAGTGCCTTGACAGAAATCACCATCGTCGAACAGCAGAAGTGATGGATTCTCTTGCCGAAGTTGCTTTAGTAAAGCCTCTCGCCGAGCAATTCCTCCTTGATCTGCATATTTCGATGCTTTCTTCGAGGTCGGTTCTATCTGGCTATGGGTATCGTTTGTGTGAGCAATTACCAATCTCTTTTGTGAGGAAAGATTGACTGAAACAAGCACAATCAGTGCGATGTAAATTATTCTTTTCATCTTTCGTTCTTATTTTTGTATAGAAATCCGACCATCCATTTTTGCCTCAATAGCTTTTCCAACTTTAGTACTATTTTTTATGAAATCCATCATCACATCGCGAAGAAGCAAACCAGTATATTTTCGGGTGGTTGCTTGTTTTAGTGCTATTGCTCCATCATTTCCATCCGCTAAATAATCGATAGTAGCAACCGTGTAAATGCGTTCATCATTCAATTCAGATGCGCCAATAAACAGTTCTGCGATAGCTCCATTCTTGATTTTCAAGGTAACTCCGCTCACACCTGCTCCACCTATTTTAGCGATGTAGCCAAACAAATCTCTCAAATCTTTTCCTTTAATATAAAGAACGACTAGCTGATTATCAAATGGATAGACTTCAAAAATATTACCAACAGTAACATTCCCGCTTCGGATAGTATTGCGCAAGCCGCCATCGTTCATCAATCCTAAATCGACTCGTGTGGGAGTGAATTTCGAACCCGCTTCTCGCAAAACATCAGCTGTCAGATTGAGCAATGGAGATTCGGGAATGCCACCCGCCAACTCCATCGGAGCTACACCGATTACTTCGTTCATCTGTTTGGCCATCTGACTTTTGTATCGTTCAATCAGCGCAACAGTCTTCGGATTAGCCAAACTATCGTATTTCGAAGTCAATGCAAAGCGCGTCCGCTTCACCGATTGCAATTCAAGCGGGTTTTGTGCAAAAAGTGAAAACTCACACAACAGACAAACTAGAATAGTTGCTTTAATTATCTTCATTTCTTTCATTATTTTCATTCTTTTAGCCTAACTCTATCACTTCCAAATCTTTGAAATCGCCCTGATCGATGGTAAATCGAATAATTGTGCGCTGCTGATGGAAACCTTGCTTGCCAGCTGCTCCGGGATTGATATAGAGCATGTTGAAAGTCTTGTCGAATTTCACTCTCAGTATGTGCGAATGTCCACACACAAACAGTTTCGGTGCATTACCATACAGCTTTTGAGGAATGCTGGGTGCATATTTACCGGGGTAACCGCCAATGTGCGTCATCCAAACGTCAGCACCTTCAACCGTGAAACGAAGATTCTCGGGAAACATTCGTCGCAACTCATGTCCGTCGATATTGCCAACAACCGCTCTGAGTGGCTTTATTTCTGCCAATCGGTCTGCCAATTCCACAGAGCCAATATCGCCCGCATGCCATATTTCATCGCAATCGCTGAAGTACTGAACGTATTTTTCGTCCCACCAAGCGTGTGTATCTGAGAGTAATCCGATGCGAACCATTAAAACGCGTTAATCGTCTGACGAATGGCGGTCAATCTTGTCATTAGACCTTCTAGCAAATCGAGCTGAAGCATGTTTGCACCGTCTGATTTAGCCGTTTTGGGATCGTGATGCGTTTCGATAAACAGACCATCGACGCCTACAACTACTCCGGCACGAGCAACGGTCTCAATCAGCTGAGGCATTCCACCGGTCACGCCACTGGTTTGATTTGGTTGTTGCAGCGAATGCGTGACATCCAACACCACTGGAAAACCAAATTTCTGCATTGACGGAATGCCGCGATAATCGACAATCAAATCGTAGTAACCAAACATCGTTCCGCGGTCGGTAATCATGGCATTGGGATTGCCGGCATCTACTATTTTTTGAGCAGCAAACTGCATGGCTTCAGGTGAAAGGAATTGTCCTTTCTTGATGTTTATCACCTTTCTCGTTTCTGCAGCAGCGATTAAAATATCGGTTTGACGACAAAGAAAAGCAGGAATTTGCAGAATATCAGCATATTCTGCTGCCATCGCAGCCTCTTCAGCCGAGTGAATATCGGTAACAGTCGGGATGCCGAACGTTTTGCCTACTTTTTGCAGGATTTTCAACGCTTTTTCGTCGCCAATGCCGGTGAAAGAATCGTTGCGAGAGCGATTTGCTTTACGATACGAACCTTTGAACACGTAAGGAATCTTGAGTTTGTCGGTCACAGCCACTGCTTTCTCGGCAATGTTAAGTGCCATTTCTTCGCTCTCGATCACGCAAGGCCCTGCTAACAAAAAGAAATTACCGGAATCGGTATGTCGTAAGTTTAAGTTTGGATACATATAATTAAGTCGTAAGTTATAAGCCGTAAGCCGTAAGTCAAATTTTCAAATTGGCACATTAATCAATTGGCATATTGAATTCACCTTCTCTTCCATCGGCAGCATGGCATCGAGCCAATGGATAGTAAAACCGCGGCGTTCCATGCCTCTGAACCAGGTCATCTGCCGTTTCGCAAACTGATGAATCGCCATTTCGAGCTGCGCAAACATTTCGTCGAATGTCAATTGTCCAATAATGTAGAGTGTCAGGTATTTGTACTCTAATCCATAATAAATCAAATCGTCGGGCGAAACGCCAAATTCGATGATGGAACGAACTTCTTCCACCATCCCTTCATCCAAACGGCTTTTTAGCCGTTTCGTGATTTTTTCTCGACGCAAATCGCGGTCAATATCCACCCCAATGATAAGGCTATTGATGGGTGAAAACTCAGTCACATCGGGTGTTTTCGTTCGATAATATTCCTCAATTTCAATCGCTCTAATGGCGCGCTTCACAGAATCTACATCGGTTTTGTTGTGCAACTCTTTGTAGGTCGATAGCTTCGCGGTCAGCTCATCGAGTGTAAAACCACTCAACTGCTCTCTAAGTTCACGATTCTCGGGTACGGCGAGCAGTTTATAGCCTTTCAGCACCGATTCGATGTACATTCCCGTACCACCGCAGAGAATCGGCAACTTGCCTTTTGCTTTGATTTCGGCAAACACTTTCGCAAAATCGTGCTGAAACTCAAAGACGTTGTATTTTTCGCCCGCATCGCAAATATCAATCAGATGATAAAGCACCGAGCCGTATTCCGATAAATCTTTGCCCGTTCCAATGTCCATTCGGCGATACACCTGCCGCGAATCTCCGCTGATAATCTCTGTTTTCAGTGCTTCAGCCAACGCCACCGCAAGCGATGTTTTGCCGGAAGCCGTGGGGCCGACTATGGTGATTAATTCGTATGGATTCATTCAATTGCAATGGTTGAGTACAAAAATACGAATTACCGCTCGATTTATACTTCTGACAAACCATCTTTTGTAGATTTTGTTTCATAGCATGTTTTTTCAGTGCCTTAATTCTACAAAATAAAACATTTGTCAATTCAATTGTTCTGAAAAAATTGTCTTTTAGAAGTGAAGTGTTTAATATGGCTTTGATGCTCAAAATGTTTTTCTAATTAGCTGATATAATGTAGTTTACGTATATTGTTTGCGTGAAGCTTGAAATTATATTTTTTCTTCTTAAACTTATTTGGGAAAAATATCTATTCAAAAAAATAGAAACAGTCAACTTGTTTCGATTCGAATCATTAACTTTGCATCAACAAAACAAAAACCACAAATAGAATGAAAAAAGTAGAAAATCTTGTTGCAGAGAAACTATTGAAAATTAAAGCCGTAAAGCTCCAACCGTCAAATCCATTCACTTGGGCTTCGGGATGGAAATCGCCTATATATTGTGACAATCGCAAAACTCTCTCATATCCGTCGCTACGTAACCTTATTAAACTTGAGATTTCGAGATTGATACTCGAAAACTTTCAAAATGTGGATGCTATTGCTGGTGTTGCTACAGGTGCAATTGCGCAAGGTGCAATGGTGGCTGAAGAGTTGGGTCTGCCTTTTGTTTATGTCCGTTCAGCGCCTAAAGATCACGGTTTAGAAAATTTGATAGAAGGCGATTTGAAACCTGGTCAGAAAGTAGTAGTTATCGAAGACCTCATATCAACCGGCGGAAGTAGCTTGAAAGCGGTAGAAGCAATCAGAAAAGATGGTTGCGAAGTTCTTGGTATGGTTGCCATTTTCACGTATGGATTTAAGGTGGCAGCAGATAAGTTTAAACAGGCAAAAGTGCCACTCTTAACACTTTGTGACTACAATTCGGTGCTCGAAGCTGCGGTAAAATCAGATTATATTCATGAGGAAGAGCTGGAAACGCTCAAAGAATGGCGCAAAGACCCTGCAAAATGGCAGCCTGCGAAATAATCGTAATCTGTTCGTATTAATGATATCAGAATGCTGTTCTCATGAAGTTCAGTATTTTGAATATATCCAAAAAATAAGCCGAAATGTCAAAGTTTGAAAGCGAAATAAAGACAATCAACCACAACATCAACACGGTTTACGAGAAACTGTCGGATTTGTCTAACCTTGAGAAAGTGAAAGACAAAATCCCACAAGACAAACTCAAAAACATAGAGTTTGATGCCGATTCGTTCCGTTTTACAGTCGATCCTGTGGGGAAAGTTGGACTTCGAATCATCGAAAAAGAGGCTCCGAAGACGATTAAATTTAAATCGGAATTGGCACCAATCGACTTTTTTGTTTGGATTCAACTCAAAGAGACGGAGCCAAACGCAACAAAAGTAAAACTTACACTTGAGGCAGATTTAAATCCATTTATCAAAGGAATGGTTTCAAAACCGCTTCAAGAAGCGATTGATAAATTGGCAGACCTTATTGCTGGGTTTCCATATTAATATTCAGACAAAAAACATTCGACGCATTAATCTTTGCGCTTCTCAGCGTATTCTTTGCGTCCTCTACGGTAAAAGTTAAACAAAATGGCGCAAAAACTTTGGGATAAAAACAGCACTACTGATCAGGATATTGAACGCTTTACAGTCGGAAAAGATTGTGAAATGGACCTCTATTTGGCGAAATATGATGTACTTGGTTCAATGGCTCATACCACTATGCTCGAAACAATCGGACTACTCGAAACGTCTGAATTAGAGCTAATCAGTTCTGAATTGCATAACATTTATGTCCAAATCGAAAAAGGCAACTTCGTAATTGAAGAAGGTGTCGAAGATGTCCATTCACAGGTAGAAATGCTTCTAACAAACAAATTGGGTGATGTTGGTAAAAAAATCCACAGTGGACGGTCGCGTAACGATCAAGTATTGCTCGACTTAAGGCTGTTTACACGTGCACAAATTGCTGAAATCGTCTCGTTAATTGAGCAACTGTTCGATTCGTTGATTGCACAAAGTGAGAAACACAAAGAGGTGCTGATGCCTGGATACACTCACCTACAAGTAGCCATGCCATCGTCGTTTGGTCTTTGGTTTGGTGCTTATGCCGAGAGTTTGGCTGACGATTTGCAACTGATGCAAGCCGCTTTTCGTGTGACAAACCGTAATCCACTTGGTTCTGCCGCAGGATATGGCTCTTCGTTCCCCTTAAATCGTCAATTAACGACCGATTTGTTGGGCTTCGACTCTATGAATTACAATGTAGTTTATGCCCAAATGGGTCGCGGAAAAATGGAACGTACTGTCTCTTATGCTTTAGCAGGAATTGCAGCCACTTTGTCGAAATTGGCGTATGATGCTTGTCTGTTTAATAGCCAAAATTTCAATTTCATCAAACTTCCAGCAGAATATACGACTGGCTCGAGTATAATGCCGCATAAGAAAAATCCCGATGTTTTTGAACTTACGCGTGCTAAATGTAACAAAATACAAGCACTGCCGCAACAAATAACGCTGATTAGCAACAACTTGCCTTCGGGTTATTTCCGCGATATGCAAATCATCAAAGAAGTTTTCCTTCCAGCTTTCGACGAACTGAAAGATTGTCTTGTTTTAGTCAATCGAATGATTCAAGGTTTAGAAGTGAATAAAAATATCATCGACGACGAGCGTTATAACCTGATTTTCAGTGTCGAAGAGGTAAATCGCCTCACGCTCTCGGGTGTACCTTTTCGCGATGCCTACAAGCAAGTGGGGTTAGCGATCGAAAACGGACAATTTACTCCCGATAAATCCGTTAATCACACACACGAAGGGAGCATTGGCAATCTTTGCAATAACGAGATTGTTTCACTGATGAAATCAACAGTGGACAGCTTTCATTTCGAAAAGATAGAAACAGCAGAGCAAGCGCTATTAAAGAGATAGACTCTAATACTCCATAATTCCGGATTGTTTTAATTCGTTCAATTCTCTATAAATCACAATCTAATGGAATACAAAGCAAATCCAAAACGCTATGCAGGAGCGATGAAATATCGTTTCTGTGGAAACTCAGGTATTAAACTTCCGATTATTTCACTCGGATTGTGGCACAACTTTGGCAGCGTCGATAATTTCGATACTGCCACCCGAATGGTTCGTCATGCGTTCGATTGTGGCATCACTCATTTCGATTTAGCAAATAACTACGGACCAAAGCCTGGCAGTGCAGAAGAAAATTTCGGTAAAATTCTCAAAAACGATTTTCAGATCCACCGCGACGAAATGATAATCACCACGAAAGCCGGTCACACCATGTGGGATGGGCCTTATGGTGACGGCAGTTCACGTAAGTATCTGATGAGCAGTTTAAATCAAAGTTTAAAACGCTTGCAGCTCGACTACGTGGACATATTCTACTCCCATCGTTTTGATTCCACAACTCCCATCGAAGAAACGCTTCAAACATTGGTCGATATTGTTCGACAAGGAAAGGCACTCTACATTGGTATTTCGAAATATCCGCCTAAAGAGACAAAATTTGCCTATGAATTTCTGAAGAGCCAAAACGTGCCGTGTCTAATTCATCAAGACCGTTACAGCATGTTTACGCGAGAAATCGAGGATAAAATTTTACCACTCTCTGGCGAAAATGGTGTCGGGTTTGTCGCTTTTTCGCCATTGGCACAAGGATTGCTCACCAATCGCTATCTGCATGGAATACCAGATGGATCGCGGGCAGCTCGGCCAGAAGGGTTTCTGCAAGTGGATCAAGTTTCGGAGTGGAAAATTGAAAAAGCAACGAAGTTAAACGATTTAGCTGAAGCACGCGGACAATCCTTAGCACAAATGGCCTTGGCGTGGACTTTGCGCGATGCGCGAGTTACCAGCCTTATTGTGGGTGCAAGCTCGGTGACTCAATTGGCAGATAATATCAAATCGATTGAAAATCTCGAATTTTCGTTAGAAGAATTAACAGAAATCGAAAGAATTCTGAACGCAAGAGATTTTAGTTATGCCAAGAATCCCCAGAAATAGTCGGCTTTGAAAACAAGACTTTCACTTATTTTCGTATTTATTGGTTTGGCGTTTTCGTGCGATAAATCCTACTTCAACCCAATCCCAAATTCAACGGTGTTGCTTTATCTGCATCTCGACACAGATGCGTACGATATGATTTTGAGAGGATTGAACACTACACGGACTTATCCAAATATAAATCACTCATACAACCAAATCGAGCGCACAGGATATGGAGGGATTTTGGTATTTCACGGACAGGAAAATGGTGCAGATGCGTTTTTTGCCTATGATATGGCTTGTCCCAACGAAGCCTCACCATCGGTGAAAGTTGTTGTCGAGAACACGCTTTTTGCTCGTTGTCCGAAGTGCAAAACGAAATACGAAATTTGGGCTGGAGTTGGTAATCCGGTCGAAGGACCATCGAAATATTCTTTGAAACGCTACATCAATGTTTCGGTAAGTGGTAATTTAGTCACAATCTACAACTAAGACGGGTACAATCGGCTGTTTTCGCCTCATTTCTTTGACGAAAATTTTGCAAAAAAGAAAAAACAGTCCTATCTTTGCAACCTCAAATGCGAAAGTAGCTCAGTTGGTAGAGCATGACCTTGCCAAGGTCAGGGTCGCGGGTTCGAGTCCCGTCTTTCGCTCCAGGTCTGCCCGGATGGTGAAATGGTAGACACGAAGGACTTAAAATCCTTTGGCTTCGCGGCTGTGGGGGTTCAAGTCCCCCTCCGGGTACTATCTTAGACAAAAAGCCCCGTAATCAAACGATTACGGGGCTTTTTTTTGAAGTCCAGTCAGTGAACGCCTTACTTATTTATTTATTTTTATTCGACTGATGTATATTTTGAGTCTATTTTGCTTTTGCAGAGTTACGAGCGCATATTCCTCAAAAAAAGAGTATTTTTGCCGTTCCGTTTTCAATATTGAAAATTGATAAATTGTAAATCATACGATGTTTTCACTCTTCAAAAAAGATCTCATAAATCTGTTTGGATCGACCGTTAGCTTGGTTGTACTTGGGTTGTTTTCGGTTGTACTTTCGTTATTTCTTTGGGTTTTTCCAGGAGAATATAACCTCATTGATGGAGGATTGGCCGTTTCCGACTCGATGTTTCGTCTGTCGTCGATGCTGTTGTTGGTGTTGATTCCAGTGCTCACCATGCGCAGCTTTGCCGAAGAGCGCCGCCAAGGCACCTGGGATTTACTACGTCTACGTCCAATTGGCAATTTTGGTTTATTTTGGGCAAAATTTGGAGCGGTGACTGTTGCTGTTTCGTTGGCGTTGTTGCTTACTGTGGTTCATCCACTGTTGCTTTCTCATTACAGCGTGGCAGGCAATTCGATTGACAGTGGGGTAGTGGCTACTTCTTATCTTGGGCTTTTGCTTTGGGTGGCTGCTTGTGTGGCTATTGGGTTGTTTGCATCGGCGCTTTCGAGCAATCAGGTGGTGGCTTTTGTGTTGGCATTGTCGTTGACTCTGTTTTTTAATTTCGGTTTTGAGTTGTTAAGTGGAATTCCCGGCTTATCGTTTTTTCAATCTCTCTCCAATACATTGAGCCTTACGGCGCATTATAAATCGATGCAGCGCGGAGTGATTGATTCACGCGATTTATTCTACTTCGGTTCGCTCATATTCGCTTTTGCTATTGCTACGTCCGCTTTGCTTTCTACTCGACTTCCCAAGAAAAAACTTGCTCTCGCAAGCTTGGGTTGGGTATTTCTTTTTGTTGTTTCCGCCAATTGTTTTGTGCGATTCGATTTCACGGCCGAGAAACGCTATACTTTGTCTGATTACACCAAATCTATTTTGGCAAAATTGCCACAGTCGGTGAAGGTGAATATCTACCTCGATGGAGACTTGAATGCAGGATTTACGCGCTTGCGCAATGGGGTTGGGGAGTTGCTCGACGAATGTAATATTTATTCTGCGGCACCGATTCACTACCAATATTTCAATCCATCGGCTGCAAACAGTGAGGCGCAGCGCGAAAAAGCATACAGTTATTTGGTATCGAAAGGCATGAAGCCAATTTCGGTGAATGAAGCCGATCGCGAAGGAAAAATGACTCAAAAACTGGTATTTCCGTGGGCTGAACTGATTGCCGGCAAGGACACTTTACGCTTTCCGTTGTTGAAAAATCTACCCAGCAAATCTGGTCAGGAGAATTTGAATGTTTCACTTGAGTCGCTTGAATTGAATTATGTGGAGATTTTGCAACGGTTGGTGCAAAAGAATCCGACGCCAATCGCGTTTCTCGAAGGACACAACGAGTTGCCAGAACCTTACGTGGCAGGTGCTATGGATAAATTAGCGCAAACTTATCGCATCGACCGAGGTGTGGTGGGCACCGATCCATCTATCCTTGCGCCTTATAAAGTGTTAGTGATTGCCGCACCCCAAACGAAATTTAGCGAAACCGATAAATTTGTGCTCGATCAATATTTGATGCAAGGCGGTAGGATTTTGTGGCTTGTGGATGGCGCGCAACTGCCTTTGCAAGAGTTGGCAGAGAAAGGATCAAGCACTGCTGCACCACTCGATTTAAACCTAAGCGATCTCTTTTTTGGATATGGTTTGCGCATCAATGGAAACTTGTTGCAAGATGCGCAGTGTATCTCTATACCATTGACAAATCCTAGTAATCAAGCCGATGTGTATCCCGCTCCGTGGATTTATGCACCGATACTGACGCCAAAGAACGAACACATTATTGGCAAAAACTGCTCGCCTGTTAAGTCCGAATTTGTTTCATCGATCGATTTGGTGGGTGAGAAAGCAACAATTCAAAAGACAGTTTTACTCAAAACATCGGTGAATACTCACATTGTGAATCTTCCGCAGACGGTTTCGTATCAAATGGTTTTTGATAAAGTGCCAAATAGCTATTTTAATACAGCAAATCTGTCGGTTGCCGTTTTGCTTGAAGGGAAATTTACTTCGCTCTACCAAAATAGATTCTTGCCTGATGGAATTGCGCCGATGCAACCGCTCAAAGAGAGTAAACCGACGCGAATGATTGTGGTAGCTGCTAGCTCGTTGATTCGGAATGAGATTCGAAAAGCAAAAAGTGGTGAGGCGATGCCTCTGCCTTTGGGCTACGAACCGTTTTCGAATACTCAATATGGCAATCCCGATTTTGTGGTGAATTCGGTGCAATATCTTGCAGGCGATGAGGCAAAATTGGCTCTTCGTTCACGCCAGTTTATGTTACGATTGCTGGATAAAACGAGAATCACCGAGAATTTGACACTCATACAAAGCATAGTGACAGTTTTGCCAATTTTTCTCTTAAGCCTATTGGTTGGAGGAGTCTTTTGGTGGCGCAGAATAACTTATGTGAAATAGCACACAGATTACACAGATTTAAAACAATTTTTTCTGTGTAATCCGTGTGCCTTCAATTATATCCACTCTTCTTTAACGATATTTCCTTGAACACCTATTACGATTAATTTAACTGGTACTTTGCGTGTTGCTTGTGCAACTGCTACCTTTGCTAGTTGGAGCAATCCCCCGCAACAAGGCACTTCCATAATCATCACCGTAAGCGTATTTATTTTCGCATCGTCTATCATCGATTTTAGCTTTGCCACGTAGATGTCTTTGCCGTCGTCAAGCTTCGGACAAGCAATTGCCAATCGTTTCCCTTTTAGATGCGTGCTATGAAAATCAGCCACTGAAAATGCCGTGCAATCTGCAGCCAACAGCAAATCGGCACCTTTCAAATAAGGTACCTGTGGGTTAAGTAGATGTAACTGAACCGGCCATTGCTGAAGCTCCGATTTGTTCTGAGCTGCGTATTTAAATGCTTCTACCTTTGGAGCAGGTTTTCCGAAAAATTTTGCTTCCGAACCCGGACAAGCGCACCCTTTGCCTTCTGCTTTTGGTGAAGTTTTTTCTTCCAATCCATCCAATGAAAAAGGTAAATCTTTTAACTTGATGTATTCGATACCTTGTTGGAGGAATTCCTGTTGATTGTGGTCTTTAAGATGATTAAGATGAGCCAAAACGACCTTTTCTCCCTTCGGCGAGATGCGTTCCATCACAGCA
Organism: Bacteroidales bacterium; assembly: GCA_049315325.1. GTDB lineage: Bacteria > Bacteroidota > Bacteroidia > Bacteroidales > UBA7332 > CAXXIC01. The sequence continues at coordinate 30,078 of JBMOKJ010000004.1, forward strand.
ATTTCATCATAAGGTTCAGCTTCACGCTCTTCGAGTTCAATTGCGCCAACCGGACATTCGCCGATACAGGCTCCCAATCCGTCGCAATAGAGTTCACTTATCATCACCGCTTTGTCGTTGATAATCTGCAATGCACCTTCGTGGCAGCCTTCTACACACTCTCCGCAACCGTTGCAAAGCTCTTCATCTATTTTTATGATTGTTCGTTTCATTGTAATTGAGTTATTTTACGGATGCAAATTTATCACCAAAATCTCATACAAAATGTATCTAATGTTACATTCGGCAATTTTATCTACATTTGTTGAAAATATACGGGCAAAACGATGTACGAAATTATTGTAAAAAACACCTTATTTAGCGGTATATCTGAGGAAGAAGCACGAGAATTGTTTGCAAATCGTCAATATCAGATAAAACATTTTCGACCAAAAGATATTGTTGGCATTCAAGGGGAGACATGCAATCACTTGATGATTGTGCTCGACGGCATGGTGCAGGCACAAATGGTTGATTATTCGGGTCGATTGATTGTGATGGCAGAAATAGCCGCACCATATGCCTATGCAGCCGCTTTTATTTACGCCGAACAGAACGAATTGCCGGTGACTGTCGTTGCTCAAAAAGAGAGCGAAATCTTATTCATTCGCAAAGAAGTTTTTCTCGAGATTCTTCAACGAAACAAACAGGTACTGCACAATTTTCTGACATTTATCTCCAACCGTAGTAAATTCCTTACAGATAAAATCCATTTTCTCACTTTTCGAACCATTAAAAGCAAAATCTCTGATTTTCTTCTCAAACGCTCCAATCAAGTCAATTCGTTGGTCGTTATTCTCGACCAGACCCAGCAAGAGCTTGCCGATATGTTTGGTGTGGCACGGCCATCGTTGGCTCGTACTTTTAAGGAGATGGAAAATGAAGGTTTGATTTTGATTGAACGCAAAAAAATCACACTCGTTGATTTGCCAAAACTGAAGAAACTGACGTTGTAAAATTCTATTTTCTGCCAAAAAATGACCAAAACTGCAATTTTGTCAGTCGTTTTGTCAGTCGTTTTGACAAAAAATGGGCTCAATCAGTTTTGGCACGATTTTCGCTTATTATTAAAGCGAATGCTTTACGCGTTCTACACATTAAATTATTAACTAATAAAATAAATTTATTATGAGCATTAAACCATTAGCAGACAGAGTGCTGATTAAATCAGCTGCTGCCGAAGAAAAAACAATCGGAGGAATCATTATTCCTGATTCAGCAAAAGAGAAACCGTTGAAAGGCGAAGTTATTGCTGTTGGCAACGGAACGAAAGACGAAGAGATGGTTCTGAAAGCAGGCGATCAGGTACTTTATGGCAAATATGCTGGTACTGAAATCGAACTTGATGGAGACAAGTTCCTTATTATGCGTCAATCAGACGTGTTAGGTATTCTCGCATAAGAACAATGTGTGCAATTGTAATTTGTAACTAACAAAATTGAAAATAAGAAAATGGCTAAAGAAATTTTATTCAATATTGATGCCCGCGATCAACTGAAAAAAGGAGTTGATGAATTGGCAAATGCAGTGAAAGTGACCCTTGGACCAAAAGGTCGTAACGTGATTATCGAGAAAAAATTCGGTGCTCCACATATCACCAAAGACGGTGTAACAGTGGCAAAAGAGATCGAATTGACAGATTCGTTCCAAAACTTGGGAGCTCAACTCGTAAAAGAGGTGGCTTCTAAAACGGGTGATGATGCGGGTGACGGAACCACAACTGCTACCGTTTTGGCTCAATCAATCGTTTCTGTAGGTTTGAAAAACGTAACTGCCGGAGCTAATCCAATGGATTTGAAACGCGGTATCGACAAAGCGGTGATTGAAGTGGTAAAAAGCATCAAAACGCAAGCAAAAACAGTAGGTGAAAACTACGATCAAATTGAGCAAGTTGCTACTATTTCTGCAAACAACGACGCAGTAATTGGTAAATTGATTGCTGATGCTATGCGCAAAGTTTCGAAAGATGGTGTTATCACCATCGAAGAGGCTAAAGGAACAGACACAACCATCGAAGTGGTTGAAGGTATGCAGTTCGACCGCGGATACATCTCGCCCTACTTTGTGACCAACACAGAGAAAATGGAAGTAGAAATGGAGCGTCCGTATATCTTGATTCACGACAAAAAAGTTTCGAACCTGAAAGAGTTGCTTCCAATTTTGGAACCAGCCGTTCAATCAGGCCGTCCGCTATTGATTATTGCAGAAGATGTGGATAGTGATGCGTTGACTACTTTGGTAGTGAACCGTTTGCGTGCTAATCTGAAAATCTGTGCAGTGAAAGCTCCTGGTTTCGGCGATCGCCGCAAAGAGATGTTGGAAGACATTGCTGTTTTGACAGGTGGTATTGTTATCTCTGAAGAAAAAGGCATCAAATTGGAGCAAACTACCCTCGAAATGTTAGGTACTGCCGAAAAAGTGACTGTAAACAAAGACAATACCGTGATTGTAAACGGTGCAGGTGCGAAAGATTCGATCGGCAACCGTGTGAATCAAATCAAAGCTCAAATCGCGTCTACAACATCAGATTACGACCGCGAAAAATTGCAAGAACGCCTTGCTAAATTAGCTGGTGGCGTTGCTGTGCTTTACGTAGGTGCTGCTTCTGAGGTAGAGATGAAAGAGAAAAAAGACCGCGTAGACGATGCATTGTGTGCAACTCGTGCTGCTATTGAAGAAGGTATCGTTCCTGGAGGTGGTGTTGCGTACATCCGTGCCATCGAAGTAATCGAAAACCTCAAAGGCGTAAACGAAGACGAATCGACTGGTATCGAAATAATCAAACGTGCCATCGAAGAGCCGTTGCGTCAGATTGTGTTCAATGCAGGTCGCGAAGGTGCTGTTGTGGTGCAAAAAGTGCGCGAAGGCAAAGACGACTATGGATACAATGCACGCACAGATGTGTACGAAAACTTCTTTGCAGCTGGTGTAGTTGATCCTGCGAAAGTGACTCGTGTAGCGTTGGAAAATGCGGCTTCTATTGCCGGAATGTTCCTCACTACCGAATGTGTAATTGTAGATAAGAAAGAAGAGAATGCAATGCCTCCAATGTCTCCAGGAATGGGCGGCATGGGTGGAATGATGTAATCAAACCTATCTTTTGAAATATTAAACCCTCAAGGCTCGAAAGCTTTGAGGGTTTATTTTTGTTGGGAAATTTTACCGTAACTGCCGACACTTTGTCTGAATCAGAACTCCGCCTTTCAGGCGTTTGAAGTCGCTTGACGATTTCAGCATTTGAAGTTCAGAACGAGCAATCGCCGATTTGAATGACAATCCTGTGATTTGTTGTAAAGCAGTTGCCAACTGACCTTCGTGTGTATCACCAAAATCGTGATAAACATCGTCGTCGGCTAACGTATTTGGAATAAAGCCTTTGGTAAAATCGCTTTCGTGCTTGCTGTTGTAGTATTTCAGAATGATGGGTAGAATTGCCAACTTATTTGATTTGTTCACATCGTCGTAGATGAGCGTTGAACCTACGTTTTTGCCAATCGTTGTGTCGCCAATCAGCACCACATTCATAAAGGGTTTTAGTCCGTTAATAACCATTTCGCTGGCTGACGCTGTGTGGTCTCCAGTCAATACAAACATGCGGCTGAGGCGATTGCCTACATTTTGAACTGGAATATTATTAATCGTTGTACTGAAATAGTCGTGAAACGGATCTTCGTTCGGATATTGGCTTTTGAACTGGCTACTGGTGAAGTATGAGGTCAAATTAGCATTGTAGTCGATAATTGTGAGCAGTTTGTTTGTTGTTAGATTCGGCACAATCATACTCGCCAGATTGACTGCTGAATTAATTGCTCCACCACTGTTGTAGCGCAAATCGAGTATCAGTTCTGATATACCTTGCTGATTGAATCGTCCGAACGCTTCGTTGAGTTTCAAGTCGTATTTTAGTGTTTTGTCTCCCGCATCTTGCGCAAAAAAGTTGTAAACTAAATATCCAATTTTAGTCGAATTGATGGTGTAAACCGAATCAAGAAATACAGGATTCTCTTGGTAATTGAACGATTTTGCAACAATTTTGTCCGATGCTGGAACAATAGTGTGGTTTACTACATCTCCCATTGCAAGTGTCACATTCGGAGTGTTATCGAAAAGTGAATTTAGCAGACTTTGGTAGTTTGTTAAGTTCATTTGTGTACCATTAATTTTCGTGAAAACTTGCCCGCGTTTGAGCCCAATTTGTGAAGCACTTGTTCCCTTTTTAATATAACGAATAATACCAACTACATCGGTCTTATTATCCAAGAGTGCAAGAACAAAGTCAAAACCAACATCGGCACTGCTTACTCCACTTAATTCGTTGGCAATAGTTTGGTAATCTTCGAAAATTGCAGAAAACCGATCTTCCTGATTCTTTAAAGATTTAAAATAGTCGGTCGGGCTGATTAATTTCGAAACCGACATTGGCATTGTCGTATTCCACAAATAATAGCCAGACATATTGTCTAAAATCCAATTATTTACGTACGTGTTGTCAACGCCGGTTGAGGTACTTTCGTCGTGACAACTCCAAATAGAGAGTGCAACTACAATCAGGATGATTAATTTTTTCATTTTTGGGATTTTACTTTTTTATTGTTGTACTATTTTAAAAACCCTTTTTGTCTGGTCGCTTATTCTGAATCGGTTGTCGCTGCGTTCGCCTACAATCCATATTATATCGTCACTGGAAAAGAGTAGCCATGCCTCCTCTTTTTGATGGAGATTATATTTATGGTCAGTAAAGTAGTCGCTTAGTTTTTTCTTGCCGTTCATGCCGAATGGAACAAACCAATCGCTTTGCTGCCATCGACGAAGCTTGAGCGGAAATTCCAATTTGTCAAAGTCGAAATAAGCCATGTTTTTGTTTTTGTCGATCGATAAATCGGCAAGTTCAACGATTTGAAAAGTTAGATTAATCGGTTGATTAATAGCTGATTCATTTGTCGTAATGAAGTATTCGACAGAGCTATTCTCTTCCTTTTTCTTAATAATCAACTCTCCTCGATCTTTCACCAAAATATATTCAGTTGAGTGAAATGTTTTGCCAGAAATACCTCGAAGAGAAGCAAAAACCTCTTCGCAAACAGAGCGGTTAAACCCATAAGGTTGTAACAATTCGAATAGGAGTGTCGACGGTTCGGAAAAACTGAGAAGTTTATCAATTGAAATCAGTGTTTTGTTTTCGGTTTCTGTCACAACTTCTGCACGCTGTTTCTCGATTTCTGCCAAATAAATTTGTTCTACACTGCGGAGATTATCACTTGTTCGCTCGATTGTCTCTCGCACAGAAGGATTAATCTCTTCTAGTTTTGGTAAGATTTCTAAACGAATTTTATTACGCAAATAGATTGTTTCGGCATTGGTTCCGTCAGTGACAAAGGGCAATTCGTGTTGTGTAATGTATTCTTCAATTTCGTTGCGATTGACGCATAAAAATGGTCGAATAATATGTCCGTTTCGAGGCACAATACCCGTTAAACCACGAATGCCTGTTCCACGAATCAAATTGAGCAATAACGTCTCTACTGAATCGTCGCGGTGATGTGCCACACAAATATCGTCAGCAGAATGCAGAATACGGAGCTGTTCAAACCAGTTGTAGCGCAATTCTCTTGCAGCCATTTCGATCGAAATCTTCTTTGCATTGGCAATTTGCTCGGTGTCAAAGTTGATAATTTCAAGAGGAATTTGGAATTTTTGGCAGAACTCATGAACGAATTTTTCGTCGCGGTTCGACTCTTCTCCTCGCAAGTGAAAGTTGCAATGAGCTCCAACGCATTTATAACCATTTGTATGAAGGTAATGGAGCAATGCAACAGAATCGGCACCACCGCTCACACCAACAATCACTTTCGAAGCGTTTGTCAGTAGTTGATGTTTAGAAATGAAGTCGGTGACTTTTTGTTTCACGATAATTGACTTGATATTTGCAAATGTAAAGAGATTATGGGAATAAAAAAAACCTGACCGATAAATTCCGGTCAGGTATATTAATGTATGATTTAGAAAATTAAATTTCGCTAATCAAACAAATGTTTGAATTTTCGGAAGAAGCTTTCTTTTTTCTCGGTCGACGGCTCGAAGTTGTTCGAATCTTGTAGTTTCTCCATTGTTTTTTTCTCTTCATTGCTGAGATTCTCGGGAATATACACGCTGATGTTAACCAACAAATCCCCCGTTCCATAACGATTCACACTAGGTAGCCCTTTTCCTCTTAATCGAAGAATTTTTCCAGGCTGGGTTCCCGGATCTATCTTTACTTTCACTTTGCCGTTCACCGTTGGCACTTCGATATTTGCACCCAAAGCTGCCGTTGGAACACTCAGTAACAAGTTGTAGATCAGATCATTTTCGTCCCGAGTCAACTCTGGGTGATCTTCCTCCTCTACTACGATGAGTAGGTCTCCGTTCATTCCACCACGTCGTGCTGCATTTCCTCGTCCGCTCATCGAAAGTTGCATCCCTTCGGCGACACCTGCAGGAATGTTCATTGTTATCACCTCGTCATCGCGAGTAATTCCTTCACCAGTACAGTGAGTACATTTCTTGGTAATGATTTTTCCTTCACCACTACACGTCGGGCAAGCTGCAGAGGTTTGCATTCTCCCTAAAATGGTATTCTGTATTCGAGTCACTTGTCCACTACCTTTACACGTATCGCATGTAGAGTAGGAACTGCCATCTTCGGCACCTGTGCCTTTGCAATGTGAGCAAGAGACATATTTTTTGACTTTGATTTTCTTTTCTACACCGGTAGAAATCTCTTTAAGTGAGAGTTTAACTTTCACTCGAAGGTCGCTTCCGCGGTTTACTTGTCGACCACCGCCGCCAAATCCGCCAAATCCGCTAAATCCTCCGCTACCACCAAAGTGACCGCCGAAAATATCGCCAAAGTGTGAGAAAATATCGTCCATCGACATGCCTTGTCCGCTAAATCCACCACCGCCACCAGCACCACCAACTCCTTGATGGCCAAATCTGTCGTAGCGGGTGCGTTTGTCTTGATCGCTCAGCACTTCGTAAGCCTCGGCAGCCTCTTTGAATTTCTCTTCCGAAACTTTATCGCCAGGGTTTTTGTCGGGGTGAAACTCGATAGCTTTCTTGCGATACGCTTTTTTTATCTCGTCGGCTGAAGCTGTTTTGGCAACGCCAAGTATTTCATAAAAATCTCTTTTTGTTGACATAAATTATTCTCCTACAACCACTTTAGCAAAACGTATAACTTTTTCATTGAGCAAATAACCTTTCTGCACACAGTCGATGATTTTGCCTTTCAATTCTTCGGACGGTGCAGGAATGGTCGTAATTGCTTCGTGATATTCTGTGTCAAATGCCGCATTTTCAGTTTCAATAGCTGTCACGTTGCTTTGTTTTAAGAAATCACTGAATTTTGTGTAAATCAGTCCAATTCCATCTACTACAGCTTGCATATCGGTCGCGTTTTCGAGTACGCTCATTGCACGCTCGAAGTCATCAACGACAGGCAAAATGCGCACTAAAGTACTTTCACCGCCATTCTTTATCAAATCGCTTTTTTCTTTGAGCGTGCGTTTGCGGTAGTTGTCAAACTCTGCCATCAGTCTGAGGTGCGAATTGCTCAAATCTGCATATTTTAATTTTAGATCAGCTAATTCTGCTGCCACTTTGTCCGATTCTGATAGTTCAGCCGCATTTTCTTGTCCTTCGACATTCTCTTCGCTTTGAGGTGTTTCGTTTTGTTTAACTTCCTCATTTTCTGTATTATGCGTTCTTTTTGAATCTTTGTGTTCGTTTTTTAGGCTCATATTTTCAGTTCATTGATTTTTCTATAAATAGTAATAGCAAAAAGTTTGCCAAAATTAGTCAATTCGATAAATTTTAAATAGAAAGTGCCAATATGCCAATTTTTCGACAATTGAAAAATAGCTTATTGGCACAATTATACGTTTAACTAAATTATTTATTCGTAATGTAGTGCTTCGATAGGTTTGATGCTAACTGCCTTTTTTGCCGGAAAATAACCCGCTAATACACCTGCCAAAATCAGTAAAAAAGTAGCAAGTAGCGCAATATTCATATCGACCGTTGGGTTGGCAAAAATACTCATTTCGGCATCTGGCGGCGTGTTTTGTTTGATAATAAAACTTGCTGTTTCGGTGAGAGCAATACCTGCCGACATCCCAAAGAAGCCAAAAGATGCTGTTATGATTATCGATTCTAGAACAATCAATTTCAGAATCGAGAGTGGGCTTGCACCTATCGCTTTACGAATTCCAAACTCTTTTGTTCGTTCTTTTACGGTGATGAGCATAATGTTGCTTACTCCCACAATTCCAGCGATTAGGGTACCGATTCCAATTATCCAGAGAAAGAGATTGATGGCGTTGAAAATTCCCATCGTTTGCAGAAATCCTTGAAGTTTATTCCAAATCCAAAGCGCATTGTTGTCTGTCGGGTCAAATTGATGAAGCCGTCCCATTCTACCACGAAGAAGTTCTTCGTAGTCTTTGTTCTCTTTTTCTGTATAAAGCCCAGTGACGGTCATTTCCAGATTGCCATAACCATCTTTTTCATTGTTGTAAATCGCCAAAGCAGTTGTAAATGGAATGAGAGCGTCGCGACTGTCTTCTGCTCGTTTTGTGGTGTAAACACCTATTACTTGATAAACCAACTTTCCTGCGTTAATGTATTGTCCCACAGGATTATTTTCTTTGAAAAGCACCTCACTCATTCGTTTCGAAATGACCATCACCTTGCGGTTTTCATTTAAATCGAGTTGATTGATGTAGCGGCCAAAACCTGGAACAATCTTGATGTTTTCTATCGACTTATAGCTTTCGTTTACCCCTTTTAATGAGTAGGAACCGTACTCTTTTCCGTGAGCTAGTGTTGTGTTTTGAATATTGATGGTTGCAGCAGTTTTATCTACATTTGGCAACTGATTTTTTAGCATGAAGAGGTCGTCTTTAGTGAATTTCACCCGTCTTCCTTTTTGCAGCCCTTCAAAAGTTTTGGTTGTGTTACCCGGCCACATGAAAATTGAATTAGTCGATTCACCTTCGAAGTTTTGCATCACGCCATTTTTCAGTCCATTACCAGCACCAAGCAGAACAATGAGCATAAATATTCCCCAAGCGACGGAGAATCCGGTCAGAAAAGTGCGAAGACGATTCTTATTGAGTGCTTCAAATATTTCTCTCCAGAGATCCATCATTCTATTACTCCATCTTTAAGTCGAATAATACGTTGTGTTTGGTTTGCGATATCTGCTTCGTGAGTCACAAGAATCATTGTCATTCCTTGTTGATTGACATCGCGCAAAATAGTCATTACTTCTTCAGATGTGACGCTGTCGAGCGCACCGGTTGGTTCATCGGCAAGTATGATTTGCGGATTTGAGATCAACGCACGAGCAATCGCTACACGCTGTTTTTGTCCGCCCGAAAGCTGGTTTGGCAAGTGATGCGCCCACTCTTTCAGTCCAAGACGATCGAGGTATTCGAGGGCAATCGCATTCCGTTTTTTTCGGCTAATATTCTGATAATAAAGTGGAAGAGCCACATTTTCCATTGCATTTTTAAATGAAATCAAGTTGAACGATTGGAAGATAAATCCAATCATCTGGTTGCGGTATTCAGCTGATTTTGTCTCAGAAAGATTTTTAATCAACTTTCCGTTGAGGTAATAATTCCCATCGTCGTAACTGTCGAGGATTCCGAGAATGTTTAGCAGGGTTGATTTTCCAGATCCCGAAGATCCCATAATGGAGACAAAGTCACCTCTATTAATGGTTAGTTCAATGCCCTTGAGCACGTGCAAGGGAGCACCGTTGTTGTAGGTTTTGTTGACGTTTTCTAAAACAATCATAACTGAATCTCTTAATGGGTGTTGTGTGGACTGATGATGGTGGCAAATGTAGTCAAATTTCTGATTTGCAATAGTTATAGCAAGGTTATTTTAGTAATCAAAATCTAAATAAATTGTAAAATTAAATTCAGTCAAAAGAACCAAGATGAAAGAAATAGCTAGACAATAGGAGTGTTTTAAACTCTAATTTAGCTGCGATTATGAACCTTTGATTAGGGTAGAAATAAGGCTGATTTTGCTAATTTACAATGAGAAAAAATCTTATGGTAGTGATTTCCTTAATCTAGCTTTTACAAAAAAAAGCCTTCGGTTCAATACCGAAGGCTTAATCTTATTGAGGTTGGCAGCTTATTTTTCTCCCAAATATTTTGCAATACCATCTTGTGTAGCTTGCAAGCCTTTGTCTCCTTTGTGCCATCCAGCAGGACAAACTTCGCCATGCTCTTCTGTGAACTGAAGCGCGTCGATTAAGCGAAGAACTTCGTCAACATTACGGCCTAATGGAAGGTCGTTCACCAATTGGTGACGTACAACGCCTTGTTTGTCGATAAGGAACAATCCACGGTATGCTTTTGGCTCTCCAACCAAAACAACATTTCCTTCTTCATCGTACTCATCAGCTCCGATCAAAACATCGTATGCTTTAGAGATGTTAAGCGATTGATCAACAACAAGTGGATATTTAACCCCTTTGATGCCACCTTCTTTTGGCGGTGTTTGCAACCATTTCCAATGAGAAAACTCAGAGTCGGTAGAGGCTCCAATTACTACTGTGTTGCGAGCTGCGAATTCAGCAGCTTTTTCTTCGAACGCGATGAGTTCGGTCGGACATACAAACGTGAAATCGGCTGGATAGAAGAAGAAAACAACATATTTGTCTCCAACGTATTGTTGAAGAGAGAAGTTTTCAACGATTTCACCGCCATTTACTACAGCTTTTGCATTAAAAGCTGGTGCATTTTTTCCTACTAATACAGACATAATTTTTACTATTTATATGGATAAAATTTTAGTTTGATAATCAAACAAGCGATTGAACCATTCTGTTCAGAATTTATTTGCTAATAAATCTAAAAATTTAAGTGAATATTTTCCTAGAATGTTTATTTCTCATTTCTGGTAAATTTTTTTTTAATTATTTGAAACTACTATGATAGCTAGAATTGTCATTAATAACAATACTTTTGAATCTCGCTTGGTTAAATTCCTCGAAGATCTGCTTCGAAAATTAGTTGTATTTTTGTTTTGTGAGTGAATATATACTAAATAGCCATAATGTAACAGCTAATGCTCAAATTGACTACAACGATACAGCTAAATAGACCACCAATTCTGATGAAAATGCAACATAGCATTTGCCATTCAACTCTGAAAATAAACTAGCTGTTGCAGCTAAAGGCCTTTTGAGTCAAACGAAAATGATTAAAGCGACCGAATCGGTTGAATACAAGATTCTACGCGATACGATGCATCTAATGCAAGATACTGTTGTAGTGAAAAGTGTGAATACTACCAGTAAACGCATTGTGTTAAGACATGTCTATTACAACTTCAATCGTTGGAATTTGTTTCAGCTTCGTTTGTCGAGCTCGACAAAGTGGTGGAATTGCTCAAAGTCAATCCAACATTGAATGCAGAACTTAGCTCGCATACCGATAGGCGAGGTAGCGACAAATACAGCCTCAAGCTGTCGCAACTTTGCGCTCAATCTGCAGTTGATTACCTTACAGAAAAAGGAATCGACAAGATTCGTATCAAAGCTGTAGGTTATGGCAAAAAGCAATTGCTAAACACATCAACCGATTGTGCCGAAGAGCAACATTGCGAAAACCGCCGCACAGAAATCTCACTACCTGGTTTTATTCAGAGCATTTGAAGATTCACTCCAGTTTAAAGAAGAAGGTGTTGTGGTTGAGCCAACATCGCAAGCACAAGCATCTTTAGGCGAAAAGACTGACTGAACAGAAGAGAAAGTCAGTAGCGAAATCTGTTAATGGCTCTATGTAGCCTCATCGAACTACGAATCGTGGTCGCAAAAATTAGCTGATAAACTCACCAAAGAGGGATACAATGCCTCAGTGATTAATGTGGATAATTTCTACCGCGTGGCAATCGACTGCCCTTCACTAAAAGCTACCCGTCAAATCTACAATGTGTTGAAATTCAGATTTCGAACAGCTTGATTCGATTATGCGAAGTGAGTTAAAGCTTGATTCTCAATCCGAAATAATAGGTAGGTAATCCAATAGTAAATATTTGATTGGTTAGAATCGCATAAATTGGACTGCTGAGTAAATTTAAAGTTGTGCTTATCTGTATTTTTGAATTTATTTTGGTGACTAATCCAAAGTCGAAATTATCCACTAATATTGACCCTTCCTCTTTCGAGAGAATAAGATTCCATCCATATCCAAAAGTCGGTTTTATAATTCCCTTAGGATATAGATATTCAAACATAAGAGGAATTCGGTACACCTCTTGATTTTCGTAGTGTGTTTCACTGTAATGATAAATTGGCATAGAGGTAATGCTTTTTACTAATCCGAACTTGAAGAAAATCTTTTCGCTGGTGCGAGGCATCCAATTGTGAACAAACAAACCGTACTCAAATTTTCCTCCAAGTTCGGGTCCAGAATTAGCTGTTCGTATACCAATAATTGGCTCTAAAAGAAATGTAACTGGAAATTGTTTTTTTTCATATATCAAACATCCGTTGTTGCCACAAACTCTGTTGTGATACTCTTTTGCAAATTTAATTAGCGGTTTTTGCTCTAGATACAAATTCTTTATCTTGTCCTTTAGCTCTGGACAATCTTGTGTCAATATTTCAATAATCGAGCTGGTTTTGTAGTCATGTCGAATATACTCCCGTCCATCTATTTTCACCATCTTTTCTAAAGGTGGAAGTTCAATGGGTTTTAAAGTGTCTTTTTCCACTAAATAGTGATCTACCATCTTAAATCGATAATAGTACAAATTCAATTTGCCATTTATCAAGTATTCCAGAAAAAGTTTCTTCTTTGATTCACTTGTTTTAATCTGCTTCGAAATATAGAATTTGCCTGAGTCAATAAATCGATAAGCATATATTTCAAAAGGAGCATATTCTTTAACTTCACTTTTTGTAGAAGTCTTAAATCTGCAAACAATACTATTAGATTGATCTCCTCGATAATCAATCCATCCATTAGTAGTGTCGTTATTTATTGAAATAATGTAGCCTTTTCTGAAATCGACCTGTGCATTCAATAGCGTATTTGAAAGAATTAATGATACGATAAAAAAGAATGTTGCTCTTGATTTCATATTCGCATTAGTTTAAGTTAAAGCTTGATTCTTAAGCCTAAGGATAAGCAGTTCGATATTAGTTGAAATTTGGCTTCAGGATTAATCAAATCTGTAGTATTCGATAACTCAGTATTGAAAGTTGCGGATATTTGTAGTCTATCATTAATGCTGTAGTTTAGTCCAAAATCAATCGGCGTTGATATATACATATCCCCATTGTCCTCTGAGGTGAAAACTAAATTCCATCCTGCACCAAAGGTCGGACGTAACTTTCCTTTTGGATATTGATATTCAAACATCAACGGAACTCTATAGATAGTACCTGACTCTTTTTTACTTCCATTCTGAATAGTTACATTATTCGCCATCAGACCAGTTTTAAAAAACAGCTTCTCACTGGTGCGTGGCATCCAGTTGTGAATTATCACACCGTATTGCGGATTTGAGGAAGTGAGAGTAGAAACTTTATTATTGTATATCACATTGCTAATAAATGGTTCAACAAAAAATGTAACAGGAAATGGCTTCTTTGCATAAATGATACAACCATTATCTCCGCACAATCGCTTGTGGTATTCACTAGCGAAGGAGATAAGGGGTTTTTGATCGAGGTATATCTTCTCCACTTTAGAAGCCATTTCGGGACAATCGTTGGTTAGTACTTCCATAATTGACTTAGATGAATGATCTTGTCTGACGTATTCTTGTCCATCCAATTCTACCCTTTTCTCGAATGGTGGTAATTCGATAAGTCTTAGAGTGTCTTTTTTTACTAAGTAATGATCACCCATCTCATTTCGAAAGTAATAAACATTCAATTTGCCTTTTATTAAGTATTCCAGAAAATAGTATTTCACACCGTCTTGGGTTTTTACGTCTTTCGATACAAACAATTTGCCTGAATCTATAAAACGATAAGCTTGAAGCTCTGTGGGGAGGTATTCTGTTATTTTATTGTGATTGTTCGTTTTGAAACGGCAAACTTTGCTGTTGTAGGAATCTCCTTGATAATCAATTGTGCCATACACAGTGTCATTATTCATTTGAACAATGTATCCTTTCTTGAAATCTTCTTGTGCTTTTAAACTTAATGCAGATAGCAAAAGGCAAATAGTGAGAAACTTTTTCATCTTGCTTGTGTTTTGTATTTCGAATGTTATTTAATAGTACTTATTTTATAATTGAAGCAAAAGTAATGAATTAATTTTATTTTCGCATTGTCTTTTTGTGAAAAATAGATACATTTGTTTTCTCGTGTTATATAAATTTTATTGGAGTTAGAATTGATTATGAAAAAGACTTTTTTTCTACTGAGTTTTATATTATTGACTATTGGAGTTGTAAATGCGCAGTCTCGTCAAAGTGTTTTCGCTGAAGTAGGAGGGCAAGGGATGTCTTTCACTCTGAATTATGATATGCGCTTTTACGATGCGCCCGAAGGCCCTGGATTCAGAATTGGAGGCTGTTATATGAAAACAAGCAAAGTCGATTTTCTACGCGTACCTATTGTTATAAATTACCTAATTGGTCAGGATGGCAAGTTTTTTGAAGTGGGAGCAGGAGCTACAATAGGAAATTCTGAGATTATGGATAGTGGTAGCAATACTGTAGGAACTCTCTGTTTTGGTTATCGTGTGCAACCAGCTGATGGGGGATTGACTTACAGAGTTGCTCTAACACCTTATTTTACGGTTGGTAGCAACAGCGTTTTTATTCCTTACTTTGGTGGTGTCTCTATTGGATATTGTTTCTGACAAAATTTCTATAAAACTATTTCTATGAGCCGATTTGTTAAATTAAATCGGCTCGTTTGTTATTTTTAATTATCAGTAAATCAGTAATTTAATCAATTTTAATTGTTTAAGGGCTGTTTGGTTTTGAATTTTTAACGCTTCGAATGTTAAAATGCAACGATACATTTCTATTTTTGCAGGGGTTTTCAATTAGCAATCCACTCGAAAACCTTATTCAGACGAATAATAACTAATATAACCTATATAAAATTATGAATCAATCCGTTGATATCAGAGCGCTCAATGAAAAAATTGAAGCAAAAAGTTCTTTCGTGAATATGGTCTATATGGGTATGGAAAATACCATTGTTGGACAAAAACATTTGGTTGAATCGTTGCTGATTGGACTTTTGTCTAACGGTCACGTTTTGCTCGAAGGTGTTCCTGGTTTGGCTAAGACATTGGCAATCAAAACATTGGCTTCGTTGATTGACGCACGATACTCTCGCATTCAGTTTACACCAGACTTGTTGCCTGCCGACGTAATCGGTACAATGATTTACAGTCAGAAGAAGGAGGAGTTCCAAGTAAAAAAAGGACCAATCTTTGCCAATTTCGTTTTGGCTGATGAGATTAACCGTGCACCAGCGAAAGTACAGAGTGCTTTGCTCGAAGCGATGCAGGAGCGCCAAATCACTATTAGCGAGCAGACCTACAAACTCGAAGATCCATTCCTTGTATTGGCGACTCAAAACCCTATCGAACAAGAAGGAACATACCCACTACCAGAAGCACAGGTTGACCGTTTTATGCTCAAAGTGGTGATTGGTTATCCTAAAAAAGAGGAGGAAAAATTGATTATCCGTCAAAATATTGGTGCGCCTCGTGCGGATCTAAAGCCAATTCTGACTCCAAAAGACATTATTGAAGCACGTGAAGTGGTGCGTGAAGTTTATATTGATGAAAAAATTGAGCGTTACATTGTAGATATTGTGTTTGCAACTCGTTTTCCAGAGGAATACGGGCTAGGCAATCTAAAAGATATGATTGCATTTGGTGGTTCACCTCGTGCATCCATCAATTTGGCACTTGCCGCGCGAGCCTATGCGTTTATTAAACGCCGTGGTTATGTGATTCCAGAAGATGTGCGTGCAGTTTGCCACGATGTGCTTCGTCACCGTATCGGCTTGAGCTACGAAGCTGAGGCAAATAATATGACATCTGAAGAAATCATCAGCGAAATCTTGAACAAAGTTGAGGTGCCTTGATTTCATCAGGGATTGTGGGACTGAGGGATTGATTAACTGAATAATTGATTTGATGAGCGAATAATTGGCACATTAAACAATTGGCACATTGAACAGATGGAAACAGTAGATTTATTAAAAAAGGTACGGCAGATTGAGATCAAGACGCGTGGCTTGACCAACAATATTTTCGCAGGAGAATACCATACGGCTTTCAAAGGAAAGGGTATGGCGTTTTCGGAAGTACGGGAGTATCAGTATGGCGACGATGTGCGCGATATTGACTGGAACGTGACGGCACGTTACAACAAACCTTTCGTGAAGGTTTTTGAAGAGGAGCGCGAACTGACCGTTATGCTGCTTATAGATGTGTCTGGTAGCCGAAATTTCGGAACTGCAAACGTAATGAAGAAGGAGATGATGACCGAAATAGCTGCTACCATTGCATTTTCGGCTATTCAAAATAAGGACAAAATTGGTGTTATTTTCTTTTCGGATAAAATCGAAAAATTTATTCCGCCAAAGAAAGGAAGAAAGCACATTCTGTTCATCATTCGTGAGTTGATTAACTTCGAACCTCAAAACTCCAAAACCGATTTGTCGCAAGTTTTGCGCTACATGACTGGAGCCATCAAAAAACGTTGTACAGCATTTCTTATTTCGGATTTTATCGATCAACATAATTACAAAGACGCTCTCTCGATAGCAAACAATAAACACGATGTGGTGGCAGTTCAAGTATACGATAAGCGCGAAACAGAATTGCCAAATGTGGGTCTAATGAAACTGAGCGATGCAGAAACCGGTGCTGAGCAGTGGGTTGATACATCTTCGGTACAGACTAGAAACGCTTATCAGCAATGGTGGCAATCAAAACAAAATGAGATGAATGATAGATTGCGTAAAAGCCGTGTGGACTACGTTTCGGTAGCAACCGACGAAGATTACGTGAAGGCGCTGATGAATCTATTTTTGCGAAGAGCCTAATTAAAAGTTAGTTACAAGATACGAGTTATGAGTAAACAAGCAACTTATGACTTACAACTTACAACTTTTTGACTTATGATTTACAACTTACGACTTAATATTAAATCACTGATTCCAATTTTGCTGTTTCTGCCTCTGTTTGCCTATTCGCAGGTGACGGTGAGAGCAAAAATTGATTCATCGTCCATCTTAATTGGTGAGCAAACGAAGATTCATTTAGAGCTTTCGCAAGAAAAGGGCAAAACTGTGAAAATGCCGGTCTTCGATAAATCAATTATGCCAGGAATAGATTTACTCTCGGCAGCAAAACCCGATACGACTGAGCTTGATAATAATCGTATCCGCATTGATTTAAGTTACTTGGTTACTTCCTTCGATTCTGGATTATAC
This sequence comes from Bacteroidales bacterium, assembly GCA_049315325.1. GTDB lineage: Bacteria > Bacteroidota > Bacteroidia > Bacteroidales > UBA7332 > CAXXIC01. The sequence goes on from JBMOKJ010000004.1 coordinate 47,605, forward strand.
TACATTCCACCTTTCAAATTTGCGTTGGATAAAGACACTTTCCTTTCAAACAGTATTGGATTGAAGGTCTTGACCATGCGTGTTGATACAGTAAGTAAGAAGTTTTTCCCGATAAAAACAGTGTTTAAACCGGAATTTTTTATTGCGGATTATTATTTCTCAATTATGTCAATTCTCGTTTTGCTTTTCCTCATTGCAATGGGAATTTACATCTATTTGCGAAGAAAAAACAATAAGCCGCTTTTTGTGCGCAAAGAACCGGAACTGCCACCTCATGTAAAAGCGATGACTGAGTTGGAACACATCAAGCAAGAAAAACTGTGGCAACAAGGACGCGAAAAAGATTATCACACCCGATTAACCGATGTATTGCGTACTTATTTGCACGACCGTTTTGGCCTTAACGCTTTGGAAATGACCTCTGCAGAGATTCTGGATGTGTTGTATTCAATTCCTGAAGCGCAATCGGTTTATGTGCAGTTAAAGCAGGTGATGGAACTATCAGACTTTGTGAAATTTGCGAAATTCCAACCCGTTCCCGAAGAGAACGAACGCAGTATGATGAACGCATTGCTCTTTATTAATACCACGAAACTCGAGGAAATTATCCCTGAAGAGGGCGAAAAAACTGAGAAGAAATAATTGACGTTATGATTCATTTTGCAAATCCAATATATTTTATTCTACTCGTTGTGCCTGTCGCGATGGTGGTGTGGTATGTAATGCAACACCGAAAACTTCAGGCAGGAATGCAGATTTCGACTGTTCAGCCGTTTGCCAAGTTGCCAGTGGGTTGGAAGGTGAAATTGCGTCATTTACCATTTGCATTTCGAGTAATCACGGTGTTATTAATCATTCTTATTTTAGCTCGTCCGCAATCGTCGAACAGTTGGCGAAATACCTCTACCGAGGGAATCGACATCATGATGACGCTCGATATTTCGAGCAGTATGTTGGCGCGCGATTTCAAGCCCAACCGAATAGAGGCGGCCAAAGAGGTTGCATCGACGTTTATAGCTGGACGACCTTCCGATAACATCGGGTTAGTTGTATTTTCAGGAGAAAGTTTTACGCAATGTCCTTTGACTACAGATCACGCTGTTTTGCTTAATCTTTTCTCAGGAATCCAAAGCGGACAACTCGAAGACGGGACTGCCATTGGTTTGGGATTGGCAAATGCGGTGACAAGGTTGAAAGACAGCAAGGCAAAATCGAAAGTGATTATTCTGCTTACTGATGGATCGAACAATATGGGAAATATCGCTCCAATAACAGCAGCGGAGATTGCCAAAACATTTGGTATTCGGGTTTATACAATTGGTGTGGGTTCGCAAGGTATGGCACCATATCCGGTTCAGACGCCGTATGGAATTCGCTATCAAAATATGCCTGTGGAGATTGACGAAGGTATTCTGAAACGTATCGCTGGGATGACTGGCGGAAGTTACTTTCGTGCGACAGGCAATTCGAAGTTGAAAGCTATTTATGCTGAAATTGATAAACTAGAAAAGACCAAACTCAACGTTCAAGAAATTAATAAAAAACACGAAGAATATACGTTTTTAGCTTGGATTGCATTTTTCTTTTTGTTGTCAGAGCTTTTGTTGAGGTATTTTGTGTTGCGGAAAATTCCGTAAGGCCCCCTATATCCCCCATTAGGGGGGCTTTAAGGACGCCCCGTTTATTATTGTATTTATAAATAATGTTCCCAGTTTCCCCCTTTGGGGGTTTAGGGGCTTAAAAGTAAAATATGTTTAGATTCGCTCATCCAGAATATTTATACTTGCTGATTATCTTACCGGCAATCTTTGCGTTTTATATTTATACGCAGGTGGTTCGCTACAAAGATTTGCGCCGATTTGGTAATCCGCTGTTGTTGAATCAATTGATGCCTGATGTTTCCAATCAGCGTCAAATTGCTAAATTTTGGCTGCTCTTGAGTGCCGTGGGTGCAGTTGTGTTTGTGTTGGCTGGTCCTCAGTTTGGTGCCAAAGTAGACACCGTGCACAAAAAAGGAATTGAAGTGATGATTTGTCTCGACCTTTCGAACTCGATGTTGAGCCGCGATGTAGCTCCAAATCGCTTGGAGAAATCGAAACAGATTCTCTCGAAGTTAGTGGATGGTCTGGATAACGATAAAATTGGGTTGGTCGTGTTTGCAGGAGATGCCTATGTGCAGTTGCCCATTACGTCGGATTACGTTTCTGCCAAAATGTTCTTTTCGACTCTGAATCCAAAACTCGTTCCGTCACAGGGAACAGCTATTGGTGCTGCCATTCAAACGGCATTACGGTCATTTACACCGAACGAAGAGAGCGAAAAGGCAATTATTCTGATAACTGACGGTGAAAATCACGAAGACGATGCTGCCGGAGCTGCTGAAGAATCGAAGAAACGAGGTATTCGCGTGAATGTGATTGGAGTTGGAACACCTTCTGGCTCACCAATCCCTGATGATTTGGGCAATTTCCGCAAAGATGAAACTGGCAATGTGGTGATTACCAAATTGAATGAAGAAATGTGTCAGCAAATTGCATCTGCGGGAAAAGGCATCTACGTGAGAGCCGATAATACGAACGGAGCGTTGAAAGCCATTGAAAGCGAATTGGGTAAGCTGAAGAAGTCGGATGTTGAAAGCACTATCTATTCAGAATATAACGAACAATTTCAAAGCATCGCGTGGATTGTATTGTTGCTCTTAATTGCAGAGTTTGTGATTTTGGAACGGAAAAACCGTTTCTTGAAAGATATTCACCTGTTTAAAAGTCGTAAATCTGCCTGATGGTAGTCAGGTCATAAATCAAAGGTCTATTTCAATTTAGGTAGAACTATCAGAAGAAATTTAAAGTATTAGAATGAAACGATTAATTATTATATTTCTCACATTTTTACCGTTGATTTCGATGGCTCAAAAAGCTGTTAGGGAGAAGGTGCGCGACGGAAATAGCGATTACAAGAAGGAACGATACAGCGAAGCTGCAGTTTCGTACAAAAAAGCGTTGGAGTTGAACCCAAATTCACCAGAAGCTAACTACAATCTGGCGAACACGATGTATCAGCAAAAGAAATTCAAAGAGGCTGCTCAGCAGTATGAATTGGCACTTAAAACCATTACCAATCCTGAGCATGCTTTTGCAGCGTTCCATAATTTAGGCAATTGTGCGATGGAGGAGAAGCAATACGACAAAGCGGTTTCCAGTTTTCAACAGGCGCTTCGCATCAATCCGAAAGACAACGAGACGCGTTACAATTATGCATTAGCAAAGGCGTTGTTGAAAAATCAACCAAAAGGAAAAGATAAAAACAAGGACAAGGATAAAAAGGATCAGGATAAGAAAGATCAACAAAAACAAGATAAAAATAAAGATAAACAAGATAAAAAGGATCAGCAGCAGAAGCCAGATCCAAATCAAATGTCGAAGCAGAATGCACAGCAATTGCTCGATGCGTTTATGCAGGATGAAAAGAATACGCAAGATAAAATGAAACAACAGCAGGTGAAAGAACGTCAAAAACGAGTTTCATCCAAAGATTGGTAAGTGCAATTGAAGACAACGATATACAATAGTTTAGGAATGAAGAGACTGCTTTTATTTTTAGTCATACTATTTTCGGCTCTATCTGTCACGAAAGCGGCAGATGTTAAATTTACAACTTCGGCACCAAATGCCGTTGTCAAAGGCGAGCAGTTTAGGTTGGTGTATAGCATCAATGCTGATGCACGTGACCTTCGCGCTCCTGAGATTCCAGATTTTCAGATTTTGATGGGACCATCGAAGTCATCTTATTCAAGCATGCAGGTGATAAATGGATCTGTGTCAACTGAAGTTTCCACATCGTTCACCTATATTCTGATGGGTGACAAAGAGGGAACGTTCACGATTCCAGCAGCTACAGCCACTATTGGAGGGAAAAAATACAGTTCGAATGCCGTCACCATTAAAGTATTACCTCCCGATAAAGCGTCGCAATCGTCTCAACAACAGCAACAACAGTCGCGTGGTGGAAATCGGAATTCGAACAATGGAAATGCTGATGCAGGCGGTGGAATATCGTCTGATAACCTTTTCGCACGACTAAATCTGAGCACACATCGCGTATATGAGCAAGAGTGTCTGTTGGCTACTATTAAACTCTACTCGCGTTACGATGTGGGATTGGAAAACTTCAAAATGCCAGAATTTGATGGCTTTTTGATGGAAGATATTCCAATCGTTGATCCGCAGTGGACGATTGAAAATGTAAATGGAGTAAATTACAAAACCGTTTTACTCAAGAAAGCGTTGCTTTTTCCACAACGAACAGGCAATATAAAAGTAGGGTCGTGTAAATTTAGCTTGGTTGTTCGCATTCGTTCGCGTCAGCCGTCTCAAAATATTTTCGACGACTTCTTCGAAACATATCAGGATGTTCGGAAGATTGTGACTACTCCAGCTACATCGGTCGATGTGATGCCGTTACCTTCGGGTAAGCCAGCGTCTTTTACAGGAGCGGTGGGTTCGTTTAGTGTGAAATCTTCAATCTCGACTCGTCGCTTGAAGGCGAACGAGGCGGTGACTGTTCGACTCTCTATTTCAGGAAATGGTAATTTGAAATTGTTGAAGAATCCTACTGTTACTTTTCCTGCCGATTTCGAAGTGTATGACCCAAAGGTCAATAATAATTTCAAAACTACCCTCGACGGAACGGTAGGCAGCAAAACCATCGAATACCTTGCTATTCCACGTTATCCAGGTAAATTCTCGATTCCGGGTGTCGCGTTCACCTACTTCGATTTGAAATCGAAGAGCTACAAAACCATCCAGACCGAAAGTTACAATATTGAGGTAGATAAAGGCATTGGCGGAAGTTCTCAACAAGTCGTTTCTGACTTTACCAACAAAGAGAGCGTTCGCCAGTTGGGTCAAGATATTCGATTTATTCGCACCGCTCCTTATCAGTTGGAGAAACATACAGTTTACCTCTTTGGTACATCAACTTATTGGCTCTATTTCTGGTTGCCGTTACTGCTTTTTATTGTGTTGTTTGTGATATTCCAGAAGAAAGCTCGCGAAAATGCCAACATGGCGTTGATGCGAACCAAGAAAGCCAATAAAGTGGCAATCAAGCGATTGAAAGCTGCTAATAAATTCTTGCAACAGAAAAATCAAGATGCGTTCTACAATGAAATGCTGAAAGCGTTGTGGGGATATTTGAGCGATAAACTGAGTATTCCAGTATCGGAATTAACAAAGGAAAATATCGAATTGGAGCTTATCCGTTATGGCGTTTCAGACGATTTACTTCGTCAATTCCGAGAGATACTTGACACCTGCGAATTTGCTCGTTATGCGCCTTCTCAAGGTTCTGACGCCATGAGTCAAATATACAACCAAACGGTTGATGCCATTGGCGTTATGGAGAAAATAGTGAAGAAATAGACCATTTCATTTGTACTGAATATGAAGAGATTAATTTTAATTTTTGCAATAATAACATTCGCTTTTTATGCTTCGGCTCAAGATTTGCAGAAGCAGGCTGCAGATGCATACACTAAAGGTAATTATACCAAATCGGTAGAACTATTAGAAACACTTTTAACGCAAAAAGGCGAATCTGCCGATTTGTACTACAATTTGGGCAATGCATATTACAAAAGTGATCGAGCGGCCGAGTCTATACTGAACTACGAAAAGGCTTTGCTTCTTGCACCTGGCGACGATGATATTCGCCACAATCTCGAGATTGTAAAGCTCAAAACAGTGGATAAAATTACACCCGTGGGAACATTCTTGCTTGCCGATTGGCTACAATCGGTTTTGATGCAAATGAGCTCAAATGCTTGGGCAAAGAGTGCAATTATACTCTTTTTGTTCTTTATCACAGCTTTGTTTCTCTATTTCTTTGCTGGAAGGGTTTGGTTGAAGAAGGTTTCGTTCTTTGGTGGGCTTTTTGTGCTATTTCTTTCACTATTTGCAAACTATGCATCTTATGCGCAAAAAAATCTTTTAGAAGAACAGAAGCAAGCAATCGTATTCAGTTCGTCGATAGTGGCGAAAAGCACGCCCGATGAAAGCGGTACCGATCTTTTTGTGTTGCATCAGGGCACGAAGGTCACGCTCAAAGATAAAGTAGGAGAGTGGACAAATGTGGCACTCGAAGACGGCAATGTTGGCTGGATTCAAAACTCCTCCTTTCAGGTGATAAGTTTATTGAAATAGTTATCTTTACAGCTCAGTTTTGAAGTCGAAACTGAGCTTTTTTCTTCAATCACCCTTTGTTGTTCGCAATTATGGATTCTCTACTTAGATTCGATAGCTTCCTCACGCTTCTCATCAATGGGGCGCATTCTCCGTTTTTCGATCAAGTTTTCTTTAATATTTCAGAAAAATGGATGTGGATTCCCTTATACGTTGCAATCTTATTTGTTTTTTTCAGAAAAGAGGGAAAGCAAGCGTGGTGGTTTTTTTTGTCTTTGATTATTGTCGTTTTGCTAAGCGACCAAATTTCTTCTTCTTTGTTAAAGCCATTGGTTGAAAGATTTCGCCCATCGCACGATCCTCTTTTGTTAAGCCAAATTCATCTGGTAAAGGCTTATACTGGTGGTTTGTATGGCTTTGCATCGTCGCATGCTGCAAATACTGCTGGAATGGCACTTTTTCTGAGTCTGTTGTTTAAAAATAGGATTGTATCTGCCTGTTTGGCTTTTTGGGTTCTAATGACTGCATATTCGCGTGTCTATTTGGGGGTGCATTTTGTTGGAGATGTAGTTTGTGGCGCATTAATAGGCATGGCATCGGCTTATGCCATTTATTCTGCTTTTCAGAAAATAAACCAGCGGTATGTTTTTCGTTCAAAGCATATTATCTATTCTTCAAAAGATATTCTTCCAATAGTATTAATTATTACATTGACTTTTGTTTTTGTGGTAATGAAACAGATTTGAAATATATTTGAAAAAAAGCACGAAAAAATTTGGAGTTGAATAATTTATCTCTTAAATTTATTGCGTGATTATAACATAGATTTCTAACCTTACTTAAACCTGAAAGATATGATAAAGACAATTTCATTCAATGAACTTCGCCGAATCAAAACACATTTGCCATCGGGAAGTACCCAGCGTATCGCTGATGAATTAGGCATCGAAGCGGATACTGTTCGCAACTATTTTGGTGGTGACCATTACAAAGATGGTAAAAGCACCGGTATCCATATCGAACCCGGTCCCGATGGAGGAATCGTAGCGTTAGATGATACAACTATCCTGGAGAAAGCACTCTCTATACTTGGAGAGAGTCTTGAGCTTCAGGAAGTAGAGTAGTTTAGCTAAATTTTCAGATAATAAGCCTCAAAGCGTGACAGAATGATGTTTTGCTTTGAGGTTTTTTGTTTTTTTTATGTGACTTTTCCCGTATTTGATATTTAAAATTCGTCTACAGAAACTTTTACTCGCATATAAACTCTCCTAACACCTAAGATTATGGAAGACAATCTAATTACTTTGGCTATTCACACCTATGAAAAGGCACTGATTCTAAAATCGATGCTTGAAAACGAAGGTATAGAAACGTACATTCAAAATGTAAATTTGATTCAACCAATGGTGTCGTCGGGAGTACGTATTCGTATCAAAGAATCTGATTTGCCGCGGGCATTGCAGGTGGTGAATCGAGCCAAACTAAACGAGACTGAAGAAGAATGGCCTACATCGGATTCGGAACATTTTAAACTCAATAAAGTGCTCGTTCCCATCGATTTTTCATCTTATTCGCAGCGTGCTGCGGATGTAGCTATTCACTTTGCTGCAACAGCTAAGTCGGAAGTGGTTTTTTTTCACGCCTATTATGTGCCTATAGCGTCGGGTGTACTACCCATAGAAGTTACTTTCACGGGTGAACTGTTTAGTGGCGAATCACTTCATATCATGCAAGAAAAGGTGCAAAAAGATATGGAAGTCTTTGTGAAAACGCTGAAACAACGTATGGTGGATGGGGTTATTCCTCACGTGAAATTTAAGACCATTATTCAAGAGGGAATTCCCGAAGAAGAGATTATCCGTTTCTCAAAGAGTTATAAGCCAGCTATGATTGTGATGGGAACACGAGGTAAAAGCCAGCACAATGATGATTATCTTGGGAGTGTAACTGCCGAAGTAATTGACAGAAGTCGAATTCCTGTTTTTGCAATTCCCGAAGCATCACGAATTAATAAAATGGAAGATGTGAAGAATCTTGCATTCATTGCTCAGTTCAATCAAAAGGATTTGATTTCGTTCGATAAGTTGATGCGAATGAATAGTGAAGTTACTTTTCAAGTTCATTTCCTTCATATTTCGAATAAAATGGACCAATGGGATGAAGTATCGTTAACCGGAATGCAGGACTATTTGCAGAAAATGTATCCTAACCTCAGATCAACTTATGGTATTATCGATGGCAAAGATGTATTCAATAGTATGGAAGACTACATACGCAAATACGACATTGATGCCATTGCGATGACTGCCCATAGGCGAAATATCTTTGCCACATTGTTCTATCCAAGTATTGCCAATCAGATGTTGTTTCATACAGACACACCGATTTTGGTCATGAAATAGATTTATAACGTTTTGATTTATAAATTTAGAGGAGTTTCGCAAAGATTCATTATTGCTATCTTTGCGAAACTTTTTTCATTTTAGAAACAGCAATTTTTACTGATTATTAATTACGGAAAAATTTCCGTTATTGAGTCGTTTTTTTTACCTTTGCGGAGTTTTTCAGGGTAATCTAATAAAAGCTCAAATTGTAATAGCAATATACAGAAAACAAAATAAGACTTTTCAACAAACAGAATCAACTTTTTTAGTATTAATACATTAATAATTAACTATTTATGGCAGATAGTAAAAAAAAGCTCTTCACTGAGTTTCCTCCAGTTTCCACTCAGGACTGGATGGCGAAAGTGACGGCTGATCTGAAAGGGGCTGACTTTGATAAGAAGCTCGTTTGGAAAACCAACGAAGGTTTTTCGGTGAAACCAATGTACCGAGCCGAGGATATTGAAGGCATGGTGCAAACAGATTCACTTCCTGGACAGTTTCCTTACATTCGCGGAACAAAAAACAGTAACAAGTGGTACGTTCGTCAGGATATCGATGTGGAAAACATCGCCGATGCTAACGCAAAAGCACTAGACATCCTCAATAAAGGGGTTGATTCGCTTGGTTTCGTGATTTCGCGCGACGATGTTTCTGCAGAAAATATTGCAGCATTGTTGAACGGTATTCACCCCGAAATCGTAGAGTTGAACTTCAAAACCTGTGCTAAAGCATCGGTAAAATTGGCTAAAATTCTTGCCGATTATTTCCAATCACTAAATTTAGATGTAACGAAAATCTTTGGATCAATCAATTTCGACCCTATTGGTCGCGAATTGGCACGTGGCAAAGATTTCGAAAATGCAACTCAGGCGTATGCCGATATTATCGACGCAGTGAAAGCGTTGCCAAAATTCAGAGTTGTGGGCGTGAATGCTGTCTATCTGAACAATGCTGGTGCTTATAGCTACCAAGAACTTGGTTTGGCTTTGGCGTGGGGTAACGAGGTGCTCGCTCAAGTGAAAGAAACGGGCTTGACCATCGACGTGATTGCCAAAAAAATCAAATTCAACTTTGGCGTAGGTTCAAACTATTTCATTGAAATCGCTAAATTCCGTGCAGCTCGTCTGTTATGGGCAAACATTGTATTGGCTTACAAACCAGAATGCTTCAAGGCTTGCAACAATAATCAACCAGATAATCTCTGCCGCTGTTCTGCGAAGATGTATGCACACGCCGAGACTTCAGAATTCAATATGACGGTGTTTGATGCTCACGTAAACTTGCTCCGTTCGCAAACTGAGGCTATGTCGGCTTCATTGGCAGGTGTTGATTCGTTAACGGTTCTTCCTTTCGATGCGGCTTACAAAGAGTCAGACGATATTTCGGAACGTATTGCACGCAATCAACAACTGTTGTTGAAAGAAGAGGCACATTTTGATAAAATCGTCGATCCATCCGCTGGTTCATACTATATCGAAAACCTAACAGCAGCGATATCACAACAAGCTTGGGAGCTTTTCTTAGACATCGAAGAGAAAGGTGGTTTCTTAACTGCGGTGAAATCGGGTTATATAGCTGAAATCATCAATAAATCGGGTTCTGTTCGTCGTGCTGCAGTTTCTGCGCGCAAAGAGATTCTCCTCGGTTCTAACCAATATCCTAACTTCAACGAAACAGCTGCTGCTAAAATCGCTCCTGAGTTTGAAGCTTCTTGCGAATGCGACGATCACGCATCGTTAAATGTGCTTAACTTCAACCGCGCAGCGAGCGAATTCGAAGCATTGCGTTTGGCAACCGAGAAAGCAACAAAACGTCCGAAAGCGTTTATGCTCACCATCGGTAACCTGAATATGCGTTTGGCTCGTGCTCAGTTCTCGTGCAACTTCTTAGCTTGTGCCGGATACGAAGTGGTCGATAATCTTGGTTTCGAAACCGTAGCTGCCGGAGTAGAGGCTGCGAAAGCAGCTGGTGCGGACATTATCGTACTTTGCTCGAGCGACGACGAATATGCAACATTTGCTCCTGAAGCAAAAGCTGCTATCGGCGATTCAGCCATTCTGATTGTAGCAGGTGCACCTGCCAATATGGATGAGTTGAAAGCACAAGGTATTACAGAGTTTATCAATGTTCGTTCAAATGTTTTGGGTACGCTTACCGCATACAGCAAACAGTTGGGTATTTTGAAATAAGAAGGAGGAACTGAAAATGAGACTACAATTTAAAGATATAGATATTAATGCAGGATATGCACTGGCTCAAGAAGCCATTCCTGTAAGCCAAAAATCAAATTGGTTGACTCCTGAGCAGATTCCTGTGAAGAGCACTTACACCAAAGCGGATCTCGAAGGAATGGAGCACCTGAATTATGTTGCCGGCCTTCCTCCTTATCTGCGTGGCCCTTATAGTGGGATGTACGCAATGCAACCGTGGACTGTGCGTCAGTATGCAGGATTCTCTACCGCAGAAGAGTCGAACGCATTCTACCGTCGTAACCTTGCTGCTGGTCAGAAAGGTCTTTCGGTAGCATTCGATTTGCCAACACACCGCGGATACGATGCCAACCACGAACGTGTGGTAGGTGACGTAGGAAAAGCCGGTGTGTCGATCTGTTCTATAGAGGATATGAAAGTGTTGTTCGACCAAATTCCGTTGAACAAGATGTCTGTTTCGATGACGATGAATGGTGCGGTATTGCCAATTTTGGCATTCTACATCAACGCTGGTCTGGAGCAAGGTGCGAAACTCGAAGAGATGGCGGGAACCATCCAAAATGACATTTTGAAAGAGTTTATGGTGCGTAATACTTATATTTATCCACCAGAATTTTCGATGAAAATCATTGCCGACATCTTCGAATACACTTCGCAAAAGATGCCGAAATTCAATTCAATTTCGATTTCGGGATACCACATGCAAGAGGCAGGTGCAACGGCTGACATCGAGTTGGCTTACACTTTGGCTGATGGGTTGGAGTATCTACGTGCTGGAGTGAATGCTGGAATGGACATCGATGCCTTTGCACCACGTTTGTCGTTCTTTTGGGCAATTGGAATGAACCACTTTATGGAAATCGCCAAAATGCGTGCTGCACGTATGTTGTGGGCTAAAATCGTAAAAGAGTTCAATCCGAAAAATCCAAAATCATTGGCGTTGCGTACACACTCGCAAACGTCGGGTTGGTCGTTGACCGAGCAAGATCCGTTCAACAACGTAGGTCGTACTTGTATTGAGGCGATGGCTGCAGCATTGGGTCACACCCAGTCGCTCCACACCAACGCATTGGACGAAGCGATTGCTTTGCCAACCGATTTTTCTGCACGTATTGCACGTAATACTCAGATTTATATTCAAGAAGAAACTTATATTTGCAAAGAAGTTGATCCATGGGCGGGTTCTTACTACGTAGAAACCCTCACCAACGAGTTAGCTCAAAAAGCGTGGGCACTCATCGAAGAGGTGGAAAGCCTTGGCGGTATGGCGAAAGCAATCGAAACTGGTGTGCCAAAATTGCGCATCGAAGAGGCTGCTGCTCGCACACAAGCGCGCATCGACTCGGGCAACCAAATCATTGTGGGTGTGAACCGCTACCGTTTGGAGAAAGAAGATCCAATTGACATTCTCGAAGTGGACAATACCGCAGTGCGCAAACAACAAATCGAGCGCCTCGGCGAATTGAAAGCAGCGCGCGACGAAAATGCAGTGAAAGCCGCATTAGCAGCTATCACCAAATGTGCTGAAACGAAAGAGGGCAATTTGCTCGAATTGGCAGTTGAAGCAGCGCGTGTTCGTGCTTCGTTGGGTGAGATTTCCGATGCTTGCGAAGCAGTATCAGGACGTTATAAAGCAATTATCAGAACCATAGCAGGCGTGTATTCATCAGAAACAAAAGGCGACGCAGACTTTCAGAAAGCTTGCGAATTGGCAGAGAAATTTGCTAAAAAAGAGGGTCGCCAACCTCGTATTATGATTGCAAAAATGGGTCAGGACGGTCACGACCGTGGTGCGAAAGTAGTCGCTACAGGATATGCCGACTGTGGATTCGACGTGGATATGGGACCATTGTTCCAAACTCCTGCCGAAGCTGCTCGTCAAGCGGTAGAAAACGATGTCCACGTGTTGGGCGTTTCTTCGCTCGCAGCAGGTCACAAAACGCTTGTACCACAAGTTATGGCAGAGTTGAAGGCATTAGGTCGTGAAGACATTATCGTGATTGCCGGTGGGGTTATTCCTGCACAAGACTACGATTATCTCTACCAAGCTGGCGTTTCTGCGATCTTTGGTCCTGGTTCGTCAGTAGCGAAAGCTGCGGTTCAGATTCTTGAAATCTTGTTGGAAGATTAAGAAGCCCCACTAAATCTCCCCCAAGGGGAGACTTAGATACAAACCCCGAAGTCGATTTATTGGCTTCGGGGTTTCGTTTTAAATGAAAGTTTATGAAAATTTGCACCTAATCAGTCATCACGACTAACCGTTATGCTAAGATAGTTTCTACATTGTGGAGTGGGAGAGACCACGCATCCGCCACACCTTTGTAAACGATTTTTCCGTTGGCAATATTCAAGCCTTTACGAAGCTCGGTGTTTTTCGTACAAGCCGTTTGCCATCCTTCGTTTGCCAATTGAATGGCATAGGGAAGCGTGGCGTTCGTAAGGGCTAAGGTTGAGGTGTAAGGCACTGCTCCGGGCATATTGGCCACGCAGTAGTGCACAATGTCGTCGATCACAAAGGTCGGGTTTTCGTGCGTAGTCGGAGTGCAGGTTTCGATACATCCACCTTGATCCACCGCCACATCCACCACTACCGTGCCAGGGTTCATTAGTTTCAACATATCTCGGGTGATGAGGTGTGGCGCTTTAGCTCCGGGAATCAACACGGCACCAATCACCAAATCAGCCTGTGCAATAGCTTCGCGTATGTTGTAGTGGTTCGACATCAGAGTGGTCACGTTTGCTGGCATCACGTCAGCCAAATAACGCAAACGTGTCAGATTGACATCGATGATGGTGACTTTTGCACCCATTCCTGCAGCCATCTTGGCCGCTTGTGTGCCTACCACACCACCGCCGAGTACGACTACATTGGCTGGAGCAACACCAGGAACACCACCCAAGAGGATGCCTTTTCCTTTCATCGGTTTTTCGAGGTATTTCGCCCCCTCTTGTATCGACATTCTACCTGCTACTTCCGACATTGGAATCAACAACGGCAGACTGCGATCGGTTTTCTCCACTGTCTCGTAAGCTAAACAAACAGCTCCACGCTCAATCATGGCGTGAGTGAGTGGCTCCGACGACGCAAAGTGGAAGTAGGTGAAGAGCAGTTGGTCTTTTTTGATTAACGCATATTCCGAAGCGATGGGTTCTTTCACCTTCATAATCATATCGGCAATGTCGTAAACAGCCTCGATGGTTGGCAAAACAATTGCTCCCGCTTGTTTGTAAGCTTCATCGGTAAATCCACTGTTTTCGCCAGCAGTAGATTGCAAATAAACGGTGTGACCGTTTTTATTCATCTCAGCAACACCAGCAGGCGTTAACGCCACGCGGTTTTCGTTGTTTTTTATCTCTTTTGGAACGCCTATTTTCATAATCGTAAACCATTTGTTGGGTTAGTCTATTTCATTACAAATATAGTTTTAAAAGAAAATATTTGTTCTATATGAATTAAATTAGGAAAATATTTATATTTGTAGGGTTGTTTACAGATAATATTTCGTTAGTAGGTGTTTTATCATAAACAAAAAAGAAAAATTGTCTGCAAAATCACACTCACCTCAAAATCGGATACAATGAATATCGACGAAACTGACAAAAAGATCTTGCGATTGCTGCAAGAAGATGCTCATTTGACGCTAAAAGACATTGCAAATCAGATTAATCTATCGCTCACTCCGGTGCACGATCGGGTGAAACGACTAGAGAAAGAGGGGTTGATTGAGAAGTATGTGACGATTCTCAACAAGAAGAAGATGGGGAATAATTTGACGGTCTATTGCCAAGTGACGTTGGTGAAACAGACCATCGATTTGTCGGGTGCTTTTAACGAGGCGATACTCGGTTTCCCCGAAGTGGTAGAGTGCAATTTCGTTTCTGGTAGTTTCGACTACATGTTAAAGGTAGTTTTGCCTGATATGGAGAGTTACTATGATTTTCACCAGAAGAAATTATCTGTTTTGCCTTCGGTCGATCAAATACATAGTTATTTTGTTATTTCTGGAGTTAAGGAGACGACTGCGCTGCCAATCTATTGATTCCTATTCGTACAAAAAAAGCCCTTCATTTCTGAAGAGCTTTTTTGTGAAAGAGAAAATTTTCTTATTTAAGAACGATTCGTTTGACCGTTTGACCTTTGTTGTTGCTTGCTTTAATCACATACACCCCTTGAGTTAAATTCGTCGGAACGGTTGTAATTCCATTCGGCGTGTATGTTGCTTTTATTAAGCAATTGCCCAACTCGTTGAAGATATCGATGCTTCCACCTTTATCGCTTCGGTTATTGATGTAAACGATGCCATTCTTGTTGTAAATATTGATCATCTTGGTGGCTTCGTAAAGATCCACGCCAGTAGTATTGGTCACTATTCTAAAGCGTTTCACAGGATCAGAAGCCGCAGCAGTGAACGAGTAGGTCGAACCACTGGTTGTGATGTCCGTTGTCATGTTGGTCACTAAATCTTCGAGGTAGATTTTATCGTACACCTGATTAGCATTCTGATGAGTCACGGTGATGTTGAATTCGGTATCGTTACCCGGTTTGAAGCCTACATAAAGGTCGTTCATGTCTGGTACACCTGCAATTTGATAGGCTTCGATGTCGTTTTGATCAGGCACGAAGATTTGACTGATGCCATCATCGCCCATCATCTTCTTACCATCCCATCCGTTGTCGAATCCATTTGTGCAAGAAGGGTCGGTGAAAATCCAGACTTTATCTGAGAAGTTGAGACTCTTCACTGCAATAAGTGTACCCACTGGCAATACAGCATCGCGTTGCTTGATAGTGTTTTTCATCACAGCAGAATAAGGAATGGTGAAAGATCCACCCGCCGCATTGGTTGCTTTGACCACGAATCCTTGCATCGAAGGAATCTGGCGAAGAAGCCCCATGTTTCCTGCGGTAAACTTGGTTGACACAGCATAGCGGCTCGGAATAATCTCTGTACTGTCTGTTGAGGTTGTTTCACCGTGATTCCCAAACCAGTCGAGATAGGTACCCGCATTGTATTGATAGACGGTGTTATCGGTGTTAGCTCCGAAATCAATTTGTCGAATATCAATAGCAGCCGTGTATGGGTTCCCAAATACACTCTGACCGTGGAAATAGGCGGTAGGGGTGTATGGCAATGATTGTGTGAAATCGCTGTGTTCCAACACTCCAGCGAAAGAGTATGTTGTTGGATTCGGTTGCACGATTTCGTACCCTTTGGTGTTGCTCAATGTTCCACCCGTTACACGGAGTGTAGTTCCATTGTTTCGTTTTCTCCATACATCAGCAAACACAGTTACCGATTCATCCCATTCGTACATCAAGAATTGATTGTAGTCAGTAGTAAACACGCTGCTGAATGGAATAGACTTAACCGGAATACTCATAAACTGCCATTTGTATTTGTTGTTGACTGGCATCGATAAGTTCCAACTGGCTTTAGAGTACAATTCGACAGTACCCGATGGATTACCATTTGCCCAAACCAAAGAGCCATTTGCCAATGTTGCACTTGATTTGATCACAAGAGCAGATGCTGCACCATTGTTTACGAATTGTCCACTCAGCGCACCACCCGTTACATTGAGGTGCATGGCAGGATTAATAGTCAATTTAGGCGTGATTGAACTGTGAGCCGCATTGATGGTTAAGTTGTGACAAGCCGCATCGGCAGCACTCACTGCACAATTGCCATCGATGTAAATCAATACCGCTTCGTGGAGATAGTTCGTTGGAATTGTATCGTGATCCCAACGAGCAGCTGTGTGCCAAGACTCTTGAGTAGAAACACCTACACTATTTGTAAAGGTAGTAGTCGGCCAAGGCACGGTTGTTGTTGGATTCTGTGCACCAGACAGATTAGTCAAATAGCTTTCCGCATTCGGATTACCATTGAATTCAAAAGCTTGAATGGTATAAGTGCGACCTGGATACATATTGATTACACGAACTGATGTTCCAGTACCATTGTAAATACAATAGTATCCCGAAGAAGCGAGTTGGTCACCCTTGCTACCCCAGTTTGCAGAAGCACGATAGGTTGTGCCATCCACAGGATTTGATATTGCACCAACACCTTCTTTCATAAACACTACACGTTTTGCACGGCTACCGTTAGACCAGTTAATAGTAGCAGTCGTGAATGTTGGTGATGGAGTAATGTTATAGGTTTGAACATCACTAACCATTGAAACCATAATGGTTATGTTTGCTTGAGCACAAAGAACTGGAGTACCTGTATCGCAGATTTCATAAGGAATGGTTGTTGAACCCAAAAAGCCTGTTTGAGGGGTGAATGTCACCCTACCAGTTGATGTGTTTACAGACCAAGTACCAGTTGCGTTTGTAAATGATGTTTGTATGCCTGCAACAGATGGGTTAAGGTCAATTTTTGTTGCCAAAAGGGGATTGTCAGCATCTGTGTCATTGCTCAGAAGGCTTGATGCTAAAGTTACCGGTGTATTTTGCAATGTTGTGCCAGAATCATCGCCAGGCGAAGGCGCACAATTCTTGTAAATAACGACATCATCCGTCGAAACACAAGTGCCATTTGTTACTGTCCAACGGAACACATACGTTCCTGACGTCAATGATGTAATTGTTGATGTTGCAGAATTAACAGAAGTGATTGTGCCACCTGTTGGTCCACTTATTTTTGACCAAGCACCAGTGCCAACACCTGGTACATCAGCAGCCATAGTTGTTGAGGTGCCACAAACTATTTGATCAACTCCTGCATTTGCAGTTGGTGATACGTTATTTACAATTGTTACTTCGTCGAATTGACCACAAGCACCAGACACCGATGAAGTCCAGCGGAAAACATACGTTCCTGTTGTTACACCTGTGATTGTCGATGTTGCTGAATTGATATTTGTAATTGTTGGTGTATTGGGGCCGCTTATATTGGACCAAGTTCCATTGCCAACTGATACAGGGTCTGCTGCCATTGTGAAACTAGAAACATTACACAGGTTTTGATCGACGCCAGCAACAGCTAACGATGGTGTAGGATCTACCGTTACAACAACATCGTCGGTAGAAGAGATGCATGTTCCATTAGCAATTGTCCATCTAAAAGTATAACTACCTGCTGTTGCTCCAATAATCGATGCTGTGGCAGAGTTTGGACTTGAAATAACAACAGAGTTTCCACTTATTTGAGTCCAAGTGCCTGTTCCTACTGATGGTGTATTTCCTGCAAGATTAAGGGCAGAATACAAACAAACATGGAAATCAGAACCAGCAGCTGCAGTTGTAGGGGCATCAGAAACCACTATTGTCACATTATCTGTGAGTGTACAAGTTCCTAACGTTGAAGTCCATGTAAAAACATACGTTCCACCACTCATTCCTGTAATGGTTGATGTTGGACTATTTGGTGTTGTGATTGTGCACGCTGGGCCACTTAGTTTGCTCCAAGAACCAGTTCCATCGGTAATGGCATTTCCGGCTAATGTTGCTGTTGTTAGTCCACAAATATTTTGGTCTGGTCCTGCATCTGGTGTTGTAGGATTGGCAAAAACAGAAATGGTTACATTCGTAGATACTGGTGTACACGGCGGGTCGTTATTTGTCCAACTGAAGGTGTAATCACCTGGAATCAGCCCAGATACAGTTGGTGTATTACTAATTGATGAACTAAATACCGCGGTGTTAGGTCCTGAAACTTGAGCCCAAACACATCCTCCGTTTGCGGGAAGTGTCGCTGCCAATGTTGTGCTAGTTCCACACACATGAGTTTGATTTGCTCCTGCAGAAGTAGACAAAGCATTTCCAATGTTGATTACGACTTCATCTAAGCTGGTGCAAGATCCGTTGGTGACAGTCCATCTATATACATAAGTTCCACGAGCTGCTCTTGTTCCGCTTACTCCTACAGTTGTCGTTGCACTCGATGCAGTTTGGATGGTAGGTGAGTTTGGTCCTGCAATTCTAGTCCAAGCCCCTGTGCCAGTTGATAAAGGCGATGCCGAAAGAGTAAATGATGTTACGTTACACAGATTTAGATCAGCACCTGCATTTGCTGTTGTAGGAGCACCAGACACTGTAACTAACATATCATCAAAATTAGATGCACATCCTGCGTCGTTTAAAGTGTATCTAAAAGTGTATGCGCCTACTATTAAACCAGATGCCACAGCTGAAGGTGAGTTTGCAAGTGGTGTTAGGGTTGCCGTGTTAGGACCACTGACTTGTGACCAGGTACCTAAAGTAGATGTATTCCCAGTAAGGGTGGCGGAAGTTGCATCGCAGAATGTTTGATCAACCCCAGCATTGGCTGTGGCATTTACTGTAATCGACACCAAACTAGTTTGCAATGGGCAATAAGGTCCATTTTCGCTGTTCCACCCAAAAGTATACATTCCAGGAGTTGTTAAGCCAGTAATAGTTGTCGTAGGTAAATTTACATTCGTAATAGCGTAAGTGGTTGGACCACTGATTACAGACCAATAACCAGTACCTGTATCGATAGTATTGGCAGCCATAGTAGCAGTTGTCGCACCACATAATATTTGGTTAGGTCCTGCAGATGGAGCAGTAGCTGGAAGTGAAACGTTGAGCTGAACTTCATCGTAATTTGATGAACAAGCTCCATTGGTTATTGTCCAGCGGAAAGTGTAAAATCCAGCAGTCAGTCCTGATACCGTTGATGTAGGGCTGCTAGGAGATGTTATGATTGCTCCACCATTTCCTGTGGTCTGTGTCCAAGTTCCAGAACCTACAGCCGCAATGTTTCCAGCGAGTGTTGTGCTTGCCCCACAAACATTCTGATCTACCCCAGCATTAGCTGTAGTGGCTGCTGCCGAAATAGTAATGGTCATTGTATCGCGGGTGATTGTACACGCATTTCGAGTGATTGACCATTCGAATGTGTATGTACCATTCGACATACCAGTGATAGTCGTTGTATTTGAGTTTGGTGAGGTTATGGTCGCGGCTCCGCCAGTCAGTTTGGTCCATAGTCCAGTTCCTGGAGCAGGTGGATTTCCTGCCATTGTTGTAGAAGTTGTTCCCGAAGGTAAACACTGGTCTGCACCTGCTAACGCTGCAATAGGACCAACAACTGCACTTGTGGTAACAATAGCATTATCAGAAGATGTGCCGCAAGCATTGTTAATCGTCCATGTAAAGGTGTATGTCGAATTAGATGCTAACCCCGTTACCGTTGGTGTTTGCGAATTGACATTCGAAAATGTGACACCTGCAGAAGGGGATACAGACCAAGTTCCTGTTTCGTTATTAGCTATTGTAGAACCGTGATTGGCATCTAAATAGAGAGGTGTTGAATTACAGATATCTTGATCCGCTCCTGCATTTGCTGTAGTTGGTGTCGCTGAAGCAACTGTTACTTTAACATCACCTTGATTTGTGGCGCACTTTGGCCCAGCACTTATCAACCAGCGAAAAACGTAAGCTCCATTGGTTAAGCCAGTGATTGGACAGTTGGTCAAGGTTGGATCTGCTATTGTAGCAGTATTAGGCCCACTAACTTGTGTCCACCTTCCAGCACCTACTGATGGCGCATTAGCAATCAAAGATGTATTTGTAACTGTACAAGCTAAAATTTGCCCAGAACCTGCATTTGATGCTGTCGGTGATTGAGAAACGACAACAGTAATATCTTTATAAACTGTTCCACAACTTGATCCATTTCCAGCACTTCGTCTGATTCTTACAACGTAAGTTCCAGTGACCGTAAGACCTGTGATAGTTAGCGATGATGATGTGGTTGTATTCGCATAAACAGATGGGATAGTAGCGATAGTCGGTGTCGTAGGTCCACTAATGATGCTGTATTGATTTGCACCTCCTGCACCAGCAGCTGTAAACGAAATCACCGCAGATGTTGTACCACAAGCTACAAGTAGCGGACTGGCAGTGTTGATAGTCAAAGATTGTGTTCCGCCGTAAGTGATTGTTTTTGAGGCGGTTGAAGTACAGCCAGTTGCAGTTTTTGTAATTGTGTATGTGAATGCGTAGTTCGACGATCCGTTTAGTCCTGTTATAAGCGTAGAAGGGCTATTCGGACTGACAATTGTAGGGCCTGCCGAACCACTTGTTTGTGTCCAGACTCCAGTTTCGTCAACTTTTGGTGTTGACCCAACCATTGTTATTGCTGTACGAGCATCACAAAGAGGTGTTGCCGCGTTGCTTAATGTTGCTGTAGCTGTTGTTACTGTCCCAACACCATTTGGAACAACAATTTGCATTTCGTCAAATCCCGAAGCACACGATCCAGTAACAGTCCAACGCATGATGTAAGTTCCAGGAGAAAGATTAGACAAGACACAATTGTTTAGTGCCGCATTCGAGAAAGTCGGCACTTTCGGCCCACTAACTACTGTCCACAATCCACTTTGACCTCCCGTGCCATCACCAGCGTAACTACCCGCTAATGTGGCTGTTGTTGTTCCGTTGTGACAAGATGTTGTTGTTTGATCTACACCCGCGCTAACTACTGCTGCTGCTCCTTTTTTTGGAATGGTTACCTCATCAAATGTTGAACAGCCTGTTGTTGCATTGGTGATTGTCCATCGTAAAACCGCATTTCCAGCACTTCCCGCTGCAAAGTTAACGGCTGAAGTGGGTGAGTTTGGAGAAACAATAGTGAGTCCTGTTCCCCCAGATACGATTGTCCATGTCCCTGTTTCTCCCGATCCTACTGCATTTCCTGCAAGAGTCAGTGCTGGTGTGCCGGGGCAAATTGCAGAGAAATCGGCGCCAGCATTGGCAGTAGTAATGCCATTCACCACTATGGTAACCTCGTCGTAAGTAAACGAACCGTCCTGACACGTACTTGTTAATCGAAATTTGTAGGTATTCCCACCGATAATGCCTGTTACTGTTGTCGTTAGGGCGTTTGGACTAGTAATCACTGCAGATGGTCCAGCGGATTGAACCCATGTGGTGGTTTGTGGTGCATGAAACAGACCGGTGGACGCTCCTACTAGTGTTAGAGTGGAATTTGCACAAATTGCCTGATCGACATTTGCATTCAATGAGCAGTTTTGGCTGTAGGCTAACTCCCCAACTATTAGGGATAAAACGATTAGCGTTAATTTCTTTAGATTCATGGTGTTGAATTTAGGTTCAATGAATTTAGAAAATCGGGCTATTTTTTATGTTTTTTACTTTTTATAATAAAGATGGCAGAAATAGCTCCTACAACAAAAAGCGCTAGTAGAATTCTGTTTTCTATGGGTGCAAATAATCCAAAGTCTGGATCGAATCCAGGATGCGTGCCTCCTTGAGCTAAGAGTGTTTGCGAAAACATAAATACAAAAAGAATTTGCGATATTCGAGCGACTAATCCTTTTTGAATTAGTGAAGTCTTTTTTCGACTTAAATTTACGTGTTCCATGCTCTTATTGTTTTGGGTTTAATTCCGATGGATTTATGGTGGTAGGTTTAATTACAGGTAGAAAACATTTCTTTTAAGCTGTTATATCATTCTTGAAGTAATACTACAAAAATAAAAAATAAAAATAAAAAAACAATTTTTTTGGATTAAAATGTTCATATTGAAGCTTAAAGCAGATTAAATTGGCACTTTTTCAAACCAAAACAATTTGAATTTTGCTTGGGAATATAAAATCATTAGTTTTGCGTGATAATAATGCTGAAAAGCAAATTGAATGAACAACTCAAAACTAGAACTTTTTAAATCTGGAAATTTGGCAACCAATCAGATGGTTAGAGCTTCTGTGATGTTAATCTTGTGGGTTGTTTTTTTAATCTTTTTCCCTCATAATTGGCTTGATGGCATGGTCAAACATTTGACCAATTCTGTGGATGATTTCGCCTTTTTCTTATTTAACGTTGTGCACTTTCATAGCTTAGATAAGGCTTCTCTTAAGTCAGTTCTTGATAAAGCGATTTCGCCTAATTATGTATATTCAATAGTTTCTTTAAAATACTATATCCTTCTCTTTACTGTTTTTGTTTTAGTTTGCAATGGGAAGCGGCCTGTTTTCTATAATCTTATTTATTCATCGATGGTTATTTATGCTCTTACAGTTGCAATGCTCTGTGCTAAAGTATTACTGCTTGGCGAATTGCAATACGGTGTAATGATGTTGTTTTCGGACTTAAGATATGTAGTTGTAATTATATTTATGGTTCTATCAATACCTCACAACAGTAGATTGCTATCCGCATACAATAGATTCACAGAGTGGGTGAATGGGCACTTTGGGTTGGGTATTCTTTGGATTGTAATACCATTGTTTTTGGTAAGAGGTTTGAAGAATATTGTTGAATATTACCTTTTCAAAACAGGTGGTTTTGATTATTTGATTACGGTTGAAGTTCATCTGACAAGCGCACTGTTGCGAATGATGGGGTATTCGACACATATATACGAGAATGCTGTTTTTATTGGTCCTTACTGGGTGCGGGTTATTGAACCTTGCCTTGGTATTGGTTTGATGGTCGTTTTTGCACTTTTAATTGGGTTGATTAAAAGCCATTGGTTGAATAAGATTGTCTTTATTGTCGTTGGCGAAATAGTGATAGTGGTGTTGAATTCGCTCCGTATTGCTTTACTTTTACTCAATGTTCGTGCAATGAATGGGTCGCAACGCATGACCCTCGAAGTACATGCATATTCGGGCCATCTATTTTATGTGCTTGTTTTTCTGCTATTTATGGTTTACCTCTTTTGGTTTCACAACCTTAACTTGATAAAGCGATTTCGATAATATCGATGCTCATTTCAACAATGAATTTTGATATTTCTTGCAGAGTTTTTATTGATTTGTGGCGTGATAAATTGATTATTAAAAGCGCACTAATCACGAGAAATATTCCAAAATAAAAGCTTCTATTTTAACTTTATTGATTGGTTTTGAAATGTAGTCGTTAAACCCATTGCTTGTGGCTTTGGCTTTATCATCCGTCATCACATTGGCTGTTTGTGCAATGATAATCACCTTTTGATTGAATTCTCTGATAGCCAATGTTGCCTCGTCGCCATTCATCAAAGGCATTTGTATATCCATTAAAATAAGATCGACATCAGGATTGCTTTTTGAGGCTTCGATTGCTTCAATTCCATTCTTAACCCGAATGATTTCTCGTGCAAAACCTCTCAGAATTATGGAAATTAATTTGGCTGATGTGTCGTCGTCTTCTGCTACAAGTATTTTTAGATTTGAACTCATTTATTGTGGTCTTAAATATTGAATTCGGGTTCTTATATATTAGTTTGAAACTCAAAGGCTATTTTCGATTACAAATTTAAGAATTTCACGTGAAATATTTTGAAATAAAAGCTTCGATTTTATTTTTATCGATTGGTTTTGAAATGTAATCGTTGAACCCGTTTGAAAGAGCTTTGCTTTTATCATCAGCCATGGCATTGGCTGTTTGCGCAATAATAATCACCCTTTTGTTGAATTTACGAATCTCTTGGGTCGCCTCGTAACCACTCATTATGGGCATTTGTATATCCATCATAATCAAATCAAAATCAGGATGTTTTTTGCATTCATTGACAGCCTCTTCACCATTATGAGCACAAATGATTTCTCGGGCGTATTTTTTCATTACCATCGTGATTAGCTTGCGTGATGTGCTGTCATCCTCAGCAATAAGAATTTTTAGATTATTGGAGCTTGCAGTCGGAGCATTTTTCAACTGTTTTGCATTGGCTTCATTTGTGTGTGCAACTGGGTTATATGGTAGTGTGAAATAGAATGCCGACCCAGATTTTCCATCGCTTTCCACCCAAATTCTTCCACCTAGCATTTCTACATAAGCTTTTGAAATGGCCAACCCTAATCCAGTACCTTGTGTAATTGTTTTTAAACTATTGGTCGCCTGAATAAACCTCTCAAAAATCGCACTTTGCATGTCTAAAGGAATACCAATTCCAGTGTCTTTTACGAAAAAGAGAAGTTCTTTGTTTTCGTTAAGATTGTAGCCAAACTCAATAGAACCGTGGGTGCTGTATTTGATGGCATTTTTCACCAGGTTGATTAGGATTGCGTAAGCTTTCTCCGTATCCGTTGTTATTGTTGCCGCTTGGTTTTCCAATCCTTTTTTGAGCACTAAAGTCAATCCTTTTTTCTCTACTTCAGGTTTGAAAAAGTGGTATATGAAGTCGAATTGTTGATTGATATCAGAAGTTTTCAAATCTACTTGCATCAGCTTCGCTTCAATCTTCGAAATGTCAACAATATTGTTAATAATGTTAAGCATCCTTTCTCCACTCTCCTGTATTATATTTATGTATTCTTGTTGAGTTTCCCCACTTAAGGAAGGTTGTTTCAATAGTTCTGTAAAGCCCAAAATGCCATTCATTGGCGTTCGTATTTCATGGCTCATATTTGCTAAAAAGGCTGACTTAAGCCTGTCACTCTCTTCGGCGTGCTCTTTGGCAACAATTAGTTCTTGTTCGGCAACCTTCCTTCTCGATATATTCTCATGCATTAAAACGTATTTCTCAGGATTTCCTTCCTCGTCATTGAGAGGGAAGATTACCATTTGAATCCAATTTGGTGTATTTTGAGCGCTTACATTCGAAAGTTGCGAATTGTATATAATGTCAGGGAAATATACAATTTCACCCTTTTGGGCTCGAACGAGTAACTCTTCGAAACCTTGGTCTTTTAATTGTTGATCATCGAAAATTGAATAATCAGATGCCGGACTGGCTTTGAATAGATTCGTGTATGCTTTATTAACACTGAGAGTCATTCCGCTCTTATCAACAATTTGTATCGAAATCGGATTTTTATCAATAATGTCGAAAAGGACGCTTTCTGCCTGTTTTCGTTGATTATTCGCAATTGTTTGTGCTATTATCGCAGCAAAAGTAGTAGCGAATGCCTCTTCGTCAGAATGCCATTTTCTTGGTTCACCTATGTGCTCGAAACAGACGATGCCTTTCAAAATGCCATCGATATAAATACATGCATCGAGCATCGACTTTATATTGAGAGGAACAAGGTATGATTCTTTAAACTCAATTGTACGAGGGTCGTTTTGTACATTTGAAGCCGAAATTCTACTCTCTTTTTGAATTGTGTCGAAGTAAATTGGGTAATCTTCGCATTTGAGAACAGTGTTGGATGTCTTTTTAAACTCTGAATTTTCGTATAATGTGACACAGTTAAGCTCCGTTTTATTGTCCGACAACAACCAAATACTTGTTCGTCCAACCTCTATAGCATTTGACGCTTCTATAGTTAGATTTTCAAATGTTGAATTAAGACTGCTCGAAGTAAGTTCGTTGTGGACTGCGATACTTGAAATTGCCTTTTGTTGTCTTTGAGTACGTTCTTGCCTTGCTTGGCTTAGTAGTTCGCTCTCTTTGCGGTCCGTAATATCTCTTACGATAGTTAAAACATTGTCGCCGACAGAAGGGACGATACGTGCTTCAAAAAAGAATTTCTTATGATCAATCACTAGATCGTACGAAAACTGGATCATCTTTTTCTCTTCATAAGCACGGTGGAAGGCGTCGAGAGCTTGTGTGGCTACTTGCGCTGAAAAAATATCTTTAATATTCATCCCTTTTAACTGCTCTTTTGGATATAGCAGCTTAGAGTTTTCTTCTGCGTAAATGTCGACGTAATCTCCATTTTTGTTAAAAATAAAGATTAAATCAGGTATAGCCTGTAGAATAGCTTCCTTCTGGTTTTCACTTTTCTGGAGAGCTAATTGCGCCTCTTTTCTATCAATGATTTCAATAGATAATGTTCTGTTTTTGTGTCTGATGAAAATAATGGAGAGGATTGAAATAATCAACAAAAGAACCAAAGTGCTTGATTGAAATATCTCAAATATTATTGAGTTATTCCATTTCTTAGCATTAAAATCCATACCAAAGACTGCCACTATTTTCCCTGTTTTCTTGTCCTTAATGGGAATTAGTGCACTAATCCATGTGCCCCATCTGTCGGATGCTGCATCCGTAACTACTGCTTTGCCTGTATAGAATGGTTGATATTCAATTGGGTGTGCCTCTGGATAATCTTGTCCGGGAGGCGAATAATCTACTGAATTTTCAGGTTCAGAATCAGCAATAAAATAGATTTTGCCGTTTCGAAGCATATAAAGGTAGGCAAATCGAGCTTTGGAGTTGACTGCTACGATTGATTTGAGCGTATTTTTGATGTGCTGATACTCTGGTTTTGAAATATCTTCAGCCTTAGCATTCAACTTGCTTATTTCGGCTTTGTTGAGCGTTACTTCAATAGAACGACCAATCTGAAGAATTTCATTTGTTAGGTCATTTTGTATTCGCTTAACGTTGTAGCTGATAAAAATTACCCCAGCCACAATGAATGCTATAAAAACAGATATTTCATATTTCGTAATTTGCTCTTTAAATCTCGGAAATTTCATAATGTTCAAATTATAGATTTGGCCGATAAGCTAGTCGATAATTACATCATTTCGACTTACTAATTTCAAAGATATAATTTCTTTGATTAAAAATGTGAAATAGGAATAATTTTTTACATTTTCCAATTCAAAGATAAATTGATTACTCTCCCATCAATTGGTGCCCAGAGTGTTTTGAATGTCGGATTAGAAAAGGGCGGTACTACAAAATTCTTTTGGCGATAATCCAATATATTTTCGCCGTTAAGCACCACTGAAAGATGCTTGAATTTTCGTTCAATCATTAGCGCTAGAAAGTAGTAAGGCGATGTTTCCTCCGAGTTTTCGATAATTTGACTACCGATCAATGAACTTTCAATGCCCAAACGCCACTTTTTGTTTGGTTCGAAAGTGAAAGTGCCTGCCAAATTGTGTTTTGGTGTGGCCAAGAACCATGGGTTGACAGAGTCATAAGTTTTCTCACTGTGCGTGAATACATAACTCAAATAAAGTTCAAACTCTTCGATTGATAAACGGATATAGGTTTGAAGCCCTTGAGAAATGACGGGTTTATCAGCATTGTGTAAGATACCAGAGGATTCAAATACAACAGGATGATTCAGTTCCGTATAGAAAAACGATTGATTTAGTGTCAACGAAGCGGTTTGCCACAATACGGTGTGATAATTGATATCGAAATTCACACCCTGTGAGGTTTCGGTTTTTAAGTCTTTTTGCGAGGTATAGATGTGATTTAACTCTGTTTCTTCGTCGATGTATGAAAATAGTAGCGGCGTTTTATAACCCAGTCCACCGTTTAGACGCATGGTGAAATCTGGAAGAAATTTGTACATAATTGATAATCGAGGCAACAAAAAACCACCCCGCATGGAGTGATTGTCGTAACGTAATCCGCTTTCTACGAGCAATTTGTGAGAGATGCGCCAGTCGTTTTGCGCAAATAGACCAAATGTGTGATAATTGTAGTTTTGGATTGGATTCGATGAAGGATAGATGTAGCTTTCGTCAATTCCTACGGTTCGTCCAATATTGAATTTGTCACCATTGAAATTTGCGCCAACCACGAAATCATACTTTTCTCGCTTCAAACAATAAGAAAGCTCGGAGAAATAGAGTGTTTGTGCAGCCCGAAAGTAATAGTTGGTATTATCGATACTTCGGTCGAGCGCGCTGATACTGCTTTTGAATTGCAGGTTTGACCCGTCATCCCATTTCTGCTCAAAATTGACTTCCTCAGTATTTCTAACAGATTTATGGTGTACATAATAGTCGTGTGATAAGTCAAAGTTGCCATTAACCACCTGCATATCACCACCATTTCTGTCTTCTACTACACTATTCAATCCAGCGGAAAATGTTGCGTTCTTATCAAGATAAACAAAAAGTTTAGGATGGAGAACAAAGTTTTGGAGCTTCGGTACATCTGAAAATCCATCACTATTCACATCTGAAGCTTTTTGATTCACATACCCACCGAAAAGAGTAAATCCGAACTTTTTATATTTCCTCGAAATATAGGTGTTTACATCGGTTTCGTTCAAAGTTGTTTGGTTCAGAAGAATATTTGTTTCGGGTTTCTCGGTTGGAGTCTTCGAAACAAGATTGATAATTCCACCAATTGCATCGCCACCAAATAGGGTGGAGGCTGATCCTTTGATGATCTCAATTTGGCGTAAATCGAGTGGCGGCACTTGTAAAATGCTGAAACTTCCTGAAAATCCACCATAAAGAGGCATTCCGTCTTTTAGTATTTGGCTATATCTGCCATTCAATCCTTGAATTCGGGCATTCATATTTCCAGATGATGCGGAGGTTTGTTGCATCTGAATACCTGCAATATCACCCAATAGACTGCTTATATTGGCAGGTCTGATGCCATTTTCTTCCTGCATATCATCCAAACCGAGCACTTCAATTTTTGTGGGTAGATCTTCTATTCTGGAGTTGCTGCGAGTTGCTGTAACGGTAACAACCTCCAATTCCTCACTTTCAGGTACTAATTGAACCACAACCGTACTTGCTTCCTGATTAGCTGCAATTGTTAGAGGAATGAGCTTTTTTTCGTAACCAATAAAGCTGATTTGTAATGTCAGTCGACCTGATGGAAGATTCTGCAATTTAGCATGCCCTTTCAGATTCGTTATTGCACCAACTCTTGTGCCTTTAGCGAAAATATTTACACCCACAAGCGATTCCTGAGTTGTACTGTCTTTTACCGTTATATCGAGGCTGTTTTGTGCTACAATCAGTGTTGGTGAAGTAAAAATAAACACGAACAATAACCCGATTCTGAATTGATTCTTCATAATTGACTTTTTTCTGTTGTAAAGATAGGCTTTAAACCAAACCTTTGATTATTTGCAACAAAAAAAAGGAGCTACATTTCTGTAACTCCTCGTTCTGGGTGATCCGCCTGGGGTTCGAACCCAGGACCCCAACATTAAAAGTGTTGTGCTCTACCAGCTGAGCTAGCGAATCTTTCTTTTGCTTTAAAGCGGTGCAAAGGTAATTCTATTTTTTAGAAATGCAAAATATTTATGTGATTCAATCAAAAATGAGAACCAACAATTGATGTATGATTCTATTCGTTGCTTTATTGTCCTGTTTAGGGGATTATATTTTCTCCAAAACCATATGAATAAGATCGGAAATTGAGGATTTGTAATTAGACGTTGCCTCTTTTGCTAAGCGGTTGGCAATAATTGCGCAGATTGTCATCGCTTTGTGTCCCATCAATTTGGATAGTGCCGCCAATGCCGAGCTCTCCATTTCGTAGTTGGTGATGCAGCGCGAATTGTGGCTGAAGTTCTGAATCTTGCTGTTGATGTTAGGATCAGCTAGTCCCAAGCGCAGTTCACGCCCTTGTGGTCCGTAGAATCCAATGGCAGAAATGGTGATTCCTTTTGTGACGTTCTCTTCTCCATCGAATCGTGATACTAATTCAGGATCGGCACTCACCACATAAGGCACTCCCCAACGTGGATTCCATCCAATCTGACTCATGTAAGCGTCTTCAAAATCACGTTCACTAATATCATCTCTACCTTTGTAGTAGCTCAAAACGGTGTCGAGTCCGATTGATTTTTCTGCGATGCAGAACGAGCCTACTTTTAAAAACGGTTGCAAACCGCCAGATGTGCCCACCCGAATTAATGTGAGTTGTTTGAAGTCAGGGTTTTCTGTTCGAGTAGCAAGGTTGATATTAGCCAAAGCATCGAGTTCGTTAATCACGATGTCGATGTTGTCTGTTCCAATGCCATGCGAAAGAGCAGTTATTCGCTTGCCTTTGAAGGTTCCAGTGATGGTGTGAAATTCGCGGCTTGTGATGTCGCATTCGATGGTGTCGAAGTACGAAGCAACCATTGTGACGCGGTCTGGATCGCCTACCAACAATACTTTATCAGCTAACTGTTCGGGGCGAATGTGTAGGTGAAAAATGCTGCCATCAGCATTGATAATCAGTTCCGATTCTGGAAAAGTCTTCATAAATCTGGCTTTTTGTGTGTCTTGTATTTTATAAAGCAAATGTATAAAAAATAATGTAATTTAAGCAGCTTTTTGTTTAATTTAATAATTTGTAACGCTGCCATTTTCCACTAATAAGCTCCATGGTGTGCCTGAATCCGATTTTATATAATAACTCGGCCGTTTCGCGTTTTCCTTGAATAACATTGTCTGGGTTATGCGTGTCGCAATTAATAGTAATTGGGATACTCAACTCGTATATACGCTCAAAATAGTGCTGCATTGGATAAGTGATACCTTTTGATTCTACCGATTTGGTATTGATTTCTAGTATTAGTCCGCTTTTGGCGATTGTAATGAGCAAATCGTCCATCAAATTATCGACCAGTTTTTGGTTTGACTCAAATCCAGCAAAGCGACTCGCATTGAGGTAGATTTTATCTACATGCCCGATAATGTGGAACCCCCCGAGTTCTATCATCTGTGTGCTCAACTCAAAGAAGCGTTCAATAACTCCTTTAATGTCACCACCAAAATGAGTTTTAACTCCTTGTGTAAACTCTTTGAAACTACCATCAATAGCCAATAATTTGTTGCTGATTGGATGAGAAATGTAATGGATAGAGCTAATCAAATAATCGGCAGGAAGAGCTTGGAAATAGTCTGATTTTGCATTGAACTCAGGGCTGAGGTAGTCGGTTTCGAGACCAGCATATACTTCAATTTGATCTTTGTATTTCTCTTTCAGTCTATTGATTTCCTGAAAATACTCTTCCACATCGTCCTTCTTCATTGTCCAGTTTGTAAGGAATGGGAGTGGAGCATGCGAAGAAAATCCATAGGCTTTTAGCCCTTTGCTTATGGCGTACTGAACAAAAACTTCAGGATGGCTGCGTCCGTCGCAGAATATGCTGTGGCTGTGATAATTGCTTAAATACATAACTAGAAATTGCTCCTTTTCTGTGAACAGCAAAGTTACACCGATTTAATCAAGCAAGCAACGACTAGTCGTCTAAAGTTTCCCTGATTTTTCTAAATTCAATAATCGTTCCTTTACTTCTGTTCCGTAAGCGTAACCGCCAATTCCACCATCGGCGTGAATTACGCGGTGACATGGGACAACAATACAGACTGGATTCTTGCCGTTTGCCGTTCCTGCAGCACGATAAGCCTTTGGATTTCCACTCCGCTTAGCCAATTCTTGATAGCTGATGGTTTCGCCATAAGGTATCTTTTGCAGTTCGCTCCAAACCCGTTTTTGGAAATCAGTACCCTCTAATTTTATCGGAAAAGAAAACGAGTGAATCTTACCTTCGAAATAGTCATTCAGCTCTGTAATAACTTTTTTGGCAAATCTTGATGTTGGTTCAGAAGCCGTCTCGTCGTTATTCGCGATAATTAGTTTCACGACAGATTCATCTTCAATCGCAATTTTGATCAAACCTATTGGGGATTGGTAATTGATAAATTCTCTCATCATTTCTTTGTTTTTGTGGTGTAGTAATTGAAAATAGTCAGCACTTTCTTGACGTAAAGACACGTCTCAGATCCGCGAAGGTAGCCGTAGTTGCAAACATTGTCGGTGTAGTACTCTGAGTTGCTTTTGAGCGCAAGGTAATGTGCCACATTTTTGTCCCAAATCACTCGACTTGCACCGTGTTTAGTTGCCAAATTCTGTGCATCCATGATATGACCAATGCCGCAATTGTATGCACCAATGATAAATTTCTGCTTTTCAGACTTATCCTTTACATTGGCATAGACACGGTTGATGAGTCGAATAGATTTCACGGCTCCGCTAACGTTAATGTCTGGGTCGTAGATATCTTTTCCATAAATACCAACTGCTGCTGAGGTGCGTGGCATCAGCTGCATCAACCCTTTAGCTCCTGCCCAAGAAATCTCCGTTGGATCGAATTTTGATTCCACATAAGCAAGAGCGGCAAGCAGACGCCAATCCCAATCAATATCTTTAGCGTATTTCTTAAAAATGGCGTCGTAAGGCGAGATTTTCCCATTCGATATTTTGGGTAAAATCAGGTCGAAAGGTCGCTTACTTTTTTCGAAATAGCGTTTCGCAAGTGTTTGGTATTCAACGCTGTTGATATTGGTTGCAAACCAGCGATTAAGAGCATTTGCAAGGTCGCTATTGCCTTTGTGAACAACCCACGAAAGGCGTTGAGGAAAACTAATCTCAAGATTGATATTGATGTTCCCGAAGTAAGTTTTATTGAGAATGGCCAAATCGTTGTCCGCAACAGTGTAATCGAGTTCACCATCCGATACTTTCTCGATAAGGTCCTCGGTCGAAATAGAATCTTTGCTGATTGGATTCAATTTAATCCCGCCACCGAGTTCTTCATTGAGGTTAATCAGTCGTTGGTGATAACGTGAGTTCCGTAAAACAGTGATCTTTTTTCCTACCAATTGCGTGACATCTGTAAGGGGTTTCCTGTTTGCATTTTGTTGTTGAACCAAAACCTGATGCGTCAAACTTTGTCTTCCGCAGTATTGAAAACTATCGCGCATTTCCTTGTTAACAGGTAGGTTAAAAGCCACCACATCACCTTTGCCTTCTTTAAGAAATTGAGTTAGTTGAGCAGCATTTTTCGCAACAATAACTTGAGTTTCTACTCCGATGGATTGTGCAAATTGTTCTGCCAACTCGTATTCGTATCCCATTGGTTGGCCTTTGTAGAGAAAGTAGGTTGTTGAACTATAGAGTGTGATGATGCGTAGTTTGCCTCGCTTTTTGATTTCGGCAACGGAGCTATATTTCTTTGCTTTATTAGAATCTTTTTTCCGACAAGTTGAGGTTGTCAAACTAAGAGTGATTAGAACCAAATAAATAAGAAATTTACGCATGTTGAATGTTTGCCGTTGATTGGGTTTGCAAGTTTACATAAATTCTTTGATAAATTGCAAGTTGATTGAAAGATATGATTGTATTTTTACTCCACAATCTGACAATAAAGAAATTTACTTGAAAATCTAACTTCAAAACAATTTGGACTTCAAAGTTAGGATATTTCATGCTAAATTTGTGTCAAACAAAATTTCGTCAATATGAATAACTTCAGTTTCGAAAATCCGACCAAAATAATCTTTGGCAAAGGCTCTATTGCTCAATTGTCAACCGAAATTCCATCAGTTAAACGCATCCTTATCACATTTGGTGGAGGTAGCGTGAAACGAAACGGAATCTATGAGCAGGTGATGGCTGCCTTACAAGGTCATTTTACTGTTGAGTTTTGGGGTATTGAGCCAAATCCTGAGTATGGCACGTTGTTGAAAGCTGCTGAATTAGCCAAAGCAAACAGCGTAGATTTTCTGTTAGCAGTTGGTGGTGGCTCAGTGCTAGATGGTACGAAGTTTATCTCTCAAGCAATGGTGTACGATGGCGAGCCGTGGGATATTGTGAAAAATCCATCGTTGGCACAGCCTTCTTATCCGGTGGCATCGGTGATGACACTACCTGCAACCGGTTCTGAGATGAATCACCGTTGTGTAGTATCGTATCGCGAAAAAGGAGATAAGCTCTCATTTATGTCGCGATACCTTTATCCTAAATTCTCGATTCTGGATCCCGAAGTGGCTTATTCGTTGCCAAAGCAGCAATTGACTAATGGAGTTGTCGATTCGTTCATCCATGTGATGGAGCAATACCTGACCTATCCGGTGAATGCAATGTTGATGGACAGATGGGCAGAAGGATTGTTGATGACGATGATAGAATTGGGTCCAAAAGTGGTGTCGGAAGGGAGAAATTACGAAGTGATGTCGAACTACATGCTTTGTGCGACGATGGCACTGAATGAATTTATCAGCATGGGCGTGCCGCAGGATTGGGCAACGCATCGAGTGGGACAAGAGCTGACGGTGCTTTATGGTCTCGACCACGGACAGACGCTGGCACTTCTTTACCCATCACTTTTGAAGCGACTCAAACAAGAGAAATTTCAGAAATTGCTACAATATGCTGAGCGTGTGTGGGCAATAAATGATGGAACCGACGATGAGAAAGTTGATGTCGTGATTGTGCGGACAGAAGAATTCTTCAGAAGTTTGGGGATGAAAACCCGCTTCAGCGAATACGGAATTGGCGAAGAAGCAATCGAACAAATCGTCGCTCAGGTGAAAAAACGTGGGTTAAATTATGGCGAACACAAATCAGTGACACCAGAAGTGGTGAGAGAGATTGTGAGAATGGCACTTTAAATTCTTTTGATATTAACTTCGTGATAGTTTGCCTTCGGCGATATGTGTAGAATTGTTTATCAATAATATCATCCGAAGGATAAATATCTACTTAATATCGAACAGCAAATATTATTTTGGCTGTTGTTTTAATGCTCTTATAATCAACCAAATACCTGTAATGATAAACGGCAAACTGAGTAATTGCCCCATATTGATAACCATATTTTCTTCGAACGACTCCTGATTATTCTTGATGAATTCGATAAAGAATCGAGTTAAGAAAATGCCATTTAGGAAAATTCCAAAGATAAGTCCCTCTTTTTTCCAGAGTTGTTTCTTGAAATAGAGAAACATCAACAATCCGAATACCACTAAATAAGCAGAAGCTTCGTACAGTTGTGTTGGGTGAGATGGTGCCGTGAAAATGGGCTCTGCACCGTGTCGCCAAGCTTGTAAGTTCGTTACATAACGAAATGCCCATGGTAAATCTGTAGCATGACCATAAATCTCGTGGTTGAAGAGGTTTCCGATACGAATCAAAGCACCAACTAAAGCCACAGGAACGACCAAGCGGTCAAATGTAAAGAGCATGCTTTTGTGCGTCACTTTCTTCGAATAGAAATAGATGGCAATCACAATACCAATTGCTCCTCCATGACTTGCAAGGCCGCCTTCCCAAATTTTCAGAATATCAATTGGGTGAGCCGAATAGTAGTCCCATCCGTAAAAAAGACAATGCCCTAATCGTGCTCCGATAATCGTTCCACCCATCACGTAGAGGAAAAGAGAATCCAACCATTTGAGGTCGATTTTCTCCTGAATAAACATCTTTTCGACTATTTTGTAGCCAATCCAAAATCCAATGGCAAACATCAATCCGTACCAACGAATTTCTCTTCCTAGAATAGTCACAATAGCCGGATCGGCTGTCCACGTGATGTAGTTTAACATTTTTTTTTAGATTTACAATTTAGCAATTTACAATTTACTCGACTGAGTAGAGGAGGCAATTGTAAATTGTAAATGATTCAATTGTCAATTAATTATTGTGCTGCTTCGAATTGTTTCAAGAATCGTACGTCGTTTTCTGAGAACATTCGCAGGTCTTTCACCTGATACTTTAGGTTCGTGATGCGTTCGATGCCCATTCCAAGAGCGTATCCGGTATAGACTTTGCTGTCGATTCCACACGCCTCAAGTACGTTCGGGTCAACCATTCCACATCCGAGGATTTCAACCCAACCGGTGTGTTTGCAGAACGGACAACCTTTGCCACCACAAATGTTGCACGAAATATCCATTTCGGCACTTGGCTCGGTGAAAGGAAAATAGGAGGGACGCAAACGGATTTTAGTATCTGCACTAAACATCTCTTTAGCAAAATAGAGCAATGCCTGCTTCAAATTGGCAAAAGATACATTTTTGTCAATATAAAGTGCTTCTACCTGGTGGAAAAAGCAGTGTGCGCGATACGAAATAGCTTCGTTGCGATACACACGACCCGGACAGATAATACGAATCGGCGGTTGTGATTTCTCCATCACACGCGTCTGAACCGATGATGTGTGTGTGCGAAGCAATATTTCGGGACTGCTTTGAATGAAGAAAGTGTCTTGCATATCGCGAGCCGGATGGTCGTCTGCGAAGTTGAGCGACGAAAACACGTGCCAATCGTCCTCGATTTCTGGACCTTCGGCAATCGTAAAACCAAGTCGAGCGAAAATATCGATGATTTCATTTTTGACAATCGAAAGCGGATGGCGCGTGCCAAGTCCAATCGGATAAGCGGTGCGCGTCAAATCTTCGTCGTTTGCACCTGTGTTTTGGCTTTCAAATGCTTCTTTGATGCTGTTCACTTTGTCTTGAGCTGCATCTTTGAGCTTGTTGAGCAGTTGTCCAACTTCACGTTTTTGCTCATTTGGCACATTTCGAAAGTCGTTGAAAAGGTTCGTTACTTCGCCTTTTTTGCTCAGGTATTTGATACGCAGCACTTCCAGTTCATCGAGGGTCGTCGCCTTTAGATTCTCAATCTCTTCGTGCAACGATTTAATCTTATCTATCATCGGTGTTTTTGATTTTCTGATTTGTGATTGCAAAAGTACAAAATTTAGTCAAACAGTTGGTGTTATAGGGTAAAAATGAATAGCTATCAAAACTTTTCAACAGTGATATGTGGATAAGTTTATTCCTGAAAATCTGTTTTCGTAACGTAAAAAATATATCTTTGCAGGAATGAAACTCATCACGTCCCATATAGAATATTTGCTAACCGAGAACGATTGCGTTATTGTTCCTGGTTTTGGTGGTTTTGTGATTCAAAACATCGAGGCTCAATTTATGGATAGCGAGGTTTTACCTCCTGCTCGCGAAATATGCTTCAATGCTGGATTGACTCACGACGATGGATTGTTGCTGACGAATATTTCGCAGGTAGAGGGTGTCAGTTATGGCGAAGCACGCCGAATGGTTCAGAACGATTTGGAGCTGTTTTCTACTGAACTTTCCTACAGGTCGAAAGTGGAACTAGGCAAAGTGGGTGCTTTTACACTTGATGAGTCGAAAAATCTGGTCTTTGAATCGACTTCAATACCCGAAAATGATATTCATTCGTTTGGACTTACCTCAGTCAAATTGGCTCTTCTCAGCGAATTGACTAAACGTGACGAAGTGCCTGTCTTAGTTACGACTGAAAAGGATGGAGACATGATTCAAATCCGCTTCAGTAAACGAAAAGCGTTACGTGCAGTTGCTTCGGTGGCTGCTGTTTGGCTGTTGTGGATTTTCTCTACTCCAGTGACTGATGTGAAGCAACAAACGGCTGGATTCATCAGTCGTCAGGAGATTATTAAATCGATTACACCTACGATTTTGACTGTAAATGATTCAACTGCTCGGCAAGATTCATTATCTCAGCAGCCAGTTGCGAAAGTAGATGCTCCAAAAGCAGAAGTTACTACACAAAATAGCTTAACCGAAGAGCGATATTTTATTGTTTTAGGCTCTTTTCATTCAGAAAAATCAGCTACCAAACATCTTGATCAACTCACCAATTCGGGTATTCGCAATGTGAAAGTCCAGAAACTAGGAACTTTAATGCGTACAACTTTGTGTGCATTTGTTGATAAAGCTGAAGCAGAAAAATATTTGAGTTCAATTCGATACAATCGTCATGAATACAACGAAGCATGGTTGTATTGTAAGAAATAAATGAGAGTTATATAGAATGAAAAAGCCAGAATTAAATCTGGCTTTTTTTGTTTCTATTTAAGCAGTTTCTCAATATCGTCAGCAATCTCTTCTGGTTTGGTGATAGAGCCGTAGCGTTTCACAGGATTCCCTTTTTTATCAAGTAAAAACTTTGTAAAGTTCCATTTAATGCCATTGCCTAAAGTGCCTGGCAAAGCCTCTTTCAGATAGGCATAGAGCGGATGAGTGTTGTCGCCATTCACATCAATTTTGGCAAACATTGGGAAAGTTACGCCATAGTTGAGAGAGCAAAAACTTGAAATTTCTTCAGCAGAACCAGGCTCTTGCGATCCAAATTGATTACACGGAAAACCAAGAATAACCAATCCTTTTGATTCGTATTTTTTGTACAACTCTTCCAATCCTTTGTATTGCGGGGTGAAGCCACATTTGCTTGCCACATTCACTACCAATACAACCTTGCCTTGGTAGGTTTTCATGCTGACTACCTTTCCTTTCAGGCTATTTGCCTCGAAATTATAGAAGTGAGCGACTGGTTTTTTCTCTTGTGCTGTTCCCGAAAATATGGCTATTGCCGATAAAAAAAGTGCTTTTATTGCTTGTTTCATAATTCGTTAGTTTAGTGATATGAAATTCAAACAATAAAAGCACCCTTTTGTTCTGCAAACTACCAAATGGCAACGCGGTGTTTCTCGTCGCGATACATCG
The DNA here is from genome assembly GCA_049315325.1 of Bacteroidales bacterium. Classification (GTDB taxonomy): domain Bacteria; phylum Bacteroidota; class Bacteroidia; order Bacteroidales; family UBA7332; genus CAXXIC01. Next base: position 86,312 of record JBMOKJ010000004.1, read on the forward strand.
GATCGCCCTGTTTCACTCCGAATGCTTCGTAAAATTCGGGAATGTTTGCCAAAGGGCCATTCACCCGCAGGAATGCCGGAGCGTGCACGTCGGTCATCACCATTTGTGCTAGCTTTTCTTTGCGCTGACTGCCGAGCCACGATAATGCATATCCGAGGAAGAAGCGTTGCAACGGCGTGTAGCCGCCAATATTTTTGCCTGATTTGTATTGTTCGGTTTTCTTGAATGCCTCTAAACCCAATACCACACCGCCTAAGTCGGCAATGTTTTCTCCTAAACTTGCTTTGCCATTGGCGTGCATTTTATCCACAACAACGTAGCTATTAAACTGATCGACCATTCGTTGTGCTTTTTGGTTGAATTTTGTCTCGTCGTCTTTTGTCCACCACGAAGAGAGGTTGCCTTTCCAGTCGAACTGGCGACCTTCGTCGTCGAATCCGTGGGTGATTTCGTGGCCGATGGTTGAACCTCCAGCATAAGCATACACAATGGCATCGTCGAGCAGCGAGTCTGGCATATTCGGCACAATAAAGATGGCTGCTGGAAGTACAATTTCGTTGTTACTTGGGTTGTAGTAGGCGTTGTAAGTTTGTGGTGTCATGTCCCACAAGGTGCGATCGACAGGTTTGCCGAGTTTCGCCAATTCGTAGTTGAAGTGGAACTTGCGCACGTTGATTGAATTCTGCACATACGAATCGCGGCTGATGGAGAGTGCCGAATAGTCTTTCCATTTGTCAGGATAGCCTACTTTTTTGTTGACCTTCGACAATTTCTCAATAGCTTTTGTTTTTGTTGCCGCAGACATCCAATCGAGTTTTTCGATGCGCTCTTTGTAAACCGCCATAATGTTTTCCACAAGCAGCTCGTAGCGTTTTTTTGTCTTTGGCGAAAAGTATTTGCTCACATAGAGTTGTCCGAGCAAATCGCCCATCGATGACTCTTCGGCATCGAGCACCTCTTTCCATCGTTCGCGCTGCGTAAGGCTACCAGAGAGCACTTTGCCGTGAAAATGAAACATCTCATCTACAAACGGCTTGCTCAACTCTTCGGCAAGCGACGTGATGTAGTTCCACTTCATGTAGGCTTTCAAGTCGGCAATCGGAGTGGTTTTCAGTAATGAATTGAGCTGCACGAGAAACTCGGGTTGACCAACAATCACCGAATCAATGTTTTTTACGCCCATTGTGGTGAAATAGGTTTGCCAATCGATTGAAGGAGCCAATTTCGACAGTTGTGCCAATGTCATTTTGTGGTAATTGCTGTTTGGGTCGCGCAGCTCTTCGAGCTTACGGGATTTTGTGGCGAGTTGTGTTTCCAACTTCATTATTTGCTGTGCTTGAATGGTAGCTTCAGCCGCTTTCGTGCCAGCTAATTGCAGCGTGCGCGAAATGTGCGCCACATACTCCTTGCGGATGTTGGCACTGCGAGCATCGGTATTGAAATAGTAGTCGCGGTCTGGCAATCCGAGTCCGCCCTGACCGATGTATAGTGCTATTTTCTCGCTATTCTTCATATCCTGACCAATGCCAATTCCGAAAAACGTTTCGTTTAGGTAGGTCTGATAGTTTGCCGACAGCTGCAACACGCTCTTCGCATCTGCGAGCGCATCAATCTTCTTTAATTCGGGCAAAAGAGGTGTTGCGCCTAGCTTCTCGATGGCAACGGTATCCATTGCCGAAGCATAGAAATCACCAATCTTTTGCAATGCCGTGCCTTTCGGTGCATCTTTTTGCTCTGCAGCACTTACACTGATCTCTTTTAGGCGGTTGTAGGTCTCTTCTTGCACCACGTGGGCAATGCTCCAACTGCTTTCGGAAGAGGGTATCGGATTTTCTTTGATCCAACGTCCGTTGGCAAACTGAAAAAAGTCGTTCGCCGGATTGACCGTGGCGTCGATGTGACTGACTAAAATATCTTCTTGTGGTGCTTTGGGGGAACGGTTGCAACCTACAAAGGCAACAACCGTGAGGGTCAATGCTAGCTGACCGATTCGGATTTTTCTCATAAAAAGTGGAATTACATACGTTCTCTAAAATGCTTCGCGTGCCTCTTTTGCACCGACGAGCAAAGATAAATTTTTATTGCGAGAAAATGACCGTTGAGCGGAAATAGATCACTTTTCTGCGGACGGCTTCGGATGCTTAGCGGACGGCTACAAATCGTTAGCGGACGGCTTCGGATTAATTGCGGACTGTGGAAAATGAATAACTACCGCCTTCGGATGAGCAGCGGACGGATGAGAATTGATAGCGGACGGCTTCGGGTCAATTTCTACCGATAAAAAGGGTCAGCTAATGAGGCTGACCCTTTATTGGTTTATCATGATTGTGGTTTGTCGGTCGGAGTTGAAGAAAATATCGGTTCTGGCACTGAGCAACCTGAACCCGCATCCAGCTTATGTTTTCGTGCATTATTCCCGTCCTACTTTATTGCAACGGATAGAGCATATTTCAAAATGATATAATAATCCCAAATCTCAATTTGGTAGAGACTGCGAACGGCTTCGGACGCTTAGCGGACGGCTACATTGCTATATTTTGAATCTTACACCTAATAGCGCACTTAAAATGTTATGTTTAGAAGAGCCTGCATTCACAGCAGTGATTGCTTTGCTGTTGAGTAATCCGTAGTTGTCTCGGATTTCAAAATTGAGGGAAATCGTTTTTGTAATTGAATGATTAACGCCTATTCCTGAGATCAGTCCAATATCAATTTTACGCATAGTATCATAGATATTAATTTCGCCATTTTGATCTTCAAGTCCATCGAAACGTTGCGTTGCATTTTGAAGCATTCCTAAAGAGGAACCAATATTGAAAAATAATTTTGTAGTTCCTGTCGTAGAAAAGGAGCATAATAAAGGGATTGTCAAATAAGTGAAGTTTATTCGATTTTTAATTGAATATAGAGGGATTCCGGCCTCGTCAGTTATGTCTATTTTAAATATATCTCCTTTATTCTCTAGGTATAGACCTGATTTAAGCGAAAAGTATTTAAGTAATTGGTAGTCAATTGAAATCCCCTCTGAATGACTGGTTCTGTTTTCTGGAAGCAATGTTTTGTCTGTACGTAGTGACGATCTAGAAATTCCGGCATCGACTCCAATCGAGAAATTTGACCGCTGGCTTTTGAGATTCATTGATGCCAGTGTAATTAATAATAGAAGAGCGAATTTTCTTTTCATTGCATTTACTTTCTTTAGAATTGTGATTTTTCATGAATGCAAAAGTAATTATTTTTTTTGAAGATATATTGAGGTATGATATTTATACACAAAAAAAGGTCAGCCTCATTCCGAAGCTGACCTTTTAGTTTATTGAGAAATCGGGTTAGATTAACCTACGATCTTTTTCATAGCTGTCATAGCTTGACGAAGCTCTGCACCGATGATTTCGATTGGGTGGTAACGCAACTCGTCGTTCACAGCGATTAATGCTGCGTTGTCAACGCCGTTTCCTTTGCCTTCGCCATAAGCTTTACCGATTACGTTGGTGTCGATTTTCTTCATAAAATCAGCCAACAGCGGTTTGCAAGCGTGGTCGAACAAGTAGCAACCGTATTCGGCCGTATCAGAGATTACGCGGTTCATTTCGAACAGTTTTTTGCGTGCTATGGTATTTGCGATAAGTGGAGTTTCGTGGAGCGACTCATAGTAAGCAGACTCTTCTTTGATGCCTGCTTCGGTCATGGTTTCGAATGCCAATTCTACGCCGGCTTTCACCATTGCTACCATCAACACACCATTGTCGAAGTACTCTTGTTCAGAGATTTCAACATCTCCTGCTGGAGTTTTTTCGAAGGCAGTTTCGCCGGTTGCTTTTCTCCAAGTCAAGAGGTTGATGTCGTCGTTTGCCCAGTCTTTCATCATGGTTGATGAGAATTCGCCAGACATGATATCGTCCATGTGTTTTTGGAACAATGGGCGCATAATCGATTTCAACTCTTCGGCCAAACCAAATGCTTTGATTTTAGCTGGATTCGAAAGACGATCGAGCATGTTGGTGATACCGCCGTGCTTCAACGCTTCAGTGATGGTTTCCCATCCATATTGAATCAATTTTGAAGCATAACCAGCGTCGATGCCTTTTTCGATCATTTTGTCGAAACAAAGAATAGAGCCGGTTTGAAGCATTCCGCAAAGAATGGTTTGCTCACCCATCAAGTCAGATTTCACTTCCGCAACGAAAGATGAGTGAAGACAACCTGCACGGTCGCCACCAGTAGCTGCAGCATACGCTTTCGCTTGCGCCCAACCCTTGCCTTCAGGGTCGTTCTCAGGGTGAACAGCCAACAATGTAGGCACACCGAAACCACGCACATACTCTGCACGTACCTCAGAACCTGGACATTTTGGTGCTACCATGATTACAGTAATATCTTTACGGATTTGCGTTCCCTCTTCTACGATATTGAAACCATGAGAATAAGAAAGCGTAGATCCTTGCTTCATCAAAGGCATAACCGCTGCAACAACAGAAGTGTGTTGTTTGTCTGGTGCAAGGTTAATCACCAAATCAGCAGTAGGAATCAATTGCTCGAAAGTGCCAACTTTGAAACCGTTTTCGGTAGCATTTACAAAAGATGCTCTTTTGCCATCAATTGCTTCTTGACGCAAAGCGTAAGACACATCCAAGCCAGAATCTCTCATGTTCAAACCTTGGTTCAAACCTTGAGCACCACAACCTACGATTACAATCTTTTTACCTATCAGCGCGTTAACGCCATCAGCAAATTCACTTTTATCCATGAATTCGCAAACTCCCAATTGATTCAATTGCTCTCTTAAAGGAAGCGTGTTGAAATAATTTGCCATTTTTTGTCTATATTATTTATTTGAATTAGTTCTTATTGAAAATTACTGCTGCACCATTCTGCCTTGCAGGTATTTGCTCAAAATCTCGGAAGAAGATTTGGTAATGGCCACACGACCTGAGCGCACGAATTGCATCACGCCAAAGGGCTTCAATGCTTCGAAAAACGCTTGTGTTTGCTCCGATTGACCAGTCAATTGTAATACAGCAAACTGACGGGTCATCTCAAGTAGCTGCGCATTGTATTTGCGCACCAATTGCTCCAAGTCTGGATAATCCAACAACGCATCTGTTGGCACTTTGTAGAGTGCAACTTCTTGATAAATAATCTCGTCGTCTGTGTATGAAAAAGCTTTCACCACTTCCACCCGTTTTTCAATCTGTTTCACCACTTTTGCGATAGAATCAGCTGTTGAGTAGGTTGTCAAGGTGAATTTGTGGATGCCTTCTATCGAAGAAGCCGAAACTGTTAAGGTCTCAATATTCATCTGTCTGCGCGTGAAAATATTCGACACCTGACTCAACAAGCCTGGGTGATTTTCGGAGAAGATGATTAATGTATATAGTTCCATAGTTTTTATTATTTTTTATTTATCCCCAATAATCATATTCGAAATGCTCGCTCCGGTTGGCACCATCGGGTAAACCATTCCTTTGGTTTCCACATTCACTTCGAGCAAGTAAGCTTCGTCGTCGCTCAACATTTCGGCAATGGCTACGTCCAAATCTTCGCGGTGATTCACCGTTTGACCTTTGATGCCATAGGCTTTTGCCACCATAATAAAATCAGGATTCACCATGTGTGTTTCGGAGTAACGTTCGCTGAAAAACAGCTCTTGCCACTGACGAACCATACCGAGGAATCGGTTATTGAGAATAATGATTTTCACACCTGTCTTCTCTTGCATAATGGTTCCTAACTCTTGGATGGTCATCTGAATACCACCATCGCCACAGAACATACAAACTGTACGCTCAGGTGCACCGATTTTAGCTCCGATTGCAGCCGGAAGTCCGAATCCCATTGTACCCAACCCACCAGAAGTCACATTACTGCGCGACTGGGTGAATTTGAAATAGCGCGAACCCATCATTTGGTTTTGACCAACATCGGTCACCAAAACAGCCTTATTATCTGTAGCTTCCGAGATTTTGCGAACCACTTCACCCATTGTGATGTCTTTCCCTTTTGGTTCAAGCTCGGGAATGATTACCTTTTCTAATTCTTTGGCATCCAATTCGGCGAACGAAGCAATCCACTCAGTATGTTTGGTTTCGTTGAGCTGTTCTGTTACGAGCGCCAACGTATTTTTTGCATTTCCCAATACCGCAACATCCACTTTCACATTTTTGTTGATTTCGGCAGGGTCGATGTCGAAATGGACAATTTTACACTGTTTAGCATACGTGCTCAAATCACTTGTCACACGGTCGTCGAAGCGCATACCGACAGCAATCAGCACATCACATTCGTTAGTTTTCGCATTTGGTGCAAGATTTCCGTGCATTCCGAGCATACCCATGTTCAATGGGTGATCGGTTGGCAAAGCAGACAATCCGAGCAGTGTCCAGCCAGCAGGCAGATTGGCTTTTTCCAAGAAAGCAGCTAACTCTTTTTCTGCATTTCCAAGAATAACGCCTTGACCAACCAATACAAATGGTTTTTTCGCAGAATTAATCAATGCTGCTGCATCCGTAATGGCTTGCGGGTCAATATCTGGAGTAGGAATAAAACTGCGGATGAAGTTGCACTTTTCGTATTTGAATTCAAATTTCTGGATTTGAGCATTTTTCGCAAAGTCAATCACAACCGGCCCCGGACGACCTTCGCGAGCAATATAAAATGCACGTGAAATTGCCCATGGAATCTCCTCCGGTTTGCGGATTTGGTAGCTCCATTTTGTGATAGGTTGCGTGATTCCGATTACGTCTGTCTCTTGGAAAGCATCAGTACCCAAAAGCGCTGCACCAACTTGGCCGATGATGACGACCATTGGTGTGCTATCAATCATGGCATCGGCAATACCAGTGATGGCATTTGTTGCTGCAGGACCTGAAGTCACCAAGCAAACGCCTGTTTTTCCACTTACACGAGCATAACCTTGTGCTGCGTGTGTTGCGCCCTGCTCGTGTCGAACAAGTACGTGACGCACCGTATCGTGATGATCGTGAAGCGCGTCGTAAACCGGCATAATTGCACCGCCCGGATATCCGAACATGGTGTCAACGCCTTCTGCTATAAGTGAACGCATCAATGCTTCTGCGCCTGTTATTAATTCTGTGCTCATCGTTTATTCAAGTTAAGGCCTCCCCCGACCCCTCCAATGGAGGGGAGTATGCCTGAGTGAATTATTTTGTTAGCCCCCTTTGGGGGTTGGGGGCTTTTGTCTTTTAATCTATTAATCTGACTGCACCTAAATCTGCCGAGCTGACCATACTTGCATAAGCTTTCAGGGCTTTCGAAATAAGTCTATCGCGACCAACAGCTGTAAATGCCTCCTTTCCTTTGGCAATCTCTTCTGCACGGCGAGCTTCGAGTTCTTCGTCGCTCACCAACACATTGATACTACGTGCCGGAATGTTGATTTCGATAATATCACCTTCTCTAACCAAGCCTATATTTCCACCTGCGGCTGCTTCGGGAGATACGTGTCCTATAGACAAACCTGATGTTCCACCAGAGAATCGTCCGTCGGTAATCAACGCACACTCTTTCCCTAAATGTTTCGATTTGATGTACGACGTTGGGTAGAGCATCTCTTGCATTCCTGGGCCGCCTTTGGGGCCTTCGTAGGTGATGACCACCACATCGCCTGAGACTACTTTGTCTCTCAGAATGCCATCGCAAGCAGCATCCTGAGAATTAAAAACTTTCGCTGTTCCTTTAAAAATAAATATCTTTTCATCGACTCCTGCGGTTTTTACCACGCAGCCAGTTTGAGCTATATTTCCGAAAAGAATGGCAAGTCCGCCGTCTTTCGAATAAGCGTGTTCGATACTACGTATACACCCTTTTTCGCGGTCGTCGTCTAATGTCGGATAGTACTCCTCTTGTGAACCCATCACCAAATTGAATCGGTGAGCAGGTGCACTTTTGTATTTATCGATTGCTATATCTGTGACGTTCGGACTCAAAATGTCGAATTTATCAATCGCTTGTGCCAATGTCATTCCGTCTACACGATTCACCGAAGCCTCCACCAAACCGGCTTTATTCAATTCAGACATGATAGAAATAATACCGCCAGCGCGGTTTACGTCTTCGATGTGGTATTTCTGAGAATTCGGTGCAACCTTACACAAACACGGTGTTTTGCGCGAAAGTGCATCAATATCAGCCATCGTGAAATCAACTTCTGCCTCGTTTGCAATTGCTAACAAGTGAAGAATCGTATTTGTAGAACCACCCATAGCAATGTCGAGTGTCATTGCATTGAGGAATGCTTGACGAGTACCAATTGAGCGAGGCAAAACGCTTGCATCGCCGTCGCGGTAATATTTATATGCGTTTTCGACGATTAGTTTTGCAGCGTCGATAAACAGTTTTCCTCTGTTGGCATGTGTAGCCACAATCGTTCCATTCCCTGGTAATGCTAGCCCGATGGCTTCATTGAGGCAGTTCATCGAGTTTGCGGTGAACATTCCCGAGCAAGAACCACACGTAGGACAAGCAGCAGCTTCTACTTTTGCCACTTGCTCGTCGCTAACGCTATCGTCAGCAGCTTGCACCATGGCATCAATCAAATCGAGGTGTTTTCCGTCTAACTCACCAGCTTCCATCGGACCACCAGATACAAACACAGCAGGTATATTGAGTCGCATAGCAGCCATCAGCATTCCCGGAGTGATTTTGTCACAATTGGAGATGCAAATCATCGCATCAGCTTTGTGCGCATTCACCATATACTCAACACTATCGGCAATCAAATCGCGCGATGGAAGCGAGTAAAGCATTCCATCGTGTCCCATTGCAATACCGTCGTCGATGGCGATGGTGTTGAATTCAGCAGCAAAACAGCCTAATTTTTCGATTTCGGCTTTTACTTGTTGTCCTATATGATGAAGGTGAACGTGACCTGGTACAAATTGTGTGAAAGAGTTGACAATGGCGATAATCGGTTTCCCTAACTGTGCGTCTGTCATCCCATTAGCTTTCCAAAGCGCTCTTGCGCCCGCCATTCTACGGCCTTGTGTGCTACTTGCACTTCTGAATGTATTTGCCATATTTTGATGTCTATAACAGCCTGTTAAAAATTCGTTGCAAAAGTAATGATTATTTATCAAAAAAGCCTTTCTCGATGGGGAGAAAGGCTATCTGATATTTTATTATCGATGTTCAACTACATACCTTTCTCACTTGCCTTCGTTCACCACGACGACCACACTGACTAAAGATGTAAATAGTTGACTTTTCATTTTATGCTGTAATTGAGTTGCAAAGTTAAAGATAAATTTCATTTACACAAAAACTTTATAAGATAAATGTGCTAAAAAAATTGAAATCGTAAGATATTTTGTTGTTTTCGTGCTGTTTTGTCAAAAGTTGAATCATTTCATTGATTTGAGGAGAATAAAAAACGACCTACAAATGAATGCAAGTCGTCAGAAAGTGGGACGTACTGGATTCGAACCAGTGACCCCTACCTTGTCGAGGTAGTGCTCTAAACCAGCTGAGCTAACGTCCCGTTTGGGTGTGCAAAAGTAAGGAAATATTATTCAATTACAAATTACGAATTGCAAATTACGAAAATCTGGATGAATTTTTTCAAAGCAATACATACGTTCCGCCAGGAAAACAACGTACGACGCCTTTAAATTCTAGCTCCAATAAAATCGAAGAGAGGCGATAGACTGGAATATCGCTTTCGATGCTTAGGATGTTAATCTGCTTGGGTTCGTTGGCGTGAAGAAAACTGGTTACATATTTCTCATCTTTGCTGAGTTCTATAAAAAGCGGCTTTTGTGACGATTTTGTGCTTTTGAGTTTCGAATTCCATCTCATCAACTCTTCAAAATCTTCTGCTTTTTGAATCAAAGCGGCTTTGTTTTTGTATATCAGTCGATTGCAACCCTGCGAAGCTGAATCGGTCGCTCGTCCCGGGAATGCGAATACATCTTTATCGTACGAATTGGCAATTTCAGCAGTGATTAACGCGCCTCCACGCTCAGCCGATTCTATAACAATTAGAGCATCAGCCATGCCTGCAACAATGCGGTTGCGCATTACGAAGTTTTGTCTATCAGGGTTAGTTTCGCTATTGTATTCAGTCAGCAATCCACCATTGTTTACCATTTCGACCGCAGTTTTTCGGTGAACTGCTGGATAAATACGATCCAGACCGTGCGCCACCACACCAATAGTTGGAAGTGCGTTTTTAAGCGCAGCACGATGTGCGTAGATATCAACTCCGTGTGCCAATCCACTTACAACCAATAATCCTGGATATTTTTGAGAAAGTTCTTCAATGAAATCTTCGCATACAGATTTTCCATAATCAGTTGCGTTCCTCGTGCCAACAATACTTATAATTTTATCCGCATTTAGGTTTGTATTTCCTTTATAGAATAGTAGGAGAGGAGCGTCTATGCAGTCGATTAGTCGCTTAGGGTAGTTTTTATCAGTGAGAGTGAGAGTTTCAATTTTGTTTTTCTCCACAAAATCAAGCTCTTTCTCGGCTCTGGAAAATGTGTCACGCTTTTTTAGTTCTTCGATTGCACCACTTCCTATTCCTGGGATACGAACAAGATTCGCAGGTTTTTCATTGAAAATTGCAGTGCAACTTCCGGTGTGTTGTATCAAGTTTCGTGCAGTGATTGTTCCAATTCCTTTAACTTGCAGCAGAGCAATGAGGTGAAACAGTTCATTTCTATCCATAAATGATGAAGGCTTAATTTAGAGGTATTTCGAGAAAATAGTATCAAAAAATTCACCTCTTGATAATCGCCCATCAACAAGACACACCGTTTCAACTTTTGATTTGACCGATATCGCTCCATCAGAAAGACGGAAAATGTCTTGAAGGAAAACGTATTTAATGCCCTCTTTTTTTACCGCCAATTTGCATACAAACTCATCGCTGCCTCGTAGTGGGTTTTTGTATTGTATGTCGATTCGTGCGACAACAGGATCAATACCTTTGTTGTGTAAATCGATGAAATCAACACCGTTGGCTGCCAAAAATTCGTGACGCGTATGCTCGAGATAATTTTGATACACGGCATTATTTACAATGCCCTGACTGTCGCATTCGTAGTCGCGCACTTTCATCGTCAATTCGTATATGTAGTTCATTTTGGGTTGGTTTCTATTATAATGTTAATCGATTTTAAACAAAAAACAAAGATATATGTTTTGTTTGTATAGAAAACAATTGATGTCGATTTTAGAACTAAATTTTGAGTTGAAATCCGACTCGCGTAAATACAAGTTATGCTTAAAAATAAAATAGAAAAATCTCTTTATAACCCTGCAATTGGACTGTTTCCGTTGCTCCTGGTCATTTTCTTATTGCCGTATATCCCTTTGCATCAAGTCATTGATTTCGGATTGATGACAGGTACAATGATGGTTCTCGTTTTTGTTTGGTTTACGGGTAAACGTGTTTTTCAGTCGTTTCTTCTGACCTCGATGCTTACTTTGTTGCTTTTTAATTGTTTGTTTACCATTTTCAAGGCAGAGGATCTTCAAAAACACGCTTTTATCATTCTAGAATTTCTATTTGTAGTGATTGTTGGTATCATTAAATTTTACGAAGATAGGATTCACCGCTTTATTGATACAAATTTGAAAGTTGGAATTAAGATTCATTTGAAACCAGCGTTACAAATGTTCTTTTTCGTTTCGAAGCTTTTTATCTATTGCGCACCTTTTCATTTGTTTATGTTGTTGATTTTCTCGTTCCTTCCTTCTGCAACTCTTCATGCAGGTTTTTTGGTGGTGTTTAAGGCTCTCTTTCCATCGATGATTTTGGTGATTGGTGCATTCGAATTGTTTAATATCCGATGGATTGGCTCCGAAATTAGCAGAGAACGTTATCTCCCGATTGTAGATACCAATTCGCGGGTGATTGGACACATGGCATTGAGCGAAAGTCTTTCTTTTGAAAAGAAATTTCTTCATCCTGTGGTTCGTATTGTCTGTAAACAAGGTAATCGCTTGTTTTTGCGCGCTCGTCCTGAAACGTCGCATTACGAAGTTGGGAAAATGTGCCTTCCCATCGAAGATTACGTAAATTATGGCGAAAACATTGAAGATGCTGCAAAACGAATTCTGCAAAATGCGGTAGGTCGCACCAAACTTGTTCCGAGATTTATGCTCAAGTACAATCATGAGCACGAAGGACGACGATGTATTTTCTATCTTTTTATGGTCAATATTGAAGCTGAAAAAGAATTTCACCCCAAAAATCTTCAAGGAGGAAAGTGGTGGACAGAGCAACAAATTGTGGATAACTGCGATAAAAGCTTCTTTAGCAGCTCTTTCGAATCAGAATTCGAATACCTCCAATCTACTGTTCTGATGGCAGATCATTATGGTATACCGGTTGGACTCTATTCTCCCAAAAAAGGCTAAAACTCCGAGCTGATTTCTCAATAAAATTATTGGTTTAATCTTTTGATTTTTGATTTTAATATCCTATATTTGTTAACAATAAACTTGTTGATAAAAGGTAGGTAGCAACTCTTCTACGCCTTTTGTGTTTCGAACTAGATTAATCACATCTAATTTATACTGCCATGAAACACTTGATTATCTATTGTCATCCAAACAAGAACAGCTTCTGTCACGACATTCTCGATCGGTTTGTTGTAGAATTGAAAAATGTTGACGCTGACGTGAAAGTACGTGATCTCTATGCGCTTGATTTCAATCCTATTCTCACAAAAAATGATTTAAAATTGATGGAAGGAGGCATGGTTGCACCTGATGTTGCTGAGGAGCAAAATCTCATCCATTGGGCTGACATTGTGACCTTTATCTATCCGATTTGGTGGACTGGTATGCCTGCATTGTTGAAGGGTTATATCGACCGCACATTTTGCTACGATTTTGCCTTTTGCCCAAATGGAGATGGATTGATTGGTATGCTCTCTTCGAAGAAAGTCAATATAATAAACACCATGCGTGCATCGGAAGATTTGTATCGTGGAAATGGAATGATTTTCTCAATGCAGAAAACAATTGATGAAGGCGTTTTCGAGTTTTGCGGAATGAAAGTGATGAAACACCTCTACTTCTGCACGGTACCGACTTCGCAAACTTTTGATCGCGAAGCAATGTTGTCGCAAATAGGTGAGCTCGTTGGTCAAAGTCATTCTATGTGGTATTGATGCTTTGGAACAAAAGTGACTCGGATTATTAACTGTTCAAAATCTGAATAACCTATTTGTCATTGTTTTGCTATAAAGAGTTATAAACCTCTTTTGCAAAATCAGATAGTGTTGTGTCGCGAGCACCCATTAACAATATAACGTCACCAGGTCTAGATTCTGAAGATATGAAATTCTTCATGTTTTCTCTATTGGGAATAAAAAGCGCTTTCTTGCCCTTAGAAATAACAGCTTCTGCTACAATCATTGGCGAAATGTTCTTGTCCACTGTTCCTCCAGCATAATATACATCTGATAAAATTAGGCAATCGTTCGCAGTTAAAGCTTCTGCCACTAGTTCACTCAGCTCTTCGTGCATAAAACGAAGTGGTCCAAATCCGTGGGGTTGAAACCACGCAAAAACGCGTTTGCCAACCGATTGGCAAGCCTTGATTGCTGCAGCTACTTCGGCAGGATTGTGTGCAAAATCATCGATGACACTAACTCCCTTTTTCTGTCCCACCAACTGAGTCCTGCGATAGATGCCTTCGTATGTTTTCATGGCTGCTACCGATTGTTCCAACGAAACACCAACAACTGAAGCCGCGGCAACAGCCGCAAGCGTATTCTCCATATTGTGATATCCAATCATTGGCACAACAAAAGGAGTATTGTTTATTGAGAAATGGATAGAGAAACCAGACTGTATGAATTCACTGCCGACAAAACCAACAGTGTTCGAAGTCCCAAAATCAAACGATTTGTCAATAGAAAGCGATGCGGCAGCTGGATGATCAGCATTAACGATAAAACAACCGTGAGTGTTTTTGCGAAAAGTTGTGAAAAGCGCCATCAGTTCCTCAAACTCTTTGTGGTCGCGGTCGATGTTCAGCACAAGCGATATTTCGGGTAGATAATTCACGATTGAACCATCCGATTCATCCGATTCTATGACGAGCCAGTCAGTGCTTCCCACAAATGCATTTCCTGGTAACCCTTTTTTCTGTAGGGAAGTTAAACCCGCGCCAGTCATAAGTGAAGGTGAAAAGCCCGATTCTTGCAGAATATGAAAAACCATGCTTGTTGTGGTCGATTTTCCCGATGTGCCACCTACAGCTATGGTGCGTTTCGATGCCGATATTTCAGCAAGTAGTTCAGAGCGTTTCATTATAGGAATATTCAGCTTCAAAGCAGCCTGATACTCGATGTTACTCTCTTCGATAGCTGTTGAAATCACTACAACATCTACATTCTTTGTGATTCCCGATGCATCTTGAAAATGGCAGATAATTCCCATCTCTTCGAACTGCTCTTGTACCAACATTTTTTTTGTTTTGTCAAAAAGTCTGTCAGACCCAGATACCTTTTTCCCAGTTCCACATAAGTATTGTGCAATTGCACTCATTCCAGTACCGGCAATTCCTACAAAGAAATAATGCTTAAATGTGTTGATGTTTTTTGCCATTGTTGTTGAATTATTTTGTCCCAAATATCATTCCTTTTTTTGAGATTTTCAATAATAAAGCCTGATTGTTACCATACAAAGTTCCTCTATCTAATCCTGCAGATGCCGTAAATTTCCAGCCGTTTAGCTTTTGGGGTGAAAAGTCAAACTCGGTAAAGGCAGAATAGTTACTTTTTATGGATAAAAATGGTTGATAATGACGACCCCAACCATCGGTATATGTTGTTAGCAGTCGTGCCTCTAATTCCTTGTTGAATCGGCCACTGATGCCTAAATGATATGCCTTTACACGATTATTCTCGATTCTCATCGACCCATCCGTGTTGTAAATGGGAGAGGAGAGGAGTGGATTGCCATTGGTCATGCCCCAGTGTTCCCATCCGGTGTACATCCCATTGTTGTAGTAATCGTCGTTACCGGTTGCCTCATTTGTTAATTTTACGCCTGGGTAATCAGATGGCGCCCAATGAATAGCACCTCCTTGATTGGTAGTTTGTAGATATTCAAGTACTACGTCGGTAATTCCAGTCTCTCGTTTATTTGCATATTCAATGCCCCAAAGGCCATCTAATCCATTTTTTTTTGCCATTCCTCCGAAGTCTTCAAAGAAATTCTCAAGATACCCTTTCAGTTGATAGGTAGGTTTCTTATATTCAATAATGACATGTTCAGTGCCTACAGTATTTCCGAATATAAATTGTTGATCTGGTATGGCGCTTGTGTTGTCTCCCCTCGATGGGAAGAACGCCATCCAATAGTGTTTCAGCGTAGCGGGTGTATGTACAACTTCTATATTGCCATCTTTGTAATAATACTTATCTCCTCCAAATTGTACCTTCATCTCCATCCCAATAGTCATCGACCACGGAGACTTGGGTAGGTCAAGTTTAAGATAAAGCTCTTTCTGATGATAAAGTAAATCGCTATTGTAGAAATTGGTAAAACTACTGTTTGTTACTTTTGGGTCAAACACAACTCTGTCTTTTTGAAATTGACCATCGGTAAACCAACCGAAAGAGCACACCGCTTTTACTTTCAGCATTCTTTTGAATAACCACGGATAGGAAATGAAATCATTTGTGCTAAATCGAATCATCGGGATCGGACGTGCATTGCCTGACCAACACATACTCCCAGAGCTCAATTCTTGATTTTTGAACAGCGATGGAATCTCTTTGCTTCCCATTGATAATTCATATTTATTATAAAACTGTACATCAAAATAGGCCTGTTGTAGAATAAATTCAGAGGTGTAGTTCTCTGCTTTTACGACATCTAAACCGTATCGAAAACTGAAATTCGATTCATTCTTATAATCTTGTACAATGCCAACTCGTATGTAGCCGTTGTTTAGAGTGGCTGAAGAGAGACCGTGCTTCTTGCTCATCATCCAAAATGGCGTATGTATACCACTACCACCCACCGCTTCACTTTCAATTGCGTAAGATGTTTGACCAGTGATTTGATTAGCAGTGACAGATAGAATCAATAATAGGAAAAGTCTGAGAACAATATTATTTTTCATAAAGTTGATTGTTAAAATTTATGAAAAATAAGTTCTCGGTCTTTGCTTTTTAAATTCATAGTGTTTGAATTGAGTTTTAGAATTAGATAATGCTCAGACTTTGAATAAATGATTTTCTTTTTTAGAAAATAGTCATGGCTTCCATCCCAATCTAAGTAATCGAAAAATAGAGAGTCACTGGTTTGGGTGTATTTCCCAAAAACCAATTTGGTGTAAGTTGGTCTTTCTACTTTTTGCACAGAGACTACATTGTTATCGAACCCATAGAATATAGAGTCCACTTGCGTTGTGGTATTGTTTGCTGAGACTTCAGTTTTTAGTTGCCAACGACCGCGCAGGTCAGAATCGGGGCTTTTCTCACAAGAAAAAAGAAAAACGGTAATGATAAATAGGCACAGTGGAATAAGCTTCATAGAATTTCAAAATGTATAGTCAATAATTGAGAAGCAAAGATAAAAAAAACGGGGTAGATTTTTTATTTCTACCCCGATATTCATTTATTATTTATTCTCAATCAACTCTTTGGTCTGTTTAATGTGACCTTTAGATGATGCGCCAAATAACACCGATTCAATTTTCGGGAATCGGTTAACATATTCAATTGCTTCCTGAGGGGTAAGTGCTCCTGCAGCCAACACTTGCATTGCGATTGGTCTGAACTTTTTACTTGGATCAGTGAGGTATTTTTCGTATGCCTCAATGCTTCCTGATACACGGAATCCAATCTTATTGATTGACGAGCAAATCACTGGATTTTCGATTCCAATCTCTTCGCATACATCTACCATTTTACACATATTCATCGTGATGAAGCCTGGTTCAGCATTGTACTTCTTTTTCACGTGTTTTGCAAAAGCAGCAAAAAAATCATACATTCCCAGTCCAAGAATCAAGTCAACAACAACGTTCTGAAGGAAAATCACAGGAGTATTAATGCCTTTAAACATTTTCATTTCTGCATCTACCAGAAGCTCCATCATCGCTACATAATCCTTTTGAATGAATGCCATACCACCTTTTGCAGCTACGGAGAGAATATTGCCAGGCATATACGCTTTCACGGCACCCAATATGCCGAGGTCTGTCACCGCATTGGCATATTTGTGAGCATAAGGCATGCATGGGAATATGTTGAAATTCTTCCATTCATTAGGGTTTTTGCGCATATAATCGCATATATCGGAGATTCGGTCGTGCGTGGTACACATAAAGGTGTTGATGCCCAGTTCTCGAGCAGAATCTAGCACATCAATAATAGCCTGATTCTCCTTGAATCGGATGGCTTGAGCCCTCGACTTTTCATCAGAAAGGTGGTTGACTGCAAAAAACTGGTTGTCGCCAAAAAGTACTCTATCCATATCTTTATCTTATTTTGAAGCGTCGTTAATCATTACATCAATAATTTTATCTGTCGCCAAAGCGGTTGCAAACGAGTTGATGTTGACGGTTCGTTTGTTTTTGATGTTGTCTATAAAATAGTCGATTTGAGCTGAATATTCTTCTCCACGTAGATTGAAATTGACTTGTGGAGTCAAATCAGTAATGTATTTAATTGTCCAACCCTTTTCGAGTTTCTCTGTATTGTTTTCTTCTTTCAGATAGATTTTGAGTTCTGTAGCATCAGCTATCATTTTCCCTTTTTTCCCTTCAATTTCGATGGATGTCGTCATTTTACGGTGTGTTTCGTCACTCCAATTAACCGCAAGCTGACCGCTCAATCCGGTTTCGAGGAAAAGAGACGAATAGACTGCATCTTCCACTTCGTTTGAATAGATGTTTTTGAGCAAAGTGCCTTTTGCATCGACTGGTTTGCCTAGCACAAAGTGAATCAGATTTAAAACGTGAGAAGCGTAGTCGAAAAGACAGCCACCGCCTTCAGCACGTGCCGAACGCCATGTCCCCCCCTTTTCTTTCAAAACCACTGGGCCATAAGCCGAGCCAGTGAAATGGTACAAATCGCCTATTACGCCCGATTCAACCATTCGTTTCATCTCTTTGAACGTGCCAATGTATCTGTTGTGATAGCCTACTTGATTTACCAGGCCTTTCAATTCAGCAACCGTCACCATTTTCACGCCGTCTTCAACGGTCAGTGAGAAAGGTTTCTCACAGAATACGTGAATGCCTCTCTCCAAAGCATAAAGCACCATATCAGCGTGAAATTTCGTTGGAGTTGCCACCACAATACATTCGGGAGCGGTCTCCTCAATCATCTTTTTGTAGTCGGTGTATGTTTTTAACTTAGAATACTTGTTAAACGCATCCAACAAAAATGTGGAAGAGTCGCACACGGCAACCAAATTGACATCGGGATGTGCATTCAAAATCGAGCAATGAGATAATCCCATCTTTCCTAATCCGATAATTGCTGCTTTGATCATAATTTTTATTTCAATTTATAATATTCAAATTTTTGATTTATCTAAATGGGATTAATTGATTTTGAAATTGCTTTTATATACCACATTACGATAAGCTTTATTTCGTATTATTCTACATCAAAAGATTCTTTATAAGTTAATTGTGCAACGGCATTTTCTGTATGAAATGATAGCTGATCAAAAAGTTTATGCGACTTTAATTGCTCTATCGCTGCATTTGCCGACAACACACCTTGCTCATAGAGGGTAATGGTCGCATATAAATTATCATTTGCTACTGGCCCTATTACTATATCATGTTTGTTTGTTCCACTTTCTCTTCGATTTGATACAACAGTCTCTAACCAGTTAACATTAGCACCATCAAAACGCATTATTGCAAAGTTAACATCAGCTAAAATAGCTTCATCTATTTCGAAAACCGAAACAATACCCATTGATGCTCCAGATCGTTCTTTTTTTAATTTAGCCCATTTTATAGCTTGGTCTTTACTGGTAGTTGTATAGAATCCTTTGCCAAAATCGGTTCTTCTACGGCACTTACCTAAGGATACTTTGCGTACGGCTACAACCGAGCCGTGGTATAAAGTAATCATCCTATTTTCTTTTTTTTAGATAGCAATTTATCTCTGTTAGAATATAACTTTCACTTTGTGTATGCAAAACCTCAAAGTTATGCTTTAGAAATTCTATTACATTCGAATTTGCAAATAAATCTAATGTGCTTTGAGCAGAAATACCTTGATGCTGGGAAAATTTCTCTATGCAAAAACTTACAAAAAAAAGTGTCTGTTTACTATCGTTATTTTTTCGAGTCTCTTTTTTCTCCTTTTCAAGTAACTGATAGAGTTCATATCCAGTATAATACCATAATTTCTGTTCTTCTTTATGTAGATTATGGTATAATTCCGATGTGTAAAGATAGTGCAACGCATCTTCAAATCCCAATCCTTTATGCTGTTTAATCAAATCAGTCAATTCGGAAATTTTGAACGGTAAGATAGCAGTATCAATAGTCATTGTTTGTTATATTTCGTTATCAAAATGTTCATTCAGAATCTCACAATGAGCCACAATTCGCCATCTTTCCTAATCCGATAATTGCTGCTTTGATCATACTGTATTTATTTTTTTGTAAAGATATCCAAAAATTGATCTGTTATTTTTTCCCAATTAAAACGTTCACTGATGTTTTTTTGACCAGCTGATGCTTTTGCCTCAATCAAGGGCTGATTTGCTAGCACATATTCAATCTGTTTCTGTAAGTTGGAGGCATCACCCGAAATAAAATGAGTTGCATTCTCTTCTGTGATGTATTTATTCTCTACAATATCACTACATAAAAGAGGTGCACCAAGGCCCATTACCGTTAGTATTACTGGAGATAATCCTTCTATCAACGATGGTTGAATGTAGGTATAAGCATTCTTCATCAATCGATTAGTGTCATCGCCATATACATACCCTGCAAAAATAATGCGAGGATCTGTCGATTGTCTAATTTTTGCTTCGTAAGGTCCAGGATTTGGCGAACCGCCTACCAATACCAATTTTTTGTTGGTTTTGCATTTTTCAAATGCTTCAACAAGTAGATGTACTCCTTTGTCAGGAATGAAACGACCCACAAATAGGAAATATTCACCTTTAACTATGCCAAGTTTCGATAATATTCCTATCTCTTGCCCTGGATCTTTAACTTCGCTACCATAAGGCACAAAGTCATATTTGCGGTTAAATTTCTTTTCGAAGTACTCTTTTGTGAAGATATTATCGAAGATAACACTGTTGGGACATGTTGCAGTGAGGTAATTCGATACTTTGTAGAATAGTTTCCCATACCATGGCCACTTGTCGCGTTTCCAGTCCATTGCAAACTGGCTGATGATAACTTTTTTTCCTGCAATTCTAAGCATCAATGCCCATATACTGTTTGCACCACTATGGATGTGTACAACATCGGCTGTATTTCGGAAAATAATGTCAAAGGTTGCTTTGAAGGAGTGTAATAAAGTGTCAAATCCAGCTTTATCAACAGTGGTGAAATATTTCAACTTCACACCTTCGTACTCAGGCTTGATAACTTCACTTGCTACATCACCTGGGTAGATCCTGCAATAAGCAAGTATAGAAAAATTCCTCTTAGAGATGCGAGGATATAGTTCTACAGCAAATTTATCAGATCCAGCAGCACCAGCTTTCGGAGGAATATCTCTGAATCCACCAAAAGCAGCTATTCTTATTTGTTTCATTTGTCTGCTATTTCAAATAATCTTGATAATAGTCGGCAATGTACTCTTTAAGCGAAATTCTCCAGTCGCGCATCATATTGGCTTTGCGCAGCTCTAATTTTTTTGTCAATAATCTCTCTGAGGCAGGACGTGCTGCAAAATAGACATCTTTGAAATATTCGGATGTTACTACGTTGATTTTAACTTCAGATTCCAATCCAACTAATTTGATTAGCTCTTCAGCAACCTCTAATCTGCTAGTTTGACCACCACAAACGCAATTATACAAGCCCCAATACTCTTTTTCAATCAATACACGGACAGTTTTTGCAAAGTCATGTGTATATGTTGGTGTACCGTCTTTATCGTTGACAATGAAAAGCTCTTTTTTTCCGTCTTTCAACTGTTTCATCAGTTTTTGGATGAATTTTTTATCTTTTTTCGGACCAGCACCCATCATCCAACCAGCGCGACAGATAACAAAGCGTTTTGCATTTTCACAAACATATCGTTCTCCCATGTATTTGGAACGGGCATATACACCTAATGGATTCGGCATATCCCAATCGTCATATAAATCTTTCTGACCATCAAAAATTCCAGCAGTACTGATGTAAAGCAGTGGAATATCGAGATTGTTGGCTAAGTAAACAGCATTTTCAACAGATAATGTATTGGTCATGTACGTATCGTCAGCGTTTTCTTCACAGAATTCCAAGTCAGTGTAAGCCCCTAGGTGAAACAGATAATCTGGAGCAAACTCTTCAACGTCTTTTTTGTAAGCATCGAAATCACGAAAATCAAGAAAACTCAACCATTCTTCGTTAACGTCTTTATCAGTACATTTGACGATGTAGTCGTTTTTAAACTGAGTATAAAATGCTTCTCCGAGCATACCTCCGCACCCTGCAATGTAAATTTTCTTTTTCTCCATAAGTGTTACTTATTAATTGATTTGTATGGTAACTTTGAACGATGAAATTTTAATCTTTAAAATAAAAAATATTCAGAGTGCAAAATTATACAAAAAACCAATGCAATTTGTTAGTTCAGTTAAATTTCATCTAATTGAAATACATTATATCTGAAAAATGTACTTTGATAAATGATGAATTTCATATTTATAATAGAAAATATGATAGAAAGGTTAAAGCTCCTGAGATTTTATTTAGGTAAAAGGGACGAACTAATTTTTATCAAATCAGCAAGATTATTTTTACTCCAACTTTTTAGAAATAAGGCTTTTGAATTGTACTATAAAGAAATATAATTGGACTTAATGATCTCATTTTTATTATTTTTTTAATGAGTTAGTTGTATTTCTTGTTTGAAAGGAATTTTGTTAATTCAAGTGTTATCAATTTGTATCCAGCAGAGTTAAGATGCAAACAATCTGAAAAGAGTGAATTTTTCAGATTATTTGTAGGTCTGTAAATAGTTTTGTTTAAATCTATATAATCAATATTATTTGAAACGCAATATTCTATAATAGACTTGTTAACTTCAATAATCGATTTTTCGACTTTCTCAGACCAAAAAGGTATTCGATATAATTCAACCTTGCCTGTGGGTAAGATTGTAGTAAAAATTGGGGTAGTATTACGAATGATACAATCATCAAGTAGATTTTTAATATTCAGTATTGTGTTTCTTTTTATTGCTTCTTCCTTATCTGGGAAAATGGCGATACATTTTAAATCGTTTATTCCTACTTGAATAATAATGTATTTGGGATGACATATCTTGAAATAGTTTTTTGTTCTTTCAAGAACTTGAGTCGATGTTTGACCTTCAATGCCCAGATTTTGGTACTCTTTTGTTGAAATACAACTGTCATTAAGTTGCCATCTTGCAACTCTACTATCTCCAATTAACCAGAATTTTTTATTTGAAGGTTTTAAATAATAATCGTCAAAAATAGGATGAAGACGAATCAACATCTCTTTTTTATAAAAAAACTTCGCGATAAAATACGCTGTAATTAGATTAGATAACCCAATTGCAAGAATTATTAAAATTATTGACATTGATTTTTTCATTTGAACTAATCCAGCCATCCATTTTCTAATGTCCAATTCTGAATTTCTGCTTTGTTGTTCATTGAAATGCCTGTTCTAATTATTTTTGCTGGATTACCCGCCACAATAACATTAGAAGGTACATCTTTTGTTACTACTGAACCAGCACCAACAATTACTTCATGCCCTATCGTCACACCAGGTAATATAGTAGCATTAACAGCTACGAAACAGTTGTTGCCTATGCTTGTATGGACTAGTAGTGGTTGATTATTGACTCTTTTACAGTGGTCATGAGCAAGAATTGTTACACCCGAGGCAATAAGGCAATTTTCACCAATATGTATACCTTGTGGAAATAGCCTATCTAAATGAATTTTTCGTTCAAGAATTACATTTTTTTTTATATCATATCCTTTTGACTGTGCGAGAGCCAGCCGTAAAAATTGAATTTTTGATGCAATAAATGTTCTGATTGCAAATTTCACATATAGCAAGTTACTCATATTGGTTTTTATTGAAAATTTAAGTTTTTATTTTTGATATAATAGCTTCATTGTATATATTCATCAAACTCTCAAAATGACTATCTTTTGAAAATTTCGTCTCGGCAAATTTTCTTGCATTTATTGATAGGTTTTCATATTGTTTATTGTCAATAATGGAACCTTTTATGATTTGATCCCTTAAATCTTGAACATTGCCCATTTCAAATGAAAAACCTGTTTCATTTTCGATAATTAACTCTGGAATGCCTCCCGTTCTACTACCAATAACTGGTTTGCCAAAAGCAAAAGCTTCAATTATTGTCATTGGGTTATTTTCATACCATTCCGAAGGTACAATCACAAAAGATGAGTCACGGATTAATTCTTCTAATTCGCTACCCGTTTTAAACCCAAGAAACTCAACATTTTCTCTTTTCTCCATTTTTAGGGAGTCCATTAGATCTCCGGTTCCAACAATTTTCAGAAGTATGGGTAGTCCTTTGATTGATTCAATAAGTGTATTAATACCTTTTTCTTTCGATAGGCGTCCAAAAAAAAGAAAGTAGTCTCCTTTCTTATGATTTGGAGTAGATGCTGAAACTATAGGCGAGAAATTATAAAGATGAACTAATTGATCACTTAGATTGGGCCTGAATTCTTTGTGTAAGTCATAGTTAAACTTTGAAACACAGATTATTTTTGAAAATATCTTATGTGGACTATAAAGCTTATTATTTAAATTATATTCAAGAAAATTTGTGAAGCTATAGAATAAATTATGTCTATTGCACTTATTTTTCACACAATTGAAGGATGATTTAGTCAAACAAAGAGTACAAATCTCATTATCTGCATTAAAAAGAATATTTCTTGGGCAGAGTAAACCGTAATCGTGCAGAGTTATAACTATTGGAATACGATTATTTACTAGCGTAGATAGAATAGATGCCGTCAATCCTCCTTTGTATAAGTGAATATGAGCAACATCTGGCTTTGTTTTTTGAAGCAAAGAGTTTAGTTTTCTTTTGGCCTCCAGAGAATATAATTTCTTTTGAACTAATGATAATTGTTTTACTAAACTAACCTTCAGCGCATCAGTATTTTCTGCAAAATAGGTGATATACCGATTTGATATATTGAGTTCTGACGAAGTTGAAAAATAAATAATATCTTCGCCTTTTTCTGCTATTAATTCACCAGTATTTAAATATACAACATCTGCCCCTCCTCGTCTATAATGGCAATTATTTATTTGTAGGATTTTCATAAATAAATTCATTCTGATTAAACTATAACATGATTATTCTTGTAATAATTTAAAGTATTAATATTTTCTGGCGGAATTTAATTGTTTTTGTTTTTGCAGCGACTATATAGAAGCCTTTTTTTAGTTCGTGCACATCAATGGTCTTATTTGAAACGTTACTAACTGACTTTGTAAGTCTACCGTTGTCATTAAAAATGTTTAGATTTATGACATCATCATCACTTTCAATTTTGAAATAACCATGTCGCACTGGATTCGGAGATAAGGTGATTTTTCTAATTTTATTAGTATCAATTGAAGAGATTATTTTTTGAATAATAATACTTGCAGAATCCATTGATGGGTTGGTCATAGTTGAATGGTCTGTGTTTTTTAGTTCGCGAAAGTAAACTTTATCATTACCCTGCTCCTTCAATTTTTGCACAATCAGTTTGTTTTGTACATAACGTCCAGGCATGTCTAATACACTATCTCCAATAAAAAAATACATAGGCCTTATTGTTTTTCTAATATGATATAATGGGGCAAATTCATCAATTATTTTAGTATCAGAACCTTCAGGTAGACCTCTTTCATTACAAATAGTAAAGTGGGTTGTCATTTGCCCACTAAACGAAAATAAACCTGCTAGAGAGTCGGGGTCTATGTTGTATTTCGAAAGATAATGTTTGTCTAGAAAAACCATTGTTGCAAGATAAGCCCCTGCAGATCCTCCAGATAATATAATTTTACTTTTATCACCACCATATTTATTTATGTTATTGTAAGTCCATGCTATCGCTGCTGCACAATCTTCAATATATGCCGGACATCTTGAATTTGGAGATAACCTATAATTTGGAGTAACTACAATAATTCTTTTGTTGTAAAAGTTACTTGGTATTTCAGATTTGTCACCTAATGTTAGTCCTCCACCATGAAGGTAAATAACTGTAGTTGACCCGTGCTGATTTTCCGGGAAATAGATGTCCAACCCGCATTTAGACTCTATTAAAGTGTCGGCATCATTCTTGTCTCTTTCATTAGCTCGATAGAATATATTTTTTTCAAATTTGTAAGAAAGAGATTCCGCTAGTGATGTCTGACACATTATTAATATAGATAAAAAGAAAAATAGTGTTTTTTTGTGTGTTTTCATGAATTGTTTTTATGTAAAAAACTTTATGTGTCATAATTTTATTGTATTTGATGTTAATGGATTTAAAATATAACCTTTTAAGTGAAATTTAAACGCTATGCTTTCATAAAAGGTTTTCTTACAAATGCATCCTCTGGTAGGTTTAATAAGAATTTCTTCTTTTCTTCTTCATTCATTTTTCCTGATTCTGTATTTAACTCTAAAACTTTTTTATAAAACTCATCAGTTTTGCCAATAATTTTGGCTGGATTTCCAGCAACCATACAATTGTCAGGAATACTTTTAGTAATAACAGAACCAGCCCCAATAATTACATCGTTTCCTATTACTACACCTGGCATTAAGCGAGTACCTTCTCCAATAGAAACGTAATCGCCAATTTTTATCTTTCCGAAATGATCAAGGTGTGGATTATTATATTTTACTTGAAATGGGTAAATTCCCCCATGTGTGAAGAATTTTACATTCTGCGCTATTCTCACATAATTACCGATTTCTATTAAGTACCCTTCATTTGCCATTACATTACATGGACTAATAAAACAACCTGTACCAACTTTTACACCTTGTTTTTTTAAGTAATTTTCAGGTGAGGCAAAGATACCAGATCTGAAAAATTGTTTTATTGCTTGCTTGTCTATAAGTTTCATATAATTAAATTAAATAAGAAGTAAATAATTGTTTGCTCTAAAATTGTTTCAAATTTACAATATATATTAATATGGACTAGATAAAAATATTAGTTTTTATTCAAAGATAGGATTCTCTAAATAAATTGTTATTTCTTTACAAATCCAGTAAAGGTTTTTGTTTTGGTTAACTTGTTAATAATCATTATTCTATATTCATTTGGTGCTAAGTGGGACACATCCAACTCCCCGTTTAAAATAGGTTTATTCGAAAAAATTAATTTACCGTCTGTCCCAAATATTGAACAGAGATATTCTGTTTGCACTGCAAAATTTATAAAATGTAGTTTGTCAGTTACCAAATTTGGGCATATCTTAACTGTTTTATCAGAGAATTGCTTATTTACAGAAGTCTCTAGATCCATTCTTTTTATGGCATTGGTACTTCTTGCCAAATTAATCAAGGTATCTTTGGATAGTACTGATAGACCATCGAGTGGAGCATAGAGTTCTAGGCTCGATTTAAGCATTAGCCCTCTGCATAGTGCTGTTATTTCATTATTGTTCATTCCTGAACGATAAAACATCCAGTCGCGATAATCTATTAAATCAGGGGCATTTTTATCATTTAGAAAAAAAGTTTGAGCTATCAACTTTTCATTCACAGTCCCAATTAATATACTGTCAAGATAAAGCATTGTAGCACCTTTCGCATAATAGTGAGTTAATGTGATTTTATGCCAGTTACCATCGTTTGCTGCTATTTGACTCTTGATAGTACCTCCATTAGGTGAAATGTAGGCGATGTTACCTGTATTTTCTATAAGTAAAGACCCAATCGTATTATCTTGTTTAAAAGTGCTAATTGTACCGTTCAAATTTGTTCGGATGTCAAATACTGTAGTAAAAGAATGAATGGTATTGTCAGGTATAAATGCGAATCGTTCAGTGTTAACTGCTTTACTCATTGTCAAATAAGTACCACTTATTTTAACTGGCGATTTTGTTTTGCCACCCTGCAAAGCATCAAATAAAGAAGGTACCAATGTGTAAAATAATTCAGCATGCCCAGCATCATTCGGGTGTGCATTATCAAAATTGTATCCTGCGGCAATTTTACCATAACCATTATCAAGTGCACCCAAAAAGTTAATGCTCGGAACATCATACTGATGGATTATTAAATTCATTTTTTTAATATATTGATAGGAAATGGAATCATAATCGTTGGCTGCATAACAGTTATTGACCACCGGTATTTTCCCTACTGAACGGGCTTTATCTATGAGCAAAACCATGTTGTTTTTAAATTGATCAAATATTGGTTGTCCTCCTCCAACTAAACCCTCATTGACGAATGAAAGAGAATAAATGACATATTTACTATTGTCTTCTAATAAATCATAATCCCACCGCTTCAGTATATTTAAGGTATTATTCCCCCCAATAGAAATATTTGAAGTATTCCAATTGGCTCCAATATTTGAATTAAACCTTTGTTTTAATAATTGCCCAAATTTGTAGCACCAACCTTGGTATGCTGTGGCTCCATATCCAAAAGCGACAGAAGACCCCATAATTGTTATCTTAGACGGATCCACACCATAAGTTTTGTAGCTAAAGTTTTGTAAATTCACGCGTACTAAGAATTCTCCTGGTTGGGGTGAGCTTATGCCCGAACCATTTAGCTCTAAAAAACCATGGGTAGAGCTTCCTCCATAAACGGGGCTTGTTTGGTCTGTTTGAGAAGTATAAAATTTGAATGTTCCCGAGTTGTTGAATGTTGTAGATAATTCAAATAATCCATGGATAATGCCTGTTTCGTTTTTTGTTGGATTCATTTTTAATGCTTTAGATTGAATATCAGCATTAGTCACTGCAGAACCAGAGATATACAAATCATTAAATTGATTCGATATCGAAATAACTTTAGAGTTTTTTAACGTATCGCCAGCAAGCGTTATTGTTTTAGCTAGAACAGTAATTAATCCATTGCTTTTGGCAGTTAAAAGTCCATAATTGTTTATTGATGCAATCGTAGAGTCACTCACAGACCAAATAATTGATTGAGGCGTGGCATTGGCTGGTGAAATGATCGCATTCATTTTAGAAATTCCATCGGAATTTTGGATGTTTTCACCTTCAATTTTAATGGCTGTGGCATTGAAAATAGTTATCTCTTTCATTCTCATGAAATTAAGAAAACCGTAAGATCCTAAAAGACCAGTTACTTCAATCTGAATTTCACCATTAGAATTAGGAGAAATAATTTCAGAAATGAACAAACTGTTATTGTTTATATTCTTCCCAATACCACCTAAGTCTACACCTGAAGTTTGAAGAATACCAGAAGTTTTAGTTTTTCCCGTAAGGGTAAATTTCGTTTTTTTTATATCTGTATTTTCACGACTTCCAAATAGCGAAAAACGATATCCTTTTAAAACATTTAAACCAGATATTTTAAGCTTTCCTATCGTGTTTGGGTTTGTAGCGAAGTAGTCTTGAGTTGCAGTAGGTATAGCTAGTTCATCAAGTTTTGATGCCTCAGGGTTTAATAGCCCTCCATTTAAGATCCCAACTGCAAAGAAATTTGATAAAACTGTAAGACTATAATTAGAAAGTTGATTCGATGTGTTAATTAGATTATACTTGCTTCCAATGCCCGTGCTTGAAATATTGTTCCAATAATTCCCATTGAGATCCGGATTTAAAGTCGCATTTCCATTAGTTGCATCATTGGGTCCAAAATCAAACAGAAACTTTTGATCTACGCTTTCGCTCATCAATTGGTTGGAAATATTTATTTTTTTGTTCGCTTTAATGGTATCTCCGTTTTGAGGAATTGAGGCAGTAATTGTTACTATCCCGTTTTGTTTTGCTTTCAGTTCACCTGTCGCACTAATAGTTGCAATGCTTGGATTATCGACCGACCAAATAACAGGTCGGGTTGAGGCAATCTGAGGGTTTAGATTAATTGACAATTGTTCCTTTTCCTCAGTATTGTTTAAATCGTACCCGTTTATTGAGACTGATGTAATGTCTACAAGACTTACTTCTTCAATTTTCATCATATTAAGGTATGCATATCCACCGCTACCTGCCGCAACAGTAATTTCGATTTGTCCTGTCGCATCAGGCTGAATATCTGTTGATATGAGAATATTATTGTTGTTGAAATTTTTGCCATTTCCACCTAAATTAAGACCAGATGTTTGCTGAGTCCCTTGCCAGCTGTTTAAGCCTACTGTAGAATAAGAGGTATAGCGAGCGCTGGTGTTGTCGCGACTTCCGAAAAAGGAAAACTTATATGCATTATGAATGTTTAGGCCTCTTAGTTTTAATGTTCCGGATGTTTGTGTAAAGATGAAATCTTGAGTGGCAGTATTGATTGCCAATTCTCCTAATTTACCAATCTCGGGTGATAATAAACCTCCACTTTGAATGCCGTTGAGTGCGAAGCCTTGTTGTGAGACTACTAATTGAAAATTACTTGACAAATTGTTGTTGTTTGCCAAAGAAGTTGTTGAGCCTACTGTGGTGATATTATTCCAATAGTTGTTATTTATGTCAGGATTTATGGTTATATTACCATTCGTTAAATCATTTGGCCCAAAATCAATATATAAAGTTTGAGTAACTTGAGCAGAAACTGCGAAATAACAATTTAGAAAAAGTATAATTATTGATTTCTTTCTTATAGTAGTCATAGTTTTAAAACACATTATATAAGTTATAATAAAAAGATGGAGTGAATACAAGTTATTTTTCGGGTCAATATTTATTTGAAATCCAATGAAATGTCCGTATAGTTATTAAAATAATCAAATAGTAGTTTAATTATTTTGCATTAATATTGAGTCAAACATACATTCATATTCAGATTTTATAATACTATCTTTTAAGTTTGAATTTATGAAATTACTAAGATTTAGTTTTATATAATCAAGATTTTCATTATTATTTTCAATAACATATATAAATTTTTCATATAAGCTTTGAACGTCACCATCTTTAAATAAAAATCCATTTATATTATCTTCAATATACTCAGAAAATCCCTCTAAATTTGATGCGATAGGAGGTATGCCGTAATTATAAGCAATCATTAATGGTCCACTTTGGGTTACATCGCGATAAGGTAAAACTATATAGTCAGCCAAATTGAATAAATCAGCAATTTCATTATTTCCAATTATTCTTATTTTAAGATTGAAAACTGATTTATCGAAAATTTTATTTTCATAGATAGACCAATCTTTTCCAAACCCAGCGATAGTCATTTCGAATCTACCTTTATGTGTTATTGTTAGTTTATTTATTGCATCTATAAGTAAATCTATGCCTTTGTTGGATCTTAAAGTGCCAAAGAATAGAAAATTAACCTTTTCTGATTTCTCTGAAATATCAGATGATGGACTTCCGAAATCTTTTAAAAGCTGCGGGATTTGAAAAGTTTTTTTATTTTTTGATTTATATTTATTTGTAAAATAATTTTGTTGTGTTTTACTAAAAATATGAAAATTTTCAAATAGGTTTACTCTTGTATCAATTACATATTGATATTTTTTCGAAAAACCCAAGTGAGGTATTACATCATGTATTGCGAAAATTATTTTTTTACCACCAAAAATTAGTTTAGCCAAAATAGAAAAATAAGGATCAATCTCAGCATCTATATATAACAAATCAATATTGTGAGATTTTGCGCGTAATAAAATATTCAATAATTGAAAAAATGTAAATATTGATGAAAGTCTATATCTTAGCTTGTGTATATGAATGTGTATTATGGAGTTAGTTATTGAATTCTTGATTATCGAATCCCAATTATTTATTTTTGCTCCTTTGGGAAGTATAACATACCAATGAATTAAGTATTTATTATCATTCTCTAAACATTTTATGATTGGCAAATCTGTATCAAGATAACAATCAGAAGTTACCCATGCAATTTTCTTCATAACTAACGAAATATTTTAAGTAATTATATTTTCTTTTTTAAAAGAAAAGTTTTCATTCCTGCATTTTTTCCAAAATCAATATCCGATTGAGAGTCGCCTACCATAATTGATTTACTAAAATCAATTTCTGGAAAGTCTGCTTTTGCTTGTAACGCCATTCCAATGTTTGGCTTTCTATTTGGACTATCGTTGTTTGTATCGGTACAATAATATATTTTGTCTATTCTACCACCTATTTCCCTGATTTTTGTAGTCATTTTAGAATGGATATCAATTAGATTTGCTTCAGTCATCACTCCTTTGCCCACACCTCTTTGATTGGTGACAACTATGATACGTTTGAATTTCTTATTCAATAATGGAAATAATTCGACTATTTCAGGGAGAAATTCAAATTCATCCCACGATTTCACATAATCATCGGGTCGATGTCGATTGATCACTCCATCACGGTCTAAAAACAATGTGTCGCAATCTTCAATATCTAATATTTCACTCATTCAATACAGTTCTTTAAAATCGATGTTCGCTTTCGTAAAATCAGTTGGTATTCCGATATCTATAAAATAGCCATCACTTACATATCCCGACATCATTACACGCTTATTTTGGCTTTGCAGTACTGCAGTTTCAAACGAAAATTTAGCAGGCAGTTTGTCCATCAAATCACTTTTCTTATTAATCAAATAAGTACCTCCGTTGATGTATCCTTCTGTGCAATATTCTTTTTCCTGAAATGCTGTTATTCGACTGTCAGCATTCACCTTTACAGTACCATAGCGGTCAAAGTTAGTCATTTTTTTTAATGCAATAGAAAGATCTGATGTGTGATCAGCATGATTTTCGAACATCTCCTTTAGATTAACATCAAAGAATGTATCTCCATTCATGATGAAAACTTGTTCTTCTTTAGATTTTTCTAATGCAAGTTTTATTGCACCGCCAGTACCTAGCGGCTCTTGTTCGATGGCAAAAGAGACAGTAAAACTCCAATCATTTTGCATCACCCACTCTTCGATTACTTCGTGCTTGAATCCTAGAGATAAGATTACATGCGTGCAACCGTTTTTTTGAAGGTAATGAAAGATATAGTACAAAAAAGGTTGACCTGCAACGGGCGCCATACACTTAGGTAAATCGCTTACCACACTGCGTAAGCGAGTGCCTAAGCCCCCTGCTAAAACAATACATTCCATATTACAAGGTAGGTTTATAGGTTGGGAAAATTGCTTCTTCTACCAAACAGCAAATAATATGGCCGATTAAAATATGAGCTTCTTGTATACGAGGTGTTTCGAGAGAGGGCACTTTGATACAGATGTCGCACCATTCATCCATTGAACCTATTTTTTCTCCAGTTAATCCAACCGTTGTAATGCCTTTCTCCTTGCACATTTTCAGTGCTTCAACCACGTTTTTGGAACTGCTAGAGGTAGATATACCAATGAATACATCACCCTCAACACCGTTTGCTTGTACTTGTCGAGCAAACAATTTTTCGTAGCCATAATCGTTGCCAATGGCAGTGATTATCGATGTGTCTGTAGTCAAAGCCAGAGAGGCTAATCCGGGTCTGTCGAAATAGAAACGACTGACAAACTCACCGGCTATATGCTGTGCATCTGCAGCACTGCCTCCGTTGCCTGCTAAAAGTGTTTTTTTTCCTTCTTCGTAACAAAGAATCACTCTTGAAGCCGCTTTTTGTATTTGCTCCAATAAATATTCATTGGCTAGAATTTTCGATTTTACATCGATAGATTCAGCTATTTGTGCTATAATAATTTTTCTCATTGATTTGATTTGTTTTAGTTGAAAATTTTCCATCCGTGGCATCCACCATCGCTAAACTGAAAATCTACTACATGTCCGTCGAGTTTACTTAATACATTTACTACGTTTACCTTGTGTATGGGATTGACAATAAACATAATAAACCCACCTCCTCCAGCCCCAGACACTTTACCTGCAATAGCGCCTGCCTTTTTTGCGGCTTCAAAAACACTATTTATGCTGTCGTTGGTGATAGAATGTGCCATTTTTTTCTTGTTCTCCCACGCTTCCCCTAATATGTCAGCGAATCTCTTAATGTCACCTTTTAAAACAGCTTCTTTCATTTCGAGAGAACTTTGCTTGATCTGGTGCATTGCCTCTATGGCTACCACATTACCCGAAGATGTATTTTTTGTTTGTTCGTCGATAATAGCTGCTGACGAACGAGAAGCACCTGTATAGTAAAGTATCATAGATGCTTCGAGTTCATCAATTATCCATCGCTTTACGCGCAGTGGATTTACAATCACCACATCATCAGCTTTGAATTCCATAAAGTTGAATCCGCCAAACGTTGCAGCATATTGGTCTTGTTTACCACCACTGAGCTTCAAATCTTTTCGTTCGATATCGTATGCTAAATGAGCAATATCGTATTCGCCCAATGGTAGATTTAGCCATTCAACAAATGCTTTCAATATGGCAACAACCATCGTAGAGGAGGAGCCTAAACCGCTACCCGGAGGAGCATCGGAATATGTAGTGATGCTGAATGATAGTGGTTGTAGTTGGTAGTCTCTTACTATTCGGTTGTAGACCCCTTTGTGTAGGTCGAGAGTGCCATCTATGGGCAATAATAGGCTACTCTGATACTCCTTCGAAATGGCTATATCGGGTGCATTTAGACTGATAATACTGTCAGTTCTTTCTTCGATAGTGCAGTATGCATACTGGTTGATTGTGGCATTGAGTATCAACCCACCATAAACATCACTATAGGGTGAAACATCGCTGCCACCGCCTGCTAAACCCAATCTCAATGGTGCTTTACTCCGTATTATCATATTTGTTGTTGAAATAAGTTATTATTATTAAGATTCAATGGCTTCCACAAAGTTTTGTTTTACCACATCATTTAGCTCGTGGATATATGCGTATGATTTCTGTTTAAATTCGAGTATTAATTTTTTATCTGAAATCACTCGTAATATTTGATTAATATATTCTGTTGCTGACATTGCAATTAAAATAGGTGCACGCTCCTTATTGTATATTCCCAATGTATTGTGTGGATGACTTATCAGAACTTTGCCGAATGATAAAGCTTCAAAAGATTTAATCTTTAATCCAGTACCATCAAAAACAGGGTTGATGCAAATGTTTCCCAATTTATAGAAATCAGACAGTTCATCTACTCGACCGTAAAGTGATATGTTTGTATTTTCAATTTTCTTTTTTTCAAGATATGAGCATATACCACCTCCAATGATTATTTTGATTTCGGAGTCGATTTTATTAAGTTCGGGGAAAACTTTCTCTATTAAGAAATCAATTCCATCAATGTTGTGCTGATTGGACCCTGAAAGAATCAATAAATTTTTATTTTCTACATAGTCAGTTTCTGTGACAGGGAAAAAACTATACGTTGTTCTAATTTTCTTCTTGACTAAATAACTGTAGAAAATGGCTTCGTTTTCTTGGATAGCTAAAATTTCGTCAGCCCTTTCTAATGCTTTTGATTCATTTACAGCATCAACTGAAAACCATTTCAAGCCTGTATGTCTATACTTATTGGTGAAAACATCATGTGTGTAAAGTAGTTTCTTACTTTCTTTGAATCTGTTTAATGCTTTGCTTAAAAATACGTAATTAACAATTACGCTACTAAATTTATGGTCTTTCTTTATTTTTTCAATATATCCGTTTAAGCCAAATGGATATATGTCGTCAATGTGAAAGTTCCCTTTTGTATTAAATCTGAATTTTCTATACAGAAATTCTACTACCTGATGAGGTTTGTATTTGTTAAAAATGAACAGTTTATCTTTCCAATAATTCTTCATCAATGACTCATCATCTATTTGTTTGTTGTAAGTCGATTTTACCCACAAATAGTACACATCGTAATCGAGGGCAGTAAGCATTTCAATATATGAATAAATACATGCCCGATTCCCACTGTCTATAGGAAGTATAGGTGTTGGTGATATGATAAGAATTTTCTTTTTCATCGAAAGTAAAGGAATAATTTTATTTGTCCATTATTTTCACTAATAAATTCTTTATTTGAATCTTTTTTGATTCAACCTGATACAGGTAAAGTACAATGGCTGTAGTCACAACGAATCCGCCATTGTGCAATGCTCGTGTAGTGAGCGACATAATTATCATTGCCCAAATGTAGTACTTAAGATACATTTTTTCGTATGGCAAGGGGATTTTTATTGATAAATAGAAAAGATATATATAGCCAACCACAAACAGTATGCCAAACAAAGTGTATCCACCTATAATCCCTAAATCATCGATAAAATACATTTCATTATCTTTAAGAGATTCTATTTTTTTTCCGTATTCAGATGTAGCAAAGGGTGCTCCGTTTCCAAGTAAAGATGCTATTGGATTGGGTTGAAGGTGAAATAAAAAATAATCTGCTGCTTGCACTCGAATATAATCGTCCTTCAGTTTAGAGTCTTCTTGATTAGACTCTCTAATTCCAACAATAATTGGATTGGTCGAATAAGAGTACATGTAATACAACCCGATACACGAAGCAATAGCAATAATACGATAAATCAGTTTCGATTTCTTTAATAAATGAAATAATGCTATCAATATAAAAGCAAAAATATAGATTCTGGTAGCTTGCATTATCATAGTAGCTACAAAAATACCAAGAATAATAATGTCCTTTAGCTTAAAGACATTCCCCGTTTTGTTTAGAAAATAAAATAATGCGAAAAATAAAAACCCTTCGCCGGGGAAAACAATGCGAATAACTCCTCTCACTTCTGTTAATTCATTCCAATATCCAAACAGTGCCACACTTCCACCTACAAAAGTCTGAACTAGGAAAAGTAAAACATAAAGAAATCCAAAAAGCAATAAAATAGATTCAACTAAACTAGGCCTTAATTTAGATTTGATAAGGTAGAAAAAAATCAAGAAAGATAAACTAGGTGCTACTGCTTTGATATTATCTAATATACTTTGACCCCAAAAATAATAAGATGAGACTAAAGATAATAGAAATGAAATCAATATTATTTTAATTGGGAAAATAAAATTATTACCTTTTTTCCTGAGATTATTTAAAACAAAAAATAACAAGACAGGCGTTAAAGCAATTTGTAATCTCTGAAACATTAATATAGTTGGTACATATTCAAAAAAACTTGTATATGTTACCATCAAAAATATTAAACCTGCCGTATAATATGTAATTTTTCTATTTCTAAATATCTGCATTTTTAATATAGCTTTTATTAATTTAAATCACTAGAGATAGTGCGAATAGAACTGATACTACTAACCAAGCAAAAGAACTCCTTTTTTTTAGATAGTTAGTTTTTAAGAAAGTGACCCAAAGTAAAACCATAAAGATGGCAAAGGATAATACGTATGCTATTGAAAGACCATATCCACCATATTTACTACCAAACCATAAAAGAGGTGTATTAATAATACTATTAATAATGGCCATCTTAAATGCTAGTTTTTCTTTATTCATCGCTCCCCATATTGTGCCGATAAGGCTGCAACATCCCATCAAAACCGTATACCATACTTGTATTTTACATATCAGTACAGCACTTAAATATTCACTCGCGAAGAAAATGTTAAATATAGGTTTTAAAATAATTGTAAGAAAAAAAGCTAATATTCCTCCAGTTATAATAAAAATAGGTACACTTTTATTTACTAATCTATTAAAACGGTCAGGATCTGATGCCCATATTACGGAAATATTGGGGAATAATGCTGACAATAATACATTTAATATCATCGAAATAGGAAGGGCGAATTTAGTTGCCAATGAAAAATAGCCAACTTGATCAATGGTGGAGTTTATTTCTAGAAAATTATTGGCTAAATAATTTGCCGGTAGAGCTACTAGAACAAGACCCCAATACGGTGAGCTTTCTTTTAGAAGAATTTTATAATTTGAAAAAAAATTAGCTAATTCTAACTTCAAGTTAAATTTTAATATCAGCTTAACGCCAAGTATTAAAGGTTTTATAGCTGTTGTTGATATGTAAAAAAGAAATAGTAAATTTATGGATATTTCATGTCCTCTTAACAGCAAAACAATCGTAAGCCAAATTAATGAATAGGCAATACCAGACATTGCAATATTTGCCATTTTTTGTAATCCAATGAAAGCATATTCAGTAATAGCACTCAAACAGATGACGAAACTACTGATTGAAACTAATAGGACTTGGGTATTAGAAAGAGAACCAAATTTGTAGTTATAGATGTAGTAAATCAGATATAAAACGAAATTAGATATTAATATAGAAATAACACTTGTTGATATTATTTTATTCTTAAGACTAATATCTCTTGCAATTGTCCGGATAGCAATATTTCGAATACCTAAATCAGCAACTGTAGCAAGAAGTAACGATTGTGAAATCATATATGAGAATAGGCCAAAAGACTCAGGTCTGAAAATTTTTGTGACATATATGATTGCTATCACATTTAATAACTGCATTAATATATTCCCAATCATCAATACTGAAAAATTCTGGAATACTTTATGCGATGTTATTTTTTTTATATTAATTTCCATTGATATTTATACAAGGTGCAATTTATATTGACTTGGAATATAATTAAGACTTTTATTTCTTTCGGCAATTTTTTTAGCTGGTACTCCTCCTACAACTGTATAAGGTGCTACATCCCTTGAAACCACTGCTCCTGCGGCAACAACAGCACCCTCACCTATGCTTACTCCAGGTAGTATAATGGCTCTGCTGCAAACCCATGCATAGTCGCCAATTGAAACTTTGTTTCCTATTGTTGAAAACTGAGGGTCATTATAATCGTGATGAAGAGTCCAAATCATAACATCAGATGCAATCGTAACATTTTTGCCTATTACTAATCCTTTTCTAGAATCAAGATTAACATTGAATCCAACAACTGATCCGCTACCTATATCTAATTTGGCGGGATTCCAAAATTGACATCCTCTTTGAATTGCAATACTTTTATCAAGTGTAGCACCTTTCATTCTTAAAATAAAGAGTCTAAACCGATGTGAAGGAAATTTAGAAATAAACACATTTAAAAAGTACATATTTATAGAATCTTGCCAAAGTAGTAACTCTCTGCGATACTTATGATAGGCATCGAAGCTTTTTACCAGAGATTTTATATAACTCATAATTAACCTATTAAGTCTTTATTTAAAATATTTTTCAACAAATCACAAGAAAAGGTAGTAGAATGATTTCTTAAATATTCTTGATAATTGGTTAAGTGATTTTTTCTAATATCATCATTTAAAAATTTATCTACAGTTTTTGCAAATTCGTTATAATTATTAATTTGCAAACAATACTTTTCCATTTCATAGTAATCCGTATCCGAATTTTTTGGATATTGGCCCAAAACTACATTTCCAGAAGATATTAATTCGAGAAATCGAGGCGTAACCTGGTTAAAGCCATTCGCACCCTTTTTAGCAGGGTCAATACCTGGTGTGATGTAAAATGCAAATTTAGCTTCAGCCAACAATTTAGTATAATTTTCTCTCGAGAAATAGTCCTCTTTTAGTTCACCTCTTTTGTTTGAAATATAAACTGGTGTTTTATCTCTTAACTCTTGATATACATATTCAATTTGAGGGTGTTGTTTTTCATATTTCAAAACATATTCCCAAAAAGTAGGATTAACTCGACCAGCAAATAGGAAATCAATTTTTTTCTCAGAATGGATTCGTTCTTCTGAAATGTAATGATCTGGAAGGCTTAGTGGCAAATGATATATCGTCAAAGGACAATTATTTTCTTTAAGAAAATCATAAACTTCTTTGCTCGATATGAATAGAAACCGACAATTGGCATGTGTTTTGTAAAATTCAGGTAAATCATCTTTTGAAAGCCAAAAATCTATGATTACAGGAATAATGTGCTTTAAGTTGCAGAGCAATAATTCTGTGCTCGCAGTCATTTTGAAATAAAGAGTGTAGTTTTTTATCGGACGGAGAGAATCTAACAAAAGAACTATATTCCTGAGTTTTAATCTATATAATTTGCGAATAATTGTATGATGTATTTGTTTAGCAAAATATATTTTGTATTGCAACCGTTCAGCAATAATATCCTCCCACTCAAACACAATTTGACCACTTCTAAAGTCCCATCTGTTACGCTCTGACAAAAACCCTTTAATTTGCGACATTAATAAAATTGGTTAATTTAAACTATAATGTTTTTGCTAACTCGATGCTACTCTTGATACACACATCCATGTTGTAGTATTGCCATTCACCGAACCGCCCAATAGAATGAAGCCCAATCTTAGTTAAGTATTCTTTGATTAACGCAGTCGATTTTGGATAGTTTTCGTCAAACACGACATACGCATGATTTGATGTGTTGTGGTCAAGTGGTTGAATAAGAAATGGGTCTTTAATCCCGTTTTCAATCATCTCTTCTTTTGAATGGTCGCCAATCACTTCTGTGATAGTATAACCCTTGCTTGGGGTGAAAAATGAACCAAGGTGTATGTAACGGTGAAAAAGAGTATTTGGTTCTGGATGGTATGACCAAGTCTTTGTCGTTGATTCTGATTTCCAAATAACATTTGAAACTTTATTGAATCGAAGTTTAGATGCTGCGTCAGTCACTTCTTTTGGCGTTCCTTCTATTAGACTTGGTAGTATGTCTAAAGGAATTGTGCTGATTAAAATATCGTAAACGTGTTGGTCGTTCACAATCCATTTATTGTCTATTTTTCGTATTGAATGGATTGAAGTATTGTATACAATGTCCAAACCTTCAGCAAGTGCATCAATAAATGTATTTTGATTATTCGATTTTGGATAGTAAAATACAGCATGCGCCATATTATCCTGAGCCGTTTTTATTAGACCTTCAAAAAAAGATTTTTTATCAGGAATTGGTAATTTATCTTCTACCCATTCAGGGTTCATATCAGAGGGTTTTCTATTCCATATTTTGGTATTGTATGGAATAAAGTACTCTTCAGAAAGTGAATTTCCAAATTTCTTTCGAAACCAATCATCTAAATTTTCATATGAATGGTCATCATTTGCATTTAAAAAATCAGAAGTCATTCGTATTGCTAACTCTTGATCAAATTCAAATATTTGTTTGATAGAGAATTCGATAGGGTAGTCTATTTCATGATTTTTGAAATGAATTGATGATTTCCTTTGAATTTTATTCCATTGATCTAATGGTAATACTTCGTTAAATACAAAGTCTAGAACGTCTTTGTATTTTGAGTTAAAACAATGTCCTCCAATAGTATGATATGTTACACCATCTACATTTTTTGTTCTAGCGATTCCACCATGGATGCCCTTTTCTTCTAAAATTTGAACGGTATGTTTTTTATTGAGTAACTTACCTATGCTAAGGCCTGTGATTCCGGCACCTAAAATTCCTACTTTCATTTATTCTTTTTTAATGAAATTCCAATAATGTATAAAAAGTTAGATTTTATAACATGTTCGAATTTATGAATGCTTAAATTTTATTTCGAATACATTCTGTCGTAGTACTTTTGATAATCTCCACTGACCACCTCTTCTACCCAAGCTTGGTTTTCGAGGTACCAACGAATGGTTTTAACGATACCCTCTGCAAACATGGTTTCGGGATACCAACCGAGTTCATTTTTTATTTTAGTTGGGTCAATGGCGTATCGTTGGTCGTGCCCAAGGCGGTCTTTTACATAGGTGATAAGACTTTCGTTAATCCATTCTATACTAATTTCGCCGTTTATTACCTCTTTTTTCTTCAAAACTTCGCGATAAGCTGGAGTAGCAGTCATTAAATCACGAATCGTTGAAATGGTCAATTTGACAATTTCGATGTTCTGTTTTTCGTTGTGTCCACCTACGTTATACACTTGCCCTACGCGTCCATCATTCACCACCATATCAATTGCTTTGCAGTGGTCTTCCACATACAACCAATCGCGTACGTTCGTGCCATCGCCATAAACAGGAAGTGATTTTCCTTCAAGGATATTCTTGATAATTAGTGGAATCAGTTTCTCTGGAAAATGGTAAGGCCCGTAGTTGTTTGAGCAACGAGTAGTCGTAACGGGCATTTTGTATGTTTCGTGGTATGCCTGAACGAATAGGTCGGCACTGGTCTTAGATGCACTGTATGGGCTGCGTGGGTCGAGTGGGGTGGTCTCGGTGAAATAACCTTCAGCACCAAGGCTTCCATAGACTTCATCTGTCGATACTTGATGAAATTTTACTCCTTCACGCCAGGTTGGATAGCCGTGTTCGTCTTTTCCTGTCACCCAATGTTTGCGAGCTGCGTCAAGCAGGTTTTGCGTACCAAGGATATTGGTAATCAAAAATAGTTGAGGGTTTTCGATGCTTCTGTCCACGTGGCTTTCTGCAGCAAAATTTACGACATAATCAAAATTATATTTTGTGAAAAGTTCGTTTGCTAACGCTTTGTCGCATATATCACCTTTCACAAATTCGCACCGTGAGTCTTCGATATCAGTGACAATTGTGCCGAGATTACCAGCATAAGTTAACTCATCCAATACGACCAAACGAATGTTGTCAGCGTATTTGTTTAACATCATCTTTACAAAATTCGCTCCGATAAACCCGGCTCCACCTGTTACTAAATAAGTCTTCATTATTTTAGGATTAATTTGACCTGTTATTATTTTTGTTTGATTGTATTTGACAATTATCCTTAATTGGCAAAGATAACTTCTTTTTTTAAGTGGTTGCCAAACAAAGCAAAAAAAAGCAACATTTATAGTGTGGTTTTTGCTTGATTTAATGGGATTGATTTGCCAATGTAACAATTAGTAAATTTGCCGCTTTGATAATTCGTGAATGTGTAAATTTTCTATTGTGCCAATATGGAAATTTGAAGATCAGAGATTTGAAGAATTTGAATTTGTGAAAAAAATCTGTGTAATGTGTGGATAAATTTTTGACAATTAGTTAATGTGTTTATTAGCCGACATGCCAATGTGGACTTTAGAGAATTACACATTCGTTGTGAAAGTCTTTTTGTGAGGTCGACTTATGTACCTTCCATTTCGGTACGAAAAGGTCTACCCGTTTCTTGTTTTGTATATCAAACCAGGTTTGAAGGATAAACTGTTTCTTGTTTTGTGCATGAAACTTAGTTTGGAGCTCATCCTGTTTCTTGTTTTATACATCAAACCAAGTTTGAAGGTCATCCTGATTTATGTTTCATACATCAAACCAGGTTTGAAGGTTTAACGGTTTCTTGTTTTATACATCAAACCGAGTTTGAAGGTCTTCCTGTTTCTTGTTTTGTACGTTAAACGGTTTTGAAGTGCTTTTAAATAATATGAGAAATATGATTTCACCTTCAAAAGTCCTCAACCTGCCTGTCAACAAATTGGGCTTTTGCCGACTACAAACTTAGAATTATGCTATACAAATAATGTACAAAAACGCATCTTTGTCACCTAATTAGCACTAACTATAGTCCCTTCAGAGAGCTCGTGGCAAGAAAATAGAGATTTATATTCTACTTTTTTTATCCCGAATGCACGCTAGAAGAATTTGAATCTGTGCAAATTCGTGAAACCTGTAGATAATAATTTACCAACGCTGCGATTTTGATGATGAATTAAAAAATATAGTGTGAATCCGCTATACCGAGTGAAGAATATCCCTCTATAATCTACGAATTCACACTAATATGTTTGGAAAATTAAATTGCTCTATTGGTTATTTGCAATAGTCAGCGTAAACCTTGCTGATTCCTTCCTGTAATGATATTTTAACTTTCCATCCGAGTGAGGTCAATTTACTATTGTCCATAAGTTTTCGAGGCGTTCCATCTGGTTTTGAACTATCCCAAATGAGTTGCCCATCGTATTGTGTAACCTGCTGCACAATTTCAGCCAATTCCTTAATCGACAGATCCGTTCCACTCCCTACATTGAGATGGGAGGGAATGGTATTTGGCGCATCGAAATGTTGAAGGGCAAATACGGATGCATCGGCCATATCGTCTACGTGCAAGAACTCTCGCAAAGGACTGCCTGTTCCCCAAAGAGTAACTGACGATTCGTTTATACCATACTTAAGCAGAATAGCCAATATCTCTTTTTGAGAGGATGAACCATTTACGCCCTCTACAGGTCTTTTATTCAAGTCTGCTTGCAATGCTGTCCAATTGCCATTCTTTAAACAACCACCTAGATACATTTTACGAATCAATGCTGGTAAAACATGGCTTTTCTCCAAGTCGTAATTGTCATTCTCACCATATAAATTGGTGGGCATCACAGAGATAAAATTAGCTCCGTATTGAGCATGATACGCCTCACACATTTTAATTCCTGCGATTTTGGCAATTGCATATGGCTCATTAGTTGGCTCTAGAAGACCCGTCAACAGGTGCTCTTCTAATATTGGCTGAGGTGCAAGTCGGGGATAGATGCAAGACGACCCAAGAAAGAGCAGTTTTTTGACACCATTCTTGTGTGCAGAGTGAATCACATTGTTCTGAATCATCAAGTTTTCGTAGATGAATTGAGCTCTGTAGACGTTATTTGCAACGATACCGCCAACCTTCGCCGCTGCTAAAACAACATAATCAGGCTTTTCTGTTTCGAAAAACACCTCCACATCTGCCTGATTAATGAGGTTCAACTCTTTAGATGTACGGGTGATGATGTTTGAGTAACCTGCTTGCGAAAGGTTTCTGATAATAGCTGAACCTACCATACCGAGATGTCCAGCAACATATATTTTGGCTGATTTTTCAATCATATTTTTAAAGTAAATGAGTTTAAATAAAACAAGACTACCTGATGATCGCCAAGTATACCTGTCTGCCTGACGGCAGACAGGAAGAAACAGTGTCAGTCTACTTGTTTGTAGCAGATCAGTTCTTACTCAAAATAGTTATTGATGCGGTATCCACCTTGACGAAGGTATTCGTCTTTTTTCATGAGGTGAATATCACTTTGCATCATATCTTCAACCAATCCTTGTAGATCATATTCTGGTTCCCAACCTAAAACTGTTTTAGATTTAGTAGGATCACCAATTAATAATTCCACCTCGGTTGGTCTAAAGTATTTTGGATCTACATGTACAACAGCTTTGCCTTGCTGTGCTTTGAATCCATCCAAAGCTAGAGGACTAACTCTTTCAGAAAACAATGTGTCGTCGATAGCACCAATATACCCTTTTTCATCAACACCTTCTCCTTTGAATTCGATGTTAACACCTACATATGCAAATGATTTTTTTACAAAATCACGAACAGTCGTTGTTACGCCAGTAGCAATTACGTAATCAGATGGTTTTTCTTGTTGTAAAATCAGGTGCATCGCACGAATGTAATCTTTGGCATGACCCCAATCGCGCTGCGAAGAGAGGTTGCCAAGAAATAGATCACTTTGAAATCCTAAGGCAATTTTACTGATTGCACGAGTAATTTTACGAGTTACGAAAGTTTCGCCTCGAATCGGTGATTCGTGATTGAATAAAATACCATTGCTGGCATGCATATTGTAGGCTTCACGGTAGTTGACTGTAATCCAGTAGGCATACATTTTAGCGGCAGCATAAGGACTTCTTGGATAGAAAGGAGTTGATTCACGTTGAGGGATCTCTTGTACTAAGC
Source organism: Bacteroidales bacterium (assembly GCA_049315325.1). Lineage (GTDB taxonomy): Bacteria > Bacteroidota > Bacteroidia > Bacteroidales > UBA7332 > CAXXIC01. The sequence continues at coordinate 131,167 of JBMOKJ010000004.1, forward strand.
CATATAATTCAGAAGTTGAAGCCTGATAAATCCGTGTTTTTTCTACTAAACCTAAAAGGCGAACTGCCTCAAGTATACGCAAAGTTCCAATTCCATCAGCATTAGCCGTATATTCAGGTGTGTCGAAGCTTACTTTCACGTGACTCATGGCTGCGAGGTTGTAAATCTCGTCAGGCTGTGTTTCTTGTATAATTCGGGTGAGATTCATCGAATCAGTCAAATCTCCATAATGAAGTACGAGATTACGATTTTCGATGTGTGGATCTTGGTAGAGGTGATCAATGCGATCGGTATTAAACGATGAACTACGACGCTTTAACCCGTGTACAATATACCCTTTCTTTAAAAGGTATTCCGCAAGATAGGCCCCATCTTGCCCTGTAATTCCAGTAATTAATGCTACTTTTTGTGTTGTCATTTTTTTTTGTGTTAGTTAATTGTGTTATTAAAGTTTCTGTGTGTGCAGAGTACAAATATAATTAAATTTGGTGTATTGGTCAAAAAAAAAGGATGTCAGTAATGACATCCTTCAATAGTGGTTTGCTGAAGGCTATTTTATTCCATAGGGTTTCTTTGAATAACCGTAAGGCTTTGGAATAATGTCACTACCTTTCATCACAATATACATATTCTTCAATTTGTTCTTTTTGTAGATATCGTTTATTAGACGTATATCGTGTTTGTGAGTGAAGTGAGCCCTTACGATGTAGAGGTTCACATCTACCAATCGGTCTATCAGCAATGGATCTGATACTAAGCCAACAGGAGAACTATCTGTGATTATAAAGTCATATTCTTCTCGAAGTGAGACAAAAAGTTCGTCAAGTGAATCTTTCAGAAGCAGCTCATTTGGATTTGGAGGAATAGTACCAGCAAGAATAATAAATAAGTTTTCACTTAAATTTGTTTTTTGAATCAATTTCCGGTAGTCAGGTTCGATACCCGATAAAAAAGACGTGATACCTTGGTTGTGTGAAGCGTTTACATATTCGTTTAGTGCCGGTTTTCGAATATCCAATCCGACGACAAGTACTTTCTTGCCCGTCAAAGCCAATGCCATAGCTAAATTCAATGCAAATGTAGTTTTACCTTCGCCCGATTCCGATGAAGTGACATTAACCACCTTCTTCGATTTGTCGTGTAATACAAATTGCAAGTTGGCTCTTAAAAGTCTATACATCTCAGCAATTGGTTCATTGGAGCCGGCTTTAACCACAATCTGTTCTTTGCCTTTGTATTCGGGCAGTTCCCCAAGAACAGTAACTGTTGTGCCAGCTTCAAGTTCTGCACGACTAGTAATTCTTGCTCTGAATAGGTCTTTAAAGTAGAAAAATATAACTGGGAAGATGAGACCCAAAAGAAAAGCAATTGTGAGATAAAAACTTCCACTTTTAGAAACTGGTTTCGCATCTGCGAGGGGCTCTTCAATTACACGCGCAGTCGGTATTCCAATAGCTAAAGTTAAGCTATTCTCTTCTCTTTTTTGAAGCAAATAAGTGTATAAAGCTGCTTTAATTTCCTGTTGTCTCTTAATCTCTATAAATTCTCTTTCTTGGCGTGGTACTGCTTTGATTCTTGACGTGAGAGTTCGGTCTTGTCTATCCATATCGCTCTTCGAGATAAGAAGACCTTTTCTAGAACTCTCAATTGATGCTACTATAGCTGTACGTATAGCTTTTATTCTTCGCTCAATATCAATAATGATTGGATTCGTATCGGAAGTTGTGCGTATAAGTCTATCTCTTGTAAATAATAAATCATTGTAATCTTTCAAAACATTTGATAGGTCGGCATCCTTTATGCCGATGTTGGGTACAATGCCATATTTATTTTCTTCTTTCTTGATGTATTTATCAACAAAATCGACCAAATTAATTTGAGTTTCAATTTCTAAACGAGCTTTTTCAAAACTACCATTTTGCTCAATGAATTGACGTGATTCTGCTTCAATATCAGTCAGTTTATTTGCTTTTTTGTAATTTTCCACACTTTTTTCCACACTCGACAATTCCCCAGTAATCAAGCCTAGCCTTTCGTCAATGAATTTGATTGAACTTATGGAAGTTCTGTTCTTCTCGTCAATAGAAGCAATATTGTATAACTCAATAAGTTTGGATACAATATCTTTCCCTTTTTTTACATTTTCAGTTGGAACTGAGATTGTAATGACATTTGCTTTTTTATCAGCTAAATCAATTTTAAAAGAACTTTGTAATTGATATGCCGCAGATAAAGGGTTTAGAATGGTAATTTTAATGCCTTTTGTAGGTAATGGTATCTGAGCATTTCTAGTTAAAGTAATCATACCCATTGGTGTGTTAATAAATGCAGGGAATGATTGGATAACTTGATCAAATTTTATAGTTTTCCAGAAACTTTTTTCGCAAATGCCATTGATATATATACCATCTTCTGAAAAATCAACATTCATTTTAATTGGTGCGGTAAGTGTATCTAAGCTTTCAGATTGCATTGACACAATGACTGGTGATTTGTCGTAAAGCTCTGTTTCTTTAAAACGACCATCCAACTTGTAGGTTGTGTGTAGCTTTAGTTCGTTGACAACTTTGATAAACAGACTTTTGCTGTTCAATACCAACACTTCATCTTGTACATTATCTTTTGCGCCAAGTATATCCATATTGTCAAGAAAGCCCATTTGCTCTTTTAACGGATTACTCATACCATCTTTTGCCTTAATCAGAATAGATGCGGATACATTGACTTTGGGAATCAATGTTAAAGAGTAAATGAATCCAAAGAAGAGGCATATTGAAACAGATATAGCGAAAATTTTCCATAGACGGGAGTATTTGATTGCTATCTCACGAATATTGATATTATCTTTCTCTTCCTCTAATTCGAGAAGGTCTTTTAAATCTTTTAATTCCATCTTTTGATTGTATATTGTAAATTAAAGCAATAAATTTTATTTTACTTAAGCACTGTAATAATAATACTAGTTAGTGAGATTAAAGTCCCTACAATTGAAATTGTGAGATTTTCTGCTGATCCGATATCAGCACCTCTAGCACGAGATTTGTTGGGTTGAACATAGATAATGTCGTTTTGCTGAAGATAAAAATAGGGAGATTTTAGAATGTCTGTTTTAGTTAAGTCAATGCGAATAATCTCTTTTTCTCCTTTTTGATTTTCTCGCATCACCATCACGTTGTCACGGCGACCATATATTGTCATGTCACCTGCTAGTGAAAGTGCCTCAAGGATGTTGATTTTGTCATTGATTACAGAATAAGTTCCAGGTCTTGCAACCTCTCCAAGTAATGAAACTTTGTAGTTAACAAATCGAACAGTGACAATGGGGTCTTCTTTAATATATTGTGGGTATATTTTCTTTTTAATGAGATCTTGCAATTCTGCTTTGCTTAATCCAGTGACATTAAATTTTCCAAGAATAGGGAATTCAATATTCCCCTCTGAATCAACTAAATAGCTTTGTATTCCAAAAGCAGTGTTGAGCCCATAATTACCATTTTCCATTTTAGAAGTTGGTATCAATGGAAGATTAAATGGTATGGCACTTTCGGGCGTTGTTGCATTCACTGTTATCGAAAGCAGGTCGCTAGGCATAATCTTCTGTGCGTATTGAGCATTGATTACACTCAAATCTTCTTTAGTTAATTTCTCTGCGCCCTGAAGGTATGGTACTTTTTTGTAAGAGGTGCAAGATGATAAGGCGAAAATCAAAGAAAATATTAAAAAATAAGATGTTTTCATACAATTGTATTTTTTTGTTGTAACATGCTTCGACGCAATGTAAAATTAAAATTGTTAAGACGTTTTGATGAACAGAAATTTTTTGCAAAAATAGTTAAAAAAATCATTCGCATTTAAGGGTTAATTAATATTAACAGGGAAATGCATGATAATAGTCTTTAATTGATGAATTGAGTCAAGTTGTCTATTGTTATTAAGTTTTGTTCCCCTGTTTGCATATTCTTTAGTTGCAATTTACTTTGGTTAATTTCATTATCTCCGGCGATAATGACAAATTTGATTCCTTTTGAATCTGCGTAACTTAGTTGTTTTTTTAATTTTGCAGCATCAGGATAAATTTCTGCTTTGATCCCATTTTTGCGCAAATTAGCCAAGATGGGTAAACAAAACTCCTCTTCCTTATCACCAAAATTTAAAAATAGTACTTGCGTAGATTGAACCGATTCATCAGGGAATAAATTCAATTGGCTTAAAACGTCATAAATCCGATCGGCACCAAAAGAGATTCCAACACCCGAAACGCCCTGCAATCCAAATACTCCAGTCAGATTGTCATACCTGCCACCACCTGATATACTTCCTATAGGCACATCTAATGATTTTACTTCAAATATGGCTCCAGTATAGTAATTGAGCCCTCGAGCAAGCGTTAAATCAATGTCTAATTGACAAGTTATACCCAAAACTGCTGTTTTTCTCAATATAAACTCAAGCTCTTCTATCCCTTTGAGGCCTATTTCAGAGGATGATAACGATTGACAAAGTGTTTCAAGTTTTTCTTTGTTCGATCCTTGTAGCTCTATGATTGGCTGAAGCTTCGAAATGGCTTCAATTGAAATTCCTTTAGCTGCAAGTTCTGCATTAACATTTTCGAGTCCAATCTTGTCGAGTTTATCTATTGCAACGGTAATGTCTATAATTCTATCGGGTTCTCCAATAACTTCTGCTATTCCACTTAGAATTTTCCGGTTGTTCATTTTTATAGCCACCCTGAGGTTAAGCTTTGAGAACACTTGGTCGATAATTTGGATTAATTCTACCTCATTTAGTAAGGAGTCTGAACCCACAACATCGGCATCGCATTGATAGAATTCTCGATAACGACCCCGTTGAGGTCTGTCGGCTCGCCAAACAGGTTGAATCTGAAAGCGCCTAAATGGGAATGTGATTTCGTTGCGATTCATAACTACATAACGTGCAAACGGAACGGTTAAATCGTAGCGAAGCCCTTTCTCAGAAATCTTTGTTGATAGTAGATTGGCTGGTGTTTGTGCTAATGTTTCTGTAGCGATTCCATTCAGAAAATCGCCTGAATTAAGTATTTTAAATAACAGTTTATCTCCTTCCTCGCCATATTTACCCATAAGAGTGGATAGGTTTTCCATTGCAGGAGTTTCAATTTGTTGAAATCCAAATAGGTGAAAAACATCTTTAATCGTGTTAAATATATAATTTCTTCGCGTCATTTCTGATGGAGAGAAATCTCTTGTTCCTTTAGGGATGGATGGTTTATGCATATTTAAAGGTTCGTTCAAAAGTCTTACAAATGTAATCATTAAGCCTTTGAAGCGCAAATAGAATCGGGTTTGATAATTGTATTTTCAGAAAATAACACCTTTTTTAAGTCGAATTGAATCAATAATCGAAATCAACAACTATTTATAACGACTATTTTCTCAATTTATTGAATAGAGTAGGTTAAAATGTGATTATTTCCGTATTTTGACATTGGAATCTGCGATTACTTTATAGCCTTTCAAGTCGAGCAACGTCCAATCTCAGAAAGATAAAAAGTAGAATAGTGAAACCCCATAACGAAGAACCACCGTAGCTAAAGAATGGTAAAGGTATACCAATGACTGGAGTTAATCCAGTAACCATACCTATGTTTATGAGTAAATGGAATAGGAAAATGCTGGCTACGCAATAACCATATATACGCGTAAAAACAGTACGTTGTCGTTCTGCCATGTAAATAAGTCGTAAAATTAAGGCGGTAAATAACAAAATAGTTCCAACAGAACCCCAAAGACCTTCTTCTTCACCAATCGTGCAAAATATGAAATCGGTGTCTTGCTCTGGAACATAATTGAGCTTTGTTTGGGTGCCATTCAAGAACCCTTTCCCTAAAAATCCCCCAGATCCAATTGCGATTTTCGATTGATTTACATTGTATCCGACGCCTCTTGGATCATCTTCCAATCCCAATGAAACACGGATTCTGACCTGTTGATGAGGCTCGAGAATATTATTGAACGCATAATTTACCGATAGAGAGAAAAGGAGTGAAGCCACAGTAATCATTACAATAATCCAAAGCTCTCTAATATTCTCTTTTAAAATCATAATAATGATATAAATTAGAGAAATAATTATGCAACCCAAGGCTATCCATGCAAAATTAAAAGAAACACCAAACCAAGAAATTAATCCTGAGAGAGAGAAAATGGCTAAAGTCCCTATAAGAATGTTTTGTGCAATAAACTGCTTTCTAGATGATAAAATGATGAATAAAACAATCACTGCCTGTATAATCAGATAGACCAATAAACTTCCTACAGGAGTGGTACCTGCAATTGTATCTGCAAATTTGAGAGAGATTATAAAAAGTGTTGCACTAACGAATCCGCCAAGCATAATCAATGGACTCATACCCTCGCGGTAAAGAACAATCATAAACGCACTGTAAACCAATGCAGATCCTGTCTCTTTTTGCATTAAAATGAGTAAGAAAGGGATGAGAACAATCATCCCCATACGTACATAGTTCTTGATATTTTTAAACTGAAATTGGTATTCGCCAAATAATTTGGCAAGCGCCAAAGCGGTTGCGAATTTCCCAAATTCTGCTGGCTGCAGACTTATTGGTCCAAGAACGAGCCAAGAACGAGAGCCTTTTATATCAGGAGCAATAAAAATAGTGACAAATAACAACAGAAGCATCCCAGCATAAGCTACATATCCAAATCTTTCGTAAATGTCACTGTCGATCATAAGTATACAAAAAGCGATGACAGTGCCTAGACCAATCCAGAGTAATTGCTTACCCGATCGTTCAGCAAAGTCAAAAATGCTAGCGTGGTCGAAATCGTATGTAGATGCATAAATGCTAATCCACCCGATCAGGACTAGACTCAGATACATGAGTACTGTCCACCAGTCTAACTCTTTCCACAAGTTGATACGTCTTGATCCCATGAGGAGTGATTACTGTTTTTCTAAGTTGCTCTTCTTTGTATTTGCGGTTTTCCGCAATTTTTCGTTTCAAATATTTTTCAATCATCAATGAGGCGATTGGTGCAGCGTAGCGTGCTCCAAAGCCAGCATTTTCGACATAAACTGCAATAGCAATTTTAGGATTTTTGCGTGGAGCAAATGCCATAAAAATTGAGTGGTCTTCGCCGTGTGGATTCTGCGCTGTTCCTGTTTTACCACATATTTCAATGTCGGGCAGTTGAGCCGCTGTAGATGTCCCCGCTTGAACTGAGAGTGCCATTCCTTCTTGAACTACGTCGTAATACTTTGAATCGATGCCGGTGAAATTCTTGATTTTGTACTTTTTCTCAATAATGGTATCTTCAATGGCTCTGACAACATGTGGTGTGACGTAGAATCCTTTGTTGGCTATGGTTGCTGCAAGATTGCAGATTTGAACCGGTGTTGCCAAAACTTCACCCTGCCCAATTGCAATGGATATAATAGTGACCGCACGCCAACCTCGTTCACCATAAATTTTATTGTAGAATGTACTGTTTGGAATTAGACCTCGTTTCTCACCTGGTAAATCGATACCAGTCTTATACCCAAAACCCATTTTTACCATATACTCTTTCCATGTGTCGAAAGCGGTCTGAATATTTGGGTATTTCGTTCTGTTTTCTAGCATATTTCGCAAAGCGTAGCAATAATATGCGTTGCAAGAATGCTCTATAGAATGACTCAAATCGAGTGGTGATGGATGCGAGTGACAACCCAACTTGTGCGACCCATAAGGGAAACCCATCGCGCAAGGGAAAAACGTGTTTGCATGCAGAATTCCCTCTTGTTGCATTAAAAGCGCTTGCGTGGTTTTGAAAGTTGACCCTGGAGGATAAGTTGCCATCAATGGTCGGTCGAAAAGTGGTTTATTTGGATCGCGTTCAAGTGCTCCGTAATTCTTGCCTCGCTCTCGGCCGTTTAATGAAGATGGATTATACGAGGGTGCAGAAATCATGGCTAAAACTTCTCCTGAAGAGGGCTCTATGGCTACGATGCTTCCTAATTTACCTTGCATTAGTATCTCCCCATATTTCTGAAGTTCGCCATCGATGGTTAGAATCAGATTTTTTCCCGCAACAGGCGTTTTATCAAATTTTCCGTTTTCGTATTTTCCTTTTATACGGCCGTAGGCATCTCGGAGGAGTATTTCGTAACCCTTATCTCCACGAATTTTTTCTTCGTATTGCTTTTCGATTCCTGACCGACCAATAAAATCTCCTTGAGTATAGTAGTCGTCGTTGTCAAGTTCTTTGCGCGTGACCTCTGCCATGCTGCCAAAAAGGTGAGGAGCACTGGGAAAAACATATTCGCGTAAGGTCCGACTCTGGATAAAAAAACCTGTGTATCGATAAAGTTTTTCCTGCAAAGTCCCATACTCTTGTTGAGTTAATTGAGTCATAAAGACTTGTGGCGAGTAGGAGGAGTAGTTTGGGTTTAATTTGCGGTCTTTGATTCGCTCAATCCTTTCGATGAAAGCCTCTTTGGTCATCCCCATCGTTTTGCAGAAGTCGAGCGTGTCGAGCGATTGGATCTCGCGTGTGACAACCATTATATCGTAGGTAGGTTGATTGAAAACCAATAGTTTTCCATATCTGTCATAAAACAGACCACGAGACGGAAAAATTGTTTTCTTGAGAAATGCGTTGTTGTCGGCAAAATTTTTGTAGTCGCTATCGATTACTTGCAAGAAAAACAGACGAACGACAAACATCAGTGCAACGAAAATAGCAGCTCCCGCTACTAAATAGCGTCTGTTGTCATATTTATGTTCAATGCTCACCGACGAGAGAGTTTAAACGTTTCCAATGAAAATATTAGTAACGTGGAGAAGAGTGTGGAAACTATAATTTTGCCAATTAATAACCAAAAGTTAAGGAAGACAAAAGACTCGAGAACCAACAATGTAAAGTGGTGTAATGCGACCACAGTGAGGGCATATCGCATAAATCTCCACAATCCATAAGTAAATGCAGATGGTGTGCTTGACTCAATTTCATCTGTTGAGAAGTATAGTCTTAGTATAATCTCGCGCAATGCCGCAGTAGTCAGTGCTGCAATGGAGTGCATACCAGGAGTATTGCAAAAAATATCGATTGAAAAACCAAGAATAAAAGCCAAAGTAAACAACCAACTTTTCGAAATATTGGTTGGTAGTATTATGATAAAATAGATATACAAATAGGGTGTTGCCCATCCCAAAAAGGTGAAATTATTGAGTACAGTCACCTGAATAAACAGGAGAGCAATAAACGTGAATGTATATTTTATAAAGGATAAGAACATGGTTATTGAACTTGGCTTTCTATCTTTTTTTGTTCTTGTTGAAGGTGATTGGTAATGATTTGCACAAAACCTAATTGGTCGAATTGAGTCGAATAACGAACTTTAATCGGTTTTGTTCCGACGTTTTGTGGATTTTGTTTTTCTTCTACAAATCCAATTGTTATGCCTTCTGGAAAAACGGCCGAATAACCGCTCGTAATGAGCGTATCACCTTTGTTGAATCGAACGTGACGTGGCAATTCTTCCAAAATTCCGAATTTTGAGTTTGAACCAGTCCAAGCTACTGACCCGAAGCAGTTGCTTCGTTTCAGTTTTGCACTAAGTTTCAATTTTGGGTTAAGTGCAGAGATTACAACAGAAAAGTGGTCGGAAACAGAAGATACAATACCTACAACACCATTTTGGTCAATTACGCCCATTTCAGGTTCAATGCCTTCTAATTTTCCTTTGTTTAGGGTGATGTAGTTTTGAAGCCGCGAAATGCTGTTGTTGATTACTTGAGCTGTTACAAATTTGTATTTTTTGAATACACTTGTTTCGGTTGTATCATCAACTAATTTTCCTGAATTATTGATTTTAATTTGCTCTTCAAGTTGTAATAGCCGTTTTTGCAACAGGCTATTTTTCTCCAAAAGCTGTGCATTGGTCTCTCTTAAATTAAAATAGCTTGTCACTTCAGATGAGAGATTAAAGACTTCACCTGATAATTTATTGCTCGACCCCAACCAAACACTCCGATGGTAGACGTTGAAATTGAAAAGCATAGCGAATCCAACTGCTAAATAGATTAACAGTACCAGCAAATAGCTGTGTTTCATCAAAAATTGAATCAGGTTTCGCATCTGATAGTATTAAATAAGATGTCTCATAAACCTGTTTTTCACCCAAATTTAGATGAAAATCAGACTTGTGAGACAAATCTTGCTTATATTCTTATCGAATTAAGAAAGAGAATTTATCAATATTTTTCAACGCAATTCCAGTACCGCGAGCAACCGCCAAAAGTGGGTCTTCAGCAATATGGAATGGGATGTTGATTTTTTCAGTCAAACGTTTGTCAAGACCGCGAAGCAATGCTCCACCACCTGCTAACCAAATTCCGTTGTTTACTACATCAGCATACAATTCAGGAGGAGTTTGCTCCAAAGCTGCCAACACCGCAGTTTCGATTTTAGAAATCGATTTTTCGATGCAATGTGCCACTTCTTGATACGAAACTGGCACTTCCATTGGCAATGCTGTCATTTGGTTTGGTCCGCGAACGATAAAATCTTCTGGTGGATTTTCCAACTCTGTAAGAGCGGACCCAACGTGGATTTTGATTTGTTCTGCAGTACGTTCGCCCACACGGATGTTGTGCTGACGGCGCATATATTCCTGAATGTCGGCAGTCAAATCGTCACCCGCGATGCGGATAGATTTGTTCGACACGATACCACCCAGAGAGATAACAGCAATCTCTGTAGATCCTCCACCGATGTCAACAACCATGTTTCCTTCCGGAGCTTCCACGTCTAGTCCGATACCGATGGCAGCAGCCATTGGTTCGTAAATCAAATATACGTCGCGACCACCTGCGTGTTCTGCCGAGTCACGTACCGCACGAATCTCTACCTCGGTACTTCCCGAAGGAATGCTGATAACCATACGAAGCGAAGATGAAAACCAGCCATTTTTCGGCATTGCCATCTTAATCATTCCGCGCATCATCTGCTCGCAAGCATAGAAGTCGGCAATCACACCGTCGCGCAATGGGCGAATGGTGCGAATGTTTTCGTGGGTCTTTCCGTGCATCTGTTGGGCTTGCTGACCGACGGCAAGTAGCTTGTCGGTACGTCTGTCCAACGCTACGATAGAAGGCTCATCCACCACTATTTTACCATTATGAATAATGATAGAATTGGCGGTCCCGAGGTCCATCGCAATTTCCTGTGTTAAAGAGAATAATCCCATTTATTTAAATATAAGTTATAAGTTATAAGTCAAAAGTTGTAAGTTGTTATTCAGCTAATTCATTAACTTCTATAACTTCTTAACTCCTTTAACATCTTGGAAAAATCAATGTTTAAAGTGACGGAAACCAGTGGTAACCATCGACAATCCATTTTTGTTGCAATAGTCAATTGTATCTTGGTCGCGAACTGATCCGCCTGGTTGAATTACTGAAACAACACCTGCTTGATGAGCAATCTCCACGCAATCTGCGAAAGGGAAGAAAGCATCAGACGCCATCACCGTACCGCTCAAGTCAAATTCGAATGAGCTCGCTTTCTCAATCGCATGACGCAATGCATCTACGCGAGAAGTTTGCCCTACGCCGCTTGCTATCAGTTGATTATTTTTTGCTAATACAATTGCGTTTGATTTGCTGTGTTTTACGATTTTATTGGCAAACAACAAATCTGCTATTTCTTGGTCAGAAACTTTTTTGATAGTTACCACTTTCAAATCGGCTGCTGTTTCTGTTTTCGAATCTTTATCTTGTACCAAAACGCCGTTCAACAATGTGCGCGACATTTGTCCGCCTTTAACTGGCTGTTTTTGAATCAGGATAATGCGGTTTTTCTTAGAAGTTAACACTTCGAGCGCGTCCATATCGTAATCTGGAGCAATGATTACCTCGAAGAAAAGCTTGTTAATTTCTTCTGCACTTGCTTTGTCCATAATTTCGTTTGTGACTAACACGCCACCGAATGCCGAAACTGGATCGCCCGCCAATGCTTTGTTCCAAGCTTCGAGCATGGTCGGGGCAGAAGCCAATCCGCAGGCGTTGTTGTGTTTCAGAATGGCGAATGTCAAATCGTCGAATTCGGCGATGAGCGAAACGGCAGCATCAATATCGAGTAGGTTGTTGTACGAAATTTCTTTTCCTTGAAGTTGCTCAAACATCTCTTCGAACTGTCCGTAGAAAACACCTTTTTGGTGAGGGTTTTCACCATATCGAAGCACTTTGGCGCTGTCTTTGGCACCGCGGAAATAGCTTCCTTCGTTGTCGTCGAAATAGTTGAAAATGGCTGCGTCGTAACCCGAAGAAACGGCAAATGCCTCTTTTGCAAACCAACGACGCTCTTCGAGAGTAGTTTGTGCACCTTGTTCTTCGAGAAGTTCAAGTAGGGGAGTATATTGCGCTTTCGAAGCTACGATGATCACATCTTTGTGGTTTTTGGCTGCTGCGCGAATCAGTGAAATGCCACCGATGTCAATTTTTTCGATAATCGCAGCGTCTTCTGCTCCAGATGCCACAGTTGCTTCGAAAGGATAAAGATCAACAATCACCAAGTCAATTTCAGGAATTTCGTATTGTTCGATTTGAGCTAAATCACCATCCAACTCGCGACGACAAAGAATTCCACCGAAAACTTTTGGGTGCAATGTCTTTACTCTTCCACCTAAAATAGATGGGTAACCTGTCAAATCTTCAACTGCCTCGCATGGATAACCCAATGATTCGATGAACTCTTGAGTGCCTCCAGTTGAGATAAATTTTACTCCTTCATTGTGTAATTTAGTGATAATTTCGTCAAGCCCGTCTTTGTGGAAGACAGAAACTAATGCCGATTTTATCCTTTTGTTTTCTGACATAAATTGCGCTTTGATTATAATTTTTGCAAAAGTACAAAATTCTGCTTTTAGTTCGTTGATTTTGAGGTTATAATTTCATTAAAAAGAGACATAAGTCGTAAGTCATAAGTTGTAAGTCGAAAGAGGGTTTTTAAATCTCTATTTGGTGAGTTGCAGAAGTAGTTAAATGGTTAATAATTGCCTTGGCAGCATGCTCTGGTGCTCCAGGTTCTCCTAGTTTTTTGCTCATTTCGGTATAGCCTTGAAGTATCCCTTGACGATACGTTTTGTTTTCAAGCAGATTTTGAAGTTCATCTTTCAGACTTTCGGCTGAGGCTTTGTAGCCGAGCAACTCTTTGACCACTGCACGATCTTCGATTAAATTGACCAAGGATACGAACCTGACTTTCAGTAACTTTTCCATAATGGCATAAAGCAATTTTCCACCGCTGGCGTAGTACGAAACAGCTTGCGGAACACCGAAAATGGCTGTTTCCAATGTGGCTGTACCGGAAGTGACAAGTGCGGCCTGAGCATGTTGAAGCAGTGCATAAGTTTGGCCGAAAACGATGCGAACGTTTGTGTTTGCGATGTAACTTTGGTAGTGATTCTCTTCGATGCCAGGTGCTCCAGCAATGATAAACTGATATTCGGGGAAGGAATTCGATGCCTCTAGCATCAGCGATAAATTCTTCTTAATTTCCTGTTTACGGCTTCCTGCCAAAAGTGCGACAATAGGCTTTTCGTTAAGTTTATTTCTTGATAAAAACTCATCAGATTTTGGGTGATTCTGCTGAAAATGATGGATCTCGTCGAGCGTAGGATTGCCAACGTAGGTGATGGGGTAATTATGTTTGGCATAAAACGGGACTTCGAAAGGCAGAATTGAAAGCATCACATCAACATAACGTTTGATATCTTTGATGCGGTACTCTTTCCATGCCCATATTTTAGGGGAAATGTAGTAGTGAACGGGAATTGAAAGCTCTTGTTTTACGAATTTTGCAATTTTCAGGTTGAATCCGGGATAATCCACAAGAATCACCACATCGGGTGCGAATTTTCGAATTTCAGTCTTGCAAATCTCCATGTTTCGGAGGATGGTGCGCAGGTTGAGCAACACTGGAATAAAACCCATAAAGGCCAACTCGCGGTAATGCTTGATGAGTGTGCCGCCTTCTTGTACCATCAAATCTCCACCGAAGAAGCGAAATACCGCTTTCGGGTCTTGCACTTTGAGTTCGCGCATTAGGTGTGCGGCGTGCAGGTCACCTGATGCTTCTCCTGCTATGATGAAATAGTTCATTTTTTGAATATTGTTACTTACCGTTTTCTTGGTTCAATATGTTTGTTTATTATCAAGAATTTGTTGAATTCAATAGGGGCAAATACTCTGTCTGCACGCATTGGGGATTTTACTAATAGCTTATGTGGTCTTGTCGGTCGTCGTTCTAGTCCACCTCCACAATTTGGACAAACATTGTGCAGGACATTTTCAACGCAATCTGTGCAAAATGTACATTCAAAAGAGCAAATCATTGCTTCAGAAGATTCATTGGGTAGGTTTTTGCCACAATGCTCGCAATTTTTTCTTAATTCTAACATCGTTGAATTGTTTTGATAGTTCGAAATTAATTTCTTTGCGTTCAATTCATTTACTTCAATCTTGTTTTCAATTCATCCATATAATGATAAGCCGTAAGGTCGATTTGGCAGGGAACGACCGACACGTAGCTGTTGTTTAGCGCCCATTCGCAGGTGTCTTCAGCTTCGGGTTCGCGGTTATGCATCGAGCCGGTTAACCAAAAGTAGTGGCCACCAAATGGATCGGTGCGTTTATCATATTCTTCCATCCATACAGCATCTGTTTGTCGGCAGATGCGTATTCCTTCAATTTCGGGCGTATCGGGGATGTTCACGTTGAGGCAAACGCCTTTGGGAACGCTATTTTTGAGGACATCTTCTGCAATTGTGCGCACATATTTTTCCGTTACTGCAAAATCTGCATTCGGAAAATAGTTACAAAACGAAAACCCGATGGAGGGTATTCCTGCGATGCAACCTTCAATCACAGCACCCATAGTACCTGAGTAGTGAATGTTAACTGCCGAATTCGAGCCGTGGTTGATGCCCGATACAATCAGATCTGGTTTGCGATGCAATAGTTGGTTGAATGCTAATTTGATACAATCGACAGGAGTGCCGTTGCATTTATATATTGAAACGTCGCCCTCTTCACTCACTTTGCTAAAACGAAGCGGAGTGTGTGGCGTGATGGCGCTCGACTGACCTGAGCGGGCAGAATCAGGAGCCATAACCACAATTTGTCCCAATCCGCGAATGCTGTGGATGAGCGATGCAATACCTTTGGCCTCGTAGCCGTCGTCGTTGGTGACTAATATGAGTGGCTTGTTTGTTGTGTGAATCATATTACGAATTCTTAATTAGCGAATTTGCAATTACATTATTGGCAAATTGAATTTATTTCTTAAACGCTCGATCCATTTCGCGGCGGTCGTCTTTCTCTCGTAGAGAATCGCGCTTGTCGTACTCTTTCTTTCCTTTAGCGGTGAAAATAACAAGCTTAGCCAATCCTTTTTCGTTGATAAAGAGTTTGCTCGGTATGATGGTGTAACCAGTCTCTTTGGTGGCTTTGAGCAACTTAGCGAGTTCTTTTTTTGAAAGCAATAATTTCCTGTCGCGACGCGGTTGGTGATTGTTGTAACTGCCAAAAAAGTATTCCGCAATGTGCATATTTTTTATCCAGAGTTCACCATTGGCGAAGAAGCAGAAGGTGTCGACCAGACTTGCTTTGCCTAGTCGTATGGCTTTGATTTCAGTGCCTGTCAGCACAATGCCAGCCACATACTGATCGACCAACTCGTAGTCGAAACTGGCACGCTTATTTTTGATATTTATATTGCTTGATAAAATTTTCATTGCAGATTTTATGGTGAAAATGGGATTTCAGAATGCTTAATGAGCGTGCATTCCGGGCATCAATGTGTAGAGAATTTTCTCAATAATAAGTGGAGACGTTAGAATTAAAACGGTTGAAGTTGCTGCAAAAAGAACTCTCTTTTTTTCGTCAACTTGAATGAATTCTTCGACCGAACTCCACATGATGTAGAAAACCGTTAGGTTGGCCACACGAATAAAAAAAAGGTCGGGCATCAGTTCTAGAACAGCACTAATAACGAATGTGATTCCCATCGCATAACCCACAAACCGCTGAAAAAACTTGATATCACCTTCGAGTTTAAACCAACGGTTGGAAGTTTGTTTAATGAAGAATGTTGCCATATAATAACCCGCAAAAAGGCTGGTGAATACCACTGTGGCTTCTTTGAGTGAGTTTTGAATGTTCGATTCACCGTTGCCGAGCAATTCGCCAACGAAGGCACACAGCGTGGCAATACCAATCAATGGATATATAAAATGGCTTAAAAACTCTTCGTGCGATTCGGTGAGGTCGGCAATGATTTTCCACGCTTTTGTGGGTTGCACCACTAATAAAACCAGTATTTCGAGAATATTCTTAAACATAAGTCAACTATTTAGGGCAAAGATAGAAAATATTTTTCGAAGGGTGGCAAAAATCGGGTTTTCAGGAAAAAAGCAAGGCACTCCCCAAAGAGAATGCCTTTTGTAATTGTGATTTAAAATTAGTTTTATTTTTTTGTTTTCTTTTTCTTCTTGGTTGTTGTCGTTTTTGTTTTGGTAGCATCAGTTTTTGCAGCTTCTTTTGGCGCTACAATAGATTGAGCAGGTGCTGGTTCAGCAGGCTTTTCGTCGATATAATCTGCTACAGCTTGTGCTTTCTTGTCGATGGCTGCTTTTACGTTTGCTTTCACATTCGCTGCTGCTCCTGGCAAAATAGGATCAGTCACTTTGCTTGTTTTGCTGACAGCAGAATCTACTTTAACTTGCGTTTTTCCAGTTTTTGCATTGATGGCTTCTTTCGCTTGATTGACAAGCGCTGTTCCGATTTGAGCAGATGCAGAAACTGCAAATACCATTGTTGCGATAATAAGAATTGATTTTTTCATAAGTGTCCTATTTGAGTTAGAAAGTTCAAAATTAATGATTTTCGCGAAATAACAAAAATAAGGCGCTCTCAATCGAAAGCGCCTTACTCAATTATTCAGTTATTCAATTACTCAGTTAGAGCATATCTACACTTCTCTTGATGAAGTTGCTCAGCGATTCGCCTTTCAGCATTCCGTTAGAGAGGAGGGCTATGTCGATCAGCTGGCTCACGAGTTTGTTGCTCGTAGCATAATCTGCCAAAATGGAGTTGCGATGCGCTTCCAGTTCGGTGATTTGCTTGTTGCTGTTGTCGATTTCCTCTTTCTCTGCTGTCGGAATCTCTTCTGATTTCAGCTTTTCGTGTGCTGCTTTCAGTGCATCACGTTTGCCTTTTGCTGCGTTGATGTCTGCCAACACGGGTGAAAGTTTCTCGCCGCACGCCGACTTCTCGTCTTCGAGGATGCGTTTCACCAATGCATGTTCGGTGTTGAGCACGAGGTTGTAGCTGTCGGGTAGTTCGCCGTAGAAGTTCATGCCCGGTTGCATTGCCGACATCTCTTTCATGCGGCGGATATACTCGCTTTGCGTAACCATCACTGGTTGCGAGGTTTCGCCCAATGCTTCGAAGGTGACGATGAAGTTTTTCTTGTCGTCTTTCGGCAATTGTGAGCTAAACACTTGCTGAATAGCCGTTCTCTCTTCTTCCGAAAGTTCCACCTGTTTGTGAGTATCTTTTGGAATCAGTTTTTCGATTACATCCGAATCCACTCGCACGAAGCGTGATTTCTCAAACTTTTGTTCCATTTTTCCCAAGAAGTGAACATCGAGTTGTCCGTCCATCATCAACACATCGTAACCTTTCGATTTCGCTGCGTCGATGTAGCTGTATTGGTGTTCGCGGTCGGTAGAGTAGAGGTAAACGAGGGTGTCGTCTTTGTCTTTCTGACCACTTTCGATGAGCGTTTTATACTCTTCGAGGGTGAAATATTGGTTGTCGCTATTTTTCAACAATACAAATTTTTCAGCACGTTCGTAGAACTTCTCGTCGGTCAGCATTCCGTATTGGATGATGATGTTGAGGCTGTCCCACTTCTCTTCGAACTGTTTGCGGTCTTCTTTGAAAATCTCTTGCAGGCGGTCGGCTACCTTTTTGGTGATGTGGCTCGAAATTTTCTTCACGTTGCCATCGCTTTGCAGATACGAACGCGATACGTTCAATGGAATGTCCGGCGAGTCGATTACTCCGTGCATCAGCGTGAGGAATTCGGGTACGATGCCTTCTACCGAGTCAGTCACAAATACCTGATTGCTGTAGAGCTGAATCTTGTTGCGCGTTGGTTCGATGTTGGCTTTCAGTTTCGGGAAGTAGAGAATTCCGGTCAGTTTGAACGGAAAATCTACGTTGAGGTGAATCCAGAACAACGGTTCGTCGCTCATTGGGTAGAGCGAAGAGTAGAATTTCTTGTAATCTTCCTCTTTCAAATCGGCAGGTTTTTTGGTCCATGCCGGAGAGGTTTCGTTAATCAGTTTATCTTTGTCCGTATCCACATATTTGCCATCTTTCCACTCTTGCTCTTTGCCAAAAACCACCTCGATAGGCAAGAATTTGCAATATTTGGTCAGTAAACCTTCGATGCGCGACGTTTCGAGAAACTCTTTGTTTTCGTCGTCGATGTAGAGGATAATGTCCGTTCCGCGGCTGTCGCGAGTAGCAGGTTCGAGGATGTACTCGGGGTTGCCTTCGCACGACCATTTCACGGCTTCGGCGTTTTCTTTGTGCGAAAGGGTGACGATTTCTACCTTTTTCGATACCATAAACGAAGAGTAGAAGCCGAGTCCGAAGTGACCGATAATAGCTGCTGCGTCGTTTTTGTATTTATCCATAAACTCCTCTGCACCGGAGAAAGCGATTTGGTTGATGTATTTCTCAACGTCTTCCGCCGTCATGCCGATACCGCGGTCGCTGAAGGTGAGAGTGCCTTTCTCTTTGTCGATGTTCACAGAGACTTTCAGTTCGCCCAATTCGCCTTTGAATTCGCCCACCGAAGCCAGCGTTTTCAACTTTTGTGAAGCATCTACGGCATTCGAAACTAATTCGCGCACGAAAATCTCGTGGTCGCTGTACAAAAACTTCTTGATGATGGGGAAAATGTTGTCTGTCGTTACCCCAATGTTTCCTTTTTGCATAGTTGTTTTATTTTTAGGTTTTGAATATGAATTTTGTATTAATGCACGATTGCACCAAACAACATTATTCAAACGCTGTGCCAAAAATTTTTTCTGACAAAATTTCAGATTTTGACAGAATGACTGACAAAATAGCCGAACAGTTTCCGATTCAACTTTTTTGTCTTAGTTGCTGATGCGCTTAGCGGTTAATTCACTTAGCGCTTTAAAAATCTAATTTATTGCCCACGTGTAACGTATTTGTAGAGAACGTTGGTTTC
The DNA here is from genome assembly GCA_049315325.1 of Bacteroidales bacterium. GTDB lineage: Bacteria > Bacteroidota > Bacteroidia > Bacteroidales > UBA7332 > CAXXIC01. The sequence goes on from JBMOKJ010000004.1 coordinate 150,483, forward strand.
TTGCGGTGTTAAATGAGCACGAGGGGACATCTTGTTGACCACGATTTGCCAATCGCTAATGGTGTAGCGATCGGGTGATACAAGACCGTGGCATTTGGTGCAGCGGATGATGTAGGTGTCGCGACCAGCTTTAAGCTCTTTGAGCGAGGCAAAGCGAGTAACGTCTTTTGGTGTGGGTTTATATAATTTTTTGTCGTACTTATCTGCGTATGTAAGGCTATAAATCAGCAGAGTAAACAAGATAATCAATCCTTTTTTGAGTATGTTTCGAGTCATTGTTTTTAGTTTGTTGCTCGTTTACCAAAAACAGAGAGGCGTTTGTTTTACGTCTCTCTGTTTACAATAGAGAATTTTGAAAGTTTTTTAAGTCAGTCGTATGGTAGCTGAACTAGTTGAAGCTACCATTTCACATTTTTGTCGATAAATTGAATCAAATCGACTGCCATGGCTTTGTGTTCTGCCACTTTGGGGTGCCCAGGTGTATTTTTGTATTTGAAAAAGTGTGTGTAAATCTTTTTGTCGTTGAGTTGATTGACTGCTTTTTGGATGTAATTCGGCCATGGCGATCCTTCGCGAGTGGCGTCCATACTGCCAAGTGCACAAATAATGGAGGCTTTTGGGTAAGTTTTGCGCACTGTTTCGATAAATTTACGGTACGATTCTACAATAAACGCTTCGTTTGGTTTTTGTGTGCCAAATCGGTGTTTAAATTCAGGATAATTGGGCTTTTCTACGAGCCACGAATCGTTTTGAAACAGATTGACTACTACTAAATCGGGTGTGTATTGCTTGAAATCCCATTTCGAGGTTGAGTCTTTGGGATTGATGCGGTCATACATTTCGGGCATAATGAGTGGGAACCAACTGAGCATAATGCCAATGCCGCTTTTGGCGGTGTAGTGACACTGTGCGTCGAAGTGGCGAGCCGTCAGAGCGCCATAGGTGAGGTAGTTGTTTTCGAAATACCCAACACCAGAATCTCCACCGTTAGCTTCTATACCATATCCGCAAGTGATGGAGTTGCCGAAAATCTCCATTTTACGTTTCTTTGGTGCGGCAGGTGGTAATAGCTTTCCATCGGTTGGTACTTCGAAGCCATAGAATGTGGTCGTTCCCTTGTCCCACTCGGTGCGTTTATAGAGTTGTACAGTATGTTTCCCTTTTTTAAGCCCAGAAGCAAGGATATAGCTTTGTTTTGTCGTCGAAACGTGAATTTTTGAGGTCACTTGCCCATCCACAATCACGTTGTAATAATTGGCTGTGTCCGCATCTTGCATCACTGCCGATATAGCTTCCCCCGACAATCGTATGGTTACGGATGTTCCCGACCAGTATAGAATTGCTGCTTCGTTGGTCGTATTGATTCGCCCTTCGTAAGCGATGTTTTTGTGGTTGAACGGAATGAATTTGGTCTGAGCCAAAAGTGCGCTGCTGATTGCGCAAAGCAGCATTGTCGAAATGAAGAGTTTTCTTGTCATTGGTTGGATTTTTGTCTTGCAAAAGTACCGTTTCTCCTTGAAAAAAACAAAGGTCAAAACCGTTTTAGATTTTGACCTTTGGTCTGTTTCGTAGAATATATTAATTGAATGTGGCGTTGAACAAGATTCCGAATTGAGTCCCACTTAATTTTTCTGTAATTCCAGCGTCTTCGTTTGAAACATTACACGATTGTACTACAGCAGATACTCCAAGTCCCCAGTTTTTAGAAACCCACCACTCTTTACCTAATTTGAGCTGGAAAGCTAATCCATTATCTGTTGATTCATTTTTATTATTTTGGGAATCAATAACAGTGTAATTTCCTAATCCAACACTACCTGAAAAGAAAAAGTTTGTAGGAGTGTAATAGGTTAATCCGACTCCTAACATTGCTTGACCTAATGATACATCATTAGACGCATTAACTGATAATCCTCCAGTGGTAACTTTAGGCCCTGTCATCGCCATCGAAGAAAGCGTTGCGTGGAGTAATAGATTTTTATTGATTGCCCCACCAATCTTAAAATCAAAAGCACCACCTGTACCATCAAATTTCATCTCAGAACTTTGAATTTTGTCTGAAATCGAACCCGAAGAAATACCTCCTCCTAGAGATAGATAAAAGCCATCGTGTTGATGTAATCCACTTTGTGCACTAATTGAAAGAGCACTCACAAAAATAATTGAAAGAATTACTAACCTTTTCATACGTTATTTTTTTGTTAAGAATTTATGGTTTTTTATTGGTTATGCAAAGATATAATTTTTGTATAAATATGTTGTGTGTTTTTTATAAATATTTATCTAAATCTATAAAAACTGAATTTTTTATTGATTTCAAACGGATTTCAAGTTAGTTATATAAAAATATAGAATGTCTATATTCTTAAAACAAAGGTCAAAACCGTTTTAGATTTTGACCTTCTGTTTTATTATTTCACTTGTTCTATTTTCGTTTTCCCAAACAAATCGTGTGGCATCACTTTGAATCGATCATTCAGCAGATAAACAAGGGCAAAGATAAAACCAACAAAAGCAAGCACAACAATCAGTTGGCTAACAGAGGTTTTTTGAATCGGTTGTCTGTTTTTTATGTCACAGACTTCGCCAGGGCAATATTGCACTTTGTTTTTGTAAAATAGGGGATAAACTTTGCATCCCAAACAGATTCCAAAAGCTGACTCGAAAAACAGAAAGATAAGGCAAATCAAGCAGATGATGCCTGTAATTACACTGAACGCATTGACAATGATGAAAAAGTAGAACATAGTTGCTGAGAGAAACACTCCAATTATCCATGCGAATTTCTTTTGTGGTGCTCCAACGTATTCGGGTGTTTGATTTCGAATAATTAGACGCGACACGATTAGTATTGGAGAAAAACGAGGATTGATAAATACACGTATCGAGAAGTCTGTCAGAAACAGCGTAATCACGTATTTTATGGGCACAAAATTGCCCTTAAACAAGATGAACATCAACGACAGGAATGTCGCAAGGAACAGAATGCCTGCCCCAGCACGTATTTCGCGTTCGTTCAAAACTGGGATGTCATATCCTTCTACATGCTCTCCGAATTGAATTAGTTTTTTCATTTTGTGTGTAGGTTTTTGATGTAATTAAATCAGAAATTATTTTTGAACAAAAGTATCTTTAATTTTCCGAAAAACAAAAAGTAGAAACAAGAGCAGATTTCGATTGCAATTTTTGCTTGATTTTGCGGTAATCAATTGACTTACTATACGAATAATATAAAAATATGAACAAATCCGAATACACTGTACTCGATTTAGACTAAAACAAACTTGCTTCAGACTAAAACAAAAATGAAAAAGAGTAAAACATGTATGAATTTAACTAAAACAAGTTGTAATCCGACTAAAACTTGTTTGTTTCAGATGAAAACATATTTGTTTTAGTCAAATTGTTATTTGTTTATTTACAAATAGCAATGAGTTTTTCTTTTGTGTTGCTCCGTGTTATTTTTGTGTCCTCAGTGTTTAATAAGATTCAGCTAGTTTTCCGATATCTCCATATTGCCAACGAAAACATTCCCACTGCATACGTTAATAAAGCCAGAAAGTCGTTGAATATTTCGCTGATTCCCGCACCTTTTAGTACGATACCGCGCATGATGCGCACGAAGTAGAAGAGCGGATTGAAGCGGTCGATGTTTTGTGCCCACGTCGGCATACTTTCCACGGGTGTGAAGAGTCCGCTCATCAGCAGAAATACCATCATCAGAAAATAGACCACGAATGTCACCTGCTGCTGCGTGTCGCTGATGGTGGAGAAATACAATCCTGCCGATAGCACCAGCACCAGATAGACCGCCGAAACCCCAAACAACAGAGGGAAACTTCCCACAAACGGAATGTGGAATACGATTTTAGCCAACGTCAACCCAAATATGAGTTCGAACAACCCGATTAACAAGAACGGCATCAGTTTTCCGGCAATGAATTGCCATTTCTTGATTGGTGTCACGTTGATTTGCTCGATGGTGCCGAGTTCTTTCTCTCGCACAAGGTTCATACTGCCGAGAAACATCCCGATAACGGTAATCAGCACCACCAAAATGCCCGGTGCCATGTAGTGTCGGTAGTTTAGCGTGGGGTTGTACCAAAACGAACTTTCAATCTCCACCACCGACGCTTCGGGAGTACCGGCCACACGCTGCTGTGTCAATATTGATTTATGGAAATCGCGAATAATATTCGACAGATACGCCGAACCCAACTGCGCCGCGTTGCCGTTGATGGCATCTACTAGAATTTGCACATCGGGGTTTTGGTGCAGCGTGATTTTTTTGTCAAAATCGCGCGGAATCACCAACGCCAAATCGCTTTTGCTGGCTTGTATCATCTGCTCTGCTTCGGTGGCAGAGGTGGGGAAGGCATTCATCCGAAACAGTTTGTTGCCCATAATCTGGTTCGTCAGCTGGCGCGAAGCAGGGGAGTGGTCGTAATCGACAATCATCATATCCACCTGTTTGATTTCGAACGTAGCGGCAAACACCAGCACCAACATCTGTACCATCGGTAGTACGAAGATGATGGGCAGCATCCCTTTGTTTCGGAATATCTGGATGAACTCTTTTTGGAGAATGTAGAACAGAATGGGAAGTGGCCCCACCCTAGCCCTCCCCCTAAGGGAGGGAGTTGAGTCCGACGCTTTCTCTTTTTTATGAATTTGCATAATGTGTTTTATTTTATCAATATTGCAGTCTTATAAGCCCCTCCTTGGGAGGGATTGGGGAGGCCTCTACTCCAATCTGATTTTAAATTTCTTCATGCTGATGAAAATAAACACGGCAGACATCACCATCAGAATCAGCGTTTGTTTCCATACCAACGTAATGTCAGCACCTTTGAGCATCACCATTCGGTTAATTTCGATGAACCATCGCGGTGGCATCAGGTTCGAGATAATTTGCAACGGTAGCGGCATATTTTTTATAGGAAAAATAAATCCTGACAACAGAATGGTTGGCAACATTAGTCCGAAACCCGAGATAGCCATCGCCGCCATCTGATTGGCTGCCACGGTGGAAATCAATATACCGAGACTCAACGCCAGAAAGATAAACAGCATCACCTCAAACATCAGCAGCATCAGACTTCCTTTGATAGGAACGCCAAACAGATTTGTGCCGACTCCCACAATGATGATGGCATTGACCAATGAAAGAATCATGTACGGAGTCACCTTTCCAAGAATGATTTGTATTGGTTTCAGCGGTGAAGCTAGCAGTATTTCCATCGTTCCCATCTCCTTTTCGCGGGTGATTGTGATAGCGGTCATCATCGCCGAAATCAGCATCAGAATCATCGCCATCAGTCCGGGGATAAAGTTGTACGCCTCCTTCATGTTTTCGTTGTAGAGCATGCGGGTTTTCACCTCAATCATCGATGCAGGCGGTGCTCCGTTGATGATGGCGGTGGTGTAGTTGATGATCAACTGCGCAGTGTTGGGCTCCGAAGCATCGGCAATGAGTTGGATTTTACCCACGCGGTCGTGCACCAGCTTTTGTGCGAAACCGTGCTCAATTACCACAATCTCTTTTGCCTTTCCGCTTCTCAGAATTGATTCGTATTGGTTCGGATTGTCTGCCGTTCCTACGAGTTGAAACCACGGCGAAGCTTGCAACCGTCCGATAATCTCGCGACTCTTCTCGTCGTGTGCATAGTCGGCAACGACCACTTTCACGTTGCGCACCTCGTTCGTCAGCGCATAGCCAAACAGCAGCAACTGCACAATCGGTATCCCAAACAGAATGACCAACGTGCGCCGATCTCTGAAAATATGCAGAAACTCTTTCTTTACAAAAGCAAAAAATCTTTTCATAATTATATGTTTTTGCCACTAAGACACTAAGACACAAAGGAAATTGATGTTAGACTTTGCATTTATTACTATGGATATAACTATTTACGCCCCTCTCCATTTGGGAGAGGGGTTGGGGGTGAGGTTCTTGCAATTTTCACAAACACTTCGTCCATATTGGCAGCGTTAAACTGCTTTTTGAGTGCATCGGGTGTGTCGAGCACCACGATTTTTCCTTCGTCCATAATGCTGACGCGGTTGCAATATTCCGCTTCGTCCATGTAGTGCGTGGTGACAAACACCGTGATGCCGCGCTCCACCGCTTCGTAAATCAGGTTCCAAAACTGGCGACGCGTCACCGGGTCTACACCGCCTGTTGGTTCGTCTAAGAAAACAATGTCCGGCTCGTGCAGAATGGCAATCGAGAAGGCCAGTTTCTGCTTCCAACCGAGTGGCAGGTCTCCGATTTTGCGGTCGGCATAAGGCGTGAGTTCCAATCGATCGAGCATCAGTTTCGAGCGGCGTTTTCGCTCTTCGGGCTTGATTCCGTAGATTCCACCGTAGAAGCGTATGTTTTCGTTGATGGTGAGGTCTTCGTACAACGAAAACTTCTGACTCATGTAGCCGATGTTGCGTTTTATTTTCTCCGTTTCGCGGTAAATGTCGTAGCCCGCCACCTTCATTTCGCCCGAAGTGGGGGTGGAGAGTCCGCACAGAATGCGTATGGCAGTGGTTTTCCCTGCACCATTTGCTCCGAGAAAGCCGAAAATCTCTCCTTTATAGACTTCGAAGTTGAGGTTGTCGTTTGCTACGAAATCCCCGAACTTCTTCACCATATCTTTTACCGTAATGACCGCTTCTCTCATGGTTGTGTGGTGTGATGTTGTGTCATAAAGAGCATAAATACATCTTCAATCGTCGCTTCGGTGCATTGTATTTGAATCTCCGTTTCGCCTTTTTGTTTAAGAAAATCAGAGATTTTTTTTGCCGAATAAGTTCCTTTGGGTGTGACGAGGTGAAGCTCTTGTCCAAAGCTATTCACCGAAATCATTTCCGGTAAATCGTGCAACTTTTGCGCTGTAGGGTAGAGTTTGGGTGAACGAATCGCCCATAAATCTTCTGCAAAGTCGGCTGCCATTTGTTGAGGCGTATCTACAGAGAAGATTTTCCCCTGCTGAATGAGCGCAATGCGGTCGCACAGCGAAGCTTCGTCCATATAGGGCGTAGAAACCACGATGGTAATGCCTTGCGCCTTGAGGTTTTTGAGCATTTCCCAAAACTCCTTGCGAGAAACAGCATCTACGCCGGTGGTTGGTTCGTCGAGAATTAATACCAGCGGTTTGTGAATCAACGCGCACGATAACGCCAGTTTTTGCTTCATTCCTCCCGATAGTTTCCCTGCGCGACGGGTTTTGAAGGGTTCTATTTGTTGGTAGATATCTTTCACCATTTCGTAGTTGGCTTTCACCGTTGTGCCAAACACGGTTGCGAAGAAATTCATATTCTCCTCCACCGTCAGATCGGGGTACAGCGAAAACCGCCCCGGCATATAGCCCGTCACGTGGCGCACCTCTTTGTGCTGCGTCGTCACGTCGAAGCCGTTCAGTGTTGCCGTTCCGCTGTCTGGCAGCAGCAGCGACATCAGGATGCGCATCAGCGTGCTCTTCCCCGCACCGTCGGGACCAATCAGTCCGAACAGTTCGCCACGCTTCACCTCGAGCGACACATCGTCGAGTGCTACAGTGGTGGAGTAGGATTTTTTGAGATTTTCTATTTTAATCATTGAATTTACAGTTTTAACCACAGAGAACACTGAGTATTTCACAGAGAACTACAGAGATTTTTTTAACTTCGTTGTCTTCATTCCAATTAATTGAAGTCTATGCTTAGTGAAATCTTCGTGTCCTCAGTGTCTTAGTGGTTAGAAATCCTTTGCGATTCTTTGCGAATAACTTTGCGCTCTTTGCGGTTAAGAATTAGCTAATTAGCAAATTGAATTTCTCCCGGCATTCCTATTTTCAACGAACCGTCGTTCACCACACGAATCTTTACTGCATAAACTAGTTTCACGCGCTCTTCGCGGGTTTGGATGATTTTAGGCGTAAATTCAGCTTGTGAAGCAATCCATTCGATTTTGCCGTCGAGTTGTTTCAACGCATCTTTGCCGTCGATGCTGACGGTCACTTTCTGACCAATTTTAATGGATGAAAGTTGATTCTCGCTCACATAAACACGGAGAATCAATGAACTCAAATCTGCCAGTTTGCAAACTGCTTTTCCAGGAACGGCTAACTCGCCCAATTGGGTATATTTCTCGAGAATTGTTCCGTTGATGGGTGCTTTGACGGTGGCATTTTTGATTTTATCCTGCAAAACAGCCATTTGCGCTTTCACGGCTTCCGCTTGTTTGCGGATAGCGTTTAGTTGTGTGGACGAAGCTCCTTTTTGCTTCTGAACGACAGCAATTTGACCATCCACATCGTCTTTCTGTTTAGCGGTGGCAGCACCGTCGGTCACCATTTTGTGGATGCGCGTTTGGTCTTTCGATAGATTGGCTATTTGCTGATCCGAAAGTGCCATTTGTGCATTGATGGTAGCCGTTTGCGCTTCGATGGATTGCGTTTGCGCGGCAAGTTGCGACAGTTGCAATTCGAGATTAACGGTGTCGGTCACCGCGATGATATCTCCGGTTTTTACTGTTGCGCCCTCTTCGATGGGCAGTGCCACGATTTTGCCACCGTTTTCGGCAGAGAGGGTTACTTCGTCTGTTTCGAAATTGCCATACGCATCGGGCAGGTTTTTGTTGCCTGTGCAGGCTGCTAAAAGTAGCAAGGGGAGGATGAATGCTTTTTTCATATAGAATATTAATTGATTAACTGAGTAATTGAGTAATTGAATTTTGTAGGGTTGATTATATCCTGATTTTTCTTAGTGAAACTTAGTGCCTTTAGTGTCTTAGTGGTTGAAATAAATTTCTTTGCGTTTCTCCGCGAATTCTTTGCGCTCTTTGCGGTTAAAAAAAATCTCTGCGGTTAAAATTAAAACTCACCTTTGATAACTTTCAAATTCTCCTGACTTTGCAGTTGCTGAATCTTATGGATGGATAACGACACTTTCGCTTGCAGCGAAGCGTTGAGGTCGCGCAGGTAGTCGGCGGAGGTAATCGTGCCGTTGTCGAGTGCCGATGCTGAGCGTTTGGCGATGTTCTCTTTCAGCGTAACAACTTGAGCATCCGATTCAAGTAGCTTGGTGAGTTTTTCCACTTGATTTTTCTCTTGAAGGAGAGATATATTCACCGCACGTTCGAAATTCTGTTGTTGAATGTCAATCAACTGTTTTTGCTTTTGCAAAGCCGATTTGTCGTGCTTTGTTTTGTTACCGTCCCAAAGATTCCACGACAGCGTGATGCCCACCATATACCAATCTTTGAAGTTGTCGTTCAGCATATTCAGTCCTGGGCGACCGTATCCGGCTTGTCCGAAAGCGAAAAGGTTCGGCAACCGAGTATTGCTCAACAGTTGGGTGTTGGCATCAATTTTCTCTTTCTGTTGTGCGAAGAGTTTCAACTCGGGGCGGACAATAGCCGTTTCGAGATTGACAAGCTGTGTAGCTGGTTGCACATAAGCGGCAGATTCTGCAATGTTCTGACCTGTAATCAGCGACAGCAAGTCGGCAGTCGTTTTTTTACCTGCTTTCACTTCGGTCAGCTGTTGCTCGGTGAGGAGTTGCTCCGCTTTCAGGTTGTCGAGGTCGTTGAGTTGCCCCATACCGTTTTTCACCGCCGATTGAATTACTTTCAACCGTTCTTTCAGCAAATCAATTTTCAAGTTCGCGATGCGTTCGTTTTCCTGCAACATCAACGCCTGAAAGAAAAGCGAGTTGACCGTCTCTTTCACTTTATATAGATCGGTTTCGTTTTGCTGTTGTGCTACTTTCCGGTCGGCCTCTTCCACTTTTCTGCGGTTGCTGGTCATCCCGAAGTCATACAGTTTTTGCTTTACATCGACGTAGAGTTTGTACTGATCTTTCGCAAAGTCCGGTGCTGTGAATCCCGGTAACGGCAAACTTAACTTTGTCACTTCCGATTGGTAGGTTGCACGTCCCGTCAGGTCGATTTGCGGTAGATTTGATGCTCCGATGCTCTGATTGCGCAGGGCAGAAAGCTCGTCAATAACGCCCGATTGCTTCAGCAAAGGATGGTTTTGCCGCGCCCATTCTTGGCAATTTTCGAGGCTGATTTGCTGCGCATTGACGCCAAACAGTGCCAGCAGCGATAGGGTAGTCAGGATAATCTTTCTCATTATAGTATCATTTTTAATATCGTCTGTTTCAGAAACTCTTTTCGCTCTTGCAAGAATTGCGTGTAGGCTTCTGCGCTGTCGTTGAAGTAAATCAGTTGTACCAAATTGCGTGCTGCATAAGGGAATACCATCATCCCGATAATGCTCACGATAAATTGACGAGGGTCGAACCCGCTTTTGTTGTTGTTGCCAAAAATCTGGATAAATACGTTCGGGTTGAATTGTTGGCTCTCCATCACATCGCGGAGCGTTTGCGGATTTCGGTTGATTTCGTTAATCAGAAACTGGGGTACAAACGGATTGGCATCCAACATGTTAGTGTATTGCGTTACGATGGCTTCCGCCTTTTGTTCGATGGATATTTCTTTGTCCAATTCGCCTTTGATAGCTTGAAAAAATCCAGCGAATACCGACTGAAACACCGCTCTAAACAATTGGTCTTTGCTCCGGTAATAGTAGTGTAGCAGAGCCTTGTTGATGCCCGCTTCGTCGGCAATCTCTTGCATGCGTGCGCCATCCATTCCTTTGGAGATGAACACAGTGCGAGCCGCCTCCAGAATTTTCGTTTCTGTACTTAAATCTTTCATTGTTTTGTTTTTATTCTTGCCGCAAAGACACGAAGGCTCAAAGTTTCTTTTTCAGTAATAAGAAAAGGCAATTGTATTTCAAAATGAATAGAACGCGGATTAAACCGATTAAGCGGATAAGTGCGAATATTATTTGTACTGATTTGACACAGATATTTGTAATGCAAGCATCACCGATTAATTATTAGTTTGGAAATCTAATTCAACGCAGTTGAATAAAATCCGTTTATAACCAGCTTTATCAGCGCTAATCCGCGTTCTATTTTTTAAATTTTCCAATTTCTATTGAATCATCTTTTCTAAATCAAACAATTACCATTCATGAGTTTATTCGTGTCTTAGAGTCTTTGTGTTGAAAATCAGATTAACCAAACAGTTAAACTATTCGGCAAAGAAATGGATTATTTTTGATTTAACCAAATGGTTAGACTAAAAAGTTAATGGTTCGAATCACTTTTTTTTCGTGAACACAAGAATAAGTATTATTTTCGTGGAAAATATTCCAAGCATATGAAACACTTACCCATCCTTTTGCTCCTTTGCGAAATTCTTGTTTTCGGTCGAGTGCATGCTCAACCGCTTGCCGATGCTAAGTCTTTTTACCAAAAAGGCGATTATGCAAAAGCCATTGAGATTTCAAACAAACAGTTGAAAACCAAGCCTAAAGATGCTAATTTTAACCAGATTGTGGGATTGAGTTCATACCAATTGGGTGATTACAAAACTGCGGAAAAAGCGCTGCTGCTCTCTATTACGAAAACGTCGACTCCCGAGGCTTTTTACTATTTAGGCGAAATGTATTACCAAAACTACCGCTTTGCCGAAAGTGTGGATAACCTGACTAAATACATTGCTCACTCCAAAGCCGATCCGATGTTGAAAGCAAAAGCGGAAGCAATATTACCGTTTTCGCAAGTTGGGTCACGATTAGTTAAAGGTGTGGAGCGTGTACAGATTATCGATAGCATAGTAGTTGATAAAACCAACTTTTTGCAATATTATCGCTTGAGTCAAGAGGCAGGAAAAGTGAAACCTACTGCTAATTTTACTTCGATGTATCAGAATCAACGAAACGACAAGGTGGTTTTTTCTCAAAAAACTGCTAATTCAGGTTACGATCTATTTTTGAAAAGTCGCCTGATGGATAGTTGGGGCGATACAGTGGCGTTGTCTAATAATGTGAATTCTGCTGCGAACGAAAACTTTCCGTATGTTCTTTCCGACGGCGTAACACTCTATTTTAGTTCCGACCGTGCGGGTTCAGTAGGTGGGTACGACCTGTTTGTGACTCGATACAATCTTGCAACAGAATCTTACCTCACTCCCGAGAATATCGGAATGCCGTTTAATTCGATTTACAACGATTATATGTTGGCAATTGACGAACAAAATAATATTGGTTGGTTTGCGAGTGATCGTTTCCAGCCTGCTAATAAAGTGGCGATTTACATATTTATTCCCAACGAAACAAAAACCATTGTCGAAAACGAATCTCCAGCGAGTTTAGCTCAGTTGGCCACGCTCCACTCCATTCGTCAAACATGGAAAAAAGATGCCAATTATTCTGTTGTGTTGAATAAAATTGAGATGACTGCAGCCGATTCAATTCAACGAGTGAAAGGCGTTTCGTCCTTTCGTTGGGTGCTGAACGATCGCACGATTTACTATTCGTGGGGGCAGTTTAAGAGCGAAGATGCGAGAAACTATTATGTCGAATACCTTAAGACGACGGATGTATTGCAGATGCTCCACACTCAGTTAGATGCTTTGCGCAAAGAGTTTTCTCAATCGACCAAAGCTCACCAAATGGAAATTTCATCTGCCATTTTGGCTAGCGAAAAGCAAGAAGAAGAGATGCGCCTCAAACAACAAGAGTTGGAGCAAAAGGCGCGAAAAATAGAGTTAGCGAATTAAGCGATTTGCTCAAGAAAAGCACGCCCCTCGCGCCAATGTCCTAGATTTGACTCAGCATTGATGTGTCCTTTTGCACCAATGTTCACGAACTGACTTCCCCAAAAATCGGCTAATTCTCGAGCGCGGTCGATGTTGCAAAACTGGTCGTCGGTACTCGATACAACGATTGATTTAAACGGCAGTTGTTCTTTTGGAATGTTAGAGAACCCGTGTGTTGATAGTTTAAATTCCGAACTTTCGGTGTCAGCGGGTGCAATCAATAGAGCCCCTTTTATTTTCAACTTTGTGCGGTTTGCCCACATTACCAACGCCACGCAAGCAAGGCTGTGAGCTACAATAATGCTATCGGGCCCCAGTAGCGACACTTGACGTTCAATCGAATCTATCCACTCTTCAGCAACGGGTTTTAACCAATCTTTTTGTTCAATGCGAATGAATTCTGGATTCTCTTGCTGCCAAAGTGATTGCCAGTGATTTGGTCCCGAGCTCCCATACCCAGGTGCAATAAGTATCGGATGGTTGTATCTGTTTTGTATTGTATTATGGCTCATAAGTCGTATAATGTTTCATAATGCAAAGTTCCACTATTTTTATCCTCTAACCAATACAGTAGAATAGGTATTTTTCTACCCGAAATTGGGTATGAAATTGTCGTAAGTCTTTTTTTTTGCTTTTGTTTTCTCGTTTACTTGTCACTCGTTTACTAAATTTCTCTTCATTCACTTTTATAAAAAAAATTAAATACCTAATTTAGTGCCCTGTAAACTTATTCTACAGAAAATATGCTTGTTATCGGTATCGCTGGTGGAACTGGATCGGGAAAAACGACAGTTGTCCGTAAGATTATGGAGTGTTTGCCAGAAGGCGAAGTAGTTGTTCTACCTCAAGATTCTTACTACCGCGACAATGCGGATATACCGCTCGAAGAGCGTTTGGTTGCGAATTACGACCATCCAGACGCCATCGAGTTTGAACTGCTCATCAAGCACCTGAAGGATTTGCGTAAAGGAAAGACTATTCAGCAGCCTATCTACTCTTACCTTACTTGCACCCGTTCCACCGAAACGATTACCATCAATCCGTGCCGCATTATTATTGTGGAAGGAATTTTGGTACTGACAAATCCCGAATTGCGCAAAATGATGGACATCAAGGTGTTTGTAGATGCCGATGCCGACGATCGCCTCATTCGGGTGATTTGTAGGGATATTATCGAGCGCGGTCGTACCATCGAAAATGTGATTGAACGCTACGAATGCACTGTGAAACCCATGCACGATCAGTTTATCGAACCGACCAAACGTTATGCCGATTTGATTGTGCCGCAAGGAGGTAACAACCACATCGCTATCGATATTTTAACCAAATACATCGAAAATAGGCTGCGCAATTAGGTCTGTTTGCTAAAATTCACACTATTTGTCATTCCAACGAGTTTTCAGAAACATTTTTTCTGATAAAACTTTTGCGCAATGCACTTTCAATCCCTAATTTTACATTCAAATTCATAGTAAACGAAGGGTGTCACGGTTTTCTACTTTGGCATGCCTTTTGCACAATGAGTTTGTATAACATTAATATTCTACAATTATGCTTGGAATTTATTTGATTTTTGGTGTTTTCGCTCTTATTAGTTGGCTTATTCAAAGCCGATTACGCAGCAAATTTGATAAATATTCGAAAATTGCCATTCCTAATGGTATGACAGGTAAAGATGTGGCAGAGAAAATGCTCCGCGACAATATGATTTACGATGTGAAAGTGGTGTCTGTAGAAGGTCGTTTGACTGACCATTACAATCCTGCTGATAAAACGGTGAATCTTAGTGAAGATGTTTTTCATAGCAACAGTGTAGCTGCTGCTGCTGTGGCTGCTCATGAGTGTGGTCATGCCGTGCAACATGCCGATGCCTATTCGTTTCTCGAAATGCGTAGCAAATTGGTACCCGTAGTTAGTTTTGCTTCGAACTGGATGCAGTGGATTTTGCTAGGTGGAATTATATTGTTGAATTCGTTTCCACAGTTTTTGTTGTTTGGTATCTTCTTATTTGCAATGACTACCCTGTTTAGTTTTGTTACCTTGCCAGTCGAAATCAATGCCAGTAATCGCGCTATTGCATGGTTGAGTAACGCCGGAATCACCAACATCGAAACGCACGTTAAAGCGAAAGATGCTCTTAAATGGGCGGCTTATACTTATGTAGTAGCTGCAATTGGATCGTTGGCCACTTTGATTTACTACATTCTGATTTATCTCGGTCGAAGAGATTAAGTTTTATAACCCTATCGAATCTCCCTATCTGGAATAAAAGGTGGGGAGATTTTTTTTGTTATATAACGATTGGTGAGGTTACTTTCTTTATAAACAAAAGGCGAATGTTAATTAGACAGTATAATCGCTAGTCTAGTGGGGACAAATACTCCCGTCAAACGGGATCTTCGTTACTCTACAAAAAACAATCGTCAAAATCCTACAGATCTCAGATTCTGAGCAGCGGAAGTTTGACTTTCATTTAACTACTCTTACTTTTTTTCTGCAGCAAAAAAAAGTAACAAAAAATGCCGCCGCTGTGGATAAAAAGCTAAAAATAGACTTCATTACGCTAAAACCACCCAAACTCAACTTGACGAAATACGTCAAGTCTCAAACAAGGGTGATTTTTACGCTCCATTTCTTCCATTTTTTTTACGCTTTTTCTCCAAGGCGGATTTAGATTCTACCGGCTTGGATAGATTTCTCTACAACGAACACAACCAAAATCATAGTTTTTTCGCCAGTCCCAGTGGGGACAAACACAAATACCAAACGTCGAAATCCTGCAGAGTGAGAGAGTCCAACTACTAATATCTATATTAAGGAAAAATAATGTATGGACGATTGAGCGAGTTATTTCGATAAAAAAGCAATTTTGCTTACTTTTTTTGCTAAAAAAGTAAGACCCGCGGTAGCGAAAAGGTTCATAAAATGATTTTTGAAGCATATTCGTACTTGAATATTCATGGGCTAGGGCTATTTTTACCAAATCTGTTGTGAAATTGGAATCCACTATTGCACATTTAGAAATAAAGTTTTATCTTTGCGCTCCGATTCCGAATAGGCTGATAAAGAGGTTGAATCTATTTTCACCCGCCTCACGGAGGTAAACTGTAATTTAGTATAGCAGATGTACGTTATTGTAGACATTAAAGGACAACAGTTCAAAGCCGAAGCAGGCCGTCGATTGTTCGTTCACCGCTTGGAGGCCGAAAGAGGTGCTTCAGTGGAATTCGACCAAGTATTGTTGGTTGACAACGATGGTAAAGTGACTATCGGCGCACCAGTAGTAGCAGGCGCAAAAGTAGTAGTTGAAGTTCTTTCTCACGTGAAAGGCGAAAAAGTAATCATCTTCAAAAAGAAAAGAAGAAAAGGTTACAAAAAACGCAACGGTCACCGTCAGTGCTTCACAGAAGTGTTAATCAAAGAAGTAGTAGCTTAATCCTGTAAACTTAAAGAAAAATGGCACATAAAAAAGGAGCCGGTAGCTCGAAAAATGGTCGCGAATCGGAAAGCAAACGATTGGGCGTAAAAATATTTGGCGGACAATTTGCGAAAGCAGGTAACATCCTTGTTCGTCAGAGAGGAACTCAACACCACCCAGGTGAAAACGTAGGTTTAGGTAAAGACCACACCTTGTTTGCATTGGTTGAAGGAACTGTAGTTTTCCGCAAGAAAAGAGATAACAAATCGTTTGTTTCGGTTGAGCCACTTAGCTAAGCAAAACGATAAAACTTTAAGAACTCCCGATTTTGCCTTAGTGTAAAGTCGGGAGTTTTTTTGTTAGCTGCCCCACCCAGCCTCCCCAAAGGGGAGGAGTTGCAGACATTGATATTCGATTTTAATTGCTAAATTTGTTATTTAAACGATCTTTCTTTCTCCCTTCCTATTGGGGAGGGTCAGGGAGGGGCTTATTTTATACTTATGTTGACATTACAAACAATCAAAGAAAATCCCGAAGAAGTAATTCGTCGGTTAGCTAAGAAACAGTTCGATGCCAAAGAGCCAATCGCTAAGGTGCTTGAGGTAGATGCAAACAGACGTACCACTCAGAACAAGCTTGATGCTACGTTGGCAGAACTCAACACGCTTTCCAAAACCATCGGAATGTTGATGAAGGATGGCAAGAAGGAAGAGGCTGAGGCTGCTCGCAACCGTGTGTCTGAGATGAAAGACGGTGTGAAATATAGCGAAACAGAGCTCAAAGGCTACGAAGAAGAGTTGCAAACGTTGCTTTGCACCATTCCTAATCTTCCGAGTGAAGATGTGCCTGCCGGTCGCACCCCCGAAGATAATGTGATCGAACGCACAGGTGGAGAAATACCTGCATTGTTCGACGGTGCTGTCCCGCACTGGGAGTTGGCTAAAAAATACGACCTGATTGACTTTGAATTGGGTGTGAAGATTACGGGTGCAGGTTTTCCTGTTTACAAAGGAAAAGGTGCTCGCCTTCAACGTGCGTTGATTAACTTCTTCCTAGATAATGCACGTGAAGCTGGTTACCTTGAAGTGCAACCACCGTATGTGGTGAATGCAGCTTCAGGTTACGGTACAGGCCAGTTGCCCGACAAAGAAGGCCAGATGTATCACTGCACAGTCGACGATTTGTATTTGATTCCAACGGCAGAAGTGCCTGTGACCAATATCTACCGCGATGTGATTTTGTCGGAAAACGAATTGCCAATTAAAAATACAGCGTATTCAGCTTGTTTCCGTCGCGAAGCAGGTTCGTATGGCAAAGACGTGCGCGGGTTAAATCGTTTGCACCAATTTGATAAAGTAGAGATTGTCCAAATTCAGCACCCCGACAAATCGTATGAATCGTTGCAAGACATGGTGGCTTATGTGCAGACATTGATTGAGAAGCTTGAATTGCCTTGGCGCATTCTTCGCTTGTGTGGTGGCGATATGAGCTTTACCTCGGCATTGACATTCGATTTCGAGGTTTATTCGGCAGCACAACAACGCTGGTTAGAGGTGAGTTCGGTCTCGAACTTCGAGAGCTACCAGGCGAATCGCCTTAAATGTCGTTACCGCAGCGAAGGAAACAAACCGCAGTTGTGCCATACGCTCAACGGTAGTGCATTGGCCTTGCCTCGCATCGTAGCTGCGTTGCTCGAGAATCATCAAACGCCAGATGGGATCCGCATTCCTGCAGCATTAGCTTCGTACACTGGCTTCGATATGATTGATTAGTGTCTTATCTTCTGTGAAATGCTGACATTCGGTCAGAGAGTCACAAATTACATACAAACCGATGCTCTTATCAGAGTGTCGGTTTTTTTTAAGCCGATAAATCTAATAGGTTTTAAATAATCCAATATCGTGTTAGCAAACTTATTCAAGGCATAATTTCGACTGTTTTGATTGAAAAGTTGAGAAGTGTGTACGCTCACAATTTGTGTATGAGGTGAAAAGCCTGCTTACAATCTAATTATAATCCTACGCAGTAAGTATCTTTTTATTTTTAAAATGCCTAATTATATAACAAAACGATTAATATAGCGGGTATGTGTTATTCATTGTGATATTAAATGAGCACTTATTGAAGAATTATGTTTTATCTTTGTGCCTTAGTTGCAGTTATGTGATTTTTTTAGTTGTAATCGATTAGCTGTCATTGTTAGACTTTGATGATTACCTAAATTATTGATTCACAGTTTTAGGTTTGAATGCTGATTGTATTAATAATAGTTGTAATATTACAAATCTAAAAATTATAATAATTATACAATTAGTGTTATTGTTATAATTGTCTGAAAACTAGATCTTTGACATTTTCCTTAAATCTATAAGTGTTAAGTTAGCTAAAATTGTGACTGCTTAATTCGCAAATTAGAGAATATTTTTTGCGTGGAAACAAGAACTTCACACTTTCGTAACAGCTTAATTGCATAAAAACCACAACCTTTGCACAATGAATTTTATTTGAGCATACTGTATTTATTTTATTTACCACACATTACAATTTATTTTTATGAAAAAGATTACTTTTATTCGAACGGCACTGATTGCCGTAATTATGGCTTTTGCTTTCGTCTCGACAACATGGGGACAAGCAACACTTCCAGTAAATGCAACATTTTCGTCAGTAACAACTTCAGGGCCTGGTACAATGCCAACTGGGTTTACTCAATCAGGCTTGGGTGGATATGCTGGTGCATTAAAATTTGATACTCAAGATGATTGGTTGCAACTTAATTTTTCTGGAACACCGGGCTCTCTGTCATTTGCTCTTGGAGTTAATAATACATTTCCAGGTACAATTCCCACAACCGCAACTTTTACAATTCAAGAATCGGTAAATGGTACTTCATGGACTACTCTTGGAGCATATAGTAATGTTGCAGGTGGAACTAAGACCTTAACACCTGCTTCTGCATCTCGTTATATTCGTTGGTATTATACGACTAAACCCTCTGGAACAAATATAAGTTTGAAATCAATTACGTTAGCTGCAGGTGCTGCGGCTCCTGTGGTTACAGCAGCTTCACCAACAGGAACTGTAGGAACAGCATTTTCATACAGTATTGTAGCCACTGGCACACCAACAAGTTATGCTGTATCCACGGGAACATTACCTGCAGGGTTGTCTTTGAATACAGGAACTGGAGCAATCACAGGTACACCTACCGCTGCTGGTTCACCTGTTGTCGGTGTAAAAGCAACAAATGGTAGTGGCCCAAGTGCTGAGGCTAATTTGAGTTTTACTATTAATAAAGGAGCCCAAAGCATTACTTTTGGTGCTTTACCAGCAAAAACTACTGCTGATGCTGATTTTGCACCAGGTGCTACTTCTGCTACTTCTGGCATCAATGCCATCTCTTATTCAAGTAGCAATACTGCTGTCGCCACAATTGTATCAAATCAGATTCACATTGTGGGTGTAGGCACATCTACTATTACTGCTTCTCAATCAGGTAGTGCTAATTATAATGCCGCAACGTCTGTAGATCAAAATCTTACTGTTACTCAGTTTGCAACACCACAAACCATCACGTTCAATGCGTTAAGCGCCAAAACGTATGGTGATTCAAATTTTGATTTGACAGCTTCTTCAACATCAGGTTTAACAATCAGTTATTCTAGCTCGAATACTGCTGTGGCTACTGTTTCAGGTGCAACCGTTACTGTTGTTGGCCCTGGTACAACGACTATTACAGCTTCTCAAGCCGGTAGTGCAGAATACAATCCTGCTACATCTGTTCCTCGAGATTTGGTTGTAAATGTGAAACCATTGACTGTTTCTAGCCCAGCCGTAACATCTAAAACGTATGATGGTACAACAACTGCAACTATCACTGGATCAATTGCTGGTCAATTGGTAGGTTCAGATGTTGTTACTCTTGGAGGAACTGGAGTTTATGCAGATGCAAATGTAAGTACAGGTATCTCTGTAACTCCGACATATACATTAGGGGGTGCTAATGCTGCAAAATATAGCCTTACTCAACCAACTGGATTGACTGGTGATATTACAAAAGCTGACCAAACTATTACGTTTGCAGCTTTACCTTCAAAATCTATTGGAGATGCCAAATTTAAACTTACAGCAACAGCTAGTTCTTCATTAACTCTTACTTATGTGAGTTCGAATCTTGCAGTGGCTACGATTGTAGGTGATAGTGTTACGATTGTAGGTGAAGGAACAGTAGATATTACTGCATCGCAAGCTGGGAATGGTAATTATAATGCAGCTACTGATGTAATACAACCACTTACAATACTTGGTGCGCCTATATTAGCATGGCAATTTGGTACCCCTGCTTCAGCTGGAAATGAAACGACTTATAATGCAACTTCTAATAATTCTAACCTAAACACGTCAGTTTTGTCAAGGGGTGCGGGTATAGTTGCCTCGACATTGACAAATGGATTTTCGGCGAATACTTGGGATGGTGCTTCAAAGGCTAGTGCTGTCACAAATGACGAATACTATACATTTGCAATTAATGCTAAAGCAGATTACAAAGTGTCTCTTACAACTTTAGATGTTACTCTCAGACGTTCAAGTACTGGACCAAATGCTTACATTTGGAAATATAGTCTTGATGGAACCACTTTCACTGAAATTGGATCGGATGTTTCTTTTACTACTTCTGCCTCTGGTGGTACAGCGCAAAACCAAATTGATTTGTCAGGGATTTCGGAATTGCAAAGTGTATCGAGTACTAAAACGATTACATTCCGTTTATACGCATGGGGTGCCACAGGGGCAGCCGGTTCGTTGGCTATTGGTAAAACGACGGCTAGTACTACAACTAGTGTATTGACAATTGGAGGAAGTGTGGTTTCAATTCCTACTGGATTGAACACACCGACCTCTTCTGCTAAAATCTACGCATCGAAAGGTCTGATAAATGTGACTGGAGCGACAAGCTATTCGGTGTACAATGCGCAAGGTGTGCAAATAGCGAATGTGAAAGCTGCAGATAAATCATCAGTATCGCTTCAGCCTGGTATTTACATCGTGAAAGCTGATGGAAGAAGTCAAAAGGTGATGGTTAAATAATATTTAATTTATTAAGTATATTGTAAAAATTAATATCTTTAAGCCCTTAATCCAATTGTGGATTAGGGGCTTTTTTTGTTATCTAGTTGAGTGGCTGACTCATTTATTTATGAGTCAACACCAATTGCGAAATAAACAGGTTTACAGGCAGTCCGTTGCCAAGTGCTTATTCAACACACTTATTTTATGAAACACACACCACTTCGTTTCTCAATTTCAGCTCTCTTTCAGCTTTTTGTATTGTCCATACTGGCTCAGATTCCAGCAGGATATTACGCAACAGCTACGGGTAGTGGAGCAACGCTTAAAACCCAACTCTATAGCATTATTCACACGCATACCGAGCGAAGTTACGACAATCTATGGACTGATTATCAGACCACAGACCGAAAAGCCGACGGAAAGGTATGGGATATTTATACCGATATTCCATCGGGGACTCCTGTTTTTACTTTTACGTTTATCACCCAGCAATGCGGTACGTATGCCAACGAAGGCGATTGCTACAACCGCGAGCACTCTTTCCCCAAAAGTTGGTTCAACGATGCTACGCCTATGTACAGCGATCTGTTTCACATTTATCCGACCGACGGAAAGGTAAATGGAGAGAGAAATAATTATCCGTATGGCGTTGTCGGAACACCCACTTATACCTCTTCAAATGGTTGCAAATTGGGTAATTGTGTTTATCCTGGTTATACTGGCACGGTATTCGAACCCATCAACGAATACAAAGGCGACTTGGCGCGCACCTATTTCTATATGGCTACTTGCTACGAAAACCTGATTGCAGGATGGCAGGCCAACGATGCGAATGGTAATGTGGTGTTGAACGGGACAGCTTATCCAGCTTATGAAACGTGGTTTTTGAATATGTTGCTCGATTGGAATGCCGCCGACCCTGTTTCGCAAAAGGAGATTGATCGGAACAACGCCATTTATGGGATACAGCACAACCGAAACCCGTACATCGATCATCCTGAATACGTGACAAGTGTGTGGGGAGCAGCTGCAGTGACGCCACAACCAACCAATTACCCAACCAATTTCTCTGCCCGAAACGTGAAAGTGCAATGGACAGATGCTGTGGGGGCGATTGTGCCTGAACATTACCTGATACGCGCAAGCAGCATTGGGTTTAGTAGCATTGCGGCACCGACAGATGGGGTAGTTTATTCAGCATCGTCTACCGACAAGCACGTTGCAGCAGGAGTGCAGCAAGTGTGGTTTAGCAATCTGAATGCTCACACGACCTATTACTTTAAGATTTTCGGATATACAGGCAGTGGTGCTACGATTGACTATAAAACCGATGGCTCAGTTCCTCAAGTACAAGTGTATGTGCCTTGATGTTTGACGATTTTATATTTAAATAGTAATAAAGAAAAGGAATAGGACGCGGATTTTACGGATATAAACGGATAACTTTGAAATTGATTGAAAACTGATATCAATCATGTAAACATGAATGATAAGAGCTAAATTATATAAAATCATCTTGCCAACAGCAAGATTAAAATCCGTCCCGATAATTATCGGGATTATCTGCTACATCAGCGTTAATCAGCGTTCTATTTTCTGAATAATAATTAACTGATGAATCTGGAAGTCCCCTTTAGATTTAGTGGTAAATTTTAAAAAAAAAGAAATCATGACTTTTATAAAAATAAAGATGAATCATCTGAAATCGTTACTAGCTATTGCATTACTCATGGTTGGTGGCACTGTTTTTGGAGCAACCGAAACATTGAGTTGTACTGCAGGAACGATTGTGAACAATACCATGACTTTTACGACCGCTAATTTTACTTTTGTGCATGCTAAAGCTGCGGATGCTAACTTTGCTTCATACACCCCTTGGCGAGTCTACACCAACAATACCGTCACCATCACTGGCGGCAGTGGTGTGCAAACCATATCAAGCATTACTATTTACACCTCTTCTTCGGCTTACGCTACAGCGGTGAATGGCTCCATTGCAGTGACTGGTGGAGGTTCGGCAACTGCTGTGGTGAGTGGTAACAATTGCACAATCACCATCACTGGCACCGGCACGGCTGTAGTTATTGATCCTACAGCTCAAACTCGTTGGTCTTCTATTGATGTGAATTATGTGGCTGCTGCGGTATCGTGTACCGCTCCGACTACCTCATTTGCTTCAACTTCTGTCTCCAAGATAAGCAACGAAGCACCCTTTACGAATGCTTTTACGAGCAACAACACATCAACCAAAGTGTGGTCGAGTAGCAACGATGCTGTGGCAACGGTCGACGCTGCGGGACTCGTCACTCTTCATGCAGCAGGCAGCGCGAATATCCTTGTGAATCAGGTGACCGATGGAACCTATTGTGCAGTGGTGAATGCAAGTTACACTTTAGCAGTAGCAGCGCCTCCCACACCAGAGCCAACCAATCATGCCACAGCATTAGCGGCATCGACCAACACCGCAACCGACATTACGGTATTGTGGACAGACGCTATCGGTGGGCAATTGCCACAAGGTTATTTGGTGAAAGCGTCGCCAACTACTCCTACAACACCAGTAGATGGTGTGGCAGAAACGACTGCTACATTGGTAAAGAATGTTGCGATAGGAGCGCAGACGAGCGTTTTCACAGGTTTATCTGCTTCTACAACCTATAAATTCTCCATTTGGCCATACACAAACAGTGGTGCAGACATCAACTACAAGACCGACGGAGTTGCACCTACCGATAGCGCAGCGACTGTGTTTATGTTGGGCGCGCCACTGGCTACTGATGCTACCAATGTCACCCATTTGTCATCTAACAACACGTTAACAGCCAACTGGCAAGCTTCCGCTGGAGCTACAGGTTACATGGTAGATATATATAAGCAAACAAATAGTGGCACAACTACGGAGACTGAAAGTTTTGGAGGAATTACACCAAATGGCAACCTTATCGCGTCTGCTACCTATTTGTCGGGTTGGACAACAAACTATCAGAGTCTATCACGCCAGATTTATACAAGCACGGGAAATTACGGAGTTGCTTCGCCTTCCTTTGCTTTCACTACATCTGGAGATTATATTTTGACTAAAAAATATGCAACCAATGTTGTCTCTGTCTCTTTTTGGGCAAAACAACAAACCGGAGCTACCTCTTCCACTTTAATTGAGGGATTTAATGGGACATCTGTTGAAACATTAGGTGCTTTGTCGAATGCAGATGTGTCTACTGCTGGCACAAAAACCTATGATCTTACCGCTTTGGGTAAGAATAACATCAATCAAATTAGGTTGAATTTTACAAAGGTTTTAGGTAATTTGTCTATCGACGATATCGCCATTACGTACGTCACAGGATATACCTTGGTGCCAATTGCGGGTTCGCCATTTACTGTAAATGGGGGTGATGTGCTTTCGAAAACGGTAACAGGATTGGGTACGGGCATGTATTACTACACTGTGAAAGCAACGGATGGAGTTTTCACTACTAGCGCTTCAAATCAGATTGGTACAATGGTTGATTTAGTGACCGACATTACCAACTTGCTGTCTGCATCGAAAGTGATAGCCGCAAAAGGACAGATTGTAGTAACCGGTGCGAAAAGCTATGCAGTGTATAATGCTCAAGGCGTGGAGGTTGCCTATGTGAAAGACGCTTCCACTAAAGGATCTTTGGCACTTCGACCTGGCATCTATTTGGTGAAGATGGGAAGCAAAACACAAAAAGTCTGGGTGAAATAATCATCCAATTTTTTACAACGTATTCAATTATTCCGTAACTTTAAACCCTTGATTATTGGGTATTAAAGAGATGGATATTCATTTATATTTTTGAACAATTTAAACATTAAGCGTATGAAAAAAATTACTTTTATTTTAAAAACATTGACTGTCTTAATCATGTCTTTTGCATTTATGACTTCACTAAATGCACAGACTTATTATGCCATGTCTTCAGGTGATTATTCTCAGACTTTCACAGGTTGGTCTGGGTATGCAACAAACTGGAATGGAAATGCTATTTTAGCTACAGGGTCAATACCCGCTGCTACTAAAACAACTGTAGCTACTAATGGTACTTTGGCTACAATTAGCAGTTCAACTGCAATTGGATATGATGCTTCATCATCAACAAAGTTGGTTTTTTTGGCTACAAGTGCTACTGATAACACATCTGCTGTTGCATGTGACTTAAACCTAAATTTTACAGGAAAGAATGCGGGGTCTTTGAGTTTTGATTATGCTCTGATTCTCAATTCTGCAACAACTGCTGGCCGCGCATCAACATTGATGGTGTATTCTTCAGCAGATGGAGGTAGTACTTGGGCGACTTTAGGTGGGCCATATACTGTTTATAATACTACAGGAAGCTCAACGGCTGCAAATAGTATTTCTGTTTCTTTACCTACTGCTTTTAATAATGCATCACAATGCAAAGTGCGTTTTTATGTATATAATGGTGGTACTGTAGTGGGTAGCCCTTCAGGCAGTCGTCCAAAAATAAGTTTGGATAATGTGTCTGTAACCTCAGTTGTATCTACACCCGTTCCAGTTGTTACAGCAGGAACTCCTACAGGAACTGTCGGAACACCGTTTACGTATCAAATTATTGCTACAAATACACCAACAAGTTATGCAGTTACGAGTGGCACTTTGCCCGCTGGTTTGACATTAAACACCACAACTGGTGAGATCTCAGGAACTCCTACTGCTGCTGGCACACCGAGTGTTAATGTCACAGCAACAAATGCTGGCGGCACGAGTGTGGCTGCCACCTTAAGTTTCACCATTTCCAATCCTGCTGGTCAAGCACAAACAATCACATTTGGTGCTTTATCGAGCAAAACGTATGGTGATGCTACATTTGATTTAACTGCAACAGCTTCATCGGGTTTGGCTGTTAGTTATACCAGTTCAAATACCGCTGTAGCTACAGTGTCGGGCACTACTGTTACGATTGTAGGAGCAGGGTCGACCAATATCACGGCATCACAAGCAGGCAACGGAACGTATAATCCTGCAACGAATGTTGTGCAACCGTTGACTGTTACGCCGATTACGCTCACCGTAGCGGATATTGCAGTAACACCAAAAGTATACACAGGTACAAATGCTGCCACCATCACCGGTTCGTTGGTTGGCATTATCAATTCTGACGATGTAACTTTTGTTGGTGTGGGTACTTTTGCCGATGTAAATGTGGGTACAAGTATTTCTGTTACCTCCAATTGCTCACTTGATGGCACAAAAGCTATGAACTATACACTCATTCCAATCTCTGGGTTGTTAGGTACTATTACCATCGCTCCACAAACCATTACGTTTGGTGCTTTAGCTTCAAAATCAATTTCCGATGTGAAGTTTAAATTGAGTGGTTCAGCAAGCTCAAGTCTTGCAATTACTTATTCAAGCTCAAACCCATCGGTGGCAACAATCACGAATGATTCTGTATTCTTAGTTGGGGTTGGTACTACAACTATCACTGCCTCACAAGCTGGAAATAGCAACTATAGTGCAGCAACTTCTGTTGATCAAACGTTGACTGTAACAGGTGCGCCGATTGCGGCATGGTGTTTTTATGGTGTAGGATCGACTTCAATTGCATCATTTGCAGCCACCACCTTTAATTCAAATTTAGTGTTAGCTAAGGACTCTATTACTCGCGGTGCAAAGGCTGCATGGAGTGTCGCTGGTAATTCATTCCGAACAACGGGATTCAAGAGTTTAGGCTTTACAACTGATAGCACCGATTATTTTGAGGTGAAAATTGAAGCTGTAGCGGGTAAAAAGGTTTCGTTATCAACAATTGATGCTAAACTTGCTGGTACTGCTAGTTTTTGTGCCACTCCCGGTGTTAGTAACCAATTTGCATACAGTTTAAATGGCGCAACTTTCACAATGATAGGATCGCCTATTGCAACAATTGGTTCGCCTGCAACTCTTCCACAAATAGATTTAACTGGAATTTCTGCTTTGCAAAATGTTCTTTCTGGAACTACAATAACGCTTCGCTATTTTGCAAATGGCCAGACTAACACAGGAGGATGGGGATTCTATTCTTCAGCAGCTGGAACAAATGGCTTGGCGATTGGCGGTTCAGTGGACATTGATACAAGAATCAATTCTACATCCTCAACATCTTCAGTTGTTGTTTCAAACAGAACGATTCGCATTTCGAACGCATCTGGATATTCGATATTTAATACACAAGGATTAAGAATCGCTTCCTCGAAGTTGGACAACGGCAATGCAAGTATTACCTTGCAAGCGGGTATTTATATTGTGAAAGCAGGTTCTGTTATCCAGAAAATTGTCATTAGATAAGTTTTGAAACGGAATCAAAATCTACTCATTAATCCTCAAAGTTCACTAGAATTTTGAGGATTAAAAAAACAAAGACAGATGATAAGTCTGTCTTTGTTGTATGCAAAAATTATTATTTTGATTGCTAATTAATAAAATAATATTAAAATATTAAAAATAAGTACAATTATTAAGCAGAATAATCGTTATGAAACAAAATTTTAATACCATTTTAATTGATATACCAAATTAATCAATTACATTTGTTGTGATAAATATTTTTATTCACGTTTTAAACCAAATTAATTATGAAAAAATTTACATTAATTTTTGCCATTTTGGCAAGTATTGTTGCAGTTTCTGCACAAAATCTTCTTTCAAATCCAGGTTTTGAGACTTGGACTGCTGGTAAGCCAGATAGTTGGTCAATCACAACTCCTGCAAATGGTGCAATTTCTGAAGGTGCTACTTTGAATGAAGGTACGAAATCTTGTAAAGTAACTGGTGGAACTGGAACTTATGGTATGTCTCAAGCTGTTTCTGTAGTAGCTGGAAAAACTTATACTGTAGTGATGAACTATTTCATTGAAGCAGGTGACGGAACAGATGCACGTATTTGGTGTAACTTTAAAACTGCAGCAGGGAAATATTGGTCAATGGCGTTAGCTGATTCATTGGCTTTGAAAGGTCCAAATGCGACTGCAAGTGCTGGTTATTTCCCAGATGTAAAAGGTTCATGGCAGACATATACTTATGATGTTGTTGCTCCTGCTGGTTTTGAGTTGTTCTCTTTCGAATTCAGAACTTACAAAACTCCTGCAATTGTTTATTGGGATAACATGCAGTTCGGTGAAAAAGGAACTTTGGGAATCAACGAAGCTCGCAACGATGTTCGTATGTTCGTTAATGGCAAATCATTGATTTTGTCGAATGTTGCTGAAGGAACTGCAGTTGAAGTTTTTAATTCAGTAGGTAAACGAGTTAGCCAGGGTGTTGTTGCTTCAAGCAGCTACAATTTGAGCAAACTTACAAAAGGAATGTACATTGTACGTGTAGGAAAAACATCTAAAAAGATTACTTTGTAATTCACTGCAATCATATAAAAAGCCCTTCATCATTTGATGAGGGGCTTTTTTTGTCTTGTTGTTTCGGGAAAAATATCAAGAACATTTTGTGAAAACATCAAGCACTTTTAATCACAACAGAAACACGTTTTTTAGTACATAAAAGATTAAATGTAGTAGAAAAAATTAGGGGTAATGATGCCAAAAATGAATCGTTTCCTTAATAACTCATTGTTTCTGTTCCTACTTATTTATAGTTGCGATATTATTTTTTTTCTCACTTAGTCTAGATAAACTGTCAAATTAATATTTCTTCCAACTATCTGGAGATTTCACGGATTTCTCAATAATCCGCTTTATATTACCTTTTAATCCACATTCAAACAAGTCAAAAACTTGTGCTTTTACTGTAATTCCTGTGATAATAAAAAAGATAACCATTAGGATTCACATCGTTTTTTCATTCGCAAATTTATTGAAAATATTCGCAGAGGCAACTTTTTAAGTTATAAAGTTGTCTCAAAAATGCCAAAATAGAGTAGGAGTAAAGGATTGGATTCCGTGATATTGCCGTTTCACTTTTTCGATGTACTTTTGTGCTCAGTAAGGGTGCAACCCCACAAGATTGGGAATTGTAACTCGTAAATGAATAAATAGTAAATAAATTAGATGATTTCTGTAGAAGGACTGACCGTTGAATTTGGCGGATTTACGCTGTTGAACGATATTACTTATGTAATCAATAAAAAAGATCGTATTGCGCTCGTGGGCAAGAACGGTGCGGGTAAAAGTACGATGTTGAAGATAATTGCCGGCTTACAACAGCCATCCACAGGTCGAGTGAGCGCCCCCAAGGAGATGACCATCGGCTACTTGCCACAGCAGATGCACCACGACAACACGCGCACGGTGATGCAAGAGGCAGAGCAGGCTTTCAGTCACATCTTTCGGTTGCAAGACGAGATTGAGCAGATGAATGTGGAGCTTTCGACGCGCGAGGACTACGAATCTGATTCGTATCACGACCTGATCGAACGTGTCACTCACGCCAACGAGCAATTGGCGATGATGGGTGCTGCTAATTTTGTGGCTGATATCGAAAAAACATTGACCGGATTGGGCTTTCTTCGAACCGATTTCGACCGTTTGACGAGTGAATTCAGCGGCGGATGGCGCATGCGCATCGAATTGGCGAAGCTGCTACTGCAACAACCCGATGTGTTGCTGCTCGATGAGCCGACCAACCACCTCGATATTGAGTCGATTCAGTGGTTGGAGCAATTTCTAGCTACGCGTGCCAATGCCGTTTTGTTGGTGTCGCACGACAGGGCCTTTATCGATGCCATCACTACGCGCACGATTGAGATTTCGCTCGGTCGCATTGCCGATTACCGTGTGTCTTATTCCAAATACATTGTTTTGCGTGACGAACGCCGCGAACAACAGCTGCGTGCATACGAAAATCAGCAAAAACAGATACAAGATACAGAGGCGTTTATCGAGCGTTTCCGGTCGAAGGCGACCAAAGCCGTGCAGGTGCAGTCGCGCATCAAGCAACTCGACAAAATAGAGCGGGTAGAGGTGGACGATGTCGATAATTCTTCGTTGCACCTGAAGTTCCCGCCTGCACCACGCTCGGGCGATTATCCCGTGATTGCCGAAGATTTAACGAAGCGCTACGGCGATTACCTTGTTTTTGAAAATGCGAACCTCACCATCAAACGCGGCGAAAAAGTGGCGTTAGTCGGCAAGAATGGCGAAGGTAAATCGACGCTCGTGAAGTGCATTATGGACGAGATAGACTACACCGGAAATCTCAAACTCGGACACAACGTAAAAATTGGCTATTTTGCTCAAAATCAGGCACAACTGCTCGACGAAGAGAAGACAGTTTTTGACACGATAGACTATGTGGCAACTGGTGATATTCGTACCAAAGTGCGCGACATTCTCGGTGCGTTTATGTTTGGCGGCGAGGCTTCCGACAAAAAGGTGAAAGTGCTTTCGGGTGGCGAACGCAGCCGTTTGGCAATGATTCGCCTGCTGCTCGAACCCGTGAATCTGCTTATTCTCGATGAGCCGACCAATCACCTCGATATGCGTTCGAAAGATGTGTTGAAAGAGGCCATCAAAGCGTTCGACGGAACGGTGATAGTGGTTTCGCACGACCGTGAGTTTCTGGATGGGTTGGTGGAGAAAGTCTACGAGTTCGGCAACAAAAAAGTGGTGGAGCACTTAGGTGGCATCTACGATTTTCTTGAAAGAAAGAAGATGGATAGCTTGAAAGAGTTGGAACGCAAAACCGTTGTTCAAAAAGAGAATACCAACACCGATGCGCCAAAAACACAGAATCAAGAGACCCGCGAATCGCGCAAGGAGCAGAGCAAACAGATTCGCAAAGTAGAAAAAGAGATCGCCGACCGCGAACGTCAAATAGCGAAATTCGAAGCTGATATTAAAGCCCTCGAAGAGAAGATGGCGGCTCAAACCGCTTCGTACGATGTGGCACTGTTTACCAAACATTCTGAACTCAAACAGCGTTTAGATTATGAAATGGATAAGTGGACGGAACTGACGATGGAGTTGGAGAATTTAAATAATTAGCCAATTATTCAATGTGCCAATATGCCAATGAGTTAATTAGCAGATTAGCAGATTGGCTAATTGGTTCATTCCCTCATTCCCTCACCCCCTAATACCTTAAAACCTATGGACTGGCTAACTCAAATCTTAGACTCGAACCAAATAACACTGGAGTCGGCTGCTTTTCGGATATTGTTGAGTGTGCTCATTGGTGGAGTTATTGGTTACGAACGGCAGCGAAGCAAGCACTCTACGGGTTTTCGCACCTTTACGCTGATATCTGTTGGCTCTACGGTGATGATGTTGGTCTCTATCTATCTGCCGCAGGAGTTTTGGGGCGTTTACAACTCCGACCCCACGCGATTGGCGGGGCAGGTGGTTTCGGGCATTGGTTTCTTGGGTGCAGGAGCCATCATTCAGAGCAAAGGAGCTATTCGTGGAATGACAACCGCGGCAACGATTTGGATTGTATCGGCATTAGGCCTTGCAGTCGGTGCCGGAATGTATTCTGTGTCGCTGATGGGAATGGTAGTCACGCTCTTTGTGTTGATTAACCTTGCTAAATTCGAACGACGCGTGATGGTGGAGTGGACAGCCAAGAGCCTGACTGTTGTCGTGCATGGGCTTGATTTCCAACGAGCACCGATTGAGGCTGTGCTTAAGAATCATGGTCTGTCGATACACGATTTCTTTGTCGATCAAGAGGTGAATCAAAACACCACCCACCTGCACTTTAGCATCTATGTGAAGCTCGGCACAGACTACGAACAACTCTTCTCAGACCTTCGACAAATCCCTACCGTTGGCAGTGTGAAACTGTGGACGTGAGAGGGTTAATTTCGATTCTCTTTCTGTTTTTCCACACCCAATGAGCAATTCGTTGGGTAATTGCTTTTAGAGGCAGAAAATGGAAAAATACAATTGTCAAAATGCAATTGCTCTTCAACCATCGGAAAAACACAATTGTCAAATTGCAAAGAACTTTTTCCAATGGAAAAACACAATTGCAAAACTGCAAAGACTCTTCAACCAATGGAAAAATACAATTGTCAAAATGCAATTGCTCTTCAACCATCGGAAAAATGCAATTGTCAAACTGCAAAGAACTTTTTCCAATGGAAAAACACAATTGCAAAACTGCAAAGACCTTTCAACCAATGGAAAAACACAATTGCAAAACTGCAAAGACCTTTCAACCAATGGAAAAACACAATTGTCAAATTGCAACGACTCTTCAACCTTTTTTTGTTTAGATATACAAAAAATATCTCAGAATATTTGTAGTAATCTTATTCGCGATTTAAAAACATTTCATTATTTTTGTATCGGTTAGTCCGCTAGCCAAGGCATGTAAGAAAATATTAAAAGTATTAGCTTTTTATTCCTATGTTTTTTTCGAATCAAACTATTCAGATTTTTTTATTTGGAAATTTTATAGTAAGAAAATTCGTAAAATGATACATCCAATTTCTCAAGACGCAAAACTCAAAATCATTGAGCAGTTAATTATAATGAACGATGATGCTCTATTCTCTCAAATTGAAGAGTTGATAAGCAAAGCCGTGCATAGACCTGCCTATAAAAAACTGACTAAAAGTGAGATTTTGACAAGAGCAAAACAGGCAAACGAAGACATCGACAATAAACAGGTGTTTACGCAAGCAGAAGTAGAGAAAATAGCTCAAACTTGGCTGTAATGAAAGTCTATTGGACAAAATTCGCATTAAATACACTTCGCGAAATCTTTGAATATTACAAAAATAATGTGAGTGTATCGATCGCAAACAATATAAAAGAGAGTATATTTATGTCTGTAAAGCAATTAGAGATTTACCCATTATCTGGGACTATCGAAAATTCGCTACAGACTATGAACGAAGGACACCGATATATTATAAGAGGGAGCTACAAAATCATTTACAAAATCGAATCTAAAAGAATCTATATTACCGATGTATTTGATATGCGTCAGAACCCAGCCAAAATATACAGAAATACAAATTCAGATACCACATTAAATGAACCAAACAACTTGACTTATAGAAAATAAGTAATTCATTATCACCCTGCTGTAGCGACAGCAGATATACATATTTAGAAAAGCGTTAGCTTTTATTCTTGCCTATAAAACGACCAATTTTAGAAACAACAAGAATAAGTTAGTAAACGCCTACGCCAAACGGCGTGGGCTTTAACTTATCTGTTGTGAGGTGCTTGGTCGTACCTATAGGCGTGATACAGTTAAATGTCCCACGCTTTTTTTATGCCCAAAAGTAAACAACCGAAAAACTATAGCGGAAGCCGAAAAGCAAAAGAGTAGGCGAAATTTAAACCCATTAAGAAAATGAAAAGAATCTTTTATTTGTTATTCCTCGCAGCATGGATTTTACAATCGTGTAGTAAGTCAGATGATTCACTCAATGGAAATATTCTTATTATCACGACATCTACAGGTGAAACAAAAACCTTCAAATATGCGAATAGTATGACGGCTGGCACATTTAAATGCTCAGTTGACAATTATAACGGTCCCTATAGTAAATATAGCGTTATAGCACTTCGTGCATTCCTTGATAACGATGATCATATAACTGGTGACATAGCTTTGTTTTTTTACTCTCCTATAAAAATAGGATATGTATATGAAAGTTATGGAAGGTATTCTGATGTTCGATTTGAAGATTGGATAGAAAGTGACAACTCAACTATGAACAAACGAACAATTGTTTTTACCGACTATAATTATCCAAGGCATATAGCCGGCTCTGTGACAGGATACGATGTAAATGGGAAAATGGTTGCTAAGGGAATATTTGATTTTATATCTACAAAAACAGCACAATGATTTAACATAACATAGCGGAAGCCGAAAAGCAAAAGAGTAGGCGAAATTTAAACCCATAAAAAATGAAAAAGCAACTATTTTTTCTCACCATTTTGTGCGTTGCACTATGGTCTTGTACAAAAGAGAACAACGATGCTTCAACCGTTGTTACTGTAAAGCTAAATCCTTCTTTTTTCACGATGAATGAAGGTACAAATGAGCCGATGAAAATTAAAGGGTCTGGTTTTGAAAAGATGAGAACATCAACTACGCCCGATTCGGTGGTTTATGCCATTCAGGTGTACGAAAACGATCTGCCATACTATTATGGCTTGTTTAACGATGTGAGTAAGATGCAGTTGGCATTGACCACTTCTCTAACGTATAAGTTTAAAGTGACGGCATACAAAACTGGCACAGGTAAAGGTCTTAAGGTTTTGGCTGATACGGCTGGAGTCAATTACTTCTTGCCAAACAAAACGCCTTTGCAAAACAAGTTTATCAAAGGTGATGCACTCAAAGATATTGACCTTGCAGGTAGTATTGTATTGGGTGGTGCTGCGAAGGATTATCCTGAAACAGATGCTTTCTATGCAACTAAAACCTTGACTATCGAAAAGGGTATGTCTAATGTCGATTTTACGTTGTTACGCATGGGCTTTGGTATAAACTTCACAGTAGATGCACTCACTACTGGCAATATGGAAATCTATGTCGGCAACGATACGTTGAAACTGAACAGTGGCAAAACAACAGCATACACCGTCCGTCAATTCAAAAGCTCAACTAATACGTTTGCAAACATCTATTCGAATGCCAATAGCTTTGGCGATTCTATCGCGATTACAGCCAAATGGATAAGTGCAGGTGGTACAATTGTTACTGCCACAGGTAAATATAAGTTTTTGAGAAATTATCAGAAAACAATCAATATCCAGTTAAATTCGCTTACCAATATTGTATCATTTGAAAGTTGGAAATTCCCAACTGATGGGCTTGTGGCTTGGTATCCATTTAATGGTAATGCAAATGATGAGAGTGGGAATGTGAATAATGGGACAGTTAGTGGTGCAATTCTTTCTACAGATAGGTTTAGCAACCCAAACAAATCTTATTACTTCAATGGTACTTCAAATTACATAAACTCTAATGTAAAATTGCCTAATATATTTTCAATTAGCGTATGGACAAATGTTGAACAATATAAAAGTTTCACTACTCAAAATATAGGTAGTAAATTTATTACTTCTATTGATAACAATTATCCAAATACGGGATTTGAAATTAGCGGAGATATTCCAACCACAAATGGTCAGATTTCAATTAGTTTTTGGAATAATATCACAACTCCTTCTCAAGGGATTTTATCATCAAATTTAACAAGTTTAAATAAATGGTATTTTATGACAGCAACATACGATGGTAGTAAATTGAGTTACTATTTTAACGGAAAGTTCGAAAAATCAATTAATGCAACGTTTATCCAAAATAATACGAATGTAATGTTTGGAGCAAGGCGAGTTCCTGTTGCATCTGGTAATTATAATTTCTTCCTACAAGGTAAATTGGATGATGTTGGTATTTGGAATCGTGTATTAACTCAAGATGAGATTACCACTTTGTATAATGCGAAATAAAACAAAATGGAATCACCTGAAAATCCACAAAATAGTAAGGAGCGGAAACCGAAAAGCTTATGAGTAGGGGAAAGAAAAATACAAATATTATGGAAGAAGTAAGAAGATCTATAGCTGAATCTTTAGAACTAATCAAAAAATGTGCATATTTAAATCAATTTAGTCCAAATTTTTTCCCTGGATTATGTTTAATGTTGCAACAACTTGAAATCATTGCTAAAGAAAACTTAAGCGAAGATGATTCATTATTGAAGGAAATCGTAGACTTAAAGGAAATCGTTTGTAAAAACCAGATTTGATATATTTATAAGGCGGATTTTCGTTAATCCGCCTTTCGATATTACAAAAATTGAATTGCCTCCACCCTAACCGTCACAACGGATATGAAACCGTAGAAAGATGTTGTTGCGTTGGCGTCCCGATAGCTATCGGGATGTGCTCCCGCCTTCTTCATATTATGAGCACTTGCCTGCGGCAGGCAGGTTTGCAATGCGAAAAACAATAAATTTGTTGTCGGAACACAGTTCCTTGCAATACTAAAAAGCGAGATTGCAATTAGTTACGCTGACCGTTGGTTCTCGCTAACGAACATCGTCTTTTTACTGTATATCTTACCAAAACCTTGCTGGTTCCTGCTAGCGTGAGTTTAGCGAAGTGCAACTTCCCTCTGCTCGGGACAAGTTGTGCTTTTTTGTTTAAAACAATTCCGCTTTCAGCATTGTAGATCTGTGACTGTTTTTGAAGTTGCAGTCTGACTTAGACATTGCACGAAAAAAAGCTCATTGTAAACCAAAACCTTGTTGTATTTTTCATCAAT
Source organism: Bacteroidales bacterium (assembly GCA_049315325.1). Classification (GTDB taxonomy): domain Bacteria; phylum Bacteroidota; class Bacteroidia; order Bacteroidales; family UBA7332; genus CAXXIC01. The sequence goes on from JBMOKJ010000004.1 coordinate 186,834, forward strand.
GAAAAGCGAATGGAAAGAAGCATACGAAGCAATTGAAATTTTATGGAAAAATAATTTTGCTAGTAAAATGAACGAAACCGCTACAAAATCAGTTATTTAGACTGAGTCTAATCGACAATTTGCTTGATATCACTCATTTTGATAAATTATTTTAACAATTAACACCCCTTATATGCGGAAATTTTTCCGTTATTTTGTAGCGTAAAATATCAAAAGATGGAAAAACTGTTTTTGGTAAGCGATTACCTTCCAATTTTAATACAAATTTTTGTTGCTTTCTCGTTTGTGGTTATCGTCATGTTTGTGACGCACTTCATATCGAGCAAGCGAAAACGGGTGAGAACCGCACGCAAAGAAGAGAACTTCGAGTGTGGAATCGAGATACAGGGAAATGCACGTTTCCCTTTTTCTGTTAAGTATTTTCTCGTTGCCATCCTTTTTGTATTGTTCGATGTAGAGGTCATTTTCTTCTACCCTTGGGCAGTTAACTTTAAGGCAATGGGCTGGAATGGCTTTATGTATATGCTTCTGTTTATGGGAATTTTCCTCTTTGGATTTTTCTACATCTACAAAAAAGGAGCATTCGATTGGAATAAAAATGACTAAAGAAAAGAGCCAAGAATAAAGAACAAAGAGCCAAGACTTTTGACTTACGGAAGCGCAGCGAACATTCCGTTTACGGAACGACTTACAACTTTTTTAGACTTACGACTTAGATAATGGACGAAAATAACGAATATAATTTGGTTGATGCACCCGAAGGCTACACAGCACCGGGTTTCTTTGCAACCACACTAGATGCCGCTGTAGGATTGGCGCGCAAAAACTCTATTTGGCCTTTGCCATTTGCCACCTCGTGCTGCGGTATCGAGTTTATGGCAACAATGGGTGCTCACTACGATTTAGGCCGATTTGGTGCAGAGCGTTTAAGTTTCTCGCCACGTCAAGCCGATTTGTTGATGGTGATGGGTACTATTGCTAAGAAAATGGGACCTGTGGTGCAACAAGTGTATGAGCAGATGGCAGAACCACGCTGGGTATTAGCGGTAGGTGCTTGCGCATCGAGTGGGGGTGTGTTCGATAGTTACTCTGTGCTTCAGGGAATCGACAAAGTGGTGCCGGTCGATGTATATGTGCCAGGATGTCCGCCACGCCCCGAGCAAATTATAGATGGGTTTATGAAAATTCAAGAGCTTGTAGGAAACGAGTCGCTTCGTCGTCGCTACAGCCCCGAATACAAAGAATTACTCAAAAGCTACGGCATATTGTAATAAATATGGAAAATAAAACAATATTAGACAGCTTAAACAAGAATTTTGGCGAAGCATTGCTTTCGGTAGATGAGAGCGCAGATATGTTGACTCTCAATATTGCTACAGAATCGATTAAAGCGGTTGTTGAATTTTTGCGCGATCAGTTGAACTTTATCTTTCTGACCGATTTATGCGGTATTCACTATCCAGAGCAAGAGCGTGAATTAGGCGTGATTTATCACCTGCACAATTTGGTTGAAAACAAACGAATCAGATTGAAAACGTTTGTCACCAAAGAGCAACCGCAAGTCGATAGCCTAGTTTCGTTGTTCGAATCAGCCAATTGGATGGAGCGCGAGACGTTCGATTTCTATGGCATCGATTTCGTAGGGCATCCCAATTTGATACGCATTCTCAACGTGGAGTATATGGATTATCATCCAATGCGCAAAGAGTATCCGCTCGAAGATGCAACACGCACCGATAAGGACGACAGCTATTTTGGAAGATAGAAAAGCCCCTCTATCCCCAAAGGGGACTTTTGCTGAGGTGACATTTTATATCATTTAGTTCATAGATTAACAGTTGAATATCAGTAGCCATCAAAGTCCCCTTCAGGGGATTTAGGGGCGAAAAAATAAGTGAGCGAACAACAAGTGTTGAAATAACAAGGAAATTAAAATCGAAATGAATCACATCAATTCGGAACACCATTCAGACATCATAGCCACGGAAGAGAAGGGATATACTACGCTCAACCTTGGTCCGACGCACCCTGCGACGCACGGTATTTTCCAGAATATCCTGAAAATGGATGGCGAAATTATCCTCGATGCAGAGCAAACTGTGGGTTACATCCACCGTGCGTTCGAAAAAATTGCAGAACGTCGCCCGTACTACCAAATTACGACGCTCACCGACCGATTGAACTACTGTTCGTCGCCCATCAACAACATTGGCTGGCATTTGGCTGTTGAGAAACTGCTCGGCGTAGAGACCAACAAACGTATCGACTACATGCGCATCATTGTGATGGAGCTTGCACGTATTGCCGACCACTTGGTTTGCAACAGTGTAATCGGAGTGGATAGTGGTGCTTTGACAGGCTTCGTGTATGTATTCCAAGAGCGTGAAAAAATTTACGAGATATTTGAAGAGTTGTGTGGTGCCCGTCTGACAACCAATTTGGGTTGTGTAGGTGGATTTGACCGTGACTTCTCTCCAAAAGCAATACAGAAAATACGCGAACTGATGAAAGGACTTCCAAAGGAGATTCGTCAATTCGAAAATCTGCTGATGCGCAACCGCATCTTTATGGATCGGACCATCAATGTAGGGCCAATCTCTGCTGAGCGAGCATTAAACTATGGAATTACTGGTCCGAACCTACGCGCTGCGGGTGTCGATTACGATGTGCGTGTGATGAATCCTTACTCGTCTTACGATGATTTCGATTTTGTAGTGCCTGTGGGTGAAAATGGCGATACGTACGATCGTTTTTGTGTTCGTCAGACCGAAATATGGGAGAGTATTAAGTTGATTAACAATGCTTTGGAGAATTTATCAGAAGGTAAGTTTAATATGGAAGTGCCAGCTTTCTACGTTCCACCAAAACAAGATGTATACAGCAAAATGGAGCCTTTAATCACTCATTTCAAGATGATAATGGGTGAAATAGATGTTCCTGCTAAAGAGATATACCATGCTGTAGAGGGTGGAAATGGCGAATTGGGCTTTTATGTCGTAGCTGATGGTGGTAGAACACCATATAGACTTCACTTCCGTCGCCCAAGCTTTATCTATTATCAGGCATATACCGAAATGGTGAAAGGTGCAATGCTCTCGGATGCTATTATCACAATGAGTAGTATGAATATTATTGCTGGAGAACTTGATGCTTAATAATAATTTGAAATAGGAGGAATGAAATAATGCTACATTTACAGCTATCTAATGAGCCCTTAAATCCTCTAAAGTGGACTTGGCGATTCTACTGCTAAATGTTTGTTAATCAATGATTAACTTTTCAAAATTTCACCTCGGTAAAAGTCCCCTTTAGGGGATTTAGGGGCATTTAAAAAAAAGCATTTTTGCCCTATTACATAAATCGAAACAAACGCATAAACAATTTAGAAATGAGCGGAAAGAATTTTAAACATAAACTTTACGTCAAACACGGGCTTAACATTACTTTTTCGCCCGAAACGATGGAAAAGGTAAAAACCATCATATCGCACTATCCACAAGGCAAACAGAAATCGGCATTGATTCCGATTCTGCACATTGCTCAAGAAGAATTTGGTGGAAATCTGAATGTAGATATTATGGATTATGTGGCTGATTTATTGAAGATTACACCTATCGAGGTGTTTGAAGTTGCCACGTTCTATTCGCAATTCTACATCGATCCTGTAGGGAAGTATGTACTGGAAGTTTGCCAAACTGGACCATGCGCATTGTGTGGCGGCGAGGAACTGATCAGCTACTTAGAAAATAAATTGCAAATCAAGGTAGGAGAGACGACTGAAGATAAGTTGTTTAGCCTCAAGGCTGTAGAATGTCTTGGCTCGTGTGGTACTGCACCTGTGATGCAAGTGAATACTGAATTTTACGAATTGCTAGATTTCGCCAAAATTGACGAGATTTTCGAAAAACTGAGAAGCGAACGCAATCTCAAGAAACCTGAAGAGTTGACATGGAAAGAAAGATTATCTTAGAACATATAGAGGTTGAAGGCATTCGTGGAATCGATGTCTACCGCAAAAATGGAGGCTATGCTTCAGTAGCAAAAGCATTTAAAAAAATGACACCTGCCGAAGTGACCAACGAAGTGATTGCTTCAGGTCTGCGTGGACGTGGTGGTGCGGGTTTCCCCACTGGAAAAAAATGGACTTTCTTCGACCCGAAGGATCCCAATCCGCGATACCTCATTTGCAATGCCGATGAGAGCGAACCAGGTACGTTCAAAGACCGCCATTTGCTTAAACACATTCCACACCGATTGATTGAGGGAATGATTTGCGCGTCGTATGCCATGAATGTTCACACAGCCTATATTTATGTACGCGGTGAATTCAAAGAGATTATCGGAATTCTGAACATTGCTCTGAAAGAGGCATACGCAGCGGGTTTCTTAGGCAAAAATATTCAGAAAACCGGTTACGATTTAGATATATACGTTCACAGTGGAGCTGGTGCTTACATCTGTGGAGAAGAGACCGCTTTGATTGAATCGCTAGAAGGCAAACGGGGTAATCCGCGTATCAAACCACCATTTCCTGCTGTGAAAGGACTTTATGCTTGTCCGACTGTGGTTAACAATGTGGAAACGTTGGCTAACGTAGGCTGGATTGTGATGAACGGCGGTGAAGAGTATGCCAAAATAGGTATTGGCAACAGCAAGGGCACGAAACTGATTTCGGCTTGCGGACACGTCAATAAACCGGGTGTTTACGAAATCGAACTCGGACTTCCTGTTGAAGAGTTTATATACAGCGAAAAATATTGTGGTGGCATTAAAGAGGGAAAAGAGCTAAAAGCAGTGATTCCTGGTGGTTCTTCGGTGCCTATTTTGCCGAAAGACCTGATTTTGAAAACTGCAGCCGGCGAACCTCGCCTGATGAGCTACGAATCGCTTTCTGAAGGCGGATTTGTAAGTGGATCGATGTTGGGTTCGGGTGGTTTCATCGTACTCGACGAAGACGATTGCGTGGTGCGTCACACCCATACCTTGGCTCGATTCTATCACCACGAGTCGTGCGGACAGTGTTCGCCTTGTCGCGAAGGAACCGGCTGGATGGAGAATGTATTGCACCGCATTTGCAGGGGAGAAGGAAAACAAAAAGACATCGATTTGCTGGTCGAGATAGCTTCTAAAATCGAAGGAAACACCATTTGTCCGTTGGGTGATGCAGCTGCATGGCCGGTGGCAGCGGCGGTTCGACATTTCAGAAGTGAATTTCAATATCATGTAGACAATCCCGAAATTGTGAGGGAGAGAAAGCACGAGACATTGGCAAAACAATCAGTTAATTAGAGCAATGGCAAAAATAAAAGTAACAATAGACGGTCATTTGGTGGAAGTTGAGCAAGGATCAACTATTCTGCAAGCAGCCCGCATGATTGGAGGAAAAGTAGTTCCGCCAACGATGTGTTATCACTCGAAACTAAAAGAGAGCGGTGGTAAATGTCGTACGTGTATGGTGAAAGTGACTAACCTTTCGGATAGAGAACCTCGTCCGTTGGGAAAACTAGTGACATCGTGCCGCACCGAAGCGTTAGACGGTATGGTGGTCGAAAACCTTACTTCGCCACAAGTGGTGGAGTCGCGCAAAGCCATCACCGAATTTCTGTTGATTAACCACCCGTTGGATTGCCCTGTGTGTGATCAGGCTGGTGAGTGCGATCTTCAGAATCTGAGCTACGAACACGGTGCAAGCAACTCGCGTTACGAAGACGAAAAACGCACCTACGAACCAATGGATATGGGTGATTTGATACAATTCCACCCTAATCGCTGCATCTTGTGCTACCGTTGTGTCTACGTGGCTAATGAGCATACTGACAAACGAGTGCATGGCGTGTTGTATCGCGGCGAAAAGGCTGAAATATCAACATTTGTACAAAACCATGTCGATAACGAGTTTTCGGGCAATATGATCGATGTATGTCCTGTAGGTGCTTTGACCGACAAGACGTTCCGATTTAAAAATCGTGTGTGGTTCCTTAAACCGATGAATGCACACCGTTCGTGTGGTAAATGCAGTGGAAAGACCACACTTTGGTACAGAGGCGATGAAGTTTACCGCGTAACAGGTCGGAAAGACGAAAATGGTGAAGTGACTGATTTCATTTGCAACGAGTGTCGTTTCGAAAAGAAAAACACGGCTGATTGGGTGATTGAAGGTGCTCGCGATATTCGTCGCGATTCGGTGATTAGTCAAAATCACTATCAAACATTGGTAAAACCAAAGGTTATTAATCCCATAAAAGAAAAAATGGAGTAATATGGATATCGAATTTGTTGTATATAAATTGATTCTATCGGTTGTCATCCTTTTGGTTAGTTTAGTTGTGGCGATGTACTCCACACTTTTCGAACGAAAGATTGCAGGTTTCTTTCAAGACCGTTTAGGTCCAAACCGTGCAGGGATTTATGGATTGTTGCAACCCGTAGCCGATGGTGTAAAGTTGTTCTTCAAAGAGGAGTTTATGCCTGCTAAAGCTGATAAATTTCTTTACATTCTAGGACCTTCGCTCACGATGCTTGTTGCATTGCTTGGTAGCGCGGTGATTCCGTGGGGTGGAACACTCGAAATTGGTGGTCGTGAGTTTCCTTTGCAGGTTGCAGATATTAATATTGCGATTCTGTTTGTGTTTGCCGTTGGATCGGTTGCCGTTTATGGCATTATGATTGGGGGTTGGGCATCAAACAATAAATATGCGTTGATGGGAGCCGTTCGCGCTTCGTCGCAAATGATCAGTTACGAACTTGCTATGGGAATGGCGATTGTGGCGATTGTGATGTCATCGGGCAGTTTAAGCCTCAATGAAATTGTATCTCAACAACACGGTTTTCATTGGAACGTGTGGTCGCAGCCCATTGGGTTCTTTATTTTCACAATCAGTGCATTCGCAGAGTGTAACCGCACGCCATTTGACCTTCCAGAGTGTGAGGCTGAGTTAATTGGTGGTTATCACACCGAATACAGCTCGATGAAACTTGGGTTCTACCTATTTTCGGAATACATTAATATGTTCGTGGCTTCGGCTATGATTTCGACGCTCTATTTTGGTGGATACAATTTCCCATTTGTCGATCAACTCGGTTTGTCGCACAACTGGCTAACAGTACTTGGTGTCGTTATTTTCTTTGCGAAAATTGCCTTCTTTGGGTTCTTGTTTATGTGGATTCGTTGGACATTGCCACGTTTCCGCTACGATCAATTGATGAACTTCGGATGGAAATTGCTTTTGCCTTGGGCAATTCTGAATATTATCATCACTGGAGTTATCACTTTATTGTAACTGGTATTCAAATCATCTTGTAACTCGTAACTTGTTTCTTGTAACTTAAAGTATATGACTCAAATTAAACCAAAAATACAACTTACCAACCGCTCGAAAATGGTTTCGAATAAGAAGATTTCTTTTATCGAAAGCCTCTATTTGCCAGCTATATTTAGTGGTATGTTGATTACATTGCGTCACCTTTTCAAAAAGGAGACCACTATTCAATATCCCGAAGTAAAACGTCCTGTCTCGGATATTTATCGTGGACTACACGTGTTGAAACTCGATGACGAAGGGCGCGAACGTTGCACTGCTTGCGGATTGTGTGCATTAGCATGTCCTGCCGAAGCAATCACAATGATTGCGAAAGAGCGCGTTTCTGGCGAAGAGACGCTTTACCGCGAAGAGAAATATGCTGCTGAGTACAACATCAATATGTTGCGTTGCATTTTCTGCGGCGATTGCGAAACTGCTTGTCCGAAAGAGGCGATTTTCTTGACGGACCGTCTGTTGCCAGGTGATGTCAGCCGTCAGAATTTCCTTTGGGGAAAAGATCGCTTGGTAGAAAAACCAAATGCGCGCATTGACATATCGAAACGCCAAACTGAGGCAGTTCTTGAGTTTAAAAAAGATAAAACACAACAACATAACCGATAGCCCTATGATATCAATCATTCTTTTCTCTATATTGAGCTTTGTGGCCGTTTTTGGAGCGCTTATGGTTCTTTTAGCCAAAAAGCCGATTCATAGCGTACTCTATATGACCATGACGTTTTTTGCTATTGCCGGACATTACGTTCTGTTGAATGCTCAGTTTTTGGCCATCGTGCACATCATTGTTTATGCTGGTGCCATTATGGTGTTGTTTCTTTTCACAGTGATGTTGTTGAATCTCAATCGTTCTGGTCAATTTCAGAAAAGCATGATTTGGAGATTGGTAGCAGGTATTACGGGTGGACTTCTTTTCATTACGCTAATTGGTTCGCTCAAATCATTTGAGATTGCATCAATAGCAGACCCTTCTCTTACGCAAGTGGGTACAGTTAAAAACTTGGGTAAAGTGTTATTTAGTCAATATGTGTTGCCATTCGAATTTTCGTCGTTGCTTTTTTTAGCAGCAATGGTGGGAGCTGTGATGTTTGGTAAAAAAGATAAACAATAGAATATGGAAAGTATAACTACTCAACTACAGTTCATTCCGCTGAGTTTTTACATCGTATTTAGCACCATCCTTTTTGCTATTGGTGTGGTCGGTGTATTGGTGAAACGCAATGCTTTGGTTATTTTTATGTCGATAGAGTTGATGTTAAACTCTGCCAATTTACTTTTAGCAGCTTTTTCAGCTTATCGAAACGACGCTGCTGGTCAGATTTTTGTATTCTTTATTATGGTTGTGGCGGCTGCCGAAGTGGCTGTCGGACTGGGTTTGCTGGTGGTCGTTTTCCGATCGACCAAAACCATCGATATGAATGTGTTAAACCGCCTCAAATGGTAATCGAAAGCTAAGTGAATATGCAACAGATTTCAATATTATTACTTCTATTCCCGTTTTTGGGATTTTTGCTGACCGGTCTTTTTTCGAAACAAATCGGAAAAAGCAATTCTGGCATAGTTGCTTCGGCAGCCGTTTTTGTTAATTTCATTCTGGCATCAATTCTTTTTTGGTTTGTGAGTACCACCAATCAGAAAGTGGAAGTGGAGCTGTTCGACTGGATTAAATTTGCAGATGTTTCAATTCCATTTGCGCTCACTATCGATCGTCTATCAGCGTTGATGCTGATGATTATCAATGGGGTAGGGATGTTGATTCACATTTACTCGATTGGTTATATGAAAGGCGACGAGGGCGAAAATCGTTTCTTTGCCTACCTCAATCTCTTTGTCTTCTTTATGTTGATATTGGTATTGAGTTCCAGCTTCTTGATGCTTTTCATCGGTTGGGAAGGCGTTGGACTATGCTCGTATCTCTTAATTGGTTTTTGGTACAAAGATCACCTCAATAACGACGCTGCAAAAAAAGCATTTATCATCAACCGCATCGGTGACCTTGGTTTCTTGATTGCGATGTTTATGATTTTCAAAACATTCCATACACTCACCATCAGCGAAGTGTTGGCGCAAGCTGCTTCAATGCCAAGCGGAAACGAAATTCTGCTCTTTATTACGATTGGCCTCTTTATTGGCGCAGTGGGTAAAAGTGCTCAGTTACCGCTTTTCACTTGGTTGCCCGATGCAATGGCGGGTCCCACACCGGTTTCGGCACTTATCCACGCTGCTACGATGGTGACAGCAGGTATCTATTTGGTGGCTCGTTCAAGCGTATTGTTCGTGCTCTCACCAGTGACCATGAATATAATTCTGGTAGTAGGTGTGGCTACTGCGATTGTGGGTGGCATTATCGCCATTTATCAGACAGACATCAAGAAAGTGCTTGCATACTCAACTGTGAGCCAATTGGGTTTTCTCTTCATGGCATTGGGACTTGGTTCGTTCTCTGGTGCAATGTTCCATTTGACTACACACGCGTTTTTCAAAGCGTTGTTGTTCCTCGCTGCTGGTAGTGTTATTCACGCTTTGAGCAACGAGCAAGATATTCGCAATATGGGTGGACTTCGCAAGAAAATCCCATTCACTTTTGCATTGTTTATTATCGGAACCATTGCGATTTCGGGTATTCCACCGTTTGCTGGATTCTTCTCTAAAGAGATGATTTTGACTGCTGCTTACGAGCATGGTTTGGTAATGGGAATGATTGCCACCTTTATATCGTTGCTGACAACAATCTATATGTTCCGTCTTTTGTTTGTGGTTTTCTTCAAACCAGAGAGCAAAGCGGTGACTGCTAATCATCACATTCACGAATCGCCTAAAGTTATGTTGTTGCCAATGAGCGTGTTAGCTGTGTTGAGTGTAGTCGCTGGAACGATTCAAATGCCTAAACTGTTTTCGAATACACAACTTTTTGAAGGTTATCTTTCTCCAGTTTTCGAAAAGGCAACAAGCCTTGTTCACGTAGCTGAGGTACACGAAAACTTACAAGCTGAATTGATGATTTTGTTCATTCCACTTGCTTTGATTGCGTTATTGGTTGTCCTGAGTTACAAGCGTTTTGCAACGAGTGATAAACCACTTGCAGAAAAAACAGGCATTGAGAAAGTCTTTGCAAACAAGTTCTATTTCGACGAAATTTACGACTTCTGCTTTGTGCGTCCAAGTGAGCAACTTTCAGCTTTCTTCCGCGAAGTAGTCGATCAGAAAATTATCAATCGTCTAATTAATGGCGTTGGAAGCACAACGGTCTATTTGGGTAAAAACCTGCGTTATATTCAGACTGGAAATGTGGGAGTTTATATGTTGATTATGGTTTTCAGCGTTATTGCTATTCTATTTTTTAATTTAATATTCTAAGGAGATGATTGTTGCGTTATTGCTAATTCTACCTTTACTTGTATCGTTCGTTCTGTTTTCAGGAAAAATAGGTCAAGGCTCTAAGTCGCTTGCCATCGGTTCATCCATTGTTTCGCTGGCGATTTCGCTGGTGGCTGGTGCTGCGTTTGTTAGTGCACCTGCTACAGTCTTGACCTTCGATAGTTGTAGTCTTGGTTTGCCGTTGCTCGATTTTGTTTTCAAGATTGATGCGCCGTCGATGTTGCTTATTTTGCTCACAACGTTGCTCACGCCAATCATTATTGCATCTACTGATAAATCTGAGGGTAAAGGGCACAACTTTTATGCACTTATTCTGTTGATGGAAGCTGCCTTGATTGGTGTTTTCAGTGCCTCAGACATGATATCGTTCTACATCTTTTGGGAGTTGGCTCTGATCCCGATCTTCTTTATCACCGCATTTTGGGGTGGGGCAGATGCCAAACGCATCACGATGAAGTTCTTCATCTATACTGTTGTTGGTAGCCTTTTGATGTTGGTAGCGATTTTGTACATGTACACACTCACCCCTGGTGCACATTCGTTCACTTTTGAAGCTTTCTATGCACTGAAACTTCCATACGAAGTGCAGTTGCCGCTATTTCTAGCATTCTTTGCCGCATTTGCTATAAAAATTCCATTGTTTCCCTTCCATTCTTGGCAGGCAGAGACCTACAACGTCTCTCCGGTGCAAGGATCGATGTTGTTGGCGGGCATTATGCTCAAAATGGGACTTTACGGATTGTTCCGCTTCATCTTACCTATGTTCCCTGATGTGTTGGCAAATGGTGCAAATCTGTTCCTTTACCTTACGCTGTTTGGCGTAATTTATGGAGCATACATCGCGATAACGCAACCGCATTTGAAGAAACTGATCGCTTTTGCATCGCTTTCTCACGTGGGTATTATCGCATTGGGTCTGCTGACACAAACCAAATATGGTATTGAAGGTGCATTCTTGCAGATGTTTTCGCACGGTGTAAATGTGGTTGGATTTTTCCTCTGTTACTACGTGATCGTGAAACGCACAAAAACCGATGTGATTGCTAATCTTGGTGGTATTGCTAAATCGGCTCCAAAGTTTGCAACAATCTTCTTAATCATTGTTTTAGCGAATGTTGCATTGCCGTTGACAAACAGTTTTGTTGGTGAATTTCTGATTCTTTTGGGATTGTTCCAATACAATCAAGTGCTGGCAGCAATAGCCGGATTGACGGTAATTCTTGGTGCAGTTTATATGTTGAAGATGTATCAAAAGGTGATGTATGGAGAGAAAAACAGCGTAACAGAATCTTTTGAAGATTTGACTGCTGGAGAAATGATTCTCTTTGTTCCAATCGTTGTTTGTATCTTCCTGATAGGGATTTATCCATCGTTTGTGTTGAGAATATTGGAAACAGTAGCTCTCTAAGTTTATATATTTGATTTAAAAGGACTTACGACTTAATAATTTACGACTTAATATATGTACGCAATCATAACCATTGGCATTGTAGCCATCATTACACTTCTTTTTGGAGCTTTTGAAAAGAAAAAAGCGATTCTTCCAATTGTCATTGTAGGTCTTATTGGAGCATTAGTAGCTTCCGTTTTTGAATGGAATCAATCGCTTCATTTGTTTAATGAAATGTACATTGGCGATAATTTCGGTGTGGCATTCAATGTGGTGTTGATTTTAAGCACGTTGTTGGTATTCCTCTTTGCATCAGCTTACTACAAACCGGTGAAGAAACCGCTTGAAGATGTCTATTCTCTGATGCTTTTCGCATTGGCTGGGGGTTTGATGATGACCTCTTATGGTAATTTGGTGATGCTGTTCTTGGGAATTGAAACATTGTCTATTTCGCTCTACGTGTTGGCAGGAAGCAAAAAGTTTGATCCGTCTTCGAATGAGGCAGCAATGAAATACTTCTTGACAGGTTCTTTTGCATCAGGTTTTCTGTTGTTTGGTATTGCACTGCTTTATGGTGCTACAGGTAGTTTCAATTTAGCAGAAATTCAGGCTTATGTGCTTGCGAATCATACTGCCTTGCCTGCAATATTTGTCATTGGATTTTTGCTCCTTGCCGTGGGTATGACGTTCAAAATCAGTGCAGCCCCGTTCCACTTTTGGGCTCCAGATGTTTATGAAGGTTCACCTACGCTGATTACCTCCTTTATGGCAACGGTAGGTAAGGTCGCCGCATTTGCTGCATTTTATCGCTTGATCAACTCATGTTTTGCTGATGCCGAACCTGTTTGGAAAACAACTTTCACTGTTTTTTCAATAGCTACAATTTTGATTGGCAACTTCTCTGCGCTTTCCCAAGATAATGTGAAGCGAATGTTTGCCTACTCGGGTATTGCACACGCAGGATATATGCTTATTGCGTTAGTAGCACTTAAAACAAGCGCTGCAGGTGTGTTGTTGCTTTATTCTGTTTCCTATTCTGTGGCAACGATTACTGCTTTTGCTGTACTGATTATGGTACGTGAGACTACGGGTTCGTTCTCCATTAAGGCATTCAATGGATTGGCAAAACAAAATCCAATAGCTGCATTTGCTATGACACTTTCAATGCTTTCGTTAGCTGGTATTCCGCCATTGGTAGGATTTTCTGCTAAATTCAATCTCTTCATCAACGCATTCGAAGGTGGAAATGTGGTGTTGGTGATTGTGGCCGTGATTGGTTCGATGGTGAGTATTTTCTACTATTTCAAACCTGTTGTTGCGATGTATTTCAATACTCCGAATGAGGGTCAAGTGCCTGTTATTGGAAAAGAGTATAAAATTGAAATTCTGATTGCAACGATCGTATTGATTGCAACCAGTTTTATTCCTTCGTTGATTGTCAAGTTGTTGTAAAGACATTCTATTCCTCATAAACAAGAGAGCCACTCCAAATCGGAGTGGCTCTCTTGTTTATATTTGTTTGTTGGGATGATTATACTAATCCGTCAATCTCCACCATTTCATTTACATCAGCATGGTAATCAATCTCTTTGAATCCAAAACCGAATAGGTTTTTGAACTCTTTCGTATAGCCTTTCAAATCGCCAATGTGGTGCAAAGTCTCGGTGTCAACACCTTTCCATTTTTCGATGATTTCTGCTTGTACATCGTCGCGCAATTCCCAATCGTCAATGCGAATGCGACCCTCTTCGTCTGTTGGCACAGCACCACCCGAGAAAAGTTTATCGGCATACAACCGTTGAATTTGTTCGATACATCCTTCGTGAATGCCTTTCTCTTTCATTATTTTATAGAGAATAGTGATGTACAGCGGAATAATCGGAATAGCCGAACTAGCTTGCGTTACCAATGCTTTGTTGACCGAGACATACGCTTTCCCTCCAGTTGCTTTGAGCTTCTCTGTAAGGGCAAAAGCGGTAGCTTCGAGGTGATCTTTCGCTTTGCCAATGGTGCCTTTGCGGTAGATTGGTTCGGTCACTTTCGGACCAATGTATGAGTAGGCGAGTGTCAATGCATTATCGGCCAATACTCCGGCTTTCATCATTGCATCAATCCACATTTCCCAATCTTCGCCACCCATTACGGCTACGGTGTTGTTTATCTCCTCTTCGTCGGTGCAAGCATCGATTGAAACTTCAGAAATCACTCCTGTGTGAAAATCAACTGTTTTGTTGCTGTAATTCTGACCAATGGGTTTCAGTACTGAGCGGTGAGTGACTCCTGTCACGGGGTGAGTGCGCACTGGTGAAGCAAGACTATAAATCACCATATCTATCTGACCAAGCTCGGCTTTGATTAAGTCGATTGTTTTAGTTTTTACGTCGATAGAGTAGGCGTCGCCGTTGATGCTTTTAGCATACAATCCTGCCTCTTTTGCTTTTTTGTGAAAAGCAGCGGTGTTGTACCAACCTGCAGTTGCTGTTTTGCCTTCCTGTGGCTCTTTTTCGAAGAATACTCCGATTGTTGCGGCATCTGAGCCAAATGCGCTGGAAATGCGCGAAGCTAATCCGAATCCAGTAGAAGCACCAATGACTAAAACTCTTTTTGGACCGTTGATTGGACCTTTAGATTTTACATATTCAATTTGTTTCCCCACGTTTGCTTCACAACCTACAGGATGAGTAGTCAAGCTGATAAAACCACGCATTCTCGATTTGATAATCATAATCTCATTAAATAAATTTAAAATTAATTAGCATAATTCTAAATAACGTATGCTTTCGGGGTGCAAAAATACAATTTTTTTAGGAAAAAACGATTGCTATTGGTTTCGAAAAGTGGCTTTTTTGTCGAAATATAGGTGTTATAAAAAAAAGGCACCCGTTTCTGAGTGCCCTTTGATTTATTAATGAGTGTAAATTAATTGTATTGTAGTGTTTCGTTACTTTCGAAAATACGTTTTGAGAGTGAAATCCATTGAGGTGTATTTAATTCTATCTCTTTGGCAACTACAAATCGGTAGATGTTTTTGATTGTGCTGGTTAGCTTCATTTTCAGGGTAATCACCTCTTCGTTTATGTCTGAATCCGTTCTGTCTTTCAATTGCTCTTTGAGCTCAATCAGATACTCGTATTCAATTTGGTTGTTGATATTATCAATGCCCGAGGTTTTGATTATTTCGGCATAATTGTCAGCCAAATTGCATAAATCGGCGTTATTCAGTCTTTTACCATCCATGTTTCTCATATTCGGATTCATTGTTTAATTAACCACAAATGTAAAGGTCTTTTGTTACGAAGTTATGACAATTTGATTACAAATCTAAAGAGTTATCAACAGTCTTATTTAGTTATAGCTTTAAAACTCCAGTCCTGGAAAATGCTCGACGAGTTGAGAGTAAAATGCTGATAATAACAGAAGTAATTGACGAAGCAAAAATAGCAATCATGATTAAAATTTGATACTTTATTGCAATAGAGGGAGAGCTTCCACCTAGAATCTGACCGGTCATTGTCCCCGGAAGAGAGACCAATCCCATCACTGACATTGTGGCAATATTGGGATTTAATGCTTTGATTAGAGCATCGCGCATAAAAAAGTGTTGAGCTTCCGAGGGAGTAGCCCCATTCGCCAACGAAAATTCGTAGAGCGGCTTTTCGCGTTTTATTCCACTGTAGAAAGTGTTGAGCGCTATTACGCATGCAGTAAGCATATTTCCCAGCATCATACCGCTAATTGGAATCAAATAGCGCGCCTCTAAAATAGACGAAAGATTAAGCACCAGTGTCAAAAAAAATCCTGCTACAATGATGGTTGAAATAAAGATTGCCAATATAATGGGCAAAAGAACCAATTTCATTGGAAGTTTTGTACGCTGAACAATTGTAAATGATGTGACGAATATCATCAAGATTACCCATGCCAGATTGACGAATGGGTTGTTTAATCGAAAGAGGTATTCTAGGTATATTCCAATTAGGAAAAGTTGAACAGACATTCTGGCAGCCGACACTATAGTGTCTTTGACCAACCCCGTCTTGTAGAAGTACAAGCAGTAGATGGGGATAATAAGCAAGAGATACCCTATAAAGAGATGCGCGTAGGAGATGTCCATAATTATTGGTCAAGTTTAATTATTCTGTCGAAATTGGCTGCTAAGCGGCTGTCGTGGGTCACAGCTATAATCATTTTTCTAGGTATACTTCTCAGAAAACGCACTACTAAATCAGCCGAAACCGAATCGAGTGCCGATGTAGGTTCATCGAGAAGCCAAATTTTTTTATTAAGAAGTTTCATCAATGCTAGCAACACTCGTTGCTTTTGTCCCCCAGATAACTCGTTGAGTTGCATATTGTAAATTTCTTCTTCAATTTCTAATTCGGCAAATACTGTTAGAATTTGCTGCGTTGTAGGACGGTTTCGTTTATTTATTTTAAACTGAAAAGGTGCATAGATAAACTCTTTTACTAATTGATTGGGAAATGAGATGTCCTGTGATAGAAATGCTGTTTGTTCTCTGAAATGCAATAGATAAGCTGATTCCAGCTTTTTTCCGTTGTAGAGAATTTCACCCGCAGTGGGTGTTATGAATCCCAAAACCGCATTCAGAATAGACGATTTACCACAACCTGATTTTCCGGAAATGGCCACTAATTCGTCTTGATTAAATGAACAAGAGAAATTTGTTAAGACTTTCTTTCCTTCGAAGGAAATGGATATGTTTTGAAGTTCAATCATCTTTTTAGAAACAATTTGGAACAAATATAGTTGAATTTTAAAAGAAAAGGTTACTAAAAAACCGACCAATGTTCTGGAAAAGGAGCTTCAATATTAATATCCTCACCAGTCACGGGGTGCGTGATTTGAAATGAGGTGGCGTGCAAAAACATCTCATGAATGCCAAAATGCTCGGCGAAGAGTCGATTTTGCTTGCCATCGCCGTGCAAGCGGTCGTTGATAATGTAGTGGCGAAGTTGCGCAAGATGTTGTCGAATCTGATGCCAGCGGCCGGTAGTGGGGTAGGCCTCTACGATCGAGTATCGTGCCGTGGAGTAGCGATCTGTCGCAAATGGTAATTCGAATTGTTTGATGGGAACAAAGCGAGTTTCAGCAGTTTGTAAGTTTCCTCTGTCGTTTTTTACCTCGCGATTGCAAATGATCTCTTCCGTTACCCAACCACGCACCAATGCGGTGTATCTCTTGTGCGCAATAGGTTTCTGTAATTCTTGCTGCAACAGCGATGTCATCTCTGGTGAGTGTGCAAAAATCAATACACCAGAAGTCGGACGGTCGATGCGATGCACTGGATATACCATGCGATTGAGTTGCGCACGAAGCAACTGAAGCACCACAGGATTGTCGTCTTCGGCGATGGATGTACGATGCACCAACATTCCGCACGGCTTGTTTATCGCAGTGAAGTAGTCGTCGGAGTAGAGGATCGATAATTGGCTCATTGGGTTTTAGTTGCAAGTGAGTACACAAGTAAACGAGTACACGAGAAAACAATTGTTATCTATTCATCCCCTCAATCCCTCATTCCCTCTTTCGTTAAGCAAAGAAAAAGGAGCAAGAACTCAATCTCACTCCCTTGTCTTATCGTTTTCCTGTCAAGGAAAGTTTATCTGTCTTTCAACGGAATAAACTCTTGACGTGGCAATACGTTTTTGTAAGCTGGACGGATGATGCGTTTTGCTTCGAAGTTCAACTCTTCGATGCGGTGAGCACACCAACCTGCGATACGAGACATAGCAAACAGCGGAGTGTAAACCTCAGTTGGCAATCCTATCATTTCGTATACGAAACCAGAGTAGAAGTCAACGTTAGCACAAACACGTTTGTTTACAGCGTTGCCTTTGAATTCCATAAATGCTTCTACAGCAAGACCTTCAAGTCTTTCGAGGAAGTCGAATTCATCAACACGATTTTTCTCTTTTGCAAGATCGCGAGCCATCTCTTTCAACAAATCTGCACGAGGGTCAGAAATGGTGTAAACAGCGTGACCGATACCGTAGATCAAACCTTTTTTGTTGTATACTTTTTTGTTCAAAATCTTCATCAAGTATTCTTTGATCTCTTTGTCGTCTTTCCAATCTTTGATGGCTTCTTTCAAGTGGTCAAACATTTGACACACTTTGATGTTAGCACCACCGTGCAAAGGACCTTTGAGCGAACCGATTGCAGCTGCAATTGCAGAATAAGTGTCGGTGCTTGTAGAACTTGTTACACGTACAGTGAACGTAGAGTTGTTACCACCACCGTGCTCTGCGTGAAGGATCAACGACAAGTCAAGGATTTTTGCATCCAATTCGGTGTATCCGTTTGGACCTTTCAACATGTACAGGAAGTTTTCTGCCAACGACAGACCATCTTGTGGGTGACGAATGTGCAATGAACGCCCTTGTTGGTTGTGGCGCATTACGTGGTATGCATAAGCTACAATTGTTGGGAACTTAGCAATCAAACTGATAGATTGTTTCACCAAGTTGTCACGCGAATTGTCATCAGCGTTATCGTCGAAGGCGTGCATTACCAATACCTGACGTGCCAAGATATTCATAATATCGCTACCTCTGAGGAAAAGAATGTTCATCTTTTCATCTTGAGTTAAAGCAAGCAAATCATTGGTGATTTTGTTGAAAGTAACCAACTCCTCTTTATCAGGCAATTGACCTGACAACAACAGATAAGCTGTCTCTTCAAAACCAAAGCGATCGTCTTTCTGAACACCTTTTGAAAGGTCTTCTACATCGATACCTCTGTAAATTAATTTACCCGGAACTGCCTTAAGTCCACCTTCAGGTAGTCTTTCGTATCCCACTACATCTCCCACTTTAGTCAAACCGACTAAAACGCCTGAATGGTCTTCGTTACGTAAACCGCGTTTAACGCCCATCGATTTGAATAATTCAGCATCAATGTTGGTAGTTTCTTTGATAGACTCAGACAACTTGTAAATCATATACTCTTTTTTCATGTTATATTGGGTTAATTTGTTGCTAAAATAACTCTTTTTCTTTAATTGTAATGAATGACGATTAAAATTTGACGAAAATTCTAATTTTAATCAACTATTCCATAAAATTCAGTGCGCAACCTGCAGCAAACCATTTGATTTGCAACTCGTTGTAAGTATGAAGTGCTTCAAACGTTTCGCTTGTTCCGTCGCTGTGGTGAAGAACTACAGTCAGGTTTTTACCTGGTGTAAATTCTGTCAAGCCAAGGATTGAGAACTGATCGTCTTCGCGCACTTTGTCGTAATCTGCTTTGTCTGCAAATGTCAATCCTAAAACGCCCTGTTTTTTCAAGTTGGTTTCGTGGATACGCGCAAACGATTTTGCGATAATTGCTTTCACATTCAAGAAGCGTGGTTCCATAGCTGCGTGCTCGCGCGATGAACCTTCGCCGTAATTCTCTTCTGCAATGACTACCGAACCGATTCCAGCCTCTTTGTAAGCTTTCGCCACCGACGAAACTTTATCGTAAGCACCTGTTTTTCCGTTCAATACGCTGTTTGCTTCGTCGTTAAATACATTGATTGCACCCATCAACAAGTTATCGGAGATATTGGCTAAGTGACCACGGAACTTCAACCAAGGACCAGCCATCGAAATGTGGTCGGTGGTACATTTTCCTTTTGCCTTAATCAATAAGCTGAGGTTGGTGTAGTCTTTTCCGTCCCATGCTGCAAATGGCTCAAGCAATTGCAGACGAGCAGAATCGCCAGCTACTTTTACTTCAATTTCGCTTCCGTTAGCTGCTGGTGCAAGGTAACCTGCATCTTCTACCGCATATCCTTTTTGTGGTAATTCGTCTCCTTGTGGAGCATCGAGTTTCACCGCAACGCCTTTATTGTTGATTAATGTATCTGTTAATGGATTGAACGTCAAATCACCTGCAATGGTCAACGCCGTGGTTAATTCTGGTGAAGCCACAAATGCGTGCGTATTTGGATTGCCATCGGCACGTTTCGCAAAGTTACGGTTGAATGACGTTACGATAGAGTTGGCACGACCAGGAACATCGAATTTACGGTTCCATTGACCGATACATGGTCCACAGGCATTTGCCATTACCACACCGCCAATTTGTTCGAAATCTGCCAAAACGCCATCTCGTTCAGCGGTGTAGCGCACTTGTTCCGAACCTGGATTGATTATGAATTCTGCTTTTACAGTCAAATCTTTGGCTGCTGCCTGACGAGCAACCGAAGCCGCACGGCTCATATCTTCGTACGAAGAGTTGGTGCAAGAGCCAATCAAACCAACTTCCATTTTTTGTGGGTAGTTGTTCTCTCTCACCAATTTAGCGAATTCAGAGATTGTATTTGCTGCATCTGGAGTGAAAGGACCGTTGATGTATGGTTCGAGTTCCGAAAGGTTGATTTCAATCACGCGATCGAAATATTTTTCAGGATTTGCCACTACTTCTGGGTCGGCTTTTAGGTAATCGGCAACTGTATCTGCAGAGTCAGCTACTTCCTGACGGCCAGTGGCTGCAAGGTATGCGGCCATTTTGGCATCGTAAGGGAAAACTGAGGTAGTTGCACCCACTTCAGCACCCATATTGCAAATGGTTGCTTTTCCTGTTCCAGAGATAGACTCTGTTCCCTCGCCGAAATATTCTATAATGGCATTGGTTCCGCCTTTTACAGTAAGAATTCCTGCCAATTTTAAAATGACGTCTTTTGCTGCTGCCCAACCGTTCAACTTACCGGTGAGTTTCACGCCAATGAGTTTGGGCATTTTCAATTCCCAAGCCATGCCTGCCATCACATCCACAGCATCGGCTCCACCAACACCAATGGCAATCATACCCATACCACCGGCATTCGGTGTGTGTGAGTCGGTTCCTACCATCATTCCGCCTGGGAATGCGTAGTTTTCTAACACCACTTGGTGAATGATACCTGCTCCTGGTTTCCAGAATCCGATTCCGTATTTTGAAGAGACAGATTGAAGAAAGTCGTAAACCTCTTTATTTGTTTTGGTTGCAAATGCCATATCTGTAGCAGCGTTTACTTCGGCTGCAATCAGGTGATCGCAATGAACGGTAGAAGGTACTGCGGTAGTTTTTCGACCTGCATTCATAAATTGTAATAGCGCCATTTGAGCGGTTGCATCTTGCATAGCCACTCGGTCGGGCGCAAAGTTTACGTAAGCATTTCCTCTTTCGAAAGGTTGCACATCCGAGTTGTCGTAAAGGTGCGAGTAGAGGATTTTTTCGCTCAACGTCATCGGTCTTTTTAGGACGTCTTTTGCTTTACCAACTTTTGCAGGAAAATTGGCGTGTACTTTTTTAATTAAATCAAGGTCGAAAATAGCCTTCATAAGTCAGTCAGAATTTTTGAAATTTGATGTATATCGTTGGTTTGCTTGTTTTTATTAAATGTCAACCGATTATTAACAGTTTGAAGTGTTAAAATGTTTGGTCATTTGGTTGTTTTTTTCTCCAAAATAAATCTAACAAATAATCGTCATTGAAAGCTCAACCAAAAAAACTTCCAAAAATAAGCAATTGAGTTAGGTTTAGTCTAATAATTTGGAATAAGTATAGGTAATTACATTGATAAATATTCCTTACATTTTGCTCACTCGCTGCGCCAAGTAATGGTCGAAAATCACCATAGCAGCCATCGCTTCCACAATGGGTACGGCACGAGGCAAAACGCACGAGTCGTGACGACCTTTGGCTTTCAGTGTGACTTCCGCTCCCGACTTGTCCACCGTCTCTACATTTTGTAGGAGTGTTGCAATCGGTTTGAAGGCTACACGGAAATAGATGTCTTCGCCATTTGAAATGCCACCTTGTATGCCACCCGAATGGTTGGTGCGTGTGCGTATCTGTCCGTTGTCGTTGTAGAACGTGTCGTTCATTTCCGAACCGCGGTGTCCCACCCCCTCAAATCCCATACCGTATTCGAATCCTTTTACCGAGTTGATGCCCAACATCGCTGCGCCAAGTTCTGCGTGCAGTTTACCAAAAGCCGGACTACCCAAGCCCACAGGAACACCCGTAATGACACACGAAATAACGCCACCAATGGTATCGCCTTCCGATTTCACTTGACGAATCAACTCAATCATCTGTTGCGCTGTTGCAGCATCAGGACAACGAACCATATTCGATTCGATGCTCGAAAGGTCGTAGTCTTGGTAACTGCCATTCAGTTTAACCGTACCCACTTGCGAGGTGTAGGCTTTGATGTCGATGCCGAGCTGACGCAACGCCAGTTTAGCCACTGCACCTGCCACACAGCGCGAAATAGTTTCGCGGGCTGATGAACGTCCGCCACCACGGTGATCGCGGTGTCCGTATTTTGTTTGAAAAGTATAATCGGCGTGCGAAGGGCGGTAAATATCTTTCAGATTGTCGTAGTCCGACGAGTGTTGATTTTCGTTGTAAACCACAAAGCCAATCGAAGTTCCGGTGGTTTTGCCTTCATATACTCCCGACAGAAACATCACTTCGTCGCTCTCTTTGCGGGGCGATGTGATGACCGACTGCCCGGGACGGCGGCGATTGAGCTCACTCTGGATAAAGTCGAGGTCGATTTCTATTCCTGCCGGAACGCCATCGATTACTCCACCCACACCTTTGCCGTGCGATTCACCGTAAGAAGTCAATTTAAAAATGGTACCGAATGTATTCATTAAGTCTTTTTGAGGAAAACCGATACCGTGGCATCGGGCTGATTTTGAATGTTGTATGCACCTACATTTATCGAAAAATGGCACATTTCTGCAAAAATATAAAAAATTGGCGGAAGTGCCAAATACAAAGCGTGTGTAGAATGAAAATAAATTAGAAAAGAGGTAATTTGTGTAAATAATTGATTTGTCAGTGAATTATTCTATTGAATAACGGGCATTTGAGGATGATTTGCAATTTATTGTAAAAAAAAATTCCTGCTTCAAATTCTTTGAAATTTCCCCAAGATTAGGTGACGGGTTGTGTCATTATTGATGATAGTTACTTCTGAATTTCTGATTCATTGATTTTTCCTTTCAAAAATAATACAATAAAAAGTGAAGCACATGCAGTGGTAAGTAGAGTTGTTTTGGGGAAGTGTTATACTTCTGTAAATATGCTCTCACCGCCTTTTGTCTTCGACGAGTGGGGCACATATACAAAACGATCGAAACGCAAAACTAAATATCCTTCGTCGGAGATGAGGGGTAGAGTAATTTTTAAAATGTACTAAAAGTAATAGGTTTACTTGTTGTTTAAATATATTTTTCTAAATTTGTAAATTATTATAACAACAAGTTTTTTATTATACACTTTCATAAATTATCTATCGATGAAAACTGCTCAATTTTTAGGGATGGCATTGTTTGGAACTGCCTTCCTTTTGCTCTCAAGTTGCGTTAACGACAAATTAGAAGAGTTTGCCCCTTCGAATAACGCAAAGAGTATGAATGAACTGATTGCTCCCAAAAATTTTCAATGGAAAACTGCTCAGACAGTGAAAGTTGACATCACAGGACTTCCAACAGTTCAATCCGTGCGATCGACCCTCACCATTGGTGATAATGCAAGTACTTACTATTCAGGTTTTCATTTGATGTCTCAAAACCATCTATTGTCAATCGAAGTACCAGCAATTGACAAAGAGTTGAAACTGAAGTTTGGCGCAATCGAACAGACTGCTACCATCAAAGATGGCAAAGCAAGTTTTTCTTTCATACCAGTAGTAACTGACAATAATTAAAATTCTGACTTATGAAAACTCTAATAAATAAAATAAAACTATTGGTTGCTGGGCTTTTTGTAATTTCAACTGCAGCTACAGCGCAAGTAACTTTAAATTGTGAGTCGGGCAATCGTGCTATTGAGCAAGGAAATTGCTGGGGCTTTGGAGCTGTTAGTTATTCAAGGCGCGACGTTCATATAATTTCAGGTTTCTGGTCAACACTCAGCAATTCAATGTCGAACCCTTCAATTAACAGCGCATGGATAAAAACTCCTTGGATGAAAATGGGTTCTGGAGATATAACCATGAAAGTTAAACTTGAAAACAATACAGGTAATACCAAACAGGTAGTTGTTACTTACATTCCCTATAGTGCTGGAGCACCTTATGGCGAAGGAACGTCTAATTCTTTTTACACATTCAACTTCCCAGGAACTTCAGGAGGATATGGTATGTTGACCGCATTACAGTCACTTACTATTCCAATTCCTTCGCAAATTGCAAATGATGCAACCACTGCTTACAAAATTCAAATAAGTTTTGTGGGAACTGGAGGCAATAATAGAGCTATTGCAGATGATATTGTAATACCTGGAGAGTATTGGTCGGATCCTTCCAACAACTGTTTGCCTAAAGCAATGATTGTAGATACAGATGGCGATGGTGTGCCAGATACAAGTGATCAATATCCTACTGATCCAAACAGAGCCTACAACACTTACTATCCTGCAGCAGCATCAAGCGGCACATTGGCATTCGAAGATAATTGGCCAACAAAAGCTGATTATGATTTTAATGATGTCGTAGTAGATTACAATATGAATACGGTAACAAATGCTCAAAACCAAGTAGTAGAAATATTAGGTCAATTCACATTGAAAGCTTCTGGTGCTGCTTATAAAAATGGATTTGGCTTCCAATTAGACAACATTGCACCGGATAAAATCACATCAGTAACAGGTGCAAACTACAGCGACGCCTCTTATATTTCTTTAGCTCCAAATGGATTGGAAAGTAATCAGACGTATGCCAATTGTATTGTGTTTGACAACTTCTACAATATTATGGCGCCAGTTGGTGGTAGTGTAGGTGTCAACACAGAGAAATCTGCGGCATTTATTCCTTATCAAACATTGAATGTCAAAATTACCTTCATTAAAGACGGTGTTGCACCAGCAGGTGGAACGGTCTTGTTGAGTCAATTGCCAGCAAGTGCCTTTAACTTCTATGTTATCGCTGATAAACAACGTGGTGTAGAAATTCATTTACCAGACAGAGTGCCTACTACACTTGCAAATTTAAGTCTGCTGGGCACGAAAGATGACAGTTCTGTCATCAACAGTCGTTACTACAAAACTGTAAACAATCTGCCTTGGGCTATCAATATTCTTCAAGGATTCAAGTATCCAATCGAACATTCTCCACTGAATAATGCTTACTTGCATTTAATCAGATGGGCCGAGAGTGATGGTTTAGAATATCAAGATTGGTACGAAGATAAAGATGGTTATCGTAATCCTACTGAAATTTATTAAATCAACCAAAAAGAAAAGGTCAGACAAATTTGTCTGACCTTTTTTTTTGCCATTCTTCCTTCTCTTTGTCTCCGACGACGGGGCTATGGGCAATTGTTCTTAACAATAAATACAAACCTTTTTCAGGACAATTTAACTAATGAGAGAAATACATTGTCTAATACAATAGCCCCTAATTAGCTCCGCTGATTTTCGATTCCCCTAAAGGCACCTTGAGATTCTACGGTTAAAGAATTGTCGATTAATGATCAACTCCGATACCAAGGTATTGGGCTGATTTTGAATGTTGTATGCGCCTACATATCACTAAAAATGGCACATTTCTGCAAAATAGAAAAAATTGGCGGAAGTGCCAAATGCAAAGCGAGTGTAGAATGAAAATAAATTAGAAATGGGGTGATTTTCTACAAATAATCAGTTTCGCAACGATTATTCTTCTTCTTGCAGCCTTATCAACTGTTCTGAAAATAACGGGTTTTTGAAAGTGCAAAGCACACCGACAAGTGCACGGAAGCTGAAAAATAGTGTGTCAAACAGCATCGAGAGGTGCGTCAAACTCCATCGTTAAGTGTGACAAACAGCATCGATAGGTGTGTCAAAGTACATCGTTGAGTGTGACAAAGTACGTCGATAGGTGTGACAAAGTGCACCGTTGAACGATTACACTGCACCGATAAGAGTGACAAAGTGCATCGTTGAACATTTACACTGCATCGATGGGTGTGACAAAGTGCATCGTTGAACGCGTACACTACACCGTTAAGCGCGCACATAGCGACGATGAGAGCGCGAAGTGCGGTGATTCTTGCGCGGAAAAGGGAGATTTTTGTGTTGTTTATGCTGATTTGATGATTGCTGTGTCCCCTTTGGTAGAATTCTTAACTGAGTAGTTACTCCAAAATTCCCGTTTTCGTTTACTTTTTCCATTCACCAATATCCAAAATATAAAGTGAAGTATGTATATTTGTGGAATCAGGGGAAAGAGCTTTCTTTTGAGTGCGTAAATCCACATCCCAACGGATATGAAACCGAAGAATAATGATGTACCGTTGGCGGGATCTTTGCTCCCGCCTTCTATTTAATATAGGAATTTTTAATTCCGTCAGTAAGAAATATATTTGGTATCGGATCATAGATCCTAATAATAAATAAGAGGACGGAATGCAATTCCGCCCCGACGAGACGCTGTTGGGAGTTGTTGTTAATCAGAATACAAAACAACATGACTAAAATAAACATTTACAAATAAAAAAAATGAAAAAAGTATCAATTGTAATATTAATGACTTTGTGTTTTTATGCACAGTTATTTGCACAACAAAATATCACTTCTAAATTAACTAAACGA
This sequence comes from Bacteroidales bacterium, assembly GCA_049315325.1. GTDB lineage: Bacteria > Bacteroidota > Bacteroidia > Bacteroidales > UBA7332 > CAXXIC01. The sequence continues at coordinate 213,495 of JBMOKJ010000004.1, forward strand.
ATTGAAACGTACTTAACCGAATTCGAAAAAGTTGGTTTTGCAGGAACAGTACTTGTAGAACTTGACGGAAAGAAAGTTATTTCGAAAGGTTATGGATATAGAAACTTTGAACTCAAAGAAAAAAACATGCCAAATACCATATTTGACATTGGTTCTTTGACAAAACAATTTACGGCAGCAGCAATTCTAAAATTAGAAATACAAGGTAAATTAACCACATCTGATACTATTACAAAATACTTTCAAAATGTCCCTATTGATAAATCAACTATCAAAATTCACGATTTATTAAGACATCAATCAGGATTAGACGGTGAAGTTGGCGAAGACTATGATTCAATTAGTGATCAAGATTTTATTGACACTGTTATGAAATCAACTTTGAAATTTAAAGTTGGTTCGGATTATTCTTACTCAAACATAGGGTATAGTTTGCTTGCTCTTATCATTGAAAAAGTTACAGGACAAACTTATGAACAATATCTTTACGAAAACTTATGGAAACCTTCAGGAATGGAGGCGACAGGTTACAGTAGACCAAATTTGGATACCGATTTAATTGCTGTTGGTTATGGTAAAAACTATAAGAACTGGGGAAAACCAACGGAAAAAAAGTGGAATGGAAAATCTCCTTACCGTCACTTATTAGGAAATGGTGGAATTCTTTCAACTACAGAAGATATGTTTAAATGGCATAAATCTCTGATGACAGAGAATGTTTTGTCAAAAGAAGCAAAAGAAAAATTATATCATCCAACAATTAGAGCAAACGAAAACAACAATGCCATTTATGCTTATGGCTGGGATGTTTCCAAAACGAATAGAAATACTTATCGTGTATGGCATAATGGCACAAATAATATTTTTTATGCAGACTGTATGCGATTTATTGATGAAAAGACAACTTTGATTTTAATGTCAAACAAAACATTTAGAGGCACAGATCAACTTAACTTTGAAATTGCGAAAATAATTTTCAATAATAACTACAAAACAACTATTCCAAAACCTGACAATGAAACCAATCAAAAGTTTACTCAAGAAATAGTTGAAATTATTTTGAATAAAGGACTAGACACAGCTAAGTTAAAATACAAAAGCAGACCTTCAAAAACCGATGTCTTAGAATATCTTTTAAACAGAATGGCTTATGAACAATTATCGCAAAACAAATACGATGAAGCAATTGGCATTTTCACAATGAATTGTATAGCCAATCCTAATTCATTTAATGCTTTTGACAGTTTAGCAGAAGCCTATATGATTAAATGCGACAAAGCATCTGCATTAAGAAATTATGAAAAAAGTTTACAATTAGATCCAACTAACGAAAACGCAGATGATATGATTAAAAAGTTGAAACAATAGTAATAAACAATGGACTACTGCTAACACACGCCTATTGGCATTGGCTGGCTAACGTGTATTCCGGCGGTTTTGCTCCCCCTGTTCATCGCAGCCTACAATAAACCGTGGCGCGGTCGTTTGGCGTAGCGTCCCCCATTACCAAGGATATGAAACTAAAGAAAAACGATGTACAGTCGTTGGATCAGATGCCAATAATACGAAAGTGAAGGGCATAAAATTGTATATTGGCAAACGCTGTTTGCGCCCCGATGGGTGCTTTTTCAAAAAGGTATTATCTAAAAAAAACGATACGATCAAAATTTATACTGATTTTTAGAATTAGGTTCAAATGAATGAATCATAAAACAAAACACGATAAGAACATTGAATAATGTATCTTCGAAATTTATCTTTTAAACTTTAAATATACTTTACAAATTGTATGGGTAAAACAAACTTACTAATTATATTATTCCTATATATTTCTATACGCATTTATTCCCAAGAGTGGTCTGTAAATTATTCCACAGGCTTTGGTACTTATAAGCTAAACGATATCAGAGATTTTCAACAATCTATTGTCGGACGTTACGGATTAAAGATAACAGATAGTTTTCACGGCTATATTACACACACAACATCATTGGCCTACACCGAGGGCAAGAATCAGTTTGGGTGCTTGTTTTCGTACTTGACCACAGGAGGTCGACTGCACAGAGCCGACTACTCTGGTTCGTACTCAGTGGATATGATCTTAAATGGTTATCGTTACGGTGTGTTTTACAGAAAATATTTCAAAGCCGGACCAAACCCTGACAATTTATACATACAATTAACCACAGGGGTTTTGTCCACAGATTTCAGAACCGAAGAACGTATAAACATATATGATGAAACTGCACTAAATTCGACCCTGCTTGATGGAACTTGCTTGTATATTGAACCCTCAGTTGGACAAATTTTCAGAATAACCAAGCAGTTTAACCTCACGCTTGGAATTGGCTACGAAATTGATTTACCGGAAAAATTAAAGTTCGAGAGTCAAAAAACGAACATTAGTGCTGATTGGTCTGGATTTCGATTTTATGGAGGTATTATTTACATTATAAACACAAAATAACCTCCTTATGAACCGCTTCAATTCTTTGTTACTATTGATATTCATATTTTTGTTTAGTACATGTGAATATAGTCCAGTAGGAAATAACTTCCTTAACTTAAAATCTCCTGAAGATAGGATACCTGTTGAAATTTCATTGAATGATGTCAACCCTTTGGATACAATATACATATATCAAAATACTAAATTTTCGATAAAAATAAAAAGCCCAAACGATTTAATCAAAGCTGATATACTTGTGGATGGTCAAGTTAATACTAGTATATGGGATACCACATTTGACTTTTCTCTAAGCCCTAGCAATTTAACTGAAGGAGTGCATAAGTTAAGTATAAAAGCAACATTTACCTCTGGCACTGGTAGTTTGGCAGAAATGGCAGGATTAGAGGGATATGGTGGCGATTTATCATGGAATTTGAGAGTAATATCAAATCCTGAAAACAATTTCAATCTTGGATACCGCCTTAATAAAGACGGTTTTGTGGAGGTTTTCTGGACAAACACTATTCCTGAGAGTATGATTGAAAAATATGTCATTCATTCGGGGTTAACTCAAAGCAAAGACATTATCATTAATGACCCAAAGCAAAAATATTTTGTGGATTCAGGATATGTTTGCGGCTATGTGTATTACCAAGCCAGCACCTACCTCAAGGATGGAACCGTATTCTGGAAACAGTTCTCTTTTGAGAAACCAACTCCCACGCTCTCTTTTGAAAATATAGGCGTCAACAGACTGCGCATATATTGGAACAAGCCCTTTGCCAATGGGCGATACAAACTGTCAGGAGGCAATACCGTTTATGCATCAGACATCACAGATACCACCTTTACAACTGCTCAAATCTTTGGACCAAGTCGTCAATTCAATTTAGAAATCAAACCCAAATATTCTCAATTTGATAATACAAGCAATAAGTTTAGTGCATGGAATTGGTATTCCCAAGGTTCAGCACTTGGTCTTCCAAATTGGCCATTATTTGCATATAATAAAAAAGACAACATCTTATATTCCAGCCAGTACAATGATTTAGTCGCTTTTGATGCAACTACAATGAATCAAATAAATAATGTATCAATCAATGGTAAAACATGGGGATTTATGTATGGCGGAAAAATAGCTACTGCGCCACACAATTCATCTGTGGCAGCCATGACCGGCGAAGAAACCTGGATTTATAAAGACAGCCATTTTGATAATTCAATTAAAATTCCGTCTTTACCTGGCGATGTCAACACCAAATTGGCAGCAATAACGAGCGACGACAGGTTTTTTGTAGTATTAAATGGCAGTAATGTATGCTCTGTTTTTAACAGTACTACGGGTGCAAAAATATTTGAAATTCCATTCACCTACAAGACGATTTATTCCTTTCCAGAACTTACTACTGTATCCGAAGACGGAAAGTATTTTTGTGCATCGTCTGAAAATGGAATGGAAATCTTTCAAATAAACGGTACAACGGCAAATGTGATATATACAGACACAAGGTTTTACAAAGGAGCAATCTTTATACCATCTCAACCAAACACGATTCTTTTCAGGGTTGGGTCGGTAATCGAAGTCCGTCAATTGCCCGATTTCAGCATTATGCAATCATTCGACGTGTCAAAATATGGAGCTTTACTTTGTAATATCGATCCGGCAAGCCTAAATCTTCTTTATTTTCAAAACGACTCACTAAAGGTATGCAAGGTCAATAATTTATCAGAAACTTTATTTCAAATTAAAAGTGATGAACAAACGTGCAAAATGTATAATAATAAATTGCTGACCTTTGGCAGAGGTGCGACCTATTTGGACATAAGCCCTTATTTGAACAAGAATTATCTGAACTTAAAACCCAAAATCAAAAACAAACAAGAATTTCAAATCCCTGCTCTTCAGGATTTACACTCTCGTAGCAGAATTCTCAAAAAATTTAAAATCGCTAACTTATAAAACGAAACCAACGTAAAATCGGGCAGATATTGAGATAAGTTTAAGATAAAAAACAAGTTCTGAGCTCCAAATTATGACACGACTTAAATTGAGGAACACAATCTCACTTCAGCGTAGCCCCGTCACCATGGATAGGAAGCCGTAGAAAGATGATGTACCGTTGGCGAGACAGATCGAATGATAGGAGAGGGAAGGGAATATAATTGCCAACTCGAACGCTGTTTGCGCCTCTACGAAAGTCGATGAATTAGTTCATTATTCATCTGTATCCTTCCCATCAATTCTTTTTCGTAAGTTTTCTTTGAATTGGTCACTGACTGGAATTTGAGTATTGTTATCAAAAACAACGTAGCTTCGTTCCAATAGATAGATTTCATTTAGATTTACGATAAATGACCGATGAACTCTACAGAACCTGTCAGAAGGAAGCATCGTTTCCATGGATTTTAGGCTCATCTTGGTAGTGACTGGCTCGCTGTTGAGCAGGTGAATCTTGATATATTCGTGCTGACTCTCGATGTATTTAATATGACTAAATTCGATACGAATAAGCTTGTATGCAGAGTTCACAAATAGGTGATTTGCGGTTTCAACGGGAGTATGCGATTTTAAACTGATCAGTGCATTCACACGATTGGCGGCTTTCAGCAGGTTGCTAAAGCTGATTGGCTTCAACAGGTAATCGACTGCCTCGACTTCGAATCCCTCCACGGCATATTCACTATAAGCTGTAGTGAAAACAATGTAGGGTTTCGCGCGCAACGATTTCACAAACTCCATTCCGCTGATGTCGGGCATATTGATGTCGATGAACAAGAGTTGAATGTCGTTGTTGCTCATTACATCCATTGCCTCAAACGCATTGCGACACTCGGCCACTAGCTCCAGAAAGGGAATTTTCTGAATGTAGCCGGCTATCTTCTTCACTGCTAATGGCTCATCGTCGATGGCGATACACTTTATCTTCATACCGGAATGGTGAGTTTAACTTCAAATTCTGTCGGATTATCGACAATAGCAAATGTGTAGCGATTGCCATACAACAAGCTCAGGCTTTGCTGAATATTAGTGAGTCCGATGCCGGAATATTCGCTCTCGTTCTGCGATTTATTGGGATGTTTGCTGTTTCTGATGATGCAAACGAGAGAATCGCCTGTTGTTATTAATTCGAAATGAATATAGGACTTCAACGGATAGCAAACGCCGTGTTTGAAGGCGTTTTCGACCAGTGAAATAAAGAGCATCGGTGGAATTTTGATATCCGGCATATTGCTTGGGATAAGGGTTGTCACCACCACTTCGTCGGAGTGTCGGAGTTGCATCAGCGCGATAAAGCTACGGATAAATTGAATCTCTTTGTGTAGTTCTATCTTCTGTTGAGCCGAATCGTAAAGTAGATAGCGCATCAGTGTAGAGAGTCGCTCTACGGCTTCCTGCGCTTTCTCGGTGTCCATCTCTATCAATGAATGGATGTTGTTAAGCGTATTCATGAAAAAATGCGGACTTACCTGATTCTTCAATAGCTCCAGATTGGTTTTGAGTTGATTGGTTTCGATCTCTTTTCTGATTTCTTGCTCGGAGGTCCATTTCGCAAACAGCTCCATCGCCGTGCTGCTGCCAATAATGAGTAATGCCAACAGCAGATTGTTGAAGATTGCCCCCAACAGAAAATGGATAGGAGGACGATTGTGTGGCGCATTTCCCTGATGAATAACAAAGTCGATAAGGCTAATAGCCACGATCAACACACCCACCACGGTGGCATATTGGTTTCGTCGGTTCTTGAAGAGCAATTTGGGCACTAAAACCCATAGATTGATCACAAAAACGAGGAAGAGCAAGAATAGATTTATCCAATCTCCAATCATTTTGTGGGAGTCTGCTGGTGCTAGTTGATCCATATTCCTCAAATACGGACCCAAGAAGACCAATGCCCAAAGGAGCGCATAAAACAGCAGCAGCTTATTTTTGAAGGTTTTCATTGCAAGTGAGCGTTAAAATTGGAGTTTGTAAACCACATTTGGGAAAAATCCAAGTTGATAGGTTGTGTTTATGGACTTGTCTCGATCGTTGTAGTTTTGCGAAAAAACATTGCTGTGATTGGTCACATTTTGCAAATCTAATGAAAAGGATTGAGAAATCTTTTTCGTTCGGCTATTGTGTGTGTATCCCACCTTCAAATCGATGCGGTAATAGTCGGGATAAAACGCAGAATAAGCATCGGTAGAAAGGACTTCGTGACCGGCAGTATTAGATGCAGTCAAGTCGAATGGGGTGTAGGCTCTACCTCCGGCGTAGGTGCATTTGAGGTCGGCAGAGAATTTATTGAGCTTCGTGCTGCCTACTTTCCACTCTTTGCCAAATAGGGCGTTGTAGACAAATTTACCATTGAAAGCCGTGTTGTGCTCCACACCATCGCTGCCTTTGTATTTCGATTCGTAGAGCGACGATGTAAACAGGGCGTAATATCCTTTGCTGAAGAATTTTTCGATGGTGAGTTCAGCTCCGTAGTTTTTGCCAGTGCCGCTGTTGGTGAGGTGATCTTCGAGGTCAGTTTTGAAACTTGCTCCTGTGTTGAGCATCGAATAGCTGCTCGAGAAGTCATTGACAGGCACATCGTATAGATATTGATAATAGGTCTCTGCCTTCAAACGCCAATCTTTGAACGGCTGCCAATCGTAACCCAACACAAAGTGATGGCTTTTGGTGAAATCTAAGCTTTTGTTGTTGTATTCATAAGTGCCATCTGTCAACTGAGTTTGCAGGAAATAGACATTGATTGGCTGCATTTGAGAGTGCAAACCATATCCAAAACTAAAGCTGCTTGTGTTGTTTAGATCGTATTTTAATCCAAAACGTGGCTCGACTGAGAATGAATTATTCAGGAAAAATTGTTGCGCATGGATGCCAGCATTCATTGTCAGTTTATCGCTGATGTTGTACTTGATGTGTGCAAATGCTTGACCTAATGCGGTATAGCTATCGTAATCCCAGCTTTGCCTCCAATTCTCCAAATCGTCTTTTCGGCTTCGGAGGTAGAGCGAAAGTTGCATCAACTCTGCTTGCGCACCCACTTTGATGAAGAGGCGAGAATTTACCTTGGTGTTGTAGCTTGTCATGAAGTTGTAGCCCATTTTGGTGGTAATGTTCTCTTCCGTATTGTAGGTGCTGCCCGTTGGATTGATGGTGTAAGCCTGCTGATCGTTTTTAGAATAGTTGATGCCCAACGTGGAGTTCATATAAGATTTGCTGTTGAGTTGCTTGAAATGTTTCAACCCTACGATGCCAATCTGACTACTTAAATCGTGCCCATCTCTACCGCCTCCATAGAGAGAGTTTCCGCCCCCGCTCGAAATGTCGATGCTGCTGGTAGCCAATATGCCAAAGAGCGTAAATCGCCCCAGTTTGGTGTCGCCACTGTTTAGTTTGAATGATAAATCTTGGTAAGAGGGCAAGGCGGTTGTGCCAATGTCTATACCCACTGCTTGTGCCACGCCTGCTAATGCGTAGCGATACCCGACCAAATACGAAGACCCTTTTTCTTTGTTGATAGGTCCTTCGGTGGTGGCTTCCAAGCCGGTGATTAACCCTGTTTGTAGTGTGGTTTCTCGCTTTTGGGTATTTCCTGATCGGAATCCTAAATCGAAAACTCCTGCAACGGCATTGCCATATTCAGCCGGAAAAGCAGAGGTAAGGAAATCTGAGCTTTTCAAAAGATTCGTGTTCAGTGCACTCACAGCGCCACCAGTAGTACCTACAGATGCAAAGTGATTCGGATTTGTCGCGTTCATGCCGTCGATTCGCCACAAAACGCCAACGGGAGAATTACCACGAATCACGATGTCGTTTCTACTGTCGTCGGGGGTGCTTACGCCTGCGAAATTTGCAGCCAATCGGGCAGGATCGCTTCGTCCGCCGGCATATCTGTTCACCTCTTCCATCGAAAACATCCGCGAGCTAATGGGAGCAAGGCTGTTGATTGTTTTGCTTTTGTCGGCTTTCACCACCACTTCGTTCAGGTTTTTCAGATTCTCCTCCATGGCAATGTCGAGGATGGTCTCTTTGCCGGAAGTTACTACGACATTCGGAATCAATACATCTTTGTAGCCGACGTACGAAATCTTAATCTCATAGCGTTCGGGCGCGATATCCGTCAATACATAATTGCCTTTTGCATCGGCACTCGAAGCCTTGGAGCCATTTTTGACGACGATTTGAACAATCGCTCCAGGCAATGGGGATTGAGAATATTTATCGGTAATGACACCTCGGATGTTTTGCTTGTTGTTTTGAGCAAACGAGAGTTGGGTAATGAAAAGCATTATTATAAAAAGTATTTTTTTCATTTTTGATTTTTTTATATAATAAAACGACGACAGGTATAGCATACGCTGGCGTATTTTTATTTATGTTTTATTTAATACTTCTTACCAATCGAACATAATTCAGGACTCTTTCTTCACCTTCTCCCGTTCCAACGGTCTTCTTGTCGAAACGCACTGCACCAGCGCCATGAAGGTTTTCTCCGTTTCCATCTTCTGCCTGTCCAAAAGCCACATACCATGCGTAAGGATACGTGCCATTTGCCATTGACATAGCCGAAGTGCTTGTCCAATAATATGGATAGTCAGCCTTTCCTCCATCGTTTAGAATACTAGTACAACTGAATAGTGCATTGATTGCTGGACCAACATTGGTTGAGTTAGTTGCATAAGGCGAACGGGTGTAATCCACCAAGCTTTGAAGTTCTTTTGTATTGGGCAAACGCCAATCGTTGTGACCGAGATAATTTGCTTTATTCTGCGTTTGAGCATAAGCCAATGCGTGTTCCCAATCCATACCCGAACCATTGTCGGCTTGTTGCCACATCAGGCCGGTAGCCAAATCGGAAATAGTACCATTGTTGTTGTTTTGGAATAAATTGACACCATACGAAAGGTTGCCGCGTACACAACGAACCTGATGCATTGGACCAGAACTGATACTATACGATTTAATATGTCCGGTGCCAAAATTTACGCCAAAAGCAAGTTCATCCCCGGCTGCTTCGCCGTGTCCACCGCTTATGTTGCCCAAAACTCCGGTATATTTGTCGCTACTCCAAAAAATTGCGTGGCTCAGGTCTTGTTCATCTGTATATTTAATGTCAAAATATTCTGTATCAATATAAGGCCAACCTACACTTCCATTCCATAAAGAGTATAGCTCCTTTATGGTTGGCACTCGCCAATCGTTGTAACCACCATAGTTTTGTGTGTTTAAATTGTCAACTACGGTTTGGATTGAGGCCCAATAATAAGTGCCACTGTCATAGGTTTTTTGCCAGGTTAAGCCTGTAACTTCGTCTTTTACTGTAAGTCCGTCGCTGCTTTTGGTGTAAAAGGGAGTTGTATGTGTAAACTGAGCATCTTGTCCGAAAAAGGCTTCGCCCAAAACAGGGGTGATAATGGTGCCTACACTATCCCATGATTTAGTTTGACTTGTGCCTACAATTGGATAACAACCTGCATAAGCCGCTGCGCGCGGAACGACTTGTAAATCACCGGTAATTGTTGAAGTATCATCTTTTTTGCATCCTGCCAAACTCATGATCAGAAGGATTAAAATTACAACTAGAAAACTCAATTGATTTGCTTTTGATTTCATGACTCTATCTTTTAAGTATTAAAATTATGAGAGCAAATGTAGGTTTCGAAATGTAATTCAAAAAACAAATTCAATAGAGAGCGAAAAAGTGTCACTCATTAGCGGTTTTTTGTCACTGAGAATAGAAACTCTTAATCATTATTGTTGCAAAATTCGGCATGATCTTGGTCAAGTTGGATTTAAATAAACCGACTTTTCTGTAGTACGAGACTTTTCAATTAGAAAAAACAATATATTTGTTGTCGGAGTCCAGTTAACTCCGCTGATCATTATTTCACCAGTCGCACTGGATATAAGACCGTAGAAAGATGATTTTCCGTTGTCGAGATCTGTGCTCCCGCTTTTTAAATATTATAAACACTTACCTGCGGCAGGCAGGTTTATAATGCGAAAGAATGAAATATATTTGGTATCGGATCATAGATTCTAATAATAAATAAGAGGACGGAATGCAATTCCGCCCCGACGAGGCTTAAATAAAAGCCACAAGTCACAGACTTGCGCCAGTGGGGGTTAACTGGACAAACTTTTTTCTTTTTGAACCACATCTAAACATTGGGATAAACTTTTAAATTTATTACTTACAAAAAAATTAGATAAATGATAAAATTAGATATTAAAATAAGGCTCTCTACCCTGTGGATTGTAGTTTTGATAAATATGATATTTGCTGACATTTTTTCAATAATGGTTGAGCTTGTTAATGGCAATTCATTAAATATTCCTGGTAATGTAAGAGTTATTATGGCTATTGCTGCTGTGGTGACAAATATTCCGATAATGATGATATATTTATCAAGGGTTTTGAAATATAAATCAAACCGAATTGCAAATATAGTTGCCGCAATTTTAACGATTATTTATGTGATTGGTGGTGGAGATTCTGCGCCACATTATTTGATAATTGCTGCGATTGAGATATTATTTCTTATTATGATTATCGTTTATTCAGTAAAATGGAAGAACGAGAAGAATAAATAAAAAAAACGAACGCACAACATCAGCTCATACCCTTCTAGCGCAAGTTTAGCAAAGCGTAACTTGTGCTATTTGTTAAACAGTCTGTGACTGTTTTTGAAGTTGTAAACTTCACGCCTTTGGTTTGTAAGGTTTCGCTACTCTGGATGTATATTTGACACTGTATATTTGTGAAGCGAACAGAGAAATTTGCAATTTCTAACGCAGTTAAAAACTGCTTAAATTGAAGTCACAAGTCACAGACTTGCGCTGTTGGGTGAAATAGACGGCATATTTTGTTCTGCCTTTTAGGCAGTAGTGGAGTAGCGGTTGTTTAATCCGTAGGCCGATGACCTACGGATTTACGACAGCAGGTCGCCGCCCTACGGATATACCATACCGCAAGTCGCAGATACACGATACCACAAATAAACGCCTGCAAAACAAGTCAAAACAAAACAAACAGATAGAATCATGAGTTATACCCGACTTTTATATCATATCGTATTCAGAACAAAGTATGGTAATAACACCATACCTGAAGAGCACGAAACCGAGTTGTATGCCTACATGATGGGTATAATTAATAACAAAAAGTCAAAACTGTACAGGATAGGTGGCATGCCAAACCACATACATATATTGGTAGATATTCACCCTTCTTTTGCTGTGTCAGATTTTATGAGAGATCTCAAAGAGCACTCTAGCAAATGGCTGAAGGCTAACCCTAACTTTCCTAACTTTGAAGGATGGGCGGTAAGTTTTGCTGCTTTCAGCTATAGTGTCAACGAAAAGCAGGTAATTGTTGATTACATCAAAAACCAGAAAGAACACCACAAGAAAGTACCGTTTGAGGACGAGTATCGCAAATTCATACTCGAAAATGGTGTTGAAATAGAAGAACGATATTTTTTGAAGGATTGATTTTGTTCTGCCTTGCAGGCAGTGGTTGGACTGTTGCTGAAATCCGTAGGTCGATGACCTACGGTTACGGAGATCAGTCCTTTCAGGACTCTCGTAGTGCGAAGATTGTAGCGACGTGAAATCCGTAGGTCGATGACCTATGGTTACGCAGATTAGTCCTTTCAGGACACTCGGAACGTGAAGACCGCACCGACTTGAAAAGTCGGACTTTCATAACCGCAGGTCTGTGACCTACGGAAACACGAAGAAGGAAGTCTCTGCTCAGCGTAGCCTACAATAAACATCAGTGCTAAAAGCAAAGCCTGCTTACGGTAAGCAGGCTTTAAGAAAAAAATGACAAAGACAGATAACACATGCCGTAACAACGGCAGCCATACGCCGAACGACCTGCATTGGAAGAGGCTACGGTCAACAAGGGCTTCTCTTTATGAATAAAAGAAGAAACTCAACTAATTGAGGCATATAAAATGAAGAATTTAATCGTCAGTATATTTTTAATAGGTTGTTTATACAATGCTTCTGCACAAGATGGTAATCTATTATCGCCTAAAATTGCAAAGAACTATTCCCTTTCTTACAAAGAATTGAAAGAATATGAAGGACTTTATGAGTACATCAATACTACAACGCTGAAAATTGCGGCTTCACCAATTGACACTACCTTACTTTGCATCATTAACGAGAGCAGATACCCATTTACGGCAATAGGCAAAGACCTATTTTTGAATCCAGTAAAAGATAGCGTTACCTTTCTGAGGAATAGTCTAAATAAAGTTATTGGCTATAAATCAGGAAAAGAGACATTCCATTTATTGCCACAAAAAGTGACTTTTCCAAAACAAATGTGGTATCCAAGACTTGCTGTTCCTACAAATCACACCGATTCGTACCAACAACCCAAGAATGACAATGACGGTTTGAAAACGTGTAGTTTAGATAACTCAGGATTGGACAAGGAACTACTGAACGAAATGGTGCGAAAAATCGTTGATGGCACTTATCCGAATGTTCATAGCGTTTTGATAATCAAAGATGGCAAGTTGGTGTTTGAAGAATATTTTTACGAACACACTAAAAATAAACTTCACGAGCTTCGTTCTGCAACCAAAAGTTTTATTTCGGCTCTCACAGGCATTGCCATTGAAAAAGGCTATATTAAAAGTAAAAATGAAAAGGTGCTTCCATATTTTCCTGAATACACCTTTAAAAACAATTTAGATTTAAAAAATCAAATTACGATTGAAAACCTTTTGACAAATCAAAGCGGGCTTGATTGTGATGTTTATAACCTAAAAGCAGTAGGTAATGAATCTCAAATGGCTTACGAAAACGATTGGATTCAATATTCACTTGACTTGCCTATGGTGGATAGTGCAGGCGTAATAGGCCAATATTGTTCGAGTAACCCAATCATTATGGGCAGAATTATTGAAAAAGCAACAAAAATGACCTTGCCTGAATTTGCAAAGCAAACACTATTTAAAGACATTGGAATTAAAAAATATAATTGGCAGTTCAAACCCGACCCAACAAGCGGGGAAACATTTTGTCAATTGAATTTAAGGTCAAGAGATATGGCAAAATTTGGCTTATTGTATCTCAACAACGGATTGTGGAATGGAAAGCAGGTAATTCCAAAAGATTGGGTAGAGCAATCATTAGATAAACATTCGGTTGTAGCAGGACTCGACTATGGTTATTTATGGTGGACAAAGTATTTGGATGCTGATGGTGTACGATACTATGGAAAATTGGCACAAGGAAATGGAGGACAAAAAATTTATATTTTTAAAGAACTGAATTTGGTAACAGTCATAACCGCAGGACATTATAATATGCAATCGTCGAGTAACGAACTCAATGCAAAGTATATTTTACCAGCGTTTAATAAAAAATAATCAACACGAATTCAGCGAATGCGGACTTATGAAAACATTAATTTTCTTATTATTAGTTGCACTTACTTTGGGTTGCTCTACTTTTAAAACTCAAATAGGCAAAGATTTAAACGTTTCTGTTAGTTTAGACACCTTGAAATTGTATGACCAATCCAGGCACAGAGAAATTCCTATTGCTATTTATCAAACAAAATCAATAAAAAGACCTAAAAGTCAGAGAGTTATAATTTTTAGTCACGGTTATGGTCAAAACAAAGGTGGCGATTATTTGGCATATTCCTATTTGACGGATTATTTGGCATCAAAAGGTTTTTTTGTAGCAAGTATTCAACACGAGCTTTTTACCGATACTTTGCTACCATTGACAGGAAATCTACAAATAGAGAGGCGACCATTTTGGGAACGTGGTACTGACAATATTCTATTCGTAATAAACGAACTTAAAAAAACAAACCCTGAATTAGACTTCAAACACATAACCCTAATTGGGCATTCAAATGGTGGAGATATGACGACACTATTTCCACTAAAATATCCCAATATTGTAGCTAAAATAATCACATTGGATAACCGAAGAATGGCGTTACCAAGAACAAGAAATCCAAAAATCTGCACATTACGATCTAGCGACCAACCAGCAGACGAAGGTGTTTTGCCCACAGATGAAGAGATAAAAAAGTTTGGCATAAAAATCATAAAATTACCAAACACGACACATAATGAAATGGATGACAATGCAAATAACGAGCAACGAAAGGAAATTCAAAACTACTTAATGAAGTTTCTGAACGACTGAAAGAGATTAACAACTTACCGCAACAAGGGTTTGGCAAAATGTGGGCAGAAGGGCTAAGTTGAACTCTGTTCACCGTAGTGTACAATAAACCGTAGTGTGGTAGTTGGGAGTAGCGTCCTCGTTACGTCAGTGCTAAAAGCAGGAACTAGCCTACGGTAGGCAGTCTTTAAGAAAAAACGACACAGGCGAAGTCATACGCCGACCGACTTGCTTTGGAAGAGGCAACGGAAAACAAGGGTCAAATTTAAATTACAGGATTAAATTAGATTATTGATAAATGAATAGGAATGAATAAAAACAGATTACATTTCCTAGATAACTTAAAAATATTTATAATATTTTTGGTTATACTGCATCATGTTGGACAAGGATATGGACCAACAGGCGGATGGTGGTTTTACATGTCATCTCAACCTGAAAAACTGGAATGGATGGGGCGTTTTTTTTGTGTGAATGCTTCTTTTTTTATGGGTCTTTTTTTTATGATTTCGGCTTACTTCTTTGCCCCGTCATTTGAAAGAAAAGGTTTCAAGAAATATACCTTCGATAAATTGATACGCTATGGTATTCCTTTGGTTTTTGTCTATTGGATATTGATGCCCCCAATCTTTTATTTTAACTATGAGTTGTACACCGAGAATCCTTCGCTTTCATTTTATTCATTCTTTCGACAAATATATCTGGGCATTGGCGGGCAGCCCGACTGGTTTAATCCTACACTTACATGGCCATTGCGTGATTTAGGTTTCGGACATTTGTGGTTTGTGGAGAATTTATTGGTTTATGCCTTACTTTATGCGGTTTTACGAGTTATGCTGAGAAAAACATCCTTTGCAAATAAATTCAACATAAATGTTTACCTATTTACTTTAGCTTATATAGTGCTTGTTTTATTTGCCACAGTTATGGTTAGAGATTATCATAAGGTTGGAGATATCAAAAATGTTTTTGGATTTTTAATGATTGAAGTAGCTCATTTGCCAATATATATCGGATTTTTAATTTCAGGCATTATTGCAAGACAAACAAATTTATTTCAAAAATTTCCTTCTGTTTATGGTAAAAGCCTTCTGATAATAGGTTTACTTTTAGCAACAACAATATATTTTCCTTCATTGTTTCCCGATACGATAAATTCTTGGTCAGGGAAATATTTTGAGATATTTGAAATAATCATGGGATTTTCGTTAAGTTTTGGCTTCATTGTCTTATTTCGTGATTATATGAATGTTTCCAATAAATTATTAACTAACATGGCTGAAAATGCTTATACTGCATACATTTTCCATTATCCGATTGTAATAGCAATACAATATAGTTTTGATAAAGCACCAATAGACGTGTTAAGCAAGTTTATTATTGTTGGAATTCTTTCTATTATTGCGACTTTCGCATTTTCCTATTTGATTAGAAAACCAAAGTTCATTAGGAGAGTATTATAGAGTTAAAAAATGAGATTTTTAATGCCTCTGTTCTCCTCTTTGGCCCCTTCTAGCGCAAGTTTAGCAAAGCGTAACTAAACAGTCTGTGACTGTTTTTGATGTTGTAATCTTCACGCCTTTTAGTTTGTAATGTTCCGCTACTCAGAATGTATATTTCAAACTTTATATTTGCGAAGTGAACAGAGAAATTTGCAATTTCTAAAGCAGTTAAAAACTGCTTAAATAAAAGTCACAAGTCACAGACTTGCGCCAGTGGAGGATAAGTTAACTTAGAGACAATGTAATTTTCAAATAGAGAACACATTATAAAATACATTAAATGCGAACAAGACTTTATTTTATTTTCTTTATTGTTTTTATTCTAAGTTTTGAAGTTTATGGACAGACTTCCTATCCAAAAACTCAATTGAATAATGATAGAAAGAAATCTCGCAATGTGGAAAAAAATATTACGACTGCTTCGTGGGTAAACAATGCGAATTTAGATAAATTACCTCTAAATACAAATTATGAAATTTATTATAGTAACCTGATGGGGCATGATGTTGGATATGCTATTTTTGTTCCAAACGAGTATCATTCCTCACAAGCATCATTTCCAGTTATTTACATTTTTCACGGCAAGGGTGGCGATGAAATTGGAGCATCGCGCCAATCAATTAACCTACAAGATGCAATTTCAAAAGGGAAAATTAGACCATGCATTGCTGTGTTTGTCAATGGTATGTACTCTTCATTTTATTGTGATTCATACGATAAAAAATACTTGATTGAATCTTCCTTCATCAATGAACTTATTCCTGATGTTGAGAATAAATACAGGGCAATTAAAGGGCGTAATGGCAGGGCACTTGATGGATTTTCGATGGGAGGTCACGCATCTATGAAATTTCTGCTAAAGTATCCAGAATATTTTTGTTCAGCAGTAGTTTATGGTCCCGCCCTGCTCAAAGCTCAATATATGAAAGAAATACAGCCACTTGAATATCAATTAATGTTTAACAATGATGAGAGTTACTATAATCAATACAGCCCTTATGAATTGGTTGAACCCAACAAAATCAAGGTTCAAGCTTATCATCCTGGAATATATATTTTTGGTGGGACAAATGACCCATCTGGGGTGAGTGCAGCTAATTTTCATCAATTGTTGTTGAAATCAAACATAGTTGCCTCATACCAATTGATTGAAAATGTAAGCCATAATTTGGATGAGTATTATGCAGCACTTCCTACGGCAGGCTTTGAAGCACATGAATCACATTTTAATCAGGCTTCAACAGGGATTGAACTGACTGAAGTTAAGTTTGATTTGTTTCCTAATCCAGCCAAATCTAATTTCCGAGTTGAGATACCAAACGAACAATTTGAATTTAATCTATTTGATAGTTTAGGTGTAAAACGACTTCATTTTTCCAATCTAAAAGATTTTGGAAATATTGCTATTGGTAATTTACCAAATGGGGTTTACCTTGTCAATATTATTACCTCAGATAAAAAAATCTTAAACCGAAAACTTATAATCTCTCGATAATTCTCTCTTTTTAAGATTAACATATCAACTTTAAACGAATGAACCAATGAAAAAACTAATCCAATTTTTATTCATTCTTATTTCATTGCAAAGTCAGGCGCAGTTTGTTGGTCAAAGCGGTGTGTATTATTTAGGAACAGCGAATGTGCCTATTAGTATAGCAAACTATTCGAATCCGAAAATTAATGGAGTAGTTGTGCGTTTCAAATGGAATGACATAGAGCCAACGCCTGGAAATTTTAACTGGGCTTTTGTAGATGGTGAAATTTCGAAAGCAATTACATACCACAAAAAAGTTTCGTTGCAGCCACTCGACAAACCTGACTGGCTTGGTAGCATCGGTGCTAAACAGTATAACTATATTGATAAAAATACGGCTCATGCCACTTATGGACAGGTTCTTTCGGAAGTTATCCCTTGGGATAGTACCTACGTAAGCCAATACAAGATTTTTATTCAAAACCTGGCTGCAAAATATGCCAACAATCCGGTAGTTAGCTATGTGAACACAATCGGAGGCAATTTCTCAAGAAATTTACCTGACACGGTAATAATCAACACCACAACACTTACAAAACAGTCGTTTTGGAAAGCCTTTAACTATAACGCAGATTCGCTGGGCAGTTTGATGAACAAAATGACTGACTTTTACATGAGCCAATTCCCGACTACTCCTTTGTGGTGTTCGGTCGATTATGTTTTATTCCAACCTAATGCAACCGGACAAGCACGAAACTATTTGGCCTCCATTTATTGCAATTATGGCATAGCAAAGTATCCCGACAGGTTTGGGCTGTTTCGTGAAGATATATCAGCTTGCAATCCACCCCAACCAATCAGTGCCGGAAGTCAATGGTTTATTATGCAACAGAACATCTGCCGAACGGGTGCTCAAATGCTTTGGAGCGTGCAGGATGGACCCACAAGAATGAACCAATGCGGAATGTTGCCGAATACAAAATCAGCTGTATTAGATTCAGCCATCAACAAAGCACTTAAATTTGGTATGCGTTACCTCGAAATATATGGTGCAGACATATCAGACGCCACACTTTCGACTTCTATTCAAACTGCAAACAATAAGCTTATAGCAAAAGGAACAGAGTGTAATCCACAGTCAGCAATAAATAGTGTATCAGATTTGACAGCCTTTTCAATATCACCAACTTTCGCAGTTGAAAATATACGGATTACTTTCTCTGATAACCAAGAGAAACAACAAATTCAGATATTTAATTCATTGGGATTTTTAGTGAAAGAATTAGAGGTTTCATCGTCTGACCAAATTTCAGTATCTGAACTATCAAGCGGTATGTACTTTATTCGCTTAAAGGACGGATTGCGACAAACATTGAAATTTATAAAATATTGAACAACCCGTAGAAAGATGATGTTCCGAAGGCGGATCACAAATTCGAATGATACGAAAGGAGATGGAATACAATTGCCGAACTGCTAAAGCTGTTTCCGCACAGATGGGAGCACTTATCATAAACCTCTAAATTAACTATTATGAAACTAAGAAACAAAGTATCACTAAAGGCAATAGTTATTGTATTTAGTGCTTTCGACAGTGTACCACTTTTTGCACAAGCTCCACCACCAGGCAAGTATAACACAACAAATTATCCAAAAGATAGGAAATTTATCAATTCTATTTCAAATATTTTTGATCCATCATTGTCTTTAGATGATAACTCTATAAGTATTGGTGCAGATGGTTCTATATCTTATGGGCTGGAGGAAGAACTTCAAAAATTTGTAAAAAATGGTATGACCTTTAAATCGGTAGTATCGGTACCAGGCACAGAATTAGTTCGAATTTTTAACGGAACGACAGCTATCAAGACTAAAGTTGCCGATGTAGTATTTTCTACACCTGATGGAGATTTGCATTTCAAAGTCATCAGAGCCGAAACATATATCAAACAAAAAGGCAAATGGTATTTTGTACTAGGACAAGGAACCAACTTTTTAACACAAGAAGAGTTTGACGAATACAAAAAAGCGCATACCACCAAAAAGTAAAAATTATGATGGATCAAGTCCTCGCTCCCCCTTCTAGCGCAAGTTTAGCGAAGCGTAACTTTAATTTGAAGTTGTAAACTTCACCTTTTGTTTTGTACGGTTCCGCTACGGGAAAGACCTGTCTCTGTGCCATTTTATACCTATTTATAAAAAACACTCTCATGCAAAAACGTATTATTCAAATCACTTTATTGTTAGTTGTAACACTATCCATTCATGCGCAAAAACAATACGACAGCCGCGCTTACTGGATATCAGTTCTCACTAAAATCGCGAATCCTGTTCTTGCCAACTTGGCCGAAGAGAAGCTGCGCCTCAACATGCCTATTGAATGTAAAGATCCTAAACGAAAGGAAGTTGCGCATCTTGAAGCTTTTGGGCGAACGTTAGTAGGCATTGCACCGTGGCTTGAGTTGGGAGTTGATACTACTCCTGAAGGTAGGTTGCGCGAAAAATACATCCTTCTCACACGCAAGGCTATTGCCAATGCTGTTAATCCAACCTCGCCTGATTTTCTGAATTTCAACAAAAATAACGCACAACCATTGGTCGATGCAGCTTTTATGGCCAACGGCTTACTGCATGGGTATAATCAACTATGGCTTCCGCTCGACAGCCTGACGAAAGTCAATGTAATTAAGGCTTTACAATCGACAAGAGGGATCAAACCGGGGAACAATAATTGGCTGTTGTTTAGTGCAATGGTGGAAACATTTATGATAAAAACAGGTGCTCAATACAACGGAAAGACTATTGAATACGCCCTCAAAAAACACGCTGAGTGGTACAAAGGAGATGGAGCTTACGGCGATGGACCCGAGTTTCACTGGGATTACTACAATAGTTTTGTGATTCAACCTATGTTACTGACCATCACGAACACGGTCAGAGAGAGGTCTCAAGACACTATTATGAGCTATCAAACGGTTCTGAAACGCGCCCAACGATTTGCCGTTGTACAAGAGCGTTTGATATCGCCAGAGGGAACATACCCCCCAATAGGGCGCTCACTGGTGTATCGCTTTGGGGCATTTCAAAATTTGTCGCAAGTGGCACTATACAAGCAATTGCCTAAGGAT
The DNA here is from genome assembly GCA_049315325.1 of Bacteroidales bacterium. Classification (GTDB taxonomy): domain Bacteria; phylum Bacteroidota; class Bacteroidia; order Bacteroidales; family UBA7332; genus CAXXIC01. The sequence continues at coordinate 234,208 of JBMOKJ010000004.1, forward strand.
GTTTCGCCGGCTCAGGTGAGGTCTGCTCTGTCGGAGGTTATTCACCGGCTTATGATTGCTCCAACATTGTTCGACAAAAATGGATGGCTTCGTATTGGTTTGTATGGTTCACAACCCGATTTGTCGGAAAGCTATATCACCACCGGAAGTTTATATTTATGCACTGCAGGGCTTGTGGCATTAGGTCTTCCGGCTACCGACCCATTCTGGACTTCGCCCTCTGAAGATTGGACCAGTGTGAAAGTGTGGAAAGGCCTGGATATGCCGGCTGACCATGCCCTGAAATGAATGGGTTTTCTCTGCTATATCTGTATCTGCGCAATAACTGCAATTTGAGAGCAACCTCAGCGAGGTGATTGTAAGATTGCGAAGCATGGCAAAAACTCAAGACTCAGATATTTATCAATTTAGCAGTGAAAGACTCTCAGAAATCGATGGAATTCTATACTGTATTGGGATTTATGCAACAGCGAACGATTGAAGATTTCGATGGACACAAGTGGGAGATTTTCTACATGGAAATATCGAAATTTTCCACGGAACAACCAAAAGAATAGCACTTTAAACTTATAAACTCAGACAGATGAAGGAATTTGAAAAAATATCAGAAAACAGCAACTACAGTGCTATAGACCTAGGTGCATTAGACGACCTGATGGCTTATTCGTTGATTCACCCAGTCCACAAAAACCTGATTGAAGGAAAGGTGTTTCTGAAGGATAAAACAAATGCTACAGGAACAGAGATTTCCTTTAACTCCCTCGCTCCCAAAACAGAACAACCGTATTTTCACATTCACCGAAAAAACGAAGAGACTTACATTGTGCTGAAGGGTTTCGGATTCTTTCAGGTCGACGACGACTGTTTTGGTATCAAAGAGGGGAGTGTGATTCGTGTTGCTCCACAAGGAAAACGTGGCATATGCAATTCGTCGGATGAAGCTATGATTTACATGGTCATTCAATCGAAGGAAAATTCGTTGGAAGAGTACACTTCTGCAGATGGTGAACGGCTTCCTGTAACTCAGAAATGGAGGTGAAACAATGCTGAAGAGCCTCTTTGCGACGTTAAGTTTCTGAAATAGCAGTTTTACATATTAATCAACTCTAATTCTTTCTATATAGTTCCCTTTATCGGTCATAATTTTGACCAAATAAAACCCACAATTGAATGTCTTTGGAATAAATAAATCTATTTTGTTTTCATCATAATAATTACGAGAAAATAGGAGTTGGGCTTGAGAATTATAAATTGAAATCTGATGAATGATTAGGTTTTCAGAAATGATGTTTATTTTGCTCTCACTTTTCACCCTTGTCGGGAAAATCTGTAAATTATTTTTTGTTTTTGAAATTGTGAAAATACCCGATGTAGCATTGTTCCACAACTGTCCGTCGGAAGTGTATTTTGCTACAAAACAATCGTTATTACCAGCACTAGATAATCGGAGTTCAGTTGTAGGAGAAGGGTCGAAATCGGCATTTGTACCATAGAGCTGCCCCGTCATATAAACATTATCTTGTTGATCAACTGCTAATCCTGCACAGATATTATTGGCAGTAGCACCTTCGCCACCAAAGCTAAACGCCCACTGACAAATCCCTGAATTGCTAAACTTTGCCAAAAATGCATCAGCAGTGGGGGACTTGGCTGTTATACTTATGCCATTCCCAAATGTAGCAGTTCCATTCATCCAACCGGCCAAGTAGATGTTGTTTTGGCTGTCGAAACATACGCGGTGACCACCATCGCCAGTCCCACTAGCAAAACCATTTGCAAAACGGAGATTCCCATTTGCGTCGAACGAAGAAAGGAATAACGCAGAATTGGATACATTAACTGTATTTGTTGTTGGGTCAAAATCTACATTACCTGTACCACTAAGTCGGCCTGTGAAATATGGATTGCCATTTTTATCGCAACGCAACGCACCTGGTGAAACTACTTCTGCTGCAACTCCGCCTATCTTTTTCACCCACACCAACGTGCCATCTGCAGCGTTGTATTTGGCAATAAAAATATCCGTCAGTCCACTACTAGATAAAGTGACAGGTGTCCCATTGGGATTGAAATCTACATTTGCCCCGCGAAAGTTTCCGGCAACAAACAGTCCTCCTTTGTGGTCGCTATCAAAAGTGATATAGCCTTCGGTAAATACATCGGTACATTCGGCAGCTATAGAGATTACCCATTGACAGACGCCACTTGTATTGTATTTTGATAGGAATAATCCAGCATTGGTAGACGGTAAGGTTCTTGAAACCGCTGTACCTAGTGGATTAAAATTCATTGAGCCGTGATAACCGCCTCCTACATACAAATCGCCCGTTGGTGCTACCGAAATATCCCAAGCCCGTTCCTGCGTATCTGCACCGCTATTTCCAAGCCCGAAAGCCCATTGATAATCACCATTCTGGTTGTATTTGCCACAAAACAATCTTCGTTGCCTTGTGTAGAAATAGTACCGCCACCTGCAGGATTGAAACTGGCACTTTGCGCACCAGTTTGAGTCGTACTTCCAAAATAACCGGTCATGTAAATATTTTTTACCTCATCGCAAGCCACACCATGAGGAGCTTCGGATGTGGAAGCTCCACCCATCATTTTACCCCAAATAAACTGTCCATTTTTGGAATATTTGGTAAGCACAATTTGTGTAGACTGTCCAGGTGCAGTAAGCGTAAAATTACCAGTCGGATTTACATTAATGGTGTTCTGAAACAATGCAGCATTAATGTAACACGTATCAGCATCTACGGTATTTGCTTTGCCATATTCCATTCCGGTGGATGAATACAGGAATGCAAATTGTGCTCTGATTAAAACTGTCGAAAAAAGCATTATAATTAATAGTTGATTCTTTTTCATGTTGAAATTATTAAATATAAACAGTTTTGATTGGATACAAAAAATGATTTTCTTTGTGTCAAAAATAGATTATCATTATGTTAATTACAAGTACGTACTAAATGAATATATACGTACTAATACTATACCAATGCTGAATATCAAATATATAAATAACAATTATCATGGATGAATTTAAATTCAATTCTAAAAGATTTGATTGCCCAATTGTTTTATTCCTCGATTTAATAGGAGGAAAATGGAAATCGCTGATACTCTGGAATTTGAAAGATGGCACCAAACGCTATGGCGAAATACGTAAATTACTGAAAGAAGTAACACCAAAGATGCTGACACAGCAACTCCGTGAATTGGAAGACGACGGAATAATCATGCGAAAAGTATATGCCGAAGTGCCGCCAAAAGTGGAATATACGTTAACAGAATTGGGCGAAAGCATTATGCAGGTCGTTTGGGAAATGCGGAATTGGGGGTTGAAGTATCATGTTCAAAAGGAGTTGTAAGCATTTTATGCACATACATATCCATCTTGATTTCGTTTGCCACTCCTGAAAAATATCACTACTTTTGCATTCAAATAAAAAAACGAGAATTTTTGTATGGAAACAGTCGTTAGCGGAATTCGTTCCACAGGTAATCTTCATTTGGGAAACTACTTTGGAGCGTTACGCAACTTTATAAAGATGCAGCACGAGCACAAGTGCTTCTTCTTCATTGCCGATTATCACTCACTTACCACGCATCCAGATCCGAAACTGTTGCACCAAAATGTGCGTCAGGTGTTGTCGGAATACTTAGCTGCTGGGCTCGACCCAGAGGCATCGACCATATTCGTACAAAGCGATGTGCCCGAAGTAACAGAACTTTACTTGTTGCTCAATATGCACGCTTATGTAGGTGAACTCGAAAAAACGACTTCATTTAAAGATAAAATCCGTCAGCAAAAGAATAACGTAAACGCCGGGTTGCTGACCTACCCAACGCTGATGGCTGCTGATATTTTACTACACAAAGCAAACAAAGTGCCGGTAGGGAAAGATCAGGAGCAGCACTTGGAGATGACACGCAATTTTGCAAAGCGCTTCAACTCACTCTACAGTGTGGACTATTTTCCAGAACCTGCTGCGTATAACTTCGGTTCGGAGTTGGTGAAAATCCCTGGACTAGATGGCAGTGGCAAGATGGGCAAATCGGAGGGCAACGGTCTCTACTTGTTCGATGAGCCGGCAGTGATTCGCAAAAAGGTGATGAAAGCCGTCACTGACCAAGGACCAACCGAACCAAACAGCGTGAAACACGAAGCGGTGGAAAACCTCTTCACCATATTGAAAGTGGTATCGACGCCCGACACAGTGGCCTATTTCGAAGAGAAACACAACAACTGCGAAATCCGCTACGGAGACCTCAAAAAACAGTTGGCCGAAGGTATTATTGCTGTTACCGAACCAATCCGTGAGCGCATTCTTGATATTCAGAACGATGCAGAATACCTGCGCAAAGTGGTGAATATGGGAGCCGAAAAAGCGAGAGAAAGTGCAAGTAAAACGGTTGCAGAGGTACGTGAAATCATGGGATTCAAAAAATTCTAATAATTTAGCAACATAATTAGGTAAAGGCTGTTCTATTGTAGGATAGCCTTTACTATTTTATGCATTTACTATCGTATTCAATTGCCCCTAAATCCCCTAAAGGGGACTTTTACTGAGATTTTGTTTTGAAAAATTCATCATTGATAAAAATTTATTTAACCGTAGAATATTAAAGTCCCCTTTAGGGGATTTAGGGGCTAGGTTGATAACCATAAATATGACATTATTAATTCCTCTTCTTTTAATTATTGATAAAAATGGAAAATAAAAAATACCGTGCACTACTCGTTGGAGCGAGTGGGTTAATAGGGCAGGAGTTGCTAAACCAACTTTTTGCAGACGAACGATTTGAATCCGTAACCGTTTGGGTACGCAAAACGCTAGACATCTCTCATTCGAAATTGGTGCAAAAAGTCATTGATTTCGATGCACTTCCTGAAAAATTGGAACACTCCGTAGATTATGCCTTTTGTGCATTGGGCACCACGATAAAGAAAGCAGGTAGTGAGACTGCGCAACACAAGATAGATTATGAATATGTGGTTGAGTTTGCCAAAGTCTGCAAAAGGAGCGAAGTAGCTTCACTTGGGGTAGTTTCGTCGCTTGGCGCAAATGCTAAAGCGTCCAATTTCTACTTACGCACCAAGGGCGAAATGGAAGAATCGCTGAAGTCTTTGCAATTGAACAGATTGGTGTTCGTTCGACCTTCGTTGCTGTTGGGCAATCGTCAGGAATTCAGACTAGGAGAGGTGCTGATGACACCATTGATTAAGTTGTTCGCGCCATTACTGGTTGGCAAATTGCGCAAATATCGAGGTGTAGAGGCATCGAAAGTTGCAGCATGCCTTATCCGAGAGTCAATTACAAGTAATTCAGGTGTCACGATAATTGAATCGGACAAAATCGGACAAAGTTTTTTTGGCTCAAGATGAATATAGTAGAACCAAATAAGATTAAATAATTTTTGAAACAATTGCATCTTGATGGCTATTTATCGCTACCGCGGGTCTTACGTTTTTTTTGCTGCAGAAAAAAAGTAAAGGGAATTCGCTTCAATAAATTGTAGTTGCCTTCTATTCTAGATTTTAAAAATCCTTAATTTCATCTTGAGCCTTTTTTTAAGCCTGAAGTTAGCTTAAGGAAATCGTAAAAAGTGGAGGAGTTTAATGTTGTTATTCTTATTACAACTTCACCAAATAGGTGAGATTGGCAGAAATGACTTGGTTCGAAGAGCGCGAAAAGGCATCGGCTTTCGAATTGTAGAAGATGTCGGATAGACCATAATTGTAGCGACCTTCGATTAAGAAACAGCCGATTTTGGTGCGCAATTCAAAACCACTTCCAACGCAAATACCATAGTCGAACGGATGATCAATCTTTTTTCCTATTTCCGCATTGGTAAGTGAAGCATAGTTTCCACTCTCTTTTTCACTGAGTAGGTAGGCGATTTTTGGTCCCAAATTGATGAAGTAACGAAAGCTCTTTCCTCCAAAATAGAGGTGCGTTAAAAAAGGCATTTCAATGTAGTTCGTTGAGCGTGAGTAGGAGAGTGCAGCATCGTCCATTGCCTCAATCCAACCCCTCTGACTGTAGTTTAACTCGATTTGCAGTCCGAAATGACTCTCTGTGATGTAACGATAGGTGATACCGCCGTTTAAGCCATTGAGCGTATTTTGATTGACGATAGGTATAAAGTCAATTTTCGAGAAGGTCTGACCAGCATTTATTCCCAAAAAAGTCTCTGGTTCGAATTTATATTGAGCCGATAGCTGAAAACAAGCCAAAAGAATGGTCAGCAGAGTGATTGTTTTTCTCATTATTTGTCAGACATCAGTTTAGTAATTTCGAAATTTGGTGCGTAGTTGATTAGGTAGACATTTTTGTTAATCAAACCACCCCAATTGTTTACGCGCTCGAACGAGAATCCAGTCTGTATGCCATGATAGCTCTTTTTCGACACCGTTTTGTCAAAGTTGTTGCCAGTTGTTGCCAACGTTTTCAAGAAATAGATGCCCATATCGTATCCCAGAATGCCATATTTCGGATAGCTGTTGATGATTTCGCGTTGGTACCACCCGTGAAACTGATTCGCAAATTCTTTGTAGTTTGGCGACATTGGATTGGCAAAGAAAGTGGAGTAGATGTAGGTGTTGAGGTTGTGGAATGCATCGAGGTACTCTTTCACGTAAGTCTGCCACTCGGGGTAACCGAAAAGTGAAAGCTTGAGCGCAGGGTTTGCCACTACAATGCCTTGCAACGATGGCACAATCTGTTTCAGTTCGTTGAAATTACCAGAAGTTGGCACAACCACATTCTCCTGAGCAGGTGAAAGCATGGTGGCTACATTCTCAAAATCGTCGTCGTTCTTCGCCGTAAACGTCTTGTACACCATCGAGCGACGCTTTAATTCAGCTTTTAATACAGCTATGAAATCAGCTTTGTCTCCCACTTTGTTGGCCTCTTCCACAAAGATAATCTGATGTTTTTTGAATTTCTTGCAAAACATCTGAGCTGCCGCAGAGTAGAGGTAGGAGTGAGGTGTGTTGAGTTGAAGCACATTCGGGTTCGTGAGCACTTCGTCGTTCTTCGATGTGAATGGAATGACCAATGCGATGTTCTTCTCTTTGGCGAATTTAGAGACTTGAGCAATGTGTTCGTTGTAGACCGGACCGATAATGAGTTGTACGTTGGCTAAACTCGGTTGGTGAAGCGTTTTGGCGATTGACTTTGTTTCGGAACCGGTGTCAAACACCTGTAAATCAATCGAAATACCTTCGTTCTTTAGTTTCTCGACAGCTAAAAGCAATCCTTCGTAATATTCGATAAAACGGCGCGACTGTTTGGCAGCCTCTTCGCCTGTCTCGTCGAGCATAAACGGCAACATTAATGCCACTTTCACTCCTTCGCCGTTGGTTACACCTTGTATATCGTCGTCCGTTGTTTTGGGTTGAGTACCCACTTTCGCATCGTCTTCTGTATCCTGTTCCTTTGCTGCTGTTTTTGGCATAGGCACACGCACAATCAAACCCGAATGAACACCACTACGAAGCGCTGGATTTAAAACCAATAATGAATCGACTGATATGTTAAACTTACGGCTGATGCTGAATACAGACTCGTTGTTGCGCACTATGTAGCGAATGTAGTTGTTGTCCACCTCTATATCGTTTGCTTTGGCTGACTCTCCTTTTTTTACTTTCGAAACGTCGATTCTCACCACTTTTCCTATCTTGAACGAAGCAGCAGTCAAACCCGGATTAACGCTGAGAATGTCTTGTGTCGAAACATTGTATTTCACGGAGAGTGAATAGAGCGTTTCGTGAGGGGCAATGGTGTGGTATTGGTAATTTTCGGTTGCTGCCGCTACTTGGGGCCGAACCGTTTGAGGAATTTTGAGCGCAAAGCCGATTTTGAAAGTTTTATCAATGTCGATGTTCAGCTTTCTAATCGAACTGACCGAAACACCATACATCATAGCTATCGATCCAACCGTTTCTCCTTGGTCGATGGTGTGGTAGAAATAGGACGAATCATCGACTTTCGCTGCCGCTTTTTTGGTAGGAATACGCAACACTTGACCATTGTGCAGACCGTTTTCGGCATCCTTGTTGTATTTTAGAATTTCGTCTTGCGTGATGTTGAACTTCCGACAGACAGAGTATAGCCCTTCACCCGATTCAACCTGATATATATAGAACTCCTTACCCTCTTTTACCTCTTTTTTATAAGGTAATTCTTGCGCAGTGAGCGCCGAGATCGACCAAATGGCGATAAGCAAAAAAAGTGATTTGATTTTTCCCATAAAACTGGCAATAGTTGAATTAATTCCCGCAAAATTAGCAATATTCTTGCAATAAAATGGTTAAATTAGTTAGCACTCATTTTTATTTGCCAAAAAATCGGTGTCAAAGCGTATTTGTATTATTTTTGAATAAATTTTGTAGAACCAATATTCTCGTTACCGTATGAAAAAATTGTGGATTCTTTTGTTTGTCTCTATAACAACCTCTCTTGTTTATGCTCAAAATATTGAGGTGAGTGGTGGAACCAAAACTCCTATTCCATATACCAACATCAGCGGTAGTGGTCTGAATAATGTGTTTGTGCTGTATGGTTTGGAGAATGCAAAACTTACCTATCAATCTTCGACTGGTAATTTATTGAAATGGTTTAAATACACGACGAATATCAACGATAGCCTTTTGGTGAAAAGTGGCGATACTTTCAATACTGAGTTGACTGGACTAGAAAATAACACTGGGTATATTCTGCAAGATGGAACCTCAATAAAACGGGTTTGGATCATCGATTACAAACTCTACGAGGCGACTTCGCTGGTGGTGAATAGTACAGCATCACTCGATCCCTGTAGCGAACTTCGTCTGACGGTGACAACCCAACTATTCAGCATGGGATATAACGAAGCCAAAAGCGGATCGGTGCGTCGTTTGCTAAATATTCAAATACCTGTCGCCTACAAATCAATGGAGTATTCAGCGTCTGCAAGTGCGTATGTATCTAAAGATGTGGTGCTGAATATCGCGAATCTAACCAACAGTAATATTACAATCAGCGAAGTCCCATTGATGAACACTTCTTTCACCATTGGAGATGATATCTTTGCCAAGACGTGGGGATTGAATAAAAGCGTTGCTACGCCAGAATATACCGCTGTGGCTGTGAATGGAAAAGGGACTCCTATTCACGTCGTGCGTGATGCTGAAAACGAATTAGACAAAGGAACAGAAGATGTGTTGGAAGGTTCTGGTCCGTTCGATGTACGTTTTGTAGGATATGCAAACGAACCGACGGCTTCTTACTTTAAATGGGAATTGGCGACTGATGATAAATTTGCCAATGTTTTCACCACTTTTACCGATAAAGAGTTTCAGTTCACTTTTTCGGAAACCAAAACCTATTATGCTCGCTTCACTGTAAGCAACAAATTTAATAGCTGTACGGATAGTTCGCAAGTGTTTACTATCAAAGTTTTTGAATCGTACTTGAAAGTTCCGCGTGTCTTTTCGCCCAATGGTGACGGCAAGAATGATGTGTTTTATGCCGAGTACAAATCAATCAAATCATTCCACGGATGGATTTTTAACCGGTGGGGCAATGAACTCTTTACTTGGACCGATCCATCGAAAGGGTGGGATGGTAAAGTCGGTGGCAAGTATGTGAACCCTGGAGTCTATTTCTACATCATTGAAGCCGAAGGAACCGACGGTCAATCGCATAATTTGAAAGGCGATATCAATGTCTTTTCCACACAACCTTAATTCCTTTTGTCGATGATATTGACTAAAACTTACTGTGCTGCAATCTTATTATTTGCGGTTAGCTTTTCTTTTACACAAGCTGCAGAACGAGATACTGCTGCTGTGAATAGTGGCATTGACCCTTTTGAATTTGCCCCAGTGATTTCTCCGCAAATGCCAGCTTCGCTTACTTTTTGTGGAGATACCATTTCGCTGAAACGGTACGATATGCGCGAACGTTTTGATCGTGAAATTATGACAATGTCGTATATGCACTCCTCTACATTGCAATTGATTAAGAAGGCAAATCGATTGTTTCCAGTGATAGATCCCATACTGAAACAGATGGGAATCCCCGAAGATATGAAGTATCTAGCTGTTATTGAGAGTAATTTGAATCTCAGAGCGTTATCGCCAGCAAAAGCAGTAGGCCTTTGGCAACTGATGCCGTTTACTGCACGACAGTATGGTTTGGAAGTGGGCGATAGCATCGATGAACGTTATCATCCAGAGCTGTCTACTTTGGCGGCTTGCAGGATGTTGAAAGACCTCTATTCTCATTTTCATAATTGGTCATCGGTAGCAGCAGCATACAATATTGGACCGGGTAGAATATCAACCGAGTTGAAAAATCAAGGGGTGAAGACTTCGTTCGATTTGTGGCTGGTTGAAGAGACCTCTCGTTATGTTTTTCGCATTTTGGCAGCCAAGGAGCTGTTTTCTCATCCGCGCAAATACGGTTTTGTGATTAAGTCAAATCAGCTCTATAAACCGATTCGGTGTAACAATGTGGTTGTCAATTCACCAATTGAAGATTTATACCAGTTTGCACGAGATAATCAAACATCTTACTACTTGCTTAAAGATTTTAATGCATGGCTGAGGAGTAAATCGATACCGAATAGCACAGGAAAACTCTATTACATCAAGATACCGATGAAAGAGGATTTGAACTACGAAAATGAGTCTGTTGTTCCTTATTCCAAAGAGTGGGTGACACAATAAAAAAATAGCGCAAATTCTGCGCTATTTTTTTATTGTGCTAAAAATGAGATGTTTTGCTTAACTACCCTCGTGTCAGTTTTGTAAGCAATCTGAATAATTTTTGTTTTTCCAGGGGGAATTGTATCTAAAAAGGCAGTTAAATCGTAGGATGTGATATTTATTACTTGAAGCGTTTTTTCTGCATCGAGTTTGCTGTTGTGCCGAACTTCAAATTTGAGGGTGTCATTCAGATTTATTCTGTTGTTTACCAAATCAAAAGCGTGGTATTGGTTCGAAGCATTGATAAACGCCTTCGATGTATAAATGTATTGGTTGTTTGTGTATGCTATGTATGACCATGTTTGACCTAAAATAGCATCATTTTTGAAGGTGTCTTTTTCGATAGAGTCGAAGCTCAGTGCCATCTTTTTATTGATCCTTATTACCCCATCAATTTTTGTTACTAAATAAGGAGTACCCGCTATCTGATCGTTGTAATCAATCGAACCAGATATTATAATGCGGTCACCACTTGCGTATTGATCCGAAAGAAAAGTCGTGGAGTAAAAAAGGGAACCATCAGCATCTAATCGAAAATATTTCACATTTTCGATAGTGACAATGGAACCAACAAATTGAGAAAAGGTTTGGTAATTATTTGAATTCTCTTTTGGTATGCAGCTTGTGAAGAGTATTAAAACGCAAATCGATGAAATCGAAAAGAATTTAGTAAACGTAAATTTCATAATTCTCATAAATTACTTTGATGCAAAAATGGCTCTGATTCCACCCTGAAGCGACAGTTCAAAATGCTCTTTTTTTCGAATATTTTGGTATTCACTGCCATTATCAGGGAAATAGGTGAATGAGGGCTCTAAGTAGAAATAAAATGGCCCAGAAATGCAGAAGTTAATACCAGCACCACTATGAATTGACCACTGAAGTGTCTCTTCTAGTTTATTGTCTGTTTTTGTATAGACAATATTTGATGTTTGCCCTTTGATTTCTCCAATCCATCTACCAGCCACGTTTTTTTCTACCATTCCACCTGCTTTGAGGTAAAAAGAGAACCGCTTAATGTTTGCATATCGGTACGTTACACTTAGCGGAATTCCGAGGTAATATAGCTTTTGGATTTCGTTTGTAAGCGCATCTTGCTGCAATTGCTCGCTTCTAAGGTAAGTATAGTGTAAGCCAGTCTCTATCGAAGTATTTTTTGCAACCTCTTTACCTATAATGAAACCCAACGAGAATGGTATGGAGTGACGTCGTTCGAATGGAACATTCGCAGTATTACCATTTGAAGAAAGTATATTGTATGCATCTTCGAATGCAGAGGCTGAACGAAGTGGATGGAATTCGTTGTCGGATGAGTTTGAAACCGTAGGAAGACCTGCCAATAAAGCGAGCGAACTGCTTTTTTTGCTCTCTATTTGTTCGGTTGGCGTTGTATTTTGTTTTTGAGCTTCTATTCCTGCATTGATAAATGCCTCAAGTTCTTTGTCTGACACTTTTGACGGAATCTTAACCTCTTCTGATTTGGCTACAGATTGAGTGCTTATTACATCTATTTTCTCACTTTGTGATGTGGTTACAGTCGGAGTAACTACAGGTTGTACAACGGTTGCTTCTGCTACAACTGGTTCGTTTGTTACAGTTGGAATGATTTTTTCGGAAGTTCTAAAATGATGTTTTGCTTGTTTTTTTTGTGCCACAACTTCTGGCGCAGAATTGATAACCGCTTCAGCCGTTTGAACTTTCTCTACGGGTTGAACCGCTTTTGGTACAATGACTTTTGCTATCAAAGGAGTGTTTTTATCGTTTTTCAGAAATAGAAAGCCAGCCAAACTAACAGCCATAGCCAATACCGCTGCCACAGCCATGCGACGCCAAAGCACAACTCGCTGAGTCTTGCGCACAGGTGGCAACGCCTGCGAAATTGCATCCCAACAGGAATTGGGTACATCAGCCTCGAAATTATCGAGCTTTTGTTTTAGCAGTTTGTCAAAATCGTTATCTGTCATTGTCGTTAGAGCTCTTTCTGAATTCTGTGTTTAAGCAATTGCTTCGCACGGGTTAATTGAGAGCGCGAAGTACTTTCAGTAATATTTAATGCGTCTGCTATCTCTTTGTGAGAATAGCCTTCTATTTCGTACATGTTGAAAATAAGTCGAAAGCCTTTCGGCAATTCGTTGATTATCTTCATTAAATCATTTGCCGACATTTGCTCAATCGCATTGTTGTTTCCACTCGAAAGTGGAGCAGCAGCATAATCTAAATCAGCAGCATCGTGCAATACATCTGTTTTGCGAAGGTGCTCAAGGCAAGTGTTTACAAATACCCGACGCATCCATCCCTCAAATGAGCCATTGAACTGAAACGAAGACAAACTGGAGAATATCTTTATAAACCCATCTTGCAGCATATCTTTGGCTGTTTCAGAATCGTTACAATAGCGGAGGCAAACACCCATCATCTTGCGCGAATAGGTCTCGTAAAGCGATTTTTGGGCTTTACGGTCATTATTCAGGCACGAATTGATAAGCTCTTTTTCAATTTCTCCGCTCATTTATTCAGATTGTAGATGGTTTTTTGTTGCATTGTGCTGCATTGCGCTGCAAAATAAACTAATTTTTTTTAATGAACAGCAATAACTGAAGGCATAGAAGCCGGACGTACGTTTTTTTTTTGTATTTGTTTGGAAGTCTACTCGATTTTAAGGTATATTTAAGTAAAATAAGTAGATGCAGTAATTTATTGTTCTCTAAAAAACGATAACTTTGTTCGCCTAAAAATTTAAAGTGAAATCTATGAATTCTATATTTTCTCTCAAAAACAGAAATGTATATGTGATGACATTCTGGCGATTGTCACTTGTTTTTTTTCTCTTCTCAGTTACCCGCATTCTTTTTTACGTTTTCAATAAGTCCTATTTTTCAGGAATGACCACATGGCACCTCTTCGAATTGATGGTGTCGGGTCTGAAGTTTGATCTAACGGCCGTGCTCTATACTAATTTGCTCTTTTTGTTGATGATGATAGTGCCTTTTCGCTTTCGCTACAATATGTATTATCAACGAGTGGCAAAATACATTTACGTGTTGTTCAACTCGGTGGCAATGTTCTTGAATATGGGGGATATTGTTTATTTCAGAAACACCTTGCGACGCACCGATTTTAGCGTTTTCACTGAATTTGGAAACGACCACAACAGCAGCAAAATTGTATTTACGGCAATGATTCAAAATTGGTATTTGACTGTAATTCTTGTGCTGCTAATCGTTGTTTTGATCAAAGGTTATGGAAAGATGAAGCCGACGAATGCGATTGCAACTGGCTGGAAATATTACCTGACAGGGACAGTGTTGTTGGCGCTTTCGATGTGGCATACGGTGTGTGGTATACGCGGTGGATATGGTATGACTACGCGTCCGATCACCATTTCGAATGCAGGAGAGAAGGTCAATCACCCCGATGAAACTGCCATTGTGCTCAATACCCCGTTTTCGATTTATCGCACCGTTTTTCGAACGACTTTTAAGCGTCAGAATTTCTATTCGGAGACAGCATTAATCTCCATTTATACACCTATTCATCATCCTGAGGCTACATTGCAATTTCAGAAGAAAAATGTGGTAGTGCTGATTCTCGAGAGCTTTTCGAAGGAGCATTCGGGTTATTTCAATAAACAGTTTAATGGAATAAAATACAACGGCTACATGCCTTTTCTCGATTCGTTAGCGCAACAGAGTCAAACGTGGGTCTATTCGTATGCGAATGGGGTGAAGTCGATTGATGCTATTCCATCTGTGCTTGGCAGCGTTCCTTCGTTAGTGCAGCCGTTTGCGTTGTCTAAATATTCGCTCAACAAGATGAATGGATTGGCAGCTGTTTTGAAGCAAGAAGGCTATTATACTGCCTTTTTCCATGGTGCGCCCAACGGTTCGATGGGATTCGACTCCATCACTCGGATGCTTGGTTTTGAACATTATGTGGGTAAAAATGAATATGGCAACGATGCCGACTTTGATGGCTATTGGGGAATTCGTGATGAAGAGTTTTTGCAGTTTTTCGCCAATTCGATGGATAAAATGCCACAGCCTTTTATGACGTCCATTTTCACCCTGTCGTCGCATCATCCTTACAAAATTTCTGCACGCTACGAATCGGTTTTCAAAGGAGGAACAATGCCGATCCATCGCACCGTGCAGTATGCAGATTATGCATTGAAACGCTTTTTTCAAACGGCATCTAAGAAACCATGGTTTAAGAATACCCTGTTTGTGATTTCGGCCGATCATTCGCTTCCATCGTCGGAGCACGCCGAATACAAATCGACCATGGGTGTGTTTTCAATTCCGATTATCTTCTATCAGTCAGGTAGCAATTTGCATCAAATCGATTCTACTCAACTTATTCAGCAAATAGATGTGATGCCTTCGGTATTGGGGTATTTGCACTACAATAAGCCCTATTTTGCTTTTGGAAAAGATCATTTTAACCCAACTGAGCAACCCCAATTTATTGCCAACTACACCAATGGCGTGTATCAGTATATGGAAAGAGAATGGACGATTCACAGCGATGGAAAGAAGCTTTTGGCTGTTTACAATCACAAAAAAGATAAACTGTTGACTTCGAATCTTGTGAAACAAAATCTGCCACAAGCTGCTACTGTTTATGCCCATTTCAAGGCTTTTCTACAACAGTACAACAACCGAATGATTGACAATCGATTGACTATTTCAGCTAAATAGTGCCGCGTAAGGAGCTTTTTGGAGTCATTTTTATGCTACTTTATACGCAAAAGACGACCTTTTTACGTCATTTTTTTGTACTTTTGCCGAGTTTTTGTATTATACGATATATATGAGCCAATTAGATTTAAGCGAACAGGAGATTATCAGACGTAACAGTCTGGCTGAATTGCGCAATTTGGGTATCGACCCTTATCCCGCACACGAATTTGTTGTAAATGCTTACACCAACGACATAAAAGAGAGTTTTGTAGATGGCGCAGAAGAGCGTCGTCAGGTTTCGATAGCCGGTCGCATCATGACCCGCCGCATTATGGGTAAAGCTTCCTTTCTTGAATTGAAAGATTCTGAAGGACGAATTCAGGTTTACCTCACCCGCGACGATCTTTGTCCAGGAGAAGACAAGGAGTTTTACAATACAGTATTTAAACGTCTGCTCGATATTGGCGATTTTGTGGGCATCAAAGGTTATGTGTTCCGCACTCAAACAGGAGAGGTAACTGTTCACGCAGAAGAGTTGACTATTTTGGCAAAATCGCTTCGCCCACTTCCTATTGTGAAGGAAAAAGATGGTGTGATTTACGATGCATTTACTGATCCAGAATTACGCTACCGTCAACGCTACGTTGATTTGGTGGTGAATGAGGACGTTCGCGATATATTTGTGAAGCGCACAAAGGTGTTCAACACCATGCGCAATTTTATGAATTCATTCGGCTATCTGGAGGTTGATACTCCTGTGCTGCAGCCGATTCCCGGAGGAGCAACCGCTCGTCCGTTTATCTCGCACCACAATGCGCTTGATATGTCTCTTTACCTTCGCATTGCAAACGAATTGTACCTCAAACGCCTCATTGTAGGTGGTTTTGAAGGGGTATATGAGTTTTCTCGAAACTTCCGAAACGAAGGAATGGATCGCACCCACAATCCCGAATTTACAGTGATGGAACTTTATGTTTCATACAAAGATTACAATTGGTTGATGAACTTCACAGAGCAGATGATTGAAAAAATCTGTCTCGAAGTGAATGGTTCGACCGATGTGAAAGTAGGGGAGAATTTGATTAGCTTCAAAGCTCCATTCAAGCGAGTAACGATGCTCGATGCCATCAAAGAGTTTACAGGAGTTGATATAAATGGTATGCATGAAAACCAACTGCGCGATGTGTGCAAACAGTTGGGCATTGAAGCCGACGACACAATGGGTAAAGGCAAATTGATTGATGAGATCTTTGGTGAAAAGTGCGAAGGAAACTACATTCAACCGACTTTCATCACCGATTATCCTATCGAAATGTCGCCACTGACCAAGAAGCATCGCGACAATCCTGCATTGACCGAGCGTTTCGAATTGATGGTGAACGGCAAAGAGATTGCGAATGCCTATTCAGAATTGAATGATCCGATTGACCAACGCGAACGTTTCGAGGAGCAGTTGCGCCTATCGGAAAAAGGAGATGACGAAGCGATGTTTATCGATCAAGACTTCCTTCGTGCATTGGAATATGGTATGCCACCTACCGGTGGTATTGGTATTGGCATGGACCGCTTGGTGATGATGATGACCAATCAAACCACTATTCAAGAAGTGTTGCTTTTCCCACAAATGAAATTGGAGAAAACACAAAAGAAAGATGCTGCGTCAAAATATACCGCTTTAGGCGTGCCTGAAGAGTGGGTGAGCGTAGTGCAAAAAGGGGGTTATATGACTATCCAAAGTTTGAGCGAATCAAATCCGAATAAACTACACCAAGAGTTGTGTGGTCTCAATAAAAAGCATAAATTAGAGTTGCAAAACCCAACTTCAGAGCAAGTTTCGAAGTGGGTGGATGCTGCACTTGAGGCGTCGAAGTAATAGGAATCAGTATGAATATACAAGGACGAGTTGCGATAATAGGCGGAGGTAGTTGGGCTACAGCGATAGCAAAACTGGTGTTGAATAATGCAACATCTATCAACTGGTATATGCGTCGGAAAGATCAAATCGACGAATTTAAGAAATGGGGACACAATCCAGCTTATTTATCTGATATCCGGTTTGATACTACGCGAATAAATTTTTATTCCAATATAAATCAGGCTATTAAAAATTCGGATACCGTAATTTTTGTCACGCCATCGCCCTACATTAAATTGCACTTGAAGAAATTGAAGACCGATTTGTCTTCCAAATTTGTGGTTTCTGCAATTAAAGGTATCGTCCCCGACGAAAATATGATTGTGTCGGAATATTTGTCGAAATTCTACAACATTCCGATAGAACAACTGGCTGTGATTGGTGGTCCTTGTCACGCCGAGGAAGTTGCTTTCGAACGCCTTTCTTACTTGACGATTGCATGTAGTAGCACAGAAAATGCAGAGTCTTTTGCTAAACTGTTGGCGTGCAACTATGTGAAAACCACCATCACCAACGATATTCTTGGAATGGAGTATTCGGCTGTTTTGAAGAACGTGTTTGCCATTGCATCAGGCATTTGCTACGGTTTGAAATACGGCGATAATTTTCAATCTGTGCTGGTTTCGAACGCGATACAGGAGATGGAACGATTTGTGGATAAGGTTTGTCCAACCAAACGCAACATTTGCGATTCTGCCTATTTGGGCGATTTATTGGTGACAGCCTATTCTAAATTCAGCCGAAATCATACGTTTGGAACCATGATTGGAAAAGGCTATTCGGTGAAAACTGCTCAAATCGAGATGGAGATGATTGCAGAAGGTTACTTTGGTGCAAAATGTATTCACGAAATCAATGAGTGCTACAATGTCAGCATGCCAATTTTGGATGCGGTTTACAATGTTTTGTACAGTCGAAAAATGCCGTTAATCGAAATTAGAAATCTCAGAGAGACTTTTAGATAAACACATACATACTCAAATTATACATCTATTTATGGAGAATATCTCTTTAAACATCAGTAAAGCGCTGGGTTTTGTCTCAGCCGAAAAAGTAGCAGCTTACGAGGCTCAAGTGAAAGCGTGCAACGAAATGTTGCACAACGGTTCAGGTAAAGGAAACGACTTCTTGGGTTGGTTGAACTTGCCGTCATCTATTTCGGATGCCGAATTGACTGACATTGAGCAAACCGCGAAGAAATTGCGCGATCGTTGCCAGATTGTAGTGGTTGTAGGCATTGGCGGAAGTTATTTAGGTGCAAAAGCCGTTATCGATGCTTTCTCAAATAGCTTCGACTGGTTGCAAACTGAGCGTAAAAGTCCTGTGATTGTTTATGCTGGTCACAACATTGGCGAAGACTATCTGTTCGAACTCTCAGCACTGTTGCTAGGCAAAGAGTTTGGTATTATCAATATCTCGAAATCGGGAACAACGACCGAACCGGCTTTGGCGTTCCGTATTTTGAAAAAACAACTCGAAGATGCAGTGGGTAAAGCAGAAGCTAAAGAACGCATTGTCGCTATCACCGATTCGTCGCGTGGTGCTTTGCGCACCTTGGCTACACAAGAGGGTTACAAAACATTTGTGATTCCTGATAATGTGGGTGGACGCTTTTCGGTGTTGACTCCTGTTGGTTTGTTGCCAATCGCAGTAGCAGGAATTGATATCCGTCAGTTGGTTGCCGGAGCTGTTTCGATGGAGAAAATCACAGGATTGAGTACTTCTTTCGCTGAAAATCCTGCGGCACAGTATGCTGCTGTGCGCAACGAGCTCTACAAAACCGGCAAGAAAATCGAAATTATGGTGAATTATCACCCCAAATTGCACTTCGTTTCTGAGTGGTGGAAACAACTTTACGGAGAGAGCGAAGGCAAAGAGAACAAGGGTATTTTTGTAGCAGCGGTTGATTTTACGACTGACCTACACTCAATGGGTCAAATGATTCAAGAGGGTGAGCGCACCATTTACGAAACAGTGATTTCGATTAAAACTCCAAACCAAACTGTGCAAGTGCCTGCAGATGCAGCCGACCTCGATGGTTTGAATTTCTTAGCCGGAAAGCGTGTCGATTACGTCAACAAAATGGCGGAACTTGGTACGCAAATCGCTCACATCGACGGTGGTGTTCCGAACCTCAAAATCGAATTGCCTAAATTGAATGAATTCTACCTCGGTCAGTTGTTCTACTTCTTCGAAAAAGCATGTGGAATCAGCGGTTATATCTTGGGTGTAAATCCATTCGACCAACCGGGAGTAGAAGCCTACAAAAAGAATATGTTTGCACTGCTCGAAAAACCGGGCTTCGAAGCCGAGACCAAAGCAATCAAAGCCAGATTGTAATTCTGAAAGGGCAGGAGTGATGTTGTGTTACTCCAATCTAAATAGAAAGAGTTGGGTGAAATTGAAGAATTGAACCCAACTCTTTTTAGTCTCAATATATCTAAACAAATTGACATAAACAGAAGATTTTTCTTTAGTTGGAATTCACTGAAACTTATCATCTGTGTCTTAAGTTAATCGTAAGTCCCAGTGGGGACAAATACAAATACCAAACGTCGAAATCCTGCAGAGTGAGAGAGTCCAACTACTAAAATCTCAATTAAGGTAGAATGATGTATGGACGATTGAGCGAGTTATTTCGACTATGTTTTTTTTGCTTACTTTTTTTTGCGCCAAAAAAATGTAAGACCCGCGGTAGCGAATAGAATTATAAAATATATTCAAATTTCATTTCTGATTACTGAAGAATCCATAATGATATCACAAGCAATAGCAAAATACGAAGCCGAGAAAGGCGAGAAAATTTCACTCAAAGCCGTGCTGTTCGATATGGACGGCGTGCTGTTCGACTCGATGGGCAACCACACGCTGTCGTGGTACAATGCCATACAGGAGCAGAACATCGAGTGTAACCGCGATGAGTTCTACCTCTTTGAAGGTGCAACTGGGAATTTCACCATCAATCGGTTGTTTAATATTCACTACAACCGGGAGGCTACTGATGCCGAAAAAGATCATATCTATAAACGAAAATCGCACTTCTTCAATCAGTTGCCAAAAGCCGAACCAATGCCGTTTGCTTACGAACTGTTGAATACCGTAAAGTTAGCCGGACTTGTGCCAATTCTGGTCACTGGCTCAGGACAGCGCAGTTTACTCGATCGATTAAATGTTCATTTCCCCGATGTATTTACTGCCGACAGAATGGTGACTGCCTACGATGTGAAGAATGGTAAGCCCCATCCAGAGCCCTATCTTCGTGGATTGAAGAAAATAAATATCCAGCCACACGAAGCGATTGTAATCGAAAATGCACCACTCGGCGTGCAATCGGCTGCCGCAGCGGGTATTTTCACTGTGGCGGTCAACACCGGTCCAATTGACGATCACATCTTGATGGATGCAGGTGCTGATGTTCTTTTCGACTCAATGGAAGATCTTTATCGCAACTGGGAAAAGATTTATGCGCTGACTCATACTGCTGATTGATGATGTATTAAAGCCGTATTACATAATTAATAATTCTAAAAGGAGCCAAATCTCTTGCGAGATTTGGCTCCTTTCTTTTGTATATAAAAATGTTTTTAAAATACCTAAATTAACTTTGATTATTCGAATTTTACTGTAATTTTGTATAATGCAATTCTCAAAAGAATCGATTTACCTGATTGTCGCATCGAATATTATGTAATATGATTTCTAATTTGTTGATAATCAATTTTATATAAATATACCACTATGAAAACTTTAAGAATTACACTGACTGTCTGTTTTATGATTGTTGCAGTAGCATTATCTGCCAAAACAGTCCGGTATGTGAAAGCCAATGCCAGTGGCGATGGAACATCGTGGGCGAATGCCTCTGGCAGTGTGCAAACCATGATTGACAATTCAACAGACGGTGATGAAGTGTGGGTAGCAAAAGGCACTTATTACCCAACGACGGAAACCATTGCTCGTGATGCCCGTTCTCGCTCTTTTGTGGTAAAAAACGGTGTGAAGTTTTATGGAGGGTTTGCTGGTACAGAGACGGCTCTTTCGCAACGAGCATTAGCCGATCTGGATAGTAACGGCAAAGTCGATTCGTTTGAATTGTTGAATCAAACCATTCTGAGTGGAGATATCGATGGCGTAGCCGATGTGTGGACCAAAACTGTAAACAGCGACTCTACTTGGGTTTGGTCTGTGACAGGAAACAGTGAAAACTGCTACAACGTAGTGACAGGCGCTGATAAATTTTTGATTGATGGATTTTATGTGAAAGGGGGAAACGCTAATACTACAACCGCATCAAAAGGAGGGGGTATTTATATTACATCAGCCTCCGCTACGTCACTTATTACTAAATGTACTGTTTCTGAGTGCTTTTCAATGTCCAGTGGTGGAGGTATATCTTCTTCCGCGGTGGTGAAAAATTGTCTAATTTCGAAATGCCATTCTGTAAGTGGAGGTGGTATTGACGCAACTTATTATACGATTAATTGTGTAGTTTGGAATTGCACTGCAACAAATGCAGGCGGAGGGATATATTATGGAATTACCACAACTTGGTGGGATACAATGATTTTTAATTGTCAAGTTTCAAATTGTTCTGCAAGTTCCGGCGGTGGTGTCTACATGTCCCATAATAGTATTGCTAAATGTAAAATTTCTAACTGTATCGGCTTGAACGGAGGAGGGATTTGCACTGGATACGAATCAAATATTGATAGCTGTTTAATAAGTGATTGTTTTGCGGTTTTAAATGGCGGAGGAATCAATGGTACACGTCCCCTAAAGTGTGTAGTGAAGAATTGCACTTCTTTAGGTAATGGTGGTGGAATTTACTCCAATTATGGGACCGATAGTTGTGTAATTTCAAATTGTAAGACACAAGGTAACGGCGGTGGTATTTATTGTCCAAATGTAAGAGATTGCAAAGTTACACAATGTATTGCCGATAAAGTTGGAGGTGGAATTTATTCGGATTCCAATTATTGTACATTAACTGATTGTTATGTTTCAGACTGTAAAGCTGGCAATGATGTGGGTGGTATTTTTGCTTCATCTTTTGAAAATTATATTACGAATTGTGTAGTACTCAATTGTGCGACTGGAAGTGCTGGAAACGTTGGAGGAATATTCGCAGGTTCTCGAAGCTATATTCGTAGAAATTTTGCCTCAGTATGGAATTGTATAGTAAAGAATTGTATTGGAGGTGGGATTTCTGAAAGTAATGGATCGAACTATCCTGTTTCTAATTGCTTTGTTTCAAATTGCTCAGGTTTTGGTATTAATACGTCTGCAGTGAATTGTACTGTTGTGAATTGTTCCGGTGTAGGTATATCTGGAGCTGTGAATCCTACTATTAATTGTGTTGTGGCAAATTGTCAAGGGGGCGGTATCTCCTATGGTCATGTATCAAATTGTGCTTCTTCTAATAATTCCTTAGATGGAGTAATTGGCGCTTGGGTCGTAGGTGATGCAACAAGCAATTATATTTCTCCGGATATTGTAGTGGCTTATGTTCGTCCTACTAGTTTTATTGGGGCTGCGACTACCGAAGCACAAAAGACAGAATTGTTATTAGCCGACTGGCATCTTAAAAAAGGCTCACCTTGTGTGAATGCAGGAACCGATTCGAATTCTTCAAATGTTTTAAATAAGGGATACGATTTAGATGAAAATGCTAGAGTCGTTGCAGGTATTGTAGATATTGGTGCTTATGAATTCGATATTCCCGCCTTAGTATTACCTTCATCTGAGAATTTTGATCAGTTAACCAAATGGGAAAATAGTGATTTGTTTCTCACTTCGTCTTTGCAAACCAAATGGCAAATTACCAATCAAAAAGCACTGTTCGACTGGCATACAAATCTGACATCAGTCTATTCAGAGGCGTTTGTTACATATCCAATGGATGCAACCAGTCTTTCATCTGTATTTATGAGATACGATCTATATTACGAAGCTTATGCAGGCAGCATCTCACCTTTGGGAACAGAAAAGTTGAATGTAGAGTTTTCGACTGATATGACTAACTGGACTTCTATAACAACATTTAGCAATGCTAATGGAACTATCGCAAACAAAACTTATAAGCATGACATCAGTAACATGGCTGCGGGTAAGAAATTCTATATCCGATTCAATGCTAGTGGAGAAAACAGCAACCGTATAGAGAAATGGGAGGTTGATAATGTGATTGTGGATAAAGATGGTACGAGTGGAATCACTCCAATAATAGACCGGAAAATGAGTTTTACGATTACAAATGGAACTCTTAAAATCAATAATCTGGAAGCCAACAGCGCAGTAGACCTATACAATATGGAAGGAAAGTTGGTTTTGAGCACTCATCCACAAACTTCTACACAGAGTGTTTCGTTACCTCATCGTGGAGTATATTTGGTGAAAGTGAAACATGGAAATCAGACAGAGACAAAGAAAGTAGTTTGGTAATTGGATAAATTGGATTCTCAAAATGAAAACAATATTTCGCATCTACTTCGCTGTAATGGCTTTGGTGCTTATTTCGTGTAAGCCAGAGTTGGAAAAACAAAAACCTGTTGTCACAACTACGGAGGTTAGTTCTGTCACCGATAATGCCGCAACTTGCGGTGGAGATGCTATTACAGACAATGGTTCGTTTATTACAAATAAAGGTGTTTGTTGGAGTGTGAATTCACACCCCACTGTTGCCGATAGTATCTCCTACGATGGGCAGGATGAAGGAAACTACACGAGTCGTTTGAAAGGTTTAGCTTCAAATACCACTTATTACGTCAGAGCTTATGCGACCAATGCTGGTGGTACTGATTATGGGTCGGAAAAAAGTTTTACTACAAAAACTTCGTTGATTGCCACTCTTCAACCCTCTGACATTGGAGCTAGCAAAGCAAAATGTGGAGGTAATATAACTTACTATGATGGGATTGCTTATTCTGCTAAAGGAGTTTGTTGGAGCACCAGTCATAACCCAACGTTGAGAGATCAGCACACCGATGATGGTGTTGGAGCTGATGGATTTTATAGTTATTTGACGAATTTAACGCCGTCTACAACATATTATATTAGAGCATTTGTCACCTGCGGTACGGAAACCTCTTATGGTAATGAAGTAAGTTTTACTAGTATGAGTGGAATAGTAGACTTGTCAATAGATAAATTATTTCCTCAATTTTCTACTATGGCAATAATTCAAGTAAATACATTGTCAATAGGTGGTTCTGAGATTATTGAAAGAGGCGTGTGTTGGTCTAAATTATCAGGGGTTTCGGTGTCAGATTCAAAAGCAACAAGCCAAATAGGTATAACTGATTATACGGTGGTTATGTCACCATTGATTCCATCAACCAAGTATTATGCTCGTGCCTATACTATTACAGCATCGGATACTTATTATTCGAATGAAGTAAGCTTTACAACCAATGATGATTTTAATACGATTAAAGATGTCCAAGGCAATATTTATGATATTGCTGTTTTTGGTAACAAAACATGGATGATTCAAAACTTAAGAACAACTTTATACGCTAATGGAGATTCTATACCTGTATTAAAAAGTAATGATCTTTGGCGTTTTACTAATGCAGGTGCTTGTTGTTCGTATGAAAATCTTGAAAATAATTTACAAAAAAATGGAAGGTTGTATAACTGGTATGCAGTTACTGATCCTCGTAAACTTGCTCCTGTAGGTTGGCATGTTGCAACCTATTCAGATTGGGATGATTTATTTAAATATGCAACAAGTCATCTTGGTAATTCAGCGTATATGTTAAAAGCAATAGCATCTAATAGCGATTGGGAGTCTACAGACTTGTCCGCAAGGTATATTGGTTTTAATATTAAAACCAATAACAATACTGGCTTCACTGCTCTTCCTTCAGGTTATCGTTATGAATGGGGTAATTTTTACAATTTAGGCATTACCGCTTTTTGGTGGTGTGGTGATGGAAATCAGAAAAGTTTAAAAATGATGTTTAATAGTGAAAGTGCTGAATTAGTTTCAAAC
Source organism: Bacteroidales bacterium (assembly GCA_049315325.1). GTDB lineage: Bacteria > Bacteroidota > Bacteroidia > Bacteroidales > UBA7332 > CAXXIC01. Next base: position 259,554 of record JBMOKJ010000004.1, read on the forward strand.
TTAGCGACATTTGGCTGTAGCATCCGCTGTGTAAAAGACAATTAATCCAAATATAAAATGAAAACAACATTTCGCATATTTTTCGCTTTGATGGCGGTGGTGCTTCTGTCGTGTAAGACGGAAGATGAAAAGAAATTCCCCACAGTACGAACTACTGCAGTAGTATTCATGTCGGATGCTACTGCCACCTGTGGTGGCAATGCGGTGTACGATAACGGTTCTTTTATATCGTCACGAGGTGTATGTTGGAATACATCAGGAAATCCAACACTTGCTGATAAAAGGCTCTATTTAGGAGAAGGATTAGGTGAGTTTAGTGGTGATATTGGGGGATTAACACCCAGTACCAACTACTTTGTGCGTGCCTTTGCCACCAACTCCGATGGTACAGCCTATGGCAATCAAGTGAGTTTCACTACATCAGCACCCAGCGTAACTACATCTGCTGTATCAGAAATTACGGTAAACAGTGCTACGTGTGGAGGCAAAGTGCTTAATAATACACTCGGAATAGGCATTACGGAACGGGGCGTTTGCTGGAGTACAACTATGTTTCCTACTATAGCAGACAGCAAAACGAATGAGGGTGCTGGAGGTGGTGAATTAGTGAGCAAACTTACAGGTTTGCTTTACGATACACAATATTATGTGAGAGCCTATGCCACTGCTAATGGCGTTACAAGCTACGGGCAGCAGGAGGAATTTAAAACTTCGAACGGAGGCTTAACGATAGGTGTCAATAAACAGCCCTTCGTTGGCACGAATATGGTGGATATGGTAGGCTCTATCACACAAAACAGTCAGTTGCAAATATTGGACTATGGTTTTGTGTATGGAACAACAACACTACCTACAATCGAAAACAGTCAGAAAATTGTTTCCACAGAAAGCCCTGCAAAATTCCACAGCTTAATTAAAGGATTGATTGCTGGCACTGGCTATTACGTGCGGGTATATGTGAAAACAGAACTGGGTAGGGCTTACAGCGATAGCTATAATGTATATACAGCAACTGCCGATCAGGTAATAAAAGACGTGGATGGCAACGAGTATCACACCATTAAAATTGGCACACAAACTTGGCTGTTAGAGAATCTAAGAACAACACATTATAGAAATGGAGATCCAATACCTAATTTAACAGCTGATAATGATTGGTTAAATGCAACTAATGACGCTTGGTGTGATTATAATAATATTGAGCCAACTGATTTGAGGTATGGACACCTCTATAATTGGTATGCGGTGAGTGATTCAAGAAATATTGCACCTGTGGGTTGGCACGTAGCAACAAAACAGGAATGGATAGATTTGCAAATAGCGACAGGTGATTTTTTGTATGCAGGTGCTTATTTAAAAGACCTTAAAACTTCAGATTGGAGAACTTTCCCTTCGTCAATTAATTTAAATTTTATGACAGCTTTTTCGGCTCTTCCTTGCGGTTATAGATCGGTTGAGGATGGTTTATCTAAACTTACTCGATGGGCATTTTTAGCATGGTGTGCAGAAGAATCAGATATTTCAAATGCTAGAACTGTAGAGTTAGATGATGCATTTTATGAAGTGTTGATGAAATCAAGATCCAAAAAAGAAGGTATGTCTATCCGCTGTGTGAAAGATAATTAACCAAAACGACCGCCTCAAATGATTGAAGCGGTCGTTTTGTATTGAAGGGAAAAGGTTTCTTAATTCACTCTGAAGCGATCTACGCCGTCTTTGAGGAAGCTCACGATTTGTTTTGCAGCTGCAATACCTGCGTTTACATTGGCTTCTGAGGTTTGTGCACCCATTTTCTTTGGGGTGAAGAAGTAGCGACCTTCTAATTTCTCGGCAAAGGCAGCTTTATTGTCTGGTGCCACATCCGATACGTAACGGAAATCGGTGCGCTCTTCCATCAGTTGAACCAACTCTTCTTCGTTGATCACCTCTTTGCGAGCGGTGTTTACCAAGATTGCATTCTTCGGTGTTTTGCTCAACAACGCGTAGTTGATCGATTTTTTTGTTTCGGGCGTTGCGGGAATGTTGATAGAAAGGTATTGACACGTGCTGTAAAGCTCCTCTACCGAAGATACAGGCGTGATACCTTCGTTTTTGATGACCTCTGCCGGAACAAATGCGTCGAATGCAAACACCTCCATTCCGAAGCCTTTGGCAATGCGGGCAATGTTGCGGCCAACGTTTCCGTAAGCATGTATTCCCAGTTTTTTACCTAAGAGTTCCGTTCCCGAAGTTCCGTTGTAGAAATTGCGTGCTGCAGAGACCATCATACCAAAAGCGAGTTCAGCCACTGCATTGGCATTCTGCCCAGGCGTGTTCATCGCGATTACTCCTCTGGCAGTAGCGGCAGCCAAGTCGAGGTTGTCGTACCCTGCGCCTGCGCGCACAACTATTTTTAGTTGATCTGCTGCTAGCACATCTGCATCTACAATGTCGCTGCGCACGATCATTGCATCCACACCTTTCACTGCCTCGAGCAGTTGTGCTTTTTCGGTGTATTTTTCGAGAAGAACCAGCTCGAAACCTGCTTCTTCCACTACCTGACGAATTCCACTTACGGCAACTGCTGCAAATGGTTTGTCTGTTGCAATCAATACTTTCATTTGTTGTCTTGTTTTAAATCACAAAGACGCTAAGTAAAAAGTTTCATCTTCTTTTCTTAGCGTCTTTATCATTAGTTTGGTTGAATTAAATATTTTTTTCGAATTCTTTCATCGTTTCTACCAGAGCCTGAATGCTGGTCTTTGGCATCGCATTGTAGATAGAGGCTCTGAATCCACCTACTGAACGGTGGCCTTTGATTCCCATCATGCCTTTTGATTTTGCAAATTGACCGAATTGATCTTCAAGTTCTTTGTATTCTTCGTTCATCACGAAACATACATTCATCAACGAACGGTCTTCGGCTACGGCAGTGCCTTTGAACAATTTGCTGCTGTCGATTGCATCGTAAAGAATAGCTGCTTTCTCTTGGTTGATTTTCTCGATTGCGGCAACACCACCCAATTGTTTGTACCACTCAAGCGTTTTCAATGCTGCGAAAGTAGGCAATACCGGAGGTGTGTTGTACATCGATTCGTCTTTGATGTGCGTTTTGTAGTTCAACATCGATGGAATCTGACGTGTCACTTTGCCTAGAGAATCCTCTTTCACGATAGCCAAGGTAACACCTGCTGGCGCAAGATTTTTTTGAGCTCCCGCATAAATGATATCGAACTTCGAAATATCGATTGGGCGAGAGAAAATATCTGAAGACATATCGGAAACCAAACGTGCTTTCACGTCAGGGAATTGGTGCATTTGTGTTCCAAAAATGGTGTTGTTTGAAGTTACATGGAAATAATCGACATCGTCTGCCACTGTGTAATCTTTCGGAATAAAGCTGTAGTTTGCATCTTTAGACGAAGCAACAACATCTACTTCTCCAAACATTTTAGCCTCTTTAATCGCTTTCGAAGCCCAGGTGCCCGAGTCTAAATAAGCGGCTTTTTTCTCGAGAAGGTTGAATGGTACCATACAGAATTGCATGCTTGCACCACCACCCATAAATATGACTTCATAACCTTGAGGTACGTCGAGCAACTCTTTTACCAAGGAGCGTGCATCATTCATTACCGCAATGAACTCTTTTTCTCTGTGAGAAATTTCCAAAATAGACAATCCCATTCCTGCAAAATCGAGAACTGCATCCGCAGTGCTTTTAATTGTGTATTCGCTAAGGATAGAGGGACCTGCAAAAAAATTATGCTTCTTCATCTGAAATATGTTTAGAATAAAAATGTCTGATGGTCGTAAAAATGAGGTGCAAAATTACGAATTTTTTTCGTCTTAGCCAATTTTTTTGTTTGAAAAAAGAGAAGTTAGGAGTGGTTCAAACTTTCAGATTGAAGGAGATAATGCCTATTTTACTTAAATTTATTAGCAAGTCTTTAAATCGTTAATTGTCTTCTCTTCTCAAAATTCCGACATAGCGACAAGGCTCACCCTCGCTCGTTATTCCTTCCAATGTGACTTCGTAATCGTTTGTTTTGTCAGCCGCATAGAATTGAAATTGAATCGTGCCCGTCGAATCGGTTGAGAGTTTGGGGTTCCAGTAAATAGTGGTTCTTAAATCAGGAGTTTTGGTCATTCTAACGCTGTCAACGTCGTATTTTGGGACATAAAACTCGGCTGGTTTTTGATAGCCAAGCGGTTGAACAAATGCAAGACTTATAGGCGTTTGAGCTTTCAGAACAATGCCTTTCTTCAGTGTGATGGCGATAACTCCATTGCCACCTCTTGATCCAAAGATGGCTGCATTAGCGCCTTTGAATACCGATATATTCTCCACATCATTGGTGGTCAGATAAGAGAGTTCCTCAGTGCCTTCTACTTCAATTTCATCGATCAGAATAAGCGGTTGCCCCAAACTTCCACGAATAGAAATGGACTCGCCCATAACATTAACACCTGCAATGGTAGAAAGCATATTCAATATACTTGATCCAGGAAATTTGGAGAGGTTGTCGGCTGTTAATTCACCGTCTGCTAACCCTGTATAGAAATGATTATCCGATTCAGAATTTATTTTTTGACCTGTTACCACCACTTCGTTTAGATTTATCATTCTCACGCCACCTTCGTAATAGTACTTCTCTTTGCTTTGCTTGAGATATGCCTCTGGAGCTTGAGATTCTGAATTTTTGGGGACTGGGATGTAAGCCGAAAACTTTGGAAATTCGTCAAAGTCAGGTATAATTTCCACGTCAGCAATACTCTTTCTCTTTTTTGCTTTAATAATAAATGATGTGCTGTCTGGAAACTCTATTCCACTAATCATATACCTGCCCAAAGAGTCAGTTTTTGTCATTTGTACACGGTTTTTGTAGGCCGAAATTGAAATGATATCGTTATTCTTAGCCGGTTTCCCAAAAAAGTTCTTCACCTTGCCCGAAAGCGCCTGTCCAACTTCAAGATAAGAGTTAGAGATTGGATAAACACCTTTTACAATATTTGATGTGGTGAAGCGTTTCCAACCCTGCGTCAAAAGCAAAACGTCCAACTTATTCAGCGCATCGTTCTTATTGTTGATGAAGTACGAAGCAGGATCTTCTAAATGACCTTTTAAATCGGAAGAGAGCAGGAGATAGCTGACCATATTGTCGGCTAACGAATCGGTTTTAACAGTACGGCTATCTGTTACACTGACCGAGAAACTGCCTTTGACTGGTAATGCAGTCGCCGATTGAATAATGAATTTGAGATTTACAGCCTCTCGTTTACGATAGCTTTTTTTGTTGCTTTCCATTTTAATTGTTGAAGATATGCCTTTTTGAATAAAAGAAAGACGTTCACACAGTGTTTGATAAGATGAGTCTATAACAGAAAAGGTCAAGATGCCTTCTGGTAGATTTTCAGTAGCGATTTGACCAACTAAATGATGAAGTTGCTGCATCACAAATACTTTGCCACGACAGTGTGCTAAAAGGTAGAGAGAGCTATCGGGCAGTGCTGTCTGATTTGTAACTTCAAACATTATTTTTCCTTTTAGTTGATTAATGCGCAGTATGACCCCTTGATTGTTCACCTTTGGAAGGTTGAATCGTTTTACTAAACCTTGTTCCGATTTCACGATTGCGTATAAGGTATCACTTGCCTTAGGTTCAATCACAAATTTCCCCATTCCTTTGTGTAGAGTAGCGATATCGCAAATCTCGTTGAGTGTGTCGGATTTTGAGAATACTTGACCGGTAATATTAACGGATAATCCATCTGAGCCAATTGCCTTGAACGCAATCGTTTGTAACACTTTGTTGATTAAATTGCCACTTTCCGGGAAGAATTGCACATCGAAGTCCTTACTAAATTCAGGCAGAAAAAATCTGTTTTTGTACTTTAGATAGGGATCATTAATGGCAATATCAAGACTCTTGGTGTTGTGATTTTTTAAATCCACAGAGATTAAAAACATGATTTTACCATCGATATTGGTTGTCTGAGTAACCTTCTTTCTTGAAGCATTAGACCAATTCTGATTGATTGAAACTGCTTTCCCGGAAATTGGTTTTTGCGATGCGTTTGTAAACGAAATTGTAACGGGTATTTTCCCATCGGTAGTTGGTTTCCCGTAACTGATTAAGCTGTTTACACGGTCATCAATCGGATTGCCGATATAAATATTCTTACTGAAAAAGAAATCTGTACCCGCATTTTGCATCCAATTGGTATAGGCACGCAAAGCGTAAATGCCCGAAGGCATTTCAGGTTGCAATTTTAGTCTACCAGCGAATCCGAGCGAATCTCTGCGAATCTTTACACGGTGAAAAACAGAGTCAGATTTGTCAATTAACTCAACATAAAGAAACTGACTTAGCGTATTCTGTTGATGTGTAGTAGCATTCAAAACGTAACCTTTAAACCATAAATCTTCACCTGCGATATAGTATGGTTTGTCGGTATGTAAATAGGCTTTCTCCTGTGGAACTTTATTCCATAAATTAGAGAAGCGATTGATTACTGTTTCCGAAATAGCTCTTTTTTGCTTGACTGAGGCAAAGGCGCCAATGGTTAGAAAAAGTAGAGTCAACAATAGGGTGGCTCTGATTTGGGTTTTCATTGTATATTTGTTTTGATTGCTTTCGGTGGACTGGCTTAAAACCTATTTTTCCACAATTTATTCAGGTATTCTTTAAGTTTGGCTTCCAGTGGATTATTCTGTGGACTCCATATCGTTTTGCCTTTCAATTCTTTAGGCAGGTAATCTTGCTGCACAAAGTTATTTTCAAAACTATGTGCGTATTTGTACTCTTTACCATAATCCAACTCTTTCATCAGCTTGGTTGGAGCATTGCGCAAATGCAGCGGCACGGGTAAATCTCCTGTCTCTTGCACCAATGCCAACGCATCGTCGATTGCCATATAGGCAGAATTGCTTTTGGCAGATGATGCAAGATAGATGGTGGTTTGTGCCAAAATAATTCGACCTTCGGGCCAACCGATTTTTTGCAGCGCATCGAAGCACGAATTGGCTAAAAGCAGCGCATTCGGATTCGCCAAACCGATGTCTTCGGCAGCGGAAATCACCAATCGCCGGGCAATGAATTTCGGGTCTTCACCTCCGGCAACCATGCGAGCGAGCCAGTAAATGGCGGCTTCAGGGTCGCTACCACGTATCGATTTGATAAAGGCCGAGATGATATCGTAGTGCATTTCGCCGCCTTTGTCGTAAGCGGCTGGGTTTTCCTGCAACCGTTCGGTGACGATTTGGTCTGTAATCTCAATCGTTTCGCTCTCTTCGGCGTTGATGACAAGCTCCAAAATATTGAGTAATTTTCGTGCATCGCCACCAGAAAAGCGCAGTAGGGCGTCGGTCTCTTTCAGCGAAATGTTTTTTTGCCGGAGTTCGACGTCTGTGGTCAAAGCGCGATCGAGCAGCTCGAGCAAGTCTTTCTTTTCGAGCGATTTGAGAACATACACCTGGCTTCGCGACAGCAGCGGACGAATTACCTCGAACGAAGGATTTTCGGTGGTAGCACCAATCAGCGTGACAGTGCCGTTTTCGACTGCTCCAAGCAACGAATCTTGTTGTGCTTTGCTAAATCGGTGTATTTCGTCGATAAACAGAATTGGGCTTCGTACATTGAAGAAGCGTTTGCTTTTGGCTTGTTCAATCACTTCGCGCACATCTTTTACGCCAGCATTGATGGCACTTAGCGTGTAAAATGGCACATCGAGTTGATTCGAAATGATGCGTGCAAGAGTGGTTTTACCCACGCCGGGAGGTCCCCAAAGGATGAACGAAGAGATATTATTTGCCTCAATCATTCGACGCAAAACGGAATTTTTGCCCACCAAATGTTTCTGGCCGATGTATTCATCGAGATTTTTTGGGCGAAGGCGTTCTGCTAAAGGTAATGACATGGTTAAAGTTATAGGCCCCACCCAACCCTCCCCAAAAGGGAGGGCTCTGAAAAGCCATGTTTAAATGGTTGTAATTTATGTATCTTCGCCCCCTTTGGGGGTTGGGGGCTTTACAATTTATTTTTCTCCGGATAATCGATATTGTAATGCAATCCGCGGCTCTCTTTGCGTTTCATTGCTTGGGTGATGACTAAGTAGCCCACATTGATGATGTTGCGCAATTCGCAGATTTGTTTCGAAACCACTGAGCGTTGGAAAAGGCTTTCGGTCTCTTGGTAAAGAATTTCCAATCGGTCGTAAGCTCGTTTCAGACGAAGGTTGCTGCGCACAATGCCCACGTAGCTCGACATCACGAAGTTCACTTCTTTTTCGCTTTGGGTAATCAATACCATCTCTTCTGGCAACGAAGTGCCTTCGTCGTTCCAGTCGGGAACATTCTCCTGCTGTTTGATATAAGCGATTTGCTCTACGGCATGTTTGGCTGCCACATCGGCATACACAATGGCTTCGAGCAACGAGTTTGACGCCAATCGGTTAGCGCCGTGCAATCCGGTGTAGGTGCATTCGCCGGCAGCATACAGTCTGTTGATAGACGAACGTCCATCCATATCGACCTCAATGCCACCACACAAAAAGTGAGCAGCAGGTGCCACCGGAATGTATTCTTTCGTAATGTCTATGCCAAAATCGAGGCATTTTTGGTAAATATTGGGGAAATGTTTTTTGGTCTCTTCGGCATCTTTGTGCGTTACATCGAGATAGACGTGTTCGTCGCCGCGATTCTTCATCTCGTTGTCGATGGCGCGCGCTACGATGTCGCGTGGTGCAAGCGATTTGCGGTCGTCGTATTTATGCATAAACTCCTTGCCGTTTTTGGTGCGAAGTACGGCGCCATAGCCACGCATGGCTTCTGTAATCAAGAAACTTGGTCGCTCATTCGGATTGTAGAGCGCTGTGGGGTGAAATTGCACAAATTCCATGTCGCGAACGGTTCCTTTGGCACGATACACCATCGCAATGCCGTCTCCAGTAGCAATCATCGGATTGGTGGTAGTTTGATAAATAGTGCCAATTCCACCGGTGGCGATGAGTGTTATTTTCGATAGAAAAGTGTGAATGTTGTTGGTGCGTTCGTTTAGAATATAGGCACCGTAGCAGTCGATGACAGGTGTTTGGCGCGTCACTTTTTCGCCCAAATGGTGTTGAGTAATGATTTCAATTGCAAAGTGATTTTCATACACCGAAATATTCGGATGGCTTTTGACGGCTTTCACCAGCGATTTCTGAATTTCGGCACCGGTACTGTCTTTGTGGTGCAGAATGCGGTGTTCGGAGTGTCCGCCTTCTTTGTGTAAATCGAAACTTCCGCGCGAATCGGTATCGAATTTTACGCCCCAATCTATTAGCTCTTTAATCTGAGCAGGAGCTTCGCGCACGACCTTTTCTACAACTGTTTTGTCGCACAATCCATCGCCGCAAATGAGCGTGTCTTCGATGTGTTTTTCAAAATTGTCGGTCGGATGGGTTACAGAGGCTATTCCGCCTTGGGCATAAAATGTATTGGTATCTTCGAGTTCATTTTTCGAAACTATGGCAACTTTTCCTTTATCGGCAACTTTCAGGGCAAAGCTCATTCCGGCAATTCCGGAACCAATAATCAGAAAATCAAACTTATGTGTCATTCGCTTACTTTTTAATAGATTGCAAATGTAAAAATAAACTTTCTGTAACCTGAAGTTTGAAAGGATAAATAATGTGAACTTTAAGCCCTTTTTAAGTCAAAAAGTTATTTTACCACAATGATATCTTTCAGATTGGTGGTGTAGTTGGGCGAAAGCTGGTCGCGGCGATTCACCCAGTGGCGGTCGAACCCAAATGAAGCGAGGCGGATTTTGTCGCGACCGTGCTCGTCATTGATGTGGTCGATGGCATTCATCAGGCGGGCGCGTTTGCTGCGGTCGATGGTGTCGAACAGATTGCCCTGCACGTGCGATTGAGGAACGATTTCAGAGACAATTACGCCGGCTTTTTTGTAGCTGTATCCGCTTTTAAAAATCTTGCGTAATCCTTCTATTGCGTACTTCGTCAGCTCCATCGAATCGTTGCTCGCCACAGACAATTGCATGGTGAGGCTGGGGGTATATTGAGGTAAATCTTTTCTGAAATAGTCGGTGTAGAGAATCACGGTCATCACGCGGGCGCAACTATCTTGTGCACGAAGTTTGCGGGCACATGCCGATGCGTAGTAAGTCATTGCCTGTTCAATTTCGGGCAGTTTGGTGAGTTTGCTTCTAAAACTGCGCGAAGTGCAGATGCTTTTCTTGGCAGAAGGTGTATGGTCGAGTTCGATGCACGGTTCGCCGCGCAACTCTTTCCAGGTACGGAGTCCGACCACTGACATCTCTTTGCGCACCCATACTGCAGAAGCTTTGGTAAAATCGTAAGCCGTCATGATTCCTTTCTGCATCAGAAATTTGGAATAACGCCGACCGATGCCCCACACATCGCCAATTTCGGTGGCTTTGAGCAGCGTTGTGATTTTTTCTTCCGTGTCGAGCACGTAAAGTCCTTTGGTCAGCAATTTGTTCTTTTTGGCGTAATGATTCGCAAGTTTTGACAGCGTTTTGGTCTCTGCAATGCCTAAGCTGACGGGAATTCCGGTCGCTTTGCCGACGTATTTTACAAGGTGTTTTGCAAAATCATTTAGATTATAGAGTTCGCTGAACCCATCGAGGTGCAGAAACGCTTCGTCGATGGAGTAAACTTCGATTTCGGGCACCATACCTGCCAGAATACTCATTACACGGTTCGACATGTCGCCATAGAGGATGTAGTTCGACGAGAAAACGTGCACATTGTTGGCTTTGATAATGTCGCGCATCTGAAAAACCGGTGCACCCATCGGAATTCCAATTGCCTTGGCTTCGTCGCTACGCGCAATGATGCACCCGTCGTTGTTGCTGAGCACCACGATGGGCTGATTTCGCAACGAGGGGTTGAACACCCGTTCGCACGAAGCAAAAAAGTTGTTGCAGTCGATTAAGCCGTACATTATTTTGAGAAGTAAAAGGAGTTATCTGAAGTTATCGCTTCGCTAAGAAGTTAAAGGAATTATTCGTGTTAAGTTTTACAATTTTATTTTAAAGTTCACTCTAAACTTCTCCCCTTTGGGGAGTCAGTCTGCAGCCTGCAGTCTGGCAGGGTTGGGTGGGGTTTTCAATAACTTTTTACCACATGAATCAAAATTCCCCAGATGATAAATTCATTCTCGTCCGTCACTTTAATCGGACGAAAATTGGTGTTTGCCGGAAGCAGAAACACGCCATCTTCTTTCAGTTTGATGCGTTTGAGGGTAAATTCGCCGTCGATGTAGCAGACCGCAATTTTGCCATCTGCCGGTTCGAGCGATTTATCGATAATGAGCAAATCGCCCTCCTCGATACTTGCATCTTTCATCGAATCGCCTTTCACACGGGCATAGAACGTGGAGGATGGATGGCGAATCAACACCCGATTGAGGTCAATCGACAAGTCGAAGTAGTCGGCTGCCGGCGACGGAAATCCCGCTTTGATGCCTTCCACCAAAGGTAAACTCAGTTCTGTGGTAGTGTCGGATAAAAATATTTGTAGGTTCATTTTTCTTTTTTTTGTACCGCTGATAACGTGAACTACGCAGATACAGAATATTCATTTTTGTAACTTCCTAGCGCAGCGATAACTCCTTTAACTTCTCAGCGCAGCGATAACTTCTATTCAAGAAACAAATTTACTCATTTTACCGCCACACCATACACCTCTTTATGCAAAACTCTCTTAATTTGTTCAAAACTTTTTTCGACTTCCAAATCCCCAAAACTCATCAGCTTTAAGTGAACGGATTGTTTGTCCGGTGAATAGGGTGGTTGGATGTAACCGACGCTCCAAAATTTCAGTCCTAATTTTTCATAAAAACGAATTCGTCGCTTGGATTCTTCGTTTGTGGGTGGCTCAACTTCAAGAACGACAGGTTTTAGTAGATTGCTTAGCCACAGGTTCAACGCCATTTTTCCATAACCACGATTTCGATAAGCCTTAGCAATGGCAAAATGTTCGAGGTAGCAGAATTCGTCGAATTCCCACGAAACAAGCAAACCAATTTCAACGTCGTCGCAAACTATCAAATTGAAAGTACAGTTGGCACTATTTTGTTGTATTTGAGCTAAATCTGTGACATTTCGTCGCTCATTTGCCGGAAATGAATCGATATAGATAATTTCGAATGATGATGGAATTGAATTTGTTAGTCTGTCTAACTGCTTTATTTGAAACATTTTGCAAGTAAATAGAAGGTGATAATTCGATAAAAATTATGATTAAGGGATAAAATTATTACAAAAAATAGAACTAAAGTTGCAATGTAATAGAAAAAAGCATATTTTTGTCAAAATAAATAAAATATAAATTAAAATCAAATGGCACAACATCAGTTAGACAATCTGGATATCAAGATTTTAAAGTTAATTGCCGGCAATGCCCGAATTCCTTTTCTCGAAGTAGCACGTGAGTGTAACGTTTCTGGTGCTGCCATTCACCAGCGTGTGCAGAAATTGACTGCAATGAACATCATCAAAGGTTCGGAATATGTGATCGATGCCGAGAAAATCGGTTACGAAACCTGCGCATACATGGGGGTTTTCCTCAAAGATCCGGGACAATTCAACGATGTGGTGAAGGCGCTCGAAGCCATTCCTGAAGTGGTGGAATGCCACTACACCACTGGGGAATACGATTTGTTTATTAAACTCTATGCCCGCAACAACAACGATTTGTTGAATCTGATTCACGACAAACTTCAACCGCTGGGCTTGTCGCGTACCGTCTCGCTGATTTCGTTCAAAGAGGCTTTCAAACGCCAGATACCGATTTACGACATGGACGACGAAGAGTAGTTCTTCATTCCTAATTTTATAGTTATCTTTGCTCTGTCAATTTTTGTTGACGGAGCTTTTTTTTATTCTTCAGCCACAAAGTCACTAAAACACGAAGAAATCACAAAGATTTGACGTGTTAACTTTGAGTCTTCGTGTCTTTGTGGTAAATTTAAAATAATATGATAGATTTAAATGAATGCCTCGAGCGAGTGGTCGATTGGGCAAAAGAGGTGGGCAAAATTCACCTTCACTATTTCAGAGGTAACAACCTGAATATCGAGACAAAATCGTCGTCGCACGATTTACTTACTGTTGCCGATAAAGAGAGCGAAGCGTACATCATCAGCCGCATCAAGGAGTTTTATCCCGAACATCAGATTATGGCGGAAGAGAGCGGCTCGAATGAGCAGATTTCTGACTATTGCTGGGTGATCGATCCGGTGGATGGCACGACCAACTTTGCGCAGGGAATTCCCGTTTTTGCCGTCTCCATAGCGTTGCAATACAAAGGCGAAAGCGTGGTGGGCGTGGTGTTGGCTCCGTTTTTGAACGAGCTTTTCACCGCAGTGAAGGGGCAAGGTGCTTTCTTGAACGGAACACCGATTCACGTGGCGCAGAAGCCTGATTTGAATTCGTCGCTCGTCTGCACCGGTTTTCCTTACGACCACGGCACGAACCCTGACAACAACACCGATAACGTGGCACGCGTTCTTCCGCACTGTCGCGATATCCGCCGAATGGGTGCCGCATCTTACGATTTATGCTGTGTGGGCGCGGGCTTTTTCGATGGTTTCTGGGAAATTGACCTCAAAGCTTGGGACATTGCTGCTGCGCAAATCGTCATCGAAGAGGCGGGCGGCATCGTCTTCCACTTCCGCGAAGGAAGGAACTTCAGCATTATTGCCGGAAACGCCGCCGTGGTGGAGGAAATGAAGGCGTATGTTTGGTAATGTGCTGTTTTTTTGATGTGCTAATTTGAAAATAAAAAGAGATTAATATTATGAATTTGAAAAGTTTATTCACCGTCATTCTAAAGATTTTTGGAGTTTATTTGTTTGTTTATGGCTTGATTTCACTTTTATATGTATTTTCAAGTGTGGTATCTTTGCTCAATTATGCAGATCCGGTTCAGTTATATTTACAAATCCTTGCTCAATTTATTTATGTGGTTTTTATAATATTTGTGTCGAGATTAGCTATTATTAAAACTGATTGGATTATCTCAAAATTTCTCAAAGATGAGCAACTTGAGGCTGATTTTACCACATTTAAAGTTCATCGTTCTGTTGTCTTGACAATATCAGTCATTGTTATTGGGGGATTGACTTTTATCGATGAAATTCCTCACTTATTTAGAATATTGTATTTTGGAAAGCTAAAATCAAATTTATCTATAGAAGATATTTCTCTTATTATAGCTTCCATTGCAAAAATATTAATTGCTTTATTTTTAATTCTCAAAAATAGATTAGTTGTCAATTGGATTGAGAAACTGAGGAAAGATACGATTTCTGTAAAATAATTCTTTTACTCCTTTAACTTCCCAGCGAAGCGATAACTTCTCTAACTACTCAACAAAAAGTGATCTACCCAACCAATTTCGAACATAAAATAGGATTTGATAAAATCCGCCAATTGCTTTCCGACAAATGTCTGAGCCCGCTGGGTAAAGACAAAGTGGAGGAGATGAATTTTTCCATTCATTACGACGAAGTGCGCGCGTTGCTCTGCCAAACGGAGGAGTTTGTGCGCATCCTTCAAGTGGAGAGCGATTTCCCTGCCAATTACTTTTTCGATGTGCGTCAGTCGCTGAAGAAAGTGCGAGTGGAAGGCACTTTTCTCGACGAGTCGGAGCTGTTCGACCTGCGCCGCTCGTTGGAGACGATTCGCGATATTGTGCGGTTTTTCCTCAAAGAGGAGGAGGGCGACACGAACTATCCGCACCTGACGGAGATGGCACGCGAAGTGTCGCTTTTCCCGCAAATTATTGGTTCGATAGATAAGATTCTCGATAAATTTGGCAAGGTAAAAGACAACGCTTCGCCCGAGTTGGCACGCATCCGCAGAGAGATTTTGCACACCACGAGCAATATTTCGCGCACGTTGCAGTCCATTCTGCGAGTGGCGCAGTCGGAGGGAATTGTGGAGAAAGATCTCACGCCCACGATGCGCGATGGACGGTTGATGATACCTGTTGCACCCGGCTTTAAGCGCAAAATAAAAGGCATCGTGCACGACGAATCGGCGAGCGGAAAGACTGTCTTTATCGAGCCTGCCGAAGTGGTGGAAGCCAACAACCGTGTGCGCGAACTCGAAGGCGAAGAGCGTCGCGAGGTGATTCGCATTTTGGTGAAATTCACCGGCGAGGTGCGCCCGTTTGCCGACGACATTCTCAGCTCCTACGATTTTCTGTCGAAGATTGACTTCACGCGCGCCAAGGCGTTGCTTGCTATAGAGGTGAACGGCATTTTGCCGGTTTTCGAAAATCGCCGCACGATGGATTGGTCGAATACCGTCCATCCGTTGCTCTATCTTTCGCACAAAAAACAGCACAAACCGGTTGTTCCGCTCGATATTCAGTTGGAGGAAAACCGTCGCTTATTGATTATTTCGGGACCGAATGCTGGAGGAAAATCGGTTTGCCTCAAAACGGTCGGACTGCTGCAATATATGCTCCAGAGCGGATTGCTGATACCGGTGCACGAAAGTTCGCGGACAGGCATCTTCCACGATATATTTATCGATATTGGCGACGAGCAATCCATCGAAAACGACCTCAGTACCTACAGTTCGCACCTTACGAATATGAAGTTTTTTGTGCGCAATTGCAACGAAAACTCGATTCTGCTGATTGATGAATTTGGTGGTGGAACGGAGCCTCAAATCGGTGGAGCGATTGCCGAAGCGTTGCTCGAACGCTTCAACGCCAACAAAGCATACGGTGTGATTACGACTCACTACCAAAACCTGAAACATTTTGCCGAAGACCACGAAGGGGTGGTGAACGGCGCAATGCTTTACGACCGCCACCTGATGCAGCCGCTCTTCAAACTGTCGATTGGCAACCCCGGCAGTTCGTTTGCGGTGGAGATTGCCCGCAAAATCGGGTTGCCCGAAGAGGTGATTGCCGATGCTTCGGCCAAAGTGGGTTCCGACTACATCGACATGGACAAATATCTGCAAGACATCGTGCGCGACAAGCGTTATTGGGAAGGCAAACGCCAGAACATTCGCCAAAAAGAGAAAAAACTGGAGGAGTTGACCGAACGCTACGAGGAGGATTTGCAGAAAATATCGAAAGAGCGCAAAGAGCTGATGACGAATGCCAAAGCGGAGGCGGCGCGCATATTGTCGGAAGCCAATGCGAAGGTGGAAAACACCATTCGCCGCATCAAAGAGGCCAATGCAGAGAAAGAGGCTACGCGCACTGCCCGCAAGGAGCTCGACGAATTTCGTGCCCGCATCAGCGAGACAGAAACGGTGGGCGACGATGCTATTTCGCGAAAGATACAGAAAATAAAAGAGCGCGAGGAGCGAAAAAAACTCCCTAACGCCAAGAAAAATACAGAGAAAAAGGTCTATCAGCCTGAGGTAATATTGGTGGGCGATGCCGTCCGCCTTAAAGGACAGAACACAGTGGGTGAAGTGCTCGAAGTGCAAGGCAAAAGCATCACGGTAGCATTTGGTATGCTGAAATCGACGGTGCAAATCGACCGCTTGGATAAGATGAGCAAAAACCAACTGAAACGCGAAGGGTTGAAAACGACCTTTGTGAGCCAACAGACTGCCGACGATGTGCGCGAGCGTGGACTCAACTTCCGACAAGAGATTGATGTGCGCGGCATGCGTGGCGACGAGGCGTTGCAGGCGATTATGTACTACATCGACGACGCGATTCTGGTCAGTGCGGGTCGTGTGCGCATTCTGCATGGAACAGGCACAGGCGCTCTCCGTCAGCTGATTCGCGAATACCTGAGCGGCGTGCACGGCGTGAATGATTTCCGCGACGAGCACGTGCAGTTTGGTGGTGCAGGCATTACTGTGGTGGAGTTGGAATAAGGTCGTTGTATCTGTTATTGTTCTCTGTCATAAAATTCGTACTTTTGCGCCCAGAAACATAAAACAATCTTCAAAACTCAAATTTAATGGCAAAAATCAAACCATTCAAAGGCATTCGTCCCCCACAGGATAAGGTGGAGGAGGTAGCATCGCGCCCTTACGACGTACTCAATTCGGAAGAAGCCCGCGCCGAAGCAGCCGGTAATGAAAAATCGCTTTATCACATCATCAAACCCGAGATTGATTTTCCCGTCGGAACAGATGAACACATTGATGAGGTGTACCAAAAAGCAGTCGAAAACTTCAACCTTTTCCAAGATAAAGGATGGTTGGTGCAAGACGAAAAAGAGCTTTATTACGTATATGCTCAAACAATGGACGGACGCACCCAATACGGTCTTGTAGTCTGTGCTAACGTGGAGGATTACCTCACCGGGAAAATCAAAAAGCACGAATTGACCCGCCGCGACAAAGAGGAAGACCGCATGAAACACGTTCGCGTAAACAACGCCAACATCGAGCCGGTTTTCTTTGCATTCCCATACCAAGTAGAGCTAGACCAAATCGTGAAAGAGGCGGTTGCTAAACCTGCTGTTTACGATTTCGTTGCACCCGACGGCTTTGGACACCACTTTTGGTTGATCGACAACGATGCAACGATTGCTCGCATCACGGAGCTTTTTGCTGCCATTCCATACCTCTACATTGCCGACGGACACCACCGCACAGCCGCTGCTGCGCTTGTAGGTGCCGAAAAAGCACAACAAAACCCCAATCATACAGGTGACGAAGAGTACAACTACTTCCTTGCTGTTTGTTTTCCAGATACTCAATTGAAAATCATCGACTACAACCGTGTGGTGACAGATTTGAACGGACTTTCTGAAACTGAGTTTCTTGCGAAAGTGGCTGAAAATTTTGTCGTAGAAGAAAAGGGCGCAGCGATTTACCATCCGAATGCGTTGCACAACTTTGCACTCTATGTGGGTGGTAAATGGTATTCGCTCACTGCAAAAGAGGGAACTTACAATGACAACGACCCAATCGGTGTGCTCGATGTAACCATCTCTTCTGATTTGATTCTGCGCGACATACTTGGCATCGACGATCTCCGTTCGTCGAAACGTGTCGATTTCGTAGGTGGTATCCGCGGTTTGGGCGAGTTGCAACGCCGAGTAGATAGTGGCGAAATGAAAGCTGCCCTTGCGCTCTACGCTGTGTCGATGAAGCAACTGATCGACATTGCCGACACCGACAACATTATGCCTCCGAAAACAACTTGGTTCGAACCCAAACTTCGCTCAGGTCTCGTGATTCACAAACTGGACTAAGATTCTGAATCTGATACATACAAAAACTCCCGCTTACGATTCGAAGGCGGGAGTTTTTTTGTATTACCATTTCAGGTCAAGCTTTATTTTTTTGTTTTTTGTGGACCAATCGGGTGATTTTTTCAGCCATTTCAATGCTTCCGTTTTAGCTTTTTCGCACGAATAGTTGGTGATAAGAATTAGTGATGGGCGCTTGTCCATATTCACTACGAATTCAGCTGTAACCGAATCCTTAGGCGCACCACAAAGCTCATGTTTGGCATTTTTATAGAAATACGTTTTAAATTCATTTTCGTCGAAAACTGTTTGCTTCTCTAATGATTTTGAATTCACCGATACTTCTCTATCTTTCTTTTTCCGAGCACCATATCCTACAGTTACTACTTCTGAGAGATTATTGTATGCCGGATTCAATTTAATCAGCATATTGTTGTTTGAAACCGCAATCTTTTTACTCTGATAACCGATAAATGAAGCTTTTAGATAGGTCGAGTCTTTGGCTTCAGCAACCAAATGAAATTCACCATTTGTGTCTGTCACGGTTCCTCTTTTTGAATCTGCGAATTGAATAGTTGCTCCGATAATCGGTTGTCCAATTTCGTCCACCACTTTGCCCGTAATTTCGTTCGTAGTTTTCGGTGCACTGATGGGCTGTGGTTGAGGAATGACGGATTCTTGTAGTTCGGCAATCTGATCTGTAGAAACAATATTATTGCTGACTGTTGTTTCTACTTCCATTTGAGATTTGGCTATTTCATCTGATACTTGTTCGTCCGCTTTTATAACGGGTGGAGTAAATCTTACAGAGTTACGAATGGATGGTTTTTCTGTCTTCGTCTCCACTTTTGCAATTTGTCGAGGCATCTTTACAATTTGTTTGACAGTCAATTGTCGATGATTATCCTCTTTTTGCATCAGGAAATATGAGCCAAATCCGATAATTAATAATACTGTAGCAGCAGCCGACCACCACGTAATTCGTTTTCGGTGGTTGGCGGCAGCGGAACGGCGCGAGATTTTGCTTTCGAGTCTGCTGATGGCTTCGGCATGAGCGCCATCCACAGCATCGAAGCCGTCGAGAGCCTCCTGCAGAAATGGATCGCTCATTGCCTCCCGCTCTAGGCGATTAGCGGCTTTCCCGCGTCTGTTTCCTTTTATGTAGTCTATCAGTCTCATAATTATAAATTCAACGCTTTCACCATACAAATTTTCAGATTTCGCTTTCCGTTTTGGATGTAGCTTTTCACTTTACTCAGAGCGTAACCCGTTAAATCTACGATATCGGCATACGAGCAATTCTCGAAAAAGAAACTCTTAATGCAGCTTTGTTGCTCATCAGTCAAAGTTTTCAGACAATTTGTGAGAGCTGCGATGGTCTCTTCGTCCTGCGCATCATCCAATAGATGCAAAAACTCCTCCGATTCCATAATTTCGGGCTGAATAGGTTCGAAACTTCGGTTCTCATTTTTGCGGAGAAGTTGCAGGCAGTGATTTTTTGCTACACTATAAAGCCATGTTCGGTAGTTCTTTATTTCGTAGTTTGCAACTTTGGCGACTGTCTCTTCGTAAATCTGCATTACGGCATCTTCAGCCTCTTCTCTGTTTTGCAGGTATTTCAATCCCAAACCATATACTAAAGGAATATATCTGGAATAGAGCGTCCCATATACCTCCTGATTTGCCGAATTCAAAAACTGATTCAATAAATCTTCATCGCTGAGCGCGTTATTTTTTGCTTTGAAAATCAATGGATTGAATCGTTTTTGTTGGGGTTGAATAATTTTATTTGCAAAAATAGCAATCTTTTTATGGAATTTCTGATTTCGAAACATCTATAGAGAAACATTTTACAAACCCTTTAAATAACTTTGGTATGAAAACAAAATCAATTGCCGCATGGCTCACTCTTATGAGCCTGATTTCTATTCTTTCGCTTCAAGCTCAGTCGCTGGAGATAATGGTTACTGGTAGAGTGACAGATGGAGCTTCAAAAAGTCCAATTGCAGGTGTGAATGTGCGTGTAAAAAATGGAAAAACAGGGTGCCTCACTAACTTAAATGGTGAATATTCTCTTTTAGCGGAGAAAAACAAAGTCTTGGTATTTTCGTACATTGGATTTCAAACAAAGGAGGTCGCAGTCACAAAGAACATTATTGATGTGGAATTGTCAGCTTCCTATTTGACGCTCCAAGAGGTGGTGACAGTGGGGTATGGCTCTTCAAAAAAACAATTTACGAAAAGTAAAGCCGTCAGAAACTGCGTTAGGTTTGTTCCCCCAGTGATAAAGCCAGATTGTCAAGTTAGTGTTTCGTGTTGCAATGTAGCGGCAGTGGATGAGGTTGTGAACAACGAAGAGTACAAAGCAATTCCCGAAAACCGTTTCAAAGAGGTAAAATCTGAACCACTTTCAACCTTTTCGTTAGATGTGGATGCCGCCTCTTACGGCAATGTGCGCAGAGTGATTAATGCTGGTCAGATGCCCGATAAGAATAGCGTCAGGGTAGAGGAGTTTGTCAACTATTTCTCTTACAAATATCCCAATCCTAAAGGCGATCATCCCGTTAATATTATGAATGAAATCCATCCTTGTCCTTGGCAGAAAGATCATCTGCTAGTGCGCATTGGGGTGAAAGCGAAAGAGATTCCATCCGAAAACTTGCCCGCTTCTAATTTTGTGTTTTTGCTCGATGTATCCGGTTCGATGGAGGCTCCTAATAAACTTGATTTGGTGAAATCGTCGCTCAAACTGCTAACGAATAATCTTCGCGACAAAGATCATGTGGCAATAGTTGTTTATGCAGGTTCGGCAGGAGTCGTTTTGCCATCAACAGCGGGTAGCGACAAACAAATGATTGTGGATGCGCTCGAAAGCCTTCAGGCAGGAGGGTCAACTGCTGGTGGTGCCGGCATTCAGTTGGCATATAAAATTGCCGAAAAGAACCTTATTTCTGGCGGCAACAATCGTGTGATTCTCTGCACCGATGGCGATTTCAATGTGGGTGTTTCGTCGGAAGGCGATTTGGAAAGTCTGATTTCCGAAAAACGTAAGTCGGGCGTTTACCTCACTGTTTTGGGTTATGGAATGGGCAATTACAAGGATAATAAGCTACAGACATTGGCCGAAAAAGGGAATGGCAATCATGCCTACATCGACAATATTCAGGAAGCCAACAAAGTATTGGTGAGTGAGTTTGGATCTACAATGTATGCCGTGGCGAAAGATGTGAAAATTCAGGTCGAATTCAATCCGGCTAAAGTGAACGCTTATCGGTTAGTGGGCTACGAAAGTCGGTTGCTCAACAAAGAAGACTTCAACGACGACACCAAAGATGCCGGAGAGTTAGGTGCCGGACACACCGTTACCGCCTTTTACGAAGTGATTCCTGTGGGAGTGAAAAACACCTTTGGTGGGGTGGATAATCTGAAATATCAACCCTCGTCAAGAGATAGCTCACCAGTAAGCAGCAAAGATGAATTGATGAATGTAAAGCTTCGGTACAAACCCATCGACAGCGACCGCAGCCTGAAACTGGAAGTACCCATTTTTGCAAAAGATCAAATGAAACCCGTTAGCGATGATTATCAATTTGCTTCGGCTGTCGCCCTGTTTGCGCAACTGCTTCGCAAATCCGATTTCAAAGGTGATGCCACCTATCAAAAAGCTATCGATTTAGCATCTGGCAGTTTGGGTGAAGACAAGCAAGGTTATCGCCGCGAACTCGTGCGATTGATGGAAGCCGTCAAACAGATGGATAAATAGATTGTATCTGGTGGATGGAAACTCCCGCTTTCGAATTCGAAGGTGGGAGTTATTTGATTAAAATATTTTACCAACGCTATTGGATATTACCAAATAACCGACTAAGTTTACGGAAAATTAACTCAACACACCAATTTGCTAAAATAAGTCTGAATTTTATCCAACATTCGTATGAAGACCACCACCTTTCTCCGTAGGCTGACCAGCCTCTCGCTCGTAGCGCTGCTATTCGTTTTTACGTTTCAGTCGTGTGGAAAAAAACAACTCGAGCCCCTGAAAATTGACCCTGCCTTTGCGGCGTATGTCATCTCCTTTACCTCGGGAGTGGTGTCGAACGCTACCCATATTCAGGTGCGATTGGTGCAGGAAGTGCCCAACGCCGCACCGGGCAAACCGCTCGATTTCAACCCCTTTTCGTTCAGCTCCGACATCAAAGGCGCGGCGCATTGGGTCGATAAGCAGACCATCGAATTCGTCCCCGAGAAACACCTTCCCGCTGGCGAAGTCTATACGGTTGATTTTGCATTGAGCAAATTCCTTACTATTCCGTCCAATCTGCAAACGTTGCAGTTTCGCTTTCAGGTGATGAAGCAGGCCATCCGTCACGAGTTCGAGGGCATTTCGCCTTGCCGGTTGATGGACAAACAGTGGCAGCAGGTGCACAACGTCTTCTACACCGCAGACTTTGCCGAATCGGCCGATTTGGAGAAAGCCGTTGCCGTATCTGGCGATCAGTCGGACTACAAACTGAAGTGGGAACACAGCAAAGACGGTCGCACACACTCTCTCACGGTCGATAGCGTGGAGCGCAAAGAGCTTCCCGTGCAGTTGAAAATAGCGTGGGACGGCGACGAGATTGAAGCCGAAAAATCGGGTAGTACCAACATTGAAATACCCGGACTGAATGAATTTAAGGTGATGCAGGTGAAAACCATCACCAGTCCCAAAGCCGCGATAGACCTCTATTTCTCCGATCCGCTAAGCAAAACGCAAGATATCGCTGGATTGATTGCCCTCACGCCCGGCACCGGCGAAAGCATCATCATCAACGGAAACAAAGCGCGCATCGTGCCCGGCACTACCGTCACTGGCAATGTAAAGGTGACGGCTTATGCCGGAGTGAAAAACGTTTACGGCGCTTCGTTGGGCAAAGATTATGTAAATATTGTGCGCTTCGTAGAACTAAAACCACAAGTGGCACTCATAGGCGAAGGCGTGATTGTGCCAAGCACCGACGGCATCCTTTTTCCATTCAAAGCGGTCAGTCTGAATGCCGTGGATGTAAAAATTATTCGCATTTTCGAAAACAACATTGTGCAGTTCCTCCAATCCAATCAGTTGGATGGCAATCAGGAGGTGAAGCGCGTCGGTCGCGTGGTCTACAACGAAGAGGTGCAACTCACCTCCTCTGATCCGATCGACTACACCCAATGGAACGTCTTCTCCCTCGATCTCTCGAAGCTCATCAACCCCGAACCGGGAGCCATTTACCGCGTCGAGATTAGCTTCCGCAAAAAACATTCGCTCTATCCCTGCACCGGCAGTTCGTCGGATGCACCATTTGCCGAAGTCAAAGATCCGAATGAAACCTATAACGATCCCAACGATTACTGGGGCTACTATGAAGACGATGCTTACGGAAATCCCGACTACAATTGGGATGAAAAGGACGATCCGTGCAAAGCGTCGTACTACATCGACGGCAGTCACCGTGTGGCGCGCAACGTGTTGGCCTCCAATTTCGGCATCATTGCCAAAGCGGGAACGAACTCCGAATACCACGTAGCCATCACCGACCTCCGCACTACCGAGCCCATCGAGGGTGTGGAAGTAGAATTCCGCAACCTGCAAAATCAGTTGATGACCACCGTCAAAACCAACTCCGACGGAATCTGCCAAGTGAAGCTAAGCGATAAGCCGTTTGTGTTGATTGCCAAAAAGGAGAAACAACGCGGCTATCTGCGGTTGGACGATGGTTCGTCGCTGTCGCTCAGTATGTTCGACGTGAAAGGCGAAGAGTTGAAAAAAGGGGTGAAGGGCTTTCTATATGGCGAACGAGGCGTTTGGCGTCCGGGCGATATGATGTACTTGACGTTTGTGTTGGAAGATAAAAACAGTGCGTTGCCGTTCAACCATCCTGTGGTGTTGGAGCTCTACAATCCGTCGGGACAGTTGGCACAACGAACCGTGAAAACGATGCACCTGAATGGCTTCTACGCATTTCAAGTGAAAACGCAGAGCGATGCCCCAACTGGTAACTGGACTGCAAAAGTGTTGGTTGGTGGATCTACCTTTGCCCGTAGCCTCCGCATCGAAACGGTGAAACCAAACCGCATGAAGATTAACCTCAATTTCCCTTCGAATATTCTCCATAATGGCGTTACCGAAACCGGAAAACTACAGGTCAACTGGCTGCACGGAGCTCCTGCCCGCAATGCGAAAGTGACCATTGATGCTACAATCGCACCTGCCAAAACAGAGTTTTCAGGACTTGTCGGATATGTGTTCGACGACCCAACCAAACCTTTCGTCCCACAGGATATGACACTCTTCAAAGGCAATCTCAATGCCGAAGGAGCAGCTACCGTTCAGGCAAAATTCAACATTGCCGCCAACTCTCCGGGAATGGTGGCAGTGCAGATGAAAACGATGGCTTATGATGCGGGTGGCGATTTCAGTATCGACCGCGCCGTGTTCAAATATTCGCCCTACAAAGCGTATGTGGGTGTGAAAATTCCAGAAGGTAAAGGTTGGAATGGTGCACTTTATTCTGACGAAAAAAATATTATCCCGATTGCGTTGGTAGATGAAAATGGTCGTCCGCTTACAGGCGTGGTGAAGATCGAAATCTACAACGTCTATTGGCGTTGGTGGTGGGACATGTCTGCTGAAGAGAATCTGGCGGACTATGTTTCGAACCAACACACCAACTTGATGAAGACCGATTATGTGAAAGCCAACAACGGTCGCGCGCTCTACGAAATGAACCTCGGCAGCGAATCTTGGGGACGAAAACTAATCAAAATCACAGATCAAAATAGCGGTCATAGCACAGCAGCGGTCTTCTACACCACCTACAAAGGCTGGTGGAGCAACGCCGGAAGCGAAAATCCGGGTGGCGCAGAGATGTTGATGTTCCAAACGAATAAGAAAGAGTACAAAGTAGGCGAACAGGTGTCGGTCGAATTGCCCGTTTCGCATAAAGGACGTGCGCTTATCAGCATCGAAACCGGCAGCAAGGTGCTGCGAACCTTCTGGTTTACGCCATCAGAAGGCAAATCGAAATTCACGTTCGATGTCACTCCCGAAATGTCGCCCAATGCCTACATTCATATTTCGTACATTCAACCGCACAACCACGGCAAGAATGATTTCCCGATTCGTATGTACGGCGTTCAGGCGATCAAAGTCGAAGATCCTGCCACGCACTTGACACCCGTTGTGAGTATGAAAAACGTATTGAAACCGATGGAGAAATTCACCGTCAATGTGAAGGAGGCTAAAGGCAAACCAATGACCTATACCATTGCTATTGTAGATGATGGATTGCTCGATCTTACCCGTTTCAAAACGCCAAATCCGTGGGATATTTTCTATGCATACGAAGCGTTGGGTGTTCGCACATGGGATTTGTACAAATACGTTTCGGGAGCATTTACCGGAAAATTGGCTGGACTCTACGCCATCGGTGGTGACGAATTTTTGAATAAAAAAGGAAAAGAGAACAACAACCGATTTAAACCAGTCGTGCTTTATCAGGGACCATTCTCGGTAGGTGCAGGGGAAACGAAAACACATTCGTTCACCATGCCAAACTATGTGGGTTCGGTGCGTGTGATGTTGGTCGCAGGGCAAAACGGTGCTTACGGTTCTGCCGAAAAGACGATTCCGGTGAAGCAATCGTTGATGGTGTTATCTACCTTGCCGCGTGTGGTGAGTCCGACTGAAGTGATTAAAGTTCCGGTTACTGTTTTTGCCATGGATAACGCTATTAAAAATGTGAATGTAAACATCTCTGTTGATAAGAATTTTGAAGTTTTGGAAGGTTCTTCCCGTCAAATAACCTTTAACCAAACGGAAGATCAGTTGGTCGAATTTAAGGTGAAGGTGAAAGATCATACCGCTCAAGGTAAAATTGTGGTGACGGCAACTTCGGGAACCAATCGTTCGATTTCCGAAACCAATCTGAAAATTAGAATGCCGAATCCTCCGGTCACCACTTCCATTTCGGCAACTGTTAAGCCGGGTGAAACGTGGTCGCAAGCAGTCAATGCTGTCGGAATTGCTGGCACAAATTTCGGAACAGTGGAAGTTTCGAGGTTTTACCCGATTAACCTCAGCAAACGACTCGATTACCTGATTCAATATCCACACGGCTGCATCGAGCAGATTACGTCGGCTGCTTTCCCTCAACTTTATCTGAATAAAGTGATGGACTTAAGCGACGCACGTAAAAAATCTATCGAAGCGAATGTGAAGGCCACGCTGACTAAAATCAAATCGTATCAGCTTTCGAACGGAGGTTTCACCTACTGGCCGGGCGAATCGTCCTCGGCAAGCGATTGGGGAACGAACTACGCCGGACACTTTATGCTCGAAGCACAGGCAATGGGCTATCAATTGCCCGTCGGGTTGCTTGAACCGTGGGCGAATTACCAAACTACAGAAGCAAACAACTGGCAACCAAAAGCCAATAATTGGGGATCGGATCTGGTGCAGGCATACCGTTTATACACGTTAGCATTGGCTAAAAGACCCGTGTTGAGCGCCATGAACCGTATGCGCGAAACGGCTGGTATTTCGGTCAGTGCAAAATGGCGTCTGGCAGCGGCCTATGCCGTGGCAGGGAAACCTGATGTTGCATCAACCATTCTCAATGGCATTGGCGTATTGCCAAAAACGACCGATATGTATGCCGAGACCTACGGCAGTTTCGAACGCGATCAGGCGATGATGCTCGAAACGCAGGTGCTACTCAAACGTCAGGCGAAGGCTACTCCGCTGGTGCTCGATATGGCGAAATTGCTGGCTTCTGACGTGTGGTTGAGTACGCAATCAACTGCATATATGCTCTTGGCCATTTCGAAATACATCGGCAATACACCTAGTGGCGATGCGATGAATTATGACATCACACTTGATGGAAATAAATCGTCGATCAACACACCGAAGGCGATTTGTCAGACAGCCATCAACTACCAAACCGGATTGAGCAAGCAGTTGATTGTCCGCAATAATTCGAAACAAAATCTCTATCTGCGCGTCACTCAAGTAGGTATTCCGGTTATGAAATCGACCGAAGCCAAACAGTCGAACCTTAGCATGACAGTGAATTATTTCGACATGAAAGGCAAACCTGTGAACCCTGTCAAGATGAAGCAAGGAATACAGTTCTATGCTGAAGTGACGGTGATGCACCCTGGAGCGCGGATGAAATACGACGATTTGGCGATTAATCAGATCTTCCCATCCGGTTGGGAAATTATGAATTCCCGCATGGACGAGGTGAAAAGCGCGAAACTGAACACCGATGTACCACGTTACCAGGATATTTGCGACGACCGTGTGTATAGCTATTTCAACCTCGAGAAAGGTCAGAAGAAGGTGTTCCGCATCCTATTGCAAGCGGCATATTTGGGCGCATTCTATATGCCATCTGTTCAGTGCGAAGCGATGTACGACAACACGATTTATGCTCGCACTAAGGGTCAATGGGTAGAGGTGGTGAAATAATATTTGAAACAACCAACGATTGATTTGTAGCAGCAGAGTTTATTCTGTTGCTACATTTTTAATATCCGAATCACATAAATGAATTTCCAGAAACAAACCATTATCTCTTTCTGTCTCAAACATCGTCTGAATTATCCTAAACCTCGGTTTTGGATAATTACGGTGGTGCTGGTTTTGCTCGTCGGGTTCTATTTTTCGCTGTCAAAACCGTTGTTTCAGAATTCCTATTCAACGATAATTGAAGATGCGAATGGTAACTTCTTGTCTGCCAAAATTGCATCGGATTACCAGTGGCGATTTCCTCAATCGGATATCATTCCGTACAAGTTTAAAGAGGCCATACGTTGCTTCGAAGACGAATATTTCTACTACCATTTGGGTATCAATCCAGCAGCAATGTCGCGTGCGTTGTGGCAAAACGCTACACGCCACAAAGTGGTGAGTGGAGGCAGTACGCTTACCATGCAAGTCATTCGATTGAGTAGGGGAAACCGTTCGCGAAACATCTTCAATAAGTTGATTGAAATGGTATTAGCCTTTCGGTTGGAGTTGGGCTACAGCAAAGAGGAGATTCTCAACTTGTATGCTTCGCATGCTCCGTTTGGGGGAAATGTTGTGGGGTTGGAAGCCGCTTCGTGGCGCTACTTTGGTCGTTCGGCAGATCGGCTTTCGTGGGGAGAAACAGCAGCTTTGGCGGTGTTGCCCAACGCTCCGGCGTTGATTTTTCCCGGAAAAAACCACACGGCATATCTCAAAAAACGAAATCGATTGCTCGACAAACTCTATCGCTCGAAGATCATCGACCAAAGCACCTGCGAGCTAGCCAAATCAGAACCGTTGCCATTGAAACCCCGCCGTCTGCCAAACTATGCGCCTCATTTGCTTGAAAAATGCCTGAACGATGGTAATCTGGGCAAACGAATTCGTACCACCATCGATAGTCGCATTCAGCAGCGAGCAACCACAATTGCCACAAAATATGCACGTTATTATGCTTCCAATTATGTGAATAATATTGCAGTGATGGTAATCGATACTAAGACGGGAGAGATCAAAGCTTATGTAGGGAATGCGCAGATTCCGGACAGAAATACGAATCAATACGTCGATAATGTGGTGTCGAAACGCAGCTCGGGCAGCATTCTGAAGCCATTCTTATACGCTGCCATGTTGCACGAAGGGGAGTTACTGCCTTCGTCGCTGGTTTCCGATATTCCGACGCGCATTGGAAGTTATGCTCCTGAGAATTTCGAGAAGACCTACGATGGAGCCGTTCCTGCCGACTTGGCGTTGGCGCATTCTCTCAACATCCCTGCTGTGCGCGAGTTACAGCAGTTTGGGATCGATCGATTTTATAGTTTGTTGCACAATGTTGGTTTTACATCTATCAATCAACCATCAGATTATTATGGTTTGTCGCTCATTTTGGGAGGAGCAGAGGTCAGTTTATGGGAAACAACGGCGATGTATGCTTCGTTAGGGCGTTCGCTGATGAGTTATGGTTCGAATTCGGGCAAATACCTGTCGGACGACTATCGAATGGCCTCTTATCTTCCTTACCGACCTGCTAAAGCGTCTGAACTAATAGAACATTCCATCCTTAGTGCTGGCGCACTATGGTACACGATGGAGGCACTCTCCACCGTGAACCGTCCGTGGGACGAAATCGGGTGGGATTATTTCGCCTCTATGCACAAAATTGGTTGGAAAACCGGCACTAGCTTCGGACAGCGCGATGCGTGGTCGGTGGGTGTAACGCCCCAATACACGATTGGTGTGTGGGTGGGCAACTCTACTGGAGAAGGTCGCCCGGGTCTGACGGGAGTGAGCTACGCCGCACCTGTAATGTTCGAACTGTTTAAATCGCTCAATCTGAATGCGTGGTTTCGTCAACCCACCTCCGATTTGGTAAGAATGGCTGTCTGCAAGCAGAGCGGCTATCGAGCTAATGACTACTGCGAAGCCGAAAATCGGTGGGTACCGAGGCAAGGAGTGAAGGTGAAGGCATGTCCGTATCATCAGTCGGTCTTTTTGGACGAATCGGAGATGTACCGTGTCACTGCCAACTGCTATCCAGTTAGTTCGATGCACATTGTGCCGTGGTTTGTTTTGCCACCGGCGCAGGAGTATTTCTATAAGCGCAACCATCCTGAATACCGACAACTCCCACCGTATCTAGAAGGCTGTGCTCCACCTCGGGAGCACGTGCTCGACATTTTGGAGCCCGACAATAATAGTGCGATTTACATTCCCAAAGGTTTGGATGGGGCAGAGGGAATGATCATTTTTGAAGCCGTACATCGCAATTCCGATGCTACACTCTTCTGGCATGTGGATGGTAACTACATTACATCTACAAAAGGCATTCACAAAATAGAAATTTCTCCACCCATGGGTAAGCATATTCTTGTGGTTGAAGACGAAGCGGGCAATATGATGAAACGAACGTTTCGGATTCTATCGAAGTGATATCCAAATTGTCACAAATACATTTCATAACTACGGTTTATCAAATCAGCCTCCAACTTTCTTTTTTACGAAGGTTGGAGTTTTTTTGTCTACAACTCGTGAAAAATTATAGGGCAAGAATAAAACCTATTTTGAAAGATTATAAATTTTTGCTTTAAATGAGCAAATTTGAAATTATTACTTAGAATTATTTGGTTAATGAATTTTAAATCAATAAATTCGTGAAATTATCATTATGTAATTTAAAATGCATCATTTGCTTGCTCTTTTGTTTAATCTTCTAATTTGAATAAATATGAAATGGAAAATGCAACCACGGTTTAAGAGCCCAAGGATTACGCCACTACTATTAAGCTCTTTTTTGCTGTTTTTGGTAATATCTTGTATCAAAAACGAATATGATTTATCAACTGGTATTATATCTGAGGTGACTGTTGGAGGAGACTCTCTATTAATTCAAATTGGTTCTACGAAACCTATTCGGTTAGATAGTATGATTAAGGCAAAAGACATCGAATTGCTAAAAAAATCCGAAGATGGTTCTTATTCACTTGGTAAAGGAGACTCGGTGATTTCGGATGTAAAATCAATTAATCCAGTCACATTCTCTATAAATCCAATTACGATAAACCCGTCGACAGTGAGTTTTGCCGATTTAACTTTCCCAACATTCGTTATAGATCCAGTATCCTCGACTACAACCTTCGTGACACCTTCTTTTATCGTTAACCAACAAGTACAAGCAATTGATGTCACAAATGATATTTCACAGGTTATCTCAGTTTCGCCACCGAGTCCAGTGAGGTCGAATATTGCTTCTAAGGGAAAAGCCAGCACTCAATTTGCAGTTGGTCCCATTGGATTGAATATCAGTAAATCGTTTACTCAAGTGCTCAATATTGCATCTTATCCTGCTGAGATAGTGAAAGTTGACAAAGTTTTGTTGAAATCGAATACGGTTACGATTCGTTTTGATAAATCAAAAATAAACAGTTTGGCTATTTCGAACCGAGTTGAAACAGTTAAATCATTCAGAATAGATTTTCCTACAGAATATGGTATTTCAAATGCTGTCGGACCAACTGGCAGTCACGCTAAAATTGTAGGTAATTCCTTTATAGTTGAAAATGATGTTCTTGACCCCACTCAAGATATTGTATATTATAGTTTCAATTTAGACTACCTCAATGTTGAAAATGTTCCCCAACCTGGTTCGATGTCGATGTCGAGAAATATTCCTTATACACTTCAATACGATATCACAGGCGATGTTAACAACTTAACAGATATTAATGGAAAAACTTTGGACTTGACATTGACGATAAAGGCTTCTCCTGTTATGGATAACATCGAACTTGAGTCGAATGAAACCTCAATCACAATGGATGCCGGCAGCAAGGCAATCAATAAAGAAATAGGTGGTATTCCATCTGAAGTTACCCACTTAAATCAAGTAACTTTTGAACCAAATGCTTATATAAACCTCACAATTTCAAATCCTAATATCGATCCATTCTCTCTGTCAAGTGGTTATATTGAGGTTGTTCTTCCGAAAACATTTATTTTTAAGCCTACTGCAGGATTGAATACAAGTTCCAATGTCTATACATTACCTTACGATAATCTTTATGGTACTAAACGATTGGATGTGACGGGGATGAATATCAATAAAGACATTGCCGATGGAGTAGGTGCATTTACAGTAAACGAATCCCTTTCCTATAAAGCGGTTGGTTTGAAATTAGCTTCAATTAGAACATTTCTGAAAACAGCTCAAGGAATGGGCAACAAAGATTTAACATTTAGTGGGACGTTTAATAATTTCAAAATAAGTGATGCGTCTGTAACAACCAAGAAGATTACTGCTGCTGTACCAAGTAAAACTTCAGATTTCAATATTTCGAAATTTGTATCGAATGACTTGAAGAAACTCTATCTTGTGGATCTAAAAACTCCATCTCAGCTGCAATTGAAACTGAATGTGAAAGGATTGCCACAAGCATTTGATTCATTGTTTTTCTACAATTACACGATTTCGTTTCCAAAGTGTCTGAAATTTGCAGCAGGAAATGTCAATTCACAAAATCAGATTATTCTCAATCGTGGCTTCAAAGTTACCGATGGTTTTGTTAAGATTGTCACTCTTGAAGGCATCGATTTTGGTGTAGATGGACTGAGTTTAACCAATGGAACATTCAATCTGAACGAGTCAGTTTCTCTCGAAGGTTCGGTTTATGTCAAAGGGGCTAATCTGAATGTGAAAGACATGGGAACAATCACCGTTGAGCCGTCAATGTCGATTGGCGATATGACTGTAAGCAATGTGGAAGGACAGTTTGCTCCTGTGATTGATCCAATTCTAAAAACGGTTAATTTGAATTTGCCAAACTTCTTGAAACAGGAAGGTACGAAATTGGATATCATAAATCCTGTCATCACTATTGAAGTAGCTAATACAACAGGTATTCCAATTGACATTGCTATGGATTTGATTCCTAAACGCAGTGGAAATGTGATTTCAGCAGGTAAGATTTCGACTTCGATGTCGATATTAGCCGCTGAAACGCTTGGACAGCCTACTTGGAGTAAATTCTTGATCTCGCCGTCTAGTAAGAATAGTTCGGTAGGATATCAATCCATTGTTATTCCAAATCTCCCTGATTTATTAAAAACTGTTCCCGATGAATTGGAAATCAAAGTGACACCGACCGTTACAGGCACGCGCCACAAGGTAGATTTGCAGTCGGCTGTCAACCAATTGAAGGTGAAATACAACATACACGTACCGTTGGATTTCGGACAGGAGTTTCAACTTCAATATACCGATACAGTTGCCGATTTGCACACCAAGTTGAAAGACTTTACAAATTATGCTGACACAGTAGCCGTTATTGCAGCTGTAGATAATGAAATTCCGCTTGATTTGAATCTCGAACTTGTGCCATTAGACAAAGATAAAAAGGTGGTGACTGGGATTAAAATTAATCAATCAAATACAATAAAATCTTGTAATATCGACGGTTCAGCACAACGTACAAACATCAATCTAGGTTTGAAGGAGTTAGTTAGTGGAGCAATAGATCAACTCGATGCTATCTCATTCAAAGTAAATGCGAGTAAAAATAGTACCGTTGCCGGAATGCCATTAAAAGCAAGCCAGTCTGTTAAAATTGCGCTCAAAGTGAGAGTGCTCAAAGGCGTAACAGTTAAATAGGCCGTTGTAGAGTACATTGTATAATCCATTAATTTTATCGTTATGAACAACAAGATATATTCAATCAAAACAATCGTAGTCAGTGGCTTAATAGCGTTTCTAGGCACGGTGATGCTGCAAACAGCTACTGCTCAGCTTTCGTATAGTAAATATTTCCTAAACGAGATGAGCGGCATAAACAAGATGAATCCTGCTTTTGTGCCCGAATACGGTTACTTATCATTTCCTGTTCTAGGTCGTTTTGGAATGTATGCTAACTCTACATCAGGAGTTTCAGATTTCCTTTTCCCGATGGATGGAAAGCATGCCACGTTTATGAATAAAGCAGTTTCGGCAGATGATTTCTTAAGCCGAATTGACCCCAACACAACCATTAATCAAGCATTAAGTTCCGATATATTTTCGTTTGGTTTTTTTACAAAACGAAACAGTTTTTGGTCTTTTAATGTAGGGTTTCGCGAAAATCTGCATGTCAATCTTCCTTACGATTTTTTTGCGTTGGCAAAAAAGGGAATGAGCAATAGTTATGCAAAATACGATTTGAATGCCATTTCTTTCCAACAAACAAACATTGGAGATTTGTCCATTGGCTATTCAAGAATGATTGGCAAAAAGGTGAGATTTGGATTGAATGCCAAATTGCTCGTTGGTCTTTCATCGGCTCAATTTAGTTACAGCAAATTTGATGTTATTTTCAATCAAGGCGCTTTTAGTGTTGATGCCAAAGGCGATTTAGTGATGATGGCTGATGCTGCTGCATTCAAGAAAGATGAAAATAATATATACAAATTCGATACATTCTCATTCAACAAACAAGGCTTGAAGCCTATGGGTTATGGGGGCGCTGTCGATTTAGGAATAACCTATAATCCTGTTAAAAAACTGACATTGTCGGCTTCGGTTAACGATTTAGGATCACTCAAATGGAATTCGACATCGGTAAGACGTGCTGTAGCTCAAGGAGGTGTGTCATTTAATGGATTTACCGAAATCGATGCTCAGAACGTAAATGTGGATGCACAAGTAGATCAATTGAAAGAAGATGCAAAAACACTCATTCAATTCAAAGATGCTGAAGTGACTGAAACTTACAAATATGATTTGCCAACTATTATCAGAGCTAGCGCCGAATATAGTTTCTTTGGAAATCCTAGTCACGATATTTCGGTGGGTATGTTGTATCAAAACTACAGTAGTGTGATTCGCAAAACAGATGAATTAGTTGGAGTAATCAATCTACGTCCATTCTCGTGGTTTATGATTTCGGGAAATGCTGCGATGCTTACTAAAGACTACAACCGCTACGGGGTGGCATTGAGTTTCTCTCCTTGCTGGTTCAATTTCTTTATTGCATCAGATTATGTAATTCCAAATTTAACGAAACAGTTTGCACCGATAGATGCTTTCAATCTTAACTTTGAAACAGGTTTTTCAATTCCGTTTGGTCACAGTCGCCGTAAAACGCCAAAAGCTATTCCAGTTGTGCTTCCTGCACCTCCGCCACCTATGGCACCAGTTATGCCGATACCTGTGATAGATTCATTGGTTGTTCATGCAAAAATGGATAGCGATACGATTGTGGTGAAACACGATACTTTGGTTGTCATTCCACCGGTTGATTCAACACTCATACATGCTGCTGATTCGCTCCGTATGAAACTTCAAATGGATTCGATTGCAACACAACAACGTGCCGATTCGATTGCCTCTGTTGCATTACAAATTGCTAAGCAAGTTGTTGTCCCAGCTACAATTCCTGTAGCAACCATTTCGAATGCTTTGCCATCCACAACTACAAATGGCACAAAAGCAAAGAGTATTAAAAAACCAATTAAAGGTAAAGCAACACTTAATAAGAAAAAGAAACTGCCTGCGAAAGCGGCCACAGTTAAGAAGTAGCTAGTATAGGTACTAAATTCAAAATAATTAACCCCTAAATTTCCAAAAAGAAGTTTAGGGGTTATTTTATCACCATCAAATATAGCTCAATGGCTTATTTGATTCTTTGGAGCAAAAGATAATTGCAGATTGAAAACTGATATATAAATCAATCCTTTTTCTTTATGATTGGTTTTGCTTTTGGTACGTGCGGAGCTGGATTCTCTTTCGCATGGTGCGGTCCCGATTTCGGACTGTTCGTAATTGGCCGCTTTGGTTTTGGTTTGGTATGCGCATTCTTTGGGCGGAATTTTCCACCGCCACGTGCGCCATTCGGATTCCACTCAGGTGCTTCGCCCAGTTCGGCAGGCATGGTGCATCGGGGCACTTCCGCTTCAATCAACTTTTCAATCTGTTGCATCTTGTGCATGTCGCGCTCGTTCACAAGCGTGAAGGCGGTTCCTTTGGTATTGGCGCGCGCCGTACGACCAATGCGGTGCACGTAGTCTTCGGCATCGCGCGGACAGTCGTAGTTGATTACCATGTTCACCTCTTTGATGTCGATGCCGCGGCTCATTACGTCTGTGGCCACAATAATTCTTGTACGTTTCGAACGAAAACCACGAAGAACCTCTTCGCGCTCTGCTTGTCCCAAGTCTGACGAAAACGCTTGCGGACGGTGCCCGAAGCGACGCAAAGCAGTCATTATTTCGTTGATTTTCATCTTCGACGACGTGAACACAATGATGCTCTTATCTTCGTGGTGCTCTTTCAGAATATGGTTCAGCACTCCGTTCTTTTGGTGGTCGTGTGTCAGGTAGAGGTTTTGCGAAATACCCGCTGCCGGTTTCGAAATCGACAACGTGATTTGTTCCGGTTCGCGAAGAATCTTATTCGCCAACGTCTTGATTTTATCTGGCATCGTGGCACTGAACATCAGCGTTTGACGCTCTACGGGCAGGTGTTTGATAATCTTCTCGATATCGTCGAGGAATCCCATGTCGAGCATCTTGTCGGCTTCGTCGAGTACGAGGTGTTTTACCTTCGAGAAATCGACGTACCCCATTGCGAGGTGCGCAATCAATCGACCAGGAGTAGCAACGATGATTTCCGAACCATTCTTGAGCGACATCTCTTGCGATGCAAACTCTCCGCGATCGCCACCACCATAGATGGCAGCCGATGTGACGTTGATAAAGTAGGAGAGACCCTGAATTTCTTGATCTATCTGTATCGCCAATTCGCGCGTTGGCACGATAATGAGCGTGTTGACAGTCGTTTCGTCCAGCCCCGTTAGCTTGTCGAGAATGGGAAGTACGAACGCTGCCGTTTTGCCCGTTCCCGTTTGGGCACAAGCGATTAAATCTTTGTTAGCTAATATTTTAGGAATAGCGAGTTCTTGAATGGGTGAGGCTACTTTGAAGCCCATGTGAGAAATTGCTTCAAGCAATTGTTCGTTCAGATTGAGTTCTGCAAATGTCATTTTGGATGAGAAATTTTTAAAAAATAATCTCCAAAGGTAAGCAAAAATGCCGGAAAAAGCTTGCAAGCCGAATAAAAGGGCACTTTACGGTGTCGCAAAGAGCTTGATTTCTCCTTTTACGCCCTCCAATTCATCCCAATTATCAATATTGAACTTTATAACAGCTACACCGGAAGTGGGTAGATGTCCGTCGAAATCGTTTGTTAATTCGCCAATAAGATTGGCAAGAGTCGGATTGTGCCCAAATAAAAAGACAGTCCCTCTGGTTTGTGCTACTTCTGTTAGGAGTTGCTTTAATTCAGTCACATCAATTTCCTCGTAAAGGCTGTTCTTCTTTACGATCTCTTTTGGTTCTATTGAAAGTTGTTCGGCAAAAATGGCACAGGTCTGATAGGCCCTTTTGGCACTGCTGCAAATCAATAGTTGTGGATTGATATTTTGCTCTTTGAGCAGCGATGCCATTTTGGCTGCATCGTTTTTCCCTTTGCCGGTCAGTTTTCTATTGAAATCATTCACTCCTAGCTCTGCCGATTCAGCTTTGGCATGGCGGATAATCACTAATATTCTCATCTTCGATTTTTGTTGTAAAGATAGTGCTTCTTTCGATAGTGTAAGGTAGTAAGTAATTTCAAAATAAGAACAAGCAAAATCTATTCAGTTTAAGCTAAAACCCTGACTCCTTTTGAGAAATGGAAACAAAGGCGTACCTTTGCACGTTAATAGGAAGTTGATAACTTGACTAGTACACATCGCTTAGCAATTCTCAGCGGAGCTCTGCGAATTCTTTGCGTCCTCTGCGGTTAAAAACAAGTAAACAGGACGAAAAATAAAACCTTAGCACATTCGTGCCTTTGCGTTTAAAGATAAAAAGATGGCAACAAAACCGACAATTCAATCAATTCTCGAAGACAGAATATTAGTGCTCGATGGAGCAATGGGGACAATGATTCAGCAGTATAAACTGTCTGAAGAAGACTACCGTGGCACGCTCGTGAGCGGCAACCGCACCTACAAAGGAAACAACGATATGCTTTGCATCACCAAGCCCGAGGTGATTCGCGAAATTCATGCGAAATACCTGATGGCGGGAGCAGACATTATCGAAACAAATACATTCAACGCCAACTCCGTGTCGATGGAGGATTATGGCATGCAGTCCTACGTTCGCGAGATGAACCTAGCGGCTACACGTCTGGCATTGGAAGTGGCAGCCGAATTCACGGCAAAAGACCCATCTACTCCGCGCTATGTGGCGGGTGCGATTGGACCGACCAACAAAACCTGCTCAATGTCGCCCGACGTAAACAATCCTGCTTATCGTGCGCTGACGTTCGATGCACTGTGCGATTCGTATCAAGAACAAATTGAGGCATTGATAGAAGGCGGCGTGGATTTGCTGCTGATAGAGACTATTTTTGATTCTCTGAACGCCAAAGTGGCGCTGTTTGCTGCCGAAAAAGCGATGAAAAAGCTCGAAAAGAAAGTACCAATCATGCTTTCGGTCACGCTTTCTGATAAAGGTGGTCGCACACTTTCAGGTCAAACGATGGGTGCATTCCTCGCATCGGTCGAACATGCCGATATTCTTTCCGTCGGATTAAACTGCTCATTCGGCGCACGCGATATGAAGCCGTTTATCAAGGAGTTAGGTGAAATTTCACCTTACTACATCAGCGCTTATCCGAATGCCGGATTGCCAAACCGCTTTGGCGAATACGACGAGTCACCCGAGATTATGGCGTTGCAAATTAAAGAGTATTTCGAAGAAAGTTTGGTGAACGTCATTGGTGGATGTTGCGGAACAACGCCAGACCACATTGCCACCTACAAATCGATGCTGCAAGGCATGACACCTCACGCCAAATCGGCTCCTACTAAGGCGATGCGCCTTTCGGGACTCGAACTGCTGGATGTTAAGCCTGAGAATAACTTCGTGAACATTGGCGAGCGATGCAACGTGGCCGGTTCGCGCAAATTCCTGCGCTTAATCAGAGAAGAAAACTACGAAGAGGCGCTCACTATTGCCCGTAAACAGGTGGAAGATGGTGCGCAAATCCTCGATGTAAACATGGACGAAGGAATGTTGGACGCGGTGAAAGAGATGACCACGTTCCTCAATCTGATGATGTCGGAACCCGATATTTGCTGCGTGCCGATTATGATTGACTCGTCGAAATGGCACGTCATCGAAGAGGGATTGAAGTGTGTTCAAGGCAAATGTGTGGTCAACTCCATTTCGCTGAAAGAGGGTGAAGCGCAGTTTCTCGAACAAGCCCGACTGCTCAAAAGCTATGGCGCCGCTGCGGTGGTGATGGCGTTCGACGAGCAAGGACAGGCAGATACCTTCCCACGTCGAGTGGAGATTTGTACTCGTGCTTACAATTTATTAGTGAATGAAGTAAAATTCAACCCGAACGATATTATTTTCGATCCGAATGTGTTGGCATTGGCCACGGGTATCGAAGAACACGCAACCTACGGAATCGACTTCCTGAAAGCGACCGAATGGATCAAGCAAACCTTACCAGGCGCGAAAGTGAGCGGTGGTTTGAGTAATCTTTCCTTCTCGTTCCGCGGCAACAACTACATCCGCGAGGCGATGCACTCGGTGTTCCTCTACCACGCCATCAAGGTGGGAATGGACATGGCGATTGTCAATCCGTCGGAAGCGGTATTGTACGACGATATTCCTGCAAATGTATTGGAAGCCATCGAAGATGTCATTTTCAATCGTCGTGCTGATGCTACGGAGCGTTTGCTCGACATTGCCGAACAGTTGAAGAATACTTCGACTGGCGAAAAACAGGTTCAGCAAGACGAATGGCGTTCGCTACCTCTCGAAGATCGCTTAATTCATGCCTTGCAAAAAGGAATTGGCGACCACATGGCAGAGGACATTGCCGAAGCATTGACCGTTTATGCAAAAGCCGTTGACATCATCGATGAACCGTTGATGAAAGGGATGAACAAGGTAGGCGAACTATTTGGCGAAGGGAAAATGTTTCTTCCGCAGGTTGTGAAAACTGCCCGCACGATGAAGAAAGCGGTCGCCATACTGCAACCTGTGCTCGAAGCCGAAAAGGTGAGCGGAACATCGAAAGCAGGAACGGTTTTGATTGCTACCGTGAAAGGCGACGTACACGACATTGGTAAAAACATTGTGGGCGTGGTGCTATCGTGCAACAACTACGAAATGGTCGATTTGGGTGTGATGGTTCACCTCGAAGAGATTATCAAGAAAGCGAAAGAGATACAGCCCGATTTTATCGGATTGAGTGGGTTAATTACCCCGTCGCTCGACGAAATGACCCGCGTAGCACAGGCCATGGAAGCGGAAGGTTTCAAAATGCCGTTGCTTATTGGTGGTGCCACCACTTCTAAAATACATACCGCGGTGAAAATCGCACCACATTACACTGGTGCTCCGGTGATACACTCGAAAGATGCGTCGCAAACTCCTGGAAAATTGGCACAATGGCTGAACCTTGATACTCGTGCCGATTATGTTGCAAAGTTAGAAAGTGAATACGAAACTTTACGATTAAGTATTCAGAAAGAGAAACCAATGGCGCCATATTCCGAAGCAAAAGAGCGTGCGTTAAAGCTCGACTTTAGCAATTATACTCCGGCGAAACCCAACAATATGGGAACGCACCGCATCGATATTCCAGTGAAAGAGTTGGTGCCGTATATCCACTGGATATTCTTCTTTAGCTCGTGGCGTTTAGGTGGAAAATTTGCGAAGATTGCGGAGTTAGACGGTTGCGATTCGTGCCGTTTGGCGTGGGTGAATTCATTCCCCGTAGAAGATCGTCCGAAAGCAGAAGAAGCTCTCAAACTCTACCGCGATGCAGAGCGCGTGTTGGATCGGCTCATTGCTGATGAAGCTTGTGTGTCAGCAGTTTACGGACATTACGAAGCTAGTTCGGACGACCGAACCATCTACATCAACTCCGAGAAGGGTGAAGTAAAAGTGCCAGTTTTGCGTCAGCAAGAGAAGGCTGACAGCGATAACCCATACTATTCTTTAGCCGATTTTATTGCACCAAAAACTTCTGGTGTGACCGACTATATCGGATGTTTCGGTGTGACAGCTGGAGGAAAAATTGAAGGTTTGATGAAGGAATACGAAAAGGCAGAAGACGACTTTATGGTTATGTTGGTAAGTTTCTTGTCCGACCGTTTGGCAGAAGCCGGAACGGAAAATTTGCACGAGAAAATCCGCAAAGAGTTTTGGGGATATGCTGCAGATGAAAATCTCTCTATCGATGAAATGCTGAAAGTGCGTTTCCGGGGCATTCGTCCAGCAGTAGGTTATCCGTCGCTGCCCGATCAATCGGTGAACTTTATCCTGAACGATATTGTTAATCTGTCGAGCGCAGGCATTACGTTGACCGAAAATGGAGCAATGTCACCCGCGGCATCGGTGAGTGGATTCTTTTTCGCACATCCTCAGTCTGATTATTTTATGATTGGAAAGGTAGGCGAGGAGCAACTTATGATGTATGCCAAAGAGACCGACCGCTCGCTCGAAGAGGTGAAACGATGGATTAGAAATTAAGGGTTGTCGTTAGTAGAATTTATGTGCATTTTTGAGGATAACAACCTGATTTGCAATTTTTAAGCTTTTTTTTTAAATCGCTAATATTTGCAAAAAGTTATTGTTTTTTAAGAGAGTGTAGTATATTTGCATAATATTTTGGTTCTCAGTTTATTACACACATATTTTTTCTACGATGAAACTATCAATAAATCATACGGCAAGACTGAATTACTTCTTGCTAATTTTGGCTTTTTTTGTATCATTTACTGGTTGTAAAAAGGACGACCAGTTTAGTGGTTCGGATACAGAATCATTTCTCGCTTTTAACTTCGCTACAAAATCTGATATTTCGGTAAAGTTGAACGTGAAAGATTTATCGGGTAATTCTGTATCCGGTGTAATGGTACGATTGTATCTCGAAAATCCTTATCAGGAAAAAATTTCTAGTTTGAAACCCGGACTTGTCCCCAACATCAAAGGGGTAACGGACGCGAATGGATCATTCACCACTTCCATGGCAATACCTACTTATGTCACTAAGTTGTATGCCATTGTAGATGGATACGATAATCCGATGGTATACGATGTAATCAAAACTGGAATTGTTGAGTCAATTTATCCTAGAGGATTTGCAAAACGATTCTTACAAGCTAGAGCTTACCCAACTGGTTATAACCCGAAAGTATATGATAATCAGAATAGTAATTATGCTCTAACTGGAGCATGGATATTGGGTAATTACTCAGGGGTGCCAGGAGATGACGATGGAAGACCTTCTTTTATCGATATTCGTGAATCAATACCTACAGGATTAATTACTCAAATTGGGACTACATTGGCAGAAGTGCCAAACAATATTCCCGATAATCATCCTCAGTTTATTGATAATTCCAACAAAGCGAATCTGAAATTGGTGGATAATTGCAATGTGTGGATTACGTTTGTGTCTGAAGGGGCAGGTTACCAAAACTGCTTGGGCTATTTTTACTACAAAACAGCTGATGGAGCACCATC
The DNA here is from genome assembly GCA_049315325.1 of Bacteroidales bacterium. Lineage (GTDB taxonomy): Bacteria > Bacteroidota > Bacteroidia > Bacteroidales > UBA7332 > CAXXIC01. The sequence goes on from JBMOKJ010000004.1 coordinate 301,844, forward strand.
CAGATCTTCGGATTTGTTTAAGAAAATCATCATTTTCCCTAATTCTTCAGCAAGTGGTTCTAACGGAGCATTGGTTCAAGGCGATAGAGTTAAACTGATGTTTTGCGATCCAAGTGCCGACCCGAATGTTACAAGTAACTGGACAGACGTTTTTCCTGCCGGATATACTGTTGGTTGGTTCTTATCGTCTAATGGCTATGGAGCTTATCCCTCAGGAACACAATTCACCAACTTTGCTTACAACGATCAGGGTTTGTCGCAGTCGGTGCTTTTGTACAGTGCGGAATACGAAAAAATTGTACTTGGAATAGAAGATATTCGTAGATCGACTGGAGGTGGTTCGGATAACGATTTCAACGATTGCGTGTTTAATGTTGCTGTGAATCCAATAACTGCGGTCGATATTACCCAATTGAATTCTCTGAATAGTGGTCTGAGTGATTCCGATGGAGATGGAGTAAACGATGTTGTTGATGAATATCCGACAGATCCTGAGAGAGCGTTTAATAATTACTACCCTGGTGCGTCAACTTACGGAACATTAGCATTCGAAGATAACTGGCCAAATAAAGGCGACTACGATTGCAATGACCTTGTTGTGGACTACAGAGTTACTTACGTTACAAATGCAGCAGGAACAGTAAAGGATGTGATTCTGAATAGCCGCGTTGCAGCAATTGGTGCACTTTATTTAAATGGTTTTGCTTGGGAGCTCAATGCCAACCAAAGTAATGTTGAATCCATAGCAACGACTTATTTGGGCCCAGGAACTTTGTTGGGTGGCTCTTTGTTTACATTGCATGCCAAAGGTTACGAAACTGGTCAAAATTCAGCCAAAGTGGTTGTTCCGTTTTTTGACAATGCTTATACTTTGTTTGGCTTTTCAAGCGCAGTATCGAGTTATATTAATGTCAATCCTTTAGCTACACAATACAATCCGGTTTCGATTACTAAGAAAATAACCTTTGTGTCACCTGTTACATTGGCATCGTTAGGATCATTGCCATATAATCCGTTCTTGGTGGTCAATCAGAATCGAGGAAAAGAGGTACACAAACCGGGACTTCCGGGTACTTCAAAAGCTAATTCGATTTATTATAATACATCTGATGATAAAACGAATCAAAATAATTTGTGGTACGTCGGATTGCAGCGCTATCCTTGGGTGTTAGATACACCTGTTAAATTTGAGTATCCTGTTGAAGATGAGCGAAATAACCCGACAGATTACAACTTGAGTAAAGGCTACAAACATTATGATAATTGGGTGACTAACAACGGTGTATCTTACGCAGATTGGTACTCAACAAATAGCGGCGAGTATAGAAATAATAGCTACATCTATCCGCATAGAAAATAAGAGTGGCTTATCACATCAAAACGGCTAACTGTCAATGACTTATCATTCAGTTTGCCGTTTTTTTTTACAAAATATTTAGTCCAAAAACCAACAGAAGATAATGAGTGATATCATTCGAAAATTAGTGGATTTGTTGCAAAAATATCGCTTCAACCTGTTACTTTATGTTCTTTTTGTAGCAGTTCTGATTTTCGATTTTTTGTGGTTTTTTGAGATTGTGGAGCGTCCACTTTCGTGGGAATATCCACCTGCAATCATATTTAATGTTTCTACTGCGTTCCTGTTGTCCCTAATCTATTTTGTGCCGCGACGGTATAAAGGGTTGATATTTATTTATTTAGGTCTTATTACCACTTATCTTGTCGGAAATGCGCTCTATTTCCGCACCTACTATACGATTATTCCCATCGATTCTTTTACGATGGTTGAGAATCTAAACGGATTGAAGGAGAGTATTTTTTCGTCCTTCAGATGGGCAGATAGCGCGTTTCTGCTTTCTTTTCTATCGTTGATTGCCACTTATTATCTCTTTCTCAAGGTTCGAATGGTGGCTGAACGAGGTCAACTGCGCCTAAAAACAACGGCAGTCATTTTCTTCCTTATCTCTCTTGTAATCGGCAATCAGCTTTATCAAAAAAGAAACGATGTGAGCAATCTGCTTTCGCAAGAAAACGATTTTCGATACGATTTAATTGAAGGAGCATCGAGCTACGGCTTTGTGAGTTGCTGGATTTGGCAATCAATCGACTTTTTCAGTGCAGGGAAATCAATCTCAACCGCAGAGCAACATCAAATTGAGAGTTGGTTGGCGAATCATGCCGAAATGGAGAAAATAGACCCTATGAAAGCTGATTTGAAGCGAAATGTCATCTTGTTGGTCGTCGAATCGCTCGAATCGTTTCCTATCGAAAAAAAGATAAATGGCATCGAGATTACACCGAATTTGAATCAGTTGTTAAGCGGCGATTCGTGCTTCTTTGCAGATCATGTGGTGCCTCAGGTGAAAGATGGGCGGTCGAGCGATGCGCAACTCATCATTAACTCTGGATTGTTGCCTCTCAGCTCAGGCGCAACTTGTTTCCGCAACCCGCATAACCGCTATTTTACCCTTGCAAAAGCCTTGCAATCAAAAGGATATTCAACCACAACTCTGCTTGGAGGTAATGCGTCGTTTTGGAATCAAGGTGTGTTCAATAAAAGTCTTGGATACGACAAACTTATTTCAATCGATCAATTTCGTTACGACGAAACTTATGAATTCGGATTGACGGATAGTTCCTTTTTTGCTCAATCTATTGAGCAGCTCAGTGCTTTGCCTAAGCCATTTTTTGCTCAAATGATTACACTGAGTTCGCATGCGCCTTTTACATTGATTGACGGTCGAATCTATCTTCAAACGCCCAAAGAGTGCCCCAAATACATTGCTGATTATCTGAACGCCATTCACTACGTCGATATTTGCATCGGCCGATTTATATCGGATTTAAAAAAGGCAGGTTTGTTTCATCAAACAACCATTGTCATTACCGGAGATCATGACGCTTTCAGTCACAAACCGTATTTGCGAAACAGCTGCTGCAAGACGCTATTCGGAGCGCAGAGTTACAATCCGTTGATTGTGTTGAATGCTTCGGCAAAAGGTCGCTATACGGCTGCAATGGGGCAAATTGATATTTACCCCACGTTGCTCCATCTGCTCGGTGCAAGCGATTATGCGTGGCACGGATTAGGTTTCTCCATTTTCGATGAAAGAAAGTCAGGATTTGCGATAGATGCTAAGATGAATGTGGTTTCAGACTTGAAATCTGTACCGGATTCGATTTTTCAGCAAGCGTTGGACGCTTGGCAAGTCTCTGATTTGATTATCCGCAAAAATTACTTCGACAAAAAATAACCGTTTCAGCTGACTAAAACCACAACGACCAAGGGATTCTGCTCAGGATCAAAATCAAACCCGCTCCATAGAAAATGGCGATTTGTTTGAATTTGCGAGCGTCGTTGTCGGTCTTTTTGTGTTTCGACCATCCAATAGTTATCAACGTGATGGCGAGGATACCAACAAGCGGATGCTCAAGTGATGTTAATCGAAGAATAGCGCTACTCATTTGCCCCAATGCACTAAACCCAATAGGCGAGATGAAATACAAGACTAATCCAAAAATAAGTTGTAGATGTGCAAAAGTCATTGCAAAGAGTGATATTTTGCGATCTCTGACTGAAAATTCTCGTTTTGAATTCATTCCAAATACTGAGTTTGTAACAGCCACAAATAATGAAAGAATCGTAAGCGCTGCCCACCACGAGTGACCAGCTTGAAGTATTGCGTACATATTTAATTTATTTTGATTAATCAGTAAAACAAATGCGCTGAGCAAAAGTTTGAAAAGATCGAGGAAAAACTGCTGACAAAAATATATGATACTAAATTAGGAAAGGAATCCAAAATTAGATTCCTTTCTTGAGGGTTATTAATTTTTCCTAAATATAGGTTGTCATTTATTTCTTTCTCAGCACCATCGACATTCTCGATGGAATGTAAAGTCGCAACCACCCTTTTTTCTCAGATGCATAGAGCGGGTCGTGTAGCGTGAAATGTTTTAGATTGTCGTCCACACGATTAAACCCGCCAAATTGAGCATCATCAGAGTTGAGAACGATTTCGTATTCGCCTTCGGGCACAAGCAATCCGTAGTCGGTAAACGACCTGTATGGGTGGAAATTAAAGACAAACAGCAAGTCGGCGCGACGATAGGCGAGGATTTGATCGCTGTCGTTGTCCCACACTTTCAGTATTTCCGTTGATTCAAATTTCTTGGTGTTTTTGATTACATCAATCATATTACGGTCGAAATCACCCAAGTAGTGGTATTTCAAATTTTCGTCGTCGAACAAGTTCCATTGGCGACGGGCGTGTTGGCAAGACCAACCATTACCCTCGCGCGGAAAATCAATCCACTCCGGATGTCCAAACTCATTTCCCATAAAGTTGAGATATCCCCCGTTGATCGTAGAAGCCGTCACAAGCCGAATGATTTTGTGCAAAGCCAATCCACGATCTACAGTAAACGAAGAGTCTCCGAGTTTCGACATAAACCAATACATATCGGCATCGATGAGTCGGAAAATAATTGTTTTATCGCCTACTAGCGCTTGGTCGTGGCTCTCAGCATAACTAATTGTCTTTTCGTCAGCTCTTCTGTTAGTCAGTTCCCACCAGATAGATGATGGATGCCAGTCGCGATCCTCTTTCTCTTTGATCATCTTAATCCAATAGTCAGGAATTCCCATTGCCATTCGGTAGTCAAAGCCTATTCCTCCATCTTCCATTTTTGTGGCGAGACCAGGCATTCCGCTCACCTCTTCAGCAATAGTTATGGCTTTTGGATTGACTTCGTGAATCAGAGCATTGGCAAGTGTGAGGTAGCAAATTGCATTGCCATCCTGACCTCCATTGTAGTAATCGTCGTAGCCACCAAAAGCTTCACCCAATCCATGCGAATAGTATAGCATCGACGTTACACCATCGAAACGGTAGCCATCAAACTTAAACTCGTCGAGCCAATATTTACAATTTGATAAAAGAAAATGAATAACTTGATTTTTCCCATAATCGAAACAGAGTGAATCCCAAGCTGGATGTTCACGTTTGTGGTCACCGTAAAAGTATTGATTGTAAGAGCCGTCAAATCGACCAAGTCCTTCAAGTTCATTTTTTACAGCATGCGAATGAACAATGTCCATGATCACTGCAATTCCAAGTCGGTGTGCTTCGTCAATCAGCATTTTTAGCTCTTCGGGTGTGCCGAATCGCGATGAAGGGGCAAAGAAGCTCGAAACGTGATACCCAAACGATCCATAATATGGGTGCTCTTGAATGGCCATAATTTGAATGCAATTGTATCCAGCTTTGGCGATACGAGGTAGAATTTCTTCGCGAAATTCGTTGTATGTTCCTACTTTTGCCTCTGGTTGTGCCATTCCAATGTGGCATTCGTAAATCAGCAGGGGGGAGGTCGAAGGCTTGAATGCTTTCTTTTTAAACTTGTAAGGTTTCTCCGGATTCCATATTTGCGAGCAGAATATTTTGGTCTTCTCGTCTTGTACTACACGGTTTGCCCACGCTGGGATTCGTTCACCTTGTCCTCCGCCCCAATGCACCGAAAGTTTGTAAAGACTTCCATGCGTTAATCTATCAATAGGTAGTTTTAGTTCCCAATTCCCATTTGGTAGAGGTCGCAGGGCATAAACACCTTCTTCTTTCCAATTATTGAAATCACCAATCAGATAGATTTGTGTTGCATTGGGTGCCCATTCTCGAAAAATCCACTCCGACTCTGTACGATGCATCCCGTACCATAAATATCCGCTTGCAAAATCAGAGAGCGATTCCTTTCCATTGTTGGTCAACTCTTTGATTTTTGATGTCGAATACTCGTATCGACCCAAAATGGCATTTTCGAAAGGTTTTAGCCACGGGTCGTTTTCTATAAGTTTGAGCGTTTTCATTTTGTGGTTGTGATTTAGTGAAAAAGCAGGATTTGGATAATTCTGATTCATCAATTTCCAAATATCTTCTAGACAAAAATAGTATTTTTTTTCAACGAATAGAGGAATTATTCAAAAAACAGGGATAAACTTCATCTTTCGGTAGACGAATCTGATTCTATTTGCTTTGAAACTGTGAGGAATTATTTTTAACAAAAAAATGAGAATCTCTCTTTGCAAATTCGAAAAGTCGGTGTATATTTGCACTCGCAAAATGCGAAAGTAGCTCAGTTGGTAGAGCATGACCTTGCCAAGGTCAGGGTCGCGGGTTCGAGTCCCGTCTTTCGCTCTAAATTGCAACGGTGGTTGCAATTTTTTTGTTTTATGATTGCCCAGATGGCGGAATTGGTAGACGCGTTAGTTTCAGGGACTAGTGTATGTAAGTACGTGCAGGTTCGAGTCCTGTTCTGGGCACATCGAGGCAATCATATTTACACCCAGGTGGCGAAATTGGTAGACGCGCTACTTTGAGGGGGTAGTGGCCGAAAGGTTGTGTGAGTTCGAATCTCATCCTGGGTACAATAAGTAAGAACGCTGTAAGCATTTGCTTATAGCGTTTTTTTTATTGCAGAAAATATGGCTATTTGTCTGATTTTCATTAAGTTTTTGTTTTATTACCTCCAATATCCGATTATTAAGTCTACCTTTACCGACGACAATTGAAAATAAGTCCGAGTCATCCCCACTATTCTATCCAGTTCATTTCGAAAGGGCTATAAAAGTAAGCGTAAATTCTCAGCCTTTCCTCTTCAATCTACTATTAATTTATTAAACCCTTAACAAATGAACATTTTTGTAGCAAATTTGAGTTTCGACGTCAATGACGCGGACTTGAAAGACCTTTTCGCAGAGTATGGTGAAGTAACATCTGCACGTGTAATCAGTGATAAATTTACAGGTAAATCTAAAGGCTACGGCTTTGTAGAGATGTCTGATGATGAAGTTGCTAACAAAGCAATCGCTGAGTTGAATCAGTGTGAATTCGATGGAAAAGAGATCGCAGTAACAGAAGCTCGTCCTCGTGAAGAACGTCCAGCACGCACAGGTGGATTCGGCGGCGGTGGAAATCGCGGCGGTTACGGTGGTGGTAATGCAGGCGGAAGCCGTGGCGGTTTTGGTGGAAGCAACTCTGGCAGCAGCCGTGGTGGTAGCAGCAGATATTAATTTAAGCAATTAGTACTCTATATAGATGAACGCATTCAGCAATGGATGCGTTCATTTTTTTTTGACTGTTGTTATGAGGAGATAAATTGACGGTTCAATCTAAAATAAAAAAACTCCTACAAATTAATGTAAGAGTTTAAATCAAGTGGGACCAATAGCCTGCCTGCCGCAGGCAGGGATTCACCCTATGACCTTTCCGATTTTGGACGGAATGCTCTAAAGCAGCAGGGCTAAAGCACCTCCTTATCAATTAATTCCTGAATACTTTTGTGGATTTTCCAGTCTTTTATTTTAATTCTCGATGATACGCTTCCGATTTTGTTTCGAATTGTTCTTGGTAAACTAATTTCCGCGGAATACCTGTCCTTGTGTAGATGCTTCTACCACGATTATGCCTCGATAATCTCTCCTCAAGATTCCCTGTTGAGCCGATATAGAATCGATTCGTTTTCTCTGAATAAAGTATATATGTGGAATACATTGTTGTGAATTTTCGCAAATAAAAAAAACTCCTACAAGTTAATGTAAGAGTTTAAATCAAGTGGGACCAATAGGATTCGAACCTATGACCCTCTGCTTGTAAGGCAGATGCTC